>NZ_JAIVAH010000018.1 GCF_020171745.1 Prescottella equi
GAGCCAACCAACTTCCGGGAATATCAGGCGCTCCCCGTACAACCTCGTTTTCCCTCGCTGACCTGTGAAGATCGCGTCCGGGTCGGTGTCCGTGTCGCTCTGACTTGGAATAAGTTACGCGAACCCGCCGGAGAATGCCAAATCGCCAGGTCAAGCCGCAGATAGCACCGGAACATGCGTTCCGCGGACCCCTCGGGCCGGCTCCGGAGTCAGGGAACCCAGTACTTGGTCGCCAACTCTTCCACGAGGGGATCGTCCTCGGAGACCTCTTCGAGGGCCGCCAGGTCGGAATCGATCGCGACGAGGCGCGGATCGTCACTCTCCACCTCCTCCACCGGGTGCCCCCCGTTCTCGGAGAGTTGGCGCAGAAGTTTCTCGCGAACGCGGGCCTTCAGCGAATCACTCACCTTCCGAGCATGCCGCCTCACGCGCAGCGCTGTCGAGACCTCTCGTCACGAATCGTCGCGCCGCTGGTCGTCGTCGGATCGACGGAACACCTGCCTCGCGACCGGTATCAACATGACCAACGCTCCGACGAGAAGAAGGAGCCAGAAGATCTCCATCCACACGATGAGCCACCTCCTTACCCGGAGTGCCGGGCCGGACCCACCGGCCACACGGTCCATCCTCCCCGTGTCGGCGCGGGACAGCCAGACTTCGGCGTCCGCCGAACATCCGCCGGGAGACCATGGAAACCAGAAGGGCCCCTCACCTGGTTTCCCAGGTGAGGGGCCCTTGCGGAGCTGCCTGCGAGAATCGAACTCGCGACCTTTTCATTACGAGTGAAATGCTCTACCGACTGAGCTAAGGCAGCGTGCCTTTCGGCGCACGCGAGTCTATCCCGTCCCCCCGGCCCAAATGCAAATCGGGCTCGTTCTACCTGAACTCCGCACCCAGACGGGCGACCAGAGCGTCGGCCGCGAACTTCGGCTTGACGTTCTGATCGAGCGCCTCCCGGCAGTCCAGGATCGCCTCGATGCAGCGCAGCAGGCCCTCCCTCGACGTGCGACCCGCGAGCTCTGCAGCGTGTTCCGCCATGTCCGGATGGTTCGGCGTGGCGGACGACCCGAACGAGTAGGCCAGTGCATCGCGATACAGACCGGCCAGATCCATCAGCGCGCGATCGAGCGAGTCGCGCCCCGTTCGGGTTGCGCGGGACTTCTGTCGTTTTTCGAGGTCCTTGAGAACTCCCGCCGATCCGCGCAGGGCGCCGGCCGCTCCCTTGCCGGTGCCGCCCGCACCGAGTGCCGTCCTCATCTCCTCGGTCTCACGCTCGTTGCGCTCGGCCGTGAGTTCCTTGGCTTCGAGTTCCGCGGCCTGCACCAGTTCCTCGGCAGCCGCGTAGGCGGTGCCGGGCCGAAGTGCCGCGTTCGCGAGAGCGAGCGCGCGCTTGCGTCGGCCCCGGGCGTCCTCGTCCCGCGCGAGGCGCCGGGCCCGTCCGACATGCCCACCGCAGATCGATGCGGCCCAGTCGGCGGTCTCGGCGTCGAGCTGGTCGCGCTCCCGCAGTACCTGCGCGATCGCGTCCACGCTCGGTGTCACCAACGGAATGTGCCGGCACCGCGAACGCAGGGTCACCGAGATGTCCTGCGGGTCCACCGACGGTGCGCACAGAAGGAACACCGTCCGCTCCGGCGGTTCCTCGACCACCTTGAGCAGCGCATTGGCCGCGCCCTCCGTGAGTCGGTCCGCATCCTCGACGACGACGACCTGCCAGCGACCGGTACTGGGTCGCCGGGAGGCGGTCTGCACGATGCCGCGCATCTCGCTGACGCTGATGCTCAGGCCCTCGGGCACGACACGACGGACGTCTCCGTGGGTTCCGGCCATCGTCGTCGTGCAGGCCTGACACTCGCCGCAGCCGGGGACGCCGTCGGACGTGCACTGCAGTGCCGCGGCAAAGCACACGGCCGCAACCGAACGACCCGACCCGGGTGGGCCGGTGAACAACCACGAGTGCGTCATCCGCGAACCGGCGTCGCCGCCGCGCGCCGCGGTCGCGGCAGCCGTCAACTCGACCTCGACATGCTCCTGGCCGACCAGTCGATCGAAGACACCCGCCACGCGCCGAGCCTAGCTGTCCCCGCCGACGGCGACGGCGCCACCGGTCACGACTTCTTCGCCGCAGCCTTCTTGGCCGGCGCCTTCTTGGCAGCAGTCTTCTTAGCCGCAGTCTTCTTGGCCGGCGCCTTCTTCGCGGCGGCCTTCTTCTTCACCGGGCCACGGGCGCGACGGTCGGCGAGAAGTTCGGAGGCACGCTCGTCGGTGATGGACTCGACCTCGTCGCCCTTGCGCAGGCTCGCGTTGGTCTCGCCGTCGGTGACGTACGGGCCGAACCGCCCGTCCTTGATGACCATCGGCTTGCCGGTGGCGGCATCATTGCCGAGTTCGCGCAGCGGCGCCGCCGCCGAAGCCTGACGTCCGCGCCGCTTGGGCTCGGCGTAGATCTTCAGTGCGTCCTCGAGGGTCACCGTGAACATCTGCTCCTCGTTCTCCAACGAACGGGAGTCGGTGCCCTTCTTGAGATACGGACCGTAACGGCCGTTCTGCGCGGTGATCTCTTCCTTCGACTCGGGATCGACGCCGACGACGCGCGGCAGCGACAGCAGTCGCAGCGCGTCCTCCAACGTCACGGTCTCCAGGTCCATCGACTTGAGCAGCGACCCGGTACGCGGCTTGGGTCCGGCCGCCTTCTTCGCGGCCTTCTTGGCGGGAGCCTTCTTGGCGGGCGCCTTCGTCTTGGTCGTGCCGTCGGCCGCCGTCTCGACCGGCACGATTTCCGGCTCCGGCTCGGGTGCCGGTTCGGGCAGGATCTCGGTCACGTACGGACCGAAGCGGCCTTCCTTCGCGACGATCTCGTGGCCGGTCAGCGGGTCGACGCCGAGCTTGCGCCCCTCCTGCGGGGTCGAGAACAGCTTCTCCGCGTACTCGGGCGTGAGCTCGTCCGGCGGCAGATCGTCGGGCAGGTTGGCGCGCTGCGAGATCGGATCGCCATCGGGATCGTCGGGGTTCTGGACCATCCGCTCGAGGTAGGGGCCGAAACGACCCACACGCACATGGACCTCGCGACCCTCGGCGTCGTCGAACAGGCGGATCGAGTTGATCTCGCGGGCGTCGATGTCCTCGAGGTTCTGGCCGACCATCTTCTTCAGGCCACCGGCCCGGGCGATCGAGTCGTCCGCAGCGTCCGTGTCACCGAAGTAGAACCTCGACAACCAGTTGCCCCGCTGCTCGCGGCCGCCGGCGATCTCGTCGAGGTCGTCCTCCATCGCGGCGGTGAAGTCGAAGTCGACGAGTCGGCCGAAGTGCGTCTCGAGCAGACCGATCACCGCGAACGCCACCCACGACGGAACGAGCGCGCTGCCGCGCTTGTAGACGTAGCCGCGGTCGAGGATGGTCTTGATGATCGACGAGTACGTCGACGGGCGACCGATGCCGAGCTCTTCGAGGGCCTTGATGAGGCTGGCCTCGGTGTAGCGGGCCGGCGGGTTGGTGGCGTGGCCGTCCGGATCGAGCTTGGTGGCGGTCACCTCCTGGCCCTGCGTCAGCACCGGCAGACGCGACTCCGCGTCGTCGGACTGGCCGCCGGCCTCCTCGTCGACGCTCTCGACGTAGGCCTTGAGGAAGCCGGGGAACGTGATGGTGCGGCCGGACGCCGAGAACGTGCACTCCTCGCCGGTGCCGGCGGTGCCGGTGATCCGCAGCGTGAGGGTGGTGCCGCGGACGTCGGCCATCTGGGAGGCGACGGTGCGCTGCCAGATCAGCTCGTAGAGGCGGAACTCGTCGTTCTCGAGGCGCGAATGCAGCTGGCCGGGCGTCTGGAAGACGTCGCCGGCGGGACGGATCGCCTCGTGCGCCTCCTGCGCGTTCTTCACCTTGCGGGTGTACTGGCGCGGGGTGTCGTGCACGTACTCGGCACCGTACAACTCGGTGGCCTGGGCACGGGCCGCGGCGATCGCCGACTGCGACAGCGTGGTCGAGTCGGTTCGCATGTAGGTGATGTAGCCGTTCTCGTACAGACGCTGCGCGACACGCATGGTCCGCTCCGAGGAGAAGCGCAGCTTGCGCGCGGCCTCCTGCTGCAGCGTCGACGTCATGAACGGTGCGTACGGCTTGCGGGTGTACGGCTTGTCCTCGGCCGAGGAAACGACCAGGTCGGCACCCTCGAGGGCCTCGGCGAGCCGACGGGCGTACGCCTCGTCGATCACCGTGACACCGGTGGACTTGAGCTTGCCGTCGGGCCCGAAGTCGCGTCCGGCCGCGACGCGGGAGCCGTCGACCGAGACGAGGCGCGCACCGAACGCACGGGGGCTGGCGGCGGCACCGGCGTCGAGTGTGGCCGAGATGTCCCAGTACTCCGCCGAACGGAACGCCATGCGCTCACGCTCGCGCTGCACGATGACGCGCGTCGCGACGGACTGCACGCGGCCCGCCGACAGCTTCGGCATGACCTTCTTCCACAGCACGGGGCTGACCTCGTAGCCGTAGAGGCGGTCGAGGATGCGGCGGGTCTCCTGGGCGTCGACCAGGTCGGTATCGAGATCGCGGGTGTCCTCGGCGGCCGCGCGGATCGCGGGCTCGGTGATCTCGTGGAACACCATCCGGCGGACCGGGATCTTGGGCTTGAGGGTCTCGAGCAGGTGCCAGGCGATGGCCTCGCCCTCGCGGTCGGGGTCGGTGGCGAGGTACAGCTCGTCGGCGTCCTTGAGGAGGCTCTTGAGCTCGGTGACCTTCGACTTCTTCTCCGGGCTGACGACGTACAGCGGCTCGAAGTCGTGGTCGACGTTCACACCGAGACGGGCCCACGGCTCGCCCTTGTACTTCGCGGGCACATCCGCGGCACCGCGCGGCAGGTCACGAATGTGGCCGACCGACGCCTCCACGACGTAATTCTTGCCGAGGTAGGGCGCGATCTTCTTGGCCTTCGTCGGTGACTCGACAATGACGAGGCGGCGCGTGCCGGACGCTCCGTCCGCCGTGCTCTTCTCCCGTGATGCCACCTGTTGTCCGCACCCTTCCTGGTCGATCAGTGCCGCTGTGTGCACCTGATGCGAATCTCGCCTCCGCCCCCGTTATACCGGGTCCGGTCAGTAACAGGGTGTCACACCGCGAAGCCGAGTACGTAGATCCGTCCCGGTCCGTTCGCTCAAATGTGCGGCCAGTTGCGGCGAGCGTCCGGATCGTCGGGCGCTTCGCCGATGTTCTCCGCCAGGTGCATCAGGCGTCTTCTCCCGGAAATGCGCAATCCAGGCGCGGATCCCCTGATTCCGACAATTGTCGGCGCAACGCCGGCACGCATGAGGGACTGGGCCAGGACTACATGAGTGTCCGGCGCGTGCGGATCCAGACCGAGCAGATAGCGCTGACCGTCGGCTTCGACCCGACCGGCCGCCAGCACCCACGCCCGTTGTTCACGGGCCCCGGGAATCCAGCCGGCGGGCACCGACTTGACCGCGCCCCGAGTCCATCGGGATGCGAGATCGATCAGATGCGGGACCGGCGCCGTCCGGACCAGCGGCCGCCCCTCGTCCGACCTGCCGATTTCCGGCTCGAGGTCCGCCTCGGCCATCAGGACGGCGATCGCTTCGGCCCGCCACATACTGTCGACGACGACGGACACCCGGGCGCCGTCCTTCGAGACGACCACCTGGCCCTGGGCCGCGAGCAGTCCACCGAGGTCGGTCACCGCAGGGGGCACCGATTCGGCGGAGAAGAATGACAGCTGGGCCACAAGTGGACACTAGGCCACGGATTCGCATTGTTTGCGTTGTTCGCGCATCTGGACCACCGAACAGGCCCTTTAACGCAGTCGACCCCCGCTACCGAAGTCGGTAGCGGGGGACGACGTCAGACAGTGGCCGTAACGACCGGATCTGCCTGTCGTTCAGTTCTGACGTTCAGCAGGTGAACGGATCAGATAGCGCGAACGCCGGTGGCCTGCGGGCCCTTGGTGCCCTGGCCGACCTCGAACTCGACGCGCTGGTTCTCTTCCAGGGTGCGGAAACCGCTGCCCTGAATCTCGGAGTAGTGGACGAAGACGTCAGCGGAGCCGTCCTCGGGAGCGATGAAGCCGAAGCCCTTTTCCGCGTTGAACCACTTCACAGTGCCCTGTGCCATGCTTTTCCTTCTCTTTCTTACACCGGATTCGATGGACAGCACTTCCGGTCCATCGGGCCGGTTCCGACCGCTGTACTTTCTCGATTCCCCCTCAGGAACGCACAAGCACCGCGCTCGCAACATCGATCCTGCGGGCGTGTAAACGAACACAGAAGCTGCGACCAGGTCATAGTCAACCACGTCCGACCCGCCCGCAACAGTCGAAAGACGAACAAAAACTGCAAATAGTTGATCTTGCACGCAGTGCCACTCCGGCTACTCTCCGGTACACCCCTCTCGGATATTTCCGACAGGCCGTCGATAGGATGAAAACCGCAGGTCCAGCGCGTAGCAGGCACCCAGAACGCAACACCGACGAGTTTCCCGAGAGGCCCCCGTGAATCCCTCGCCCCACCCCCGTCGAGCCGACGGAAACGGCGACGACTCATTCGGCAGGATGCTTCTCGACCGAATACTGGCGGGTACCCCGGCGGGCGAGCACCCCCTCACCTTCACCGCGGAACTCCCGCCACGCGTGTCCAGTTACGCCGATTGGCCGGAATGGGCGGACCCGGCCGTGGTCCGGGCCCTTCGCGCGGCCGGTATCCCGCAGCCGTGGAGCCACCAGGCCGCCGCGGCATCCATCGCAGCGGCGGGTGAGCACGTCGTCGTCGCGACCGGAACCGCGTCGGGCAAGTCGCTGGCGTACCAACTTCCCGTTCTGACCGCGCTCGCCGGCGACTCCCGCGGCACCGCGCTGTATCTGTCGCCGACCAAGGCGCTCGGCGCCGACCAACTACGTGCCACGGCCGCCCTCACCGAGTCCGAGCCGGACCTGCGATCGATCCACCCGAGCCTGTTCGACGGCGACACCTCCATCGAGCTCCGGCAGTGGGCGCGCGCGAACTCGCGATGGATCTTCACCAATCCCGACATGCTCCACCTCGGGATCCTGCGATCGCACCAACGGTGGTCACACCTGCTGCGCAACCTCCGCTACGTCGTGGTCGACGAGTGCCACTCGTACCGCGGAGTCTTCGGATCGAATGTCGCGCTGGTCCTGCGGCGGCTCCGCCGCGTCGCGGCCCGCTACGGGGCTCACCCGGTCTTCGTGCTGGCCAGCGCCACCACCGCCGACCCGGGGGCGGCCGCGTCCCGGCTGATCGGCGCGCCGTGCGCGCAGGTCACCGAGGACGGTTCACCGCACGGACCCCGCACGATCGCGCTGTGGGAGCCCCCGCTGCTCCCATCGGTCACGGGAGAGAACGGTGCACCGGTCCGTCGGGCCGCCGCGTCGGAGGCGTCGCGCATCATGGCGGACCTGTTGGTCGAGGGTGCCCGGACGTTGACGTTCGTGCGGTCCCGGCGCGGCGCGGAACTCACCGCGATCGGCGCGCGGCGTGCCCTCGCCGAAGTCGACCCGGACCTGCCCGACCGCGTCGCCGCGTACCGCGCCGGGTATCTCGCGGAGGACCGTCGCGAGCTCGAGTCCGCCCTCGCCGACGGCCGGCTACTCGGGGTCGCGACGACCAACGCACTGGAGTTGGGCGTGGACATCGCCGGACTCGACGCCGTCGTGGTGGCCGGCTTCCCGGGAACCGTCGCGTCGTTCTGGCAGCAGGCCGGGCGGTCCGGGCGCCGCGGCCAGGGCTCGCTGGTGGTGCTCGTGGCGCGCGACGACCCGCTCGACACGTATCTCGTGCACCATCCGTCGGCGCTGCTCGACCGCCCCGTCGAGGCGACCGTCACCGACCCCACCAACCCGTACGTGCTCGGGCCGCAACTGTTGTGCGCGGCACTCGAACTGCCGCTGTCCGACGCCGAGGTGGCCGAGTTCGGCGCCACCGAGGTGCTGACCGAACTCGCGGCACGGGGTCTGATCCGTCGTCGCGCACACGGATGGTTCGTCACGGCCGAATCGGACCCGCACAGTGCGCTCGACATCCGGGGCGGCATCGGATCCCAGATCGCGATCGTCGACGGCGAGTCCGGCCGGCTGCTGGGCACCGTCGACGCCGGGCGGGCCCCGGCCACCGCCCACCCGGGCGCGGTACACATCCATCAGGGCGAGTCGTTCGTCGTGGACCATCTCGACCTCGACGAGGGCCTCGCCCTCGTCCACCCCGAGGAACCCGACTGGACCACGTCGGCCCGCGAGGTGACCGACATCGCGATCGCCGACATCGCCGAGAACAAGCGGTACGGCGACGTCGGCGTCGCGCTGGTGCAGGTGGAGGTGACCCATCAGGTGGTGGGCTACCTGCGCCGACTGTCGTCCGGTGAAGTGCTCGACTCGGTGGAACTCGACATGCCCGCACAGACCCTGCACACCCGCGCCGTGATGTACACGATCACACCGGAACTGCTCGAGGAGCACGGCATCGGGGCGGACCGGGTCCCGGGCGCGCTACACGCCGCCGAGCACGCCGCGATCGGCCTGCTGCCGCTCGTGGCGACGTGCGACCGCGGCGACATCGGCGGCGTCTCGACCGCGCTGCACCCGGACACCGGCCTGCCCACCGTGTTCGTCTACGACGGCCACCCGGGCGGGGCCGGGTTCGCCGACCGCGGCCACGACGAACTCGCCCGCTGGCTCGGCGCGACGCGGGACGCGATCGACGCGTGCGAGTGCGCCGCCGGGTGTCCGTCGTGCGTGCACTCCCCCAAGTGCGGCAACGGCAACCATCCGCTCGACAAGGACGGCGCAGTCCGGGTGCTGACCGCAATCCTGGACGCCGTGAGGCCGTCGAACCCCGCGGCCTGACTGGTCATTCGACCGGCCCGGCGCGGGCGACGGCCCGGGCCGGACCGATCGGCAGGACACCAGCCGACGCCGTCGTCGACACGACGACCCGCCAGCCGTCGACCGAACAGCCGGCGAGTTCGACGCGCATCCGATCCGCGATCGACGACGCCGCCGCACAGGCGGACTCGTCACCACCGTCCAACGCATACGCGGCGGCGAGCGCCGCGAGGTCGGCCGCGGCCTGCGCCCGGTGCCGGCTGACGACGACCCCGCCCAGGTGCACGAGGGCTGCCGTGACCACGACGAGCGCGGCCAGCGTGAAACACGCGAGCACCGTCGCGCCGCCGGACTCGTCCCGCAGCAGCGTCCGCGACCTCATCCGCCCTCCAGCTCGGGTTCCTTGACGGCCACCGCCTCCGCGGACAGTTCGACCAGCGGGAACAACGTCGCCCGTGCCCGGACCGTCGCGACGACGAACGCACCGTCGTCGCGGATCACGATCTCCGCCCCGTTCGGGGCCACCCGGCCCGCCGCGACGGCCGCATTGGTGCGGTCGTCGCGGGCGGCGAGTCGGGCGGCCTCGCGGGCCGCGTCGATGCACCGCACCTGCGTGGACACGGCCACGATCGCCCCGATGCAGAGCACCACGACCGTCACGATGGACGCGATCGCGATGGCCGCCTCCACCGTGACGGCACCTGCGTCGCCGCGCGGGCCGGGGCGTCCGGTCACACCGACGTGGCGAGCGCCTTGTCGATGATCCCGGTGAGCGCCGACACGATCGAGTCGCCGGTGACCACCGTGTACAGCACCGCGCCGAACGCCGCGGCCGCGATGGTGCCGATGGCGTACCCGTTGCCCCTTGTTTACATCCCAATGCAAACGACCCCCGAGGTGCTACCAACACCGAGCGGGGGTCTAGGACACAACGGAGTACGCCGTTATGAACCGTTCCAGAAGTGTATCCGCAGCGCGGACACGATCCGAGCACCGCCAAGACCCGCCCTGCCGCGTGTGCGGACATGTCGAGCAACTGCATGCGCCAAACGGCCATCCGTTCATGCTGAAAACCAGCGACGTCTTCGAAGCGCTGGCCGCCCACCTTGGCGATGACCCGACCGGCGACCGCGCGTTTCGCCTACTGACGGTGCTCGTCATCGACAACCCGGGCGTGCTCCTGGACACCATCGCCACCGACAAACGGCTGTACCCGACCAAGTAGCGACCCGTTCTCTCAGCCACGGACTTAGATCCGTGGCCGGGGGTGCGGGCCGTTGGCCTGCTCGGTCGTCTACAGGGTGTCCCGACCTCGCAACCAGACACTCCCGGTGTTCCTAATCCCGTGAACCGGCACGGGCGCTCTCGCGGATGGTTCCGGCCGGACGCTGTGAGGGTCAGCGCCAGCCTGCCCGCTCTCAGCGGGTGGGCTACTGGTGTTGCCGAGACGCGATATCGGGGCATGGTTCGTGGGTTGTTCCGGGGCGGGGTTAACGACACCGGCGCCCGTGGGCGCTCCGCTCGGTCCGGTGCGGTGCCCCGCGGGGCACCGCACCAGGTAAGGCGCCCAGCACGATTCAGCGATTACGGCGTCTTGTATCTGTAGGAGATCGCTCGTAGCGAGCTCTCTTCGATTGACCACGGCTGCGTCACGACCAGTGTTCCTCCGCTTGCCTTGGGTGCGTCCTGAGAACGGTCCAGATCAATCGAGTGCACGACTGCCAAAGCGTTTGCGGGATATACCGACTGGTGATGCTCCACCTCAGCGATCGTGAGAATCACTTCGGCGCCAGCTGAGGTCGTCCCCTTCACTTCGACGCTGACCGTCTCCAACCCACGTTTGGCTTCCAAGTCGAACGACTTCTTGGCGCCGACGTCCTTGACCGTGTACCCCTCAGCCTTGAAGTACTCGGTCGCGGCATCAACTGCGTGTCGCTCAATCGCCAACTTCTCTGCAACAGTGAGGTTGATTCCCTGCCCAGAATCGGTACGAGCCTTGCCTGCCGACTGTCGAGCTGTGACAACTGCATCTTCCACTTCAGGCGGTGGGTCGCCAGGAACGTAAATGCTCGCTTCTTCTGCGGCGTAGATCGTTGCCAGCAACCCGCACATCTCCAGAAGGTCGGTTCTCAAGACATCTTCCGACGGGATTGCATCGATCGGATATGCAATCGCGTCTACGCTGCCCTTCTCATACCCCTTGCCGAGCCGCTGTTTGGCTTGAAGTGCCACCGGCCGTGACAGGTTGTGCCCAGCATCCCCCAACACGCCCTGGGCCCATTTCACCCGCAAGGCAAGCTGCTCGGGCGGCCTAGGAACGAAATCCCCCTTGTCCAGGTCCCATTCCGATGTTCCCTGGATCAGCGAGAGATAGACGGTGTCTCCGTTTGCGCTGAACAGATAGACCAGGTACCACCCGATGGTTGCCGATCGGCTCTTGGTCTTGTCGTAAACGCGGGACCAGGGGATCTCGGAGTTATTTCCCGCCCGGCCTTTTCCTTGAACGAGGAAGTCCTCCACCGAAGGAAGCGAGGCGCCTTCAAGTTGCGCGCGAATCCAGGCCGGAATCTCTTGCTCGACCAGCTTGCTGCGGCGCAGCATGTCGGGGTCCTTCGGGTCGTGTGTGTAGTCCGTCTGGAGGAGCAAGGTCTCCTCAAGCAGTTCGCGCATAGCAAGTGATCCTGCCAGCTGGAAATCCCGAATAGCACGCTATCTTCGTCCCATGCAGAGCCCCGCTAAGGAAAATGAGGTGTTCGCCGTCGTCGCCGCCGTCGCGCCGCTCAGCGTTGCGGGCATCGTCGTATGCCTCCTTGCGCTCGACAAGTCCGGGTGGCGCGTCCAGCTCGGGGACCTCGGAACTTGGGTTGGTGGAATCGGCTCCGCTGCTGCCGCGTTCGCTGCGTTCGTGACCCTGCGGCAGTTGCTTAAGACAAACAGGCAGGAACGCAACGAGATGCGCGATCGTGCGCTGCGCCGGGCCAAGCGGGTCACCTTGAAGGTTGATATGAAGGCCGGGCTGTGGACGGCGGTCGTTGCGAACCAATCTGGCCATCCGATCTATGACCCTGTGTGGCGCGGATTCGTCTCGATCGATCCGGATACTGAGTCCAGTGAGTTCTTCAAGGAACCCCCTCAGCCAGTCTCCCTCCCCACGGTCATCTTTAACGAAGGTTCACAGACGCTCTATCAACAGCGGACGGGGGCATTCTTGAACGGCGACAAACCGGAGAAAATGGTTCCCGACATTGAGTTCACAGACGACGACGGATACCGATTCAGGCGCAGCCTGACCCCGAACGGAGTCGGCTCGAGTTGGACTCATGTCGACTGACTCAATGAGGCTGCCGGTGTACCTTCCACTCAAGAACGGATCTGGAAGACCCGCGTGAACGAGTAAGGTAAGCCGGACGTGCTGATCGCCGACTCGATCACGAATACCCACTCACGGCTGACCGGTCGGCCCGCATGCCTATGCACACTGCCTTTCCCACAAACGCTAGGAACCCATGTCAACTGAGGTTACGGTCGCGCTCATTGCGGCTAGCGCGGCGGTCGTGGGACCGCTCGTTACCTGGATCATCGCCAGGCAGACGCGATCGGACGAGCGCGCTGACATCGTCCGAGATCTTGAGATTCTCAAGAACCTAAATCCTGCGTCGCCGCAATACGAGAAGCTGGACAAGCGTGTGGCCACGAACGTCGACCGCCTTGTCAATGAACAGGACCGGAGGGACGGTAGCCGTTTCCTGCTGCAGTTGTACTTCGCCATGGTCACGACGCTCGCGGCTGGCACAACTGCCAACTGGCTAATCACTCGAAAGTGGCTCCCTGCGGAGCTGTACGGCTACGTCAAGATCATTGAAGTTCTATCCCCGACACTTACGGCCATCACATTGCTGATGATCCTCGCCATCATGGGCAAGATCATTTGGCTTCTAGCTCGCCTCGCTGGGGTGCATTTCCAGTTGGTGTGGCACCGCTTTAGGCGGTGGCGTGCCGAACGGAGTCAGCGTCGCGCAGACGCTGCGACCGCGCAAGCCATGAGTCTAGCCCTCACCAGAGGGGTAACTCGTGAGCAGATTCTCGATACTCTTCAGCGGTCAATCTCACGCTCATCGGACGCTCAGACCCTAGACGACACCATGAAAGAGGAACTCCTCACCTCAAGGATGGAAATCTTCGATCGTGTTGCTGCCGAGCACGGCTCACCGAATGGTTCGTCCAGCACTCGGTAGGACGACTCCGAGGTGGTCATCACCATCCGATGGGCGCAATCCCTAGCATCGCAACCAGATCACGGTCGGCCGACTGCCGAGCAGGGGTCCTCATGCCTACCTGGGGTGGCCCATAGCGACCCGATGCATCTCCGCCGGGTTGTTCGACAAGTAGCCCGTGAACCCATTCAGGCGCTCCTGCAGATCGGCCGCAGCGGGGGTTCCGGTCATCGCGTAACGGAACCAATCTGCGACCGTGATACCGATCGCTTCCATGATCGCTAGGGTCATCCCGTGGTACTTGACGCCGTGGCGCTGAGGGAGACCTAGCGTCCCCCGAACCCAATCATCCAGGCCGGACGCGTATTCATCCAGACCACACAACGGCTTGGATCGGTCGATGACGATTCGGCAGAAACGACTGGGCAGTCGGTCCAAGAGACTGTCCAGGTTGAATCCGTCATCGGGCCGGCGTCGGATCGTCACTGAACCACCGTGAACCTTGCTGCCTGCGCCGCTCTCCGGCGGGTCTCGGAGATCTTGTCGGCCTTAGCCTCCTGGGCTTCGTCGGTGTCGGGTAGTCCCAGCTTCCCGAGGAGCTGGGCGAGAAGTCCTCGCTGGAACCGAACCTCGGAGATCAGCGGATGGATCACAAGCTGTTGCGTGGACCCCCTGGTGGTCGGCGGCTGGCCCTTCTGGGCTGCGTCCAGCTCGGAGATCTTGTCGGTGACCTTGCAGGCCTGGGTCAGGATCTCGATCTTGTGCGGCTCCGTATCCAGCTCGAACTCATCCAGGGTGGACTTCCAGAGCCGCCGGCCTGCGCCTCCGAGCCCGCGTGGCATCCTCGGCTTGTGTGCCGTCTGGGCCATCGAAAACACCTCTTTCTTCACAGTGAATTAGCCCCTGAACTGGGGTTGATCTAAAAATTCCGGAAATGGTTTGCCCAGCGGAAGGCGCATCCGCATTACGCGCCGGTAGGGAGCACGCGGGCAGGGGGTGCGCCCCCTGGGGGTGAGTGGCCGATGCTGTGTGCCTGCTACCCACTAGTCGACTACTCGACTAGTTGACTTGTCGACTGCGGTGATGACGCTAAGGACACCTTCTGGTCGAGGTGCCTACGCCAAGTGCCACGTGCTCACGTGTGCCAGCGCCCTAGCGGGGGACCTAAGCCCGGTACCTAAGCCCGGTACCTAAGCGGGGACACCGGGCACCTAAGCAGTGAACTAAGCGGGTACCTAAGCTCGAATCCCGGTGCGAGCTAATCGGACTCGAGGCCAATCGAGGACCTATGCCGGGCTGCCACCCAGAGCAGCCCCGCCCTACCCACTCCGCGGTCAGTGGTCAGCCCGGGGTGGTTAAGGGGACGGGCTTAGCCGTGGCCCGTCCCCGATCGGCGATGGTCAGAATCGGCCGTTCCCGTGGAACTTCTGAACAGCAGTCACGGGCTTAGACGCCTCGAGCTTCGCTCGGAGCGTCGCGGCCTCTACCGGGGTGTTGATCTGGAACTTAGTGCTGCGGTGAGCGGCTGCGAAGTACAGGGGGCCGATTTGGCGGACCAGCGGGTCCGCGGTCCCCGCACCGTTGTGTGCAGTCAACAACGCACGGAGGTGTCCGTAGCTGTCCGGGGTGAGCACCCGGAGGGCGGGCTCTGCCTCGTGTCCCGCATAGGCGGGGAACTGAGAGAGTGAGCCCGCCCAAGCATCCACCTTGGCAATGAACTTTGCTGCCTCCGTAGCTTCACCGAACGCTGCCAGAATCGCGGGGTCACCGGATCGGACGATCGAGTCCGAGTTGAGTTCACGAGGGAGCTTGGCAACCGCTGCGGTGTACTTCGCAGCCTGTGCCTCGAAACCGGGCGTGAGCTGGCCGATGATCCCCGGCACTGCGGTCCCGGCCTCGTGCAAGATCCGGCGGTTGAGCCGGTTCAAGATCCGGCGCTTAGCCTCGAATCGGTGCTCCTTAACGCTCAGCTCCCGGGCTACCGCTTCGACCTCGTCGGCTACGTTGGCAGGCTTCAGACGGTCCAGGTCGATCACTGGTTCGTGTCCGGTCTCGACGTGGGTCAACGCGTCTCGGGTAGCGAGCAAGCCGGAAAGCGGCTTAGGGAGCTTGACGCTAAGGCCCGCCTCCCAATTGGAGACCTGGTTCACGGTTACGTTGGCGTCGATCATGTGTGTGTTCCTCCTGGAAACGACAACGGACGGCACTGTTGGCCGTCCGGGGTGGTGGTTGTTCGATTGTGCGAGTGGGTGGTTAGCCCGCGAAGTCCTGGCGCCCTGCGATGACGCTTCGGATCAGACCGGCAGCGGAGTCGGTGGCGTGGCCGTTGATGGTCCCGGTGTTTCCTCCGAGAGCGGCTCGGAGCAGCCCGGCCCCGTTCAGCGGCAGCGGGTTGTCCTTCGGGGTCTCGTCGTCCTCGGGCTTCTGCTTTGGCGAGAACACCCGGAGGAACTTGTCCCAGTCGTCCTCATCGGCGTAAGGATCGGTCTGGACGTTCTGGCCTGTGATTACGGCCTTACGGACGTCGGTCGACCTAAGCCGAGCGAGGACGATTCCAAGATCCTGGTCGGTCACGGCTTCGGCCGGGTGGCCGTGGACTGATCGTGCAATCCCGCGCTTGAGTGCGTCTGCGGCACCGTTCATGGTGTTCTCCTGTGGGTTGGGCACCTCGGGTGCCAGGTGGGTTGTTCTGATCGCGCACAAGCGATCTGGGGCGCCTCTAGGTCAGTCGACGCCAGGACCGAACACCGAGACGAGTCGTTCGGCCACTGCCTCCGGCGTAGCGGTCGGGTCCGTGCCGAGCGCCATACGGTCGATGTCGACGTGGATTCCTCGTGCTTCCAGCGAGCGGACCAGTGCGAGCGCCGCGGCTTGCTTGAGCCGATACTTACGGTTGTCGTCTCGCTGACACTCGCGGCAGTAGCCGTTCCGTAAGCGGTCCTTAGCGGACTCGATCCGGTGCCCGTTGCGGCAATGCGTGGACATGTGTTGCCTCCTCCCTTCTCGATAGGGGTTGTGGGCAGAAGAAAGGCCCAGGCCTGTTGGCCTGGGCCGTGATGTGAAGTTGCCGGGGAGCAGCAGCCTTAGGCCCAGCGGCCCAAGGGCTTGCCCCGCTCCATCCCCTTACATCTATGAGTAGTAGTTCGGAACACAAGCGCTGGTCACCAAGTGCCGGCCTTGACTCCCTGACGCACAGGCGGGAGCCCTGCCGCCGCGAACTGTGCGTCTCGAAACTCTTTCCGCTGGGCGCGGAGTCGGCGCATTCGGCCGGCAGCGCCGTCGTCATGCTTGTCTGCGCGCTTACGGCTGCACTCGATGCAAAACGACGGCCAGCGGCCCGTCTGCGTACTTCCCCGCTTGTGTCGCTCGATGTTCCGACGCGTTGTGACGAGTCCGGTGCAATCGGCGCACCGGCCGTAGTAGATCCGGTACCCCCAGAACTGGACGACGCAACCTCCGGTCGCGTCGACCGTGTACGTGTAGAACGCGTTTGGGTTCTCGCGTCGCCACTTGTCGACCTTGGTCGGAGTCGCCTTGGGACGTTCAGGCCGGGTGGGGTCGCCGAACAAGGCTCTTTCGAGTCGTTCGGCGGGGCTCAGGGAACGGTCGTATTTCATCATGTTGACTTCTCCTTCGGGGTTGGTGGACGGCGCCGGGGCAGGCGTCGCCAAACTCCGGGTCCGGCCATCGGACCCGTTGGTGGCTAACGGCTTGGGGGATCTGCGCCTAAGGCAGATCCCTAAGGTTGGAGGCAGCCCTCAGGGCTGCTAGGACTGCACGGACCGGGAGCCGCTAGGGCTCCCTCTCGTGCCCTTGACCAGAGTCGGCCCTAAGCTGACCCTGCTTTCGTCTCCTACGGGAGCAGCCCGTAAGGCTGCGACAATCAGTCCTTACCGTGGGGGTAAGGACACGGAGCGAAGCGGAGTGTCCTATAGGGGGATGCAGTGCAGCGTGCAGCCCCTCTGACCTGCGGTTTTACAGCGCAAGTGCACTAGGTCGTGCAGCGATCGTGCAGCTCTGACCTGCACAAACGCTGAACCGCTGTACGGATCGTGCAGCCGCTACGGGGCCGGTGTGAACTTGTCGATCAAGGTCCTGATCGGCCCGCCCTCACCGAGATGGTTACGAAACGTGCTCGCGGCACGGGTCCCGGGGAACTGCTCCGCCAGCCGCTGCGCTGCCTCCACATTGCTCAGGGCTCCGAGGTTCGCGGCAACGTAGAACTGGGCGGCCTCAAGGTTAAGGTCCAACGCCTCCGCACTGCGGGCGTGCGGCTTCGCGGCGTGCTCGTCGGATTCGAGCCGGTACTCGTAGGCAACCTCTCCCACGCGGGTGCTCTCCACGGTCACGTCCTTGTTGACGCCCTGGTTGCCACGCAGGCGGAGCCGACGACGACCCGACAAACCTCCGCCAGTCGTCTCGACGTGGACACCGTGACGCCGCCACGCCTTGTATGCGGTCGGCCCCATCGGGTCCGTCGATCCCGACTTAGCGGAATGGTGGACGGCCAGCACCGGAATACCGGAACGGATGATTGACGTAAGCGGCCGGGTGATCTCGCCGGCGTCGGTCTCGTTCAGTGCCCCGCTGAGACCTCCGGTGATGTTGTCGAACACGAGCAACGACGCCTTCTCGTCGGCGGCGACGTCGCAGTACATCTCCCAGTTCGCCGGGTCGAACGATCCGATCAACAGTCGGTCGTTCGGCATCCCCAGCTCGTCCCGACGATGCGCCCACTCGACTTCGTCGCCGGGGTCCGTGGTCAACACAACCACCGGACCGTCGTTGATCGGGGTCACCGGCTGCCCCAGAAACTCGGTGTCTCGGCGTGCGATCGCTGCCACGAGAGCGGCGACGAACGACGTCTTACCCGCTTCGGAGGCCCCGGTGACCATCGTCGCCGTCGATGCGACGTACTCCGGGATGATCCACCGCGAGGCCGCAGCGTCGGCCAGCACCTCGGAGGACGTCCTGAACCCCGCCAGGAACCGCCCGTAAGCGCGTTCTTCGGCGGGGGTCAGCTCGTAGCCGTCAGTTGTCAGTGCGTTCATGTGTTCCTTAGCTCGTTAGGTGGGCAGCGCAAAGCCGCCGCTTGTGTGCGGTGTGCGTGTTTGGGCAGGGGCTACCTGCCTGGAGTTGGTGAAGATCGTCAGCGTGCAGGTCCGAGCCGGTAAGGGCTACGGGTACAGCTCGGCTAAGGACTAAGAATGACGCGCGGGCTCGCTTCACTTGTTGCGTACGCACCGGCAGACCGTCACAGGGCAGATTGCCCTTATCTGTAGCTAAACACATGGTTGTTGACATGTCAAATCGACAGGTGTATAAGCCCCCACCGGTTCGGGGTCCCCGCTTACGGGACGTTCGTCGCCAGGTGTACCCCCGTATCCCGGGCACACGAAAAAGCCCCTCAGAATCGAAATGAGGGGCAGATTCGCTGTTCTTCTATGATCCGAACATCAGGGAACCGGCGGGTTCCGGCTTCGGTTCCGGCCCCACCCAAATCTCGTAGGTCACCGGGTCCGACAGCTGCCCGTACTGCCACAGCCACCCGCCGTCGCTAGCCAGCTGTCCGCACGTTCCGGAAAGGCTGTAGCGGCCCTGCGGCAAGTTGTCGCGGGTGATCGTGACCGTCTGACCCGCCTGCGGGTAGATGGTGGCATCGGTGGGGTCCGGCCGAGTGGTCTGCCAGTTGGGGTTCTCGAAGGGCTCGACCGAGCCAGCGATTCCGATTCCCAACGAGCAGGTGCGCGTGTACCCGGCGACGACATAGGGGCCGTTCGGGTTCGTGATCGTCGCGGTGATCGACGAGTCGTCACTGGTCAGCGTCACTACCGGCGGCAGGGTCGAGGATGGAGCCTGGGCGCTCGCAACAGCGGGCACCGCCAGCGGGGTCAGCAAAGCTGCGGCAACAACTAGGGATTTCATTGTGGGTTGGTACCACAAACGTCCGACGTCACGGGCGAATGTCGGTTAAGTGGCCGACATTTCCGCTCCCAATCGCTAAGACCAGTCCGTTCACGACCTAAGTGGACCGACCCGCCGCTAGCGGGCTCTTAGCTCATCTAAGCCCGACTATGGTGTCCGCTACTCGGACGACTCGCCTGGTGAATCCTGCGACCGATACCGGTCGCGGTATATCTCCAGCTCCCAGAGTAGGAAGTGCTCTCGTTCGTCCATACTGGCTTAGACGCTGCAAGCCTTAGCTCGGTTCCAAGGATGCAGGGGCCTTACTAGTTTGCCGCGGTGAGGTTTCCTCGCGTGGCCGTAGCTGGGTTAACGAGCGGGATTCTTCCCGCCAGTCGACAACAGAGTTCTTACTCATGGTGCCGTCCGGGTTCCGACGGTTCCTCGGGACAAACTCGGGCTTACTCGGCTGCTGCGGCTTCTTCGCTTGCTTGCGGCGCCTGCGTCCTCGTCGGCCCTGGAGTAGATGGATCACCTCGAACGTGGCGATCGTCAGAGATCCGCGCTTGCGCTTGTGGTGCCGGTGGATCAGGTCGTGGCACGTCTTGCATACCGGGACCATGTCTCCGTCTCGCTCGTGGCCCATACGCTCGTAAGTGTGGTGGTGGAGCTGGATGTCGTCGGTCGATCCGCAGCCTTGGCACTTCCTCCCGTGCTTCGCGTAGTAAGCCAGCTTGCGGGCCTCCCACTCGGGGGAATGGATGTACTGGTCGTAACCGATGTTCATGGAATCTCTCTGCACGCCGGGATCTTGGGGTGACCATGTCAGATGGTGCCGACACTCGGCCTTGGCTCGGTTCCGATGGTGCCGAGTCCTGCCGTGCAGTTCGGCCGGCACCGGCGCCCGGCCGTTACTCCCCGGCTTCGCTGGTCGGGATCTCGACCCACTCGCCGGTCGGCTGTTCGTAGAACGCCCGTCCGCCGATCCAATACACCTCGACTCCGTCTTGAATCTCGATTCCCTCGACCCCGTGCGTGGTCATAGCGGCTTGCAGGTCAGTCGCACCCTTGAGTCGAGCAGTCGGCTTGACCTCGGAGGCCATCTTGTTCAGTTCACCAAGCGTCAGCTTGAGTTGCAGTGCTTCCCGCTTGTCGAACCGGACCGAGACGCCCATTGACCGCAGGTAAACGTTCCGTTCCTGGACACCCTGGCGCTCCCACCACTCAGCGAAGGTCTCGCCGGTCGGCTGCCAGGTCCATCCCGCGGGACGGGTCGTGACAGCCACCAGGTCGTCCCTGGTTTTGGCCAAGGCAGCAATCCGGTCATCGAGCGTCGCCCGCTGGGGAGTCCCAGATCGGTACGGGCCGGAACCGAGTTGTCCCACAAGGTCGGTCAGAGTTTCGTCCACCTCGGCCAGCTCGGCCGCGGTGTCTTCTCCGGCATCCCATACCCGAGACAGCCGCTCGGATTCACCCATCAGTCCGAGGACCTGTGACTCCACGAAGTCGTCCAGGTCAGCTTCTGGCACGGTCAGATTCCCACATGTGGCCTTGTACTGGGCAGAGGCGCACCGGTATCGGGACGCTCGACCCTTCCCGCCCTTTAGGCGGTAAGCGGGCCGTCCGCACACGTCGCAAAACACCACCTGTAGCAACAGGGCGCTGGACCGCTTGGTGGGCTCCTTGCGGTTCTCGCGGTCGGCCAGCTCGACGCCCAGCCGGTCGAACACCGGCTTGGTAAGGATCGGCTCCGACCGCTGCACTGGCGAGCCGTCCCCTCCTCGCACGATCTCCTCGGGACCGAATTGCTTACGGTCCTTGGAATCTCGAAGGACTCGGCCGTGCGCGTCCGTGATCGGCTCGCGCCTGGTCACGTACCCGAGCAACGTCGGGGAGGTCAGCGCACGCTTGAGGCCGGCAGAGTGCCACCCGTAGCCCTTAGGCTCTCGGCCCTGGTGGGAGTTGTACCGATCTCGGGCAGTCGGGATGCCGCGCTCGGTCAGGTCGTGGGCGATAGCGCGGAGAGGCTCGCCTGTTAGCACCCGCTCCACCACCTCTTGGATGACCGGGACGGCTTCGGCGTCGTGCACCAGTCGCCAGCCGTCCGGAGTCTCCACTGGGAGCAGCCCCCAGGGCGGGACGCCGCCTGTCCACTTCCCAAGCTGGATGTTGTGCCGGTGCGAGGACGTATTCCTCTCGCTGATTGCTTCCAACTCCATCTCCGCGAACGACGCGACGAGTTGGGCGATCAAACGGCCTACCGAGCTAGACAAGTCGAAGTGCGTCTCCGTGGCAGACACGAGGTTGACCCCGTACTGCTCGGACCAGGCAATCATCTTCCCGAGATGCCGCACTCGCCTCACGAGTCGGTCCACCCGGAAGAACACAAGTACGTCGAACTCACCGATCCGACCGGGGTTGGCGTCGTCGTCCCCGATCCACTGAGAGAGCGCAGGACGCTCGAACGGAGAGGTCTTACCTGCGCTTACGTCCAGGTCTTCGGCAACGCCTACGACCTCCCACCCGCGCGCGGCGCAAAGCTGTTCGCACGCCGCACGCTGACGCTCTGGGCTCGTGGATTCGTCGGTCATGCGAGACAGCCGAACAACGATCAATGCGCGTTTCGGATTGTGCTGGGCGACCATGCGTGTAATCTACTTCAAAGGGGTACTCGGCCGTCGACATGCCGTCGTCGGCGGTGGCGGCCATCATGATCCGGGCCTGCATCCCTCGAAACATCCTCGACCACATTGCTTTCCCCCTTCATCGATACCGACGCGGCGAGTCCACGCCGGAGCCTTCCGATCCGGTCAGAGCAGCCCACCCTCGAGCACCCGACCGGCCAGCCCGATCACGACCGGGACGATGCCCAGGCACACGAACGCGGGCAGGAAGCACAGACCCAGCGGCCCGCCGATCAGCACGCCGGCCTTCTCGACGGCGGCGATCGCGCGATCCTCGGCCTCGGTTCGCTGCTGCGTCGCCAGTTCGGCCATCGCCGACGACAACGCGGCACCCGAACGAGCGGACCGTCGGGCCATCCGAGCCAGTGCTTCGGTCGCGGGCTCCGTCGCCACGACGTCCCACGCCGTGGCCGGATCTGCACCCAGCGCGAGCCGGTCCGCGGTGCGCCGCAGCGACTCTCCCAGCGGGTCCGGCGCCGACGCCGCTACCGCGGCGACGGCATCCGACACCGGCAGACCCGCCTTCAGACAGGCGGCGAGCAGGTCGAACGTGCCAGCAACGGCGAGCGGATCCGGCGGGCCGGACGGCGAATCGTGCGCGGCACGGTCGGAGTCGGCGCCGGCGATCGCATCGGTGGTCCCGGCCGCGACCCTCAGCCGTCGGCGGAGGCGATCGGTTCCGGGGACGACCAGCACCGCCGTGGCCAGCATCAGCGCCGGCATCCACATCACGGCACCGCCCGATCGACGATGCGGTCGGTCCACGCCAGGCCGAGCGCGACCAGCACGGTTCCCGCCACCAACAGGGCGCTGCCGAGGCCACCTCCGGCGAGCACCCGCACGGGCGCGGCCCCCATGAGCTGCCCCAACCCGATCCCGAGGACCGGCAGGCCCGCGAGTACCGCGGCCGTGGCCCGGGCGCCGGCCAATCCCGCGTCGGCACGGGCCCGGAATCTACTGCGGCCCTGCAGGTCCGATCGTGCCGCCTGCAGCAGGTCGGCGAGCGGCAGTCCTCTGGTCTCGGCCACCGCCCACGCCTCCGCCAACCGGGACAGTTCGTCCGCAACGACGCTGCCCGGCAGCTCGAGGCCACCGGCCGCCGACCCGCCGAGACGTGCCCGCCCCGCGGCGGTACGCAGCGCCACCGACGCATCGCCGCGGCACTCCTGCGCGGCGACGTCGCATGCCGCCGCAGGATGCGCGCCCACACCCAGTTCCCCGATCACGGCCTCGAGCCCGACCAGCACCTGCGCGCGCTCACGGTCCCGTCGCTCTACCTCGGTGCGCCTCCGGTGACGCCGGCGCGCTGTGGCGATGACGACCGCCGCTGCGAGCGCCGGGCCGAGCGCCCCCACGACCGCGAGCGGCACACACGCCGCGAAGGCGGCGTCGTACGGCGACAGCCGACGCCACCGCGACCGACGCGACGGCGCGCCCTCACTGCTCAGGGGCAGCACGGACCGCAGACGAACCAGCGCACCCCGGCGGGGCGCGACCAGGAGTGCCGCGGCGAGCGCCAGGGCGACGGCGCTCACGAAGCACCTCTTCGAACGAGCATGTCGTGCAGCGTTCTCCCCGCCGGGTGCGCTCCCCCGCGCCACGTCCAGGCCGGCGCCACCTCGACCGTGCCCGCCACGTCGCGGCGGAGCACCGCGATCTCGGCGAGACGTCGGCGCCCCTCGGCGCCCCGCTCGACGTGCAGCACCACCTGGACCGCGGCCGCCAACTGGCTGTGCAGCGCCGCCCGGTCGAGCCCGCCGAGCGCGGCCAGCGCTTCGAGTCGGGCGGGGAGCTCACGCGGCGAGTTGGCGTGCACCGTGCCCGCGCCCCCGTCGTGGCCGGTATTGAGTGCCGTCAGCAGGTCCACCACCTCCGCGCCCCGCACCTCACCGACGACGATCCGATCGGGGCGCATCCGCAGCGACTGCCGGACGAGGTCGCGCACCGTCACCGCGCCGACGCCCTCGACGTTGGCCACCCGCGCGACCAGACGGACCACGTGCGGGTGGGCCGGGGCGAGTTCGGCCGCATCCTCGACGCACACGATGCGCTCACCCGGATCGACCCGGCCGAGCAGAGCCGCCAACATCGTCGTCTTCCCTGCCCCGGTTCCACCCGTCACCAGAAAAGCGAGGCGCGCCTGCACGATTCGTTCGAGCAGTGCACGCGCATCACCAGGTAGCGCACCGGACGCCGCCAGTTCGTCGAACCCCTGCGTCGCCTGCCGGAGCACGCGCAGCGACAGACAGGTTCCGGCCTGCGCGACCGGGGCGAGCACGGCATGCAGCCGGACACCCGAGTCACCGTCTCCGGCCGCCGGGAGCCGGCCGTCGACCCACGGCTGCGCGTCGTCCAGCCGTCGACCCGCGGACAGCGCCAACCGCTGCGCGAGCCTGCGCACCGCCGCCTCGTCCGCGAACGTCACGTCGGTCCGTTCGAGTCCGGCGCCCCGATCGACCCAGACCGCGTCGGGGGCGGTGACGAGGACGTCGGTGACGCCCGGCTCGGCGAGCAGGGCGTCGAGCGGACCGGCACCGGTCAGTTCGGTCTGCAGCACCCGCAGCGCGGCCAGTAGATCCGTGTCGCCGAGCACGCCTCCCGACTCGGATCGGATGGCCGCGGCGACGGTCGCCGGGGTCGGATCACCGTCGGCGGCCGCGAGACGCTCACGCACCCGGTCGAGCAGCTCGGTCGAGAACAGCACACTCATGCCGCCCACCGCCCGGAGCGGGGACGCGCCGCGAGCACGTCGAGCACTGAACGTGCCGCGGCAGCGAGCGGCGAGCGATCACCCGGATCGAGCCCACCGCGTTCGAGCATCGCGTCCAGCCGCGGTGCCGGGCGCATCACCGCGATCACAGGCGCGTCCAGACTCTCGGCGAGGTCCGTTCCCCGCAGTCCACCCGGAGCGGGACCTCGAACCACGATGCCCCGGTGCGGGTTCCGCTGCGTGATCCACGAAAGCACCCGCCCGGAGGCCACGCCCCCACGCACCGTCGCCGGAACGACCACGACGACGAGATCGGCGAGGTCGACGAGGCTGTCACCGACCGCGCCGGGATGCCGGGCGACGTCGCACACGACGAGGCATCCGGCCCGGCGGCCGGCCTCCACGACCGCCGTCGCCGCCGCGGGAGTGAGACCGCCCGCACGGCTGCCGCGATCACACGCCAGGATGCTGACCCCGGCCCGCGAGGGCAGGGCGGCGTGCAGCGCGTCGGCGAGCACCCGGCCGCCCTCGACTGCGAGGCCGGACCACCGCAGCCCCGGAGCGCCTTCCACCCCCAGCAGCAGGTCGAGTCCACTCCCGAGGGGATCCGCATCGAGCAGCAACACCCCCGGCGCACGTTCCGTCTTCCGCGTCCGCGCACCGCCGAGGGCGATCGCGGCCGCCAGCGTCGAGGCCCCCGCACCACCCGTGCCCGCGACGACGGACACGACCGCGCCACCCGCTTCTCGTCGGGTGTTCCGGTCGGCGAAGACCGCAACGAGGACGTCCTCGTCGTCGGGGATGCCGAGCACCCGATCGGCACCCACCTCCGCCGCGGCCTGCCAGTCGGCGATGGCCGGGACGCCGGAGCAGACGACCACCACGCGGTCGCGGCGCGGCAGCCGCGCGGCGCACTCACGCGCCGCTGCGGCGTCGAGCACCACCAGGTCCGCCGACATCCACACACTCCGGCCGACCGGCGCGGCCGACTCGACAAACGATTGATCAGTCGCTGCGGCGACGGAGCGCAGAATCTCGATCACGGCACGCTCACCGACGGCGGCGAGAACGCCGGGACAGTCGAGCGCGGGAGCGACGGAGGATTCGGAGGTCATGGCGCCAGCCTGCGGCATTCGGGCACACCCCGAACCGTCGATCCGCCGAATGTGGACAGGTCCGGGGGCTGTGGATGAATTGTCGTACGTTCGTACCAGTTTTGCGGCATGGAACTGTGCCGGAAGCGTGGCCACGAGAGCAGTAGGGCGCCGGAGACATCCGGGCCTGGATATGGGACGACCCCCGCCAGGGGGGGAGGAGGCGGGGGTCGTCAGAGTTCAGCCCCGGGGGGTCGGGCTGAACACGCCTGGATCGCGTCCAGGTAGAAGCAATACTACACCTAGGTCCAGGAATAATTGCAAGTTCAGCGATCGCCCGAATCCGCCCGGATAGCCGGGATCGTCCGGTACCCCGTACCGGGCCGAAGGCGAGGTCTCTCCCCTATTCTTGGTCAGGTGACCGCCCACCCGAGCGACCTCACCCAACGCGGACGCGTCGCCGCGTTCTTCGACCTGGACAAGACGATCATCGCCAAGTCCAGCGCCCTGGCGTTCAGCAAGCCGTTCTTCGCCCAAGGGTTGATCACGCGGCGGTCGGTACTGCAGAGCAGCTACGCGCAGTTCCTCTTCATCCTCTCCGGCGCCGATCACGACCAGATGGAGCGGATGCGGAGCCACCTGACGAGCATGACGGCCGGCTGGGACGTCGAACAGATTCGTGCGATCGTCGCCGAGACACTGCACGACATCGTCGATCCGCTGGTCTACGCGGAGGCCGCGGACCTCATCGCCGACCACAAGCTGCGCGGCCACGACGTCGTGATCGTGTCGGCGTCCGGCGAGGAGGTCGTCACGCCCATCGCCGACGCGCTCGGCGCGTCGCACAGTTGCGCAACCCGCATGGTGGTCGAGGACGGCCGGTACGCCGGCGACGTGGAGTTCTACTGCTACGGCGACGGCAAGGTCGAGGCGATGCGCGAGCTCGCCGAACGCGAGGGCTACGACCTCTCGCAGTGCTACGCCTACTCGGATTCCGTGACGGACCTGCCGATGCTCGAGGCCGTCGGCCACCCCACCGCGGTCAACCCGGACCGCGGTCTCCGCCGCGCCGCCACCGAAAATGGTTGGCCCGTATTGTCTTTCTCGAACCCTGTCTCGCTGCGCGCCCGGCTGCAGTCCCCGTCGCGGTCGACGGTCACCGCTGCCGCCGCCGTGCTGTCGAGCGCCGCGGTCGCCGGCGCCTTCACCTACGGGATGCGCCGCCGCAAACGCTGAACCCGCATCTGCCACAAAGGAAAATTGCCACTTGAAGTGGGTCGGGGCACAGGGTACAAAGGAGTTACGGAAGGCCGGAAAGCCAGGATCGATCCGGAAGAGAAGGACCGATTCCCCGACCGGAATTCCCAGCACGGGCACCAGGTACCCACGCGGAGCACAAGCCACTATAAGGGCAGAAGCGTTGTGGGCTTGCGTGACTCGGATGACTGACGGTAAGGACCCCGCACCCGTTGTGGGGACGACCCGCCACCGCCCGAGACCACGCCGAGGCCGTTGACACACAACCCACCTTGCACGCTTGGTAACCCGGCATCCGTGCTAGCGGGTGGCGACGCCGACCACGGTCGGTGGCACCACCCGCTTCGCATGTGCGGGTGGCACTCGACTCGCCTGCCACTCGCCTACCGCGGCCCGACGTCAGCCTGCTGCGGCGGCATCCGCAATCGACATCGCCTCGCGGGCACCGGCTTCCAGGGCGCCGCAGCACAGGATCACCCAACTACCGACGCCCTCGGCCGTCCCTGACTCGAATCCTGCGATGCCGTCCCGGTACGCGGGGGCGCGACGCATCCAGCTCACCTCGGGCACGCCCAGATTGTGCGGGTCCAGACCCGACGACGTGGCAACCAGTCGGGATGCTGCACGGGCAACGATCCCGTCGGCCACTCCGAACGGCCTCAGGGCGAGCAGTTCACCGTGCACGACCGCCGCCAGCACCGGTGCCGGCGCGTTCGTTCCGCCCGTCACCAACTGCGCCAGCATGTCGAGTCGCTCACCGACTCCAGGGTCGGTGCGCGGGCGTCCCAGGACTTCGGCATCGTCGACCAGATCGGCCGCCGCGAGCAGGTGGAGCCGGGCCAGTGCCTGCAGCGGCGCGCGCTGCCACGTCGGCAGGATGATCGTGAGCGCCTCCCCGTCCAGCGCCTGCGCGACCCGCAGCGCACCCGACAGCACCGGATCGCCGACCGTCCCCGGCGCCGGCAGCTCGGTCGAGCCGCCGTCGATGGATGCGGACGCACGCGCGGCACGAACGGACGCCTCGGTGGCCGTCTTCGGCCAGTCCCGGCGGTTGGTTCGGTGGCGGTGCACCTCACCTAGTGCATCACGCGCACGATCCGCGGCGTCGACGACGCCCGGGAGGTCCAGAAGCGGCTGCAAGGGATCGGTCACGCCGTCAGACGCTACCCGCCTCTTCGGCGTCGGCGCCCGGCCGGTACGGCGTCGAGCAGGCGTCGGGTGTACTCGTTGGCGGGGTGCTCGAACACGTCCTCCGCGGCCGCCTCCTCCACCACCCGGCCGCCGTGCATGACGACCACGCGGTCGGCGATCCGTCGCACCACCGCCAGGTCGTGGCTGACGAACACGTACGTCAGGCCGAGGTCGCGCTGCAGGTCGTCGAGCAGTCGCAGGATCTGGTCCTGGACCACGACGTCGAGGGCCGACACCGCCTCGTCGCACACCAGCAGTTCCGGCGCGAGCGCGAGAGCCCGGGCGATCGCCACCCGCTGCCGCTGCCCGCCGGACAGCTCGGCCGGGAACCGACGCGACAGATCCGCGGGCAGCGCGACGCGGTCGAGCAGTTCACGCACCCGCCGCGCGCGCTCGCCGCGGTCGCCGATCCGGTGCACCCGCAGCGGCTCCTCGACGATCCGGAACACCGAATACGTCGGGTCGAGGCTGCCGTACGGATCCTGGAACACCGGCTGGACCCGGCGGCGGAACGTCTTCTCGCCGCGTCCGAGCGCGGCGGGATCGGTGCCGTCGAACAGCACCGTGCCGGCGTCGGGCGCCAGCAGTCCCAGGATCATCCGCGAGACCGTGGTCTTGCCCGATCCCGACTCGCCGACGATCGCGGTGGTGGTTCCGCGATCCACGGTGAACGAGACGTCGTCGACGGCGGTCACCTCGGTGCGTCTGCTGCGGAAAGCCTTTCGGAGACCGTCGACGATGAGCAGCGGACGCGTCCCGGCCGGCGCGGCCGCAGCCGGCCGGGCACGGGCGGTGCCGAGCGACGGCGCCGCCGCGACCAGCCGTCGGGTGTACGGATGTTCCGGTGCGGTGAGAATCTGCTCCGGCGAACCGGATTCGACGACCCTGCCGTCGTGCATGACGACGACGTGTTCGGCCCGTTCGGCGGCGACCCCGAGATCGTGCGTGATGAGCAGCAGCGCCGTCCCCAGCTCGTCGGTCAGACCTTCGAGGTGATCGAGAACGCGCTGCTGGACGGTGACGTCCAGCGCGGACGTCGGCTCGTCGGCGATCAACAGCCGTGGGCGGGCGGCCAGTCCGATCGCGATGAGGACGCGCTGGCGCATTCCACCGGAGAACTCGTGCGGGTAGCGTCCGGCGCGAGCCTCGGCGTCGTCGAGTCCGGCCTCCGCGAGCAGTCCGGCCGCCCGCCGGTGGGCGGCGCGACCCTTCGCGATCCCGTTGGCCGCCAGGGTCTCGCGCACCTGGAACCCGATCTTCCAGACCGGGTCGAGGTTGGTAGCCGGGTCCTGCGGCACGAAACCGATTCCGCTCCCCCGGATCCCGACGAACGTCCGCTCCGACGCGCGTGTCAGGTCGCGCCCCTCGAACGCGATGCGGCCGCCCGTCACCCGGCCCCCACCGGGCAGCAGCCCGATCAGCGCGTGCGCGAGAGTCGACTTCCCCGAACCGGACTCGCCGACGATTGCGACGGTCTGCCCGCGTGCGATCGTCAGGTCGACGCCGCGGACCGCGCGCACCGCAGAGCCGCCGGTCCCGAAGGTCACCTCGAGCCCCTCGAGCGCGAGCAGTGGCGCGGTCATCGGCGTCTCGCCCGCGTCGGATCCAGGGCGTCGCGCAGGGCGTCACCGAGCAGGACGAACCCGAGCACGGTGATCGCGAGCGCCCCGGCCGGATAGAACAGGATCGCCGACCCGCGCCGCAAGGTGACCTGTGCGGTGCTGATGTCGCCGCCCCACGAGACCGTGGTGGACGGCAGCCCGATCCCGAGGAACGACAGCGTCGCCTCGGCGACGATGAACGTCCCCAGCGACATGGTCGCCACCACGATGATCGGGGCGAGCGCGTTGGGCAGCACGTGCCGGACGAGGATCGACGGGCTCGACATGCCCACGGCTCGCGCCGCGAGGACGTAGTCGTGTGATTTCGCCGAGATGACCGCTCCACGAGCAATTCTCGCCATCTGTGGCCAGCCGAACAGGGCGAGGACCGCGACCACCGTCCAGATCGTCCGGACGGCGAACAACTGCATGAGGACGATCGCGGCCAGGATCAGCGGAATGCCGAAGAAGATGTCGGTGACCCGGGACAGCAGCGAATCGGCCCACCCTCCGTAGTAGCCGGAGAGCGCGCCGAACAGCACTCCGATCGCCAGCACGGCCGCGGTCACGCACACCCCGACGGTGACGGACGGGCGGGCGCCGTAGATGGTCCGCGCGTACACGTCGCAGCCCTGACGGTCGAAGCCGAACCAGTGCCCGGACCGCGGCGGCCCGAGACTGTCGGCGATGTTGCAGTAGCGCGGGTCGACGCTCGTGAACGCCCCGGGGAACAGCGCGATCGCGGCCACGACGAGCAGGATCACGCACGCGAGCAGGAACATCGGACGCCGCCGCAACCGGTGCCACGCCGATCCCCACATCCCGCGCGCGTCAGGCATAGCGGATCCTCGGATCCAGGACGGCGTACAGCAGATCGACGAGCAGGTTCGCGACGAGATAGACCACGACGAGGACACTGACGAACGAGACGACTGTCGGCGCCTCCCCACGGATGACGGCCTGATAGATCGTGCCGCCGACCCCGTTGATGTTGAAGATGCCCTCGGTCACCACCGCGCCGCCCATCAGAGCCGCGAGGTCCGCGCCCAGGAACGTCACGACCGGGATCAGCGAATTGCGCAGCACATGCACCCACACGACCCGAGGCCGGGACAGTCCCTTCGCGGTCGCGGTCCGGACGAAGTCGGCGGAGAGCGTCGTCGCCACCGACGTGCGTGTCAGGCGCAGCACGTACGCGAACGAGACCGCCGCGAGCACACACGCCGGGAGCAGCAACCGCGACAGGCTGGTGTCGGCGCCGACGGTGGGCGGCGCCAGGCCCCACCGGATCCCGACGAAGAACTGCGCCAGGAATCCGAGCACGAACACCGGGATCGCGATGAGCACCAGGCTCAGGACCAGGACGGTGCCGTCGAACACCCCGCCCTGCCGCAGCCCGGCGATCAGTCCGGCCCCGATCCCCAGCACCGTCTCGATGACGATCGCCGTGAACGCGAGCTTCAACGTGATCGGAAACGCCTGCGCCAGAACCTCTCCGACGGGCCGACCGGAGAAGGACGTGCCGAAGTCGAACGTCAGAAGGCCCTTCAGATACAGCAGGTACTGCACCAGGAACGGCTGATCCAGGTGGTACCGGGCGCGCAACTGCTCCGTCACCGCCGGAGTGAGCGCCCGGTCCCCGGCGAGCGCCGCGACCGGGTCACCGGGAAGGAGGAACACCATCGCGTAGATGAGGAACGTGGTTCCGATGAACACCGGAATCATCTGCAGCACACGACGGCCGGTGTAGCGCAGCACGACTATTCCTTCTCGACGAGGTAGTAGAGCGGCACGCCGTCCCACCCGATCCGGACGTTGGTCACGTACTCGGACCAGCCACCGGTCGCGTTGCGATTCCAGTTCGGGACGGCCGGCAGGTCGCGCAGCAGGATCTGTTGCGCGCCGTCGATCAGCCGCTGCGATTCGACCGGATCGGTCGCCCCGGCCGACGCCCGCAGCAGCGCGTCGAACTCCGGGTTGGAGTACTCGCCGTCGTTGGAACTGCCTCCCGTCTGGTAGTTCTGCGCCAGGAACCCGTACTGCTGCGGATAATCGGCCTGCCAGCCCGAGCGGAACGCGGTCCGGATGGTCCGCTCGGTGGCCTCGGTCCGCAACTGCGCGAACGTCGGGTACGGCGCACCCCGGGCGTCGATGCCGAGCGTGTTGCGAATGCTGTTGCAGACCGCGTCCACCCAGTCCTGGTGTCCGCCATCGGAGTTGTAGGCGATCGCGAACGTCCCACTCCACGGCGCGAGGGCGTCGGCCTGCGCCCACAACGCGCGTGCACGGTCGGGGGCGAAGTCCAGGTTCGCCGATCCCGGCAGATCCGGCGTCCAGCCCGGGACGGCCGGACTCGTGAAGTCGCGCGCCGGGGTACGGGTGCTCGCGAACAGTCGCTCGGTTATCTGCTCGCGATCGATTGCCAGCGAGATCGCCTGCCGACGCAGCCGACCCTCCTCACCGCCGAAGTGCGGCAACCGTTCCGGGATGGTGAACGTCTCGATCGTCGCGGACGGCTGGTTCACCGTGCGGCCGGGCAGATCCTCCTCGAACGTGTCCAACGCACTGGCCGGGACGCCGTCGAGGACGTCGAGGTTGTTCGACAGCAGATCGGTGTACGCGGTGTCGAGGCTGCTGTACATCACGAAGGTGACCCCCTCGTTCCGTGCCGCCCGCGGGCCCCGGTAGTCGGGGTTCACCGTCAGGTCGATGCGCACGTTGTGCTGCCACGCGTCGTCGCTCGCGAACCGGTACGGGCCGTTGCCGATCGGGTGCTGCCCGAACGCGACCATGTCGGCGTACGCGGACTGCGGCAGCGGGTAGTAGGCGGCGAACCCGAGGCGTTTCGGGAATGCCGCCTCCGGCTGTTTCAGCGTGATCGTGAACGTCCGGTCGTCGAGTACCTCGAGTCCGGACATCGTCGTCGCCGTCGGGTTCGAGACAGCCACCTCGTCGTAGCCCTGGATCGGGTCGAAGAACGACGACTGCAGTTGCGCATTGGTGGACAGCGCGCCGTAGTTCCACGCATCGACGAACGAGTGCGCCGTGACGGGGGTTCCGTCGGTGAAAGTCCAGCCGTCCTCGAGCGTCACGGTGTAGCGCCGGCCGTCGACCGTCTCGATCGACCGCGCCACCTCGTTCTCGACGTCACCGGCGGCGGTGTACGACACCAGACCCGCGAAGAGCGCGTCGAGCACCCGGCCACCGGTGTTCTCGCCCGTATCGGTGGGCACCAACGGGTTCTGCGGTTCGCCGCTCCACGCGTACACCGTGCGCGCGCTCGGCCCCGCCGGACCGGTGCACGCCGCGAGCAACGCCGACACCAGCACCACGACAAGTGTCGACGTCACCGCAGCCGCCCTGCTCCGCCGAACGGACACCGCTCACCTCCCGAACCCCTCGGTTGGTTCCTGCGACGATAGACAGCGCATCCGCTGCTCGTCGGCGTCCCGTGGCCGCCGACCGGATCGGCACCCGTTCGAGGCCCGATCGCAACGTCGCGCCGGATCCGCGACCGCCCGTCGCACCATTTCGACCGATCGGCGCACACGGCGACCGCTCCGCGGGAGGGAACCGTGCGACCCCGGTCACGTGTGACTACCCTCACACGTGCGACAACCGTCGATTTCGACCCGGAAAGAAGGCAAGCCGAGATGACGAGCAGTGCAACCGACGCACCCGAGGTGTACCCGCCCAGTGCCGAATTCGCGGCCGCGGCCAACGCGGGCCCCGAGTTGCAGGCCGAGGCGGACCGCGACCGGCTCGCCTTCTGGGACGCCCAGGCCCGGCGCCTGGACTGGTCGACCCCGTGGACCGAGGTCCTCGACTGGTCGGACGCCCCCGTCGCGAAGTGGTTCGTCGGCGGCGAACTGAACGTCGCATACAACTGCGTCGACCGGCACGTGTTGGCCGGCAACGGCGACCGCGTCGCGATCCACTTCGAGGGCGAGCCCGGCGACAGCCGCGACCTCACCTACAACGATCTCCTCGCCGAAGTGAGCCGCGCGGCAAACGCTTTCACGGAGCTGGGCCTCGTCGCCGGTGATCGCGTCGCGATCTACATGCCGATGATTCCCGAGGCGATCGTGACGATGCTCGCGTGCGCCCGGCTCGGCCTCACCCACTCGGTCGTGTTCGCCGGATTCTCCGCGACCGCGCTGCGTTCCCGCATCGACGATGCCGCCGCCAAGCTCGTCGTCACCGTCGACGGGCAGTGGCGCCGCGGCCAGGCCGCCCCGCTCAAGCCGGCCGTCGACGAGGCCGTCGACGGCGCGGCATCGGTGCAGAACGTGTTGGTGGTCAAGCGAACCGGCATCGACGTCGACATCACCGCCGGCCGGGACCTGTGGTGGCACGACACCGTCGAGAAGGCGTCGGACACACACGAGGCGCAGCCGTTCGACGCCGAGCACCCGCTGTTCATCCTCTACACGTCCGGCACCACCGGTAAGCCGAAGGGCATCATCCACACCTCCGGTGGCTACCTGACGCAGGCGTCGTACACGCACCACAACGTGTTCGACCACAAGGCCGGACAGGACGTCTACTGGTGCACCGCCGACATCGGCTGGGTCACCGGGCACAGCTACATCGTGTACGGCCCGCTGAGCAACGGCGTCACGCAGGTCGTCTACGAGGGCACCCCCAACTCCCCCGACGAGCACCGCCACTTCCAGATCATCGAGAAGTACGGCGTCTCCATCTACTACACCGCGCCGACGCTGGTGCGCACGTTCATGAAGTGGGGCCGCGAGATCCCCGACGCGCACGACCTGTCGTCGATCCGGCTGCTCGGCTCGGTGGGCGAGCCCATCAACCCGGAGGCGTGGCGCTGGTTCCGCGACGTCATCGGCGGCGGGACCGCCCCGATCGTCGACACGTGGTGGCAGACCGAGACCGGCGCGATCATGATCTCGCCACTGCCCGGCATCACCGCGACCAAGCCCGGTTCCGCGATGGCCCCGCTGCCCGGCATATCCGCGAAGATCGTCGACGACGAGGCCCACGAGCTCGGCGCGGGCGGCAGCGGCTACCTGGTCCTCGACCAGCCGTGGCCGTCGATGCTGCGCGGCATCTGGGGCGACATGGAGCGCTACAAGGACACCTACTGGTCGCGGTACGCCCAGGAGGGTTGGTACTTCGCCGGCGACGGCGCCAAGTACGACGAGGACGGCGCGCTGTGGGTGCTCGGCCGCGTCGACGACGTCATGAACGTCTCCGGGCACCGCATCTCCACGTCCGAGGTGGAGTCGGCGCTCGTCGGGCACCCGTCGATCGCCGAGGCCGCCGTCGTCGGCGCCGCCGACGACACGACCGGCCAGGGCATCGTCGCGTTCGTGATCCTCCGTGAGGGCGCCGACAACACTGGCGAGGCACTGATCGCGGAGCTGCGCGTGCAGGTCTCCACCGAGATCTCCCCGATCGCCAAGCCGCGGCAGATCACCGTCGTGCCCGAACTACCCAAGACCCGCTCCGGCAAGATCATGCGCCGCCTGTTGCGCGACGTCGCCGAGGGCCGCGACCTGGGCGACACCTCGACCCTCGTCGACCCCAAGGTGTTCGACGCGATTCGCGGTAAGTAGGTCCGGCAAAGTAGGTCAGCCGAGAAGCCGGGTGTTCTCCGTCCACGGAGGCACCCGGCTTCTTCGTGCCGGTGGACGCCGGTGGCGAGTCGACGGGCGTACCGTGACCTGAGGGGACCGAAAGAAGGTCGCGGATGGCAGCTGCCGTACGAGGCAAGGTCGGCAACCTGCCTCTCGATCTGACCAGTTTCATCGGTCGGCGCCGCGAGGTGGCCGAGACGAGACGGGCGCTGGGTGCGTCGCGACTGGTGACCCTGACCGGCATCGGCGGAGTCGGCAAGACCCGTCTCGCACTCCGCGTGGCCGCCGACTCGCAGCGATCGTTCTCCGACGGCGTCTGGCTGGTCGAATTCGGGGAGCGCCGTGATCCGCAGCTGGTCGCCGAGTCCGTCGCCGCGGCATTGGGATTGCGCGAGCAGGCAGCGGTACCGACCACGCAGATCCTCACCGACTACCTGGCCTCCCGGAATCTGCTGCTCGTCCTCGACAACTGCGAGCACCTCATCGACGACGTCGCGAAGCTCGCCGAGACCCTACTGCGGGCGAGTCCCGACCTGCGGATCCTCGCCACCAGCCGCGAGCCCCTCGCGATCAGCGGCGAGATGGTGTTCCGCGTCCCGCCGATGACCGTCCCCGTACCCGACGAGTCGACACCGCTGCGGGCACTCGCCCAGTACGAGGCGGTGAACCTGTTCGCCGAGCGCGCGGCCGCCGCCGTACCGGGGTTCGAGCTGACCGACGAGAACCGCGAATCCGTCGTCGCGATCTGCACCGAACTCGACGGGCTCCCGTTGCCGATCGAACTCGCCGCGGCGCGGCTGCGGGCGATGTCGGTCGATCAGATCCTCGAACGGTTGACCGACCGGTTCCGCCTGCTCACGGGCGGCAGCCGCTCCGCGCCCGATCGCCAGCAGACGCTGCGGATGAGCATCGACTGGAGCCACGAACTGTGCAACCCGGACGAGCGGGAACTGTGGCGCCGGCTGTCGGTGTTCACCCGCGGGTTCGAACTCGACGCGGCGGAAGCGATCGTAGCGGGCGAGCACACGTCGCACGACCTCCTCGACGTCGTGGCCTCACTCGTCGACAAGTCGATCCTCATCCGCGAGGAGCACTCCGGCGTGGTGCGCTATCGACTGCTCGACAACCTCCGCGAGTACGGACTCGAGCGGTTGCACGAGTCCGGTGAGTTCCCCGATCTGAGCAGACGCCACCGGGACTGGTACCTGGCGCTGCTGGACCGCGCCGAGGCCGAATGGATCGGGCCGGACCAGCCCTCGTGGATCACCCGGATCGAGCGCGAACGTCCAAATCTGGCGGCCGCTCTCGAGTACTGCCTGACCGAACCGGGTGAGGCCGAGACCGGGCTGCGCATCGCAAATGTTCTGTACATTTTCTGGATCTCACGAGGACTGCTCAACGAGGGCCGCCTCTGGCTCGCACGAGTGCTCTCCGCGCAGGGCGGGGAGCCGACACGCGAGCGGGTGAAGGCCCTGGCCGCCTCGGCGATCCTGGCCGCGAACCAGGGCGACCTCCCGGTCGGCCACGCGCTCGTCGACGAGGCACTCGTCGCTGCAACCCGGCTCGACGATCGCGAGTCCGAGATCATCGCTACCCATGCCGCCGGACATGTCCAGATCTACGCCGGCAACCCTGACGAGGCGATCCGACTGCTCGGAAGCATCGTCGATGCCGTTCGCGCCGGACAGAACACGTTGCGCCACGTCTCCACGGTCCTCGGCCTCGCAACGGCCACGGCGGTCCTTCGCGAGCGCGAGCAGACCGCGGAGTACACCGACGAAGTACTCGAGATCACCCGCGCCCACGGCGAGTCGATCTACCGCTCGTACGCCCTCTGCATGAGGGGACTCGCCCTGTGGCAGGACGACCCCGACGCGGCACGCCCGCACTTCGCCCAGGCGGCGGCGCTGAGCGGCGAGGTGGACGACCTCCTCGGCACCGCGATCTCTGTGGAGGCCCTCGCGTGGACCGCGGCCGCGACCGCCCAGTTCCAGCGGTCCGCGATTCTGCTGGGCGCCGCCGACACCCTCTGGTCCGCCGCCGGCAATCCGGGCGTCGTGATTCCCGCGCTCCGTTTCAACCGCGACGAGGCCCGCGACCGGTGCGAGCGCGCCCTGGGCGACCGCGCCTTCGACACCGCCGTACGCCAGGGATGCGAGCTGACACTCGACGAGGTCGTCGACTTCGCCGTCGACGACCGGCTGCCCGAGGAGGAGTCGGCCGAGCGCTCCGCGACCGATCTGACGCCACGCGAGCAGGAGGTCGCCGAACTGGTGGCTCAGGGCCTGACGAACAAGGCGATCGCGGAAAAACTGGTGATCTCTCAGCGCACCGTCCAGGGCCATGTCGAGCATGCCCTCGCGAAACTCGGGTTCAACTCGCGGACCCAGATCGCCGCTTGGGTCGTCGAACAGGGGCGCGGGGTCGAAAGCGACTCCGCCTGAGCTGCGGTTTCACCGCATACGGGTACCCGCCCCGCGGGAAACAGGTATGTGCACGGGTACTTCTACCGTCGTGGCCTTGCGCGTCTCTTGGAACTGTGGGAGTCGGACATCCCAAGCTTCACGAAGTCGAGGTATCCCGATGCACGATCAACTGACCCGCACCACCACCGATGTGGACAGCTTCACCATCGGCCGCTGCGACAGCTGCGACGCCCTGCTCGCCCCCGACGCGGCGGTCTGCTCGTCGTGCCGCGGCACCGAGATCAGCCGCGCACCGTCCGCCGGCAACGGATCGATCGTCTCGTGGACCGTCATCGAGATCTCGCCCAGCCGGACCTGCACCGACTTCACCCCGTACACGATCGCGATCGTCGCGCTCGACGAAGGGCCGTGGGCGTACGCCTGGATCGAGGGAGCACTCGACGAGAGCGAGAAGCGCGCCCGGGTTCGCTACGACCGAATGATCGCCGGCGAGCGGTATCCGCTGTTCGTCCGCCAGTAGCGACGAGACCTCGACGCAGACGAGTGGCCCGGGACTTCACGTCCCGGGCCACTCGTCTGTCTCGAGCTTTGCGGGTCCGGCGCTTCGGTCAGGGTCCCTCGGGGTTCTGACCGCCGTTCGGTTCGCCGGGGCACGGCGAGGTCAGCATCGGAACGTACGGGAACGGCACGTTCTGGAAAGGCGCGTTCAGGCACTGAGCCACCGGGGCCGGCTGGTACGGAGTGGTGAGAGCCACGCCGATCAGGCCGCCCAACCCGCCCAGCAAACCCAACGAGCCCAGCCCCAGGGACCCCACGGCCAACGGCCCCAGAGCGAACAATCCGCCTTCCCCCGCCGATCCCAGTGCCGCCGGCAGGAAGGCGCTTCCGGCAAAGTCGGCACCGCAGTCCGTGAGAACCTGCGCGGAGTCGGGCGCCGATACGACGTCGGCGGGATCGACGCCGGTGGCCTGGGCCGTGTTGGTGATGACACAGGCGGCCTGGTCCTCGTCGGTCACGTCGTACGTAGCGACACAGGTCGTCGACTGCGTCGGTTCGAGAGTGTCCTCGTCACAGGACACCTCGGGCGGTCCGCCCGAACCCGTGAATGCAGTTTCCACCACGGTGATCTCGGAGACCGTCGTCGTGCCGGTATTGCTCACCGCGAAGGTGTAGGTGACCGTGTCGCCCGATGCGACGCCGAAGCTCGGCGCGGCCGTTTTCTGCAGCGTGAGTTCACCTGCGGGAGGCTGAGCGACGCTGGTCGGCCCGGCGATCACCGTCGTCAGCGCGACCAGGGCAGTGAGCACCGCGATGACCAGAATTCGGAAAGCTGCACCGAAATTACGCACTCTGGAAACTCCTTTTCGCCATTTACAGGACAAATCGGGTTCGAACTCAGGTGCCGCGTATTACAAGCGTTTCGGAAGATACTGGATATTCGCCATCAATGCTCGCGAACGAAACTGACGAGCGGTTTTCGGAATCCCGGGAAACCACGCACAGTTGACGAAAACGGGCACGTCCCCGCACCAGCGCGTAGACGTGCCCGTCGGAGGTCGACCGTCAGACCTCGTCGAGCGAGTCGTCCTTGGTTTCGCGCATGACCAGCAGCGACACGAACGTCAGGGCCGACGCGATCAGCAGGTAGATGCCCACCCAACCGACGCCGTAGGTCTCGGCCAGCCACGTCGCGATGAACGGCGCGACGGCCGCGCCCAGGATGCTCGCGGTGTTGTAGGCGATGCCCGAACCCGTGTAGCGGACATTGGTCGGGAACAATTCCGGCAGAACGGCGCTCATCGGGCCGAACGTGAGCCCCATCAACACCATGCCGATGACCAGGAACACCAGCATCCGGGTGTCGGTCATGCCCTCGGCCGCGAGCAGGAGCCCGAACGTCAGGCCGAAGACCATCATCGCGGCGGTGATGACGAGCAGCGTGATGCGCCGGCCGTAGCGGTCGGCCAGCCAACCGGCCACCGGGATGGTCGCCGCGAAGAACAGCACTGCCACCAGCTGCAGGACGAGGAAGTCCCGGTACTGGAAGCCCGCGCCGTAACCGCCGTCGGCGGCGGTCTTGCCGGTGCCGTAGCTCAGCACCCACGTCGTCATGATGTAGAAGAGCGTGTACGTCGCGAGCATCACGAACGTGCCGATGATCAGCTGACGCCAACTGGTCTTGAAGACCTGCTTGAGCGGGGTCTTGACCTTCTCGCCGTTCGCGACGGCGCGCGCGAACACCGGCGTCTCCTCGAGCTTGAGACGGACGTACAGGCCGATCATCACCATCACCGCGCTGAGCAGGAACGGAATGCGCCAGCCCCACGTGAGGAACGCGCTGTCGAGGTCCGGGTTCGAACTGCTGGTGTAGCCGAGCGCCAGCGTGAGGAGCAGGAACAGGCCGTTGGCGAAGAAGAAGCCGATGGGGGCGCCCAACTGCGGCCACATCGCCGCCCACGCGCGCTTGCCGCTCTTCGCGGTCTCGGTCGCGAGCAGCGCCGCACCGGACCACTCGCCGCCGAGGCCGAGACCCTGGCAGAACCGCATCAGCGCCAGCAGCGCGGGCGCCCACAGCCCCACCGCGGCATAGGTCGGCAGCAGACCGATGAGGAACGTCGCCACGCCCATCGTGAGCAGCGAACCGACGAGCGTGGCCTTGCGGCCGATCCGGTCACCGAAATGGCCGAAGACGATCGAGCCGAGCGGACGGGCGACGAACGCGAGACCGAACGTCGCGAACGACGCGAGCAGCGCCGTCGTGTCGTTGCCCTTGGGGAAGAACAGGTGCGGGAAGACCGATACCGCGGCCGTCGCATAGATGTAGAAGTCGTAGAACTCGATCGACGTGCCGACCATGCTGGCCACGACGATGCGGCTACGGGGCACACCGGCCACCGTCCCGTCGTCGGCCGACGCCGATAAGTCACCGTGTCCGCGCTCGGCGGACTCCACACCCTTGCTCACGTGAATTTCTCCTGCACCTGTGTCCCCGACGGACCCCGCGGGCCCCTGCGGACGCTTCCACTGAGTGGAAGTTCATCCCAAACCTTAGGAATTGAACACTTCACCCGGATGCGTCGCAACCACGCGCTATCGGACTGATCGGTTGCAAAGAACACGTTAAGATCTATGGAGGTGTGCCGGGAAGTCTGGTCGGCGATGTTCTGCCGTACCCGTCGAAACCCCTGGTGAGAGGCTTTCCTTGATTTCTGCCGCACGCTCCGAACTCGGCCGCTATCTCCGCACGGAGACGGTCGGCGGATCAATCCTCCTGATCGCCGCCGCGGTCGCGGTCCTGTGGGCAAACTCTCCCCTCGCCGACGCCTACACCTCGCTGCGGGACTGGCAGATCGGCCCCAGCGCGATCCACCTGAACCTGTCGCTCGGCACGTGGGCGCAGGACGGTCTCCTCGCGATCTTCTTCTTCGTCGCGGGCCTCGAGCTCAAACGCGAACTCGTCGTCGGCGAACTCGCCGACCGGAAGAAAGCCGCGCTGCCGATCATCGCCGCGTGCGGCGGTGTGTTGCTGCCCGCGATCATCGCGGCCGCCGTCGGCGCCGGCGCGCCCGGCATGGACCGCGGCTGGGCGATTCCCGTCGCCACCGACATCGCGTTCGCACTCGGTGTCCTCGCCCTGACCGGTTCCCGTATCCCGGCGAGCGCCCGCGTCTTCCTGCTCAGCCTCGCGGTGGTCGACGACCTGCTCGCGATCATCCTCATCGCGGTGCTGTTCACCGGATCGATCGCGATGCTGTGGATCCTCACCGCGGTCGCGTGCATGGTCGTCTACTGGTACGCGCAGCACCGCCGGATCACGACGCCGTTCCTGTACGTCCCGCTCGCGCTGCTGACCTGGTACAGCGTCCACGAGGCCGGCATCCACGCGACGCTCGCGGGCGTGGCGCTGGGGCTGCTCACCCGGGTCCGCACCGATCCCGACGAGCAGTTCTCGCCCGCGGCCCGGCTCGAGCACCGTCTGCAGCCGTGGTCCGCGGCCGTCTGTGTGCCACTGTTCGCCCTGTTCGCGTCGGGAGTCCCGATCAACGGGGAGGTGCTCGGCGCGCTGTTCACCGACCGGATCTCGCTCGCGATCATCCTCGGTCTGCTGGTCGGCAAGACCGTCGGAATCTTCGGGATCTCGTGGCTGGCGATCCGTCTCGGCATCGCCACCAAGCCCCGCTCGCTCGGCTTCCGCGACATGTTCGCCCTGTCGGTGCTCGGCGCCATCGGGTTCACGGTTAGCCTTCTTGTGGCCGATCTCGCTCTCGCGGGTGTCGGCGACGGCAGCGAAGCGGACATCGCGAAGGCCGCGGTGCTCATGACGTCGTTGGCTGCGTCACTGATCGGATCGGCGCTACTGTTGCGGCGCGGACGGGTTCATCAGGCTCGCGCCGCTGCCACCGATGTGTGAGGTCGACTTGCACATCACAGCTACCAGCGCGTCAGAGCTACCTGGAGGGGTCGAGAAGTGAGTGTCACCAACGGCAGTGGAGTCACCGGAAACGGCAGCCGGGCCACCGGCGACGGGGTCCCGACGACGATCTCCTCGATCCCCCTGACCGATCCGCACAACCCGGAGACGGCCTCGATCGGCACCCTGGTGCGCGACGCGACCGCCCAGGTCTCCACGCTCTTCCGCGCCGAGGTGGAACTGGCGAAGGCCGAGGTGACCAGCGAGGTCAAGAAGGGCCTGCAGGGCAGCCTCTTCTTCATCCTCGCGCTCGCCGTCCTGGTGTTCAGCTCGTTCTTCTTCTTCTTCTTCCTCGCCGAACTGCTCAGCGTGTGGCTGGACCGGTGGGCCTCGTTCCTGATCGTGTTCGCCCTGATGGTCGTCGTCACGGGCGTCCTCGCCCTGCTCGGCTACCTGCGGGTTCGCAAGCTCCGCGCGCCGAACAAGACGATCGATTCCCTCAAGCAGGCCGCCACGGTGCTGCCCGGTCAGCGTCCGGAGGCAGGCTCTCCGCTGGGCACCGGAACGGGCACCGCCGGCTGATCGCCGCCGTGGCCCCATCAGTGACACAGCCAGATCCGTCCACGGTCCGTTTCGACGGACCGTGGACCCATCGGGACATCCACGCCAACGGCATCCGTATCCACGCCGCCGAGGCCGGACCGTCCCACCCCGACGCCCCACTCGTCGTGCTCCTGCACGGCTTCGCCGACTTCTGGTGGACGTGGCGCCACCAGCTGACCGCACTGGCCGACGCAGGATTCCGAACGGTCGCGGTCGACCTGCGCGGCTACGGCGACACCGACACCCCGCCCCGCGGCTACGACGGCTGGACGCTGGCCGGTGACATCGCCGGCCTGATCCGCGCGATGGGCCACACCGACGCGACGCTCATCGGACACGCCGACGGCGGACTGGTCTGCTGGGCCACCGCGCTCCTGCACCCGCGGCTGGTGCGTTCCATCGGCCTCGTCAGTTCGCCGCACCCGATCGCACTCAAGGACGCCGTCCTGCGCGACCGCGGGCAGCGGTCGGCGCTGCTCCCGACGTTCCTCCGGTACCAGGTGCCGTGGCGCCCCGAACGGCGTCTGCTGCGATCCGAGGGCGCCGAGGTCGAACGTCTGCTGCGAGCCCGGTCCGGGCCGGCCTGGGCGCAGTCCGACGAGTTCCCCGAGGTGGTGGGCCGCCTGCGGTCCGCGATCCGGATTCCGGGCGTCGCCCACTCCGCGCTCGAGTACCAGCGCTGGGCGTTCCGCAGCCAGTTCCGCCCCGACGGCCACCGGTTCATGACCGCGATGGACCACACGCTGCGGATCCCCGTCCTACAGATGCACGGCGACCTCGATCCGTACGTGCTGAAGCGCACCGTCGAGCGGTCCACCCGGCACGCACCCGGTCAGCAGCTGCACTCGATCCCCGACGTCGGCCACTTCGCGCACCAGGAGGCACCGGCCGAGGTGACGGCCGAGCTGCTGCGCTTCGCCCTCGCCTCCCGCTGACACACCAGCAGCGCATCAGTTGTTCCTCTCGGAGGTCAGGAAGTCGAGCAGGATCTGCCGACTGTGCTGTGCGGGGATGCTGCCGAACGCGTCGTCGAACGCGTGATCGGCGAAGGGGAGCACCTCGAGAGTGGAGTCGACGCCGTCGGCGCGGAGCTCGTCGTGGAGTTGGCGGACGGAGGCCGGTGTCGCGCTGTGGTCGCGGTCGCCGACTACGAGCAGGGTGGGCGGTAGGCCCGGACCGACGGCTCCGAGCGGTGAAACCTCTGCGTAGCGATCGGGAAATTGATCCGGGGTGCCACCGGTGAACAGTTCCGCGGCGTTGCGGCTGCCGAGAATGTTCTGCTCCCACATCTGGGAGACGTCGGTGCCGGGATAGAAGCCGACGACCGACGCCGGTGCGGGTGGCGTCGGGCCGCCGTCGGTGGCGGTCAGAGTTCCGTTCTGCAGACGGTAGGCCGTGTTCATTGCGAGGGTGCCGCCGGCCGACATTCCGCCCAGGGCGATCCGATCCGGGTCGAGTCCGTACTCACCGGCGTGGTCACGTACCCAGCGCAGCGACGTGACCAGGTCCTGCGGCGCCGCGTCCCAAGTGGGGCGGTCCTCCGTGGCGAGCCGGTACTGGACGGCGAACACCGCGACGCCGCGGTCGGCGAGCCAGCGCCCCGTCCCCCGCAGGTCCGCCTTGTCGAACGTGTGGAACCCGCCGGCATGCGCGAGGATCACCGCCGGGATCTTCTCGGCCGACGGAGCGGCCGGGTCGTGGCCCTCGGGCAGGTACACGTCGACATCGAGAGGTTCGCCGTCACGGACGGTGTAGGTACGTGTCGCGTCGGGTGTGGTTCCCGGGTACGCAAGTTGCGTGCCGACATCGCGGAGCGAGATGTCGGTGCCGGCTCCGGCCGCCGCGGCGATCTGAGTGCCGCCGATCCCCAGCGCGGCAACGAGTGCCAGGGAACCGATCGCGGTGATAGCGGCGCCCCATCGGCGGAGTCCGGCGCGCCAGGCGAGCAGTGCGAGGACGGTCCCGCACAGCGCGAAGAGTGCCATGTGGAACGGGTACTGGCCACCGAGGACGGGGCCGAACAAGCCCACCTTCGGGATCGACGGGAAGTAGGCGCCGATCATGACGATTGCGAGCAGCACGGCGATGATCGTCGCCGCGGTCGCCGCGACTGTGCGTGAGATGCGAATGGGTAGGCCGGGTGAGTCCGTCGGCATCGTGGTTTCCGCTCCTGTGGGTGTGAGAAATGTCGGGGTCGATCGACCCCTTCACTGTCGCCCGCGGGGTCGGGCATCCACCTCCCCCGCGGGAGCCAACTTCCCGGGTAGCTCTCACGGGGGACGCGACCGCGCACAGGGTGGTCGACAATCGACGACGTGGAAGCCGCACCGCACCCGAAGCCGTCCGGATCGAGCCTGATCGACGCGGTCCGGGCCGGTTCCGGTGAACTCTTCACGCTCGAACCGATGCCGCTGCCCGGCCTCTCGTGGCCACGCGCACTGCGGTGGCTACCGCACGTACTCCTCGTCGTCCTCGCCGTTCTGCTGTCGATGACCGGCGCGGACGACACCGCGACGGCGCTGGCGACGGCGCACGCGGCGACGATCGTCGTGGCGTTGAGGTGGCCGGTACCGGCCTGGTGGATCTCGCTGGGGTTCGTCGTCGTGCAGGCTGTCGCCCATCCACCGAGCTACGACAACCAGCAGTGGATGTGGCTGGTCCACGCGATCGTCCTGGCGTTGCTGGCCTTCCGGGTCCGGACGGCCACCGCCCTCGTTGCGGCAGTGGTGAGTGTCGCGGTCGCGGTGGTGCTCGAACTGGTCGGGATGCAGATCGGGTCCTGGCTCGTCGTGGCGGCCGCGGCCACGGAGTTCGCGTGTGCGGTCGCCCTCGGCATCCTGGCGCACGGGTGGCGGACCGACCGGGCGAATCTGGCCGCCCAGATGGAACTGAACGCCCGCGAGAGGGCCCAACGAACCGTTCTCGAGGAGCGCTCGGCGATCGCTCGGGAACTCCACGACGTGATCGCGCACCACATGTCGGTGATCTCCATCCAGGCGCAGGCGGCGCCGTACCGGGTCGAGAACCCCCCGGACGAGCTCGTGAACCAGTTCCGGCAGATTCGGGAGACGGCACTCGACGGTCTCGCCGAGCTACGGGCCCTCCTCGGGGTGCTCCGGCCGACGCCGGACGGTGCAGCGCCGACAACGCCCCAGCCGTCGTTGAGCGACATACCGGCACTGGTCGATTCGATGCGCGCGGCCGGCGTCACCGTCACCCTCGATCGACGCGGCCCTCTGGACACCCTCCCCGACGGGGTTCAGCTGGCGTTGTACCGAATTCTGCAGGAATCCTCGAGCAACGTGGTGCGCCACGCGTCAGGGGCAGCCACCCGCGTCGAACTCGTCCACACCGGGGAGTCGGTCAGGCTGTGCGTGTCCAACGAAGCGCCGCCGCAGCCCACACGAGCGAACGACATGTCCCCCACCGGCGGCCACGGGCTGATCGGCATGCGCGAACGCGCGGTGATGCTCGGAGGTCACCTGACCGCGGGTCCCACGCAGTCCGGCGGATTCGAGGTCCAGGCCGAGCTGCCCACTCGCCCGGCGACGTCGTGAACGACAATCTCAGAGCATGAGCATCCGGGTCATCATCGCCGACGATCAGGCAATGGTTCGCGACGGCTTCTCGGTTCTGCTGGGCGCAACGCCGGACATCGAGGTGATCGCCACCGCGGGCAACGGGGCCGAGGCCGTCGCCTTGACGTCGGAACTCGGGCCGGACGTCGTGTTGATGGACATCCGGATGCCGTTCCTCGACGGAATCGAGGCCACCCGCCGGATCGTCGCCGCGGGCGGCCCGGCTCCCCACGTCCTGGTGCTCACCACCTTCGACCTCGACGAGTACGTCTACCAGGCACTGCGGGCGGGCGCATCCGGATTCCTGCTCAAGGAAGCGTCCGCTGCCGACCTTGCCGACGCCGTCCGGACCGTCGCGCGGGGAGACGCGCTGCTCTCACCGGACCTGACCAGACGACTGATCACCGAGTTCTGCCGCCTGGAACCTCGCGACACCGCCGACGACTCCGCACGGGTACACACCCTCACCGCCCGCGAGTCGGAGGTCCTCGTCCTCATCGCGAGCGGACTGTCCAACAGTGAGATCGCCTCGAAGCTCTTCGTCTCGGACGAAACCGTCAAAACCCACGTCGGCAGGATCCTCGGCAAGCTGCAGCTCCGGGACCGCACCCAAGCCGCCATCTACGCCTACGAGTCCAGACTCGTCCGCCCCAAGGACTAGGAGACCGAACTCCCGGCCCCGCCTCGATCAGGCGATGCAGACGCCCGTACCCACAGCGGCGCGCGACTGACCGGCCTGCTCGAGCTGGCGCGACACCTCGTCCGCGGTGAGGACGAATCCGGTGTCGCTGTCGTCGACGGCGGCACCGAACACGACGCCGAGGACACGTCCCTGCTCGTCGACGAGCGGTCCGCCCGAGTTGCCCTGACGGATCGACCCGCGCACCGTGTACACCTCGCGCTCGACGTTGCCGGAGCGGTAGATGTCCGGGCCGCGCAGGTCGAGGACCTCGCGGATGCGGGCGGCGCTGGCCGTGTACGGTCCTCCGCCCGGGTAGCCCAGCACGATCGCGCTGTCACCGGTGCGCGCCTTCTCGGGCGCGAACTGCAGCGGGGCGGCGGTGAGCCCGGGAACGTCGAGCACCGCGACGTCCACCGCCGGATCGAACAGGACGACACGTGCGTCGAGCGGTCCCGCCGCCGTGTCGACGGTGACCGACGACGTGCCCGCCACGACGTGCGCGTTGGTCATGACCCGTTCGGGACCGACGACGAAGCCGGATCCCTCGAGGGCCTTCTGGCAGCTCGGCGCCGCGCCACGGATCCGCAGGACACTCGACTGCAGCTGCTGCGCCACCGGGCTCGCGAGCACGCTGGCGTCGGGCGGTTCCACGTTCGTGATGGGGGTCCGGCCGAACGGGCCGATGACGTCCGGCAGACCGGAGGTGTCGAGCAGGGCCGAGAACTCGCTCGGCACGTTGCGCAGCCAGTTCGGGGCGACGTCGTCGACGGTGCTGAGCACCTTCGACCCGCGCACCGCGGTGGCCACGTTGGCCTGAGTCGACGTGGCCAGCGGGATCGCGAGCAGCCACGCCGCGACCAGGACGGCCGTCAGCTGCAGACCCGCGCCGACGACGCTGTCCACCGATCGCGCGACGGGGCTGTGCATGCCGCTACGGGCGGCCCGGCCCAACACCATGCCGGCGACCTCACCGATCACGACGAGGACGACGATCAGCGCGATGCCGGCGAGCACCCGGGCCCGCCCCTCGTCGACGTGGACGAGGACGTGCGGGGCGATGAGGATGCCGGCGACCGCACCGAGCACGACGCCGAGGAACGCGAGCGCCGACGCGACCGCACCCTGCCGCCAGCCCGACGACGCGGCCAGCAGCGCGATCAGGATCACCGCCAGGTCGATCCATCCGGATCCGCTCAACGCTCCCCCTTCCGAGCCTGCTGCCCGAAGTTTCCGTCGTTCTCGTCCATCCCGGTCGCGACCCGGGTGAGCGTCGCGTCGAGGTCACGCACGTCGTGGTGATCCCACTCGATCTCCCAGCCGGACACCGTGAGCAGTCCCGCGAGCACGCCGGCGGTGAAGCCCCACACGAGCATGCCGTCCACCTCGAACGCCGGGCCCTGATAGCCGGCGCGGTGCCGGACCTGGAACCGGTTGTCGGGGTCGATCAGATCCCGCACCGGCACCCGCACCACACGTTCGGCCTCGGCCGCGTCGACGACGCCGACCGGGCTGGGATCCCGCCAGTAGGCGAGCACGGGGGTGACGTCGAACCCGGACGGCGGGATGAACAGCTCCGGCAGCGTCACGAGCGGTTGCACGCCGGCGCGCACGAGCCCGGTCTCCTCCTCCGCCTCACGCAGGGCCGTGTCGACCGGGCCGTCGTCCTCCGGGTCGGCCGCGCCGCCGGGGAAGGCCACCTGACCGCTGTGCTGACGCATCGTCGACGCCCGCTGTGTCAGCAGCACGTCGGCGTCGGCGGGCAGGCCGCCGACGGCGAGGGGGTCGGATTCGGGCGATCCACCGAACAGCACCAGCACCGCCGCGGGCCGCACGGCGGCGCCGTCGGGCGCACGCCGGTTCAGCACCGGGTTGACGCGATTGGGGTCCGCGGGCGGGGTGTGTGTGACACCGCGCAACCACTCGGGCGCGGCCGCGGGATTCAAGGACGGGTGCGATCGGAAGCTCATGCGGCGACGCCGAGGTACTGCTGGACGACGTCGGCGATCTCGTCGACGCTACGGAACGGCTGCGGCAGGATCTTCGCGACGGATCCGTCGGGGCGGATCAGCACCGACACCGGCAACACCGCGGGCGATCCGACGGCGGCCTGCACGCGCGCCGACCCGTCCTGGACGCCGGGCAGGTGGACGTCGTACTCGGCGAGGCGCGCGAGGGCGTTCGCCTCGTTGGGATCGGTGTGCACCGTGAGTACGGTAACCGCGCTGCCCGCCCGATCCGCGTACTGCTGCAGATACGGCAGTTCCTCCCGGCACGGCCCACACCAGTAGGCCCACAGGTTGAGCAGGACCGGCTTGCCGGCCAGCGACGCCGCGAGGTCGACGCGACTGCCGTCGCCGACACATTCGAGGGTGATGCCGTCGAGCACCGACCCCACGGGAGCGGGACCGCCCGGTGCGGGGCACGGCGCCAACTCCGCGTCGGCCCGGGCCGCGGCCAGCGACTCCGGGGTGTCGGCGGCCCGCCGCTCCTGCTGCGAACCCGAACGGTCCGCGCCGGGATAGCCCCCGACGTCGGCCGCCTCGTCGCCGCCGCGTGGCCAGATGGCCACGATCAGGGCCGCCACCACCACGAGCGCGACCAGACTCCACCGCGCTGCACTCGACATCCGCATACCGCTCACATACCTGCCAGTTCGAGAAGGTGCTCGGTCTCGGGGCCCTTCACGAGCGCGGCCGCCGCGGCCTTGTCGGTGGGCCCGGTGCCGTAGGACGGGCAGTCCTTGGCCAGTACGCACACCCCGCACGCCGGCTTGCGCGCGTGACAGACCCGACGACCGTGGAAGATCACGCGATGCGAGAGGTCGGTCCACTCCTTGCGTTCGATGAGTGCGCCGACCGCGTGCTCGACCTTGACCGGGTCCGTCTCCTCGGTCCACTTCCAGCGTCGGACGAGCCGACCGAAGTGAGTGTCGACTGTGATTCCGGGCACGCCGAACGCATTACCGAGGACGACGTTCGCGGTCTTGCGGCCGATACCCGGCAGCGTCACGAGGTCCTTCAACTTGTCGGGAACCTCGCCGTCGTAGCGCTCGAGAAGCGCCTGTCCGAGGCCGATGATCGAGTTCGCCTTGTTCCGGTAGAAACCGGTCGACCGGATGTACTCCTCGAGTTCCACACGATCGGCCTCGGCGTACGCGCGGGCGTCGGGGTAGTGCGCGAAGAGAGCGGGAGTTACCTGGTTGACCCGCACATCCGTGCACTGCGCCGACAGGATCGTCGCCACCGTCAGCTCGAGCGGCGTGGTGAAATCCAGCTCGCAGTAGACGTGCGGGAATGCCACCTTCAGGCGGCGGTTCATGCGCCGGGCCCGGCGCACCAAGGCCAGCCGGGACTCACCCGACGTGACGGGTTCTACGTCCGATTTCGGGCCACCGGCCGAGGTCGCATGCACCCCGACAACTCTACGGACTCAGCAGCCGATCGGATTCCGGACCGTGTCGCTTCTGAGACCTTCGTTGTGTTTACTTCCGCATATGCAAGGTCTGGCTGTGGTGCTGTTTCCTGTGCTGCTGATGCTGTTCGCTCTGGCCATGGAGCGCGTCGAGTTCCGGCTCCGTCGACTCACGGTCCGCGAACAGGAGGTCGAGGAGTTCCTCGACCAGGCGAGCCAGTCGGAGGTGGCGACGCTCGCGTCCGAGGGCTTCCCGCACGCCCTGGCCCGTTTCAACCGCCGTCGGCGCAGTGGCCGCGGCGAGGCCGACGATTCGGACGATGCCGACAGGACCGCCCGCCGGGCGAGCTGAAACGACACCGGCCGAGATGCGGCCGACCCGAATCATGTTGTCCCGACACTCCGAATCGGGCATCTTCCGCAAAGTTGTGAAACTCTACGTGGTGTCCGTGACTCGTCACACAGGCGCGGCAAGTAGACTTTGTGTGCGTACTCGTTGCATGAGACCTCCGTCATGTGCAGCAACTTGCATCGATGAACAGTTTTTCCCAAAGGAGCGCACGTGGACGAGGTCCTGGCCAGAGCCGGCATCTTCCAAGGAGTCGAGCCCTCGGCGGTGGCTGCACTGGTCAAGCAGCTTCAGCCCGTCGATTTCCCGCGCGGGCACGTCATCTTCAACGAGAATGAGCCCGGTGACCGGCTGTACATCATCGTTTCCGGCAAGGTGAAGCTCGGCCGCCGCTCGCCGGACGGCCGCGAGAACCTGCTGACGATCATGGGTCCGTCGGACATGTTCGGCGAACTCTCCATCTTCGATCCGGGTCCCCGCACCTCGACCGCGACCACCGTCACCGAGGTCCGCGCCGTGAGCATGGACCGGGACGCCCTCAAGTCGTGGATCGACCAGCGTCCGGAGATCGCGGAGCAGCTGCTGCGCGTCCTCGCACGTCGTCTGCGTCGTACCAACAACAACCTCGCGGACCTGATCTTCACCGACGTCCCCGGTCGTGTCGCGAAGGCGCTGCTGCAGCTCGCCCAGCGCTTCGGCACCCAGGAGGCCGGCTCGCTCCGCGTCACGCACGACCTGACGCAGGAAGAGATCGCCCAGCTCGTCGGCGCGTCCCGCGAGACCGTGAACAAGGCCCTGGCCGACTTCGCGCACCGCGGCTGGCTGCGACTCGAGGGCAAGAGCGTCCTGATCTCCGACTCGGAGCGTCTGGCGCGTCGCGCTCGCTGATCGCCTCCGGCGTCGGCACCTGAACAATCGAAGCCGCCCTGTCCCACGCGGGACAGGGCGGCTTCGCTGTTCCCGGCCGTGTCCGATATAGCAGTACGGACATATCTCGAGTCCGATTTCGCATTCGACAGGCATTCGCACGCGCCCGAGGATGGGACGGTGACCGACCCGCAGATCGACGCGGACTACAACGTCCGCAACACCGTCTCCCCCCAACTGTTCGACGCGACCGTCGAGGAGTATCGACGGCGCTCGCGGGAGACCGTCGACGGACTCGACGGATTCGCCGATCTTCGCTTCGATCCCGACAGCACCGAACGCCTCGACGTCTGGGGAACCGGACCGGGACTGCGTCCGGTGTTCGTGGCCGTCCACGGCGGGTACTGGCGGGCGCTGTCGCGGCACCACACCGCGTTCATGGCGCGCATGCTCGACGACGCCGGGATCGCCACCGTCGCGGTCGACTACGGACTGGCACCCCACACGCCGCTCGAGGAGATCGTCCGGCAGGTCCGGGCGGCGGTCGCCTGGGTGTACCACCACGGTGCCGAGCACGGACTCGACCGGGACCGGATCGTGGTGGGGGGCAGCTCCGCGGGCGGTCACCTGACCGCCACCACGATGGTGTCCGGGTGGCAGGCCGATTTCGGACTGCCCGACGACGTCGTGCGCGCCGCGATGCCGATCAGTGGACTGTTCGACATCCGCCCGCTCGTGAACTCGTTCGCCAACGAGTGGCTGAGCCTGGACGACACCCGTGCGAGCGCCCTGAGCCCGATGCTGCAGACCGATCGTGTGGGCCCGCGCGCGGTGATCGCGGTCGCGGAGCACGACGGCGTCGGTTTCCTCGAGCAGAGCCGGATGTTCCACAGCGCGTGGGCACGCCGGTCGGAGAGCGAACTACTGGTCGTCCCCGACCGCAACCACTACGACATCTTCCTCGATCTCACCGAACCGGACTCCGCGCTCAGTCGCGCGCTACTGGGGTTGTTCGCCGGTCTCGGCGACCCGTCCTGACACGATGGCGGCACGCGAAAGCTGCTTCACCGCAATACAGTTGCGCATCGCAACCACCAAATCGCTGACGGTATACGCGGGACAGGGTCGTCGCTAGGATTCCCCCATGGACATGCCCAAACTGCTGGACGGGCGCCTCAAGCTCCGCCACCTTCTCCTCGTCGACGCACTGACCAGTCAGGGCAGCGTCGTCGCCGCGGCCGCGGCCCTGCATGTCACCCAGCCGGTCGCGACACGGAGCCTGCACGACATCGAGTCCATTCTCGGTGTCTCCCTGTACGACCGGGGGCCTCGCGGCATCACTCCGACGATCTTCGGGGAGGCGTTCACCGCGCATGCCCGCGCGGTGATCGCGCAGCTGACGCAGGCCGGTCGGCATGTCGTCGAGCTCGCGGACGCCGACCGTGGAACCGTGGTCGTGGGAACACATCTCGCGGGTTCGAATGTGCTCCTGCCCGGCGCGATCGCCCGGCTGAAGAAGGAGCGCCCACTTCTGACAGTGGTGGTCCGCGAGGGCACCCCGGAGATGCTGCTGACCGAACTGCAGTCCGGGCGTATCGATCTCATCGTCGGCCGGCTCACGTCCCCCACCGACGAGATGGCCGTGCGCCGCACGTTGTACGCCGAATCGGTCGAGCTCGTGACGCGTCGGGGCCACCCCCTGGCCGGCCGGAGCGAGATCCAGCTGAGCGATCTCACGCAGTACCCCTGGATCCTGCCGGGCGTGGAGACGGCACTGCGCCGCGAACTCGAGGAGTTCTTCGCCCGCAACAGCCTCGCGCTGCCCGAGAACCGGGTGGAGGCCACGTCGTTCCTCACGGTGCGTCAGCTACTGATCGAGACCGACATGGTCGCGGTCCTCCCCAGCCTCATCCCCCGCGACGACGTTCGGCTCACCACCCTGCCGATCACGCTGGATCCGATCGGCCACAGCGTCGGCATCACACTGTCGGCCGGACGCACCCTGAGCCCGTCGGCCTCCGCACTGGTGGACTTCCTTGCCGAGTTCGCGGCCGAGATCGCACCGGCCCGAGCCTGACACGGAGAACGAGTCGGAGCCGCCCACCGAGAAGGTGGACGGCTCCGGTTCCCCCGACGGGATCAGGCGGGAACGACCGCAGGTTCGTCGTGCTGCAGGCCCCGCGAGGAGTCCGGCACGACCCGGAACAGGGCGATCGCACCGACCAGGCTGATCGCGCAGACGGTCGCGAGGTACCACGTGACGCCGGCGGACGATCCGGTGGCGTCCAGCAGCGCGGTGGCGATCATCGGCGCGAGACCGCCGCCCAGGATCGCGCCGCTCTGCAGGATCAGCGACGAACCCGAGTAGCGCACCTTCGCGGGGAACGTGTCGGCGATGATGCTGCCCTGCACGCAGTGCGTGACCGGGACGATCAGACCCATACCGAGGAACGCGATCACGGCGATCACCGAGTTCTCGGTGTTGAGCAGCGGGAAGAACACGATGCACCACGCCAGGATCGCCGCCGAGCCCGCGATGAACATCGTGCGGCGACCGTGCTTGTCGGCCACCCTGGTCCACACCGGAATCGACGCGAACCACAGCACGGCGGCGGCCGTCACGCACAGGATCAGGAACTGCTTGTCGAAGCCGAGGTGCTGACTGCCGTAGGACAGCGAGAACACCATGAAGGCGTACGCGACCGCAGAGTTCGCGAGAACCGCGAGCAGGGTGAGCGACAGGCGCGGGAAGCCGACCTTCAACGACTCACGCAGCGGGAACTTCGACACCTCGTTGTTCTCGACGATCCCGGTGAACGACGGGGATTCGGTGACCCGCAGACGGATGACGAGACCGATTGCGACGAGAACGAAGCTGAGCAGGAACGGGATCCGCCAGCCCCACGAGGAGAACGCGCTGTCCGACATCACCGAACTGGTGGTCAGGAAGATGCCGTTCGCGAGCACCAGCCCGGCCGGCGTGCCCATCTGGGGGAAGCCGGCATAGAGATTCTTCTTCCCGGCGGGGGCGTGCTCCATCGACATCAGTGTCGCTCCGGCACCCTCACCGCCGAGTCCGATGCCCTGCACGACGCGCATCGCCACGAGCAGGATCGGGGCCCACACTCCGATCGCGTCGTAGTTGGGGATGAGGCCGATCAAGGTCGAGCCGATGCCCATCATGACGAGCGAGACCACGAGCGTCGCCTTGCGGCCGATCCGGTCTCCGTAGTGCCCGAACACCAGGCCGCCGAGCGGACGGGCGATGAACCCGACTGCGAACGTACTGAACGCGGCGAGCGTACCGGCCGTAGGACTCAGGCTCGGGAAGAACTGCTTGTTGAAGATCAGGGCGGCGGCAGTGCCGTAGAGGAAGAAGTCGTACCACTCGAGGGTGGTGCCGGCCAGGGTCGCCATGGCGACGCGGCTGCGCGCGGCCGGGGCGGGGGCGGGGCCCCGCCCTCGTGTCGTACTGTCGGTCATCGCAGATACCTATCGGGTGTCGAGGGGAGGCGGTCGGATATCCGAGATCCGTTCTTCGCCAAAGGAATCCGGCGGCCTTTTCGGCCTCGTACGAAAGATTCTGCACGCGTGAGACATGACTCACAAATGCCGAATCGGCCGCCGGGTATCTCAATTTGGCTATGCCTCAGGCGATGTCGGAGAGCCCGAGGAACCGCTCGGCATTGCCGCGCTGGATCAGGTCCCGCGAGACCTCGTCCAGGAACTCACTCTTGCGCACGACCTCCCCCACCGGCCGCTCCCCCAGCGGGTACGGATAGTCGCTGCCCACCATGACTCGGTCCACACCGACGGTGTCGACCAGCAGGCGCAGCGCACGGTCGTCGAACACCACCGAGTCCACGTAGAACCGGCCGAGGTAGTGCGACGGCGGCATCTCGGACGTGCCGATGATGTCGTTGCGACGGTGCCAGGCGTTCTCCATCCGCCCGAGCCAGAACGCGAACGATCCACCGCCGTGGGCGAACCCGATCTTCAGCCGGTCGTCGATGCGGTCGAAGACACCACCGAGGATCAGCGCCAGGATCGACAGGTGGGTCTCGGCCGGCATCGCGGTGAGCCACTGCGCCATCCACCGATCCAGGCGCGGCGACGAGTCCATGTCCCACGGATGCACGAACACCGGGACGTCGAGCGACGCGCAGTGCTGCAGGAACGTCACGACGCCCTCGCTGTCGAGGTCGCGGTCGCCCACGTGGTTGCCGATCTCGACGCCGCGGTGCCCGTTGGCGACACAGCGTTCCACCTCACGGCAGGCCGCGTCGGCGTCCTGCAGCGGCACCTGACAGAACGGGATCAGCCGGTCCGGGGCCGGGGCGACGATGTCGAGTGCGAGGTCGTTGAAGATGCGGGAGATCCGCTCGGCCTGCTCCCCGGTGCGCCCGTAGTTGAAGAACGCCGGCGTGGGCGAGACCACCTGGGTCCGGACACCGTCGGCATCCATGTCCCGCAGTCTCGTCCCGGCATCCCAGGCGTCGGCCTGGATGCGCCGGAACTCCTTGGAGCCCATCATGATGACGGCCTCCGACTCGCTCTCGACCCGTAGCCACGGGGCGTCCGGACCGGCGTCCGCGGTGAGGTCGGGCCACCCCTTGGGGACGTAGTGGGTGTGGATGTCGATGATGCCGCTCACGTCAGCCCTTTCCGGGGTGCAGTGCACCGCAGTTGTCGCACGTGCGGGCCTGCTCGTCCTCGTAGAACTGCACGAACACGGGCGGCAGGTCGGCGACGATGTCGCGCACCTGCAGCTCGATCTCGTGGATGAGGTGGTTGCAGTCCAGGCAGTACCACTGGAACTTCTCGAGGGTGCCCTCGCGCCGAACCCGCTCGATGACCAGACCGATCGAGCCCGCGGTGGGCCGCTGCGGCGAGTGCGGCAGATTGCCCGGCAGCAGCCAGGTCTCGCCCTCGCGGATGTGGACCCGCTGCGGCCCGTCCTCGGTCATGACGTCGACGTGGATGTCGCCCTCGAGCTGGTAGAACCACTCCTCGTACGGGTCGAGGTGGTAGTCGGTGCGCTGGTTGGGTCCGCCGACGACCTGGACGATGAAGTCGTCGCCGAGCGCCATCGTCTGGTTGTTCACCGGCGGCGCGAGCAGATGGCGGTTCTCGGCGATCCACTTCTGGAAGTCGATGACGGGCGGGATACTGGTCATGAGTGATCCTTCGTGTCGGCGGAGGTCGTGCGTCGGTCGGCGGGGAGGTACGCCACGCCCTGGATTTCGATCAGTAGGTGCGGGTGCGGAAGCTGGTGCACCGCAACCGTGGTTCGGGTGGGACCGGTCTCGTCGAACATCTCGGCGTACACCTCGTTGTATCCGCCGAAGTCGTTCATCGAGACGAGGTAGGACGTGACCTGGACCAGGTCGCTCAGGTCGCCGCCGACCTCGGCCAGGATCGCCGCGATGTTCTCGATCACCGCGCGGGTCTGGGCTCGGATGTCGAGGTTGGTCGTTCCCATCTCGTCGACCTCGACGCCGACGAATGTGTTGTCCGGGCGGCGTGAACTGGTCCCGGAGACGTAGACGAAGTCACCGGCCACCTTCACGTGTGGGAAGCGCCCGCGAGGTGTGGCCAGGCGCTCGATCACCTTGGCGGCATTGTCGCTCATGCGATTCCCTCCACCGTCACGCTGCCCAGACCATCGATGTCGCATCGCGCGACGCCGACGGTGAGCGGGATCGCCGCCGTCGCGGCGCCCGCGAGAACGACGTCGCCGGCGCGCAGCGGGATGCGTCGGCGCCGGCTCATGTCGAGCAGCGCGTGCAGCGCATTGACAGGGTCGTCGAGGATCGCGGCGGTGGAGCCGTCGACCGTCTGCCCGCCCGCTTCGAGGCGCACCGCGAGATCGCCGACAGACCGCACCGACTGCCACCGGCCGACGACATACGCGGCCGCGGACGTGTTGTCGGCAACCACGTCGGTGTAGGTGAATCGGAAGTCCCGGTAGCGGGAGTCGATGATCTCCATCGCCGGAGCGACCGCGTCGATGCAGTCCTCGATATCGACGGTGGGGTCGTCGAGGTCGACGTCGCGCGCCAGGCGGTATGCGATCTCGGGCTCGATCTTGGGGTGGATGAAGCGGTGGAGATCCACGGTTCCACCGTCGTCGACGGTCATGGTGTCGGTGAGCCGGCCGACGATCACGTCGGACACCCCCATCTGGGCCATCTTCGCCTTGCTCGTGAAACCGAGCTTGACGCCGACGAGCGTCTCGCCGCGGTCCAGACGACGTCCGACGAGCGCCTCCTGGATGCGGTACGCGTCGTCGACGCCCAGCTCGACGTCGTCCGCGAGGCTGAGGGTGTCGTGCACCCCCACCTGCGCGCCGTCGAGTCGCTGCGCGAGCGCCTCGATCTCGTTGCTGCTCAATGTCTTCGATGTCACGGTTATCGCTCCTGAGGGTTACAGCGCCACGCACACGTTGGTCGGCTCGGTGTAGAAGTGCAACGAGGATTCGCCGCCCTCCCGGCCGATGCCGGAGAGTCCGACACCGCCGAAGGGCGATCGCAGCTCGCGGGTGAACCACGTGTTGACCCAGGAGATCCCGACGTTCATCTTCTGCGCGACACGGTGTCCGCGTCGCAGGTCGTTGGTCCACACCGACGCGGCCAGGCCGTACTTGGTGTCGTTGGCGAGCGCGATCGCTTCCGCCTCGGTTTCGAACGGCACCAGCGCCGCCACGGGCCCGAAGATCTCCTCCCGAAGAACGGGGTCCTCGTTGGTCAGCCCGGTCCACAGCGTGGGCTCGATCCACGACCCGAACGCGAACTCCTGCCCCAGATCCGGAATCCCGCCGCCGGTCAGGGTCTTGGCCCCCAACTGCTCGGCCATCTTGAAGAAGCTCATCACCTTGTCGCGGTGTCCCTGCGAGATCAGCGGCCCGGTGGTGGTGGCGGGGTCGGTCGGGTCGCCCAGCCGCAGCCGCTCGGCGCGCTCGGCGAGACCGGTGGCGATGTCGTCGAAGATGCTGCGGTGCACGTACACCCGTTCGGTGCACAGGCACACCTGCCCGGTGTTGGTGAACACGGACTTGGTGAGTCCGGTGAGCGCCTCGTCGAGATCGACGTCGTCGAACACGATCGCGGCGTTCTTTCCCCCGAGTTCGAACGAGACCGGGCGCACTCGCGGTGCAACGGTTTTCATCACGTGCGAGCCGGTCGCGGAGGAGCCGGTGAAGGTGACGCCGTCGATCCCGGGATGTGCCGTGAGGTACTCACCGGCGGAGTTGCCACCGAAGCCGTGCACGACGTTGTACACGCCGGCCGGCAGCCCGACCTCGGCGAGCACCTCCGCCAGCAGGGTCGCGGTCGCCGGGGTCTCCTCGCTGGGCTTGACCACCACGGCATTGCCGCACGCGAGCGCCGGCGCCACCTTCCAGGTGAGCAGCAGCAGCGGCAGGTTCCACGGCACGATCACCGCGACCACGCCGAGCGGCTTGCGGACCGCGTAGTTGAGCGCCTGCCGTCCGCCCGCGAGGTCGGTCATGAACGATTCCTGACCGGCGGCGGCCGCGACGTCGGCGAAGGTACGGAAGTTGGTGAGGGCGCGGGCGACGTCGAGTTCGCGGGCCTGGGTGATCGGCTTGCCGGTGTCCGCCATCTCGGCGGCGACGAATTCCTCGAAGCGCTCCTCGATACGGTCCGCGGCCCGCCGCAGGAGTGCGGCACGTTCACGGACCGGGGTGTCGGCCCAGCCGTTGTCGAGCGCCCTACGGGCGGAGTTCACGGCGCGGTCGACCAACGCCTGGTCGGCCTCGTGCACCTGGGCGAGGACGCGTCCGGTCGCCGGGTCGACCTGGTCGAATCCGCGTCGCGGATCGGGGTCGACGAAGGTGCCGTCGACGAAGTTACGGATCCAGCCGTCGAGGATTGAAGTCATGGCTCAATGGTCGAGGCCCGTTCCATGCCGAACAAATGCCAAATCAGCTGCGTGCCATGCCTGAAATGACATACGTCGCCGACGGGGCTGCGGGAGCGGGCGGTTCAGCCCCTCGACACCTCGCGCATGATCCCGTCCAGCAGTTTGGTGAGCCCGTATTCGAACGCGCCGTCCGGGTCCGCGGGCGCCTGATAGAGCTCACCGACAGCGGAACCCACCCGCGCCGACAGCGGGAACAGACTCGGCGGCATGGCCGCCGCCAGTAACGGGCCGTACACCTGCCACCACTCCGCGTCGCTCAGTTGCCGCGTGGCGTCGAGCGCCGCAACCGCCACCCGGGCGTTGCCGGTGGCGAACTCCGACAGCACCGCGATCACCCTGTCCATCGCAAGGTCCGACAGGCCGATGCCCTCGATCGCGGCGAGGTGCTGTTCGAAGCGGCGCATGCGCCCCGGACCGAGGACGTGCCGCCAGGGCGGCACCTCGAGGAGCCAGGGGTGCGCGATCAGCTCGGCGCGGACCTGGCGGGCGATGGCGGCCATGCGTTCACGCGGCCCGAGCTCACCCGAGATCAGGATGGTGTCCTCGTCCGCGACCGCGTCGACCATGAGGACCGCGAGCGCATCCTTGCTGGGGATGTAGGTGTACAGGCTCATCGGACGCAGCCCCAACTCGGCGGCGACCGCACGGATGGAGACGCTCGCATACCCCTCCCGGTCGGCGAGAACGATCGCTGCAGCGACAACGGCGTCGACACTGACCGTCTGCTTCGGGCCACGCCTGACCGGATGCGACGGAAGCTCGTGCCGCCACAACAGGTCGACCACCTGTTTTGCCTGGTCGGCGCTGATCTCCTCGGCCACGGATCCCCTTCGGAACAAATTCGGTACGGTGTACGTTGTAACCGATACTCCGTACACCATACGTCAATTTCGGGGGTCCGCTCTGCCCAGCACACACGCCACCTATCTGCCCGATCGGCACATGTTCGCGCTCTGGACGTGGACGGGCCACCGGAGCGGTCCGGCCCCGGACATCCGGGGCGACCGCGAAAAGATCGCCCTCGCACTCCCGGTCGGCCCGGGCGGCGCGATCGAGGTAGCCGACGTGGACACCAGGCTCGTCGACACCACGACCCTCGCCGGTCTGACGCTCGATCCCGCGGGAGAGTCGCTGACAATCTGGCAGGACGCTCTGCGGGCCGCCGACCCACGCGCCGGCGCGGATACCGAAAGCCCGACCCTGCCGGTCGCAGCCCACGCGGTGCCGAACGCCTCCGGCACCGCGATCGTGTCGGCGGAACACGCCGTTCGCGTCCTGCACGGCACCGAGGCCGTGGCGACGGAACTGCTTTCGACACTGCAGGCACAGCTCCGGCCCTATCAGGCACGCGGCATCGGCTGGCTCCAGGACACCGTCGCCGCACACGGCGGTGCGGTGCTCGCCGACGAGATGGGACTCGGCAAGACCGTGCAGACCATCGGCCTCCTGCTCGGGCGCGCGGAGGCCGAGCCGCAGCTGGTGGTGTGCCCGACATCGCTCACCGGGAACTGGGCGCACGAGATCGGACGGTTCGCGCCCGGACTGCATGCGACGGTGTGGCGCGGCGGGGAGATCCCCGGCGGACCGGCAACCGTCGTCGTCGTGGGATACCCGACCTTGCGCATCCACGGCGAACTGTTGGCCGGACAGCGCTGGGGCACGGTGGTCTTCGACGAGGCGCAGGCTCTGAAGAATCCGCGCACCCAGATCTCCAAGGCCGCGCGGGCGTTGGACAGCGCAGCGAAGGTCGCGTTGACCGGGACCCCGGTGGAGAACCACCTCGACGAGCTGTGGGCGCTGGTGAACCTGGTCTCCCCCCACTTTCTCGGCCACCGGGCGCAGTTCCGGCGACGATTCGTCCAACCGATCGGGGCAGGTTCAGCCGCTGCGGCAACTCGGCTGCGTGACGCGATCGAACCGATCGTGCTCGCACGCAAGAAGATCCAGGTGGCCTCGGCGCTGCCTCCGAAGATCCACAACCACATGCTCTGCGATCTCACCGCCGAACAGGAGGAGATCTACGACCTACTACTCTCGGAGGCCGTCGACGACGGATTCGGCTCCGGTATCGAACGCCACGGTCGCGTCCTCGCGGTCCTGACCTCACTGAAGCAGGTCTGCAATCATCCCGGGCTCGTCACCGGAGAGCTGGAGTCGCTCGCCGGCCGGTCCGGAAAGCTCGACCTGTGCACGGACATCCTGGCCACCAACTTGGAAACCGACAGCCCGACACTGGTTTTCACCCAGTACCGCCGGACGGGCGAGCTCCTCGTGCGCCATCTCGCCGATCAGTTCGCGATCACGGCGCCGTTCCTGCACGGCGGGCTGAGCCAGTCCGAACGCGCCGGAATCGTGTCCGGGTTCCAGGCCGAGGACGGACCGCCGGTGGTGATCCTGAGCCTGCGCGCCGCCGGTACCGGACTGACGCTGACCCGCGCCGCCGACGTGATCCACTTCGACCGCTGGTGGAATCCCGCGGTCGAGGCGCAGGCCTCCGACCGGGCACACCGGATCGGCCAGACCCGCCCGGTCACCGTCACCACACTCACCTCGACCACCACCGTCGAGGAACACATCGCGGGCATGCACGACCGCAAGGCCGCACTCACCGATCTCGGCGACACGGCGGGCATCGCCGCGCTCGCCGGGCTGAACGACGAACAGCTGATCGAGATCCTGCGCCGCAAGAGGGAGAGCTGATGGTGGACGACGAATTCGGCTACACCCCATGGGGCAGGGACTGGGTACGACTGGCACAGCCGCTGCACCAGAGCGGGCCGGCACGCCTGCTGCTTCCCCGCGCCCGCAGCTTGGCACGCAACAACCTCGTGCAGGCGACGATCGAGGGACGGTTCGTGCACGCCTCCATCCACCGTGGCGGTCAGGCATCGGTGACCCGACTGGAGGTGGCGCCGCTGAGCAGGGCGTCGATCACCGGTATCTCGGAAATCGTTCCGGACACCACCGTGCTGACCGACGACATCCACCAGGCCATCGTCTCGGCTGGGATCTCGCTCGCACCCGTTCTCGCGGACACCGACTGCTCGTGTTCGGCGCGGTCCGCGCCCTGCCTGCACCTGCTGGCGGTCCTCTACGAGATCGCGCGCCGAGTCGACGAGAATCCCCAGACAGCCCTGGAGATCCAGGGCTATACAACTGCAGCACTGCATGATTCGGATATTCCAGCGCCCACCGCGCGCTGGACACCGGTCAGCGCGCTCAATCCGGCGGCGTTCTTCGAGAGCGCGCCGGGCTGAATCGTTCGGCCGTAGGCAGTCAGCTGCGCAGATACTCCAACTGCACCCGCACCGACTGCTCGGCGGCGGGCCACAGCGTCTCGTCGACGTCGGTGTAGACGTGTTCGACGACCGCCCGCACGTCGGCGTCGGCGCCGAGAAGCGCGAGGGCGCCGCGGACCTGGGCGAGCCGTTCCTCGCGGTGGGCGAGGTAGTACTTGGCGACCGCTTCGAGGTCGGGGAGTTCCGGACCGTGTCCGGGCAGGACCGTGCGGCCGGGGCCGAGGTCGATGAGGGTCCGCATCGACTCGAGGTAGTCGCGCAGGTTGCCGTCGGACGCGTCGAGGACGGTGGTGCCGCGGCCGAGGATGGTGTCGGCGGTGAGCACCGACCCCTCCTCCTCGATCACGAACGACACCGAGTCGGCGGTGTGCCCCGGGGTGTGCAGCACCCGCAGCGTCAGTCCGGCGGCCTCGATCAGTTCGTCGTGGTCGAGTCCGCCACCGCCGCCGCGGCGGAACTCGTCGCGCACGGCACGGACCGGGGCACCGGTCAGTTCGAAGAACCGATCGATGCCGCCGGTGTGGTCGTGGTGCCGGTGCGAGATCAGCGTCAGTACGACGGTCCCGACGCCGGCGACCCGCGCCAGGTGCTCGGGGTCGTCGTCTCCGGGATCGACCACGATGCACTCGTCGCTACCCGGTGCGCGCAGGATCCAGGTGTTGGTGCCGTCGAGCGAGTACATGCTCGGGTTCTGCTCGAGCATGACGGCCGCGACGGGTGTGACCTGGCGTAGCTGGGCGTACGCGGGGTGCTGGAGCGTCATGGGCGCGCCTTTCGTGACGGACCGACAGTGGACCCGGAAAATCCGGGCACTCGAAACCGACATCACTGTACGACCCCGAGCCACTGCCGGTCGCGCCACCCGACACCTGGTGCGGCGCAGGCGCACTCACATATGCGTGCCGCCGTCGATCCGGATCTCGGTGCCGGTGACGAACTTGCCGTCGTCGGAGGCCAGCATCGCGATCACACCGGCGACGTCCTCCGGCGGCGCGAAGCCCTCGCCGATCCACGGGTAGAGCTTGCCGATCAGGCTCGGATCGACGCCCTCGGGGAAGCCCGGGTCGCTGGTCATGCCGGACGCGATGCTGCCCGGCTCGACGGCGACGGCGCGCAGGCCCTGCTTGGCGTACTCGAGCGCGATCGCGTGGGTGAAGGAGCGGATGCCGCCCTTGGTCGCGGCATACGCGGCCATGTACGGGTGCGCGAAGTGCGCGGAGGTGGAACTGAAGTTCACCACGACGCCCTTGCCGGTCGCGAGCAGCGCGGGCAGCGCCTCGCGGGTGACCAGGAACGTGCCGGTCAGGTTGACCCCGACCACCTTGTTCCAGAAGTCGAGGGTGGTCTCGTGCGTGTGCGACGAGCGCAGGATGCCGGCGGCGTTGATCAGCACGTCGAGACCACCGAGGCCCTCGATCGCGCCGCCGATGTTCTCGCGCACCGAGTCCTCGTTCGAGATGTCCACGACCGTGGTGGTCAACCGGTCGGCGGTGCCTGCCGCTGCGGCGCGCTCACGAGTGACCTCCAGCCCGGCCTCGGAGACGTCGGCGCCGACGACGATGCCGCCCTCCTCGAGGATGCGGGCGACGGTGGCCTGGCCGATGCCGGATCCGGCACCGGTGACGATTACTCGGCGGCCTTCGAATCGCTTCATGTTCTCTCCTGTTCGCTTACAGTGGTGTGGTGCAGCCCACTGGCACAGTAAGCCTTGATGGCACGTTGTGTCACGCATTTGTTCCGAACAGAACCGGTAGTCTGCGATTCGAAACGAGTGGAGGACCCGACATGCCCGGTCTGCAGCCAGTGACGTCGCTGACCGAGCGGCGCAAGGCGGCGACACAACTCGAGATCTCCCGCCGCGCGGGTGAACTGTTCTCGACGCGCGGCGCCTCCGCGGTGACCGCCGAGGAGATCGCGGCCGCGGCCGGCATCGGACTGCGCACGTTCTACCGCTACTTCCGCACCAAGGAAGAGGCCGTCGCACCCCTGCTCGCGGGCGGGGTGACCGGCTGGATCGCGTACCTCTCCGAGGACCCGGACTCCACCACCGAGACCTCGGTGCGCGACGCGATCGAAAACGCGACCCGGCGCGCCCTCACCCCGGCCGACGACGTGGCCGAGGAGATGCTGCACTGGACACGCGGTCTGCTCCGGACCGTGCACGACGAACCGGGACTGCACGCGGTATGGCTTCGGGTGCAACACGATTCGGAGGAAGGGCTGGTCGGCGCCCTCGCGGCGCTGATGGGTCCGGACGCGGACCCGATGATCGTTCGGCTCACCGCCGCGGCCGTGAACGCCGCGATGCGCATCGCCGTCGAGACCTGGGCGGCGACGGACGCGCCCACGACCGGACCGGGCGGGCCCGCCGACCTCGCCGAGCGGTGCATGCGCACGCTGCTCGATCACCCCGCACTCACCGCCGAAAACAACTGAGCCGCAACCCCTTTCCGGGGATGCGGCTCAGCGAGTGCCGGACGCGCTCAGCGCACCTCGGCGATGATCTCCACCTCGACAGGCGAGCCGAGCGGCAGTTCCGCCACACCGACGGCCGACCGGGCGTGGATGCCGGCGTCGCCGAAGACCTCACCGAGGAACTCCGACGCTCCGTTGATCACACCGGGCTGGCCCGTGTAACCCTCGGCGGAGGCGACGAAGCCGACGACCTTGACGATCCGCACGATCGAGTCGAGCCCGACGAGGGCATCGACCGCGGCGAGCGCGTTGAGCGCGCAGGTGCGGGCGGCGTCCTTGGCGTCGGCGTCGGACACGTCGGCGCCGAGCTTGCCGGTGAGCGGCAGCTTGCCGTCCACGAACGGCAGCTGGCCGGAGGTGTAGACGTGGTCACCGGTGCGGACGGCGGGCACGTAGGCCGCGACCGGCGCGGCGACCGGCGGCAGCTCGATGCCCAGTTCGGCCAGACGTGCGGTCCACGACTGCGCAGTGTCGGTCACGGGCCTCAGCCCTTCGGACGCTTGAGGTACGCGACGTGCTGCTCGCCGGTCGGGCCGGGCAGCACCGTGACCAGCTCCCAGCCGTCGCCACCCCACTGATCGAGGATCGCCTTCGTCGCGTGCGTCAGCAGCGGGACGGTCGCATACTCCCAGGTAGTCAATTCGCTCATACCGCTGAGCCTATCCCCCGCACATTCGCGTCCCGCGACTTATAGGCTCGTGCCCGTGGCAGCACCGACAGACACAGCCGCGCAGGGGCGGCCCGACGCCGACGAGCAGGCCTGGCCGCCCGTCGCCGACGCGGCGCGCCTGCATTTCGTCTCCGGTAAGGGCGGGACCGGGAAGTCGACCGTGGCCGCGGCGCTCGCGCTCGCGCTGGCCGCCGGCGGCCGACGCGTCCTGCTGGTCGAGGTGGAGGGCCGGCAGGGCATCGCGCAGCTGTTCGACGTACCCCCGCTGCCGCCGCAGGAGACCAAGGTCGCGACCGCCGAGGGCGGCGGCGAGGTGTTCGCGCTCGCGGTGGATCTCGAGACCGCGTTCCTCGAATACCTCGACATGTTCTACAACCTGGGCTTCGCGGGCCGCGCAATGAAGAAGATCGGCGCCGTCGAGTTCGCCACGACGCTCGCGCCGGGCCTGCGGGACGTGCTGCTCACCGGCAAGATCAAGGAGTGCGTGATCCGCACCGACAAGTCGGGCCGCCAGGTGTACGACGCCGTCGTGGTCGACGCGCCGCCGACCGGCCGGATCGGCAAGTTCCTCGACGTCACCCGGGCGATGTCGGAGCTGGCGAAGGGCGGTCCGATCCACTCGCAGAGCCAGGGCGTGGTGCGGCTGCTGCATTCGGAGCAGACCGTCGTACATCTCGTGACGCTGCTCGAGGCGCTGCCCGTGCAGGAGACGGCGGATGCGGTGGCCGAACTCCAGGCCGCCGACCTCCATCTCGGGACGGTGATCGTCAACCGCAACGACACCCGCTTCCTGCCGTCCGACGCGCAGGCCGACGCCGCGAAGGGGCGGATCGACGCCGACGCGGTCCGGGCCGGGCTCGCGACGGCCGGCATCACACTGTCGGACGACGATTTCGCCGGCCTGCTGACCGAGACCATCGAGCACGCGGCCACGCTGGCCGCGCAGGACGAGAGCGCAGCTCAACTCGACGAGGTGAAGGTGGCCCGCATGCATCTGCCCGCGCTGGTGGACGGCGTCGACCTCGGGGGGCTCTACGAGCTGGCCGAGCGACTCACCGAGCAGGGCGTGCGATGAACCCGCCGCGGAAGGCTCCCGCCCTCGACCTGTCCGGCATCCTGACGAACCCGAAGACGCGGATCGTCGTGTGCTGCGGCGCGGGTGGCGTGGGCAAGACGACGACGGCCGCATCGATGGCATTGCGGGCCGCCGAGCAGGGCCGACGCGTCGCGGTGCTGACGATCGATCCGGCTCGCCGGCTCGCGCAGGCGCTCGGCGTCCAGGATCTCGACAACGAGCCCCAGCTGGTGCAGCTCGCGCCCGGTTCGACCGGCGAACTGCACGCGATGATGCTCAACATGCGGCGCACGTTCGACGAGATGGTGCTCGAGCATTCGGCCCCGGACAAGGCGCAGCAGATCCTCGCCAACCCCTTCTATCAAACCGTCGCCACCTCGTTCTCCGGCACGCAGGAGTACATGGCGATGGAGAAGCTCGGCCAGCTCGCCGCCGACGACCGCTGGGACCTGGTGATCGTCGACACCCCGCCGTCGCGCAACGCGCTCGACTTCCTCGACGCACCGCAGCGGCTGGGCGCGTTCCTCGACGGGCGGATGATCCGCCTGCTCACCGCCCCGGGCCGCGGCATCGGCCGGCTCGTGACGGGCGCGATGGGGCTGGCCCTCAAGGGCGTGTCGACGGTGGTCGGCAGCCAGATGCTGTCCGACGCGTCCGCGTTCGTGCAGTCGCTGGACTCGATGTTCGGTGGTTTCCGGGAGCGGGCGAGCCGCACGTACGAGCTGCTGCGCCAGGAGGGCACGCAGTTCGTGGTGATCGCGGCCGCCGAACCGGACGCGCTGCGCGAGGCCGCGTTCTTCGTCGACCGGCTGTCCGGCGACCAGATGCCGCTCGCGGGGCTGGTGCTGAACCGGACGCATCCGACGCTGTGCTCGTTGCCCGCAGATCACGCGCTCACCGGCGCCGATCTGCTGGACGAGAAGGCGGCCGACGATCAGGCGGCCGTGCTGACGTCCGCGATCCTGCGGGTGCACGGCGATCGTGCGGTGACCGCGAAGCGGGAGGTGCGGCTGCTCGGACGGTTCACCGCGTCGCATCCACAGGTGCCCATCATCGGTGTGCCGTCGCTGCCGTTCGAGGTGTCCGATCTCGAGGCGCTGCGTGCCGTCGGCGACCAGCTGACCCGACAGGGCTGAACCCATAGAACAGGGCGCACAGCCACGGCCGTGCGCCCTTCGAGTGTTCGTGGTGTGGTCGGTCCTACTCCCCGACGAGGGCCGACACCGGTTTCGCGGTCAGACCGCGGACTGGTGGTGACGCTGGGCTTCGAAGAACTCCGCCCAGGACTCCACCTCGGGATGCTGCTTGAGCAGGGCCCGACGCTGACGTTCGGTCATGCCTCCCCAGACTCCGAACTCGACGCGGTTGTCGAGCGCATCGGCACCGCACTGCATCAGGACCGGGCAGTGGCGGCAGATGGTGGCGGCCTTGCGCTGTGCGGCGCCGCGTACGAACAGCTGATCAGGGTCCACTTCTCGGCAGCGCGCCTGCGCGACCCACTGAATGCGCGCTTCGGCCTGCTCGTAGTCGAGCCGCGTCGCGGGACTGGTCATGTGCATTCGGTTCCCCTTCGTCCGAACGCCGTTCCCCACGGCGCCCGAAATCCTCGAGCGACCCTCGCAAATAGCACGAGAGGTACACACCACATTCCTAATCCAGTGTTAGCTGTATCACACTGACCTGAGTCAATCTAGGTAAAGGAAGCGCGAAGCGCAAGATCAGCCCGACACTTTCTGGTACGAGCGTGCATACTTCGCGGCAAATGCCCGGCTCGGGCGCGAAGTTCATCCGCGGTTCATCCGTGGCCGACAGGCCCGTCCGAGCCGTCCACCAGGGCACACGGTCCGTTCGACGTACTCTGTACAGCGTGTCGAGAGCCAAAACGATCGCCAAGCTCGCGGGATGTTCCGCACTCGCCGGTGTTCTGCTCGCGGGAGCGATGTTTCCGCTGGCAGGCGGGTTCGGATTCGCGTCGAACCGTGCCGCCGACGCCGTCGACAACGTCTCCGCCGAACTCGTCGAGGGCACCGTCCCCGCGGTCTCGACGATGACCGACGTCGCCGGGAACCCGATCGCGTGGCTGTACGAACAGAGACGCTTCGAAGTCCCGAGCGAACAGATCTCCAACGAGATGAAGCTCGCGATCGTCTCGATCGAGGACAAGCGCTTCGCCGACCACGACGGTGTCGACTGGCAGGGCACGCTGCGCGCGGCGATGACCAACACCACGAGCGGCGAGGTCCAGCAGGGCGCGTCGACGATCGACCAGCAGTACGTCAAGAATTACCAACTGCTGGTGGTCGCGCGTAACGACGCCGAACGCCGGGCCGCGATCGAGACCACCCCGGCCCGCAAGATCCGGGAGATCCGGATGGCCCTCACGCTCGACAAGAAGCTGTCCAAGGACGAGATTCTCACGAGGTATCTGAATCTGGTCCCGTTCGGCAACGGGTCGTTCGGCGTGCAGGACGCCGCGCAGACGTACTTCGGCGTCGACGCGAAGGACCTGAACCTCACGCAAGCCGCGATGCTCGCCGGCATGGTGCAGTCGAGTTCGGCTCTCAACCCGTACACCAACGTCGACGGCGTGACCGAGCGGCGCAACACGGTGCTCGACACGATGATCGCGAACATCCCCGAGCGGGCGAACGAGATCCGGGCCGCGAAATCGACGCCGCTGGGCGTGCTGCCGCAGCCCAACTCCCTGCCCCGTGGATGTATTGCGGCGGGCGACCGCGGCTTCTTCTGCGACTACGCGCTGCAGTACCTGGCCGCGTCCGGCGTCAGCCGCGAGCAGATCAACAAGGGCGGCTACACGATCAAGACCACGCTCGACCCGGTCGTGCAGGACTCGGTGAAGAGGGCCCTGGTCAAGAACGCGGACCCCAAGCTCGACGGCATTGCGAACGTCATGAACGTGGTCCAGCCGGGCCAGGATCAGCACCGTGTCCTCGCGATGGGGTCCAGCCGTACGTACGGCCTGGACACCTCGAAGGAGGAGACGGTCCAGCCGCAGCCGTACACCCTCGTCGGTCACGGCGCCGGCTCGATCTTCAAGATCTTCACGACGGCCGCCGCGATGGAGAAGGGGCTCGGCACCAACGCGGTGCTGGACGTTCCCCAGCGCTTCGAGGCGCGCGGCATGGGTAACGGCGGCGCCCGCGGTTGCCCCGCCGCCACCTATTGCGTCGAGAACGCCTCCAACAACTATCCGGCGAAGATGTCGGTGACCGACGCGCTCGCGCAGTCGCCGAACACCGCGTTCGTCAAGCTGATCCAGTCCACCGGCGTCACCCCGACCGTCGACATGGCGGTGCGGCTGGGCCTGCGCTCGTACACGGCCAACAGCTCGTCCGGTTTCGGCGACCAGAGCATGGCCGACATGCAGAAGTCGCAGAACCTCGGCTCGTTCACGCTCGGTCCGACGTGGGTCAACCCGCTCGAACTCGCGAACGTCGCGGCCACCCTCGCCTCGCACGGCAAGTGGTGCCCGCCGACGCCGATCGATTCGATCACCGACCGCGAGGGCAAGCCGGTGTCGCTGACGCAGCAGGCCTGCGAGCAGGTGGTCGACCCGGGCCTGGCCGACACACTGGCCGTGGCCATGAGCAAGGACGACGCCCCCGGCGGCACGTCGTTCGGGGCGGCGAACTCGGCCGGCTGGAAGCTGCCGATGTCGGGCAAGACGGGAACCACCGAATCCCACATGTCGTCCGGCTTCCTCGGCTTCACCAACAACTTCGCCGCCAGCGTCCTGGTGTACGGCGACTCCCCCACCCCCGGCGAGATCTGCTCCGGGCCGCTGCGGCCGTGCGGTGACGGCAACCTGTACGGCGGCACCGAGCCCGCCCGCACGTGGTTCGACGCGATGATGCCGGTGGTGGGCAACTTCGGTCCCACGACTCTGCCGCCCGTCGACGACAAGTACGTCAGGGGTTCGCAGAACGCCCAGGTGCCCGAGGTCGTCGGAATGAACCAGGACGCGGCGACGGCTGCCCTGAAGGCGGCCGGGTTCTCGGTGAACCCGGTGAACACCAAGTCGGACGCCCCCAGGGGCAATGTCACCGGCAGCGCGCCGTCCGGCCTGGCGGTGCCGGGCTCGGCGGTGACGATCTACGTCAGCGACGGATCGGTCCTGGCGGCACCGCCCGGTTCCGCCTCGCCGCGCACCTCGACGCCCGGCGGCTGATCGATCTACACCGGTGCGGTTTACGGTCCCCGCGCACGGGGTATTCACCGTGTGCGGGGACCCGCCGGGTCCCCTCGGCCGGATAGAGGTCCGTCATGATCGTTCTGGGTTTGATTCTGCTGGTGGTCGGCTTCCTGACCGGCATCTCGATCCTGTGGACCATCGGGATCGTCCTGCTCGTGATCGGTGTCATCCTGGCGATTCTCGGTGCGACGGGCCGCGCCGTCGGTGGTCGGAAGTATTGGTATTGACCCGAACGGCCGTACGGGCCGGCGATGCTTCGGGGGTTTACCGCACCGGGTTCGCGGGTAGCAGACCTGTATGAACCTTCGACATCTGTACAACCGCGCCGAGTCGGCGTCGTTCCTCGACGGCGTCAGCGCCGCGCTGCAGCACCGGATCCAGGACGGTCTGGGCCGCACGGCGATCGGTGACCGTCTCCGCGGCGACTGGCTCGGACATCCGGTCCATCCTGGTCTGGTCGCCCTCCCGATCGGGGCGTGGACCGCTTCACTGGTCTTCGACACGGTCCTCCGCGACCACCGGACGGCCCGCCGCCTCATCGGGCTGGGACTGATCACGACGCCGCCTGCGCTCGCGACCGGTTGGGCCGATTGGAGCGAGCGCGACGTCCGTCAGCGCCGCGTCGGACTACTGCACGCCGGCGCCAACGCGACGGGAATCGCGTTGATGCTCGCGTCGTTCCGTCGTCATCGGCGGGATCCGGACGCACGGGACGCGCTGGCGACAGGGCTGTCGATCGCCGCCCTCGGTGCGGTCGGGGCGGGTGGCGCACTCGGTGGACATCTCGTCTTCGGACAGGGCGCGGGGCTGGCAATGACACCCGCCAACGACGGTCCGGCATTCGATCCCGTCCTGGCCGACGTCGACCCCCGTGCCGAATCGCAGCCGACGAACGGCCATTTCGCACACGTCGGACTGCACAGGAAGGATCACCAGTGACCGAATCCCGAGCACTCACGGGCCGCACCGTCGCCATCCTCGCGACCGACGGGGTCGAGGAGGTCGAACTCGTTCGGCCGCGTACCGCTGTCGCGGATGCCGGAGCCACCGTACGACTTGTGTCGTTGTCCGCCGGGCAGATCCAGGCGATGAACGGAGACGTGCACGAGGCCGGGCGCTACGACGTCGACACCGCGGTCGGGGACGCCTCCGTCAGCGACTACGACGCACTGATCCTGCCCGGCGGTACCACGAACCCCGACCAGTTGCGTCAGGACGAGAGCGCCGTGGCCTTCGTGCGCGAGTTCGTCGAGGCCGGCAAACCTGTGGGCGTCATCTGCCACGGGCCGTGGACACTGGTCGAGGCGGACGTCGTGCGGGGCCGGACCCTGACGTCGTATCCGAGCGTGCGCACCGACATCCGGAACGCCGGCGGCAACGTCGTGGACCGGGAAGTCGTCATCGACGGCACCCTGGTGTCGAGCCGCAACCCCGACGACCTTCCGGCGTTCTGCGATGCCATCGTCGACGTATTCTCGTCCGCGTCCACGCAGGTGTGAGAACTATCCGCGGCCGACCGTCACCGAGACGCCGTCCGGCACGGCCACCACGTCGTTCGCGACCGCGCCTAAGCAGGTGAGGTTCGGGCGGCGGGGCGCGACGAGAACCGGCTTGCCGGTGAAGCCGCTGCCCGGCCCGACCGAGGTCGGTGTGCCGAGTCGCACTCGTGCCCGCGGGACCTCAGCGCACGAACCGGACGCCCCGTAGTAGCCGACGGACTGGTAGCCGAAGGGCCGCGCGAGCCGCAGCTCGTTCCAGATCTGGACGCCACCGAGCGAGCGCGGGTATCCCGTCGTGCCGTCGTCGATGGCACCCTGCCAGTAGTTGGAGCCCATCTGCTCGACACGCAGCGTGTAGGTCTTTCCCGGAACGAAGTCGAACAGTTCTCCGCGACACGTCATTCCACCGGGCCCGGGATTGATCGGACCGCATCCGGCGTACTGGATGTCGGGACCGAAGTAGCTGAAGACCGTGCGCGCGACGAGCGGTCCGTCCGCGGTGGGGCGCTCGATCTCGAGGCCGATGTAGCCGTTCTGCCAGTTCTGGAAACCGAAATGCTGGCCGACGGAGAGGGTTTGCCCCGGACCGGTCACGCCGATCTCGTCGATGGTGACCGGGAAGGCGAACCTGAAGATCCCGCGTTCGCCGCCGTTGGTCGCGAGCCAGTCGATCTGGACCAGCTCACCGGGAACCACGGTGGCCGAAGCGGTAGCCGGAGTGGCCACCGCGACAGCAGCGGCCACACCGAACGCCACCGCGAACGAACGTGCCGTCTTCGAACCGATCCACCCCATGCCGATCTCCTCCCCGTGGAGGGCTTGGCAGCCCTCGATCATGATGTTGATCTTGCACGGGGATTCGGTCGTTACGGACAGAAACGACCACACTGATCGTTCGCGCTCCGATCACCGTCAGAGCAGTCCCCTTCGGACCGCGGCTTCGATTGCCTGTTCCCTGCTCGAGACGCCCAACTTCCGGTACAGGTTGCGGGCGTGGGTTCGCACGGTGTTGACGGAAAGATGCATCTCCTTCGAAATCTCCTTGAGCGTCGTGCCCGTCCGCAGCTTCACGAGGACCTGCCGCTCGGTCGGCGTCAGGCCCGGATTGCGCCCGGCGGAGACGGAGGCGAGCTTCGCCCGCACGTGGTCGAGGAACTGATGCGGGACACCCTCACCCGGACGGATCGCGGGCAGTAGTTCGGCGACGTCGCCGGCAAAGTTCATGAATGGACGCACGATGAGATTCGACTCGGCCAACTCGAGCGCGCGACGGATCGACGTGACAGCGTCGGCGTAGCGCCGACTGCGAGCCTCGGTGACCGCCAGCAGCACTCGGGCATGGACGGCGAGAATGCGTGAGTGCGACGACTCCGACTCGAGTACCGACCTCAGGATTCGCTCAGCCGTCGAAACCGCCCCTGCCTCGAGTGCGATCAGCGCCTGCGCCACTTGGACGTCCGGGTTCTCGCCGAAGAGCTCGGATGCACCGCGCACGATGTCCTCCGCGCGCGCCGACCTGCCCGCTTGCACGAGCACAGCGACCGATGTGACGACGTAGTTGCTGGTGAATCCCTTCTGCGGACCTCGGGCCATGACCGAGAGCATCGCCCGGCAGACGGCATCCATGTCCTCGTCCGTGGCCTGCGGGAGGCAGCAGGCCCGGACGATCGCGAATGCAACCTGCGCATGATTGCCGGTCACCGGATCAGTCGTGCCGTCCGGCCGCACATAGTTCGTTCGGTTCGCCATCGCACTGTGCAACGGACTGTCGTCCAGCAACCACTCGCCTCGGTGGTACGTGCACATACAGAGGATCGCGGCGGATTGTGCCGCATCGGTGCGCTCGGTGAGGTCGTGCTCCGCCGCGTAGTCGACGGCATGCTCGGCGCGGGCCCTCATCGTCGCCAGCTCGCCCCTCGCAGCAGCGAGGATCGCGAGTCGCGCAAGGCAGCGCAGCACGAGGCGTGGGTGCCCGCCGAGATCGGCGAGCGCCAATGCCTCCTTCAGCACGCGCTCGCTCCGGGCGAACCGTCCCGAGAGCATGTGGGCAGCAGCGCATTGCACGAGTATGTAGCAGTCCAGATCGATGCCGCCGGTACCGCAGTCCGCGACCGGATCCATCGCCTCCGCCCGAATCCCCGTGCCGCCGATGAGGTCGGCCTCCATCCCCAGTGCTGCGGCGAAGCTCTCGACAGCCGGAGAATTCGGCCGCCCTTCCGGCGGAGACGCGACACAGCGGAGGTGAGCCCGGGCGGCATGCGGATCGTTCGACTCGAGTGCGACGAGGGCCCGGAGCAGCCGGACACACGAAAGGCGCCCGTTGCGCACACCCAGCGCGTCGACCACCTGGTCACCCAGCCCGTCGAAGACTGCGGCCGGACCGTACCGGTGGACGACCTCCTCGACGACGCGTTCGTCCGACACCACCGCGAGGTGCGCGAACGCTGCCAGGATGTTTCCGGACTCGGCCAGCGAACGTGCGACAACCGCGAGTGATCGTGCGTAGTGTTCCGAATCCGATTCGCGCAGCACCGCTCTCATGTGGATACGCACCAGGGGATGCCACGAGTAGGTCAGTTCACCGTCGACGACCTCCCGCCGAACCGGTACGCCCAACCGCTCACACTCGTGGAGGTACCGGTCGGCGTTCTCTCCGACGAGGTCTTCCATCAAACCGTCCGTGAACCGCTCGACGACACTGGTCGTGAGGACGAACCGCACGAGGTGCTCGGGCAGATGCGCAAGGGTCTCACCCACGACGTATCCGGACACCTGCTGCGGGCGCATCGGCAAGGCGGTGATGTCACCGCGAACATCACCACCGGTTCCCACGAGTAGTGCCGCGCTGCAGACGGCACCTGCCCACCCCGCGGTGACCTCGAGTACCGTCTCGAGATCGCCCGCGGACACCCCACCGTGATGAGCCGCGAAGATACTCGCGATCGAGTCGCGCTCCAACGCAAGCTCTTCGCAGCCGAGGAACGACAGGGAACCGTCCGACGCGTACTTGGACCACGGTAGGCCCGGTGCGTGGCGCGCCGCCACGACGAAGGTGATGCGCGAGGGCAGCGATGCGACGACAGCGGTCAACTGAGCGAGCGCCCCGTTGTCGGTCACGACGTGTGCATCGTCGAGCACGAGAACGCCGGCCGTGTCCTGCGACTCGATTCTCGACAAAGCGCCGCGTACCCTGCGCTGCAGTTGGGCGGCGTCGTTGTCGGCGGGATCCAGCGTCAGCCATGCCACGTTCCGGGCGGGCTCGGCACCCGCGCGGTTCGCGATCCAGGTCTCGAGCAAGGTGGTCTTGCCCGCTCCTGCCGGAGCACACACCAGGACCTTGGCAGCGGACACGCGCGCAACCGCCGAATCCAAGACCGCGAAGAGCCGTTCCCTCCGAGGAAGCGCCGCCGTGTTACCGGAGGACGAGAGCAGCGAGTTGAGCTGCCCTGGAATCGTGTTCGTGTACGCGCCGTTTCGAATCATCGGTTCCTTCCGTTGCGGTCGGCTGTCTGCCCAGTTCGGGTCCGGCCCGACGCGTCGGGCGCCGACGACAGATCCGCCACCAGCCGGCCGATCCGGTTCAACGCCGCAACACGGATCGCTTCGTCATCGGACGCCACCGGCGTCCGATGACCGGGTTCCACCTCCTCCGTGCCGGCCCGGAGTACCACCACGGATTTCGCCCCGACGTTCCGCTGCCTGGCCAGTTCGATGCCGTCACGCACACCGCGCGCCACCACATCCACCGCCCGCGCCTCTTCGGGTCGGCCTTCCGACGCCGCGTCCGGTGTACGGACGCCGGCGCCGACTGCTGCGAGGGCATGTGCGGCACGATTGATACCCCGCAGTCGACGGAGCAACCAGGACACGGATCGTCGCCCCCGGGTGGCGGGGTCTGCGACCAGTGTGGACGCCGCGGCTTCGATCTCGGCCAGATCGGCGTCCAGAGCGCGGACCTCGCTCAGCACCTCCACCGCCGGCACCGGCGGATCCTGCTGGGGCACAGTCTTGCCGATCAATGAGGACAACTGTGCGAGGTATCGGTCCACGGTCGACGTGAACGCGTCGCGAGAACTCGACGCGAGAACAGTGTGCGCAGCAACGATTCCCACCACCGCGCCGATGACGGTCTCCTCGATTCGCACGACCAGGAGGCCGGCACTGAACTCACCGAGGAGTTCGTACAGCCCGGCAAGCATCACCGTCATGAATACGGTCTGAAAGATGTAGTCGACGGCTACCAGATAGAAGGCGAGGAACAGGCTCACCATCACGACAGCCGTCTGCCCGAGGACGTTTCCGCCCACGACGCCCACCACGAACATGCCGGCGACGACGCCTCCCACGGTGCCGGCTACCCGCTCGCCGGCTCGCACCAGCACCTCTCCACGCGTACTGGTGCCGGTGTAGACGAGAAACGCGGTGAGGACGGCCCAGTACCACCGTTCCGAATCGACAGCGGAACCGAGTAACGCGGCAGCACTCGCTGCCACCGCGACCTGGACGGCCGACCGTGTGGTCGACGACACGCACGAGGTGTCCGTCGGTGTCGCGCCCGACAGGGGACGGTGTTCACGCGCGGCCCCTGCGCCCACGCGGTGCCCGTGCATCGCGTTCCCCAGTCGGGCCTGCGCCGCGGTGGCGCGGGTTACCAGCGCCGCGACGTCGCTCTCGATCGATTCGTGCTCGAGGTCGGCGGCCGCCGCGTCGGCCAGTGCCTCGCTCGCGATCTCCGTCTCGCATCGCACGCCGAAGACCATTTGGGAGAACGCCTGGTTCGAAATCCCGAGGACGGACTCGGCATCGTTACGATCGATCCAGTCCTCGATCAGGACGACCGTCGTCTCCACCCTGTTCAGGGAGCGTTCGAAAGCTCGATCTCCGTGTCCGCAGCGTGTCGCGATCTCCAGCGCGGCCCGTGCGGCCGACCGCAACGCCGTCACCAGGCTCTCGATCTCACGACGGGGCCGCTCGGGGAGGACGAAGGCTCGCACGATCAGCGTCACGAGCACACCCGTGCACACCCCCGCGCAGAGCAGTGGCAGGTCTGCCGTCGTGGCGTGCAGGACGAGAGTGTAGAAGTACGCGACGTACGCCACCATTCCCGCGGCGAACCCGCCCGGACCCCACCGTCTGATCCACACCGCGAGGAACAGCACTCCCACGAAGGCCACATCTGCTGCCGCGCCGAACTCCTGCAACAACGCACCGAGAGTGACCGCGGCGAGTGCCGGGACGATCAGAAACGCGGTGGTCAGGACACGGTCACGCTGCGTGGCGTTCTTGACCGCGGACGACGCCTGGACGGACACGAACGCGCCGAGGAGAACGGCGGGCACAGTGTGGTTCACGGCGTGACCCATCGCGGTGAGGATCGCGACAGCACCCGCGAGGGCCGAGACGGTGGTGACCGCACGGCGCAGCCGGAAGTATCCGGGGTCGGTGACGGTCAGGAACCTGACGAGCCTGCGTATCGCGCCGACGTCACGCGCCGTCACTGCACCTCCTCCGGTCCGGGAATGACAGGTGTGGGGCGGGACCGCCCGCCCCACACCTGCCCGTCAGTGGGCGAACGCCTGGGTGGACTGCCCCGCCCCCCGAATCGACCGCAGGCTCGCGACCACCTCGTTGATCGCAACGGCGAGGCGATAGGCGAGATCTCGACTGAAGCCTTCCCGCAACACGATACGGAGAACAGCGACGTCCTCCGCATCGGCCGGCATGGTGTAGGCCGGCACCTGGAAGCCTCGCGCACGGAGTTCGTGCGAGACGTCGAACACGGTGAAACCTGGATCGCCGACCACCTCGAACGACAGCACCGGGATCGCGGAGCCGTCCGTGATGATGTTCATTTCCTCGATCTTGGAGATCTCAGCGGACAGCATCAACGCGGTGTCCCGCAACGACTCCATGATCTGGGTGTATCCGGCCACCCCGAGACGGATGAAGTTGTAGTACTGCCCCACCACCTGATTGCCCGACCTGGAGAAGTTCAGGGTGAAGGTGGGCATGTCGCCGCCCAGGTAGTTCACCCGGAACACCAGATCCTCCGGGAGGTACTCCTTCGAGCGCCACACCACGAAGCCGATGCCCGGATAGGTCATCCCGTACTTGTGGCCGCTGACATTGATGGAGACCACGCGGGGAATCCGGAAGTCCCACTTCAACTCCGGATGCAAGAAGGGGACGACGAACCCACCGGATGCGCCGTCGACGTGCAGCGGGACGTCGGGGCCGCCGGCGTCTGCGATCTCGTCGAGAACCTTCGCGATCTCGGCGACCGGCTCCAGCTCTCCGGTGAAGGTGGTCCCCAGGATCGCGACCACGCCTATGGTGTTCTCGTCGACGGCCTCGCGCACCTGCTCCGGAGTGATGACGTAGCGCCCCTTCGCCATCGGCAGGTACTTGGGCTCGACGTCGAAGTAGCGGCAGAACTTCTCCCACACGACCTGGACGTTGCTGCCGAGAATGAGGTTGGGCCGGGTCGTGTCCTTGCCCTCGCCGGCGCGCGACTGCCGCCACCGCCACTTGAGAGCCAGTCCGGCGAGCATCACGGCCTCCGAGGATCCGACGGTCGATACACCGGTGGCGGATGCGGGGTCGGTCTCGGAGAGCCCCTCCGCGTGGAACAGGTCGGCCACCATGTTCACGCATCGCGTCTCGATCTCGGCTGTGGCCGGGTACTCGTCCTTGTCGATCATGTTCTTGTCGAACGTCTCCGCCATCAGACGGTCGGCCTGCGGATCCATCCACGTGGTCACGAACGTCGCCAGGTTGAGGCGCGAGCTGCCGTCGAGCATGAGCTCGTCGTGGATGAACCGGTAGGCGGCCTCCGGATCGGTTTCCGCCTTGGGCATTCGCAGGGCGGGAACCGGATCCGTCCCGAGTCTGCCGGTGTAGGCAGGGGCGAGGGTCTCGGCGGGGGCGGCAAAGCTGTCTGACATCTTGTCCTCCACTTCTCCGAACTGCTGATCAACGGACCGCTCACGGTCACGGGGGAACATCCTGGATGGGTTACAGCACAAACAATTCAGACCTCGATGGGTGGATACAGTCGCTCCATCGTGTACCGGCGGTTACGCCGGACGGACAGGGCACTCGCGGTGAGCGAGACGAGCAGGATGCCCACGAGGACCGCGATCGCAATCCACAGCCGCGAGTCGACCTGCTCTCCGACCGTGAGCTGGCGAAGACCGTTGACCGTGTAGGTCATCGGATCGAACGGATGGATGTACTGGAACGGCTTCGCAGTGGTCGGCACGGGATAGATGCCACCCGCGGAGACCAACTGCAGCATGAGGAATGCGAGTGTGACGACGCGGCCGACCGCGACCCCGAACACCGCGTTGAACGCCTGGATCATCGCGAGGTACGTCGCCGAGATCAGCATCAGGAACAGGACGGTGCCGAACACGTGCTTGACGTCGAGGCCGACACCGAAATGGACCACGGTGTACATCACGATCACCTGCAGGACACCGACCAGCAGGGCCGGCCAGTACGACGCCAGCACCGTCCGATAGAGCCCGACGCCTCCGACCGTGGGGCGGGACTGCAAGGGTGTCAGCAACATCCACGTGATGATGCCGCCGACGAACAGTGCGAGAGACAGGAAGAACGGCGCGAAGCCGGTTCCGAAGGTCGGTGCCACGTTGGTGAAGTCCTGTTTGAGCGCCACCGGTGTCGACAGGGTGTCGGCGGTCGCGATGCGTTGCTCGTCGGTCCAGCTCGGGACCTGGCCGGCACCCTGCTTCAGCGCGTCGGCGAGCTGGTCGGAGCCGGACTGCAGAGCCACCATGCCGGATGCGAGCTGGTCCGCACCGCCCGACAGCTGGAAACTGCCATCCGTCAGTTGCGCGAGACCCGAGTTCAAGGTCGCTGCGCCGCTGCTCAGTTCGTCGGCGCCGTCACGCAACTGTCGCACGTCGGAGGCGAGGCCACCGTTCTGCAGCAACGCGAGGCCACTCTGCAGCGGGCTGGAGGGGTCGGTGAGCTGATACTCGATCTCCCGCGCGTCGCCTCCGAGGCGTTGCAGTTCGGCACGTAGCGCGGCTGTGTCGTTCTGCAGCTGCGGTGCGGTCAACGGCGTCAGAGCGGCAACGGCACGCTGAACGACGGGATCGGGGATTCCACCCAGCAGGTCGAGCGCCGTCCTGACCACTCCCGGTGTCGAGGGCGGACTGGTTTGCGGCAGTTCGGCACCGAGCGCCTCCAGCGACTGCCGCAGCTGCGCCACCTGTCCGCCCACGTTCGTGGCCGCGGGGCCGTCGAGCGCGTTCAGCAGCGGACCGGTGACGCCGTCGACGGCCGTTGCGAGCTGCGCCGCCCCGCTCGCCAGCTGTGCGGAGCCGTCCCGGGCCGTGACCATGTTGGTCGACAGTTCCTTCGCCCCGGAGGCGAGCTGATCGGCGCCGCCCTTGGCGGTGTCGATGCCGTCGGCGAGCTGGCCGGCGCCGTCGGCCGCCTGCTGCAGGCCCGAACCGGCGCTCTCGAGGCCGGTCAGGACCTGGCCCACACCCTGCGCACCGATCGTGGTGTTGACCTGATTGATGACCTGTTCCGATGCGTCCTGGCCGATGATCGTCGCGAGGTAGTTGTTGGCATCGTTGAACGTGAAGATCAGGTCTGCCTTCTCCGGGTGATCTCCGTTGGGAGATTCGACAGCTTCGGTGAAGTTCTCGGGAATCGTGATGGTGTAGTAGTACTTTCCGCTCGACAGCCCCTTGGCGGCGTCCTCTGCCGAGACCTCGTCGAGGTCGAGTTGATGCGACTCGATCAGGGACGAGACCACCTGGTCACCCGCGTCGACACGTTGACCGTCCGCGGTCAGTCCGGTGTCGTTGTTGACGATTGCCGCCGGAATCTTGTCCACCGCGCCGAACGGATTCCAGAACGCCCACAGGTACATGGCGCCGTACAGGAGCGGCATGAGGATGATCGTGAAGATCGCGATCCGCGGCATGGTTCCGCGGAAGTACCTCTTCGAATCACTTCCCAGGGAGACACCCGCAAGCATCGCTCACCTCGCCTTCGTCATGACGCCGATGTCGCCGGCGCCGAGGAGGCCGTGCATGTCGACCACCCCACGAATCCCGCAGTGGGACGGGATCGGGTTGACGTCCGCAGTGATGACGGACTGCGATTCCCCCAGCGCAACAAGTCGTTCCAGTACCGCAGAGCGTTCGTCGTCGTCGGCGATCCTGTCCAGACGCCCCACCACCAGCAGCGGTGGCCGCCGGGTGTTCGCGACGGCGATGCGGAGAAGCAGTTGTTGGATCTCGGGGAGATCGTCGACGAAGGCGTGCAGCGCCGGGCGCTCGATCTCGCCGAACACGTCGGCGCACATGCTTTCGACACCGCTCGCATCGACGCGCGGAACCAATTTGTACCAGGGAGAATTCCAACGCAACTGCTCGGTCACGAGGTCTTGGACCGTCACCGACGGGCGCACCTCGTCGAGTTCGTTGAGGCAGGCGATCGCCGAGTTGGCGAACACCTTGGTCGGTTTGTTCGCGTACCCGAGCACGGTCAGCGACCCGCGCGTGAGCCGCATCCTCCCGCACAATGCCATCAGCAGCGCGGTTCGGGCCGCTCCTGCCTGGGCGGCGAGGACGGTCACGCCGCCGGTATCGATGTCGAGATCGAGTGGACCGAACACGTGACCCCAGGGCCCGTGCAGCTCGATCCCTCTGGCGGACACGAGGTCCCCCTCGACCTGTTGTCTGGAGGTGTACTCCCCCTCCACGAATGTCTCGACCAACTCGAACCCCCGTTTTCACGCCGTCACCGGACGACGGCACTTCGAGAAGAGCTATGCGGCTAACACTTCGAGATCGACGACGGCCCGATCCGGGCGCATCACAGAATGTTCTTGACCACTTGTCCGTTCTTGACGATCACCGACAGATTCTTCGCCGGATCGGCCAGCACACCGAGATCCTCGAGGGGATTCCCGTCTACCAGCAGGACGTCAGCCCAGGCGCCCTTCTCGATCGTTCCGAATTTGGCCTGCCGGTAGGGATCCCGCTCGCCGGCCATCCGGAACAGCTCGGCATTGCCGGACGTGAGCATCCGGAGCGCCTCGAGATTGCTGTAGTGATCGCCGAGGCGCGCGGCCATCTCGCTCTGCCTCGGTGCCAGTTGCGGCTCGAGCAGGAGATCGGTTCCCCACGCAGTCTTGACGCCGTGCTTCTTCGCCCAGGCGTAGACATGGTCGGTGCCGGAGCAGATCTCCCGATCCTTGTCGGCACGTTCCGGATCGGGATAGTGGTGATCACCGAGCGCGAACGGCTGCATCGACAGCCACACACCCTTCTCTGCCATGAGCGCGACGGTCGCCTCGTCGGCGAGGTGACCGTGCTCGATCGACTTGACGCCGGCATCGAGCGCACGCCGGATGCCCGTGACGTTGTAGACGTGAGTGGCGACGTAGGTGCCGTAATCGGTGGCCGCGTGGACAGCGGCACGCAGTTCCTCGTCGACGAACTGCACCGTATACAGCGGGTCGTACATGGAGGCGGCACCACCTCCCACCATGAGCTTGATCTGCGACGCGCCCTTCTTCAACTGCTCCCGAACAGCCGCCAGAACACGGTCCGGGCCGTCGGCAACTCGCATGAAACCGATCTGCTCGGCACGACTCTGGTTGCCGCCGAGCGCAGTTGGACACTCGTACACGAAGCCGAAGTCACCGTGTCCGCCGGTCTGGGAGATCGCCGCCTGCGAGGGGTAGATTCGCGGGCCCTCGAAGAGTCCCCGGTCGATCACCGACTTGATACTCCCGGTGTCACCGGCCATGTCCCGCACCGCGGTGAAGCCGCGTAGCAGCATGTTCTTCGCTTCAGCGAGGCCATTGAGGGCGATGTGCGCTTCCGTGCCCATCACCATGTCGACATAGGAATTGGCGTTTCCCACAAGATGTACGTGGGCGTCGCTCATGCCCGGCATGAGGACCCGCCCGCCGCCGTCCACGACAGTCGTCCTGCGGGCGGGATCGTCGCCGACCGGCGAGCCCGATACTGCTGTGATGAAGGTGTCGTCGATGAGCACGTCACCACTGACAAGATCTGCCGATGATCCGTCGAACACACGAACGTTACGGAACAGCAGACGATTACTGGCTTCCGAGGTGGCCGTCATACTCGGGACGCTAGCAGCGCTTTTCGGACATCGTTCGCCGAACGAACTCTTCCGGCCAAACCTCATCCACGATGTCACCCACTCAGAACCGGCCGACCTCCCGGGTCGACATCGACCGATCGGACGCTCGTTCCGAACTACTGAGCTCTCCCCGGCAAGTTGCGCCACGCATATGAGCCAAAATTGCCGAGGTTTCGACTTACACTGCGGCGCATGTTGATTCATCCAACTCTACGGATGCAGTCCTGGGGATTCGTGATCGGTGCAGCGCTCTTCGCCCTGGGCTCCGCTCCTGGCCTGTCGGTGCTGCTGGGAACGGCGGGTGCCAACACCGCGTTCTTCGTCGGATCGTGGTTCTTCACGGCCGCGGCCTTCACCCAGTTGGTGCTCAGCGGTTCGGCGACGACCTCCGACGAGCGAGGGACCGCGATCCGCGCGGTGTGGCTGACCGCAGCGATCCAGTTCCTGGGCACCATCCTCTTCAACATCAGCACCGGCGCCGCTCTGCACGCGCACACGATCAAGGGCGACATGCACCTCGTCTGGAACCCGAACGCGGAAGGGTCGGTCGCCTTCCTCGTCTCGAGCGGCCTGGCGGTGCTCGTCCTGTGGCGGGCGGGCACCTACTGGGAACCGCGCTCGAAGGACTGGCAGAGCGTCTGGCTGAACACCCTCGGCTCCGTCGCCTTCGGCGTGTCCGCGGCCGGCGCCTTCATCCTTCAGGACGGCACGAGTCTCGATCCGAATCTCGCCAACGTCGGCACCTTCGTCGGGGCGGTGTGTTTCCTCGCCGCCTCGGCACTCTTCCTGGGCAGCCGTCCGACGGCGGTGCCCGCAATGACGACCGCCTCGTGACCGGGCGCGTGGGCGCAGCCGATCACGAGGCGGGAAAGCCGGTCCGTACAAGACCTACAGGCGGTCCTTGACCGCCTTCGAGATCCGGGATCCGTCGGCCTTGCCGGCGGCGAGGGCGGTGGCGGCCTTCATGACCTGACCCATCTGCCGCATGCCGGGGCGCTCGCCGATCTCCTCAGCGATCTGCGCGATTGCGGTGTCCGCGACGTCGGCCAGTTCGGCGTCGGTGAGCGGAGTCGGCAGGTACTCGTCGATGACCTGCGCCTCGGCCCGCTCGTTGGCGGCGAGTTCGCCGCGCCCGGCCTCCGTGTAGACCTCGGCCGCCTCGCCGCGCTTCTTCGACTCCTTGGCCAGCACCTTGATGACCTCGTCGTCGGTGAGCTCGCGGGCCTCCTTACCGGACGTCTCCTCGGTCTGGATCGCGGCCAGGATCATGCGCAGCGTGGACAGCCGCAGCGGATCCTTGGCCTTCATCGCGGCGGTGAGGTCGGCGCGGAGCGTGGACTTGAGGGTGGGGGCGGTATCGGCCATGGGCCGAACGGTACGCGCCCGACGCGGTGTCCTGCACCTTCATTGCACACACCCGTATTCTGAAATGGTGTCTGATCTGTCGCGCCTCCTCCCGAACCGCAGCACCCTGAACCGCGCCGCGGCCGCCACCGCGGGCGCCGCCGCACTGGGCATCGGCTACGCCACCCTCATCGAGCGCAACGCCTTCGCCCTGCGCGAGGCGACGATGCCGGTCCTGGCACCGGGGTCGGCGACGCTGCGGGTGCTGCACATCAGCGATCTGCACATGATGCCGAACCAGAAGCTCAAGCAGAACTGGCTGCGCGAACTCGATCGTCTCGATCCGGACCTGGTCGTCAACACCGGCGACAACCTGTCGCACATGAAGTCGGTCCCGGCCGTCGTGCAGTCGATGGGCGGCCTGCTGGCCCGTCCGGGCCTGTTCGTGTTCGGCAGTAACGACTACTTCGCGCCCAAGCCGAAGAACCCGATGAAGTACTTCAAGAAGGAACACCGCCGGGTGCTCGGCGCACCGCTGCCGTGGGCGGACCTGCGGGCCGCGTTCACCGAGCGCGGCTGGCTCGACGTCACCCACGTGCACCGCGAACTCGAGGTGGCCGGGGTACGGATCGACGCGGCCGGGGTCGACGACCCGCATCTCGAGCGCGATCGCTACGACACGATCGCCGGGATGCCGAACCCGCTGGCGCAGCTCAAACTGGGCATCACGCACTCCCCCGAGCCGCGGGTCCTCGATCGCTTCGCGGACGACGGTTACGACCTGGTCCTCGCCGGACATACGCACGGCGGCCAGTTGTGCCTGCCGTTCTACGGAGCGCTCGTCACCAACTGCCAGCTGGACCGCTCGCGGGTGAAGGGGCCGTCGCAGTGGGGCGCGCACACGCGCCTGCACGTCTCCGCCGGAGTCGGCACGTCGCCGTACGCCCCGGCCCGGTTCTGCTGCCGCCCCGAGGCGACCCTGCTCACACTCGTCCCCGCACCGCGCGAGGAGACCACGTCGGGTCGCGGCTCCGCTGCCGTGGAAAGCGCCGTTTTGGGCCGCTGACCAGCCGATTTAACCCCTGGCGAAACGGTGTTGTAAGCTAACCGAGGTTCAACACCGGGGTGTGGCGCAGCTTGGTAGCGCGCTTCGTTCGGGACGAAGAGGTCGTGGGTTCAAATCCCGCCACCCCGACCAGTGAAGAACAGAAGACCCCGTCCGACTCGTTCGGACGGGGTCTTTCTCATTTCCGGGACCAACACCGTCCCGCCGGAAAGATCACGAAACCGGCAGGCTAGCCTGACCTAATGTTCGTTCGATCCTCCCTGCGCAAGCGGACCTCGGTTCGCATCGCGATGGTCGCCCTCGCGACCGTGTTCGCCGCCACCGCATGCGGCTCCTCCGACACCACCGCCGACGCCCCGGCCGGCAACACCGACGTCGCGACCGGCGGCCGCCTGTTCGCCACCGCCGACACCGCGACCGCGGAACTGGGCAGCGACGCGCAGCCCGGTCAGTTCCCGCGCACCGTCAAGCACGCGCTGGGCGAGACCGTCATCGAGAAGAAGCCCGAGCGGGTCATCGTGCTCGACGGCGGCGAACTCGACGACGTCCTGTCGCTCGGCATCACGCCGGTCGGCATCGCGAGCCCCGAAGGCGTGTCGGGTCAGCCGTCGTACCTCGCGGACAAGCTGGCGGGCGTCCCGGACGTGGGCACCACCAACAACCTCAACCTCGAGGCGATCACCGCGCTGCAGCCCGACCTGATCTTGGGCAGCAAGCTCCGTGCCGACAAGCTGTACCCGCAGCTGTCGCAGATCGCGCCGACGGTGTTCGGTATCCGCCCCGGCTTCCCGTGGAAGGAGAACTTCCTGCTCGTCGCCGACGCGGTCGGTGAGGAGACGAAGGCCGAGAGCGTGCTGAACGACTACCAGACCCGCGCGAACGAGGTCCGCGACAGCATCCAGGGCGATCCGTCGATCTCGCTGGTGCGCTTCATGTCCGGCAAGACCCGCCTGTACGGCAACCTGTCGTTCATCGGCGTGATCCTGCAGGACGTCGGACTGCGCCGCCCCGACATCCAGAACATCGAGGAACTGGCCGTCGAGGTCAGCCCGGAGACCATCACGCAGGCCGACGGTGACTGGATCTTCTACTCCACCTATGGCAAGCCCGACACCACCGCCGAGGCGCAGGTGCTCGGCGGCCCGCTGTGGTCCGGCATGAGTGCGGTGAAGAACGGCAAGGCCGTTCCGGTGTCCGACGAGACGTGGTTCCTGGCGCTGGGCCCCACGGGCGCGATGATCGTGCTCGACGACCTGCAGAACCTGTTGGGCGGCAAGCAGTAAGACCTCTTCACGACAGCGAGGCCCGGCACCGGATTCGGTGCCGGGCCTCGTCGTTTCCGGCGGCTAGGCCGGTGGAGCCGTGGCGCACGTGACCCACTTGTAGTGCGGCCCGCGCCCCGAGACGGTCGTCGGTGACAGCCTCGGGGCGACGATGAAACCCAGGTCCGGCCGTGTCAGGTCAGTTCTTCTTGAAGGCCTTGTCGAGGAGGATGATTCCGTCGACCGTGGGGCTGGCCCGATACACGTCCGGTGCCCATGCGACATAAACGGTGCCGGCACCCCAGGTCGGGAAGGGCTGGTCGGTGTTCACGAGGTTCTGGATCTCGGAGATCGCGTTCCTCTTGGCCGTGTCGTCCGGGGCCGAGAGGACGTTGCCGAGCAGCGCGTCCATCTCGGGGCTCTTGTAGCCGAGGATGTTGTTGGTCGAGGTACTCGAGAGCGTGCTGAACAGCCGGATCTCGGGGGCGATATCGGAGATGTTGTAGGACCCGTAGCTGATGTCGTAGTCGCGGTCCACGAAGAGCCGCTTGACCATGTCGGTCACATTGCTGGTCGTTGCGAGTGTGACGTCGAACCCGATCGCGTTGAGCTGAGCCTGCACGGCCAGTGCGATCTGCTGGGAATCGGGGTCGTTGATACCGACGTACGTGATCTTGCCGTCGTAGCCGTCGGCCTTGGCCTGATCGAGCAGCTCCTCGGCCTTGGCGGCGTCGGGCGTAATCCCGGCGGCGCCGTGCCACGTCGACCATGGCTGGAACATGTCCGTGCCGGGCATGCCCTGCCCACTCTGCGCCCGCTGATTGAGGACCTCGGGATCGACGGCGTACGCGATAGCCTGGCGCACTCGCGGGTCGGACCCTGGCCGCCCCGGTGCGCTGTTCACCTGACCGGCCATCGTCATGCTCAACGTTTCGATGTAACCGGGGAACTCGGCCTTTGCGATGTTGACGTTCTTCGTGTTGCGCAGGTAGATCATGTCGATGTCGCCCGTCTTCAGGGCATCGATCTTGGGCTGCTCGCCGGCGAGCGCCACGAACTTCACACCGTCCAGCTGCGGGGCGCCGCCCCAGTAGTCGGGCCGGGCCTTCAGCTGCAATTCCTGTTGCGGTTGCAGGCCGGCCACCGTGAACGGGCCCGCGCCGACCGGCGTGAACTTGTCACCCTGCTGCGATGTCGGCGAGACGATCATGCCGTGCCCGTAGGCGAGCATCGCCGGGAACGTGCGCCATGGCTGGGCGAGGGTGAAGACGACCGTCGAAGGATCCTGCGCGACGGTGCTCTCAACCATCTGCGTGTACAGCTGTGAGTTGGCACCGCGGCGCTGGTTGTAGCGGTTGATGCTCGCGACGACGGCCTCCGCGGTGAGCGGAGTGCCGTCGCTGAACGTCACGCCGTCACGCAGTTTCAGTGTCCACGTCCGGTGATCGGAACTTTCCTCGATCGACTTCGCCAGCTGCGGTTGGAAGGTCCGCGATCCGGTGTCGTAGCGCATCAGCACGTCGTACACCGCGGCCATCTCGGTACCGCCCGTCGCGCCGGCCGGCTGCGTCACCGTCGGGTCCAGGCTCGCGACAGGCGCGTACGACGCGAAGCTCAGCGTCCCACCCTTCACCGGGGTGCCGCCGTCGCCCTGCTCGCCCAGGATGCCGGACGCTGTCGTGGTCGCGGCGGACGAGTCGCCCGCACTGTCCCCGTCCGCGCCGGCACACCCGGCGAGAGCGACGGCGCCGGCCGCGACCATCGCCAGCATCCGGCCGACCCTTCTCGAATACTTACTCACGAAGCAACCTCCACAGATTCGGAATTGGCGGTCGGGGCACAGGCATGGGCAAGGCCACGTCGACCAGGCAGGTCGGGGGGGCAAGATCCAACGGGATCTCAGAGCAGGGCGCGGCTCAGGTATGCCAGACGGGTCTCGTTGGCCGTGCGGGACACTGCAGCGTGCGGGACAAGGGAATTGAACCCGTGAAACGCCCCGGGCCACACGTGAAGCTCCACCGGCACGCCGACGTGGGAGAGACGAGTCGCGTAATCGACCGCCTCACTCAGCAGCACCTCACTGCTGCCCACATCGATGTAGGCCGGCGGCAGCCCGGACAGGTCCTCGGCACGGGCAGGGGACGCATACGGGGAGACGTCCGGCCCACCGGCCGCGTCACCCAACAGTGCCGCCCAACTGTTCTGCAGCATCTTCCGGAAGTTGGTGCTGTGCAGATCGGTCGCGTGAATCGACGGTCCCTGCAAGCGGTCGTCCAGCATGGGGCATCCGAGGATCTGATGACTGATGACCGGCCCCTTCCGGTCGCGTGCCAACAGAGCCGTCGACGCCGCGAGGGCCGACCCGGCGCTCCCACCCATAACGACGATGCGCCGGGAGTCGATCCCCAGGGCCTCGACATTCTGCGCCACCCATTGGAGCCCGGCGTAGCAATCCTCGACGGGGGCCGGATGCTGATGCTCCGGGGCGAGCCTGTACTCCACCGACACCACCACAACCTTCAGCGCCACAACCAGATCCGCAAGGGACTCCGCTCCGTAGAAGCGGTCGCCGGCGACCATCGCGCCGCCGTGAATGTGGTAGATCACCGGCCACGGACCGCCCCCCTCCGCCGGAGACATGATCAGGAGCTTTATGTCGGGCGCCCCATCCGGCCCCGGAACCTGCCGCTCGTCGACGACCACAGCCCCGCCGCGCGTCAAACTCTCCGTACTCGGCCGCCAGGACGCCATGAGAGCCCGGGACTCGTCGATGCTGCTGGGCCCGTCCTCGGTGCCGAAGATGTCGGCCGGAAGATGGGTCAGGCCGACCTCGAGTTCGGGGTCGTACGGGGCACGGATTGAAGCTGCTCTACCCACACTCGTACTCAATTGCTCTCCTCGATATGACGATTCGCGATGGAACACATCATCAGCTACCGAGTGAGCGCGAGGCGACCGCCAACTGTCGGGGATGTCAGGCCAGATGGCGACGAATGGCTGTTGCCTCCCGAGAGCTGCTCACCGCCGCCGTCCGGGGCGACGCGCGCTCGTCCACCGAACTGCGCAACAGTTGCAGGGCGTGCAGCGCGATGCTCGCGCGCAGCGTGTCGGACGGTGCGGCGAAGTTCCAGCCCAATTTCCGTTCGGCCCGCGTGATTCGGGCGGCAACCGTGCTGTGGTGCATGTGAAGCGATGCAGCGGCCTGGCGGAGCGAGCCTGTGCGACACAGCGCGTCCACCGCTTCCAGCTCGAGGCGGCCTCCGTCCGTCGCGGCGAGTTCCGCGAGCGCGACGACGTCCGGGTTGGCGGCCAGCCGGTCCGACGGTACGTCTGCCAGCAGCGCCAGCGCACCGAGCTGGTCGTGATCGACCACAGCCGAAACCGTTCCGGCCTCGGCGAATCTCAAAGCGAGCTTTCCCTGCAGCCACGACTGCCGCGCCAGGTGGGGTAACACGGCGCCACCGACACCCGCCAACGTGTGCGGCGCGAACGGGTCCCCGGGCGCTCCGCGGAGGTCCGAGACCACCGTCGACGGATCCGATCGGGGTTGGAGGATGGCGGCCGCGAGCGAGCCGACCGCGGCCACTCGGGTCCGTCCCACCGCCGACGGGCCGCGGGAGACCAACGCCGCGGCGGCCGCATCGGCGTCCTCCCCGCCCGTCGTCGCCACCGCAACCACTCGCACCGGCCGGTACGGGTCGAGGCCGAGCAAGCGGATTGCCCGCGCACGGTCCTCCGGGGAGTGGGAGCCGGAGATGAGCACCTCGGTGAGCGCCGGATCGGCGATGTCCCGTGGTTGCAGCCGTTTCCGGTGCGGCATCAGAGCACACGCAGCCAGGGTGAACCGTTCGAGGATGAGGTCGTCCAATTCGTCGGGCGTACCGGATCTTTCGAGCCACACTGTGATGCCGTCGGCGCACCGACGCGGACTCCGCACATCCGGACAGCCGTCGTCCAACCGATCACCGTTCGGCGCAAAGCGCACGACGGCGCCGTCGGGGCGGCTGATGCCCGCTACGCACTGGGCCAGCGCCGCGGTGGCCCGCGTCAACGCACCGATCGGGACCTGCCGCTCGACGAGCCGGTCGAACGCCGCGATCACCCGCACCGCCGCTTCCGCCCCGGCGTCCAGACCCGACAACTTCGCGAGCAGCCTGTCCACGCCCAACCTCCTGCTGAGAAGTGCCGCATCCGGCGAGCCGCGGTGGCGGGCGCCATGGACATTCTGTATCAGCTGAACGGGTCCCCGATGCCGACGCGACGGTCGCACCGGCGAGCAAGTCCGCCGCCGCCCGTCCCGAACTGGATCGGCTCTGCCGAATGCGTGAAGTTCCGACCCGCGCGAGGCCCTTCCGTAGACGTTCGCCTATTTCGGCACTGAAGGATGATCGACTACGGCAGGAACCGATCGTGGAAGCTGTTCGCGAACACGCGATGCGGATCGTGCGCGTTGAGCGACGCTTTGGCCGCCGCGAAGTTGCCCGACGCCGGGATCCCGGTCGTGTAGGCAGCCGGGAGGGTCTGGCCGAGCCACTCGTCGTCGCGGTAGCCACCCTGGTCGGTGAAGCCCCAACCCTTGGCCCACTCGGAGCGGAACGTCGCGTAACTGCCCGAATAGTTCTGGGCCATCCAGCGTTCCATCTCCCGGAAGTACTCGGCCGCGCCCGGCGTACCCGGCAACGTCACGACGTTCATCCAGATGCAGGTGTCCCACTCCGGATGGTCCGGGCGCGGGCGCACGGCCGACAGGTTCGGCGGCCCGGCCGACTCGACCAGCACCTCCGCGTCGTCGTCCACCTTGCACATACGAACCTCGAAGGGCCCGTTGATCGGGTACCTACCCTGCGCCGCGAGCGCCGACATCCGACCGTTGTGCCACGTGGTGAACTCGTTGATGACGCGCTGGATGTTGGCACGCTTGGTGACGACGACACCGCCGCCCGCGGTGACCCGCATCGTGGTGTGCCGCAGGTAGAACAGCACGTCCTTGGACCAGCCCCACAGATCGTCGGTGTCGGTGAGTGCGAGTCCGGCCTGCACGGCCGCCAGCTGTCCGATACCGAAGGCCGGGGTCGCGGCCTGGATCCCGCCCGCGACCTGGCCCAGCAGGTCGGTGAGCGGCTCGGGGAGGTTGTCGGTGAAGAAGTAGTTGTAGGGCCCGAACACTTCCCGGGACTCCGGCGGCTTGATCGGCGCCGGGCTCCAGATCTTGAGCCACGGCTTGTCGGTGAACGGGAACCAGATCGCCTCGACGCGTCCCGACTGCTCGACGAACCGTTCGTACGTCCGGCCCGGGGCGCCCGTGGGCGCGAACATCTCCTGCCACGGAATGTCCATGATGCTCTGGCAGCGCAGTCGGGTGTTGGCGCCGGCCTGCAGGGTCACCGAGGTGACGAAGCTGCGGCCCAGATGGGTGAGCAGCGCGGTGATCTCGGGATCCGCGCGGGTGAACTCGCGCAGCACGTAGCGGCCGGACGTCGCGTCCCACACCACCGCGGTCATGGCGGTGACGAGATTGGACAGCGACCCGAACGACTGACCGGGGGTGACCGTCTCCCCCGCGGCCGGGTAGGTGGCGCCGTGCGCACCGATCGCGAGGATGCCCGCGATGGACAGGTCGCCGATCGCCGGCGAGTTCGCCCAGCCGAGCCCGTGCTGCTGCAGCGCGGTGAGGATCGACTCGAGGCTGGCGCCGCCGCCGGCCGTCACCGTCGCCGGGGTGCCGGTGGGGTTCACGGTCACCGAGTTCAGGTGCGTCATCGTGTTGACGAGCAGGGTCTTCTCGACGTTCTCGCCGGGCACGACGGTGAGCGGGCTCCACCCGTGCATGGTGCCCTTCGCGCGGACCCGGTAGCCGTTGTCCTTGGCCCAGTTCGCGATCCGGACCACGTCGTCGGGAGTACGGGCCGTCGCGGTCCACACGGCGTCGAATCGGATGTCCTTGGCCCAGTTGACGTAGCCCTGCTGGGCCAGCGGAATGTCCTGCGGGAAGGCGGGCGGGACGGGCAGGTTGGACACCGGCCCACCGGCCGAACCCGCGGATCCGGCCGGCGGCAGGGCGAAGGCCGGGCTCCATCCCATCCCGGTCAACGCCGCAGCACCCGCTGCGACGCCGGCGGCGCGGCCGAGGAACCCCCTGCGGGACACCTCGTTACGCGGCTTGCTCGTCAGGCTCTCGTTCCGCCCAGATTCCACAGGTTCGACTCCGCTCGTCTCTCGGGGAAGGCGGCCGCACCGGCTCGCCGCGCACTCTGGGAGTCAAACTAGAACAAGTTCGATTCCAATGCCAGTGGTTCCGTAATTCTCGTCGGCTCAGTGAGACCTGCGCGTTGACGGCGTCACACCCCCTCACTACTGTCCGCAGAAAATGAAACCGGATTCCAGGGAGAAGCAGTGACGGCTGAGTGCACGTTCGTCGAGGCCGGAGGCGTGCTGTGCTGACGCCCTTCGACGACTACCCCATCCATCAGACGCCGCTGCCGGTCGCGCACGCGGGAGACGGGCACCCCAATCACTACGACCGCTACTGGTTCAACGGCTACGCCGAGGACGTCTACTTCGCGGTCGGACTCGGGGTCTACCCCAACCGCGGCATCATCGACGCGTCGTTCAGCGTCGTCCACAACGGGGTGCAGCGCTCGGTGTTCACCTCCGGACTCGCCCCCCTCGACCGCACCGAGACCAAGATCGGGCCGATCAGCATCGAGGTCGTCGAGCCGCTGCGCGTGAACCGCATCAGGGTGGACGCCGAGGAGTTCGGTCTGGTCGCCGACCTCACCTACCGGGCCCGCACGTCGGCCCACGAAGAGCCACGACAGACAATGCATTCCGGCTCGTCGATGATGATGGACGTCACCCGTCTCACCCAGCTCGGCACCTGGAGCGGCACGCTGCGCAGCGGTGACGAGAACATCTCCCTGGACCGCCGGGTCTTCGGGACCAAGGACCGCTCGTGGGGCATCCGGCCGGTCGGCCAGCCCGCACCGGCCGCACCCCAGGCTCGCAAGCACCAGGTGTTCTTCCTGTATGCACCGCTGCACTTCGAGGACCAGTGCCTGCACTACATGGTGTTCGAGGACGAACGCGGCTCCCGCTGGGCGGAGACGTCGGTGGTGCTACCGGTGATCGGCGACGACGGTCCGGTCGTCGGCGCGGATCTGCCCGTAACGCACGTGCACGTCGAGCACGAGATCCGTTGGGCGCCTGGTCTGCGACGTTCCGACGGGGCGACGCTGCAGGTGCGCGGCGGCGACGGGGACGCCGGTCGGATCGAACTCGAGCCGCTGCTCACCTTCCGGCAGCGAGGTGTGGGCTATTCCCACCCGACCTGGGGCCACGGCAACTGGCACGGCGACTTCGCCGTCGGCGGTGAGGAATTCGCCGTCGAGGACCTCGACAACACGGCCCCGGAGAACATCCACGTCCAGCAGGTCATGCGGGTGCAGTGGGGCGACCGGCAGGGTCTGGGCATCCTCGAACAGCTCGCAATCGGCCCCCATGCACCGAGCGGGTTCGAGGGCTACTTCGACGGTGCGCGCGCATAGTTCCGGACAGTCGACCGTCGGAAGCCACCTTTCGGGGTGGCTTCCGGCCTATTCGCCCCCCGTCTGAACCGAGTTCCGCAGTGCGTCGGTGATCGCCTCGGGTGCCCCGTCGATCGACCACAGCGCGAGACCGACGGCGACGAGCGTCAACGCCGGCCCGAGGAAGGCCCGCTCGAACCCGCCGCCGGCTCGGATCGCGAGGAACGACGGCAACTTCAGCTCCCACCAGCGGCGACCGCCGAACGGAACGAACGGCGCCAGGAACGGCACCCCCTCCTTGGTGATCATGTCGCCGAGGCAGTGCGTCGCACACCCGAGTGCGACCGCGACACCGAGCCCCGTCGACCCCACCTGGTCCGGAAACCACTGCCACGTGAGGATGGACAGGAACGCCGAGACCGCGGTGACGATCAGCCACCCCTTGTCCCGCGCCCAGCCCCCGAACAGGCCTCGGAGCGCGAGTCCCAGCGTGAAGAACAGCGTGACGATGATGGCGGGGCGGCCGAACTGCCCCACCAGCGCCGAGATCCCGGCCCCGAGCCCCACCGCGAACAGCGCGGTGTGGGTGAACGTGCGGTGCCCGCCGCGCCGGTTCGCGTCCTTGCGGCCCTTCGTCACCCGGTACACACCGAGGGACAGCGTGTCGATGCCCGCGGCGAGGGCCTTCGAGATCGGTCCGAACGAACGCGCGACGGTGGACTGGGTGGTGTCCAGGTCCGGCAGCAGCGCGGCACCCGCGCAGACCCCCGCGAACGCGAACGTCTCGGCGGTGGAGGTGGGCCCACCCCAGTCCGTCGGGAGCAGATCCGCGACGGCGAGACCGACCGCGGCACCGGACATTGCATGGGTTGCACCCATCACCATCTGGGACAGCACCTTTCGAGCAAGAACAGCACAACATCTACGACGGAGGGGCCCGACGCGGCAGCCTCGGACCCCTCGCACCAAACGCTAGCAACGCCCACCGACACGCCGCACGAACCGCCTGCTCAGGCGGGATACTCACCTAGATTCGACGCCATGACGGTCTCGAGCACCTCCGCGCCCGCGGCGAATCGGCTGAGCCCCGCGACGATCCGCGGCTATGCGCTGGGATCGGTCGGCACCGGCGGTTTCGCGACACTCCCCGGCCTGGTTCTGGCGTACTACCTCACCGACACACTGGGGGTCGCGGCCGCGGTCGCCACGTTCGTCGTGTTCGCGCCGAAGGCGCTGGACGTGGTGATCAACCCGGCCATCGGCGCGCTGAGCGACGCGTCGGCGCGCCGCACCGGCAGCCGCCGACGATTCCTCACGATCGGCGCCGCTCTCCTGCCGGTGTTCTTCGCCCTCACCTTCGCGGTGCCCGACGGCGTCGGCGCCGCGACCGGCGCGGTGTGGGTCGCGGTGGCGTTCATCGCGTCGGCGGTGGCGTTCAGCCTCTTTCAGGTCCCGTACATCGCGATGCCCGCGGAACTGACCGACAGCTACCACGAGCGCGCGCGGCTGATGGCGTGGCGAGTCGCCGTCCTCGGCGTCGCGATCCTGCTGTTCGGTGCGGGCGGCCCACAACTGCGTGAGATCGGCGGCGGCGGACACTGGGGCTACCTGGTGATGGGTGTCGTCGCCGGTGCGGTGCTGGGGCTCGGCATGTTCGCGGCGTCGCGCATCGCACCGCGACGTCCCCCGGCGGACGTCGTAGCGGGCGAGGAGGCGTCGTTCACGGCGTCGCTCCGGGTCGTCCGTTCGAGTCGTCCGTTCCGGATGCTGGTGACCGCGTACGCCCTCCAGGCCTTCGCGACGGGCACCATGCTGGCGTCGGCGCAGTACACGGCAACCTACGTGCTGGGCAACGAGGATGCGGTGTCGATCCTGTTCGCGGCGCTGGTCGGGCCGGCCATCGCCGTGATGCCGTTGTGGTCCAGACTCGTCCGAACCTGGGGCAAGCGGCGGTCGTACCTGCTGGCGTCGAGCCTGTACCTCGTTGCCGGTATCGCGCTGCTGGGTCTGCTCGCCGGCACCGGCTGGTGGGTGTACGCGGTGGTCGCGGTCGCCGGCGTCGGCTACGCGGGCATTCAGATGCTGGGCATGTCGATGCTGCCCGACGTGATCTCCGACCACGAACGCCGTGAGGGCGGCACGGTGCGCGCGGGCGCGTTCAGCGGCGTGTGGACCGCAGTCGAGACGATCGGTCTCGCGCTCGGCCCGGCACTGGTGCTGGCGATCCTCGCGATCACCGGGTTCGTCTCGTCCACCGGCGACCAGCACGCCGTCCAGTCCCAGACCGCACTCGACGGCATCGTCGTGGCGATCTCGGCGGCGCCGGCGATCCTCACCGCGCTCAGCATCGTCGCGCTCTTCCGCTACCGGCTCGACGCCGAGGACACCCACGCACAGAACGGAAGCCACTGATGCAGTTCCGGACCGATCCCACCGAGATCCTCGCCCGGCTCGACGCACTGCGCGCCGCGGACGCCCCGACGTCGGGCGGACGCCTGCTGTCGTACGTGTACGACCCGGGCGTCACCGAACTCTCCGATCTCGCGGGTGCGGCTGCGCTGCGGGCGCAGTCGCTGAACGGGTTGGACCCCACCACGTTCCCGTCGATCGCGGTGATGGAACGCGACCTCGTCGCGCTCGGCCGGGACGTGCTCGCCGGCGGCGATCCGGACGTGGTCGGCAGCGTCACCAGCGGCGGTACCGAGAGTTGCATGCTCGCGGTGAAGTCGGCGCGCGACGCGTGGCGGTCCCGCACCGGCGCCGAGCACCGGCCGACACTGCTGATCGGTGCCACCGCGCACGCCGCGTTCCACAAGGCCGCGCACCACTTGGATCTGAAGCTCGAGGTGCTGCCGGTCGACCCGGCCACCGCGCGGGTGCGGCCCGACGACGTCGCCGCCGCATTGTCCCCGGACGTCGCGCTGGTGGTGGCGAGTGCGCCGTCGTACGCGCACGGCGCGCTCGATCCGATCGCCGAGATCGCGGAAGTGTGTGCGGCCCAGGACGTCGCGCTGCACGTCGACGGCTGCATCGGCGGCTGGGTGCTGCCGTGGTGGCCCGGCGCGGACACCCGCCGCTGGGATCTGACCGTCCCCGGCGTGACCAGCCTGTCGGTGGATCTGCACAAGTACGGCTACGCCCCGAAGGGCGTGTCGCTGCTGCTGTTCCGGGACCGCGACCGGCACCGCGCGCACTGGTTCGCGACCACCCGCTGGCCCGGTTACGCGGTGGTCAACCCGACGCTGCTCGGCTCGCGCAGCGCGATGCCGATCGCGGCCGGATGGGCAGTCGCGCAGGCGTTGGGCGTGCAGGGATTCGAGGAACTGGTGGCGCCGATGGCGCGCGCGACCCAGCGACTCCGGTCTGCGATCGACGACATCGACGGCCTGCGCGTGGTCGGCGACCCGGTGGGCCCGCTGCTCGCGGTCGCCACCGACGAGTCGGCGCCGGCGGAGCGACGCGTCGACCCGCATCGCTGGTCCGACGCCGCGGCCGACGACGGGTGGGCGTTGCAGCCGCAGCCGCGGCACACCCAGTCCGACGGCACGGTGCTGCCGCGCACGACGCACCTGACGATCACACCGGTCACCGAGACCGTCGTCGACGACCTGTGCGCCGCGCTGGCGAAGGCCGCCGACCGGATCCGCGGCGTCGCCGGGGCCAGTGCGCCGGACGAGTTCGTGGCAGCCGCCGCCCACATCGACCCGGCCGAACTGACCAGCGAGATCAGCGCCGGGGTGCTGGCGCTTGCCGGGCTCGATCCCAAGGCCGGGCTCGACGGCCCCAAAGCCGACATCCTCGCCCTCGTCGAGGAACTGCCGCCGCCGGTCGCCGAGCGGCTGCTGATCGAGTTCCTGGCCCGGTTCCTCGAGCCCTGAGGCCAGGGCACCACTTCCCTGCGCGTCCCGCGATGGGCACACTCGATGTATGGCAGCGGAAGCGCGGTCAACGGAGGTCGCCCCGCCCGATCGCGGGTCGATCGTGCGGGGCACCGTGGTCCCGGCGATGGTCGGGTTGCTGATCGGCGCGATCTTTGCGGCCGTGTTCCTCGCGGCGTTCCACGACCCGAAACCGCACGAACTACCCGTGGCCGTCGTGGGCCCGCCACCGGTCGTAGCCGCGATCGCGGCGCAGTCGGCGGCGAACGGTGACGCCTTCGACGTTCGCCCGTACGACTCCGCCGACAAGGCCCGCGACGCGGTGCAGACGCACGAGGTGTTCGGGGCCTTCGTGGCCGGAACCCCCGCAGCGAACCTGATCGTCGCCGGCGCGAACGGCCCGTCGGTCACCGAGGTGCTCACGCACGCGTTCGGTGCCGCGGCCGGGGCGTCCGGCGCGACACTGACGGTGACGGATGTCGTTCCGCTGTCGGCGGGCGACTCCCGCGGATTGTCGGTGTTCTATGCCGCGTTCGGCGTCGTGCTCGCCGGGTTCCTCTTCGGTTTGACGAGCATGCAGGCCGGCCCGCGTCTGCCGGCGCTGTGGCGGGCCGTCAGCGCGGTGGCGTTCGCTGTCCTGGTCAGCCTGGTCGTCGCGTGGCTCGTCGGGCCGGTCTTCGACGCCCTGCCGGCCTCGTTCCTCATGACCGGCGCCCTCGTCGGACTGCTCGCCCTGGCAGTCGGCGCCTCGACCGCGGCCCTGCTCAAACTCTTCGGGCCCGTCGGGATCTTCGTCGCGGCCGTCGTGCTGCTGGTGTTCGGCAACGCCACCAGCGGCGGCATCCTGCCCGCCCAGTTCCTGCCCGGCTGGCTCGAACCGCTGACGCACGTCCTTCCGGTCGGCGTCGCAGTCCGGGCCCTCCGCGGAGCCGCCTACTTCGACAACGACGGCGTGACGACGGGCATCGTCGTGCTGGCGGCCTGGATCGTCGGCGCAGTGGCCGTCTTCGCGATCGCCTCCGTTGTCCAGGATCGCCGTCGAGGGGCATGATGGAGACAGGCGCTCGAGTCTTTGGGAGGCGGTTATGGACACTCTGCTTCTGTGGCTGGCAGCGACGGTCATCTACTGGTTCGGGTTGCTCCCGTAGGCAGTGGCGTGACCGACGAAGGGCCCGTTCCGAGAACGCTCCGGAACGGGCCCTTCTTACGTCACCGGGTCACTTCAGGCCCGCGCGCACGCCTTCCTCGATCTTCTTGCCGAGTTCGGCGTCCACGTTCTTCCAGTACTCGAAGACGCGACCGAGCACCGGCTCCTGCACCCCGCCGAGCACGTGGCCGACGACGTTGCTCACCAACCGCTCGCGGGCGGCGTCGTCGAGCACCTCACGGACCAGCGTTCCGGCCTGGGTGAAGTCGCCGTCCTCCGGGTGCTGGATGTACCCGGCACGCACGGCCTCGCCGTCGAAGGCCCACAGGCCCTCGTCACCGGCCGCCGACGGATCCGCGTGCGGCCCACCGAACGAGTTGGGCGCGTACACCGGGGTGTCGGCAGTGTTGAACGTGTACCGCATCGCGCCCTCCTTGGAGTAGGAGTTCACGGGCGCCTTGGGCGCGTTCACCGGCAGGTCGGCGTAGTTGGTGCCGATCCGGTAGCGGTGCGCGTCGGCGTACGAGAAGACGCGGCCCAGCAGCATCTTGTCGGGGCTGAATCCGATGCCCGGCACCACGTTCGACGGCTCGAACGACGCCTGCTCGATCTGCGCGAAGAAGTTCTCCGGGTTGCGGTTGAGCGTCCACTTGCCGACCTCGATCAGTGGGTAGTCCTTCTGGGACCACACCTTGGTCAGGTCGAACGGGTTGAAGCGGTAGCCCTCCGCGTCAGCGACGGGCATGATCTGCACGTTCATGGTCCAGCTGGGGAACTCGCCCCGCTCGATCGCGTTGTACAGGTCGGCGCGGTGGTAGTCCGGGTCCGAACCGGCGAGGGTGTCGGCCTCGGCCTGGGTGAGGAACTCGATGCCCTGGTCGGTCTTGAAGTGGTACTTCACCCAGAAGCGCTCACCGGCCGCGTTCACCCACTGGTAGGTGTGCGAGCCGAAACCGTCCATGTTTCGCCACGACTTCGGGATGCCGCGGTCGCCCATCAACCACGTCACCTGGTGCGCGGTCTCCGGGCGCAGCGTCCAGAAGTCCCACTGCATGTTGTGGTCGCGCAGACCCGAACCCGGCAGCCGCTTCTGCGACCGGATGAAGTCGGGGAACTTGATCGGGTCCTTGATGAAGAAGACCGGCGTGTTGTTGCCGACGAGGTCGTAGTTGCCTTCCTCGGTGTAGAACTTCATCGCGAAACCGCGCGGGTCACGCCAGGTGTCGGGGCTGCCCTGCTCGCCGGCGACGGTGGAGAACCGCACCAGCGACTCGGTCTTCTTGCCGGGCTGCAGGAACTTCGCCTTGGTGTACTTGCTGACGTCACCGGTGATGACCAGTTCGCCGAAGGCGCCACCGCCCTTGGCGTGCACGATCCGCTCCGGGACCCGCTCGCGGTTGAACTGCGCCAGCTTCTCGATCAGGTAGTGGTCGTGCAGCAGAATCGGGCCCTGCGTTCCCGCGGTGAGCGACTCGTCGTCGCTGGCAACGGGGATTCCGAAGTTGTTCGTCGTCGGACGTGATTGTGCGGACGTCATTTTGCGAAGCCTCCTTGGCGCTATTGGGCTGTGGCTGTCTTCGAAGTGATCGACCCACCCGATCCGGGCACATCGTCTTGATTCTGTGAGCTGGTAACGGCCTGTGCCCCGGTTTTGGCCGAATCGTGTCGGCAATCGGGACAGAGACCCCAGAACACGACCTCGGCCTCGTCGATCTCGAAGCCGTGGTTGCTGGAGGGCTCCAGGCAGGGAGCGTGGCCGACGACGCAGTCGACGTCGACGACCGTGCCGCACGAGCGGCACACCAGGTGGTGATGGTTGTCCGCGGTGCGGGTCTCGTACCGCGCCGGCGAGCCCGCGGGCTCGATGCGGCGCAGCAACCCCACCCGGACGCAGGCCCCGAGCACGTCGTAGATCGCCTGGGTCGAGACCGATCCGAGCTGACGACGCACCTCGGTGGCGATCGCGTCCGCATCCGAATGCGGATTGGCGGCAACGGTGTTCAGAACCGCAACGCGTGGAGCCGTGACCCGCAAACCCGCGCCGCGTAGCCCGGCGCGAGGGTCGAAGTCGTGCTCTCCTTGTTGCATGACCCCAGTATGCCCCTTTTCTGGAATAAGTCAAAAGAACGACTAGATCCAGATCTTGCTCCGTTGCACGACGGGTTTCGGCGGGGTCGCGGCTCCGCTACGCTCGCACGCAAGGTAGCCCCGCGCCCGACGGCGTCGCCCGTCGGTTTTCCCGAGTGCGTGGGGTTCGACGATGACAACCGCATCGGCCCATCGCACACTCGCCGTGTTCGTTCCCGGCTGGATCCTCGACGACCGTTCCCTCGCCCCGCCGGCAGTGGGCGACCTCGTCGAAACGGTCCTCACATTCGACGACGCACACACTCCACCCGCGTCGTTTGCGCAGACCTTCCGCGCCACGGCGCGTCCCACCTACGGGCGCATGCCCGGAAGCGATCCGGAGAGCGGCCTGCGCTGGCTGCACGAACTGTCCGGCGACGGCTGGGCCGCCAACTGGTGGGCGAACCGGCCGACGACCGGCCGAGTCGAGGTCCACGGAACCCTCTTCGCCGACTTGACCATGGGGCCCGACAGTCCTCCGCCGGTGCGCGGACGCGTACGGCGGGTGCGCGTGGTGAGCCAGCGATTCGACAGCACGCCGAGCGGTACCCGTCGCATCGCCGGAACCGAACGCTTGACCGAGGTCGAGGCGACACCGCGTATCTTCTGGTCGAGTCAGAAGCCCGAAACGGAGGGCGACCCGTACGTCCGGACGGGTGTACTCGTCGACCTCGATCTCGACGACGTCCCGACGACCGACTCCCGGTTCGTCGCCGGCGCTGTATCGATTTCCGGAACCGACGTGTGGGTGATGGACCGAGCCGATCCCGTTCTGCTGCACATCGATACCGCCATGACACCACCCCGGGTCGTCGAATACCTACTACCCCTGACCGCCGAGAAGCCGCGTGAGATCTGGACCCGCGCCGTCCACGCCGACTCGGACGGCTGCTGGATCACGTCCGACCACGACGTGTTCCGCTGCGACCGGGAGGAGGACGGGTCGTTGACCGTCGAACGCGCATGTACCGAGGGCGGGCGGAGCGTCGTTGCCGAGGGACATCTCTACCTCCTCCGCCCGACCGAACCGGGGATGCACACCGACCGCCGGCACGGGACGGTGCGCGTCGACCCGCCGCCGCATCCCGTGCGGGCGCTCGACGATGCACGGCGGCTGATCGCGGTCGACGATCCGGCCACCGTCGCGCGGGTACGGGCCGCCGCCCGTCGGGCCGACATCGCCCGCGGCGCCGACGGCACAGAGTGGATCGCGCACCGCGGTCTCACCGCCCGATCGTTTAGGGGGACAATCGAACCGGTGGACCTCGACGACCGCATCCGCGGGCGCGTCCACTGGATCGCGCCCGACCCGTTCGCCGACCCGGCCAACAGGGCCCTCGTGGCCTTCATCGAGATACCGAAGCCCGCCTCCGACACCCCGCCCGAGTGACACCGAAGGGGCCCTTCGTGCGCTGCCGGCGTACGAAGGGCCCCTTCAGCCAAGGCCGGGGTCGATCAGGCGAAGTGCGCCTGGACCGCCTGCAGACCGGCGACGTAGACGCCGTCACCGAAGATCTGCTCGACGGTGGCGACCGCGTCGTCCTCGGACTCGTAGGTTGCGCTCCAACGGATCTCGGACTTGTCACCCTGCGGCGTCACCGCGAGGGTGGCGACGTAGTCGCGGATCGGGAGCATCGGGTCGAGCACCTCGTAGCTGTAGCTGCGAGCCTCGGGATCATGGGCGACGAGTTCTTCGCGCGCGACGACGCGGCCGTCCACCGAGAAGGTGCGGATCGAACCGACCTGCGTCGGATCGCCCTCGAGTTCCGCCGGCGGGACGCTGGGATGCCAGGCACCCAGGCCGTCGAAGGCGCCAATGTGCGACCAGACGCTGTCCGCGTCGGCCGCGACGACGATGCTGCGTACGAGTGAGCGAGCCATGTGAATCTCCGTTTCTGCTGTCGAACCTTTTTCGATGGGGTTGGGGGTCAAACGTTTCGGGGCGCCTGCTCGACGTCCAGGCGCAGCACCGCCAGCGCGGACGCCGCCAGCTGCGCGACATCGGCGGGGCCGGCGGGGTCGTCCGGATCGCAGGTCACCCAGTACTCGATCGCGACGGTGAGCGCACCGAGCAGCATGTGCGACAACAGTCGGGCGTCGATACCTGCCGGGTCCAGGCCGGCCCGTTCGGCGAGGAGGGGCCGCAGGTCGTCGGCCAGGTCGTGGGCCGCCACCATCCAGCGGGCCCGGATGCCGGGCACCGACGTCATCATGACGAAGAGGTCGCGGATGGAGACGAGGGAGGCGTAGCGGTCCTGCCGCAGGCACTCGACGAACGCCTCGTGCACCGCGGTCGCCACCGAATCCGTCAGCGGGCGGGCGGCGAGATTCTCCGCGAAATCCCGGATGCCGGAGGTGAGCACCGGCGTGAGGGTGTCTTCCTTGGCCTCGCAATGCCGGTAGAACGTGCGCACCGAGATCCCGGCGCCCTGCGCGATGTCCTCGACCGACGTCGCATCGAAGCCGTCGGCGATGAACAGTTTCGCGGCGGCCGCCGCGATGTCCATGCGCACGGCGTCACGTCGCCGCTCGGCCAATCCCCGCTGGTCGCGTTCCACGAAGCACCTCCGAATGTGTCTTGACACACACTAGCAGGGTGGCACAGACTGGCACCCTGGCACAGATTGGCACCCATTTCGCGACGCCGATCACCGCTCCCGACCTTCCCCCGAGACGAAAGGGCGCCACATGCCCCGCACATTCCTCGTCACCGGCAGCGCCTCCGGAATCGGCGCCGCTACCGCCTCCTACCTGCGCGAACAGGGCGCCCGCGTGATCGGCGCCGACCTGCGCGACGCGGATATCACCGCCGACCTCGCCACCGCAGAGGGCCGTGTGGCGCTGGTCGAACAGGCCCGCGACCTCACCGGCGGACGCCTCGACGGCGTCGTCGCGTGCGCCGGCGTGGCGCTGTTCGATCCGCTCACCATCAAGGTCAACTACTTCGGTGCGGTGGCGACGCTCGAGGGCCTGCGCCCGCTGCTGGCGGCGGGGACCGATCCCCGCGCGGTGGTGATCTCGTCGGTTGCGTCGCTGCACCCGTCCGATCCGGCGATCGTCGACGCCGCCCTGGCCGGCGACGAGGCGGCCGCGGTCGACGCGGCGCAGTCCGCCGTCGACAGTGGCGCCGGCGCCCTGGTCTACGGGTCGTCGAAGGCAGCGATCGCGCGGTGGGTGCGCCGCACCGCGATCACCCCGGAGTGGGCGAAGGCGGGTATCCCGCTCAACGCGATCGCCCCGGGCACGATCGTCACCCCGATGATCCAGGCGATGCTCGACACTCCTGAGGGCCTCGCCGCCATCGACGGCGCCGTTCCGATGCCGCTGCACGGCCACGCCCGCCCGGAGCAGGTTGCGCCGCTGCTGGCCTGGCTCACCTCTCCCGAGAACTCGCATGTGACCGGTCAGGTCGTGTTCGTCGACGGTGGCGCCGACGCCGTCATGCGCGGCGACCAGACCTGGTAGTCCCACAACACCATTCGACCGGGGGCACGGAAAGGAGCGATCGTGACGACATTCGATCAGCCGACTGACATCTCGCCGGCGGAGCGCGCCGTGCCGCCGTCGATGGTCGACCGGATGACGGTCATCCTCGACGCGTTCGGTGGCTTCTCCTCGCGGGTACCGCTCGAGGAACTCGCCCGGCGCACCCGGTTGCCCCGGTCGACGGTGCACCGGATCCTCGACTCGCTGCTGCGTCTCGGCTGGGTCGAGCACTCCCCCGGCGGCTACCACCTGGGACCGCGCCTGCACCGGCTCGGCGGCGGCGAGGGCCATCACGGTGAGATCCGCGCCGCCGCTGCGCCGGCGCTCAACGACCTGCACCACCGGACGGGACTGGTCGTGCACCTCGGGGTCCTCGAGGGCACCGACCTGCTGTACCTCGACCGGGTCGGGGTGCGGCCGGACTCTCCGTCGAATGTCCGTGTCGGGGGCCGGGTTCCGGCGCATGCCACGGCCGCCGGCAAGGCGATCCTGGCGAGCCTGGTCCCCGAGCAGGTCGACGAGACCTACGCGGGTACACCGTTGCGGCGCTGCACGAATCGGACGATCGCGGATCTGCCGGCGTTGCACCGCAATCTGGGTTGCGTCCGGGCCCGGCGCGGCGTGGCCTTCGCCCGCGACGAATCGGCCACCGGGGTGATGTGCGTAGGCGCGCCGATCCGCGTCGACGGCGGGACCGTCGCCGCGGTGTCCCTTTGCGGAAAGTCCGCCGACGCCGCCCGACTCGAGCGGTGCGCGCCGCTGGTGCTCGACGCGTCGCGGGCGGTCGCCTCGGCCCTCACCGCCTCGGTGCGGTTGCTCTCGGCGTGATTTTCGCCGCAATGGCCGGGCATTTCGGCGTACTCGGCCATCCCGCTATGGCCGGCACCCAGTTCGGGTGCCGGCTGCAGCGTCACGCGGCATGTGGTCCCGCCCGGTTGTGGGCGGGGATGGGTTTCTTGTAGGGATCCACTGTTGATGGTGGTGTGAACCACGGGTGGCGGTCTGCGCCGATCTTCACCTGCCAGTGCGAGTGGTGCAGCAGCGTGTGGTGGTAGCGGCAGAGTAGGACGAGGTTGTCGAGGTCGGTGGGTCCGCCGTCGGTCCAGTGGATTACGTGGTGGCCTTCGCAGTGGGCGGGTGGTGCTCCGCAGCCTGGGAAGGCGCAGCCGTGATCGCGGGCGACCAACGCCCGGCGCTGCTTCTTTGACACCGCCCTACTGGTGCGGCCCAGATCGATCGGTACGCCGTCGCTCATGACGATCGGAGTGAGGTGGCAGTCGCAGGCGAGCCTGCGGGCGGTCGCGATCGAGAGTGGTCCCATGTGGGGCAGGCGTGCAATGTCTTTGTCGCCGAACAGGTCCGGATCGCCATCCGAGCCTGTCCACTCGTGGTCCGCGCCGGTACGCGCGAGGTCCTGCGCGTTCACGTGCAGGGATAGATGGGGTCGCTCGCCACCCTCGATGGGGGCCTCGCCCGAGTCGAGATAGCGGCGCAGAATCTCGGCGAACGCATCGGCCCGCTGATGTGCCGGGGTGCGGGCGCCGGCGGGGTCGTCCATCGGGTTGCGCGGCTTGGTCAACGTCGACAGGGCGGTCAACAGCATCTCTCCGGTGACTGCGTCGAGATCACCCTTGACTGCAACTCGCCCGTTCAAGGTCTTCGAGGCGTGGAACTCGTTGCGTTCGGTGTCCTCGCTCGGCGGGAGTTCGTCGGATTCGAAGATCCGCTCCAACCTGGAGATGCAGGTGCGCACAGTCATGGTGGTGGCTGTGGGTCCGGTAGCGCTGTCCAGCAACACCTTCCGACACGAATCGAGTGCCTCGTTCGGCATGCCGCGGGGTGGGGTCTCGCAGAACTTCCCGATCAGAGCGGCATGCTCGGCAGAGATGGCGCCGGCGTTGAAGGCGTCGGCGATCTCGGGTTGCCGGCCGAGCATGCGCCCCAAGGTCAGGATCCGTGTTGTGGTCGACACTTCCAGCAGCGTGTTGGCGGCCAGCCACTGCTTGACGCTGCGGAACCCGAGGGTGTCGAACGAGACTGCGCGCTCGTCAATTTCGGCAACGGCAGCCGCCCGCAGGGCGTCGAGTTGCTCCATTGCGTGGCAGATGTCGAGCGCGGTCTGCAGCAGCAAGATCTCGGGCAGCGCGCCCATGTCCTCAGGCCGCGGCGCCGTGACTGCGACGAGCGAGTTGTTGAGTCCCCCCGGATTCATAACCCGAGCTTAGTTCGAACATATATTCGAGTCAATAGGCAGACATCTCGCGCGAGACATCTCGCGCGGCGGACGGCGCCGCCCCGAAGCCCTCGACAAGCAACTACTACGAAATGTAGTAAAACGGCCCACCGGGACGTCGTCGGCGGATACGGTGGACGAATGGGGATACCAGGGGGGCCTGATCCGGCCACCGTCGACGTACCGTCAGACGAGTGGCACGACCGCGAACAATCCAGTGGGACAACAGATCCGAAGCCACCGAAACCGCCACGCAGGATATTCCGTGCGCTGCGGTGGATCTTCATCGGTCTGCTCACAGTAATCGTTGTCTCCGTTGCAGTTTCAGCAGCAGTCCATCGATGGCAGACGCCACGCGACAAGCAGTCCATAGAGCAACTGATCGGCCCCGAGCATCGGTATGTCGAGGTCGACGGGCATCGGATGAGCGTTGCGGTTCAGGGATCGGGACCGCGAACCGTCGTCCTCATGCCCGGCTTGGGCACGCCGGAACCAATTCTCGGTTTCGCGCCCCTGGCAATGCGCCTGGCCGAGCAGAACACCGTCGTCACTGTCGAGCCTTTCGGGCTGGGTTTGAGCGACGGCACCGACACCCCGCGCACCAGCGAGGCGATCGTCGACGAGACCCGGGCCGCGCTCCGGGAACTGGGACTCGAAGGACCCTACGTCCCGATGCCCCATTCGATTTCGGGTCTCTATGCGATGTGGTGGACCACCCACTACCCGGACGAGGTCGCCGCAGTGGTGGGCCTGGACGACGAGCGCTACACGTCCGACAGCGCCCAGGGCTCCCCGGACTGGCCGAGTTGGATGTCGGTCGTCAACGCGGTCGGGGGTACCCGAGACCTGATCGCTCTGGACAAGAGCACCGACTATCTGGGCCTGGTGGCCGACTACCGGGAGAGTCTCGGCGACGCGGCCGAGTACACGCCGGAACAGCAGGACCTGTACCTGCGTGCGTACTCATGGGTGTTGAACCCGACCCTGCTGGACGAGATGGCCCGCGAAGCGGAGAACGTGCAGGCCGCCGAGGGCGCCGTGTTCCCGCCGACACTGCCCGCTCTGTCGTTCCTCGCTGCCTCCACGCTCGAGGTGGAGCCGGAATGGGAACCCGCGCACCACGCCGCGATCAGCAACCCGGCTATCCAGCAGGTCACGATCATGGACGGCCACCACTACCTGTTCCATGCCCACGCGGCGGAGATTGCCGAGATGACACAGCATTTCCTCGACGAGCATGTGCAGACTCGATGACATCATCAGACGCTGGCAGCGGCAGGATAAGTCCGGCAACTGGATTCACTGGATGGACATGGGATTCGCCACCATCGACGGGGCGTGGCGTTGACGGCCACCGCGACGTGTCCACTGATTGTTCGGCAAAAGTCGGCGATGCCCCTCACGACATGGGGGCATCACCGGCATCTCCGGAGGTGTTCGCGAAGGGCTAGGTCAACTGCGAGTGAAGCGGATTTCCTCGGGAGGGCTTGATGGGCTCGCAGATCTCCGGATCGCGCGGAGGAGCGCAGATCGGCGAGGAAGCGCCGTACATCAACCTGTACAGCAGCATGGCGAGCGACTCACGCAACAACGCAGGCGGTTTCGCCGATCCCCGGATGGACGAACTGATCCGCGACGTGCAGACCGCACCTACCGACGACGACACGCGCGCCGCGATCGGCCGAGTGCAGCAGTACGCCGACGAGACGGTGCCCTACGTCGTCTGGGGTCCCGCGACGGTGCTGACCGCGTGGGACACCGATGTCCAGGGCGTCAAACGCAGCATCACCGACATCATGCTCTTCGACGACGCGTGGATCTCGCCGAGCTAGCGGGACGATTGCAGTCCCCCACCGGTCCGATCCCGGGTGCGGCGCGACACGGCGGCACCGCTAGCGTGAGGCCTTCGCGTACCTTTCTCCGGGGGGACAGATGTTCGTAATGAATCGAGGGTTGCGCCGGGCGCAGTGGCTGGCGGTCGCGGCGGTCGCGACCGTCGCCGTCGCGGGGTGTGCCACGGAGGTGACCGAGACACGGATAGCCAAGTCGGGTTCCAGCGCCGCCACCACGGCCACGGCACCGATCAGGAAGTCCGATACCGTCGCCACCGACCTCACCACGTGGGCCGCCGAGTTCTGCACCGCGTACACGTCGTTGCTCGAGACCCTCACAATCCTCGACCGGGACGACTCGTTCGACGCCAAGACCGTCGCCCGCGTCCAGCACTCGTTCGACGCGAGTCTGCCCGCCCTCGACACCCTCATCGACATGCCTGCGCCGCCCGTTGCCGACGCCGCGGAAATCAAACCCATCCTCGATGCCAGTCACCGTGTGTGGAAGACGATCATCGCCAAGATCGCCGTCGTACTGGACGCCAACCCGAAGGGACTCGACGCGGCGGGGGTGCAGGAGATGGAGGAGGTGGTCAAGCGGACCGAACCGGCGTTGAGCCCGGAAGAACGCGCCGAGTTCAAAGAATTCGGCCGACGAATCGGCGACCTCCACGTGCCCGAGTGCACCGCGGCGTTCGGTACTCCGTAGCGGACGGATCGGCCCCGCGAGGGGTCTACACGAGGTCCGCGACACACCGGAACCCGATGTGGCTCATGCCCGTATCGATCATGTGCGGCCGGCGGGCGGCGGGCCGGTAGCGGCGACAGTAGCTGTCCGCGCACAGGAAGGACCCACCCTTGATCACCTTGCGGGGCACCCGGAACTGCGGTTGCCGCGGGTCGTAGCTGCCTTCCATTCCCGGCCCGCGCGGGTTCCGCGGTACGCAGCACGACGACTGCCCACCGTGACCTTCGGCGTACCAGTCGTCGGTCCATTCCCAGACGTTGCCGGCCATGTCGTACAGCCCGTACGGATTCGGCGGGTACGACGCCACCGGCGCCGTGCTGCCGTATCCCGGATCCGCACGCCAGGGGAAGTCGCCGTGCCAGAAGTTCGCGAGACGCCGTCCGGCCGACTCGGCCCCGTCACCCCACGTGAATTCGGCGCCATCGAATCCGCCCCGTGCCGCCGCCTCCCACTGCGCCTCGGTGGGCAGTGCCCGTCCGGCCCACTCGGCGTAGGCCTGCGCGTCCTCGTACGCGATGTGCACGACGGGGTGATCGCTGCGGCCGGCGAGCGTGGACCGCGGCCCCTCCGGCCGACGCCACGACGCCCCCGGCGTCCACCGCCACCACTGGTCGATGTGGCGCAGGTCCACCGGACCGGGCGTCCCGACGAACACCATCGAACCCGGCTGCAGATTCTCCGCGGGTGCGCCCGGAAACTCGGCGGGGTCCAGCGGACGCTCGGCGACCGTGCGGTATCCGGTCGCCGCGACGAAGGACGCGTACTGGGCGTTGGTGACCTGCCGAACCTCGATGGAGAACGTCTCGACCTCCACCCGGTGCGCCGGGCGCTCCTCCGGGTAGTGGGCGTCGGATCCCATCGTGAAGATCTGGGCGGGAATCTCCCGGAGTTCGGTCAGGGTGGCGGTACCGGTCGTCACGAGATTCCCTTCGGCTCAGGAAGTGCCGGGCGCGAACACCTCACGCCAGTCATCCTTCATGCTGACCACGGTCCAGTCGTGGCGACGCGCGTGGTCGAGGACGTCCTCCGCACCGGCGACGTAGTCGAACTCGCGGTCGGCGTCGTCGTGCAGGATCACCAACCGGAGTGCCGACGAGTCGGACGCGCCGGAGAACGCGAGCATGGGGAGGTCGCCGTTGGAGTTGCCCACCGACAGGATCGGGCGCCGCCCGATCCGGCTCCAGATGCGCACCGGCTTCTCGGGCCCGTCGTCGAAGAAGTCCATGGCCGCCTTGTAGAGCAGGTCCGATCTCCCCTCGCCCTCACGGTAGGAGATCCCCAGTGCACTGCCGATGATTCGTTCCGGGGACACCCCGTACAGCTGCCCGGCGATCGGACGCATGAAGTCCCGGTCGCCACCCGAGGCGATATAGGTGGTGAACCCGTTGGCCTCCAGGTAGCGCAACAGCTCGACCATCGGGGCGTAGCCGCAACGCCGATACGGTCGGTCCAACGTCGGGTGGGCGGCGTCGCCGAAGAAGCCGCTGACGCGGGCGTCGTAGTCCTCGACGGAGATCTCGTCGAATGCCCGAGTGACCGCGGACATCAACAACTTCAGATCACTGTCGTCACCCCGATAGTGCTTCACCATGGCGTTGCCGAGCCACTGCAGATCGTTCTCGTGTGCCGCCTTCCACGGCTGCACCGACCGCAGGGACGGGTCCTGTTCGGCCATGTCGGCGAAGCGGCGGATCGTGAAGTCCAACTGGATCGGCATCGGTTTCTCGCACCACAACGTGCCGTCGTTGTCGAAGACCGCGACTCGTGAGTCGGGCTCGACGTAGCCGGGTCCATCATCGTCGGTGACCCGATCGACGAATTCGACTATCGCGGAGCGGGTTTTCCCGTCGGACCACAACTCGAGTGGCTCGGTCATGGACATCAATCGCGCGCCAGGAAGCTGTGCAGCTTCTTCACCGCATGGTCGATCGTGAAGGTGGCCGGCTCCTGCCGTGGCGGGAACTCCTTGAAGGTGTCGAGGAACGCGGTGCCGATCGCTGTCCCGTAGAAGGCGATGTAGTCGTGGTCGAGGAACCAGTCCCAGTAGGTGTTCGAGGTGGTGTCGGCGCGCTCGAACGGGTCGGTCCGCAGATTGAACAGCTTCGGCACCCGCAGTTCCGTGAACGGCTCCGCCCAGATGCCGAGCGTGCCCTGGGCCCGCTGCTCCATGAAGACGATCTTCCAGTTCTCGAACCGCACACCGAGCACATCACAGTCGTCGGAGAAGTAGACCATCCCCCGGCGCGGGCTCTTGTCCACCTCCCCGGTGAGATACGGCAGCAGGTTGTAGCCGTCGATGTGCACCTTGAACGTCTTGTCCTCGACGGCGTGCCCCTCCTTCAACTTGTCGACGACATCCGGATCACCGGCCGCGGCAAGGAAGGTCGGGAGCCAGTCGTGATGTTGGACGATGTCGTTCGACACCGACCCCGCAGCGATCCTGCCGGGCCACCTGATCACCTGCGGAACCCGGAACGCGCCCTCCCAGTTGGTGTCCTTCTCGCTGCGGAAGGGAGTGGTCGCACCGTCCGGCCACGTGTTGGCGTGCGGGCCGTTGTCAGTGCTGTAGATGACGATCGTGTCGTCGGCCAGGCCGAGCTCGTCGAGGACATCGAGCACCGAGCCGACGTTCTTGTCGTGGTCGATCATGGTGTCGTGGTACGGCGACTGCCAGATTCCGGACTGTCCCACACTTTCCGGCTTGGTGTGGGTACGCAGGTGCATGTGGGTGAAGTTGAGCCACACGAAGAACGGCGTCTCCGCCTCGTGTTGCCGCCGGATGAAATCGACACAGGCGTCTGCGATCTCGTCGTCGATCGTCTCCATCCGCTTCTTGGTCAGCGGGCCGGTGTCCTCGATCCGCTGCTTGCCGACGCGGCCGAAGCGTGGATCCTCGGTGGAATCGTCCTCGTCCGTGGCCCAGGAGCGTAGGACGCCGCGGGGTCGCTGCAGGTTGTACAGCCGCGGGTACTGCTCCTCGCTCGGATAGTCCGGGAGTTCGGGCTCCTCCTCTGCGTTGAGGTGGTACAGGTTGCCGAAGAACTCGTCGAATCCGTGCACGGTCGGCAGGTACTTGTTGAGGTCACCGAGATGGTTCTTTCCGAACTGTCCGGTCGCGTACCCGAGGGGCTTGATCAGTTCCGCGATCGTCGGATCCTCCGCCGAGAGACCGATATCGGCGCCCGGCATGCCGACCTTGCTCATCCCGGTTCGGTAGACGCTCTGCCCGGTGATGAACGACGCCCGGCCCGCCGTGCAACTCTGCTCGCCGTACGAGTCGGTGAATCGCATTCCCTCGTCGGCGATCCGGTCGATGTTCGGGGTCCGATAGCCCATCAGTCCGTCGCTGTAGCAGCTGAGGTTGGTGATCCCGATGTCGTCTCCCCAGATCACGAGAATGTTCGGCTTCGAATCCGGCATCGCGCATCTCCTCGTTCGCTCCGCATATCGTTCCGTCCGTGCCAGATCAGGTTGCGCCCGCTATCGAATGTCCACATCACCCGTTCTGGATGAGACTCGGACCACCACGAAGGCCCTCGTGTCACGTGGCCGGCACGACGGGTTCCGGCACCGCGCTCGGGTTGCCGTTCTCCGTTGCAGGAGGAGGATTTTCGACCTTCGGTGACTCGGGCCCATCCTCCACCTTCTCGCCGATCAGGACATTGACCCAACGGGTGGCCGGGTCGATGTCGAGCAGCATCGCCTTGACCAACAGGGTCATCGGAATGGCGAGCAGTGCACCCAGCGGGCCGAGCACCCAGGCCCAGAACACCAGCGCCAGGAAGGTCATCGTCACGCTGATTCCGACGGCGTCGCCGACGAACTTCGGCTGGATGATCGACTGGATGACGAAATTGATCACGCTGTAGACCACGATCACCCACAGCATGAGACCCGGTCCGCCGTCGAGCAGTGCGAGCAGCGCCGGGGGAATCACACCGATCACGAAACCGATGTTGGGAATGTAGTTCGTGATGAACGACAGCAGTGCCCACAGCACCGGGAGCGGCACCCCCATCAGCCACAGCGCGCCGCCGTCGAGAACGGCAACGATGAGGCCGAACACGGTGGAGACGACCAGGTACTTTCGGGTCCCGGCAGCGAAAGTTGTCAGGGCATAAGCGATCTCGGGCCTGCTACGGGCGACGACCTGCATCTTCTTCCCGATGCTCATCCCGTCGAACGCCATGAACAGCAGCAGAGCCAGGATGAAGAACAGATTCGAGAACACCCCGAGGAGACTCTGCAGCGCCGATTCGATCAGCCCGACGACCGTGCCCATGCCGACGCCGCTCAGCGCGTTGTGGATCTGCTCGGAGCTCACGCCCGCGCTCGCGAGCGCGGACCGGAGACCGTCCAGGAGATCGTCGGCGGCGTCCGCATATTGCGGCAACTGCGTGGCGAGTTGCGCGGCCGACAGCGCCAACGCCCCGACCAGGCCGATCAGGATCAGATACACCGCGATCAGAGCGATGAGCATTCCGACCCATGCGGGGAGCCTCCGACGCTGCACCCACGACTGGATCGGCTGAACAGCGATCGTGAGCATCAACGCAAGGAACACCGGACCGAGAATTCCGGCGAAGAGCTTGATCCCGGCGATCGAAATCACCGCGCCCGCGCCGGCGAGCAACACGATCAGTCCTCGGGGTATCGCCCACGGCGCCGGCGTCAGCGTAGGCACCGGCTCCGTGGGCACCGCCCGGCCGGATCGTGATCTTGGTGAGCCCGTCATCGTCCCTCCCGGACCGAGATCGACTACCGATCAGTCCGCGAACACCTCACGCAGGTGCGCTTCCTGTTCGTGGGACAGATTCGTGGAGATCAACTCCGCATGCTGGCCGTGGAACTCCTCGTGCACCCGGTCGAGGGTCGCGTCGGAGGTCAGCACGAACAGGGCCGAGGTGCCCGGGGTGATCCGTTCCTTGAGACTCTTGATGAAGTCGTCGTCGATCCCGACGTCGGTCAGGGCCCCGCCCACGGCTCCCACCGCGGCACCGACGGCGACACCGATCAGCGGGATGAAGAACAGAATCCCGAACAGCAACCCCCAGAACGCACCACCGAGGGCGCCGGCGCCGGCAAGGTTGGTGAGCTGATGGGTCTTCGGCCTCTTCCGCCCGTCCGGCCAGCTCACCACGGCAGCGTCCCGGACGGTGATCAGTGCCTGCTTCTGCAAGTCCTCCAGCGTCGCGATCGCGGTGTCCGCGCCGGTCGGGGATGCGAACTTCCAGACGGTCAGTGTTCCTGCCATGGTCATCTCCTCGATTCGGTGCTCCACATCTCCTTCACAAGCACCGTAGGAGGCGGATCGGCAGGAGAACTCACACCTTCCGGATGAACTGTCGACGAGCCGAGAGATGTACTCACCGTCTGCGACACCGCGGATCACATACCGCGGGGCTCCGTGATGCCCAGCGACAGGGCACCCATGATCCTCGGCGCGCCCTCCTCGTAGAAGGTATCGAGATCACTGATCTCGAACCCGGCAGCACGAACGAGGGCGGGGATGTCACGTGTGAGATGACACCCGCCCGCGACGGTCTTCTGAATCGGCTCGAATCTGCGCTGCCAGCGCTGCACCTTCGGATGGGGCGCGAGCCCGTGTTCGACGAAGTGCAGGGTCCCGCCCGGCTTCAGGACTCGCCGCACCTCGCGCAGCGCGGCGTGGGCATCGGGAATGGTGCACATCGTCCAGGTGGACAGGGCGGTGTCGAAGGTGTTGTCGGGGAACGGCAGTGCTTGACCGTCGAGCCCGGATCGTTCGACCGGAACGCGGGATCGGGCCAGGCGCTTACCGGCGAGTTTCCATGCCTCGTCGGCAGGTTCGACCGCGCTGACGGTCTCCACCGCGTCCGGATAGAAGGGGACGTTGAGCCCCGACCCGAACCCGATCTCGAGCACGCGTCCGTGGAGGCCCGCGCACACCCTCCTCCGGGACGCCTCGGTCAACGACATCCCGCACGACATCTCCACCAGGTGCGGGACGATCCGCTCCGTGTAGAACCCCATGGCTACCCCCCTGATCCGTTCCTTCACTCCCCCGACATTCCGCCGGCGTCACCACCGTAGGCGAGGGCGAGGAAGGTACGCACCCCGTCCACGAGGGCGCGCTCGTCCAGATCGAAATCAGGCATGTGTAGGTCGCGGCGCGGGCCGACCCCGTCCCAGACACCGAGGCGCGCCATCGCGCCCGGGACGTGCTCGAGATACCACGCGAAGTCCTCGCCGCCACTCGACTGCTTGGCCTCGGCCAGATTCTCGAGACCGACGACGGACTGGATCGCCGAGATCATCTCGGCCGTCGCCTCCGGGTCGTTGACCACCGGCGGCACGCCCTGCACGTAGTCCAGTTCGTGGTCGACGCCGAAGGGCGCCAGCAACTCTGCGACGCTGCGCCGTACCAGCGGCTCCACCGTGGCCCATGTCCGGTGCGACGCGCTGCGAAGCGTGCCCACCAACTCCCCCGATTCCGGTATGGCGTTGTGGACCCGGCCGGCCCGGATCCGCCCCCACGTCAGGACGGTGGCGGTACGCGCGTCGACCCGGCGATCGAGCACCGCCGCCAGCCCGGTCACCAGTACGGCGGCCGCGTAGATCAGATCGCCCGTCAGGTGCGGACGCGCCGAATGCCCACCCGGAGAGAACAACCGCACCGTGAGCATGGCACCGGACGACGTGATCGGGCCCGCCCGCGTCGCGAGTTTGCCGGCCTCGAGTTGTGGCGCGCAGTGCAGCGCGAAGATTCGCGAGACGCCCTCGAGCGCGCCGGCGGCGACGACCCCGAGAGAACCTCCGGGCGTCGTCTCCTCGCCGGGCTGGAAGATCAACCGCACGCGTTGCCGGGGCGGCTCGGCCGCGAGCACGGTCGCGGCCTCGAGCAGCATCGCGGTGTGCGCGTCGTGCCCGCACGCATGACACACCCCCTCGACCGTGGATGCGTACGGCGCCCCGGTGATCTCCGTGAGTGGGAGCGCGTCGAGGTCGGCGCGCAGCGCCACGCACGTCGGGGCGGGCGGGCCGACGTCGCACCACAGTCCGGTCCCGCTCGGCAGGACCACCGGATCGAGCCCGAGCGAGCGCAGGTGATCGTTGACGAGCGCGGTCGTCCGGAACTCCTCGAAGGACAGTTCGGGGTGCGCATGCAGATCCCGTCGCCACGCGACGAGTCGGTCGTGGTCGACTGGCATCGCCAGGGCACCTCCGTCAGATCGCCGAGACCGGGGTGGCAGCGCTCGCCAGCCGGCTCGTCAGCCAGTTCACCATGGTCCTCGCAAGCGTGTCCCGGTTCTCGCGCTTGACGATGTCGTGGCCCTCGTCGCCGAACAACAGGAGTTCGGCGACCCCGCCTCGGGCCCGCACGGACGCCACCACCTGCTCGGACTCGCTCACCGGCACGTTCGTGTCGTGCGCGCCGTGGACCACGAGGACCGGCGCCTTCAGGGCGTCGACGCGGTGGATCGGCGACAGCTCGGCCAGTAGTTCCCGGTCGTGCTCGGGGTGCCCGTATTTGGGGTACGCGGCGGCCGCGATCCACGGTTCGGTGTTGGCGTAGAAGGTTTCGAGGCTGCTCATTCCGCAGACGGCGATGCCCGTCGCGAACAGATCCGGGTGGAACGTGAGTGCGGCGAGCGTCAGGTAGCCGCCGTACGAATGTCCGGCGCACGCGATGCGCGCGGGGTCGCCGACTCCGTTGTCGACGACATACCGCACACAGTCCGCGACGTCATCGATTCCGGCGAAGCGGCCGTACCGCTCGTCTGCGTGCACGAAGGTACGGCCGAATCCACCCGAACCGCGCACATTCGGCGCGAAGACCGTGATGCCCGCATCGACGAGGGCGGGAAAGTAGTCGCTGTAACCCGGGCGTTCCTGCAACTCCGGTCCGCCGTGGAACCACAGCATCACCGGCCCGGGCCCCTCCCCCGCCGCCGGGTACAGCCAACCGGTGAGGGGTAGCCCGTCGCGCGCGGTGAACTCGGCGAGTATCGGGGCGTCGGCCCGGGCGATCCGCGTCCGGGCCGGTTCCACCGGTCCCCACTCGCCGGTCCGCGGGTCGACGATCTCCACCGACGGCGGCATCCCCGGGCCCTCGACCGTGACCGCCAGCAACGAGCCGTCCGCGCTGATGCTCAGCTCCGACGCCACCAGGCCCGGCAGTTGGATCGGCGAATCGAGCGTGCCGTCCGCGAGATGCAGGATCTGCAACTCGCTCAGTCCCTTGTAGTTCCACAGCAGCGCCACGGTGGTGTGGTCGTCGCTGACGACGAACTCGTCGAGTCCGCAGTAGTCCCGTTCGGCCAGGACCCGGTAGGAGACGCCCTCCTCGGAGACGGCCACTCCCAGCAGACGGGCGAACTCCGCACCGTTGTCGCTGCGCACCAGCGCGCGGATGTACTGCGCCGGCTCGCCCTCGCTCGACGCCCAGGGCGATCGGTACCGGCCGAGCACACCGCGCAGCCGATGGTCGTCGAGCAGGACGCCCATGTCGGTGGTCGACCCGAAGTCCGACGGCAGCAAGGGGATCCGACTTCCGTCGTCCCGCTGCAGCAGCAGTTCACGGTGCCCGCGCGGACCCACCCGCAGCAGCGCCGATCCGGCCCACGAATCGACGAGAAACGAACCGACGCGACGATCGAGCGTGACGGAGTCCTGGGTCTGCGGATCGACCAGCCGGGCCTCGGCCACGCCCTCCTCGTCGGTTGCCGTGAGGGCCAGCCGATTCCCGTCCCAGCCGATCAGCTCGGTCGAGCACGCATGTTGCGCGCCGACGATGCGGGCCGACCGATCCTGTGGGTCGGTTCGCACGACCCACACCTGGGTGCGGTTGCCGCCGTGGGGTGCGACCTGACACGCGAGCCATCCGCTGTCCGCGGAATGCACGATCCGCGTGACCGGACCCGGCACGGGCAGTTCCACCCGACGGTCCGTGCTGCCGTGCCGGCCGGACAGGAACCGCTGGACGGCCCAGGGATAGCCGCCGTCGTCGACGAGGTGCGCGAATCCGGTCGCGTCCGGGGAAACCGACGCGCCCGATGTGAAGCGGATGTGCTGTCCGCCTCGAGGTTCCGTCGACTCCTCGGTGGTCACAACCGTTCCATCGCCTGCAGCCACATCTCCAGCAGCCCTACCTGCCACAGGGTGTTCACGCCGCGGGCGGTGCGGATGCCGTTGGGAGAAGCGAACAGCGCGTCGAGTGCCTCCGGCCGGTACAGGTGACGCTCGCGGGCGCTGCGGCTGCGCAACGCGTCCTGTACGAGGTCGAGGACGCCACCCTCGAGGTGCCGGATTCCGGGCACCGGGAAGTATCCCTTGGTCCGGTCGATCACCGCGTTCGGAAGCAGGCCGCGGCTGGCCTCCTTGAGCACACCCTTGCCGTCGCCGGCCAGCTTGAGATCCGGCGGGCAGCTCGCCGCCAACTCCACGAAGTCGTGGTCCAGGAACGGCACCCGGGCCTCGAGCCCCCACGCCATCGTCATCGTGTCGACACGCTTGACCGGGTCCTCGACCAGCATCACCGTGGTGTCGAGCCGCAACGCGGCGTCGACGGCGGTGTCGGCGCCCGGCGCGCTGTGGTGCCGGACCACGAATTCCGTGCTGACGTCACGATCGACGCAGTAGTCGGGGTGGAGCAACAGCGCGATGTCGTCGTGGGTGCGGTCGAAGTACACCTTGGCGTAGGCCTCGGCGGACTGTTCGCGGGCCACACCGACCAGGGGCGGATACCAGTGGTAGCCACCGAGGATCTCGTCCGCGCCCTGACCGGACTGCACCACCTTGACCGACTTGGAGACCTCTTCCGACAGGAGGAAGAACGCCACGCAGTCGTGGCTGAGCATCGGTTCGCTCATCGCTGCGATCGCCTTCGGGACCGCCGCCGGGAGCCGCGACGGATCGATGTGGATCTGCCGGTGATCGGTACCGAACGTCCGCGCGATCAGGTCGGAGTACACGTACTCGTTTCCGGATTCCCCTCCCGCCGAGTCGAATCCGATACTGAAGGTGGCGAGATCCCGCTGCCCCTGTTCGGCCAGCAGTGCCACGAGCAGACTCGAATCGATGCCGCCCGACAGCAACACCCCGACCGGTACGTCGGCGACCATCCGGCGCGACACCGCCGTGCGCAGCGAGTCCATCAGGGCCTGCTGCCAATTCCCCGGCGTCCACGCCGCCCGTTCCGGATCCGGTTCGAACCGAGGTTCCCAGTAGCGCCTTTCGGTGGCGGATCCGTCCGGCTGCACCACCCGGATCGTCGCCGGCGGCAGCTTGCGCACACCCGCGAACATGGTGTGCGGTGCCGGGACCGCGGCAGCGAAGCTCAGATAGTGGTGCAGCGCAACCCGATCGACCGTGGTGTCGATGCCGCCGCCGCGCAACAGCGCCTGCACCGTCGAGGCGAACCGCAGCCGCTCCGGCTGCTCCGCGAAGTACAGGGGTTTGATCCCCAGACGATCCCGGACGAACGTCACCACGCCCGAGTCGATGTCGTGCACCGCGAACGCGAACATGCCCTTGAAGCGGTGCACGCAATCCGCGCCCCAGCGGTGGAAGCTCTTGAGCACCACCTCGCTGTCCGCCGTCGAGAAGAAGCGGTAGCCGGCCTGCTGCAGTTCCTCGCGCAGTTCCTTGTAGTTGTAGATGCAGCCGTTGAACACCAGCGACAGCCGGAGCTCGCTGTCGACCATCGGCTGACCACCGCGCGCGGACAGGTCGATGATGCACAATCGGCGATGGCCGAACGCCACCGACTGCTGGGCGTACGCGCCGGCCGCATCCGGCCCGCGCGTCACCATCGCGTCGGTCATCCGGGCCACCGCACCTACGTCGGGCGACGTCCCGTCGAAACGAAGCTCACCGCATATGCCACACATGCTCGGCAACTCCTCCCGGGATGTCGTCCCCGGTCAAGGTCCAAGGATCCTCGGTGCCGGCGGTCTCGGCCACCAACAGATCCACGACATCGGTCAGCCGGCCGCGACGGTGCAGGGTCCGCCGCTGCCGCGCCGACGAGCTTCCGAGCCACAGGGTCCTGGCCGCCAGCGCGGAGACCACGTCCCAGTCCCCGGCGTCCTCGAGGTGGGGTCGCAGCGACCCGATCAGCCCCTCGACGACCTGCGGGGCCGGAAGCGGCGTCACCGCTTCCACATCGACCAGGTCACCCTCGAGGCCGGAACGCGCCGCCCGCCACATGGCGGCGCGTACCAGCGTGGGCGAGACCTCCAGTGGCGGCCTCCCCTTGCGCAGTGCCTCCGCCTCGCGGTCGACGAGGGCGCGGAACAGTCCGGCGACGAGTGCGATCGTGTCCAGCGACGGGCAGCTGTCACACACCCGCAGCTCGAGCGTCGAGTACCGATCGGACGGTCGCAGATCGAAATAGACCATTCCGGGGCCGCTGATCACCCCGCTCGCGACGAGGTCGGCGATCAGTCGGTCGTACTCCGCGGCGGAGTGCACCGGCGCCGCAGGACCCGTGGTGGGCCATCGGCTCCACACCAGGGATCGCATGCTGGCGTACCCGGTGTCGGTGCCGTCGGCCCAGAACGGCGAGCTCGCGCTCAGGGCCAGGAAGATCGGCAGATACGGGGCGACACGGTTGGCGATCCGCACGGCCTCGTCGCGGTCCGCCACGTCGACGTGCACCTGGGTGCCGCAGATCAGCTGCTCGCGGGCGAGGAGCTGATAGTCGGCCAGCATGCGCCGGTACCGGGGCGTCTCGGTGACGGCCATCTCGGCGGGCACCGAGAGCGGCACCGCCCCCGCGGCCACCACCCCGACACCGAGTTCGGCGGCGGTGTCGACGAGTACCCGTCGCCGATGGGTCAGGTCGGCGCGCAGGTCGGCCAGGCGCGGGAAGACACCGCTGTTGACCTCGACGACACAGCGCTGCAGTTCCTCGACGTAGACGTCACCGGGTAGTCGCCGGAGCAGATCCGGCGCGCGTGTGACGAGTCGCCGGGTCTCGGCATCGATGAGGTGGAATTCCTCTTCGACACCGAGCTTGCGCCCGCTCATACAGGGTCCTCCCTGTCCGTCGACGAGTGATCCGGGTAGTGCGCGACGTTCCGCACGCGACCGACTCGTCGATCGCTTACCCCGGCCGCCAGGATTTCAACCAGGCGCCCGAATCAGTGTTCGCACCCTCGCGACCGCCGACACGCATGTTTCGGCGTTCGTTGGCATGTTGATACCCAGCCGCGACCTTGCGGCACCGCGACGCACGGAGCTATCGAGACCCGCCGCAGCAGTTCGGGTCGAGCACCAGGCGGAGCGCGTCCAGCGATTCACCGCGCGCCCGGTAGTAGACGTTCATGCCGCGGCGCTCGGACTCGACCATGCCGGCTTTCCGAAGTTGGCCGAGGTGGTGGCTGACGGTCGACTCCGCGAGGCCTACACCGGTGGCGAGGTCGCATGTGCAGACTTCACCGGCGTCCGTGGTGAGCAGGATCGACACGAGCTTGATCCGGACCGGATCCGCGAGCGCTTTCAGCCGGAGCGCGACCTGGAGCGCGGCGTCGTCGCTCATCGGCGCAGCCGATACCGGCGCGCAGCAGATCGGTGCGCTGACGTCGACGATGGGCAGGGACTTCGGCATGCCGCCGATCCTAACCAGCTCCTTGACTTATGTCGAAAAGGTGGCACCCTGAACTCCGCAAGGAATTCGATATATGTCGCATAGCCCGGAGGCTCTCATGTCACGCGCCCAGCTCGCACTCAACGTCGACGACCTGCAGGAGGCGGTCGACTTCTACTCCAAACTGTTCGGCACGCAGCCCGCCAAGCTGAAGCCCGGCTACGCCAACTTCGCGATCGCCGAACCGCCGCTGAAACTCGTACTGCTCGAGAACCCCGGCAAGGGCGGCACGATCAACCACCTCGGCGTCGAGGTCGAATCGAGCGCGAAGGTACACGCGGAGATCGCCCGCCTCACCGACGAGGGCCTGTTCACCGACGAGGAAATCGGCACCACGTGCTGCTTCGCGACCCAGGACAAGGTGTGGGTCACCGGCCCGGCCGGCGAGAAGTGGGAGGTCTACACCGTGCTCGCCGACTCCGAGACGTTCGGCTCCAGCCCGCAGCACCTCGAGGACGAGACGTCCGGTGGCGGAGTGTGCTGCGGAACAGCCGCTCCGGGCGAATCCGAACCGACCGGATCGTCCTGCTGCTGAGCAGAACTCCCCTCCTGCCGGCTACGGCAGGAGCTCGGCGATCAACGCCTCCACCCGCGTACGGATCTCGTCGCGAATGGGTCGCACGGCGTCGAGCCCCTGTCCGGCCGGATCGTCGAGAACCCAGTCGCGGTAGGACTTTCCGGGGAAGACCGGGCAGGTGTCGCCGCAGCCCATCGTGATCACGACGTCGGAGGCCTGCACCGCGTCGACGGTGAGGATCTTCGGGGACTGCGTCGAGATATCGATTCCGAGTTCCGACATCGCCACGACCGCGGCGGGGTTGACGGCGTCGGCCGGAGCACTGCCGGCGGAACGAACCTCGATTCGGCCACCGGCCAGCGCCGCGAGGAAACCGGCCGCCATCTGGGATCGGCCGGCGTTGTGGATGCAGACGAAGAGCACGCTGGGGATCGACACGACTCAGGACTCCTTCGACGCCGACATGGCGGTCGGCATTCTTCGATCGAAACGCTTACGCAGCGCGAGGGACACGTAGACCAGGCCGACCAGCACCGGCACCTCGATCAACGGCCCGACCACTCCTGCGAGCGCCTGTCCGGAGGTGACGCCGTAGGTGGCGATCGCGACGGCGATCGCGAGCTCGAAGTTGTTGCCCGCCGCGGTGAACGCGAGTGTGGTGGTGCGCTCGTATCCCAGCCCCATCGCCGCGCCGAGCAGATAGCCGCCGCCCCACATGATCGCGAAGTACGCCAGCAGCGGGATCGCGATCCGTACGACATCGAGTGGCTGCGAGGTGATCTGGTCGCCCTGTAGCGCGAACAGGATCACGATCGTGAACAGCAGGCCGTAGAGCGCCCACGGGCCGATCCTCGGCAGGAACGTCGACTCGTACCACTCACGCCCCCTGGCCTTCTCACCGAAGTGGCGAGTGAGGAACCCGGCGAGCAGCGGGATGCCGAGGAAGATCAGTACCGACTTCGCGATCTGCCACGGCGAGGTGTCGATCGTCGTCTGCTCGAGACCCAGCCAGCCGGGCAGCACCGAGAGGTAGAACCAGCCGAGGACTGCGAACATGATCACCTGGAAGACGGAGTTGATCGCCACCAGGACCGCGGCCGCCTCCCGGTCGCCGCAGGCGAGGTCGTTCCAGATGATCACCATCGCGATGCAGCGTGCGAGGCCGACGATGATCAGACCGGTCCGGTACTCGGGCAGATCCGACAGGAAGATCCAGGCGAGCGCGAACATCAGCGCCGGCCCGAGGACCCAGTTCAGCAGCAGCGAACCGGCCAGCAGTCTGCGGTCGCCGGTGACGGTGTCGAGACGGTCGTAGCGCACCTTCGCCAGCACCGGGTACATCATGATCAGCAGACCGAGCGCGATCGGCAGCGAGATGCCGTCGAGTTCGACGGCACCGAGTGCGTCGCCGAGTCCCGGGATCGTCCGGCCGAGGAGCAGTCCGGCGATCATTGCGACACCGATCCACACCGGCAGGAAGCGATCCAGTGTCGAGAGCTTGCCGACGACAGCCGGGGACACGTTCGCGGCGCTCACAGCGCGGCCTCGACGGTCGGCGCGCAGGCCGAGCCCGCGACGACGCCTACAGTCGGCGACAGTACCGACGAAAGCTGTTCCAGCGCAGACGGAATCACCCGATAGTACACCCAGGTTCCGCGTCGCTCGGAGTCGAGCAGGCCCGCCTCCCGCAGCACCTTCAGGTGGTGGGAGATCGTCGGCTGGGACAGGTCGAAGGCGGGCGAGATGTCACAGACACAGCTCTCCCCGCCCTCGTGTGCGGCGATCAGGCTCAGCATCCGCAGCCGCACCGGATCGCCGAGCGCCTTGAACATCCGGGCCAGATCGGCCGCCCGGCCCTCCGCGAGGGGCTGCCCCCCGATCGGTGCACAGCACTCCGCGCCTTGATTCGACATACATCTATATTGACATCTATCGAATCAGTGCGATCCGGCGGGTCACTCCGCGACCGTCCGGAAGCCGAGCATCATGTCGTGATCCTCGTGGTCGAGCATGTGGCAGTGCCACACGTAGCCCTGCAGCGGGCCGGATGCGGCCGGCGCCGGGTCGTGCCCGGCGTGTGCAGGCGTGCCGTGGCCGGAGTGATCGGGGGCCGGCGCCGCCACCTCGCCGACACCGAAGGTCGCGTCCGGGTCGAACCCCAACCGGTCCGCGGTCGGGAACACCGCGACGATCCGGGTGACCGTCCCCGGGTTGGCGACGACAGTGTCCTTGCGCCCGGTTTCCCACGGTTCCGGCGGGATCAGCGGGCCGGTGACGAAGGCGTCGATCGGCGGCGCCCACTTGGTGCCGACCGGCGGGGCCGGGTTCTCCCGGGTGTAGCGATCCAGGTCGAAGTCCTGCCGACCGAGAACCCGAAAGTTCACCAGGTGCAGGTGGATCGGATGCGGTTCGGGCGTGACGTTGACGATGTCCCACTGTTCGACGGTGCCCTGCCGCGGCATCTCGATGTCGGGGTCGCCGAACCGGAGGTTGTTGAGCGACATGAGCACGCTGCCGGTCGACGGGTCCGGCAACTGCATCACCGTGACGGTCCGGTGCACCTGCGGGGTCGGGACGGGCTCCAGGTCGGCGGGCTGTCCCGTGCCGCCCCGCAACGTCTCTGGGACGGCGCCGGCGAAGCCGCGCCCGTCGGCCACCCGGAACCGACAGAACAGCGGCATCGCCCGCGCCCCGCGCTGCGACGCAGCGAGCGGCGGCGGCTCGTCGTTGCACAGCTCCACCGTCCCGCCGGGCTCGAGAGCACCGAAATCCACGAGCAGGTCTACGCGCTCGCCGGGGGCGAGCCGCACCCGCGTCGTGGGTACCGGCGCGTCGAGCATGCCGCTCTCCATCCCGAGCACCCAGAAGCGCATCCGGTTGCCGAAGAACAGATTCCACACGCTGAACGATGCCGCGTTCACCACCCGCAGGCGATACATCCCGCGCGCGACCTCGAGTTCCGGCCAGATCTTGCCGTTCACCACGCCGACGTCGCCGGGGGTGCCGCCGTCCCAGCGGCCCTGCGGCACGACCGGTGTGGCCCGGATGCTCTGCCGTCCGTCCGCGGTGAAGATCTTCTCCTGCAGGACCAGCGGCAGCTCGAACTCGCCGGACGGCAGTCCCCATGCGTTACCGGTTGTCCCCGTGTCGAATTCGTCGCGCAGCAGGAACATGCCGGCAAGCCCGGCGTACACGTTGAGCCGGGTTATCCCCATCGCGTGGTCGTGGTACCAGAACTGGGTGGCCTCGTGGACGTTCGGGAACTGGTGCACGTGCCCCTGCCCGGGCCGCTGCAGGAACGCCGGGTGTCCGTCGTGTTCGGGCGGGGTGACCGACCCGTGCAGGTGCATCGACGTCGGCACCGCCGTCCGGTCCTGCTCGGTGACGCCGTGCAGCGTGGTGTCGAAGTCCGCGGCGAGCGGGTGGACGCCGATCTCGTTGCGGTAGGCGACGGTCAGCGCGTCACCGGCGTGCGCCTCGACCGTGGGACCCAGGTAGTCCATCCCGCCGTACGCGAGGGCCGGCGACGGCTCCAGGTCGCGGTGGAACCGATGCGTGGTGCTCGCGGCCCGCAGTTCGAGCTGCGAACCGGTCAGCACCGGGATCCGGGGCAACGGATCGACGAACGGCTCGAGCTTCGGCGACGCGAACAGCAGCGGGCGGGTCGGGTCGATGTCCCCGAGACTGCCGAAATCCTGGGCCCGCACCGCGGCCATCCCCGCCGCACCGGCCCCGATCGCCCCGGCCGTCCAGGCGAGTCCACGATTGAACGCGCGTCGCGAGATCCGTCCGCTCATGTCACGTCACACTCCCCCGTGGTCGCCCTGCCGGAGCACGCTCGCCCGACGGTACGCCGGAACCGTCTGCCGCCCTGACCCTTTGCGGGCATCCACCCGGATTCCCCCTCCCGTTCCCGGCGAGCCGGACGAATCACCTCGTGGAACGTTTCCATTTCGCGGGAAGTCATGTGGCGAGTGGCAGCGACTCGAGACAGGCTGGTGACCCGGATGACATTTGCGACAACCAGAGGCGGACGATGACTACTGAGATCAGTTACGAGGACTCCAAGCGGGAACTGCACACCGATCAGGGTGTGCTCCGGTACCACCAGGCCGGCGACGGTCCGCCGCTGCTGCTGCTGCACGGTTCCGGCCCCGGCGTCACCGGCTGGCGCAACTACCGCGGCGTCCTCGCGGACTTCGCGGAGCACTTCACCTGCTACGTCCTCGAGTTCCCCGGCTTCGGCGTGTCCGATCCGTGCGACGGCCACCCGATGGTCGAGGCCGTCAACGCGGTCCCCGTCTTCCTCGAGGGCCTGGGCCTGGGTCCGGTCGACATCATCGGCAACTCGATGGGCGGCGGCGTCGGCGCGAACATCGCGATCTCGCACCCCGAGCTCGTCAACAAGCTCGTCTCGATCGGCGGCATCGGCAAGAACGTCCTCTCCCCCTTCCCGGGTGAGGGCATCAAGCTGCTCACCGAGTTCACCGACAACCCGTCCCGCGAGAGCCTGATCCGCTGGTTGCAGTCGATGGTCTACAACCCCGCCATGGTGACCGAGCAGCTCATCGAGGAGCGTTGGGCGCTCGCGACCGAGCCGAAGACGCTCGAGATCGCCCGCCGCATGTACAGCAGCAATGCGATGAAGGCGATGGCTGCCGCTGCCGCGCAGGCCGACGTCACCCCGTACTGGGCGAAGCTCGGCAAGATCAAGGCTCCGACCCTGATCACGTGGGGGCGGGACGACCGCGTCAGCCCCGTCGACATGGGTCTGCTGCCGATGCGCGACATCCCCAACGCCGAGTTCCACGTGTTCCCGAACTGCGGCCACTGGACCATGATCGAGGCCCGCGACGCCTGGCTGGCGTCGGTGCTCTCCTTCCTCCTGCGCGACCGCAAGTGAGCTGACGGCGATCTCCGCGGGTCACCGGGCGTCCGGTGACCCGCGGAGATCGCGAATCGTCATCGTCGGGCGATTCATCACCAGCAGATACACCGGCAGCACCGCGAGGCACAGGATCGGCAGCACCGACACCGAGCCCACCATCGCCACCGGAATGAAGATCCCGAGCCAGTAGCTCCGCACCGCGACCACCACCGCGCCGAGCACCCCGCACGCGATCGCGAGCGTCACCGGCACACTCGGAACGAGCGCGTGCCCGATCAGGCCGGCGGTCACGCCGAGGGCGGCCGACGCGATCACGCGGCCGCCGCGGAATCCGCTCGCGGCGGCCACCGCGAAGGCGGCGAGACTGCACCCGCCCAGCACGAGCAGTCGCGGAATGGACGCGTCCGGCGCCGACGCCGCGAGGTCCCGCATCGTGCCGACGTCCTTGAACATCGACTCGCGCCCACCGAGCGCACCCAGCAGACCCAGGACCACACCACCGAGCCCCGTCATCAGCACCGGGTTGCGGATGCGGTGGAACGACCCGTGCAGGACGCGATAGGCGTACACCGCGCCGAGCACTGCCGCGGCGGAGGCCGTCGCGATCACGACACCACCGAGCACGTCCCGCAACGTCATCGTCGAGTAGCCGGGCACGTCGAGCGCCAGGACCGGCCGGTCGAGGACCGCCATCGTGACCGCTCCGGCACCGGCCGCGACCAGCGGCGCCAGGATCGCGTCCCACAGGTTGCCCCGCACCCGCCGCCCGGTGAGTTCGAGGTACGCGAGCGGGGCCGCGACTGGGGTACCGAACTGCACCCCGATCGTCGCGGCCGTCGCGAGCACGGCGACCCGGTCCGACGCGATCGAGGGCACCACTCGCGCGACCAGCCACACCGACAGGGCCGCGTTGACCGAGACCAGGACGTTCTCGGGACTCAGGCTGACACCGGCACCGAGCGCGACGACCAATGCGAACAGCAGGCTCGGAAGCACCCGCAGAGGCACCGGCGGCCCGATCAGACCCGCGGTCGCCGTATCCCGCCCGCCGTGTCCGGGCACCAGCCACACGATCAGGCCGACGGCGATGCCCGCGGACGTCAGCACGATCGCGATCCACCAGCGGGCGTCGCCCGGGAACCCCAATGCGCGCGGGAGACTGCCGTAGAGAACATCGGCGAGCACCCGCGCGGCCGCGAGGACGGCGATCGGCATCACCGTCGCACCGATACCGACGAGCAGAGCGAGCACCGCCTCGCGCGCGATCACGCGGGCGTCCGGATGCTCCTCGTCCTTCAACGGCACCTCCGACTGCTCGGGGTGGGCGCCCCGTCACCGTACTGCGCGAATGCGGTGCCCGGGCGCGTCATCCGATTCGCCTGACCGCCGGCAACGGCCGGTTCGCCTACGCTGTCGGAATCCGTCGGGGTGGCGACCGCCTCCCGGCGCTGTGTGTTTCGAAGGGGATGCCGTGCGGTCGTCGAGGTTCAATGTCGCGCTGGCGCGGGAGGCGCTCGCCGCCCGATCGGAGTCCGCACAGGGTTGGCTGCGGGGAACCGCACCCGGCCGGACGGTACAGCGCGCGCTGTCCGGTTTCATCGACGTCGAATGGGCGGACCGGTCCATGACGCTGGCCGCCCAGTCGTTCACGTCGGTCCTGCCGGTGGTGATCGTGGCGTCGACGATCGGCAGTCACGACACCTTCACCAAGGGGTTCTTCGACCAGTTCGGCATCGACATGGACAGCGTCGACGTGAGCACGGACGGCCTCGGCGTCGACGACCCGTCGTTCGCCGCGTTCGGGATCGTCGGCCTGCTGATGGTTCTGCTCGGCGGCACCTCCTTCGCCCGCGCACTGGGCCGGATGTACGGACGGGTGTGGCACGTCCCGACGCTGAAGTTCGCGAGTTGGTGGCGGTGGATCGCGGTGCTGCTGTCGGTGGCGGCGTGCGCCGCTCTGATCGGCGCCACCCGGGTGTTGCTCGGCGTGCCGTACCTGGGCGGTTCCCTGGTCCTGGTCGCCCAGTTCGTCGTGTGGGCGGGGCTGTGGACGCTGGTGCCGTACCTGCTCACCGAGCGCCGCCTGTCGGCCCGCGTGTTGTGGTCGACCGGTGCGATCACCGCCGCGGGGCTGACAGTTCTTCGGATCGGCGGCAACGTCGTCCTGCCGCGGACGGTCGTCGCGGCCGAATCCAAGTTCGGGGATCTGGGCCTGGTCTTCACCGCGATCGGCTGGATGTTCGTCGCGTGCGGCATCGTCGTCGGCGCCTCGGTGATCACGAAGGCACTCGCGCTGGACGAAGGGCCGATCGGGCGATACCTGCGCGGACCAGAGGAGCCACTCACAGAAACCTCCATGATTCGCTGAAGGAACGCGCCAGCTTTCCCGGGTTACCTGTTCCGTGTGAGTTCCAGCTTCGCCCCCTCCCCCGTCACTGCCGGTGACATCAACGGCATCGCTGTCTCCGCTTCCGCCGGGCACACCGACGCGTTGGCGGACCTGATGGCGCACATCCGCCCGATGGTGCTGGGCTTCTGCAGGTCGCGGTTGCGCTCGTCGCGGTGCCTGTCGGCCGAGGACGTGACGCAGGAGGTGTGCATCGCGGTGATGCGCGCGCTGCCCCGCTACGAGGACCGCGGCCGATTCACGGCGTTCGTGTTCGGGATCGCGTCCCACAAGATCGTCGACGCGCTGCGGGCGGTCCACCGGGACAAGTCCGTTCCGGTCGACGTCGTCCCGGATGTCGTGACGACGGACGACTCGGCGGACGGACGCCTACTCCGCTCCGACGACCTCCGCAGGATCGAGTCCGTCCTCGGCGTTCTCTCCGCGCGCGAACGGACCATCCTCCACCTGCGGATCATCGAGGAGCGGAGCGCGGCCGAGACTGCCGACGTGTTGCACACGACCGCCGGCGCCGTCCGCGTCGCACAGCATCGGGCGCTGAACAAGCTACGCGCGGAGCTCCCGCCGATCTGATCGACGAAAACGCAAGCGTCACAATGGCTGATCGAGCGTCCAGGTCAGACCGTTGCAGCATCGTTACCTAGCAGTCGGACCGCTCGGTTCGCCCTGTTCATGGCGCCGGACGGGCGAATCCGGCACCGCCCCGACACCCGTCTCCGCGTCCCCTTTTTCGTATTTGACCGGCTTTGCTGTTGCAGCCCCGGCGTCCAGCGTCAATGGTGGGAGGGTGATCTTGGTCGGGAGATTGCGTCAACCTGGATCACGTTCCGATGGTTCACATTTGGAAGGGGATGAACATGCAGTTGCGTAATCGGAAGACACTCGGTCACGCGGTCGGTGGGGCTGCGATCGTCGCCGCGGCAGCGCTCGCGGCACCGGCTCTGGCCTCGGCCGAACCGGTCGAGCTGGCCAGCCCGACGGTGACGACCGGCGTCGAGGGCAACACGCTCTCGGTCACCGTCGCCAACACGAACGAAGATCCCACCACCAGCTGCGGCGCCTTCGCGCTCGAGGCCACCAAGCTGCCCGCGCTGCAGGAGGATCCAACCAAGATCACGGAACCGGGATTCCTGTCGTGGCAGACGGATGTGGCCCAGCGGGTCGGCCCGGGTGCCGAGGAGACGTTCACGACCGATCTCGAAAACGGCGTGTACGCGGTTGTGGGCGAGTGCATTTCGCTGACCAACCCGGAACTGCCCGCTGTGGGTGACCCGCAGATCGTGCCCGTGGGCGGCCTGCTCGGCAGTGTCGACCTCGGCAGCCTGCAGGACATCCTGCCGGTCGACCTCGACCTGGGCAGCCTGCAGGATCTGCTGCCCGCCGACCTCGGCGATCTGCTCGCGGGCCTGCCCCTCGGTTCCACGGGCCCGGACGCGTAACGCAGAGTTTCTTCGCGCTTCCCCGGGCGGCGCCGACACCCGATCGGGTGTCGGCGCCGTTTCCCTCCCCAGGGAATCCAGTGGTCAGCTACCGAAGGCGAAGCCGGAGAAGACGCTCTGGAACGAACCCGCGTACTGCGGGACGAGCTGGAAGTCGACGAGGCTCGCGTTGCCCAGGTCCAGGTCGATCGAACGGGTCGCGTCGTCGGCGCCGCAGCCGGCCGGCGGAACAACCTCGACGGTGTAGTCGGTCTTGGCCTCGAGCCACTGGACGAAGTAGAAGCCGAACTCGTTGGTCTCGGTGGTCGCAAGGAGGCCGCTGTCGTCGCTCACATTCACGGTGACGCCGGGTGTACCCACACCCTCGCGCTCGGGGCACCCGGTCACAGTCCCGGTGATGTCGTGGATGGTGGTGACACGGAAGTCGACGTCGTAGACCGGGCCGTTCGCGGTGTCCACTGCTCGGGTTCCGGGGAACGCGCCGCAGCCGGCACCGATGTACGGCTTGACCACGTAGCTACCGGGAGCCTTGTCGACGAATTTGTAGTAGCCCTCGGCGTTGGTGGTCACCGAATCGATCTGCCCCGAGTCATTCCACAGCTCCACCCAGATACCGGCAGCGTTACCCGCCGGGTCGCAGGTGTTGACCAGCGTTCCCGCGACCGAGTCGTCGGACCGCGCCGACGCGATACCCGGAAGGGCCGCGACCAGACCCACGCCCAGTGTCAGTGATGCCAGAGCGATGCGCTTCATGTCGAGTGTTCTCGCTTCGATCGAAGAGATGCCACACGGTGGCAGGCGCGTCCCCGTCGTTCGCGCCGATGCAAAAGTTTGCACGGGTCACGATTGTCGCGTCAATGCGATTCGGCCAAGCGGGGCAATGATTTTCGATCCCACCCAAACGCGCGAACAGGACAGATTTCACCCTCCGATTTCACCCACCGGCGATGTTCGGTTCGGTCCGGCCACGATTCTCACCGAGCCCGCCCGCAAACCACAGCTCCCGGCCTAGCCTGAACAGCACGGCACATCCGGTTCGAGATCCGTAAGGAGTACTCGATGAGCCACTCGACGAGCGCGGAACCGACGGTGCGAGTCACCCGGACTTCGGTCAACTGGAGACGACTCTGGGCGGGCGGTGTCGCCACCGCGATCGTCGCGGCATTGGCCGGCGTGGTGGGGGTGCTGGCCGTGCGCGGCCCGATCGACACCCCGGTGATCACGCCGCCGCACACGCCGTGGGATTCGCAGGTCACCACCGTGGCCGTCTACTCCGCGATCGCAGCGCTGATCGCGACCGGACTGTTGCACCTGCTGTTGATCTCGACGCCGCGCGCGTCCATCTTCTTCGCGTGGATCGGCATTCTGGCGACGGCAGCGACGGCACTGTGGCCGTTCAGCGTCGACGCCACCACCAAGTCTCAGGTCGCCAGCGGCGCCATCTACCTCGTCGTCGGCATCGCGATCGTGTCGCTGCTGTCGGGGGTCGCGGCGTCCGCGCAGAGCACGTTCACCGCGCGACCGTGACCGACACTCACGGTGGACTGGCCCACCGTGAGTGCGAACATTTCGGTCATCCCCGCTCCTCGTCGAGCAGCGCCGCCACGTCGATCTGTTCGGGCCACCGCATCGTCTCACCGGGGATGACGCGAACGCCGTCGGCGATCAGCAGGACGGTGCCGTGGTCGTCGATGGTCACACGTGGATGCGTCGTGAAGACCGGTGTGCTGCTGACAGGTTCGAGAGTGCGTCCGTCCAGGAGTGTGAACAGCCAGAACTGACGTGTGCTCTCGCACGTGGCGGGCTCGGCCAGCGGCCACCACCCCGATCGCCCGGTTCCGTCCGGCGGATGACCGGTGAACCACACGAACGGCCCCACCCTGCCGCCGCCCCACAGCGCCTTCGGCAGCGTGTGGGACGCCCCGAGCGTCAGGTCCTCTCGGACGAGAGTCGCCCGGTCTCCGCCGAACAGTCGCAGCGGCGCCCCTGCAAGAAACATCCGATACCCCCGACCGGTCACGGTGAGAGCCGAGCCGATGGTCACCCGGCCATCCGGGGAGATGCTCACGAGTCGCAACGCCGAGCCCTCGACCCGCACGGCGGCAACGAAACGATCGTCCTCCGCGACAACGGATATGACATGCCCTTCGGGTCCTGCGACGTCGATCCGATCGCGGTCGGGTTCGTGCACGACCCATCCGCCGTCCGGACGGCAGACCAATAGCGTCTCCCCCAGCACCGCCGCCACCTGCACGTCGGTGTCGTCGACCTGGGTCGGGGATTCGCCCTGCTCGCAACGGAACACCCCGTCAGCGCCGGTGACCCAGCATCCGCTGGGGGTAGCCCAGATCTGGCGCGCCATCCCGATCGCGGCCGGCAGGACGTGCTCGCCCACAACGTGATCGGCGCCGATACTCACCACCAGCGGCAGCGAACTGTCGGCCACCCAGAGCACCCCGCCGGCCGCGGACACGTCGCCGGGGACGATGCTCGGTCGAGCCGGCAACTCCGGGACGTCGTCGAGGTCGAGGTCGACCAGGGCCCCGACGTCACCGTCGGCCTCGTCGCTCTCGCTCTCGCTCTCGAACAGCGCGTCCCGGTCGAAGAACCGCGGCGCCGCGTCGACGTCCCGCAGCCGCCGATGTCCCGGCACGATCTCCCAGCCGCCCGGAGTCCTGCGGCGGAAACGTGCGCTGACGATCCGGACACGGGTGACACGGCCGCGAACCCGGCCGTCGTCGTTCCCCAGGACTCCGTAGAACCTTCCGGTGAGTTCGACCCGCCCGGTCAGCAGCCGAAAACCCCGCCACGACGCGGTCCAGCCGTCGCCGCGCAATAGCCCGGACCATTCCCAGCCGCGCGGGGTGTCCTCGCCCGTGTACTGCCGGATCGGGGGCCGGGTACTCGGTTCCAACGGCACCCGCACCGTCACCACGTCACCGGCGGACTCGGGCAGTTCGACGAATCGAAGCGGGAACGACATCACCTCCCCGACCCGCGGGGGCGCAATCTCACCGTCCTCGATCGCGATCTCTTCGATCTGAACGACAAGCGTTCGACGGCTCGTCATGAGCCTTTCTGCACTGTAGCCATGTGGCCGATGGTAGCGGCTGTCGGCGCCGCGCAAAGGACGCTTCCGGGTCAGGCCCCGCGAATCCGGGCCGTCGCCTTCACCTCCACGAGAACGCCGGGCATACCGAGGGCCGCCACGCCCACCGCGGTCCACGCGGGCCGGGCGCCGTTCTGGAAGCGTGCCTTCGCGGCCATGAACTCGGTCATGTGCTGTGGGAAGTCGACGTGGAAGCTCGTGAGTTCCACCAGATCCGCCGGCCCCGCACCGTGTTCGGCGAGCAATTTGCCGATCGTCTCGAACGCGAGGTCGTACTGCCGCGTCGGATCGGCGGGGGCGCTCCCGTCCGCCTCGAGCCCGACCTGGCCGGAGCAGAACAGCAGGTCGCCGCTGCGCACCGCGTTCGAGTAGCCGTACTCTTCTTCCCAATTCTTCGACACGTCGTGTTCCTTTCGATTCCAGGTCAGCGCAGATAGCCGTGGTGCGTGACGGGTTCGGCCGCGCCGTCCCGGACACTCGAGTGCAGCCCGCGGATCAGGATGTTCCGCAGTTCCCGCGGGTCGATGACGTCGTCGTAGAACAACGTCTGCGCCAGCGCCCACGGGCCCGACGCCTCGTTCTCGACAAGGGCCCGGCGGGTGTCGTCGTCCTCCTTGGCGGTGCGACCGCCGACGTCCGCGGGGATGCCGCCGAGGGTGACCGCGGGAAAGGCGAGCGTCATGGTCTGGTTGTCGTACGGGTTGGCGCCCATCACCGAACTGCCGAACCCGAACGCCTTGCGCACCGTCACGTGGAACTTCGGGGTCCGCAGTCGGTGCTGCGCCGCGAACATGCGCGCGCTGGCCTTGAGGATGCCGGCCTTCTCGGATGCACTGCCCGCCATCACGCCCGGGTTGTCGGCGAGGAACAGCACCGGCAGGTGGAAAGCCCCCGCCAGTTGCACGAACGCCGCGGCCTTGTCTGCGGCCGCCACCGTCACCGCGCCCGCCATCACGGTCGGCTGGTTGGCGACGACGGCGACGGAGTGTCCACCGATGCGCGCGAGCGCGGTGATGATCGACGTCCCGTAGGTGGGCTGGATCTCGGTGACGGTGCCGGCGTCGGCCAGGGCGCCGAGCATCGTCCGCATGTCGTAGGGACGCTTCTGGTTCACCGGGATCAGGTCGAGGAGCTCCGGCAGGGACCGCTCGCCGACGTCGTGGTTGCCGCCGTCCGGGCCGACCCATGGCGGACGCTGCCACGCGCTGCTCGGGAAGTACGACAGGTAGCGGCGGGCCAGGGCCAGCGCGGCCTCGTCCGACTCGGCGAGGTTGTGCGCGACACCCGAGGTGTCGATGGCGACCTGCGGCCCGCCGAGTGTTTGTTTGTCGGTCTGTTCGCCGGTGGACGCCGCGACGAGCGGCGGGCCGGCGGTGAACAGCGCACCGTGCCCGTCGACCATGATCACGAAATCGGAGAGCGGTGCCGCGAGTGCGCCGTGGCCGGCGGACGGGCCGGTCACGATCGCCACGGTGGGCACAAGTCCCGACAGGTCGGCCATCGCCTGAAGGTCGTTGGGCGCCGGACGGTTCCGCTCCAGCGCGTTGGTGGCGCGATGCCCGGCGCCCTCGAGCATCATCACCAGCGGTATCCGGTTGCGCAGCGCGAGTTGCGCGGCACGGGCACGCTTGGACGCCGCCGCGGTGCCGATCGACCCGCCGGCGACGGTGAAATCCTCGCCGCCGACCATCACCGGACGGCCGTCGATCGTCCCGGATCCGGCGACGAACGCATCGGCGGGAATCGCGGGATCACCTGTGAGCGGCCCCAACTCGACGAACGACCCGGGATCCAGCAGACCGGCAACCCGGGCGCGGGCGTCCAATCGCCCGGTGCTGCGGTAGCGCGCGACCTTATCCGCACCACCCATCACGCGGGCCGCGACCTTCCGCTCGGCGAGGCGCTCCAGGAGCGGCGCCCAGTCCCGACTGTTCCCAGCCTCCACGTCGATGCCCTCCTCGATCCGCGCGTGAGCCGGATCACATCGGCCACCGTCCAGCCGAATGTACGAAGGAAGACGCTCGACCGCAACAATGCCCACCACTGATCGAGACTGGCGGCGAACGCGGGTCAGATCAGACGTAAACCGCCTGGTCCACCCTCGGCTCCAATTCGGGAACACCGCGAATCTGACCGCACGAGCGGATCAATCCCTCCAATGAATCCCTCAGCGCAGACATCTGCGACACCGAGGCGTTCCGCGACAGTTCGAAGCGCTCGAATTCACGTCGATAGTTCTCCACGAAGAAATGCGCTTTCTGCATGAGCGCAGCGGCTTCCACCTTCGCCGTTGCGACGATTTCCTCCGCTGCGCGGAGTGCCTCGTCTTCCTGCTCGCGCATCAGCGTTTCGGCTTGCTGCCGATTCCGCTCCACTTCCGATCGCAGCATGGCGTCCATGTGCTCGCGCCGAAACTTCGTCTCGGCTTCGATTTCGTCCCTCAGTCTCGCAGCGTCTGCGGCAATGCCCCGAGCCGCTTCGCGAGCGTCGCCGACCAACCTGAGGCACTCGCTCTCCGCTTCCTCCAACTTGCTGTCAGCGGCTGCCAGGCGATCCTTGGAAGTCTTGATCAGTTCGCGGGACTCTTCGGTGGCGGCCGCCGCAATTCCGTCGGCAACGCTTTGCGCTTCGTGCACCACCGACCGCGCTTCTTCCTCTGCGAGAGTCAGCATCTTCTGGATTCGCGTGCCCGGGGCGACATTCGAAGCCACGGGTCGTTCCAGATCGCTCAGCTCTTCGGTGAGCTGCGCGATCCGATTCTGGAGGGAATCGATCTGATTCTTCCGATCCGTGGACAGCTGGCACTCCCAGTCACGTTGCCGCACCAGCAGGGTCATCTCGTGCTCGAGTTGACGAATCCTCGACAGGTGACTTCTCTCCCGGGTATCGATCTCCCTCAGGCGATCCTCGACCTGTCGAGTCGAATACCCCCGGCGTTCCCTCTCGAAAAGGCCTCCGCCGTCGACGAACTTGCTACCGATCCTCATCTCGTCCTTCTACCCGTACCATTCGACACCTCCGGAAACCCCACGAACAGTGAGGATCATGGCGCTCAGCCGCAGTGCGCGTCATCGCCGAAGAATTCGGCTCGCGCTCTACTGATCGCCGGTTCTGACATTGGGACACGGCGTCGGATCCGCCTCGAAGGCGTCCGACATTCACATCCGCGAATCGCCCAATGTCGTTGGAAACACTGGTTTCAGCGATCGGGGTGAGTTCGTGCTCTACAGGGTGCGCACCGCCGAGGTGGCCCGCACAGTCGTGCGACCGAAATCGGTACCCGCTCTACTTCGCATCCAGCCCGAGAGCGTCACATCGTGGGGATGCGGAGCTCATCCCGGTGGCGTCGGGGCCCGACGGAGGGAACGTCTCAGCCGCGGGTACCCGCCGGGGCGACCGGTAACCCGGTCGTCGCTGCCGGCGCAACGCGATCAGAGAACGAACCCATCACTTGACTCCTCGAGGCGAAAAAGGTTGCACGGCAGAACTCGCCGCGTACCGACACGAATGTTAGCGCCCGACCAGGCAGAGAGCGACCGGTCGTTACGTGAGGAGTATCATCAGAGCTCGCTACAGGCCCAGGACCTGGAAACCTCGCCGGTGGCGGCTGGTGTCGGAATCCGTGAGAAGTTCCGTTCAACGGCAAACGGTCCGGTGCCCGACACTATGAGCAGTGTCGCGCACCGGACCGCCGGGCAAACCGAAGACGTGCTTCTAGACGAGCAGCTCCGCGATCTGAATGGTGTTGAGCGCCGCACCCTTACGCAGGTTGTCGCCCGAGACGAACAGTGCCAGGCCGCGACCCTCGGGGGCACCCGGGTCCTGACGGATCCGGCCGACGAGGGACACGTCGCCGCCGGCGGCCGCGAGCGGGTTCGGCACGTCCACCAGCTCGACGCCGGGGGCGTCGGCGAGCAGTTCCTTGGCGCGCTCCACCGACAGCGGGCGCTCGAACTCGGCGTTGATCGCGAGCGAGTGGCCGGTGACGACCGGGACGCGCACGCACGTGCCCGACACCAGCAGATCCGGGAGGCCGAGGATCTTGCGGCTCTCGTTGCGGAGCTTCTGGTCCTCGTCGGTCTCGCCACTGCCGTCGTCGACGAGCGCACCGGCGAGCGGCACGACGTTGAACGCGATCGGCGCGACGTACTTGTCCGGCGCCGGGAAGTCCACGGCCGAGCCGGAGTGCACCAGCTTCTCGGCGTCGGCGGCGACGGCGCGCACCTGGCCGACGAGCTCCTCGACACCGGCGATGCCGCTGCCGGAGACCGCCTGGTAGCTGCTGACGATCAGGCGCTGCAGGCCCGCCTCGTCGTGCAGCACCTTGAGGACCGGCATCGCGGCCATCGTGGTGCAGTTGGGGTTGGCGATGATGCCCTTCGGCGGGTTCTTCGTCGCCTCCGGGTTCACCTCGCTGACGACGAGCGGAACCTCGGGATCCTTGCGCCACGCCGACGAGTTGTCGACGACGATCGCACCGGCAGCCGCGAAGCGCGGGGCCTGCGCACGCGAGAGCGTCGCACCGGCCGAGAACAGCGCGATGTCGATGCCCTTCAGGTCCTCGTCGGAGGTCGCGGAGGCGTCCTCGACCACGATGTCCTCACCGCGGAACGGCAGCGTCTTGCCGGCCGAGCGCGCGGACGCGAAGAAGCGGACCTTGTCGGCCGGGAAGTTGCGCTCCTCGAGCAGGGTGCGCATGACGATGCCGACCTGGCCGGTGGCACCGACGACAGCGATGGTGGTCATCTCGAATTACCGTCCCGTTCCTGCGTGTACGACGGCCTCTTCCTCGCCGCCGAGTTCGAAAGCTGCGTGGATCGCGCGCACGGCGTCGTCCAGATCGGTGTCCTTGACGAGCACCGAGATGCGGATCTCCGACGTCGAGATCAGGTCGATGTTGACGTCCGCCTCGGCCAGCGCCTCGCAGAACTTGGCGGTGACGCCCGGGTGGCTCTTCATGCCGGCGCCGACGAGCGACACCTTGCCGATGAGGTCGTCGAACAGGATCTGGGTGAAGCCGATCTCCGACTGCAGGGCCGTGAGCTTCTCCACCGCGCGCGGGCCGTCGGACTTGGGCAGCGTGAAGGTGATGTCGGTCTTGCCGGTCTCGACCTTGGAGATGTTCTGCAGCACCATGTCGATGTTGATCTCGGCGTCCGCGACGGCCCGGAAGAGCTTGGCGGCGTGGCCCGGGGTATCGGGCATACCGACGACGGTGACCTTGGCTTCGCCGCGGTCGTGGGCGACACCGGTGATCAGGGCTTCTTCCACGGGAATGTCCTCCATCGATCCGGACACGATCGTTCCGGGCTTGGTCGTGTATGACGAGCGGACGTGCACGGGCACGTTGTAGCGGCGGGCGTACTCGACGCAGCGCAGCATGAGCACCTTGGCGCCGCACGCGGCCATCTCCAGCATCTCCTCGAAGGAGACGGTGTCGAGGCGCTGGGCGTCGGGCACGATGCGCGGGTCGGCGGTGAAGACGCCGTCGACGTCGGTGTAGATCTCGCAGACGTCGGCCTTCAGGGCCGCGGCGAGGGCGACGGCGGTGGTGTCGGAGCCGCCACGGCCGAGCGTGGTGACGTCCTTGCTGTCCTGGCTCACGCCCTGGAAGCCGGCGACCAGGACGATCGAGCCCTCGTCGAGCGCGGTGCGGACGCGGCCCGGGGTGACGTCGATGATCTTGGCGTTGCCGTGGCTGCCGGTCGTGATGACACCGGCCTGCGAGCCGGTGAACGACCGCGCCTTCGCGCCGAGGGAATGGATCGCCATCGCGACGAGCGCGTTGGAGATGCGCTCACCCGAGGTGAGCAGCATGTCCATCTCGCGGGCCGGCGGCACCGGGCACACCTGCTGTGCGAGGTCGAGCAGCTCGTCGGTGGTGTCACCCATCGCCGAGACGACCACGACGACGTCGTTGCCCGCCTTCTTCGTCTCGACGATCCGTTCAGCGACGCGCCGGATGCGCTCGGCGCTCGAGACCGAGGATCCCCCGTACTTCTGGACGACGAGAGCCACGCGTGTGTACCTCCGAATAGATGGATTGATGCAGTCCAGTTGTCGAGCTTACCGAGGGGTGTCCGCGTCAGTGCAGGGCGTCCTCACCGAGCGTTCGTCCGACGAGTCACCCGGACGGGTGGCAGCATCGGCGCCGTGGACATCACCCGTCGGTTGACTACCCGCCCCACCGAGGAACGCGCTTCGGTCTCCCCGCTCGAGCTCTTCTTCGACCTGGTGTTCGTCTTCGCGCTCACCCGGGTCACCGACCTCATGGCCGACGATCCCACAGGGATCAATCTCCTGCACGGCATCCTGGTGATGGCGGTGCTGTGGTGGAGCTGGGTCGGCTACTCGTGGCTGGCGAATCTGGTACGCGCCGACGAGGGCGTCGTGCGGGTGGTGATGCTTGCGGCGATGTCCGCGGTGTTCGTCGTCGCACTCACGATCCCGGAGGCGTTCGACGACCTGCCCGGCGGGCTCGACGGTCCCATGATCTTCGCGCTCGGCTACTTCACCGTCCGACTGCTGCACATCCTGATGTTCCTGGTGATCAGCAAGGACGACCCGCAACTGCGCGGCCAGGTGATGCGGTTCGTGCCGTCGATGCTGACGGGCACGACGTTCCTGCTCATCGCGTCCCAGCTGACGGGCCCGTGGCAGACGGTGATGTGGTTCCTCGCTCTGGCCGGGGACTACCTGGGCACGCTCTTCGGGGGCACCAACTGGCGGCTGCGCTCGGTGAGCCATTTCGCCGAGCGGCACGGGCTGTTCGTCATCATCGCGCTGGGCGAGTCGATCGTCTCGATCGGCATCGGCGTCGCGACGCTGCCGATCACGTGGGCGATCATCGTCGCGTCGCTGCTCGGGCTGGCGGTGACGTCACTGCTGTGGTGGGCGTACTTCGACGTCACCTCACTGATGGTCGAGCACGCCTTCGAGGAGGCTCGGGGCCGGCGCCGCATCCAGATCGCGCAGCGCTGCTACAGCTACGCGCACCTGCCGATGGTGATCGGCATCGTCATGCTCTCCCTCGGGCTGAAGAAGATCCTGTTCTACGTCGGCGACGGCAACCATCATCGGCTCACCGACCCGCTGCAGGGCTGGCCGCTGGTGGCGCTGTTCGGGGGCGCGGCGCTGTACCTGGCGGCGCTGGTCGTCTTCAAGCTGTTCGGCGTCGGCGCGTTCAGCGCCCCCCGCACCGTCACCGTCGTCGTGCTGGTGGCGCTGATTCCGGTGGCCTGGCAGCTGCCCGCACTCGTCACGCTCGGCATTCTCACCGCGGTACTGCTCGCGCTGATCGCCTACGAGACACGCGCGTTCGCGGAACACCGGCGCCGCATCCGCGCCTGACGGTCACACCAGCGCCACCACGTTCCGGATCACGAACAGCGCACCGAACCCGAAGAAGACAGCGAGTGTGAGCGGCCGCTCGTGCGTGAGCATCCAGTCCTTCGCCGTGGCGAGGATGGTCTTCGCCCTGTCGCCGAACGCCAGGTACACCCCGATCGGCACCAGGAAGTCGAGAGCCGCGGCCAGGAGCAGCAGCACCGTCCCGAACACCGCGGATCCGGGTGAGGTGTCGGAGGCCGCGATGACCGTCATGCCGGAGATCATGATCGCGAGATTCGGGTTCACGATCGACAGCGCGGCCCCCATCACGAACGCACCCCTCGGCTTCGCGTTCGTGAGCTGCTGCATCCACTCCGGCCCGGTGTCGGACGGCACCCGCCGCCGGATCAACTGGGCGATACCGAACGCGACGAACACCAGTCCGACGGCCAGGCCCGCCCAGTGGCTGACGACATTCGACCGGGTGCCGTGGGCGGCGCCACCGAGCAGCGCCGCCACCCCTATCGCCGTGTACGCGACCATGAACGCTCCGAAGAACGCGAATGCGTTCGGGAGTGCCCGTTTGGTCTGCAACAGCAGCACACACCCCGCGATCGCGGCCGGAGTGACTGCCATACCCGCCAGCTCCGGAAGTAGTTGCAGCAACAGCTCTCCCATGAACGAAGTCAACTCGTCCGGCGTGGCGACGTCCTCACCCGCGAGGAATGAAGTGCAACACCGCGGACTCCACGTCCGGGAAAACCCTTCCTCGGGACTCGTATTCGCGTCCGAGCGTGGTGCGCCGCACGGTCGCGAGATTGCGGCGCGGCAGCGCGGCGAAGTACACCTCGACGCCGGTGTCCGACAGTTCCTTGGTGAGGTCGAGGAAGCTGCGCATCACCGTCGTCGTCACCTGGGTGAGACGCGAGCAGTCGATCACGAGGCGCGACGGCCCGATCTCCGCGACCCGCCGCGACACCTCGCGGGTGTTGGCACGCACGTTCGCGGTGTAGAGACCGGTGTCGATCCGCAGCACCAACGGATCCGACGGCACCGGAGCCTCGTCCGGGTCCAGTGCCCGCCAGCCGTCCGAATCCCCTCGAACGAGTTGGGAGACGTGCGCGCGATCCAGTTCGCGCAGCACCAGATACAGCGTCAACAGCACACCCGCCAGCACCGCGGGCAGCAGGCCTGCCGTCAAACCGATCACTGCAGTCGCGGACGCGATCCAGAACTCGATGCGATTCACCCGCCAGTACCGGGCGAACGCACCGAGATCCACGAGCCCCAGCGTCGCGACCACCACCATCGCCCCGAGTGTCGCCTGCGGCAGGTCGCCGAGGACCGGGGCGAGGAACAGCGCCACCAGCACCGCGAGCAGCGCGGTCACGATGCCGCTCAGTTGGGTTCGTGCCCCGGCCCGCAGCGCGACCGCGGTCTGTGAGAAGCCGCCGGCCGGTGGGAGCGTCTGGAAGAACGAACCCGCGACCGACGCCACGCCGTTCGCGAGCAGTTCGCGGTCGCTGTCGATCTGCGGCTCCTCCGACCGGCGCACCCCGCGGGCCACCGCGACCGTCTCGAGGAACGCCATCACCGAGATCGCCAGCGCACCCGGCAGCAGTGCTCCGATGTCGTGCAGGGAGGGCAGGCCGGGAAGGGGAATACCCTGGGGCACTTCCGCGATCAGCGCGACTCCGCGATCCCGGAGTCCGGTGAACGCGATGAGCACGATGCCGGCGGCCACCACGACGAGCGGCCCCGGAATGCGCGGCACCAAGCGGCCCATCACCAGCAGGGCGCCGATCGATGCGATCGACAGCACGACGGTCGCCGTGTTCGCGTCACCGAGCTGGCGCAGGACACCGTTCAGGACGTGGAAGAAGCCGGTGGCATCCGGGTCGCCGGGGACGCCGAGCAGTTTCGGCAGCTGACTCGCCGCGACGGTCAGCCCGACGCCGGCCTTGATCCCGGACATCGTTGCTTCGCTGATGTTCTCGATGATCGCCCCGAGCCGCAGCAGCCGTGCCGCGACAAGGATGAGACCGACCATCAGCGTCAACGTCGTGAGGGCCGACAGCGCGTCGTCGGATCCGGCCGCGATACCGGCCCCGATCAGCGTCGATGCAGTCAGCGTCGCGATCGTCGAGGTCGTGCTGACACTGGCGGTGCGGGATCCGCCGAGCAGCGCGTACACGATCATCGGCACCATGCAGGTGTAGAGGCCGATCTGCACGGGCAGGTTCGCGATCGTCGCGTAGGCCATCGCCTGCGGGATCACCACGGCGCCCGCGCTGACCCCGGCCACGACGTCGGCCCGCAGCCAGGCCTTCCGATAGCCGACGAGCGTCGGCGCGAACACTGCTTCCCTGACGGCCGTCATGCGCCCTCACCGACCGGACTGTCGGCGACCGCCTCGGCGACCGTCGGGTAGACCTCGACCGAGTCGGTGTGCCGGAGAGTGTCCCGGAACTGCCCGATATCGCGAGCGACACGCAGTGCAATTCCACGTTCCGACAGCGTGTTCCGCAGCTGCACCAGCATCTCCGCGGCCGTCACGTCCACGTAGGGGGACGTCTCGGCGTCCAGCACCACCATTCGTGTCCGATCGGTGCAAAACTCCTCGATCCGCGACTTCACGTGGTCGGAGTTCGCGAAGAACAGTCCTGCCTCCACCCGCACGACGAGTACGTCCGGACGGGTCGGCAACTCCGGGTGTCGTTCGGCGTCGACCCACAGCGTGTCCTGCTTCGCGAGCGACGCGACGTGTGGACGCGACGCCCGGTAGAGCAGGAGCAGCATCGACACTCCGATCCCGATCACGAGCCCGGGCAGGGTGTCGAAGAACAGCACCCCGGCCATCGCCGCGATCGCGGCCGCGAAATCCGCCCGGGCGGCGCGCCCGTAGATGCGGCCCAGCCGCTCGGTCCACACCCCGTACAGCCGCCGCAGTGCCGCGATGTCGACCAGTTCGACGACGGCCGCGATCACCACGGCGGCGAGTGTCGCCTCGGGCAGTTTCTCGAACAGCCCCGTCAGGAACAGCAACGTGACGATCGTCAGAGCCGCCACGACCAGCCCGCTGACCTGTGTCTTCGCACCGGCGCCGCCGTTGACCGCGGTCTTGGAGAGGCTGCCGTTGACCACCATGCCCGACGCCGTTCCGGCGCCGAGGTTCGCCGCCCCCAAACCGAGGAGTTCCCGGTTGGCGTCCACCTCGTAGCCGGCCTTCGCCGCGTACGTCTTGGCCGCGCCGAGGCCCTCCGCGAACCCGATCAGCAACACGCCGACGGCCGGCCCGAGCAGATCGACGTAGTCGTCGAAGCCGATGCCGTCGGGCAGTCCGACGGCGGGCAGCCCGGAGTCGATGTGCCCGACGATGGCGACGCCCTTGTCGTCGAGTCCGAGCAGGGACACGGCACCGATCCCCAGCAGCACCGCGAGCAGCGAGCCGGGGATCAGCGGCAGCCACCGTTTGAACGCGAGGACCACCGCCAGGCTCAGCGCACCGACCGCCAGCGTGCGCCAGTGGGTGTCGCCGAGGTGGCCGATCACGCCCCATGCCTGTTCGAAGAAGTTCCCGCTCGTCTTCTCGACCCCGAACAGCTTGGGCACCTGCCCGATCACGATCGTGAGCGCCAATCCGACGATGAAGCCCTTGAGGACCGGTTCCGAGATGAACGATGCGATGAACCCGAGCCGGAGCAGGCCCGCGAGCAGACCCACCAGCCCGGTCGCGATCGCGAGCACCGCCGACAGCGCAACGAACCTGCCACCGTCCGCACCGGCGAGCGGGGCGACGATCGCCGCGGACAGCGCGGCCGTCGCCGACATCGGGCCCACCACCAGATGGCGCGAACTGCCCACCGCGGCATAGAGAATCAACGACGGAATCGCGGCATACAACCCGACGACCGGCGGTACACCGGCGATCGTCGCGTACGCCAACGCCTCCGGCACGAGAACTGCCCAGACCGTCAGCCCTGCAATCACATCGGGACGGATCCATCCACTCCGATAGCCCTGGAGGGAGCCGAACACAGGCCAGGGCCTGTGGGTCTTCGAGGTTGCACTCACCTGTCGCCGATTCCCTTCCGCTCGGGGACCACCGGCCTCATTGTCGATGCTCGACGGCGCATCGGATTCACCTGACGCGGGTGAGTCGAAGAGCACCCCTCTACGCCGACCATGGGACGACTGGAGATCTGAGTGGCGAAGGAGTAATCGTGGCCAAGGAATTCGAAGGCACCATCAACCTCGATGTGCGTGACTCGGTCTCGGACTGGGACGCGTTCCTGCCGGACAAAGCACCTGCAGGCGCACCGAATGTGCTGGTGGTCCTCTACGACGACACGGGCCAGGCGTCCTGGTCGCCCTACGGCGGCCGGATAAACATGCCGACGATGGACCGTCTCGCCGAGAACGGGCTGACGTACACGCAGTGGCACACGACGGCCCTGTGTTCGCCTACCCGTTCCACGTTCCTCACCGGGCGCAATCACCACCTCAACGGATTTGCCTCCATCTCGGAGTCGTCCACGGGCTTCCCCGGTTACAACTCGCACATCCCACCGTCGAACGTCACGATGGCAAACCTGTTGCGCGACGCCGGGTGGGCGACGTTCTGGGTGGGCAAGAACCACAACGTCCCGATCGACGAGTGGACGGCCGGCGCATCGAAGAAGAACTGGCCGCTCGCGCAGGGTTACGACCGCTTCTACGGGTTCATCGGCGGCGAGACCAACAACTGGTTCCCGTCGCTGGCCGAGGACAACCACTACATCGAACAGCCGTACACGCCCGACGAGGGCTACCACCTGTCGAAGGACCTCGCGGACCAGGCACTCAAGATGATTCGCGACGTCAAGCAGACCGAGCCGGAGAAGCCCTGGTACCTGTGGTTCTGCCCCGGCGCCAACCATGCACCGCACCACGCCCCGCAGGAGTACATCGCCAAGTACGAGGGCATGTTCGACGACGGATACGAGGCCTACCGCGAGTGGGTCCTGGCCCGGATGGTCGAGAAGGGCATCCTCCCCGCCGACACCGACCTCACCCCGCTGAACCCGATGCCCGAGGGCACGTTCTCGCCCACCGACGAGGTGCGGCCGTGGGACGAACTGAACGACGAAGAGAAGCGGATGTTCAGCCGCATGGCCGAGGTGTTCGCGGGCTTCTCCGAGTACACCGACGCCCAGGTCGGGCGGATCGTCGACTACCTCGAGGAGTCCGGCCAGCTCGACAACACGCTGATCGTCTACTGCGCCGACAACGGGGCGTCCGGTGAGGGCAGCCCCAACGGTTCGGTGAACGAGGGCAAGATCTTCGGCGGCTACCCGGACGACGAGGCACAGAACCTCACGATGGTGGACAAGCTCGGCAGCCCGGACACCTACAACCACTATCCGACGGGTTGGGCCGCGGCGTTCTCCACGCCGTACAAGATGTTCAAGCGCTACACCTATCAGGGCGGTGTCTGCGACCCGCTGGTGATCCACTGGCCCGCCGGGATGAAGGCCCGCGGCGAGGTCCGCCACCAGTACCACCACTCGACGGACATCGTGCCGACGATTCTCGAGGCGTGCGGCGTCACAATGCCGGACACCTACAACGGTGTCGAACAGACACCGCTGTCGGGTGTGTCGATGAAGTACTCGTTCGACGCGCCGGCCGACGGACCGACGGCCAAGGAGACGCAGTACTACGAGATGTTCGGACAGCGCGGCCTGTGGCACAAGGGGTGGAAGGCCGTCTCCCTCCACGGTCCGGTGTCCGGCATGGGCAACTTCGACAGGGACGAGTGGGAACTGTTCCACACCGACGTCGACCGCGCCGAGGCCCACGATCTGGCCGCCGAGCACCCCGACAAGCTCGAGGAACTCGAGGCTCTGTGGATGGAGGAGGCGAAGGCCAACAACGTGTTGCCGCTCAACGACCTGCAGATCATCGGCAACCCCAAGGATTTCGAGACGTTCATCGGGATGGAGTTCCACCAGCCGGTGCCGCCGAGCGGTCAGTACGTCTACTACCCCGGCACCAGCGAGGTGCCGGAACGATCTGCGGCCAACGTGCACGGCGTGTCGTACAAGATCCTCGCCGAGGTCGACCTCACGCCGGACACGCAGGGAGTGATCTTCGCGAACGGTTCACGATTCGGCGGGCACTCCCTCTTCGTCAAGGACGGGACCGTCACCTACGCGTACAACTTCCTCGGCATCCCACCCGAGGACCGCATCTCGGCTCCGGTAGCGACGTCCGGCAGGCACATCATCGGGGTGGAGTTCGTCAAGGAGAGCATGGGACCGAACCGTGAAGGCATCGGACCGCTGCGGCTCTACATCGACGACAAGCTGGTCGCCGAACAGAAGATCCGCACCGTGCTCGGGCATTTCTCGCTCTGCGGCGAGGGCCTGTGCATCGGTTACGACAGCGCCGATCCCGTCTCGAGTGCGTATCCGGAGCCCCGCTTCGCGTTCCGGGGCGGCGAGATTCGAAAGGTCGTGTTCGACGTCGCGGACGACGCCTACATCGACGTCGAGAAGCACATGGCCGCGGCAATGTCACGGGACTGAGCGCTTTCCGGGGGTACGAACCGCCTGCGCGGGTTAGACTTTCCCCGCTGCAGGCGGTTCGTCCAGTTGTTCCGGATGATTACTCGTTATGTGGGAGGCATGTCGGGTGTCGATCGCGCAGGACGGGAGTGTCGCTGCGAGCGCCGAAATTCCGGTGTTTCGCAGCGATCGCGTCGTGCCTCGCACACGTCTGTTCGACGCACTCGACCGCACGATCACCGATCCCGACGACTCCGCTCCGGTCGTACTGGTCTGCGCCCCAGCAGGATCCGGAAAGACGACGTTCCTCGCAGATTGGGCGCACAGAACACTCGCACGGCCGGAAGCCCCGACCATTGTGTGGGCGTCGATCGACGAGGAGCACAACGCACCGCACGTGCTGCGTGCGGAACTCGCCAGGGCGCCGGCAGATCCGGACCGGGCCGCCTGGCTGATCCTCGACGACGCTCACCTGCTCCACGACGCGGGCGCTCTGGCGGAGCTCGAGGTGCTCCTGCGGACACCGCGCGACCACCTGCGGATCGTGGTGTGCGGCCGGTTCGAACCGCCGCTCGCCTTCCAGAAACTGCGGCTCGACGGCAGGGTGCTCGACGTGACGTTCGACGACCTCGCCTTCACTCCCGAGGAAGCGACAACGATGCTGGCCGAGCACGACGTCGCGCTCGGTGGCGACGACCTGGCGGCGCTGATGGAGCGAACCGAAGGCTGGGCCGCGGGCCTGCGGCTCGCCGGGATGTCACTCGCGGGCCACCCTGATCCGACCGCGATGATCGAGAGCTTCTCGGGGTGCCGCCGCGCGGTCGCCGACTACCTGATCGAGCAGGTCCTTGCCGGGCAGAGCCCGGAGATCAGAGATTTCCTGGTCAAGACCTCCGTGCCTGCGACGTTCACGGCCGCCCTCGCCGAGGAACTCACCGGGTGTCCCGACGCCCACTCGACGATCGACTTTCTCGAGCACCGAAACTTTCTGATCAACCGCATCGAGGGCACGCCCACGCTGTTCCGCTATCACCCGCTGCTCCGCAGTTATCTGCGCGCCGAGATCAGCCTGCTCGGCCGTAGAGCGGTCGCGGATCTCGAGCACATGACCGCCCGCTGGTACGCCCGGTTCGGCGACGCCCTGCTCTCCCTCGAACACGGGGTCACCGCCGGCGACGTGTCCGACGTCGAGTCCGTGCTGAACGAATCCGGCCTCGCGCTGGTCCTGGACGGACACGGCGACGCGATCGAACGCCTGCTCGCCGATGCGCCGCACTCGATCCGCGACCGGACCATCACCCATCTGGTGCGCGCCGCGACGCACCTGCACGCCGACAACCCCGTGGTGGCGGAAGCGATACTGGGCGCAACCGGTGACGACGCATACGGAGGCGGGAGCGACGCGCGCACAACACTTCTCGAGAATTCGCTGAGACTGCAGATCGCGGTCTGCACCGGGGTCCCGCTCCCGGTCGCGCACCTACCGAACGTCGACGCAACCCCTTCCGGCGACCTCCTGCTGGATGCCTACGCCGGGCTCCAGGACGGTCGCGCGCACCTGCACGCCGGTCACCTCGATGCGGCAGCCGAGAGCCTGGGCCGCGCCCGCGTCCACGCCCGCGAGGCCGGGTCGCCGACCCTGGCCGTCCAGACGTCGACCGCGCTCGGGACCGTGGCGCTGTGCCGGGGACTGCTCGCCGATGCGGTCACCCTGGTCGCCGAGAGACGGCCCGCGGCAACGGATGCCGCCGGCTCCAGTGCCACGGACACGCGCCGGGCAACACTGCTCGAGGCCCTGTGCCACTACCTTCGCAACGACACCGCCCGCGCCGTCGATCTCGCCGCCGGCACCCAGGAACCCGGCACCCCGACGTCCGGTGCGAGCGTCGCCGCAACCGCCCTGTTCGGCATCGACGCCGCTCCGGATCGACGCACCGCCGTCGCCGCCCTGCACACGGCGACCGCCACGAGCGGGCCGGCGCCTCACCCGCCCGGCTTGATCGCGGCCTGCCTGCCGTCGATCCAGTTCGCGTATCTGCACATCGGCGAGACCACGTGGGCCCGCGAACTGACCACCAACGCGGCCACGGCCCTGGGCCGGAACGGCGATGTCGCGCTCCTCGAAGCCGTCCTGCATCTGTGCGCCAACCAACTCGAGCGGGCGCGCACCATTCTGCTTCCGGTGCTCGAGGGCGAAGTTCGCTGCGCCGCAGCGACCAATGTCGTCACGGCGTGGCTCGTCGAGGCCGAAATCGCCCGTCGCCGCGCCCACGACGCGCGCGCCCACGACGCCGTCGGAGAGGCACTGCGCCTCGCCGAACCGGAGAGCGTCCTGCGGCCATTCCACGACATGGCGGCCGCGAGCCAGGAACTGTTGTCCGCCAGCCGGGGCCGCTTCGGAACCCGCGACGGCTTCGCCGAGCGGGTGTGGACGTCCCTGCCGCGGACTCCGGTCGCCACCGCCGAGCGGCTCACCCGGCGCGAACTGCAGTTGCTCGCGGAGTTGCCGACGTGGCGTACCGCCGAGGAGATCGCGGCCGACCTGTGCGTGTCGGTGAACACCGTCAAGACCCATCTGCGCGGCATCTACCGAAAACTCGGGGTGACCAACCGACGCGACGCCGTCAGCGCCGCGCACACCCACGGGCTGCTGTGAACCTCGGATTCACCATCGACGGGTGAGGTGCGCGACGCCCACGGGCGGCATTCTCGACAGATCAGGTGGGGACCCGATCGGCAGAGGGGAGACGTCATGGCCGCATCCGACTCGGCCTGGCCCGCCACCGTGCGATACGCATTCCTCGTCGGCGGCGAACTGTCCGAGCGGGTGCTCGCAGCCTTCCCCGAGCTAAGGGTCTCGGAGACGGCACACGCCCACACGACGCTGTACGGCCCGGTCCGCAGCCCCACCGAACTGCGCGGCATGCTCGCACGCTTCGACGCACTCGGTCTCACGCTCGTCGAGATGCGGCGACTCCCGGACTGACTCCCCGACCGCGACGCGGGCTACCTTCCGACCAGTCCGATCTTCGCCTCGATCCGGTGGATGCGCGGGTCGCCGGCAGGAATGAGGAACGTCTCGTGAACACGTGCCGTCACCATCGTCCTGCCGAACAGACCGGCGTCGATCAGATAGTCGGCCACCACCTCGTCGCCGTCCACCCGGTACTCCTCGTCGCGGATGGCGCGGATCACCCGGAACTGCGGACCGCGCGAAAGGCTGCGGCGCAGATGGTTTCCCGAGAACCCGGTCTTCAGGCCCACCTCGTAGCGCACCGCGTGGGGCGCGTAGGGCACGGAGTCGCCGTCGTGGCTGAGCAGGGCGGCCACGTACGCGCGGGCCGCGTCGAGCTGGGCGGTGTCGAGCTGTGGTGTCATGCGGACAGTCGACCACGTCCGACCCACCCTGAGTGTGAATTTGCTCCCCACTCCTCCCGTGCTATCCGGGGGCAGGGGTACAGTGCTTTCTATGCAGCGCGCGCTCCTTCTTGGGTGCCGCGGCGGGGTCTGATCCAGACTGGCCACCCGTCGCGGGTCCTCTCCGTGCGCCGGTCGCCTCAGCTGTCGGGCTCTCTACAGTCCACAACCAACCTGGAGATCGATTCCCATGTCCCCCGCTGACGCCTTCACTTCCGGTTCGCGCACCATCACGCCGCCGTCCAAGCCGGCGCCTGCCGACCAGCCGGCCTGGAACACCCAGAAGAACTCGTCGATGCCGACCTTCCGCTACCGCCCGTTCGGTGAAGAGGTCGAGACGGTGTCGCTGCCGGACCGCACCTGGCCCGACAAGGTCATCGACCGCGCCCCGCAGTGGTGCGCCGTGGACCTGCGCGACGGCAACCAGGCCCTGATCGACCCGATGAGCCCCGCCCGCAAGCGCCGCATGTTCGAGCTGCTCGTACGGATGGGTTACAAGGAGATCGAGGTCGGCTTCCCGTCCGCCAGCCAGACGGACTTCGACTTCGTCCGCGAGATCATCGAGGACAGCGCGATCCCGGACGACGTCACCATCCAGGTGCTGACGCAGTCGCGCCCCGAGCTGATCAAGCGCACCTTCGAGGCCTGCGCGGGCGCCAAGAACGTCATCGTGCACTTCTACAACTCGACGTCCATCCTGCAGCGACGCGTCGTGTTCCGCGCCGACAAGGAGGCGATCAAGAAGATCGCTACCGACGCCGCCGCACTGGTGCTGGAAGAGGCCGCGAACCACCCCGACACCAACTGGCGCTGGGAGTACTCGCCCGAGTCCTACACCGGCACCGAGCTGTCGTACGCCAAGGAGGTGTGCGACGCGGTCGTCGAGACCCTGGGCGCCACCCCCGACAACCGGGTGATCATCAACCTGCCGGCCACCGTCGAGATGGCGACGCCCAACGTGTACGCCGACTCGATCGAGTGGATGCACCGCAACCTGGCGAACCGCGAGAGCATCATCCTGTCGCTGCACCCGCACAACGACCGCGGCACCGGTGTCGCGGCCGCCGAGCTGGGCTACCAGGCCGGCGCCGACCGCATCGAGGGCTGCCTGTTCGGCAACGGTGAGCGCACCGGCAACGTGTGCCTGGTGACGCTGGGTCTGAACATGTTCACCCGCGGCGTCGACCCGCAGATCGACTTCTCGAACATCGACGAGATCCGTCGCACGGTCGAGTACTGCAACCAGCTGCCGGTCCACGAGCGCCACCCGTACGGCGGCGATCTGGTCTACACCGCGTTCTCGGGCAGCCACCAGGACGCGATCAACAAGGGACTGGACGCGATGAAGGTCGCGGCGGACGAGCAGAACGCCGACGTCGACGACATCGTGTGGGAGGTTCCCTACCTGCCGATCGATCCCAAGGACGTCGGCCGCACCTACGAGGCCGTGATCCGCGTCAACTCGCAGTCCGGCAAGGGCGGCGTCGCGTACATCATGAAGGCCGACCACGGGCTGGTGCTGCCACGCCGCCTGCAGATCGAGTTCTCGCAGGCCGTCCAGAAGATCACCGACGGCGAGGGCGGCGAGGTCTCGCCCAAGGAGATCTGGGACGTCTTCGCCGACGAGTACCTGGCCCCGGTCAACCCGCTCGAGCGCATGCGCCAGAAGGTGACGGCGGCCGAGGAGGACGGCGGCACCGATTCGATCACCGCGGTCGTCAAGGTGAACGGCACCGAGCATGAGATCTCCGGCGCCGGCAACGGCCCGCTGGCCGCGTTCGTCGACGCGCTGGGCACCGTCGGCTTCGACGTCCGCGTCCTGGACTACTCCGAGCACGCGATGTCCGCCGGTGACGACGCCCAGGCCGCCGCGTACGTCGAGTGCGCGGTGACCCTGCCTGACGGCACCAGCAAGGTCGTGTGGGGCGTCGGCATCGCCACCTCCATCACCACCGCATCGCTGCGCGCCGTCGTCTCGGCGGTCAACCGGGCGCACTGAGTTCGAACTCCACGAAGGAGCCGCACCCGTCCGGGTGCGGCTCCTTCGTCGTTCCGCCGGGCGCGACGTCCGATTTCCGCCAGCCCGCCGCGGCGCTCCCCGGCATGCTGGTCACGTGATCGGCGACGACGGCAGGTACGAGGCGGTGTGCAGCCGCGACGCCCGCTTCGACGGGGAGTTCTTCTTCGCCGTCTCCACGACCGGGATCTACTGTCGGCCGAGCTGTCCCGCCACCACACCCAAGCGTCGGAACGTCCGCTTCTACTCGACGGCCGCGGCGGCGCAGGGCTCGGGCTTCCGCGCGTGTCGGCGGTGCCGTCCGGACGCGGTGCCCGGCTCCGCGGAGTGGAACGTCCGCGCCGACGTCGTGGGACGGGCGATGCGGCTGATCGCGGACGGCGTCGTCGACCGGGAGGGCGTCGCCGGTCTGGCCGCGCGTCTGGGCTACAGCGCCCGGCAGGTGCAGCGCCAGCTGACGACGGAACTCGGGGCGGGCCCTGTCGCCCTCGCCCGCGCCCAGCGCGCCCACACCGCACGAACCCTGCTGCAGACCACCCCGATGCCGGTCACCGACGTCGCGTTCGCGGCGGGATTCTCCAGCGTCCGCCAGTTCAACGACACGATCCGGCAGATCTACGCGGTCACGCCGAGCGGGCTGCGGGCGACCGTGCCGGGCAGCGCGGCGCGGTTCGGCTCCGTGGCCCCCGCGAGCGGCGCGCCCGGCATCGCCCTGCGCCTGCCGTTCCGCGGACCGTACGACGCGGCCGCCGCCTTCGACTACCTCGCGGCGCGGGCCGTCACCGGGGTCGAGGAGATCACCGGTCCGCGGGGCCGGCGTCACTACCGACGCACCCTGCGGCTGCCGCACGGAGTCGGTGTCGCCGATGTCCAGGAGGCGCTCGGCGATTCCTGGATGGCATGCCACCTCTGCCTCGCGGATCTCCGCGATCTCACCACCGCCACGCACCGGATACGGCGGGTGTTCGACCTCGACGCCGATCCGTACGCGGTCGCCGAGCACCTGAGCGGTGACCCGGCGCTGGGGCCGCTGGTGGCCGCCCGTCCCGGGGTGCGGGCGCCGGGCACCCCGGACCCGGACGAATTCGCGATCCGGGTGGTGGCGGGGGGACGCGCGGCGGCCGCCGAGCTGGTGCGGCGGTACGGCAGGCCGCTGCCGGTTCCGCGCGGCGGCCTCACACACGTGTTCCCGTCGGCCGCCGAGCTGGCGGACGCGCCGATGACGGAGTTGACCACCGAACGCCGGCGGGCCACCCGGGCCCTGGCGCGCGCCCTCGCCACCGGCGCGGTGCGTCTGGATCCGGGTGCCGACAGGAAGGCGGCCGAGGCGGCGCTCGCGCACCTCCCCGGTGTCACCGTCGAGATGGCGCGCTACATCCGGATGCGCGCGCTCGGCGACCCCGATGTGCTCTCGACCTGCGATATCGCCGATCTCGAGCGTCCGGGTGCGGCGTTCGGGGACACCGAGTCGTGGCGGCCGTGGCGGACCTACGCGATACATCATCTGGCCGCGACACGCCCGGGCGTCGTGCTCGCGGAGTCCCGCTGAACGGGAACCCCGCCCAACGCGCAGGCGCCGGGAAATAGCTTCTGGGCGTGACGATCCGACAGCAGACGACGTTCCCCCGACTCCTCTCGCCCGGAAGGATCGGGCCGATCACGCTGGACAACCGGGTCGTGCTCCCGGCGATGGACATGAACCTCTGCGAGGACGGCGAGATCCACCAGGGCGACATCGACCACTTCGCGGCCCGCGCCCAGGGCGGCACCGGAATGATCATCACGGGCTGCTGCGCCGTCGCCTATCCGGCGGGCTGCACCAGCCGCAAGGAGCCGGGGCTGTCCGAGGACCGGTTCATCCCGGGTCTGAAGGCGCTCGCCGATGCCGTCCACGAGGCCGGCAGCAAGCTGTGCGTGCAGATGACGCACCACGGCAAGGTCGCCCGGATCGACAACCTCGACGGCCGCCCCCAGCTGGTGCCGTCCATCCCGAAGCCCCCGGGCGACATGAGCGCGATGATGGACTGCACCCCCGAGGAACTCGGGAAGATGGCCGCCATCCAGGAGGGTAAGAAGGCCACCTACCGCGAGGCCACCCACGAGGACCTCGAGTGGCTGGCCCGGATGTTCGCCGAGGCAGCGGGCCGGGTCCTGGCCGCGGGCGGCGACGCCGTCGAGATCCATGCCGCGCACAACTACGTGCTCGGCGGCTTCCTGAGCCGCTACTCGAACCAGCGCACCGACGAGTACGGCGGATCGCTGGAGAACCGGGCGCGGTTGTCGTGCGAGGTCATCCGTGCAGTCAAGGCCGAGGTCGGCGACGGCCTCGCCATCATCGTGCGTCTGGCCGGCCAGGAGTACGGCGAGTCCGACGGCCTGACCCCCGACGAGTCGGCCCGCGCCGCCGCCATGTTCGAGGAGGCCGGCGCGGACGCCATCCACGTCACCGGCACCGCGCTGAACGCATTCGCGAACTTCACCGACGGCCCGCTGCCCAACAAGGTGGGCTTCTACACCGACAACGCCGCGGTCGTGAAGCGCGCGGTGTCCATCCCGGTGATCACCGTCGGCCGCATGCTGCCCGAGGTCGGCGAGCAGATGATCACCGAGGGCCACACCGACTTCGTCGCGATGGGCCGCCAGTTGCTGGCCGACCCCGGACTGGTCAACAAGCTCAAGGCCGGCCGCAGCGAGCAGGTCCGTCCCTGCATCAACTGCTACGTGTGCGTGCAGGAGAACTTCTGGGACGACACCCCGCTGTGCGCGGTCAACCCGGCGCTCGGCAACGAGACGCTGCTGCCCTTCCCGAGCGTGACCAAGCGCAAGCACGTCGTCGTGGTCGGCGCCGGCCCCGGCGGCATGGAGGCGGCCCGCGTCGCCACCGAGCGCGGCCACCGCGTCACCCTGCTGGACAAGACGGACCGTCTCGGCGGCACGCTCTGGTTCTCGACGCTCACCACGCCCGACAACGAGCGCCTGCTGAACTGGCTGAGCAACGAGGTCCGACGCGCGGGTGTCGACGTCCGGCTGAAGACCGACGCGACGGCCGCGACGATCAAGGCCCTCGCGCCCGACACCGTCGTCGTCGCCACGGGTGCGGTGCGCGCGCGTCCGAGCGTGCCGGGTGGCAACCTGCCGCACGTGCACACCGGTGACAGCCTGCGTGGCCTGATGACCGGCACCGGCGACGTCTCCGACCAGGCGCTGTTCCTGCGGATCGCCGGCAAGCTGGGCGGCCTCGTGGGGATCACCAAGAGCCCCGAGAAGATCCGCACCCTGAGCCGCAAGTTCCTCAAGTTCCTGCCGATGAGCAAGAACGTCGTCGTGATCGGCGGATCGCTCGTCGGCCTGGAGCTGGCGGAGTTCCTCGCCGAGCGCGGCAGCCGGGTGACGCTGATCGAGGAGGGCCAGCAGCTGGGTGTGCCGATGGCGATGCCGCGCCGCTGGACCGCCGTCAAGCACGCCAAGGAGCTGGGCATCGACATCCAGCGCAACGCGACCGTCGAGCGCATCACCAAGAAGACCGTCGAGTTCTCGGCCGGCGGCAAGTCGCTGTCCGCGCCGGCGAGCATGGTCGTGGTGGCGTCGGGTGTGTCGGCGTCGGCGCCGCTCGCCGACGAACTGGCCCGCGCCGGTGTCGACGTCCGCGTCGTGGGTGACGCCGGTGAGGTCGACTACATCGAGGGCGCGATGCACTCGGCGTGGAAGGTTGCCACCGAGATCTGATCTCACCGCCGACGGCCGACCCCGAAGCTCACCTCGGGGTCGGCCGTCGGCGTCTTCACCGAAACCGTTCAGCGCGTGGTGAATCCGCCGTCGATGGCGAGCGCCGCACCGGTGATGAACGAGGCCTCGTCGCTCAGCAGGAAGGCGACGAACGGCGCGATCTCCTCGGGTTGCGCGATCCGGTTCACCGGGTGCAGCGACTCGATGTGGGCGAGCGCCTCGGCGGTGGTGGCCATCGACCCGCGCGCCAGAGGTGTGTCGACGCCCCCGGTGGTGATGGCGTTGACGCGCACGCCGCGGTCGGCGACCTCGAGTGCCACGGACCGCGTCAGTCCCACCACAGCGTGCTTGGCCGCCACGTACGGCGCCGCCTCGGGCAGCGCGACCACGCCCATGTTCGACGCGTTGTTGACGATCGCGCCACCGGTCTCGAGGACGGCAGGGATCTGATGCTTGAGGCAGTTGAAGACGCTGGTGACGTTCTGTGCCAGTTCGGCGTTCCAGGCGTCGGCGTCGACCGTCGAGATCGGGCCGGACGCGTTGACGCCGCCCGCGTTGTTGAACGCGCCGTCCAGGCGGCCGAACTCGGCGATCGCAGTGGTGACCAACAGCGCGGCGTCGTCCTCGACCGTGACGTCGGCGGGAACGAAGATCGCCGTGCCGCCGGCGGCGCGCAGACTCTCGGCGGCCGCCTCCCCGACGTCCTTGCGCCTACTACCGATGACCACCGCGGCACCCTCTGCGGTGAGACGACGAGCCACCGCGAGCCCGATGCCGGACGACCCGCCGGTGACGATGAAGACCTTGTTTTCCAGACGTGCAGACATGCGTGAGTTCCTTTCCACGACAGGTGTTGAATGCGACCGGCCGGGCCTGACGATCGCCGTCGTCGACATTGCTCGGTGCCGTCGCGCGGCGCTGGCGGGAATCGGACGATGCGCTCGGATGCCGATCTCTCGACACGACACGTTGACGCAGGGGCAGCGGGTGGAACAGGCTGCAAGGATGCGATTCGGATTCCTCGCAGGCTGCGCGACTGCCGTTCTCGGTCGAACCGCACTCCGTGAACTGTTGCTGTTCAAGTTCCGCCACGACGTCCAGGCTCTGAACGGTGGCGACTATCGGCCGCTGTTGGCGTCGTACCGCGACGACGCGGTGCTGCGATTCGCCGACGGCGATCACCGCTGGGCCGGCGAGCATCGCGGCCGTCCGGCAATCGCGGCCTTCCTGCAGTCCTTCGTCGACGCCGGCCTTCGCGGCGAGATCTCCGCCGTCTACTTCGGCGGCGCACCCTGGCGGATGACGATCGTCGCCCGCTTCGACGATCGCGCGGACGCACCGGACGGGTCGCCGCTGTACCGCAATCGCACCGTCCTCCTCGTCCGGACCCGGTGGGGCAAGATCGTCGAGCAGGAGGACTTCTACGTCGACACCTCACGGATCGACGAGTTCGACGCGCGACTGCGCGAACTCCACGACGACGCCTGACGGCGGCGTGCGCGCTCAGGCCGCCACCGGCCGGGCCTCGACCGCGAGGTGTCTTCCGGACGCAACCAGCAGGATCAGGCACACCACGACGGCCGGCCACACCAGGACGTCACCGATCGGCCGCAGCCAGTCGGCGTCGGACGCTGCCGCGACCGTGAGCGACGCCGCCGACGTCATGCCCATCGGGAAGGCGGTGGACCAGCGGCGCACGTCGTACTGCAGCCGGGGCCAACGTATCTCGGAGATCACCAACACCAGGTAGTCGACCAGCACGATGCACACGATCACCACACCGGCCACCGCGATCGCGTCGTGGACGCCCTCCGGCCATCCGGCCGCGAGGGCCGCGGGCGCGAGCTTTCCGGCGGCCAGAGCGCTGATCGCGAGACCACCCGCAAACACCCACTGATCGCCGGCGCCGACACGGAACTGGTCGTACGAGAACCGGATCAGCACCATCAGATAGAAGAACAGCCCGAGCAGGAACGCCACGAACGCCGGCCCGACGAGCCAGTGCGCCGACGCCGCGACCGCGAGCGATGCGCCCAGCACCGCGAGTCCCTGCGTGGAGACGCAGAGCAGGAAGTGGACACCGACGGTCGGCGACGCCCAGTGCCGCACCACCGCGGGGATCAACACGACCCACGCGACGAGCGCGATACCGAGCGCCGCCCAGCCCAGGTGGTTCCAGTCGAGCAGGACGCACCGCGCGCCCAGCACACACGTCGCGGCGACGCCGGTGAGCGCGGGCGGAGTGTCTGCCTCGTTCGCCCAGCGCGCACGGTCGTCGAACAGGCGGCGAACGAAAACCACCACGAGCAGCATCCAGATCAGCCCGCCCACCACGAGCCAGAAGCGGGAGAACCACTCGAATCCGGCGAGGTGCAGGGCCACCGACACGATGCCCGTCGACATCGCCGCAGCACCCGCCCCGGCCGGAATGGCGGTCAGCGCGCGGCCGGTGCCTGCCCTCACACCCGGTCCGTCGGACACCTCCCCATGATGCGCGTGTCGTGCTGCGCTCGGTCCCGATTCGACGGTTCCGGTCGAGTTTCGCTGCGGGCCTCCGCCGTTTGCGCCATCCTCGACGAAGGGAGGCAGCCATGTCGCGTGCAACCGATGAACCCGATCGCTCCGCCCCGACTTCGCCCGCGCCGATCGAGGGTCCGCTCGGCGCGGCCCTGATCGAGACCGGGCGCTTCTTCACCCGCGCCACCGTGTCCGCCGACCAGCGTGCGGTGTACCGGACAGGTGGACGCGAGGGCGACGTGTTCTACCGTGACCGCTGGAGTCACGACAAGGTCGTCCGGTCCACCCACGGCGTCAACTGCACCGGCTCGTGCTCGTGGAAGGTGTACGTCAAGGACGGCGTGATCACGTGGGAGACGCAGGCGACGGACTATCCGTCGGTTGGTCCGGATCGTCCCGAATACGAACCGCGCGGGTGTCCCCGCGGCGCGGCCTTCTCCTGGTACACCTACTCCCCCACCCGGGTTCGTTACCCGTACGTGCGCGGGCTGCTGCTCGAGATGTTCCAGGAGGCGCGCGAGCGGCTGGGTGATCCGGTGCTGGCGTGGGCCGATGTCGTCGGCGATCCCGACCGCCGCGCCCGGTACCAGCGGGCACGCGGCAAGGGTGGACTGGTGCGGGCGTCGTGGGAGGACGCGGTGGAGATGATCGCCGCGGCGCACGTCCACACGATCGCGAAGTACGGTCCCGACCGGGTCGCCGGGTTCTCGCCGATCCCGGCCTTCTCGATGGTCTCGTTCTCGGCGGGTTCCCGGTTCATCGAACTGCTCGGCGGGGTGATGGCCTCGTTCTACGACTGGTACGCCGACCTGCCGGTCGCGTCTCCGCAGGTGTTCGGCGACCAGACCGACGTGCCCGAATCGGGCGACTGGTGGGATGCCGCCTACCTGATCATGTGGGGCTCGAACGTCCCGGTCACCCGCACCCCGGACGCGCACTGGATGGCGGAGGCGCGCTATCGCGGGCAGAAGGTGGTGGTGGTCTCCCCCGACTACGCCGACGCCACCAAGTTCGCCGACGCCTGGCTGCCCGCGCAACCCGGCACCGACGGCGCCCTCGCGATGGCGATGGGACACGTGATCCTCCAAGAGAACTACGTCGACCGGCGGGTCCCGATGTTCGCCGACTTCGCCTCGCGCTACACGGATCTGCCGTTCCTGGTCACGCTCGACGCGCGTGACGGCGCGTACGTGCCGGGCCGGTTCCTGCGGGCGTCGGACCTCGGGGACGCCGGCGAGGGTGCCGAGTGGAAGACGGTGCTGTTGAACTCGGCTGACGGCGCGGCCGTGGTCCCATCCGGCAGCATCGGGTTCCGGCACACCGAATCCGGTGCGGGACAATGGAACCTCGACCTCGGTGACATCGTTCCCGCGCTGAGCGTGCGCGACGCCCCCGGTGAGACCCGGGACGTCGAACTTCTGTTGCCGCGCTTCGACGTCGGTGAGCGGGGCGAGGTGATGCGGCGCGGTGTGCCGGTGCGCGAGATGGGCGGGCACCTGGTCACGACCGCACTGGATCTGATGCTCGCGCAGTACGGTGTACGCCGCGACGGACTGCCCGGCACCTGGCCCGAAGGCTTCGACGACCCCGCCCAGCCGTACACGCCGGCGTGGCAGGAGTCGCTGACGTCGGTCCCGGCCGGCGCCGTCGTCCGGATCGCCCGCGAATTCGCCCGCTCGGCAGAGAGATCCGGCGGCCGCTCGATGATCATCATGGGCGCGGGCATCTGCCAGTGGTTCCACGGGGACGCCACCTATCGCGCGGTGCTCGCCCTGTTGATGCTCACCGGCAGCATGGGGAAGAACGGTGGCGGGTGGGCGCACTACGTGGGCCAGGAGAAGGTGCGGCCGTTCACCGGGTGGGCGACGATGGCGATGGCCACCGACTGGTCCCGGCCGCCGCGACAGGCGATCGGCACGGCGTTCTGGTACATGCACGCCGACCAGTGGCGCTACGACGGCTATCGCGCCGACGCCCTCACGTCCCCGCTCGCGGAGGGCCGCCTCGCCGGGCAGCACACCGCGGACACCATCGCACAGTCCGCGCGGCTGGGGTGGATGCCGTCGTACCCGCAGTTCGACCGCAACCCGCTCGACCTCGCCGACGAGGCAACAGCCTCGGGTACCGACGTGGGTGACTGGGTCGTCGACCAACTCCGCAGCGGCAAACTGCATTTCGCCGTCGAGGACGTCGACGCCGAGGAGAACTGGCCGCGGGTGCTGACCCTGTGGCGGGCGAATCTGCTCGGCGCGTCCGCGAAAGGCAACGAGTACTTCCTCGAGCATCTCCTCGGTGCGGGATCCAGCCTGCGGGCCGACGAGACACCGCCGGACGGCCGGCCCACGACCGTGCGCTGGCGGGACGACGCACCGCGCGGCAAGCTGGATCTGATGGTGTCGCTGGACTTCCGGATGACCAGTTCGACACTGCTGTCGGACATCGTGCTGCCCGCCGCCACGTGGTACGAGAAGTACGACCTGTCGAGCACCGACATGCACCCCTTCGTGCACGCCTTCACCCCGGCCGTCGACCCGCCGTGGGAGGCCCGCAGCGACTTCGACGCGTTCACCGAGATCGCCCGCAGGTTCAGCGAACTCGCGAGGACGCATCTCGGCACCCGGCACGACCTGGTGGCGACCGCACTCGGTCACGACACCCCCGGCGAGACCGCGCAACCGTTCGGCGAGGTACGCGACTGGCGCGCCGGCGAGGTCGACCCGGCGCCGGGCCAGACGATGCCGGGCCTGACGGTGGTCGAACGCGATTACACCGCGATCGCCGAGAAGATGGCCGCGCTCGGTCCCCTCGTCGAGAGACTCGGACTGAACACCAAGGGCGTTACGTTCCACCCGGACGCCGAGGTGGCGGATCTGGCGCAGCGATGCGGGGTGATGTCGTCCGGGGCGGGCGCCGGGCGGCCCGCGCTGGACACCGACGCCAAGATGGCCGAGGCGATCCTGGCACTGTCCGGGACCACGAACGGACGTCTCGCGGTCACGGGCTTCGAAGAGCTGTCGCGGCGGGTGGGAAAGCCGTTGAGTCATCTGGCCGCGGGCAGCGAGGAGCGCCGGATCCGGTTCGCCGACACGCAGGCCCAGCCCGTCGCCACCCTCGCCAGCCCCGAATGGTCCGGCAGTGAGGCCGGGGGCCGGCGGTACGCGCCGTTCAGCATCAACGTCGAGGAACTCAAACCGTGGCACACCCTCACGGGCCGAATGCATTTCGTTCTCGATCACGAATGGATCCGCGAGTTCGGCGAGGTCCTCCCGATCTACCGACCCCCGCTCGACATCACGCGCCTGTTCGGCGAGACCCGACTCGGCGAGTCCGACGGCAAGGCCCTGTCGGTGCGGTACCTGACTCCGCACTCCAAGTGGTCCATCCACTCCGAGTACCAGGACAACCTGCTGATGCTCTCGCTCTCCCGCGGCGGGCCGAACGTGTGGATGAACGTCGACGATGCCGCGGCGATCGGCGTCGCGGACAACGACTGGGTGGAGGCCGTCAACCGCAACGGCGTCCTCGTGGCGCGGGCGGTCGTCACGCACCGGATGCCGCCGGGCACCGTGTTCGTCCACCACGCCCAGGAACGATTGATCAACGTGCCCAAGTCGGAGACCGACGGCCGGCGCGGCGGCATCCACAACTCACTCACCCGGGTGTTGGTGAAGCCCACCCACCTGATCGGCGGGTACGCGCAACTGTCGTTCGCCTGGAACTATCTCGGCCCCACCGGTAACCAACGCGACGAGGTCACCGTGATCCGGCGCCGCAGCCAGGAGGTGCAGTTCTGATGCAGGTGGCAGCGCAGATGGCGATGGTGATGAATCTCGACAAGTGCATCGGCTGCCACACGTGCTCGGTGACGTGCAAGCAGACGTGGACCAATCGGGGCGGCACCGAGTACGTGTGGTTCAACAACGTGGAAACCCGTCCCGGACAGGGCTACCCCCGCAAGTACGAGAACCAGGATCTGTGGAAGGGCGGCTGGACGCTGAACCGTCGCGGGCGGCTGACGCTACGCGCCGGCGGACGGGTCAAGAAGCTGCTGTCGATCTTCGCGAATCCGCTGCTGCCCAACATCCGCGACTACTACGAGCCGTGGACCTACGACTACGACACCCTCACCTCGGCCCCGCTCGGCGACGACTTCCCGGTGGCGCAACCGATCTCGCTACTGTCGGGCAAGCCGATGCCGATCGAGTGGAGCGCCAACTGGGACGACGACCTGGGCGGCACCGCGGCCACCGAGGTGCACGATCCGATCCTGGCGCAGATGCGGGAGCAGGCCACCGAGAAGGTCCGGCTCGAGTACGAGAAGACGTTCATGTTCTTCCTGCCCCGGATCTGCGAGCACTGCCTCAACCCGTCGTGTGTGGCGTCGTGCCCGTCCGGCGCGATGTACAAGCGCGCCGAGGACGGCATCGTGCTGGTCGATCAGGACCAGTGCCGCGGATGGCGGATGTGCGTCACCGGATGCCCCTACAAGAAGGTGTATTTCAACCACCGCACCGGCAAGGCTGAGAAGTGCACCTTCTGCTACCCGCGCGTCGAGGTGGGCCTGCCCACGGTGTGCTCGGAGACGTGCGTCGGCCGCCTGCGGTACATCGGGATCGTGCTGTACGACCTCGACCGGGTGGGCGAGGTCGCGTCGACCCCCGACGAGCGCGACCTCTACGACGCACAGCGCGGCCTGCTGCTCGATCCGGAGGATCCGGTGGTGATCGAGGCGGCTCGTGCTGCGGGCATTCCCGAGGACTGGATGGATGCGGCCCGCCGCTCGCCGGTGTATGCGCTCATCGAGAAGTACCGGGTGGCGCTGCCGCTGCATCCGGAGTTCCGCACGCTGCCGATGGTCTGGTACGTCCCGCCCCTGTCACCGGTGGTGGACGTCCTCACCGAAACCGGCCACGACGGTGAGGAACTCGACAACCTCTTCGGTGCGATCGACACGCTGCGGATCCCCATCGAGTACCTCGCGGGGCTGTTCACGGCGGGCGATCCGGAGCCCGTCACCGCCGTGCTGCACCGTCTCGCGGCGATGCGCTCGTACATGCGTGACCTCAACCTCGCGGACGAACCGGACGAGTCGATCGCCACGGCGGTCGGGATGACCGGCGAGCAGATCTACGAGATGTACCGACTGCTCGCGATCGCGAAGTACGACGAGCGGTACGTCATTCCGACCGCGCACGCCGAGCAGGCGCATCAACTCGAGGAACTCGGCTGCAGCCTCGACTTCGAGGGCGGCCCCGGCATGCTGGACAGCGGGCCGTTCGGGGAGGCGTCGGGCCGGCCGATCCCGGTCGCGGTCGAGACGTTCCACGCGCTCAAACACCGGCAGACCGCCGAGAACGTCGCCGATCCCCGGGATCGGGGCGCCCGCGTCAACCTCCTGAACTGGGACGGCAAGGGCGTCGTGGACGGGATGTTCCCGAAACGGAACGGGGACAGCCGATGAGGGCCGCCGACCTGCGCGTGCTCGACCAGGCTGCGGCGCTACTGCTCGACTATCCGGACCGTGCGCTCCTCGATCGACTGCCGACGGTCGCGGCTGCGCTGGCGGAGCTGCCGCGCAGCCCAGCGAGCGGATCACTCATCGAGTTCGTCGAACATTTACGCACACAATCACTTCCGGAGCTCACGCGGCACTACGTCGAGACGTTCGACCTGCGCCGCAAGAGCTGCCTGTATCTGACCTACTACGCCGACGGCGACACGCGCAGGCGCGGGGTGACGCTGGTCCGGCTCAAGCAGCACTACCGGCGGGCCGGTGTCGAGTTCGCCGCCGCGGACCTGCCCGACTTCCTGCCGGTGGTCCTGGAGTTCGCGGCGGTCACCGGCGATCGGTCGCTTCTCGTGAAACACGTACTGGGGCTGCAGCTGATCCGACTCGGCCTCGCCGAGATCGGGAGCCCGTACGTCGTGGTGCTCGAGGCACTGCTGTCGACGCTGCCCGGGCCCACCGCGCAGGACCGGGATGCGGTGCTCGCCCTCGCACGCAGCGGACCACCTCAGGAAGAAGTAGGCCTGGATCCCTTCCCGACCGGAGGTGCGCGATGACCGACAGCAGTCTCGTCGACATCCTGCTGTGGGCGGTCCTGCCCTACGTGATGGTCGCGATCTTCGTGACCGGCGTGGCGTGGCGGTACCGGTACGACCAGTTCGGTTGGACCACACGCTCGTCGGAACTGTACGAATCGCGGCTGCTGCGGATCGGGAGCCCGCTGTTCCACTTCGGTCTGGTGTTCGTCGTCGCCGGCCATGTCCTGGGACTCGTGATCCCCGACGAGTGGACCGCCGCGCTCGGGGTGTCGGAGACCCGCTACCACTACGTCGCGTACGTCCTCGGCGGGATCGCGGGCTTCTGCACGCTCGTCGGGATCGGGATCCTGCTGTACCGCAGACGCACCAAGGGTCCGGTGTTCATGGCGACGACCCGCAACGACAAGATGATGTACCTGGTGCTGGTCGCCACCATCTGCGCCGGACTGTGGACCACCGTCGCCGCCAACTCGCTGCACGAGGGCTACAACTACCGCGAGACCATCGGGCCGTGGTTCCGCAGCCTGTTCATCCTGCAGCCGGAGATTCACCTGATCGCGTCGGCGCCGCTGACCTACCAGGTGCACGCGCTGATCGGGATCGTGCTGTTCATCCTGTGGCCGTTCACCAGACTCGTCCATGCCTTCAGCGCGCCGGTGAAGTACCTGTTCCGGCCGTACATCGTCTATCGCAGCCGCGACGTCGGGGGCCCGGCGCGAACCGAGACACCCGGGCGCGGCTGGGACACCGGCGCGACACGTCCGCCCCGCACCCCGCGATAAGTGCGCAAAGCGCGCAAAGCGCCGTCCCCGCCCCTCCGAAAGCGCGATAAGTGCGCAAAACGCGGGATTCGGAAGTGACGTGGATTTCATCCGCGGCGAATGAGCCAATTGTGGCGTCCGATGTGTCAAAGTCAGGTGCACTTTCGACAGGACACGTGAATGGAGCTCTACAGATGGACTCTTTCTGGGATTTTCTCTGGGTGATTCTCGTCAGTTTCGCGTTCGTCGCGTACCTGATGCTGTTGTTCTCGATCATCACGGACCTGTTCCGCGACCACAAGACATCCGGCTGGGTCAAGGCGATCTGGGTGGTCTTCCTGATCATCCTGCCGTTCATCACCGCGCTGATCTATCTCATCGTCAACGGCGACAACATGACGAAGCGCTCGATCCGCGCCGCCCACGACATGCAGAGCGCGCAGGACGCCTACATCCGCAACGTCGCGGGTAAGTCCGGCCCCGAACAGATCGCCGACGCGAAGGCCCTCCTCGACGCGGGCACGATCACGCAGACGGAATTCGAGTCGCTCAAGGCGAAGGCCCTCGCCGGCTGACCCTGGCACTCGCCGCTCCGCTCTTCGCGATGCCGCGCTCCCGATCGGGGGCGCGGCATCGCCGTTTCCGGAGCGGCACCGCAGCACCGGACGACGGCCCACACGGACCTGTGGAAAACTCGTCACGTGGGAACCAGCACTCGTATCAACCTGCGTGGACGCCTCGCGATGCGCGCCGCCGCCGCCGCGGCCTGGGCGTCGCAGAAGGCCGGACGCGGCAAGGGGTCGATGATCGGTGGCCTCATCGCGCTGAAGATCGACCCGACGCTCATGCAGCAGCTCGGGCGTGGACGGCGCACCGTGGTCATCACCGGCACCAACGGCAAGTCCACCACCACCCGAATGACGGCGGCCGCCCTCGCGACCCTCGACGAGGTCGCCACCCAGGCCGACGGCGCCAACATGGATGCCGGCATCGTCGCCGCGCTCACCGCCCGTCCGGACGCCCCGCTGGCGGCGCTCGAGGTGGACGAGCTGCACGTGCCGCACGTGTCCGACGCGGTGAACCCCGAGGTCGTGGTGCTGCTGAATCTCAGCCGCGACCAGCTCGACCGGGTCGGCGAGATCAACATGATCGAGCGCGCACTGCGCGCCGGCCTCCAGAAGCATCCCGACGCGATCGTCGTCGCGAACTGCGACGACGTCCTCGTCACGTCGGTCGCGTACGACTGCAAGAACGTGGTGTGGGTCGCCGCCGGCTGCGGCTGGGCCAACGACTCGGTCAGCTGCCCCCGCACCGGCGAACCGATCGTGTGGGACGGTCCGCACTGGCGCAGCACCGGGTCCGACTTCGCGCGTCCCGAGCCCGACTGGTGGCTCGACGACGACAACCTGCACGGCCCGGACGGGCTCGTGATCCCGATGAAGCTGACGCTGCCGGGCAAGGCGAACCGCGGCAATGCGGCGCAGGCCGTGGCCGCGGCGGTCGCGATGGGCGCGAAGGCCGAGGACGCCGTAGCCGCCGCGTCGATCGTCGAGGAGGTCGCCGGCCGCTACAGCACGGTCCAGGTGGGCGCGCACTCGGTGCACATGCTGCTGGCGAAGAACCCGGCCGGCTGGCAGGAGGCGCTGTCGATGATCGACCACAGCGTCGACGGCCTCGTCATCGCGGTCAACGGCCAGGTCCCCGACGGCGAGGACCTGTCCTGGCTGTGGGACGTGCGCTTCGAGCACTTCGAGGGCGTCAAGGTGGTCGCCGCGGGTGAACGCGGTACCGACCTCGCGGTCCGACTCGGATACGCGGGCGTCGAGCACACGCTCGAGCACGATCCGATGCGCGCGATCGCGTCGTGCCCGCCCGGACGGGTCGAGGTGCTGGCGAACTACACCGCGTTCCGTGACCTCAACACCGCGATCGCGAAGGAGAACAGCCGCGATGTCTGAGTCGACGGTCCGCATCGGCCTGGTCCTGCCCGACGTCATGGGCACCTACGGCGACGGCGGCAACGCCCTGATCCTGCGTCAGCGCCTGCGCATGCGCGGCTACGACGCCGAGATCGTCGACATCACGCTCAGCGATCCGGTCCCCGAGTCACTCGACGTCTACACGCTCGGCGGCGCCGAGGACTCGGCGCAGCGCCTCGCCACGCGGCATCTCACCACCTACCCGGGGCTGCAGCGCGCCGCCGAACGCGGCGCACCCGTGCTGGCGATCTGCGCGGCCATCCAGGTCCTCGGACACTGGTACGAGACGTCGTCGGGCGAGCGGGTCGAGGGCGTGTCGATGCTCGACGCCACCACCTCCCCGCAGGCGACCCGCTCGATCGGCGAGGTCGTCACCACGCCCCTGATCGACGGTCTCACCGCTCCCCTGTCCGGCTTCGAGAACCACCGGGGTGGAACGACTCTCGGCCCCGACGCCAAGCCGGTGGGACGCGTCACCCGCGGCGTCGGCAACGGTGTGGGCGACGGACTCGAGGGCGTCACGCAGGGCTCGGTGATCGGCACCTACATGCACGGGCCGGTGCTCGCGCGGAACCCGGAACTGGCCGACCTGCTGCTGAAGCGGGCCCTCGGTGTGGACGAACTCGCGCCGCTCGATCTGCCCGAGGTGGATCTGCTGCGCCGCGAGCGGTTGCGGGTGCGCTGAGTCGGAGTCGTCGCGCGGGGGCGGCCGCCGGAACCGGCGCCCGATGTCGGGGCCTGCGGTTAGCATCCGGAGCGCCGGATCTTGCGAGGGGAGAACGCCGATGACTGGCGAGACTGAGTCGTGGCTGGTTCCCGGGGCGGAGGGCGTGATCCTCGGCGACAGCCAGACCGACGAGTTCGGTGCCGTCACCCACGACGTGCTCCGTCTCCGCTGTGTCGAGTGGACGGCCGACGGGCGGGTCGCGATTCTCGACAACGGCTACGAGGTGTTCCTCGACCGCCGCACGCCGGACGGCAACCATCTGCTCGGCACCAAGTTCTTCCGGTTCCTCGACAGCCGCATCCTGCGTCACCCCGACGACCCGCAGGTCGCGCGGGCCGAGTTCGACAATCGCTTCGGCTCGGATGCCGGCACGCGGGCGTTGCTGAGCGAGGTCGATGTGCGGTTCCGGATTCCGTGGCCGGATGCGGATGCCCGCCGACGCCTCGCGGCGCAGCAACACGGGCAGACCGTGCTTCGCGTCTGGATGGACACGCCACGCGACGACACCCGACCTCCGTCCGGGTCGTCGATGGCGGAACTGGTCCGAACTCCGCAGGGGCAGTTGGCGTTCGCGGCCGCCGCCGCGGCAGCCGCGATCGAGTCGAGCCGTTCGTGGCATCACCAGATACTCGACGACGGGCCCGTCCTCCGCATCGATCTGTCCGCGGAGGTCGCTGCCGTCGCCGAGAGTGCCCGATCGCTCCGGACTGCCATCGACAGCCTGGGGCCGAGACCGAGCGGAGTGCTCGCCACCGATCCCGAGGTGCGGGCCGAACACGGCTGGCGCGCCGATCTGCTCGAGGAACGACACCGCGCACTCCGGGACCGGGTGTCGGCCCTGCACCGCTATCGGGACGGCATCCGGGACCTCGATCCGCGGCTGGAGCGGCTGGATTGGCTCGAGCAGACCCGGACGGAGAGCGAACTGCCGCATCACGTCGCGTTGGTCTCGGACCGACTCGCCTCGGAGTCGTTGTCGGACCGCGAGGCCCTGACGTCCTCCGCGATGGACAGCCTCATCGAGGACGCTCGGACCCTGTCACGTCTCCTGCGGGAGTAAAACACCCCAGACAGGGGTGTGGCCGGGAATGCTTTCACATCCTCGGCCGCATCTCTGTTTCACGAGACTTTCACCGTTACCGATTACTTACTCGATCCGCACTACTGAACCTACGCCCGCGGGCAGCGCCCGGCAATGCCTCGAGCTCCAGTTTTCCGAGTTGTGACCACAATCCGGACTTCGCGTCCGATGCGTTACACGAGGCGCTTTCCGGCGCGGATACGGCGTTGCAGATCCCGCATCAGCACGCGACTCGGCAGGTGCCGCACGAACCGGGGAACGAACCGGTTCACGAACGACACGAAAATGAAGAGGTGCTCGAATCGGCGGCGGTCGTCCTCGGTCCACTCCATGCCGAGTTGCTCGCGGAACAGCGGAGGCAGGAAGCCGGCGGTGAGGAATTGCAGCAGGCCTCCGAAAGCAAAGCGCAACGGCCACCGCACCATCCGCAGCGCGATCAGGTTGTTCAGGTAATTCCGGACGGTGTCGTCGATTGCGACTCGCTCGCAGGCGATGTTCCAGTATCGGTCGAAATCGGCCCGCGTCGCCGGCCACATGTCCTCGGTGACCTGCAGTGTGGTGCCGAGCGTCGACGACGACCGGTAGAACTCCTCGGCCTGGTCGGGCGTCATCTTCCCGTGCAGCAACTGGTGGGTGTCCTCGAACCCGATGAACAGGCACGCCGCCACCCACAACTGCAGCTCACGGTTGAATGCGTTGTAGGACACCGGGCTGTTCTCGTCGGACCGGACGTACCGGTGGGCACCGTTGACGGCCTCCCGGTACGCCCGGCGCTCGTCGTCGGAGCCGAGGATCGCCACCGACAGGTAGGTGAACGTGGTGCGGGCCCGCTTCCACGGATGCTTGGCCAGGCTGCCGGACTCGACCTTGCTCTCCGCGACGCCGTGCCCCACCTCCGGCCACGACAGCTGCATCACCACGTTCGCCGCGCCGCCCGCGAACGACCAGAAGTCGAGCGCGTCGGAGATCCTGGCCGGCCGTCCCCCGCGGCGCGGCGTGGTCGCGATGCGGATCCGGGTGCGATCGTTCGTCAGGCGTGGTTCGGCGCCCGGGAGATCGAGGTAGCGGGTCGGCATGGATCCCCTTCGTCGTTCGCGATTCGCAGTTACCTGGTCTCGGCTACTCGGTCTCGGTTACTTGGTCTCGACGTTGTCGACGATCCAGCGGTCGCCGTCGCGATCGAGGGTCACGACCATCCGGTACTTCTGCGACTTCCCTTCGGGGGCGATCACATTCTTCGCCTCCTGATCGACGAAGGCCAGCACGACCGCGCGGGAATCGTCGACGCTCTCGACGCCGATGTTCGAGACCGTGGCCGTCGCCTGTCCCTGCCCGTCGGTGACGAGACTCCGCAGGGCGTCGACCATCTTGTTGTACTGGCCGGTGAACTCCGGCGTGGACATCCCGGCGATCTTGTCGCGGTTTGCATCGAGGTTCTGGTAGTCGAACGACGCCACCGTCTGCGCGTAGTCACGAGTGGTCTCGACGGCCTGGTCGCGCAGAGTATCCAGCTGCCGCTGCTCCCACCACTGCCAGCCGGCGAGTGCGGCGAACACGACGGCGAGGGCGGCGAGCACCGCGACGGGAACCACGCCGAAGCTGCGCGGCGCCCTCGATGCCGGTCGAGCCTGGCCCGACTCCGCCGACACGGCCTCCGCCGCGGGATCCGGCAGCGTGGCAACCGGTGCAGCGGTGGTGTCGTCGTTGTCGGGCTTATCGTTCGCCATTTCCGAGCTCCTCCAGCAGTTGATTCCATTGGTCGAGCGCCTCGACCCCGGTGGGGACGAGGATCGGGTCCGGCACCATCGGCGGACCGATGACCGTTCCCGGCGTGGTCGCGTTCTGCAGCCCGAGATCGTCGGGGCGCGGGGCCGTTCGTGATCCGCGCTGCGCGATGTTCTCTCCGGGCGGGCAGTACAGCGTGAGGTTCGGCTCGGTGGGACTGAGATCCCCGACGGCACGCCGAGTCGTGTCGTAGTTGCACACCGGCCCCTGCGTCGCGACGAGCGCGAACTGCGCCCGATCCCCCTTGACGATCGACTCGAGTTTGCCGAGCCCCTCGGGGATCTCGTCGAGTCCGGCGGCGAGAGCGTTACGTCGGTCCGAAATGACCGGAGTGACGGTGGCGAGGTTGGCGAGCAGCGCGCCGAAGGTGTCGCGGTACCGGTCGAACAGGTCCCGGGTCCGGTCGAGCGCCGCGGGCGATTGGTCCACGAGGTAGACCAGCACGGGACTGTTGGTGTCCAACTGCTCGGTGAACGTGCGGGCCGCACCCGTGCCGCGCACGAACGCGTCCGAGGTGTCGGACATCGTGCCGAGCAGGTTCGCGCTGCGCACGAGCAGCGACCGCAACTGCGGGGCCTGCTCGTCGAGCAGCGCGGTGAGCCGATCACCGTCCTCGATCAGCCCGGACAGCGTAGGGCCGAGGCCCTCGAACGAGGCACCCAGTTCGGTGCCGAGCGTGCCGATGTCGTCGGGGTCGATGCCGGCGAGCAGCTTCGCGGCGTCCCCCATCAGTCGATCCATTTGGACCGGCTGCCGGTCCTGCGGTGCGGCGAGCTCGTCGCCGTCCTCGAGGTACGGCCCGGCGTCGGTGTTCGGGAAGATGTCCACGTTCTGGATGCCTGCGACGGTCCCCATGCCGACCTTCGCGATGCTGTCCCGCGGAATCCGGGTGCTCGCGTCGAGATCGAACTCGATCCGGGCGCCGCCCCGCTCGGCGTCGAGCGACACCGACGCCACCTTCCCCACCTGCACCCCGCGGTAGGTGACGCTGGTGCCCGCGGTGAGCCCGAGCGCATTGGACATGTTCGCGTGCAACCGGATCGGATCCCGGAATGCCCCGGACCCCGCGACGTAGGCGATGCCGAACGGCACCACCACCGCGGCGGTGATCGCGAAGAGGACCAACTGAACCAGGACGATGCGCCTCATCGGATTCCTCCCGACAGGAGCGACTGGAGCGACCCGGCCTCGGCCGGCAGGGCCGCCGTGCCTCCGGTCAGCAGGTTCTCGATGGAGCCGGGAATGTCGAGGGTGCCGTCGAACATCAGGTAGTCGCCCTTGGCCGCTCGACCGAAGTTGTCGAGGAAACCGTTCATGGTGGTGAGGGTCTCGCCGATGCTCGCGTTGAACGAGCTCAGCGACGCCAGCACCGTCGCGGTGTCGCCGAGCATCGCATCGAGCCCGGTCGACGACTGCGACAACACGAAGTCGACATGTCCGGCGAGCTCGGCACTCGAATCGAGCAACGTCGAGATCCGCTCACGCTGTCCCACAAGTACGTTCGTCACCTCGGGTGCGATGTCGAGGAACTCGTCGATCGTCTGCTGCTGCGCCGCGAACCGGCTCGAGATATCCGCGGCCAGTTGCATCGCGGTGTCGAAGTCCTGACGGTGGTCCATCGCGGTGCCCGTCAGTGTGGTGACGGTGTCGAGCAGTCCGCGGACCTGCTGGGGGCGGCCCGCGAACGCGGTGTTCAGTTCGTCGAGCACGGTCTGCAGCTGGTCGAAGCCGCTGCCGGTGAGGATCGTGCCCAGCGCCGCGAGCGCACTCTCGATCTGCGGCCCGATCTCGGTGCGCGACTCGACGATCACGTCGCCGTCCGCGAGGCTCTCCGCCGACGGCTGTTCGGGCGCGCGCAGTCGGACGAACGGACTGCCGAGCGCGGACGGCAGTTCCACCGCCACCTCGACGTTGTCCGGCAGGGCGACGGACGACGACAGGCTCAGGTCCACGATTGCACCGACGGTATCGGTCGACAGGTCGGAGACCCGGCCGATAACGCGCTGGCCGTTCCGCACGTCGGCGCCCATCAGCAGTCCGTCCGCGTGCGCGAGTTGCACGTGGACCGTGTAGTTCTCCCCCGGTACGGAACGGCCCAGCGGCAGATCCTGGATCCCGGCACCGCAGCCCGAGACCAGCACCGTCCCGGCCAGGCCTGCCACGACGAACGCCGCGCGCCGCATCAGTTTCCCCCGGCCGGGGCCATCCCGCCCGAGAGCAGCGTCGCCAACCCCAGCGGGTCGGAGGCGCTGATCGGGAAGGAGATCGGGTTGGTGAATCCCGCTCCGGTACACAGCGGCATCGGGTACTGGGCGCACAGTGGCTGCGCCACCGCGAACTGCGTCAGCGCGGTGGAGACGTTGAGCCGGATGCGGCCGCGGTCGTCGGGCCCCACGGTCTGCGACAGGTTCTGCATCAGCAGCGGCACCAGGTCCATGAATTCGGCGAGGCCCGGCTGGTTCGCGGCCAGCGTGTCACCGAGCTCCGTCATGTTCCGCGAGATCGCACCCACGTCGTCGCCGTGCTCGGCGGTGAACCGGTTGATCTGATCGAACACGGTCGCCAGGTCCTGCAGCGGCTCGGACAGGTCGAGATCCTGCGCGGACCATTCGTCGCCCAGCACGGCCAGGTCGGACACCAGTGCATCGAGGCTCACCTGGCGCTCGTCGAGCTGCCCCATCAGCGTGTTCAGGTTCTCGACGACGGCGCCGATGTCCTCGGTCCGCGCTCCCACGACACCGGTTGCCGCACCGAGATCGCGGACGGCGCGGTTGAAGTCGTCGCCGCGGCCCTGCATGCCCGACGCGGCCCGCGACAGCAGTTCGCCGGCGTCGCCGCCCTCCGGCCCGAGCGCGGCGGTGAGGGTGCTGAGGCTGCCCATCAGGCCGTCGAAGTCGATCGGAGCGTGGCTGCGGTCGAGGGGAATCACGTCGCCGTCCTGCAGCGTCGGGCCGCCCTGGTATGCCGGGCCGAACTCGAGGTGCCGGTCACTGATCACCGACGGGTTGAGCACGTACGCATTCGCATCCGCGGGTAGGTCGACGGACTCGGGCACCGACGCGGTCACCCGCACGAAGGTGCCCATCGGCACCACCTCCTCGACCGTGCCGACCGGGACCCCGAGCACGGTCACCTTGCTGCCCGGGTAGAGGCCGTTGACGTATGCGAAGTCCACCTGGACGGTTGTCGTGCGGTCGGTGCCCGCGAAGACGTACCACGCACCCGCCGCGACGCCCGTCACCAGGACCAGCGCCAGGGCGATCCGGCCGATCCTGCGGGGACGCGTCTGGGCGGTCATCGGCACCCCTGCATCACGCCGAGCGCGCACAGCATGTTGTCCGGCACGACCGCCGCCGGGGCGGTGACATCCGTCCACGTTCCGTTGCCCGTCGCATCGGTGGCCGCGCGCAGCGCCCGCGGAAGCTGGTCGAGGATCTGTCCGATGTGATCGGCGTTGCGCTGCAACGTATCGGTCACTGCGACGAGGTTGTCCGTCATCTGCCCGAACTCCTCCTCGTGCTCGGTGTAGGTGGTCGCGAGTGTCGACAGCACCGAGCGCAGGTTCTCGACCAGCTTCGTGAGTACCTCCTTGCGCACCGCGAGGGTGCGGACGATCGTCTGCGCGTTGGCGACTGTCGTGGTGAGCGAATCACCCTGTCGAACAGCGAGGTCCGAGAGGGATCGCGACATCGCGAGCAACTGGTCGATCTGTTCGGCATTGCGGGACACCACGGCGGACGCTCCGCTGAGGCCGGCCAGGGCCCGGCCGAGCTGCTCGGGATCGTCCGGCATCACCTCCGAGAGCGTCGTCATCATCGCCTCCAGCGATGCCGCGTCGATCTGGGTGGCCGCATCGGTCGCGTCCCGGCTGACGTCGTCGAGGCTGTACGGAACCGTGGTCCGGGCGAGCGGAATGACGTTCGACGCAGCAGCATCGGCGCCTTCCTCGCTGACGACGCCGGCCGGAATCACCTCCAGGTAGCGCTTGCCGAGCACGGTCTCGAGGCGAACCGAGGCGGTGGTCCGGTTGCCGAGCGGCTGGCCGTTGTCGAGCCGGAAGTCGACGCGCACGTGATCCCCGGCGAGATCGATTCCCTCGACCCGCCCGGCGGGAACGCCGGCGACGTAGACCGGGTCGCCGTCGGACAGACCGCTCGCGTTCGCCAACTCCGCCGCGTACGGACTGGTCCGGGACAGATACCACAGCTTGGGGATTCCGATCGCCGCCGCGAGACCCGCGACCAGCAGCACGATGCCGATCGTTCCGAGCGCGAGCGGGGTTCCGGATCCGGGACGGCGCTCGCCGCGGACCACGAACAGCCAGGCACCCACGACGACGTCGATTACCTTGACCACGAACATCATCGGCACACCTCCGAGTGAGTACTGCCGAAGATGTTCGCCTCGAGGTCGCCTGCCTGCAGAACGAAGTTGCACAGGTAGAGGCTGACGAATCCGCCGTAGGCACTGATGCGGTTGACCCCGTCCGCGAACTGCGGCATCTTCGCGACGAACTGCTCGAACGCCGGAGTGTCGGCGATCCATGCGTCGGTCACCGACTTCAGGTCGGTGATCGACGCGCCGAAGGCCCCCTGCGAGCGCTCCAGTGCTTCCGCGAGAGAGGCGACGGCGCGGTTGCCGTCGTCGAGCAGGACGGCGAGACGGTCGTTGCTGCCGACCACCGACGTGCTCAGGTCGCGCAGTCCGGTGACGAGCTGCTCGAGTTGCGGTTGCCGCTGGTCGACGGACGTCATCAACGCGTTCATGTTGGTGAGAAGTTGTTCGTACACTCCGCTCCGGTCGGCGACGTCCGTGGTGAGCGTTGCGATCCTGTCGAGCAGCGTCGATACGCTGGCGCCCTGCCCGTCGAAGGTCTCGACGAATCCGCGGGTCAGGGTGTTGACCTCGGCCGGGTCCAGCGCGTCGAACAGCGGCCGGAAACCGTTCATGAGCGCGGTGAGGTCGACCGGCGGGGTGGTGCGTTCGATCGGGATCACGCCCCCCGGTTCGAGGGCCTCGGAGGTGACGCCGGCGACCGGTTGCACGGCGGCACCGTCCGGCGGACTCAGGGCCACGTACCGGGCACCGAGCATGTCGCCGTATCGGACCGCCGCGGTGGTGTTCCGGTCCAGGGTGTAGTCCGACGACACCTCGATCCCCACGACGGCCTTGCTGGTCCCGCCGCCCGCGTCCGCGAAAGCGATGGAGTCGACCCGGCCCACCCGGACACCGGACATCGTCACGGGGTTCCCCTCGTGGAGGCCCTCGACGTCGGTGAACTCGACCGTGTACCGCTCGCTGTCCCCGCGCACGGGAACCGAGAGGGTGTTCGCCACCAGTGACGCGCACGCCACCCCCACTGCGCAGAATCCGATCACCTTGGCGATCGGGACCCATCCCAGCTTCATCGGATCCGCACCTCCGTTCCACGGACGAGCGGCCCCAACATGAAGGTGGATGCAGGGTTCTGCGCCGCCGCGGTGTCCCCGAGCAGCCTCTCCTCGATGACCTGGAGGGCCTGCCGCTCGTCCGTCCCACCGGCCACGGAGGCGGGACCACAGTTGCCGGCCTGCGCGCCGTAGCTGGGACAGTCGGCGGCGGAGTACGGCAGGGGATCCGCGAACGTGGGAACGGCGGTGATGTCGAAGTGACCGGTGGCGAACACGCGTGCGCCCGCGGCGCCGAAGGTGCGCGCGCCCTCGAGCGTGCCGACCAGGCCGGCCGGGTTCGCCGCGGTAGTCGCCAGGATCGTGCCGGCGGAATCGAGCACGGTCACCACACGATCGCGCTGCTCGCCGACGAACCCCGCCATCACCGGAGCGAAACTTGCTGCGGCCTCGATGGTCTCGCTCAATGCATCTTTGTTGTCGACCATGCTCTGCGACACGTCGGTGGCCGACGACAGCGTTGCCAGAACGTCCGGTGTCACAGTGCTCAATGCCTGCAGCACGGTTCGGAAGTCGGGGGTCGCGTCGAGGAAGGTCTGCACCGCCGGCGTCAAGGTCTGGGACGCCCTGTCGAGCCGGTCGACGATCCGGCCCACGGTGGCCCCGCGGCCGTCGAGCGCGTGCGACAACGCCGACAACGCAACCTGCATGTTCTGCGGCTGCATCCGGTCCAGGATGTCGACCAGGCGGGTGTAGACCCCGTACAGGGCCACCGCGTCCGGCCCGGTGTCCGCGCGCAGTTCGTCGCCGTCGGCCAGGCTCTCCCCCGGCTGTCCGGAGGGGTCGTCGACGAGCTGGATGTAGATGTCCCCGAAAAAGGTCCGAGGAACCACTCTCGCCATCACAGCCGCGGGAATCAGATCTATCGAGCCGGCGTCGATCTGCAGGCGGACGACCGACGATTCGGTGCCCGAGTCGATCCCCGAGATGCGTCCGACGTTGACGCCGCTGTACCGGACCGGCGCCTCCCCGTTGATGAGCCCTGCGGAGGCCGGGATCGCGACGAGTACCTCAGGATCCCGATGCAGCTGGCCGGTTCCCCGCAGCACCATCGCCGTTCCCGCCACCACCGCGACCAGCACGGCCACGGCGCCGCGCAGGACGAATGCGGTACGGCGCCGGGAGTACACGTCCACCTCAGACCCCCATCCCGGGGATCGTCGGGACCAGCCCCCACAGTGCGAACGTCATGAGCACGTCCAGCACCCCGATCGCGAGGATCGCGGTGCGCAGCGCCCGCCCCGCCGCCTGCCCCACGCCTGCCGGACCGCCCGACGCGAAGTAGCCGTACGAGCAGTGCACCAGCGCAACCACACCCGCGAATACGATGGCCTTGATCGCGGCGTAGACGAGGTCCACCGGTGACAGCGCCAGATGGAAGAAGTAGTCGTACGTGCCGGCCGAGGCGCCGCCCCACACCACGATCACCAGCCGGGTCGACAGGTAGCTGGCGAGCAGGCCGATCATGAAGATCGGCAGCACACACACCATCGCTGCCAGCACCCGTGTGCCGGCGAGGAACGGGATCGACCGCACGCCCATCGAATCGAGCGCGTCGATCTCGTCGGAGATCCGCATGGCACCGAGTTGCGCGGTGAAGCCGGTGCCCACCTTCGCCGCGAGCGCGATCGCGACCACCACCGGCGCGAGTTCGCGGGTGTTCGCGATGGCCGACAGCATCCCGGAAAGCGTTGTCATGCCGACCAGTTCGAGACCTCGATGGGTCTCGACACCGAGCATCATCGCGGCCGCGAGTGACATCGCGAACACGATCCCGATGGTCCCGCCGCCGGAGAGCACGGAGTTGGTCCCGAAGCTGACCTCGCTGATCTGCGCCAGCACGTGCTTGCGATACCGCGTCGCGGCGTACGGCAGCGAAGCCAGGGTGCGGAAGAAGAACGTGACGTGCCGGCCGACGTCGGCGAGGCCGTCGAGCACGGCCGATGCCGGCCGCATCGCCCGGCGCAGCCGCACCCGGGTGTCGAAGGCAACCATCAATACGCTCCCACGGCCGGGACGATCACGGTGTACAGCGCGGACAGTGCGGTGTTGACGATGAAGACGAGCGCGAAGGCGATCACGACGGCCTCGTTGACGGCGTCTGCGACGCCCCGCGGACCACCCTTCGCGTGCAACCCCCGGAACGTCGCCACGAGCGTCGAGGTGACTGCGAAGATCGCGGCCTTCACGAGCGCCATCACGAAATCCGAAGTGCGGCCGTACTGGCTGAACGTCGCCAGGAACGTTCCGGCGGGCAGATGCTGCACGTAGATGTGGTAGAGGTAGCAGGCCATCACGCCGCCGAAGGTGACCATCGCGCACAGCGCCACCGACACCACCACAGCGGCCAGCAGCCGTGGCGCGACGAGGCGCTCGAGCACGTCGATGCCCATGACCTCCATCGCGTCGATCTCCTCACGGATCTTGCGAGAGCCCAGATCCGTACAGATTGCCGATCCGGCGACGCCCGCCATCATCAACGCGCAGACCAGGGCCGACGCCTGACCCACGATGATGAACGCCACCACCGCGCCGGAGTAGCCGCCGGCACCGATCCGACCGGCCAGTTCACCGACCGAGACCGCGACGAACACGCCGATCGGAATCATCAGCAGCAGAGACGGTCCGGTGCTGACCCTGCCGATGAACAGCGTCTGCTTCACTGTTTCCTCGAGTGACAACCGACCGCGCAGCACCGCCCGGGCCAACGACACAATCGCCTGCACCGAGAAGCCGATGAGATACCCGCCCTGGAGCGCGACGTCCCGCATCGGCCCCTTCGCGGTGGGTAGTTCGTAGGTCATGCGCCGGCCCTCCCCAGTTCCGTATCGACCGTCGACCTGACGGCACGCCCCTACCGCGCGCCGTCAGTCCCCACACTCAGCCCTGGACGACGGACGATGCCCCGCCCCGCAGCTCGCCCTTGATCACCTTGCCACTTGCGTTGCGCGGCAGCGCTTCCACGCAGACGACTGCCTTCGGATGCTTGAACCGGGCCAGCTGCTCGTCGAGGAACGGTTGCAGCTCCTCGAGAGTGAGGTCGCCGCCGGCATCCGGCCGCAACGCCACGACCGCCACCGGGATCTCCCCCCACTTGGGGTCGGGACGCCCGATCACGGCCGCCTCGAGAATCTTCGGGTGCGCGAAGAGCGCGTTCTCCACCTCTGCGCAGTAGATGTTCTCGCCGCCGGAGATGATCATGTCCTTCTTGCGGTCGACCACGTAGACGAACCCCTCGTCGTCCACGCGCACCAGATCGCCGGAATGGAACCATCCGCCGTGGAAGGCATCCGCGGTCGCGGCCGGGTTCTGCCAGTACTCGAGCATCATCGTCGGACCCCGGTAGACGATCTCGCCCACTGCACCCGGGGCGACGTCGTTCATGTCGTCGTCCACGACCCGGGCCTGCACCGTCGGGATCACCCGGCCGACCGAGCCCAGCTTGCGGAGCGCGTCCTCACCGTCGAGCACGCACGTGATCGGCGACATCTCGGTCTGCCCGAACACCGCGACGTTCGACGCGTCCGGGAAGGTCTCGGCCATCGCCCGCAGGACCGTGTCCGATGCGGGCGCTGCACCCCAGGAAATACCGCGCAACTTCAGCTTTCGTGGTTGCGCCTGCTGCACCGCGCACACCGCCTGCCACTGCACCGGCACGAGGAACAGCGTGGTGACCTGCTCCTCCTCGAGAACGTCGAGGAGCGTCTCGGGATCGAAGGCGCCGACCGGGTAGATCACCGTGGTGAGGCCGAGCATGAGACTCGGCGCCATCGACCCCAGCGCTGCGATGTGGAACATCGGCGATGCGCAGAATCCGATGTCGTCCGAGCGATTCAGCTGGAACGCGCGGATACACGTGAGCGCCTGCGCCTCCATGTTGCTGTGGGTCAGCACCGCGCCCTTGGGCCGGCCCGTGGTGCCGGACGTGTACATGATGAGCGCGGGGGTGTCGTCCGGGACATCCAGTGCCGCACGGGGAGTGCCCGTCTCGGCGATCAGATCCTCGTATCCGAGAATGTCTCCCGCCGTCTCCGCACCGACTGTGACGGACAGCTCCAGGGCGCCGGTCTCGGCACCGACAGCGGCGGCGAGCGGGGCGAGTGTCGTATCGGCGACGACGGCGCGGGCACCGCTGTCGCGCACCAGGAACGCCACCTCCGGGACGGTCATGCGGAAGTTCACGGGTACCGCGATCGCGCCGAGCGCATTGGCCGCGAGCACGGCCTCGAGGTACTCGGGCCGGTTCAGCATCAGGATCAGCACCCGATCACCGAATCCGACGCCGCGGCGAGAGAGCGCGCCGGCAAGGCGTTCGACCCGATCGTGCAGGGTGGACCACGTGATCGACGCGCCCTGGAAGCGCAGCGCCGGACGGTCCGGGATCATGCGGGCGTGCCGGGCCACCTGGTTGTTCCAGTTGGTTCGACGCGATCGCTGCGCCTCGAGCGAGGCGGCGGGCACAGCAGCGGAAGTGACCATCGAGGGTTCCTCTCGTGCGTGGCGGGTCCTCCCGACCTGACCGGACCCGTGGTTCGATGTGAGGCAGATTACATGCTTTGAGCAGTTTCGATACGCGTTTTGTTAATTGCGATTCTCGAGCAGACGACCACGACGACGGTCCGGCGATCATGGGCCCGGATCGCACCGACACAGTTCCCTGCCTGTGTTTTTCGGACTCGCACCCTGGTGTGGCTCGAGAACGCGCGCGCCGGTTGCGGGACGCCGAATGTGGATGCGGATTCCGCTAGCCGCTGTAGCGCGGGGTCCGCTTCTGCAACATCGCCGCGGCGCCTTCCGCGAAGTCCGCGGAGGCGAGCAGTTCCGTCTGCCCTGCCTTCTCCCGTTCGAGCGCGTCGTCGAGCGCGTCGAGCGTGCCGGCCGCGAGCGCACGCTTGGTGAGTTCGAGGGCGCGACGCGGGCCCGCCGCGAGCCTGGCGGCCACGCCCCGAGCATGGTCGAGCAGTTCGCCGTCCGGCAGCGTCCTCGACACCAGTCCCAATCGATCCGCCTCGGCTGCGGGCAGTCGCTCCCCGAGCAACGCCAGCTCGGCGGCCTTCGCCCGCCCGATCGACGCCGAGACGAGGACGCTCGACCCGCCGTCGGGCATGAGCCCGATGCCGACGAACGCGAGCAGGAAGTACGCACTGTCGGCCGCATACGTCAGATCGGCCGCGAGCGCGATCGACACCCCCACCCCGGCAGCCGGACCGTTGACCGCCGCGACGACCGGCACCGGCACCTCGACGATCGCCCGGATCACCTCGTTGGCAACGTCCATGACGACTCCGGGATCGGCCGGATTCACTGCGGCGGCGGCCAGATCGGCGCCCGTGCAGAAGGCCGATCCGACGCCGGTGATCAGGATGGATCGCACGCTCGGGTCGCGCCCTGCTTCGCGAATCGCCGCGCCGAGCTCACGCATCGTCGACATGTCGACGGCATTCATCCGTCCGGGTCGTGAGATCGTCAGCTCGAGAACGGATTCCCGCAGTTCCCGTCGCAAGCCATCGCCCGTCGTCGTGGTCATACCCGAGCCCCTTCCTCGATCGAGCCGGCGAGCCGGTCACGGATGATCGCCTCGGCTTCTCCGATCATCCGTCGAACCAGGTCGTCGCACGTGGGAATGTCCTCGATCAACCCCTGGCTCTGCCCCGCGGTCCAGATGCCCGCGTCCAGGTCACCCTGCTCGAAGACTCGCCTGCCTCGCGCTCCCGCAACCAGATCCGCGATGTCACCGAACTCGCAACCGCGGGACTCGATGTCGACCACCTCGGCGCTGACCGTGTTCGCCGCGACGCGTGCCGTGTTTCGAAGCGTCCGGAAGATCAATCGCGTGTCCAGCTCGCTGTTGGCGACGATTTGCTCCTTGACCTCCTGCGCCACCGGCGATTCCACCGTGCACATGAAGCGGGTTCCCATGTTGACACCGTCGGCTCCGAGCGCGAGCGCCGCGACCAGACCCCGCGCGTCCGCGATTCCCCCGGAAGCGATGACCGGGATGCTCAGCCGGCGCGTGGCAGCGGGGATGAGCACCAGCCCGGGTACGTCGTCCTCACCGGGATGCCCCGCGCACTCGAAGCCGTCGATGCTGACGGCGTCCACGCCGATCCGCTCGGCTTTGAGTGCGTGCCGCACACTGGTGCACTTGTGGATGACCTTGACGCCGGCGTCCTTGAAGTGCGGCAAGTGCTCCACAGGATTCGCACCGGCCGTCTCCACGATCTTGATCCCGGCATCGATGATCACCTGCCGGTACTCCGCGTACGGCGGCGGCGAGATCGACGGCAGAATCGTGAGATTGACGCCGAACGGCTCGTCGGTGAGGCGCCGGGTCCGCTCGATCTCCTTCGCGAGATCACCCGGCGTCGGCTGGGTGAGCGCGGTGAGGAACCCGAGCGCACCGGCTTCGGCCACTGCCGCGACCAGCTCGGCCCGGCCCACCCACATCATTCCGCCCTGGACGATGGGGTGACGCACTCCGAACATCTCCGTGAAGCGGGTTCTCACATGGACCTCCTCGGATCCCTGGATCAGGTTCAAGAGCCTGGCGCGGAACTGTGGCTGGAGAACAGCCGAGAGGTGAAGCGCCCGGCCAACGCGATCGGGCCGGACCAGTGCAAGAATCGGCGTTAACTTTCGTGATGATCGACTCGTTTGTCAACCCCTCGCCTGCAGGCGAATTGAATTGCCCGACGGAGCAATTTGAATCGCGAACCGGGGTCACCGCCGCTCACCTGTGGGCTACACTTCCGGCACCAGTCCCCACGCGTCAGGAGGTTCGGTGACGGAGCGGACCAAGACCGGAACCCGCGCTGGGCGCGTTCGCATCGACGTGCAGCACATGCCCGCTGCCGAGGTTCGACGCCGGCCCAAGAACCGGAAGGCTCAGATCGCAGCGGTGGCCGCCGAGGCCTTCACCGAGCGCGGCTACCACGGTGTCAGCATCGACGAGATCGCCTCGACCGTCGGTATCTCCGGACCCGCCCTGTATCGCCATTTTCCGAACAAGTACGCACTGTTCTCCCAGGCTGCAACGGATCTCGCCACAGCGCTGGCGAATGCCGTCGCTCAGGACGATGCCGAGGTGGTCACCGACCCGGTCGAACGGCTGGACCACCAGATCCTCGCCGCCGTCCGGACCACCGTCGCCAATCGCCGGACGGCCGGGCTCTACCGATGGGAGAGTCGCTATCTCGAACCACCGGACCGCGCGGCGGTCCTGGATGCCATCGAGGCCGTCAACCGTCGCATCGGCGCGACGCTCGAAGAGATCAGGCCCGATATCGCCCATCGAGATTCGGTACAGATCTGCGTCGCGATCCTCGGCGCCATCGGGAGCATCACCGTTCATCGGGCCACGTTGCCGGTGCGGCGACTCGAACGCCTCCTGCTCGGCGTGTGCCGATCGATCGCGCGCACCGACCTTCCCGCCGACACGCAACCCGCCGGCACGCACACACGAAATTCCGGAATCCCGTTGTCCAACAAGCGGGAAGTCGTGCTCAACGAGGCGATCCTGCTGTTCGAGGCACGCGGATACCACGAGGTGAGCATCGAGGACATCGGCAATGCCGCCGGCATCAATGCCTCCGGGGTCTACCGCCACTTCTCGAGCAAGTCGGATCTACTGGCCGCGGCATTCCATCGCGCGGCAGAGCGACTCGCCGTCGCGGTGAGCACCGCGCTCGGCGATTCCGACACCCCCCGGCAGGCTCTCGAGTCCCTCGTCGAGGTCTACGTACGCCTGTCGTTCGCGCAGTCCGAACTGATGAGCGTGTACTTCGCGGAGATCGGGAGCCTGCCGGCGCCCGAGCGCACCGCTCTTCGAAACACCCAGCGACTCAATGTCGAAGAATGGGCGCTACTGCTCGGCGAGGCCCGGCCCGATCTGTCCGCGCCCGAATGCCGCTTCCTCGTCCACGCGGCACTCAGCCTGGTTCTCGACGTCGGGCGCGTGATGCACTTCGAGCCGACCGCAGCCAATGAAGCCCGAGTCCAGCAGCTCATGCTCGTGACGCTGTTCGGCGAGGCGGGCGACACGTGAGCGTGTCGGCCACCGCCGCGGTACTGCGCGCGCACGGTGAGCCCCTTCGACTCGAATCCGTCCGGGTGCCCGAGATTCGCGACGACGAGGTACTGGTGCGCATCCATGGTGTGGGCATCTGCCACACCGACCTCACGGCCGCCGACGGTGGTGTCCCGTTCCCGCTGCCCGCGGTGCTGGGCCACGAGGGGTCCGGGGTGCTCGAGGCCGTCGGCGCCGCGGTGACCGGACTCGCGCCCGGCGACCACGTGGTCCTCGGCTTCGACTCGTGCCGACGCTGCCGCAACTGCACGAGGGGACGGCCCTCCTACTGCGAGAACTCCGCCGCACTGAATCACGGGGGTACCCGAGTCGACGGCACTACCACGCTCACAACCGCGGATGGAGCTGCGCTGCACGGCAACTGGTTCGGTCAGTCGTCGATGGCGTCGTACGCGGTGGCGTCCGCCCGCAACGCGGTGCGTCTCCCCCGGGACGTACCCGTCGCGCTCGCGGGTCCGCTCGGCTGCGGGCTGCAGACCGGGGCCGGCACCGTGCTCAACGTGCTGCGCCCGGACCCCGGGTCCGCTATCGCAGTGTTCGGACTCGGCGCCGTGGGGATGGCCGCGATCATGGCCGCACGGGTCGCCGGATGCGAGACCGTCGTCGCCATCGATCCCCTCCCGGCGCGCCGAAAGCTCGCCCTCGAACTCGGTGCGACCGCAGCACTGTCCCCGGTCGACGTGGACGACGTCGGGCGCGCGGTGCGCCGGGAGTCCGGCGGTGGCGTCGATTTCGCCGTGGAATCGGTCGGTACCGAACAGGTTGTCCGTCAGGCACTGTCGTCACTGCGCCCGCCGGGCACCTGCGCGACTCTCGGCCTGCGCCCTGGGCGCAATCCGATCACGATCGACCAGGGCCATCTCCTGTACGGACGGACCCTCACCGGGGTCATCGAGGGCGACGCCGATCCGCTGACCTTCCTGCCGAAGCTGGTCGACCTGTGGCGTCAGGGTCGCTTTCCCGTCGAGAAGCTGGTACGAACGTTCCCGATCGACCGGATCGACGACGCGGTGGCCGCGACACGGTCCGGAGAGGTGGTCAAGGCGGTACTCACGTTCGCGGACAACGACACCGGAGGACGAGCATGAACGTACGGGACGAGGTCACGGCGCTGCGGACGCGCACCGATCGGATCGATCCGCGGGAACTGGACGCGCTCTGGGAGCGGCTGGCGCCGTGCCGGCCACGGGACCTCATCGGGTACCGCTGGCGGGGATTCGCCTTCGACACCGGACACCGGACGAGTGCGCTGCTCGAGCACGCCCACTGGTACGGCAAGGCCTTCGCGAGCGAGTCCGACGTGCAACCGCTGCTGTGCCGCGGCGAGGACGGACAGCTGTTCTCCGACATCGGCACCGGCCACGGCGAGGCGAGCCTGTGGGAGGTGCTGTTCCGCGGGGAGGTGACCGCAACGATGGTCTACGACGGCATGCCGGTGTTCGACCACTTCAAGAAGGTCGACGACGACACCGTCATCGGCGTGATGAACGGCAAGGGCAAGCTGGTGTTCGACGGCGACGAGCATTTCTGGTTCGGGTTGGAGCGGGACGTCGCGCTCTGACGCCGGGGCGCCCGAGCGCGACATCGATGCTCAGATCAGGTGCCGGTGCGCCGCGAGCCGTCGGCGCATGTCCCGCAGGTAGAACGTGGCCGTCACCTGCCGGATCGGCCGCGGCACCCGCCGGTAGACGACGGGCAGGACCGACATGAGCCGGTCGAAGCGGCGCTGATCGCGGGGACTCCAGGGAAGCGCGAACTGGTCTCGGACTCGGGGCGGCAGCAGACCGATCGTGAAGAAGCGCTGCAGCGGCATGATCATCCGCACCGGAATCGGTGCCGTGCCACCGGAGAGCAGACCGCGCACGTACGCGCGCACCTGGTCGTCGACCTCGGCGGAGTCGATCATCCGGTCCCAGTACGCGTCGAACTCGGCGCGGGTGGCCGGCCACATGTCGTCCTTGACCTGCAGCGCCGTCCCGTACACCGCGGACTGCCGGTACAGCCGCTCCGCGTCGGCGTCCGTGACCTCCCCGAAGAACCGCCGGTACATGTCGGAACCGTTGCGGTACAACGTCGCCGCGACCCACAACTGCAGCCCCGGATCGAACGCGTTGTATCGCTCGGACCGTACCGGGACGTGCGCCTTGTTGACCAGACGCACCACCGCCTGCTTCTCCTCGGGCGTGCCGAGGGTCACGGCGTACACGTACGTCATGGTGGTCCGCAGCCGGTCCAGCGGACGCTCGAGCGTCGTGCTGTGCTCGGCGACGCCCCGGCCGACGCCCGGCAGCGCCAACTGCAGCAGGACGGTGGCTCCGGCGCCGATCAGCAGCATGGACTCGCCCACGAAGTCGGCGAGATCCAGCGATCCGGCGGACGCGTCCACCGACGCCGGGAGGTCGCGGCTCGGTCGAGTGGTGGCATCGATCGTCATCGTTCGTCACTTTCGTCGGGTGATGGACGGTTGTCGGTCATTCCCAGATTCCGCTCCGCTCGAGGTGCGCGACGAGCCGGTCGGCCGCGTCGTCGAACTGGATCCGAGTGTGCCGCACGACGGCGGCGCGATCACGTGCCCCGATCGCCGAGATCAGATCGGCGTGGGTGCGCACGGCGAGTGCGCCCCACGCCGGGTCCGCCGCGTACAGCTGATACGGCGTGTACCGGGCCGCGCTGGCCAGGAACCAGGCGAGCTTGGGGCCGCCGGCGATGCGGCACAGCTCCCGATGGAACTCGTACTCGGCCTCGGCAATCCGCTCCGCGTCGGCCGCGTCGACCGCCTCACGGAGCACCGTGTTGAGGTCGGTGAGCCGCGCCAGATCGTCGGCGTCCGCGGAGCCGGAGGCACGGACCGCGAGTTCCACCGTGATCCGGCCCTGTAGCCAGAAGATGTCGTACACATCCTCCCGATCCAACGGCGAGACGACGTATCCGCGGTTGGGGACGGATTCGACCATCCCCTCCCCCCGGAGGGTCAGCAGCGCCTCGCGCACCGGCGTCACGCTGACCCCGAGTTCAGCCGCGGTCTCGTCGAGGCGGACGAAGGCGCCCGGCCGCAGCCGGCCCGACATGACGGCACCGCGCAGGTGTGCCGCCACGTCGTCGGAGAGTTGGGTCCGGCGAAGCGGGCGCGTGGGCCGAGCCGGCGCAGCCATGTCGCCTCCTACAGCCCGTACGTCTTGCCGATGATGTCGCGCTGGATCTCGTTGGTACCACCGTAGATCGACGAAACGAGCGTCTTGCGGACGTGGCCCTCCATGTCGAACTCGGTGGCGTAGCCGTAGCCGCCCATCATCTGCATGCCCTCGAGCGCCACCTTCTTCGCGGTCTCGGTGGCCTTGAGCTTCACCATGGACGCCTCACGCGGGAACATCTTGGTCGGATTCTCGTCGACCAGTCGAGCGGTGCTGTACACCAGCAGCCGGGTGCACTCGATCTCGGTCGCCAGATCGGCGATGCGATGACGCAGCGCCTGGAAGGTTCCCACCGGACGACCGAACTGCTTTCGCTGCGTGACGAACTCGAGCGTGTCGTCGAACGCCCGCTGCGCCGTGCCGAGCATCATGGCGCCGAGGATCAGCCGTTCGATGTTGAGGCCCGTCATCAGCTGCGTCCAGCCCTGACCCACCTCGCCGACCACCGCGTCGTCGGGGAGCAGCACGTCCGTGAGGTAGAGGTCGTTGACCTCCTTGCCGCCCATCGTGGCGATGCCGCTGATCTTCAGTCCCGGCGTGCCGGTCGGCAGATGGAACATCGTCAGACCCTCGTGCTTGGAGCCACTGCGATCGGTGCGGGCCACCAGCAGAATGTTCTCGGCGAAATGCGCGCTGGAACACCACGTCTTCTGCCCGTTGATCAGCCAGCCGTCGGACACCTTCTCGGCCTTGCAGCTGAGGTTGCCCACGTCGGAGCCGGCCTCGGGCTCCGACATCGAGATCGACTCGGACGCACCGCGGACGATCCCGCCGAGCACGGCCTCCTTCTGTGCGGCCGTGCCGAACTTCGCGTAGGCGGCCCCGGTGATGAGGGTGGGTCCGATGCCCCCGATCGGTGCCATGCCGCGGGCGGCCTGCTCGAGCAGGATGCACATGTCGACGGCGGCGCCGGCCGAGCCGCCGTACTCCTCGGGCACCGTGATCCCCAGCCAGCCCAGGTCGGCCATCTTCGAGTAGAGGTCCTGATTGTGGTGATGCTCGCCGCGGGCGGTGAGCGCGTCCCGCTGCTCGCGGGTTCCGCACTCCTTGCGGCAGAACGCGGCCACGGCCTGCGCGAAGTCCTGCTGTTCGGGCGTGAAGTCGATCGCCATCTGATGTGCTCCTGCCTGCGAAGAGTCGAGTGAAGCGGGGCTCGAACGCCCGGATCCGGTGCGGATGCCGCGTGTGGGGTTGTCCACATCTGCCGGGACTAATAGTGTGAGCGTCAACACAGTAAATCACATCACATATATGTGATGCGATCCCCGGCACGGAGGAAGCCCGACATGACCCGAGAACTGTCTTCGAGCGACGCGGCACCCGGATTACCCACCGCCCCCACCCGAGAGGACGCGCCCACGACCTTCGCGAGCCTCGACCCCCGCACCGGCGAGACCCTGGCCGAGTACCCGGTCGCGACCGCAACCGACGTGCGCGCCGCCGTCGAGCGCGCACGTGGCGCGGCACGCTGGTGGGACGCCCAGGGTTTCCGTGGCCGCCGCGACTGGCTGCTCGAGTTCAAGAAGGCCATCGCCTCGGACGGCGACGGCCTGGCGCGGGTGATCTCGGCCGAGACCGGAAAGCCGCACGACGACGCGCTGCTCGAGGTGATGCTCGCCGTCGAGCACCTCGACTGGGCCGCCCGCAACGCGAAGAAGGTCCTCAAGCCGCGCCGCGTGCCGTCCGGCCTCGTGAGCGCCAACCAGTCGGCCACGCTCGGCTACAAGCCGATGGGGGTCGTCGGCGTCATCGGGCCGTGGAACTACCCCGTCTACACCCCGATGGGTTCGATCTCATACGCACTCGCCGCCGGCAACGCGATCGTCTTCAAGCCCAGTGAACTCACCCCGGGCGTCGGTAAGTGGCTCGAGGCCAAGTGGAACTCGCTCGCGCCCACCCAGCCCGTGCTGCAGGTGATCACGGGGCTCGGCGCGACGGGCGCGGACCTGTGCCGTGCCGGCGTCGACAAGATCGCCTTCACCGGATCCGGCCCCACGGCTCGCAAGGTCATGGCGGTGTGCGCCGAAACCCTCACCCCGCTGGTCGCGGAGTGCGGCGGCAAGGACGCGATGCTGGTCGCCGAGGACGCCGACCTCGACAAGGCGGTCGAGTTCGCCGCGTTCGGCGCGTTCGGCAACGCCGGCCAGACGTGCGCCGGCGTCGAACGCATCTACGTCGCCGAACCGGTGTACCGCCAGTTCCTCGACAAGTTCACCGCCGCGGTCGAGCGCGTCCGGCCGGGCGGCTCGGACGCCGACACCTACGGCCCGATGACGCTGCCGCGCCAGGTCGACGTCGTGCGCAATCACATCGCCGACGCGCTGAACAAGGGCGCCCGGGCAGTGACCGGCGGAATCGACTCGGTCCACGAGCGTTTCGTCGATCCGGTGATCCTCACCGACGTGCCGGAATCGTCGTCCGCGGTGTGCGAGGAGACATTCGGACCGACCGTCGTGGTCAACCGGGTGCGCGACATCGAGGAGGGCATCGAACGCGCGAATGCCACGTCCTACGGCCTCGGCGCGTCGGTCTTCACGTCGAACCGCAGCCGCGGCAGGGACATCGCGGACCGCCTGCGCACCGGCATGGTCTCGGTGAACTCGGTGCTCGGTTTCGCCGGGATCCCGTCCTTGCCGTTCGGCGGCATCGGCGAGTCCGGGTTCGGCCGCATCCACGGCGCCGACGGTCTGCGCGAGTTCAGCCGCCCCAAGGCCGTCACCGTCCAGAAGTTCTCGGCGCCACTGAATCTGCTGACGCTCGAGCGGTCCGCGCGGGACATGAAGATCTCCGCATGGATGCTCAAGGCCCGGCACGGGCGGTGACGGCGATGACCCTGACCAACGGACGCCGCGCGGGCGTCTTCCCCGCCCCCGACCGCGATCCGCAGCCGCGGTCGGGGCGGCGGGGGTGGGTGAAGGTCATCGAGGGCCTCGATCCCGTGACCCAGCACCAGGACATCCTCCGCATCACCTCGGGATACGAGTTCCCGTGGGACTACCAGCGATCGCTCGAGTTCGCCCTGTTCCGCACCTACTGCGTGCCGACGATATCCGAACTGCTCGCCCGCACAGGCGAGTTCGAGAAGAGACCGCAGAAGCGCTACGACGACACCGCGCTCCTCATGAGCGAACTCGTCGAGCACGGCTACGACTCGCCCCGCGGTCGGGAGTCCCTGCGCAACATCAACCGGATGCACGGCCGCTACACGATCTCGAACGACGACATGCTGTACGTGCTGTCGACGTTCGTGTACGACCCGATCGACTGGATCGACCGCTACGGCTGGCGCAGACTGCACCCGCACGAGCGGCTGGCGTCGTTCCACTTCTACCGTCAAGTGGGAATTCGCATGGGGATCAAGGACATCCCCGATTCGTACCAGGACTTCCAGCGCTTCAAGATGGACTACGAGCGGGAGAAGTTCGTCTACAGCGACGACAACCACCGGATCGGCAGCTACACGCTGGGACTGTTCCAGTCGTGGTACCCGACGTTCCTGGCCAGGCCAGTCGCCGCGGCCGTGTACGCGCTGATCGACGATCGCATGGCGGTCGCGTTCGGGTTCCCGAAGGGGTCACCGCGCGTGCGCACGGCGGCCGAGGCCGGCCTGCGTGCGCGATCCACGGTGGTGCGCCTGCTGCCCAAGCGCCGGGCGTCGGCCGGGGCCACCGACCCGCACAATCGCACCTATCCCGGTTACCCGGTGGGCTACTGCCCTCGGGACCTGGGAGTCGAGCACGATCACTCGCAACGAGTGAACTGAGTCCTCCTGCGGCCGAACGCGTCCTGCACCGCATCGATTCCCGCGCGCACGGCGGGGCCGGCATTGTCGGTCCGCCACACCGCGTAGATGTCGCGGTGCAGGCGCGGCTCGGTCGCCACCAGCGCCACCCCGTCCGGCATCCGATCCATCGCCAGCCGGGGCACCAGCGCCGCGGCGAGTCCCGCCGCCGCGAACGCGAGGTGGGTCGAGACGTCGGATGCCTCGAAGTCGACCCGCGGCTCGAATCCCTGCCGACGCAAGGTCAGCACCAGCCACTCGTGGTACGCGGTGCCGGATCCCCAAGCCACCCAAGGCATGTCCGCGAGGCTCGACAACCGCACCTCGGCGTCCCGCGCGGACGGATGATCGACCGACAGCGCGAGATCGGCGGTATCGCGGTGGATCAGTCGCGACTCCAGATGCGCCGGAACCTCGACCGGCGCCGACTCCCAGCTGTCGACGACGCCGACGTCGATGCGGCCCCGGACGACGGACTCGAGGGTCACCTCGGTCTCGGCCTCGGTCACCGTCACGTGCAGCGGATACCGGGACAGCAGTGCCCGGACCGCCGCCGGGAGCACCAGCCGTGACGCGGTCACGAACGCGCCGAACCGCAGGGGGCCCACCACCTCGCTGCGCATCGCGGCGATCTCCGCCTCCACACCGGACGCGCGGGCCAGTAGTTCGCCGCCCCGGCGAGCCAGCAGTTCCCCTGCCGGCGTCAGGCGCACGCCACGCCCCGCCGGTTCGAGCAGAGCCACCCCGACCTCACGCTCCAGCTTGGCCAACTGCTGCGACACCCCCGACGGTGTCACGTGTAGGACCCGCGCGGCCGCCGCGACGGACCCGGACTGGGCCACCGCGCACAGCGCACGCACTCGGTCGAGGTTCAACACGGAAGCAACACTACCGAATCTCGAGAAATACTTCTTAGTTGTTGTTTGCCCAGGTAGACCCAACAATTGACGGTGTGCAGATCGCCCAAGTTCGCAGCGCGCCCGTAGCGCCCGGCCGCGCCGCCGACCCCCGCGCGCTCGCCGTCGCGGGTGCCGCCTGCATCTCCCTGACCGCGGTGTTCATCCGCCTCGCCGACGTCTCCCCCGCGACGTCGGTGTTCTTCCGCTGCGCGCTCGCGCTGCCGCCGTTGGCCGTGCTCGCGTGGATGGAGCACCGTCGCGGCAACCGGACGAGCAGTGGGGACGCGATGCGGTTCACCGTCGCCGGCGCCCTGCTCGGCGTCGACTTCGCGCTGTGGTCGCAGGCCATCATGCTCGTCGGCGCGGGCATCTCCACGGTGCTCGTCAACGTCCAGGTGGTGGTGGTGCCGCTGCTGTCGTTCGTGTTCCTGGGCACCAGGATTCCCGCCCGATTCGTCGCTACCATCCCGGTGCTGTTCGCCGGGATCGCACTCACCGCCGGGGTCGTGGACGACGCTTCGACCAGCCCGGACCTGCTGTGGGGAACGTTCCTGGCCCTGTTGTCGGGAGTCGCGTACGCGGGGTACATCTTCGTCGTCGGAGGTCGCGGATCCGCGGCCACCGCGGGCACCCAGGTGCTGATCTCCACTGCGGCCGCGGGCGTCGTCGGCTCCGCCCTCGGTTCGGTATGGGGCGCCGTCGACGTGACGCCGGGATGGGCCGCGTTCGGCTGGCTCGCGGCGCTGGCCGTGTCGGCACAGGTCATCGGCTGGATGCTGCTCGGCCGTTCGCTCCCCCGTCTCGCACCCGAGGTCGGCGCCACGCTGCTGCTCCTGCAGCCGGTGCTCGCGATCGCGGCCGCGATGGTCCTGCTCGGCGAACGGCCGACGGCCCTGCAACTCGTCGGCTGCGCAACCGTTGTCGCGACCGCGTGGTTCGTCGCGTCCCGGCCGCACCGGTCCCGCTGAACGAGATTCTCGTTCCATTCACGCGGCGCCCCGTCCACGCTGTGACACCGGACACGCGTCGAGTGTCACCGCGCACCCCTGCCAACGACCCGGACACCCAGGAGGCTTCTCGAGATGTACCCCGGATTCCACGCCGCGACAGCTCCCGATCGACCCGCAGTCGTCTTCGCCCCTACCGGTGAGGTGGTCACCTATCGCGAACTCGAGGATCGCTCGAACCGGTTGGCGCAGCAGTGGTTCGCGCTCGGGCTCCGCAAAGGCGACCACGTGGCGATCCTCGCGGAGAACCATCCCCGATTCCTGGAGGTGTACTGGGCAGCCGTGCGCTCCGGTCTGTACATCACGGCGGTCAACTGGCATCTCACAGCCGACGAGGCCGCATACATCGTCACCGACTGCCAGGCGCAGCTCCTCGTCACCACGCACCGGCTCGCAGACCTCGCGACCGCGATCGTGGACGAACTCGAGAACCGCCCCCACCTGTTCATGATGGACGGTGCCGTCGACGGTTTCGAGTCGTACGAGGAGTCGATGGCCGAGTTCGACCCGGTGCCGCTCGCCGAGCAGCCCCGCGGCGACATGATGCTGTACTCGTCGGGAACCACCGGACGCCCCAAGGGCATTCGACGTCCCCTCACCGGCATCACGATCGACGACCCGCGCGGCATGAACGTCGGCCACTTCGCGCAGACGCTGCTGAAGATGACCGATCAGTCGACGTACCTGGTCCCCGCTCCGATGTACCACTCCGCGGCACTGCAGTGGTCTGCCGGCGCGCACGCGGTCGGGGCCACCGTGGTGCTGATGGAGCGCTTCGACGCCCGCGAGTTCCTCGCGACGATCGAGAAGCACTCGGTCACGCACACGCAGGTCGTGCCGACCATGATGGTCCGCCTGCTCAAGCTGCCCGACGCCGAACGCGCGTCGTTCGACGTGTCGTCGCTGCAGGACTTCCTGCACTCCGCCGCGCCGTGCCCGCCGGCCGTCAAGCAGGCGACCATCGACTGGCTGGGCCCGATCGTCAGCGAGTTGTACTCGGGCACAGAGGGAATGGGAATGACGTTCCTGACCGCCGACGAGTGGCTCGAGCGCCCCGGATCCGTGGGCCGCCCGGTGCTCGGCACTCCCGTCGTGTGCGACGAGGAGGGGCAGCCGCTGCCCGCCGGCGAGATCGGCGCCATCTACTTCGAGCGCGATGTCGTGCCGTTCGAGTACCACAACGACGCCGACAAGACCGCCGACTCCCGGCACCCGAGCAACCCGAGGCTGTCCACCGTCGGCGACGTCGGCTACGTCGACCAGGACGGATACCTGTTCCTCACCGACCGCAAGTCGTTCATGATCATCTCCGGTGGCGTCAACATCTATCCGGCCGAGATCGAGTCGTGCCTGGCGGCGCACCCGGACGTCGCCGACGTCGCGGTGTTCGGTCTCCCCGACCCCGAGATGGGCGAGTACGTGCACGCCGTCGTCGAACTCGATCCCGGAGTACCCGCCGACGACGCCACCGCGGAGGCGCTGCGTGCGTACGTCCGCGAACATCTCGCCAAGTACAAGGTGCCGAAGACGATCGACTTCTGCGACCACCTGCCGCGCCTGGCCACCGGCAAGGTCAAGAAGCACGACCTGCGCGACGCGGCACTGCGCGCTCTCGTATAGCCGAACGGGCGGTTACTGCGCTCGGCACTCGGCCGATGGCGCAGTAACCGCCCGTTTTCGGTGAAGCTAGGCGGCGACCTTCGCGGGTTCGTCGTCGACGACGTGCGCGTCGGGCGCCTCGATCGGCCCGATCTCCTGCGCGTAGTGGAAGTGCGGGCGACGGTGGCCGAGGAACGATCCGAACCACGACATCACCGCGACGTAGCGGTTGCGGAAGCCGACCAGGTACACCATGTGGACGGCGAGCCACAGCACCCACGCGATGAAGCCGGTGAGCTCGATGCTCTTGACCTTGGTGACCGCGCGGAAGCGGTTGATGATCGCCATCGAACCCTTGTCGCGGAACTTGAACGGCGTGCCGCGCTTGGTCTTTCCGAGGATGGTGGCCGCGACGTGGCGTCCGCCCTGCATCGCGACGGGCGACTGGCCGGGCAGGTTGTTCAGCGACGTCATGTCACCGACCGCGAAGATGTCGGCACGGCCGCCGACGGTGAGGTCGGGGTTGACGAGCAGGCGTCCGGCGCGGTCGGTCTCGCAACCGGTGCGCTCGGCGAGCGCCGCCGCGAAGTCGTTGGCCTGCACGCCGGCCGACCAGATGATGGTCTCGGCGGTACGGCGCACACCGGTCTCGCTGCCGTGGGCCTTGAGGGTGGCGCCGTGCTCGTCGATGTCGGTGACGAGCGTGTTCAGGACGACCTCGACACCCGACTTCTCGAGCGACTCCTTGGTGTACTCGCTGAGCTTGCCGCCGTACGCCGGCATCGCGACGCCCGCGCCCTCGACGAGGGTGACGGTGACGTCGTCCGCGGTGACGCCGCGGATCGACTGCTCGAAGTAGCGGCCCGCGAGCTCCTTGATCTGGCCGGCCAGCTCGACGCCCGTGGCGCCGGCACCGATGACGATGAAGCTCAGCAGGTTCTTGCGCCGCTCGAGGTCGGTGGTGGTGTGCGCTTCCTCGAAGCAGCGGACGATCTGGGCACGCAGCCGCTCGGCGTCGTCGACCGTCTTGAGCGCGTAGGTGACCTTGGCGAACTCGTCGCGTCCGAAGTAGCTCTGCCGGGCGCCGGTGGCCGCGACGAGCGAGTTGTAGCCGAGGGTGTGGCGCTCGCCGGCGGCCTCGTAGACGAGTTCCTTCTCCTCGGGGTGCACGTCGACGACGCGGCCGAGGCGGACGTCGGCGTTGGGGTACTTCGCGAGGATCGCGCGGACCGAGGGGGCGATCTCACCGGCCGCGAGGACGCCGGTCGCCACCTGGTACAGCAGCGGCTGGAAGAGATGCTCGGTGGTCTCCGAGATGAGAACGAACGGCTTGCCGGCCTTGGCCAGCTTCTTCGCCGTGGCGAGGGCACCGAATCCGGAACCGACGATCACAACTTCGGTCCGATCGATTACTGCTTCGCTCACGGTTGCCTCCTTCTCGAAATATTCGAGAGACCTGGTCGAGATGTATGAGAGACACCGTAGGAGCGCTAACGACACTTGCGCCAGTAATCAGGGATATTCGGAAAACAGTTATCTCGATCGCTCATAAGTAGTATGGCGTCATGGACTTCCGTCAGCTGCGTTACTTCCTCGCCGTGAGCGAGGAACTGAGCTTCAGCCGGGCGGCGGAACGCTGCTTCATTTCGCAGTCTGCCATCAGCCACCAGATCACCAAGCTCGAACAGGAACTCGGCGCGCCGCTGTTCGAACGATCCACCCGGGTGGTGAAACTGAGCCCAGCCGGGTCCCGGCTCGTGCCCATCGCGCAGGAGGTCCTGAGCCTCGAGACGAAGGCGTTCGCGGTCGCGAAGGAACCACGCAACCGCATCCGAATCACCGCCAGCATGAGCTTCGCACCGCAGAGCCTCGCCGCGATCGCGCACGTCCGCGAGAAGCACCCCGACCTCGATATCGAATTCGTGATCAAGAACTTCACCGATCGCATCGAAGCGGTCTCGGCGGGCGACGCCGACATCGCGCTGATCCGCGGCGAGGTGGACCGGCCCGGGCTCGAGACCGTCGAACTGGGCGTCGAGGACCTGATGATCGCGACGTCCAACCATCATCCGGTGTCGGCGTTCTCCACCGTCGAACTCAGCGAACTCGCGCCCTATCCCCTGTTGCTCCCACCCCGGCACAGCCAGGTCCTGATCCACACGGTGGTCGAGAACGCCTTCATCGACGTCGGCAGGCGCGTCCAGTTCGGCCCGCCCCTCGCGCGGGACCACACCGCGATCCTCGACGTCATCACCAACCCCCGCGCGTGGACCGTGCTGTACGCGAGCACGGTTTCCGAGGCGCCGCGGACCGGCCTGTGCGTCATGCGCGAGCGGAACAACCGCCTGCGGGTGCCGGTCAGCGGCATCGTCCGCAGCGGCGCGGTCTCCTCACCCGGCCTCACCAGCCTCGTGCAGTCGCTGCGTCAGACGATGGCCGGGGAAAGCAGTGTGCCCCTGAGTCCGCCGCAGCAGATCAGGGGCACACCGGAAGAGCGGTAGCTACAGCGTCCGTCGTCCCGACAGCGCACGGCCGAGGGTGAGCTCATCGGCGAACTCGAGGTCGCCGCCCATCGGCAGACCCGACGCCAGCCGCGACACCGTCAACCCCGGGAAATCCCGCAGCATCCGCACCAGGTAGGTCGCGGTCGCCTCACCCTCGGTATTGGGGTCGGTCGCGATGATCACCTCGGCGACGTCGACACCGTCCTCCTGGTTTCCGATGCGCGTCAACAACTCCCGGATCCGCAACTGGTCCGGACCGATGCCGCTGAGCGGGTCGAGCGCGCCACCGAGCACGTGGTAGCGCCCCTTGAACTCGCGCGTGCGCTCGATCGCCTGGACATCCTTGGGCTCCTCGACGACGCAGATCATCGTCCGGTCCCGACGCGGGTCACCGCAGATACGACACTTCTCCTCCTCGGAGACCGTGCCGCACACGATGCAGAACTGGACGCCGTCGCGCACCTTCTGCAGCACCGCCTGGAGCCGGTCGATCTCCGGCGGCTCGACCGACAGCAGGTGGAACGCGATGCGCTGGGCGCTCTTGGGCCCGATGCCGGGCAGCTTGCCCAGCTCGTCGATCAAGTCCTGGACGGGACCTTCGTACAAGGCGCGCCTCTAGAAGGGGAGTCCGGGCAGGCCGCCGGCGAGCGGACCGAGCTTGCTCGCAGCGATGTCCTGCGCCTTGTTCGACGCGTCGGCGATCGCACCGATCACGAGGTCCTGCAGCGTCTCGATGTCCTCGGGGTCGACGACCTTGGGATCGATCGTGAGTCCGACGACCTCACCGGTGCCCTTGACCGTCGCGGTCACCAGACCGCCACCCGCCTGGCCGGTCACCTCGGCCTGCGCCATCTCGGCCTGCGCCGCCATCAGCTGCTGCTGCATCTGCTGCGCCTGCGCGAGGAGCTGCTGCATGTCGGGCTGTCCACCTGGTTGCACTGGACTGGTCCTTTCGTCGGGTCGGTTCGCCAGCGTAGTCCGTCGGCGCTAGGCCAGCTCGCGCTGCAGATTCGCGAGTGTTGCCTCCTGGATGCGGCGCAGACCCAGCGGTGCGAAGGTGCGCTCGAAGAAGCCGCCGATGCCGCCCGCACCCTTCCACTCGGTGGACGTGGTGACGGTGGAGCCTGCGCCGGACGGCTCGACGGTCCACGTCGTGACGAGCGACGAGTTCGCATCCCGCTCGGTGATGGTGTTGCCGGCGACCGTGACAGACGCCTTGACGTTGCGCGACCGCTTCTCCGTGGCCTGCAGCGTCCACTGCGCGACGGTCCCGTCACCCTGGCCACCCTCGAGAACCTGATAGTCGCGGTACTGCTGGGGCAGGATCCGCGGGCGCATCGTCTCATAATCCGTGAGGGCGCCGAGCGCCTGCTCGGGCGTCGCGGTGAGAGTGATGGAACTGCTGGCGCTGACCTGTGCCACTGATACGTCTCCTTGCTCGGGGTTTCCTCCATCCTGCCTGCTCACCCGAGCGCACTGCCAGGCCGCGCCAAGTGACCCACCACACCGTTTTCACTCACTGAGACCTGAACCACAGTGGTTAAGTAATTGTCTTACCCTCCGCTGCGAACACGACAAACAGCGAGGTGAGCTTTGAAGAACTTGTGGTTCCGGTCGGGCGTCCGACTGGCCGCACTCGGCGCGGCGGCAACAGTGCTCGTCGCCGGGTGCGCAACGGCCGACGGAGAGTCCAACGAGGGGTCGGCCGTCACGACCGGCCCGGTGAACGTCGCGCAGGACGCCGGTGATCCGGTCCGCGGCGGCACCGTGACGTTCGGTTCGTATTCGTTCCCGAACGCGCTCGACCCGACCAAGACCCAGGCCGCGGGCTCGACCGGCGGCACCGAGATGGCGGCGATCTACGACACCCTGATCCGTACCGACTCCGAGTCGGGCACGTTCGAGCCGCAACTCGCCCAGGCGCTCGAGCACAACGCCGACTACACCCAGTTCACGGTGAAGCTGCGTGACGGCGCGACGTTCAGCGACGGCTCGCCGGTCGATGCGGACGCCGTCAAGTGGAGCATCGACCGCTTCGTCGCCGCGCGTGCCGACGTGTCGCAGGTGTGGGCGAACTCGGTGACCTCGATCGCCACGCCGGACGCGAAGACCGTGACGTTCACGCTCAACGCGCCGTGGAACGACTTCCCCGTGCTCCTGGCGATGGGTCCGGGCATGGTCGTCTCCAAGAACTCCGAGGCCGACGGGAAGTTCACCCCCATCGGCGCCGGCCCGTTCACGCTGACGCGGTTCGCGGCCAACGAGGAGATCGTGCTCAGCCCGCGCGAGGACTACTGGAACGGTCGCCCCAACCTCGACAAGCTTCGGTTCGTCCCGACGAACGGCGCTCGCGGACAGTTCGAATCGCTGCAGAGCGGCCAGCTGAACATGGCTTACATCCTGCGCGACGAGGCGACGATCCGGGACACCATGAACGCCGGCTTCAGCGGCTACCTCGACATCCAGGGACTGGGCGCGCTCGGCATGCTCAACGCCCGCGAGGGTCGACCCGGCGCCGACGTGCGCGTGCGGCAGGCCGTTGCGTACGGCGTCGATCCCCAGGCAATCAACCAGCGCGCCAACGACGGTCTCGGCATCGCCAGCTCGACGCTCGTGCCGGACACCTCGCGCTGGTCGTCGGGCGCCGAGGGCGTGCCGTTCGACCCGGACAAGGCAAAGCAGCTGCTGAACGAGGCCAAGGCCGACGGCTACGACGGCAAGCTCAAGTACCTGGCCACCAGCGAGAAGAGCGCCGAGGCCGCCGCGCTGGCAGCGCAGGCCTCGCTCAACTCGATCGGCTTCGACGTGCAGATCGAGTACGTCAACAGCACCACCGATCTGGTGCGCAAGCTGTACGTCGAGCACGACTTCGACATGACCCGCGCGGCGTTCGCGTTCATGGACGAGGCGCCGTACCTGCGCCTGTACGGAGGCATGGGCAGCGACTCGCGCAACAACGCGGCCGGCTACGCCGACCCGCAGATGGATGCACTGCTCGTCGAGGTGAAGAGCGCAACCACCGACGACGCCAAGAAGGACGCCATCGCCAAGGTGCAGGCGCGAGCCAACGAGACGATCCCGTACGCGGTGTGGGGACCGAGCAAGGTCCTTGTCGCCTGGGACGACAACGCCCACGGTGTGAAGCGCTCCGCGGACAACATCATGCTGCTCGACCAGGCCTGGGTCGGACAGTGATCGCGGCGGGGCGTCCCGGGGTGCTCCCGGGGCGCCCCGCACGGTCGTTAGCATAGCTATAGATTTGTGACTCGCCGGGATATCGATGGCCGACCGATCGGACTAGCGATAGCGTCAGGGCGTGGCCGACTCCAAGAGTGGTATCCGCGAAATCGGGCTTGCCGCGCACAGTGCGGGGGTCCAACGCCTGCTGTCCAGCTACCGGGCGATCCCCCGGGATGCGAACGTGCGCCTGGCGAAGAAGACGTCCAACCTGTTCCGCGCGCGGGCGAAGAGCACCGCCCCGGGCCTCGACGTGTCCGGGCTGGGCGGCGTCATCTCGGTGGACCCCGACGCCCGCACCGCCGACGTCCAGGGGATGTGCACGTACGAGAACCTGGTCGCCGCGACCCTCCCCTACGGGCTCGCCCCGCTGGTGGTCCCGCAGCTCAAGACCATCACCCTCGGCGGCGCAGTGACGGGTCTCGGCATCGAGTCGACGTCGTTCCGCAACGGCCTCCCGCACGAGTCGGTTCTCGAGATCGACATCCTCACCGGAAGCGGTGAGATCGTCACCGCCACCCCCGACAACGAGTATGCGGACCTGTTCCACTCGTTCCCCAATTCGTATGGCACCCTCGGCTACTCGACGCGCATCCGGATCGAGCTCGAACCCGTGAAGCGGTTCGTGGCCCTGCGGCACCTGCGTTTCACGGACCTGAAGCAGCTCGAGCAGACGATGGCCCGCATCGTCACCGAGCGCACGTGGGACGGCATCGCCGTCGACTACCTCGACGGCACGGTCTTCACTCCGACCGAGTCGTACCTGACGCTCGGCGCGCAGACCGACGAGCCCGGTCCCGTCAGCGACTACACCGACATGAACATCTACTACCGGTCCATCCAGCACGAGTCGGTCAACCACCCCAAGACCGACCGGCTGACCATCCACGACTACCTGTGGCGCTGGGACACCGACTGGTTCTGGTGCTCCCGTGCCTTCGGCACCCAGAACCCGAAGATCCGACGGTTCTGGCCGAAGCGCTACCTGCGCAGCAGCTTCTACTGGAAGCTCATCGGCCTCGACCAGAAGTACGACATCGGCGACCGACTCGAGGCCCGCAAGGGACTGCCGCCACGGGAACGCGTCGTACAGGACATCGAGGTGCCCCTCGACAACTGCGAACAGTTCCTCAGCTGGTTCCTCGAGGAGATCCCGATCGAACCGCTGTGGTTGTGCCCGTTGCGCCTTCGTGAACCCGCGCATCCGGCCCTCGACGCGAACCGGCCGAATCACGAGGCCGCACCGCGGCCGTGGCCCCTGTACCCCCTCGACCCCGGACGCACCTACGTCAACGTCGGCTTCTGGTCGTCGGTGCCGATCGAGTCGGGCGCACCCGTCGGCGCGGCGAACCGCCTGATCGAGAAGAAGGTCAGCGAACTCGACGGCCACAAGTCCCTGTACTCCGAGTCGTTCTACGACGAGGACGATTTCGCGCTGCTGTACGGCGGCGACCATTACACACAGATCAAGAAGCGTTACGACCCCGATTCGCGTCTACTGGACCTCTATTCGAAGGCGGTGCAACGAAAGTGACGACCCTCAGGACAAAATCCGACCCGCACAAGCTCACCATTGCGGAAATCGTCGATACCGTCTCCGACGGTCGGATTCCGCTGCGCTTCACCGCCTACGACGGCAGCGCGACCGGCCCGGACGACGCACCGTACGGGCTGCACCTGAACTCGACCCGCGGCACGACCTACCTGGCCACCGCACCGGGTGACCTCGGCATGGCGCGGGCCTACGTTTCCGGAGACCTCGAGGCCATCGGCGTGCACCCCGGTGATCCCTACGAGATCCTCAAGGCGATGACCGACCTGCATTTCCACCGCCCGTCGGCGAAGGAACTCGCGGCCATCACCCGCTCGATCGGCTGGGACAACCTGCGCCCCATCGCACCGCCGCCCCAGGAGCACCTGCCCCGCTGGCGCCGGTTCGCGGAAGGCCTGCGGCACTCCAAGACTCGCGACGCCGAGGTGATCCACCACCACTACGACGTCTCCAACACCTTCTACGAGTACGTGCTGGGCCCCTCGATGACGTACACGTGCGCGGCGTACGAGTCCGAGGACCAGAGCCTCGAGGACGCCCAGGAGAACAAGTACCGCCTGGTGTTCGACAAGCTGGGGCTGAAGGCGGGCGACCGCCTCCTCGACATCGGCTGCGGCTGGGGTGGGATGGTCCGCTACGCCGCCCGTCGGGGCGTCAAGGTGATCGGTGCGACGCTGTCCCGCGAGCAGGCCGAGTGGGCGCAGGCGGCGATCCTGGAGGAGGGCCTGCAGGATCTCGCCGAGGTCCGCTTCTCCGACTACCGCGACGTGCCGGAGACCGGGTTCGACGCCGTCTCGTCGATCGGCCTCACCGAGCACATCGGCGTGCACAACTACCCGGCGTACTTCGGGTTCATGAAGGACAAGTTGCGGGTCGGCGGCCGGATGCTCAACCACTGCATCACCCGCCCCGGCAACCGCGGCGGCGCGAAGGCCGGTTACTTCATCGACCGCTACATCTTCCCGGACGGCGAGCTCACCGGCTCGGGCCGGATCATCAGCGAGATCCAGGACGCGGGCCTCGAGGTGCGCCACGAGGAGAACCTGCGCGAGCACTACGCGCTGACCCTCGCGGGCTGGTGCCGGAACCTCGTCGACAACTGGGACAAGTGTGTCGCCGAGGTCGGCGAGGGCACCGCCAAGGTGTGGGGCCTGTACATGGCCGGCTCGCGACTCGGCTTCGAGCGCAACGTCGTTCAGCTACACCAGGTGCTGGCCGTCAAGCTGGGCCCGAACGGCGAGGCGGACGTGCCGCTGCGCCCGTGGTGGAAGGGCTGACCCGACCGACCCCGACGGAGGGGCCGCCGTCCGCTCGGACGGCGGCCCCTCCGTCATGTGGTACGCGAGGCCGCGTCGACCTGGCGCGCGGCCTTCTCGATCGCCGCGGCGGCGCGCTGGACGGCCTCGATCATGCGCCGGTCCGTCGTGACCCGGTCGACCGGACCGCAGATCGAGATCGCCGCCGGCTTGGGGATCCCCTTCGACACGGGCGCGCCGACACAGCCCAGCGACGGCGACAACGTGCCGCGGTCGTAGGTCACGCCCTCGGAGACCGCGCGGTCGAGTTCCTCCCGGAGCGCCCGACGACCGCCGACGACGCCTGCGTCGAGATGATCGAACACCGGACCGTCGAGTGCCTCGGGCGGAAGCTGCGTCAGCAGCGCCTTGCCGACAGCGGAGCGGTGCGCCGGGTAGCGTCCGCCGATCCGGGACGGAACGTTGGCCCCGAACGCGCCCGACAGCTTCTCCCAGTAGACGCCGTCGGCACCGTCCAGGAACGCGAGGTGGACGACGGCGCCGGTCGTCCGGTGCAGTTCCTGCATGATCGGCAGCGAGACGCGGTGGAACCAGTGATTACGGACCGCCCGCGAACCCAGCTCGAACAGCCGGATCCCCAGCTCGTAGCGGGACCCGACGCGGTTGAGCCACCGCATCGACACCATCTTCTCGAGCAGACGGTGCGCCGACGAGCTGGGGATTCCGGTGAGCCGGGTGGTCTCGCTCAGTGTCAGGTAACCGTTGTCGTCGAGTGCCTCGAGCACCAGTTCGATCCGGTCGAGCATCGACGTGGCCGGAGCCTGTTCACGGTCATCTGACACGGCCGCGTCCTCTCTGCTAGGGCAGCAGGTCAGACACCGAATCCACCTGACACCGAGACTTGCTGCCCCGAAATATAGTTGGCCTGCTCCGAGGCCAGGAAGACGGCTGCCGAACCGATGTCGGCGGGCTTGCCCCAGCGCTTCAACGGAACCAGCTTGTGCACCTCCCTGGTCCACTCCTCGTCGAACACGCCCTGCGCCTGGAGTTCGAGGAACATCCCGGCCTCGATCACGCCGACCAGCACCGAGTTGGCCCGGATGTTGTGGACCCCCTCCTCCTTGGCGATTCCCCGGACCAGCGCCTCGTTGGCGGCCTTCGGGATCACCGACAGTCCGTCCAACTGCGGGAACCAGTGGTCGCCGGCCGAGCCCAGGTGCACGATCGAACCGCCACCGTGCTCCCGGAAGTGCGGCAGCACGGCGTGGACGGCCGAGTACATCCCGAGGGTCTCGATCTCGACGGACCGGCGGTACTGCGCCGGGGTGGTCTCGGCGACGGTGATCTGCTCGACGACCGGACCAGCGCCCCACACGAGCGTGTGGATGCGGCCGTACTCGGCGACGACGGCGTCGAGGACCCCGGCGACAGCCGACTCGTCTCGCACGTCGACCTGATGCGCGCTCGCCTTCACGCCGAGAGCACGAAGTTCGGCGACCGTCTCCTCCGCGACGTCGCGCTTGGAGTTGTAGCAGACGGCGACGGCAGTGCCGGCCTCCGCGAACTGACGGGCGACACCGCGCCCGATGCCGCCACTGCCGCCGAAGATCAGGGCCGCGCCTTCGGGAAAAGTCAACGCCAGCATGGCGATTCTCCGTTCTCCTGAGGTTCCACGCCCGCCGAGGGGCGGACGCGGCGCAGCGCGGGACGGATGTGTCCCGCGCCACACCGGGAGAACCTAACGACGGAACGGGAGTCGGCCCAGAACCTTTCCCGCCTCACGAGAAAGCGCAGCTCACCACCGGTCAGCCCGCGAGCCTGCCGACATTCGGGAAGTTCGACACCTCCCACCCACCGTCGACGACCAGACTGGTGCCGGTGACATAGTTCGCGTCCTCACTCGCCAGGTAGAGGCACGGGCCCGCCACCTGCTCGGGAACAGCCGCCACCCCGAGCGGGATCCGCTCGAGGAACATCTCCCGGGCCGGCGCGTACCCCATCACGGGAGCCACCAGCGGGGTATCGACGAGACCGGGCAATACCGCGTTGACACGGATCCCGTCGGGCGCCAGCTCGAGTGCGGCGTTCTTGCTGAACATCTCCACCCCGGCCTTGCCGGTGGCGTACGGGCTTCCACCCACCATCGGCATCCGCGCGTTGATCGAGGCGACGTTCACGATGGCGCCGCCCCGGCCACCGGCGCGCATGTGCCGGGCCTCGTGCTTGGTGCACAGGAACACACCCTTCTGCACCAGATCGACTGTGAAGTCCCAATCCTTCTCGTCGAGTTCGACGATCGGACCCACCCGTGAAGCCCCTGCCACGTTGAAGGCCAGGTCGAGCGAGCCGTATTGCTCCACACCGGCGCCCAGCGCCGCTTCGATCTCGGCTTCGTTCGTGACGTCCGCCCGGTGAGCGGCAAAGGCGGTGCCGAGTTCGCCCGCCATCGACGCGAGCGTCCCTCCGTCCACATCGATGCCCACCACGTTCGCGCCCTCGGCCACGAGGCGGCGGGCGATCGCCGCGCCGATGCCGGACGCGGCACCGGTGACGGCGGCTGTCTTGCCGGAGAACCTGGATTCACTCATGTTGCGCTGTACCTCTCCTCGAAATTCATTACGCAATAGCCCCGAAGGTGGCGCGCAGGTAGGCATCCGCACGTGCCGAACCGATGATTTCGGGCGCCATCTTGTTCATCGCATAGGCGAAGGTCACGCGACGGTCGAGATCGTTGACGACGAACGACCCACCGACGCCGGTCCACCAGCAGACCCGCCCCGCGGGAACCGCGGGGGCGGTCAGCGGGTGCGGCAGTCCGTACCCGATGCCGAACCGCAACGGCGCCATGAGGGCCAGGTCCAGCCCACTCGACTGCTGCCGGAAGATGGCGTCGATCGTCTTGCCCAACAACCAGTTCCGACCGTCGAGTACACCCGAGTTCGACACGATCGATTGCAGCCGGGCAATCGATCGCGCGTTGCCGTGGCCGTTGACGGCGCCGATCTCGGCCTGTCGCCACGCCGCGTCCGACGTACGGGTGTAGTCGAGCAGCGGCGAGGTCAACGTCTTGATCATGACGCTGTCCGGGTCGAGCGCCGACATGTCGAACTCGGCGGGCGGCGGCGGCACGATCGGAGCGATCCGGCCGAAGTGCGCCTGGTCGGTTCCGATGTGGAAGTCCGCGCCGAGCGGTCCGGCGAGCTCCTCGGCGAAGAATCGGCCCAGCGTGCGCCCGTCGACGCGACGGATGACCTCGCCGATCAGGTGGCCGTAATTGATCGCGTGGTAACCCGACGCGGTGCCCGGCTCCCACCACGGCGCCTGCCCGGCCAACCGGGCCGCGGCGGACTCGTGGTCGTAGATGTCCGCGAGTTCGATCGGCCGTTCCCACCCCGACACTCCCGAGGTATGGGCGAGCAGGTGCCGAATCTCGATGCCGGCCTTGCCGTTCGCGGCGAACTCCGGCCAGTAGTGCGCCACCTTCTCGTCGAGGTCCAGCATCCCTCGGTCGACCAGGAGCAGCGCACTGAGCGCCGTCATCGTCTTGGTGATGGAGAAGACGTTGACGAGAGTGTCCTGCTCCCACACCGTGGTGCGTTCGGTGTCGGTGTGGCCGCCCCAGATGTCGACGACCGGCTCACCGTCGACGGTCACACAGATGGAGGCGCCCAGCTCCTCGCCGGCAGCGAGCATGCGTTCGAGCTCGCGGCGGACCGGCTCGAAATCGTCCCGGCACGTTCCCTGCGTGGCGGGCATCGATGTCATGGTCATCGTCGACCTCGCTCTCAGGCGTTCTGCAGCGCGCGAGCGGGTACCGGAAGTTGGTTGCCTGCAACGTCGGCACGCTTGCGGCCCGCCTCGATCTCCTTCGTGATCTCACGCACGTAGCGGTCGAAGTCGAGCTGGATGGTGTGGCGCGGGGAGTTGTAGAACGGTCCGAGGTTGTAGGCCTCGTCGGCGGCGATGGTGCCGTGCATCTCGGCGTGCGACGGCAATCGGTACGCACCCGTGAGGTAGGCCGCGACGAGCTTGCTCTGCTGTTCGGCGAAGTTCACGAGGGTAGGCATCGTCTGCGCCAGACCCATGAAGAACAGGTTGTCGATACCCGGCTTGACCATCCGCTTGAACAGGGGGAGGCGATGCTCGCGGTCCGGCAACAGGTTCGAATCGGCGAAGAACGGGAAGCTGATGTTGTATCCGGTGGCGCAGACGATCACGTCCACGTCCTCGACGCTGCCGTCGGCGAACCGAACCTGCTTGCCCTCGAGGGCCTTGATCGCCGGTTTGAACGCAATGTCGCCCGAACCGGCACGTCCGAGGAACTCACCACTGCAGCTCGGGTGCGCCTCGAACGGACGGTGGTCCGGCCGCGGCAGCCCGTAGCCCTCCATCGGTCCGAGCGTCTTGTTCAGGAAGCGCCGACTGAGCGCCATGCGCAGCTTGCGCGGCATCCACGCGGGGGCGATCTCCTTGTCGCCGGCCTTGCCGTTGACGTACTTGGGCATCACCCAGACACCACGGCGAGCCGACACGGTGAGCTTGTTCGCCAGATAGCGCTGGGACAGCTCCGAAGCGATGTCGAGACCGGAGTTGCCCATACCGACGACGACGACGTTCTTTCCCCGCATGTCGATCGGATCGAAGGGATCGTTGTAGGCGTGGCTGTGCATGAGCACGCCGTCGAACTCGCCGGGGTATTCGGGGAGACGGGGGTCCCAGTGGTGCCCGTTGGCGACCACGAGTGCGTCATAGGTGCGCCGCTCCCCCGTGCTCAGCGTGACATCCCACAGGCCCGCCGCGGTGCGTTCGGCCGCCACCACCTTGGTGTTGAAGGTGATCTTCTCGCGCAGACCGAAATGGTCCACGTAGTCCTTGAAGTACTGGAACAGCAGCGAGTGATGCGGAAAGTCGGGCCACTCCGCGGGGACCGGGAAGTCCTCGAACGCCAGGCGCCACTTCGACGTGTCGATGTGCAGGCTCTGGTAGCAGGCGGACATCCCGTTGGGGTTCTTGTAGTACCAGTTGCCGCCGACCTCGTCCGATGCCTCGAAGCAGTCGAACGGGATGCGGTGGTCCTGCAGTCGTTTCGCAACGGTGATCCCGGAGGGGCCCGCACCGATGATGCAGGTCATGGGCAGCTTGGACGAGCTCATGGCGCTCTCTTTCTGTGCACTGGGTGTTGGCCACGGGGACTGTCGTCGCGACAACCCACGGCCCGATCGGCCCTGGTTGCACTGCGGACACAGGGAGAACCGATCTGTGATTCGCGGCACAGCGTATGCATTCACTGACACTGTGTCAATCAACTGACACAGTGACAGCGAATGTCGATTTTCTGCACGTAGAATGCGGTCGGTGAGGAGATCATGAGCGTGAGAGCAAGCCGGCCGGTCCGACGCGGAACGCTGCGGGAGGAGCAGAAGCGAGCAACTCGCGCCAAGCTCGTGGCCGCCGCCCGCAACCAGTTCGAGTCCCGCGGCTACGCGGCTGTGACGGTCGACGAGATCGCGAGCGAAGTCGGCTGCAGTCGGGCGACCTTCTACGTCCACTTCCCCGGCAAACTGGAGATTCTGGAGGCGATCAGCGCCGAGGCGACCAGCGTCATGTCGTACTACGAGGATCTCGACCGCGTACTCGAGACGCGCTCTCGCGCCGAGTTCACACAGTGGCTCGCACGGGTCTTCGAATGGTTCCAGGAGAACCGCCGCATGCTGCCGGCATATGACGAGGCGGTCGCACTCGAACCCGAGTTGCGCACCCTCGCACGCAGAGAACTCTCAGCGCTCCCCAACGCCATGACGCAATACCTCGGACAGTGGCCGGAGGAGGATCGGGACGAAGCTCGCCTGCGCATCGAACTGCTTCTGGCACAGCTGGAGCGGTTCTTCACCCGATGGGCGGTACAGGGCACGATCGACGTGTCCTCGGAGCGTGCCACGGCCGTCCTCACCGACATTTGGTTCCCGGCACTCACCGAACCGGGACGCAACGTCGCGGGGTGAGCAGGCCCGGCCGGAGAACGACCACCGGCGCCTCAGCGGCTGCCGTGGCCGTTCTCTCCCTTGATGATTGCCGCTAGCAGATCCGCGATCCGCGCCTCGTAGAACTCTCGCTCGTCATCCGGGATCTCCGACGACTGCAGGATCCCCGTTCCGAACAACGACCATCCGGAGATCGCGGCGAGCACGGTCATCTGCCGAACCCGATCGTCGACGGTGACGGGAGACGGCCGCGTGATCGCCTCGAAGGCGTCCATATCCTCGTTCGGAATGAGGTCCGAACGGCCGTGCAGATTCAGCCACGCCACGATCCGCACGTACTCGGGGTCGGCAACTCCCACCATGAACAACTCGCGCACGGCCTCCGGCAGCGAGTCGACGCCCTCGACGATCGCCGCCGACTTCTCGTGGCTCCGCGCGAGCACCGCCCGGACGACGTCGTCCTTGTTGCCGACATGCTTGTGGATCAGCCCGAGGTTCACACCGGCGTCGGCCGCGAGCTCACGCATGCTGAAGGACAATCCCTTTGCGGCCAGCAGCCTGCGCGCCGCCATTCGCACGGCCCTGCGCACTTCGTCTCTGCCCCAGGCCTTGTCGGCCGTCTCGACTTCACTCACCCCTTGACAGTAGACGGTCGTCTACTGTGAAATCAACCACAACGAGGCGCCGATCCCGCGCCCGGACGGTCACCGACCGCAGATCTGCCCGGATGGCTCGAACCTGTTCGCACACAGCCGACTCCCCATTTCCGGGTATCCGATACCCGGACACCCCGCGGACGCGACCCGCAGCACGGAGGAAAGATGAACGACCACGACACACCGATCCGCGAGATCACGGCCCAGGCGCCGCCGACACGGTTCGCGCGCGGATGGCATTGCCTCGGCCTCGAATCTTCATTTCGAGATGGAAATCCGCACCAGATCAACGCATTCGGCAGGAAGCTCGTAGTATTCGCCGGACAGGACCAGCGCATCAACGTGCTCGACGCGTACTGCCGGCACATGGGCGGTGACCTCTCGCAGGGAACCGTCAAGGGGAACGAGATCGCCTGCCCGTTCCACGATTGGCGATGGGGTGGCGACGGCCGCTGCAAGAACATCCCGTACGCCCGCCGTGTCCCACCGATCGCGCGCACCGCAACGTGGCCGACGATGGTGCAGGACGGACTGCTGTTCGTCTGGAACGATCCCGAGGGAAACCCGCCGCCCGCGGACGTGACGATTCCGCGCATCGCCGGCTATGGAGACCCCGAATACACCGATTGGATCTGGTACTCGACGACGATCGAGGGAGTGAACTGCCGCGAGGTCATCGACAACGTCGTCGACATGGCGCACTTCTACTACATTCATCTCGCCTTCCCGACGTACTTCAAGACGATCTTCGAGGGCCACACCGCCACACAGTTCATGACCGGTGTCGGACGCGAGGACGTCGCTCCCCGCAAACCCGTTCCGGGAGTTCCGGTCTCCCGTGGAAACACCTCCACAGCGGCGTATCACGGGCCGTCCTTCATGATCGACGACCTCGTGTACCACTACGACGAGGCCGACCTGCCGATCGTGCTGATCAACTGTCACTATCCGATCGACGCCAACTCGTTCGAACTGCAGTACGGCGTCATCGTCAAGAAGTTCCCGGGCCGAGAGGACTCCGAGTCCGCGGCGCTGGCCCGGAAGATCGGGGACTTCGTCCGCCTCGGGTTCGAGCAGGACGTCGTGATCTGGAAGAACAAGGCCCGCATCGACAACCCGCTCCTGTGCGAGGAGGACGGTCCGGTGTACCAGCTGCGACGCTGGTACGAACAGTTCTACGTCGATGCCGTGGACGTCCAGCCGGAGATGACCAACCGATTCGAGTTCGAGATCGACACCACGGCTCCGAACGTCAAGTGGCGGGCGGAAGTACAGGAGAACATCGCGCGGCGCGACGCGCTCGTCAGCGAATAGCGTCGCCACTCCGACACACGTCAGTTCGACCTCGCGTCAACCTCACCCGGAGGGTGAGCAACCCCAGGAGAGCCCATGTCCATACGTAGACGATTCCTGACCGCCGGACTGATGGCCACTGCCGTCACCGTCCTCCTACCCGCGATGTCGGGGGCCGGTCCACTGAGTTCCTCACCGTTCGGCAGCCTTTCGACGGGAAGCCTGTCCGGGGGCAGTTCCGGCGGCGAATGCGCCTTCGCCCCTGGCGGCGCACTCGATTCCCGCGCCCAGTTGGACTTCGAGAAGACGGTTGCGGCGGTGGCCGCGCATCCGCTGGTGCGAGCCGCCAAGTCCGACGTCGCGTCGATGTATCGGGCCGATCGGCAGGGCACCACCCGCGCTGGACAGGTGACCCTGGACGAGGCCGTCGACTCGATCGCCCTGGCCGCAACGCAAACAGTGGTCACCGACGATCCGACCGATCCCCGGTTCTCGTGGATGGTGACGGCTCCGCACTGCTGGCACGGAGTCGAAGTGAACCGTTCGGGCTACGGAATCGACAACCCCGACAACGTGTATCGGCACACAGCCGTCGACGGTCAGTCGTCGTTCGTCATCCACGGTCGCATGCCGGAACGACGCCCCGCTCAGCTGTCTTTCGTCCTCTACGGCGAGCTTCCCGGAACCGGAGCGGTGACGAAGGAGGGCGCCCCGGTGTCGGGGTCGCTCACGTCCGACCGGATGCAGATCGAGCCCGACGGATCGTTCACGATCACCGTCGGCCCGGAACCGGCCGACGGACGCCCGAACCACATTCGCACCACGGCGTCGGCCCGACTCCTGATCGCGCGGGATTCACTGAACAACTGGGCCGAGGAGCAGCCGTCGCATCTGGAGATCGAGCGCACGGCCGGCCCCGCAGCGCAGGCCCCTCGCACTCCCGAGCAGCTGGCAACACAAACCGCAGATCTCCTCCGCACGATCGGTCGGTACTGGCTCGACTGGGACAACACATACATCTACTCCAAGGCGGCCAACGACGTTCAGACTCCCGCAGTCCGCGGTTCGGGCTTCGGATTCGCGACCAGCGGACATTTCGCGCTCGGTCCGAATCAGGCGCTCGTCGTGACGCTCGATCCGGTCGGGGCACGCTACCTCGGGTTCCAGCTGACCGACCCTTGGGGCGTCGCGCGTGAGTACGTCGATCGGGCGGGCAGCCTCAACCAGGCTCAGACCCGACCCAACGCGGACGGCACCATCACCTACGTCATCTCCACCGAGGATCCAGGAACCTGGAACTGGTTGGACACGAACGGGATCGACGGAGGAATGTACGCGATCCGTTGGCAGTCCGCGCCCGCAGACGTCGATGTGTCACGAACTGTGCGGTCCGCCCGTCTGGTCGACATCGCCGACCTCGATTCGGCGCTCCCCGCGGCCACCACCCGGGTCACGCCGGCCCAGCGAGCAGAACAACTCGAAGAACGGGCTGCCCACTACACGCAGCGACTCCTCGGCTGACGTTCGCGACCTCACCCCGACATCTGGCCGTGCACGCCGCATCCGGTGTGCACGGCCAGGCATCCCGCCGGCTCGGGTCAGACCACCCCGAGGGTGCCCGGTCTGAAGGACTGTTCGTAGGCCTCCGCGCTCGACGTCGTCAGCAACGCCAATCCGTCGGACCGTGTCGGCCGCCACCAGACCGGGTCCTCGGTCTGCCAGCGCGTGGCCCGCAACTCCCGGCGAAGCACCTTGGTGGTCGCCGTGGTCGGGATCCGGTCGCAGATGCGGACGAAGCTCGGCAGCCACTTGGGCGAGAAGTCGTCCATGCCCCGCAGGAAGGCGTCGAAACCGTCGGCGTCGAACACCACCCCCGGCCGCAGCTGCAGCGCCACCATCACCCGATCGCCGACGATGTTGTCGGGAACGGGGTACGCCCCCACGAGGGCGACATCCGGATGGCGACCGATCGCGTCCTCGATCTGGGTGGAAGCGATGTTCTCGCCGTCGACCCGGATCCAGTTGTCGTCGCGTCCCGCGAACCAGAAGAATCCTCGGGCGTCCCGGTAGGCCAGGTCACCGGTCCACAGAATGCCGTGCCGCACGCGACGCTCCGATGCCTCCGGGTTGTTCCAGTACCCCTCGAAGGTCGCGGCTCCCTCTGTGTTCACCAGTTCGCCGATCGCCGCATTCGAGTTCGACAGCGCGCCGTCGGTGGCGATCTCCGCTCGCGGGCATTCCGCCAGCGTCTCCGGATCGAGAATCTTGATCCCATTCGATGCGGGCAACCCGAGGCTGCCCGCGGGCGTGTCGGGTGTCCGCACGAAGCTGATGCCGCCCTCGGTGGAACCGTATCCGTCGACGACGGTGCAGTCGTACCGAACTGCGAACTCCTCGACATCGCCGGGCGCCGCCTCGTTGCCCATCACCATGCGAAGGGTCGTCGAGCGATCATCGGGGGAGGGCGGCGCCGTGAGGAGATAGGCCAGCGGCTTTCCGACATAGTTGAAGTGCGTCACTCCGAACTTGCGGACGGTTGGAACGAACTGCGAGACGGAGAACTTGGCGATCACCGTGGCCGCACCGACCGAGAGCGCCGGCAGCCAGCCCTGCACGATGGCCGCAGTGTGGAACCACGGCATGCTCACCAGGCTCACCGTCTCCCGGGAGTGACCGAAGTACGACGCGACGGCCCTCGCAGTGCCGACCAGCCGGCCGTGCGAGCAGACGCACGCCTTCGGCGCACTGGTCGACCCCGAGGTGAAGATGAGCATCGCCGTGTCACCGGGTTCCACGTCGACCCGTGGCGGTTCCAGACCGGAGTAGGGCGCTAGATCCTGCTCGTGCAGAGTGTCGTCGACGTTGAGGACCCGACCGTCGTATCGCACTCCGTCGAGCGCCCGGAGCTCATCGACATACCTGTCCTCGGTGATCACGAACTGACAGTCGCTGTGCTCGACGTCCCGGACCAGATCGTTTCCCCGCCGAGTTCCGTTGAGCCCGACGAATGTTGCGCCGGCCAGCGCGCAGGCGCCGATCCAGAGCGGAAAGTCGATGCGGTTGTCGAGCAGCACGCCGACGTGGAACGGCCCCGACCTCCGATGCTCGAGGAGGTACGCGGCACGCGCGGCGCTCAGTTCCACGAACTCTCGGTACGTCCACGCCCGGTCGCCCTCGTACAGGGCGACGCCGTCGTCCTCTGCACGACGACGCAGAAGTTCTGCAATGGTGCTCAAGAGTGTCCTTCTTCTCTACCCGACAGCATTCGTGACGCCGCGGCGATCACCAGGTGACCGGCATGGAGAACAGCCCGTTGATGCCCGACCATCGCTTGAACGGCAGATCCGCGGGATCGGCGTCCAGCCGCAGGGTCGGCACCCGTCGAGTGAGCGTTTCGAAGATCACCTGCAGCTCGAGACGGGCCAGCCCCTGCCCGATGCACTGGTGGACCCCGTATCCGAAGGCGAAGTGGTCACGAGCCTTCCGGTGGATGTCCAGCCGATCGGCGCCCGGGAAGTGTGCATCGTCGCGGTTGGCGGCCAGGTTCAGCGGAATGATCGAGTCGCCGGCCTTGATCGTGACGCCACCGATCTCGATGTCCTCGGTCGCGACCCGCAGGATCACGAGGTGGACGACGGTCAGGTACCGCAGCAGTTCCTCGACGGCGTTTCGGATCAGCGCCGGATTGCCGCGCATCTCGTCCCACTGGTCACGGTGTTCGAGCAGGGCGTAGGTGCCGAGAGCAGTCATGTTCGTCGTGGTGTCGTGACCGGCGATGATGAGCAGGAACCCCGAGTTCTCCACGTCCATCATCGAGATTTCGCCGCGACGGACGGCTCCGACGAGCTGTCCCATGATGTCGTCACCCGGATCGTCCTGTGCTGCTCGCTCTTCCGCGATCTTGCGGATGTATCCCCGCAGTTCGCCCATCGCCTGCATCGAGATCTCGAGCGCGTCGGGGTTGGTGGGATCGGTCGCGGCCAGTGCACGATCCGCCGCCGAGTTGAAGAAGGCCCGATCTTCAGCCCGGACGCCCAGCAGCCAGCTCAGGACGGTGGCCGGCACGGGCAGGGCGAGGGCTTCGACGAAGTCGGCCTTGCCATCGGGACTCGCGAGCATCGCGTCGATCGTCTCGTCCACGAGTTCCTGGATCGCCGGACGCATCTTGTTGATCGCGCTGAGGGTGAAGTTCTTGGACAGCAGATTCCGGAAGATGGTGTGCTGCGGTGCATCCATGCGGAGGAACAGACGCTGGTCCTCGGGTTCGGGATCGGCGCCGAAGCGCGGGAATCCGGGATGCTGCGAGTCGCTGCTCACCCGCGGGTCGGACAGGATCGCTCGAACGTCGTCGTAGCGGGTGATCAGCCAGGCCTTGCCGCCACCGAACGTCGTGACCTCGGCGATCGGCTCGTTGGCGCGCAGCCAATCGTAAGCCGCCGGGGGGTCGATCGGGGGTCGCGCCCAGGGGAACGGGGTGTCGATGTCGTCCGGGCGGAGAGCTGTGCTGTCCATGTTCGGTCCTTTGCGTAGATGTCGCGGAGCAGAAGGCAGAAGCTGATGGGGCTCGTTCGAGCCAGTGAGAGGGAGCGGAAGTCCGGATTCGGAGACTCGCTCGACCTCGTCGAGTCAACAGGAAAGCCACGGTTACGAAACCCGCAGTCCCACTGAGTGGTACGAGCTGAGACGTATGCAAACTGTTGCTGTGAAAGGCTTTTCATGAACGCAACTCAAACAGCCGACGCGGTAATCCGCGCCGGCTCGGCCGTTCCGTGAGAGTTCCGGACTCTAGATGTCGACGGGTGCAGTGAGAACAGCGCTCGCCATGGCGATCACGTTCTGCTGGAAGTCGGAGATCGAGTTGGGTGTGCGCCGCCTGTTGGCGACGTCCCGAGCGCGGGTCGCCAGCGCCGCAGAAATGAGAATCAGCGATCCCCTGATCCGGTCCTCCACCAGATTGTCGGGCACGTGCGCCATCCCCGCCCTCATGAGATCGAGTGTCCTTGCGAGACTGGGATACTCGACCACAGCCTCCATCTGGTCGGGGTTCAGTTCGAACATGGTCTGCCCGAGGATTCGCAGGTACCTCCGGCCCCCCTCGCTGCGCAGAAGTTCGACCAGGGGAACCACCGCAAGGGTGACGGCATCGACGGGCGTGGCCGGACCCGACCCCGGCCATTCCTCGAACATCCTTGCGCGCCGCTGCTCCAGCTCCGCGAGGTACTTCTCCCGAATCGCCTGGAGCACACCCTCGCGGGAACCGAAGTGGTAGCGCAGCGCGGAAGGGTTCCGCTGACCGGCGCCTTGGACGATGTCCCCGATCAACGTGGCCTCCACTCCCCTGGTCGCGAAGAGCTCCTCGGCAACTTCGAGGAGCTTCTGCTTGGTCGAGGGGGTTCCCTGGCTCATGGCCGTAGTGTACCTTCCGTTTACTACTAATAAGGAGCATTAATCATGATCTCCATCACGAACCGACGGATCGGTCATCTCCTGTTCACCACCGCAACCGTCGCGGCGACGGTTATCGTCGGCAATGCCGGCGCGTACGCCCAGACAGGCAGTCTCGGCAGCGGGAGTCTCGGATCGGGCAGTCTCGATTTCGGAAGCCTGGACGGAGGTGATGCCTTGCCGTACGCGAACACCGGCTGGGTCACGCTCCACGGCGACTCCGCCAATCGCAAGCAGCAGCTGGGCGTCACGCCGTCCGCCGAGTACACGCGGTGGACGGCACTCGAAGGTGCCTCCATCCTCACCCTTCCGGTACTGCTGCCGAACGGCAACGTCGCGGTGACCACCGGAAAGGCCGAGGGCCATGCCAATCTCCACGTTCTCGACCGGATGGGCAACACCGTCTGGGAGTCGCCCCGATGGAACGGAAAGGACGGCGTCGACTCCGCCGCCATCATTTCCTCGCCGATCGTCGACGTGGACGGCAACATCTACATCGGTGACGGCGATCAGTTCTGGTCGTACACGAGCGACGGGGATCTGCGGTGGGTGATCGACCTGCCGGCCGCACCGACCCCTAACCCGTTCGCCGACGGGTCGCGCGCGATCAACCCGTTCGTCACCGCCGCGTTCACCAAGGACGGCGCGGTGCTGGGCACGACGGCCTTCGGGCAGGTCGTGGTCGCCGACCGCGCGACGGGCGAACTGCGCGCCCCGATCCTGCAGCTGCCGGGCACGTTGTCGAAGCGCCACACCAAGACCCCCATGACCCCGGCCTCCTGGTCCAACGGAATCATCGATCCGGCGATCAAGGACCCGATCTTCCAGATCATCATGGGCGGCATCGTGCAGAGCGCCAACACCCCCGCCGTCGATCCGGAGACCGGACGGGTCTTCGTGGCGGCAACCGACACGCAGGAGGACAAGGGTGCTCTCTACGCCCTGGACGTGACGCCCCCGCGGGGCGGCAAACTCGGTTCCGTCTCGATTGCGTTCGCGGCCCAGATGGGTCCGGGCAGCGGGTCGAGCCCGGTCCTGTCCCCGGATTTGCAGACGGTCTACACGTGTGACGACGAGGGCCTGCTCTACGCGTTCGACAGCCGGACCGGCGCGCTGAAGTGGAACGCCCAGTCGAATGCCGCCGCGGCCGCCGTCGCGGTGGGCGCCGACGGCACGATCTACACCCTCACCAATCCCGGTGTCGCCTCCGCCTTCGGCGCAGACGGCGACAAGCTCTGGGACGCAGACCTGTCCGCGGTCACCAACGCCGCGCTGCCGGTCAATCCCGTCTACGGTGCGCCCATCGTCCGCGGCAACGGAAACCCGACCGTGGTGAACGGTGCCATCCTGATCGAGGTCTACTTCGGCTACGACGTCCCGATCCAGGGCCACCCGGTGTCCGTTCCGGTGAAGTCGGCGATCGTGGAACTCGACCCCGCCACCGGTGTCGCGCGACGCACCATCGCCTTCGCCACCGACACCACCGAGGGACTGCTCGGCGTCACGCCCGACGGTCGCATGTTCTCGACGCTCGGCTCGATGACGTCGACCGCCATCGAACCTCTCGCGCCGATGGTGAACGCGAACCTGCCCGAGGGGCTCGAGGTCATACGCCCGCAGGGCGGTCTGGACGGTTTCCTGCCGGTCCAGTGACACGAGACAACTTTCGTCTCAACTGTTTTCGTCTCGTTCCGAGGAGTCTCTTCTTCCATGCCTGATTTCACCGCCAAGCGCGTCGTCGTCACCGGTTGCTCGTCCGGTGTCGGCGCCGCCGCTGTCACCAAGCTCGACGCCCAGGGCGCCACCGTCATCGGCGTCGACCGCGTCGCGAGCACCGACCCCGCCATCGCCCAGATGGTGGTCGGCGACCTGTCCACCCACGACGGCGTCCGCGCAGTCGCCGACCAGATCACCGGCCCCATCGACGCCCTCATCAACAACGCCGGCGTCGCCGCCACACTCCCCTGGCGGACCGTGCTCTCGATCAACGCCCTCGCTCCGCGCGACCTCACTCGCGCCCTCATGCCGAAGTTCGGATCCGAGGCCGCGGTCGTCACCACCGCCTCCCAGGCCGGATTCATGTGGCAACAGAATTTCGCGCGTCTGAACGCCTTTCTCGCCATCGACGACTGGAATGTCGCACTCGACTCCCTCGCCGACTTCCCCGACATCGACACCGCCTGCTACAACCTCTCCAAGGAGGCCGCGATCATCGGCGCGGGAAACCTCGCCGTCGACGCCAAGCACATCGGCCTGCGCTCCAACAGCGTGTCCCCCGGCACCATCGAGACGCCGCTGCTGCCCGACTTCACCACCACCATGGGCGCCGAGAACATCGAGGGAGCCGCAATCTGGGCCGGACGACACGCCCGCGCCGACGAGATCGCCGACGCCCTGCTCTTCGTCGCGTCCTCCGAGGCGTCGTGGATCAACGGCGCCGACATCCCGATCGACGGCGGGCTGAGTTCCATGGTCTTCCGCAACTACATCGCGCCGGCCATGGCCGCGGCCGCGCAGTAGGAAGGGACAGCAAATCATGACCGGCACAAACGAACTCATCTCGATCAACCCCGCGTCCCTCGAAGAAGTCGGACGCACCCCGATCACCACACCCGACGAACTCGACTCCCGAATCGAGGGCGCACACACCGCCTTCGCCACGTGGCGCACCGATCGCACCTACCGCCAGGGTCTGCTCGCCGCCTGCTCGTACGAGCTGATGCGCAAGACCTCGGAGATCGTCCCGCTGCTCAGCATGGAGCAGGGCAAGACCGCCGAGGACGCGGGCGGTGAGGTGTGGATCTCGGCAAAGTGTCTCGCGCACAACGCCCGCGTCGAATGGGACGACGTCACCGCCGCCCCCGAAGCCGCCGGACGCGCCGCTCGCATCGAACACCGCCCGCTCGGCGTCGTCGCCGCCATCGTGCCGTGGAACTTCCCGATCTTCCTGATGATCGCCAAGATCGCGCCCGCACTGGCCGCCGGGAACACCGTCATCGTCAAGCCCGCCGAATCGGTCTCACTGGTCGTCGGCAAAGTCGTCGAAATCCTCCAGTCGATTCTCCCGCCCGGTGTCCTCGACATCGTCCACGGCGGCCCCGACGTCGGACGTGCACTGGTCGAGCACCGCCGCATCCGCAAGGTCTCCTTCACCGGGTCCACCGGCGTCGGACGCCAGATCATGCGCCAGGCCGCCGACACCGTCACCCCGGTCACCCTCGAACTCGGCGGCAACGATCCCGCCGTCCTTCTCGATGATGCGGACATCGATTACGCTGCAGCGTTTCTCGCCAAGAGCGCGTTCTTCAACTCGGGCCAGATGTGCATCGCACCCAAGCGCGCCTACGTCCCGGCCGACAAGGTCGATCGCTTCTGCGACGTTTTCGCCGCCGCGATGGACACGCTGCCCGTCGGCTACGGACTTGCACCCGGCACCAAGATCGGCCCCCTGCACAACAAGGCCCAACTCGACTTCGTCCAGGGCCTGCTCGACAAGGCCGTCGCCGGCGGCGGCACCGTCGTCAAGGGCGGCGGACGCGGCACCGACCTGCCGGGCTACTTCCTCGAGCCCACCCTCGTCCGCGACGTCGACGACACCGCGGACATCGTCGCGCTCGAACAGTTCGGGCCGGTGTTCCCGGTGGTCGCCTACACCGACGTCGAGGATGTGCTCGCCACTCTCGACGAGCAGGACTTCGGCCTGGGAGCCTCCGTCTGGGGCAGCGTCGAGAACGCGGAGAAGATCGCCGACCGGATCGACGCCGGATCCGTGTGGATCAACCAGCACAACGCACTCGAGGTCGAACTCCCCTTCGGCGGAGTCAAATCCAGCGGCTTCGGCCGCGAGGGCGGCACCGCCGGCGTCCACGACTTCCTCGACACCCGCGTCGTCAGCGTCAAACACTGAGTTGCCGGTGTCGCCCCCGCGCGGCGTTCTCCACACAACGCTGCGCGGGGACGACACCATCGACTCCCCACGGAACACCAGGAAGATGCGAACTCATTCAGTGCTGCGTCCCGCCGATGGTGGTCGGGCCAGAGCCGGCACCCGCTGACGATGCCGACCTATCAGGCAGGCGATCCGCCGAAGGGCATCGTTGCGCGCGCAACCTTGATCATCGACTCGTTCGATTCCCCGTACGAGGTTCTCGGCCTCCACGACGTAGCCGAGCGCACCGGGCTGTCGAGCTCGTCGGCCCACCGACTCGTCACACAACTGGTCGACTCACGCTGGATCGCGCGACTTCGGTACGGCTATCGCCTCGGTCCGCGAGCCCTCTCCTTCGTCGCCACCCCGTACGCGAGTCAGCTGGAATTGCGATCGGCGTCCGCACGCCCGCTTCATTCGCTGTTTCTCCGCACCGGGACAGTTGTCCGTCTCTCAGTCCTCGACGGGTTGGACGAACTGGTACTCGACCAGTTCAGCGGCCGCTACGCGCCGCTACCGAGGACGAACATCGGCGATCGGAACTGCCCGTGCGCCAGCATCTCCGGTCGCACGCTGCTGTCGGTGCTGTCCCCTGATTCGCTCGCTCACCTGCTGAACAGCCGACGTCGCAAATGCGCGAACTGCGGGCCGGCACACGCGAGAATCGAGACTGATCTCGCGTTCATTCGCAGGAACAGTGGGATGTTCGTGGATCGTGGACATCGCCCGCACGACGCACCCGTTGCCGCTGCAGTCGTCGACGTCACCGGGCTGCCCGTAGCTGCTGTCTCGCTCGGTGGGAGAACCGGAACGAGCAGCGCCCGATACCTTGCGCTCGTCTCCGAGGCCGTCGACACGATTGCGCGGCATCTGGGTTCACCGGTCAACCGCTACACGCGTGCCGACGGACACCGCGGCGGCCTGAGGCAACACTGATACCCACCGACTTAGGCCCCGAACGGAATTACTCCGTTCGGGGCCTGCTCGTCCGTGGATCTTGCGTCAGTCCCGGGTCGACGCCCCGCCCAGGTCCGCGAGGAATTCGATGAAGACCTTGTTGACCTCGGCCGGATTCTCCATCGCGAGCAGATGCCCGCCGCCGGACACCGTGCGGACCGCGCGAACGTCGGCGTGGTGCTCCTTCAGCTTGTCGATCGGGTCGTCGCCGTGCCAGTTCATCAGGTCGACGTCCGACGCACTGCACAGGAAGTAGAAGGGCGCGCGGGTGATGTTGTCGGCACGCGACTTCCGGTAGGTCCAGTTCATGTCCGCGGCGAGGTACCAGTTGATTCCACCGCCGAAACCGCTGCGCGAGTATTCCGAGACGTAGGTCTCCAACTCCCATTCCGACAGCCACGACCACGGCAGGGCCGGTGGCTGCGGCAACGCCTGCCGGTATGTGGTGCCCGGCGGATGCTGCCACACCTGCGTGAAATCGCCGTCGCCGGAGAGGATGTGGAAGATCTTCATCAGGATCTCGCGGGGATGCCCGTCGAGATCGACGCGGGCCCCGTCCGGGTCGTCGAGGTAGTGCGACATGTGGTTGAAGTGGGCGCGACCCCGCTCGCGCTCGATCTCGCTGGGGAGTCGGTCGTACGACGCGTAGAACGGATTCTGCAGTCCGATCACGCCCCGTACCCGCTCCGGGCGTTCGATCGCGATGTCGTAGGCGATGAACTGGCCGTAGTCCAGCCCGGAGAACACGGCGCTGTCTTGCCCGAGATGGTCGAGCAGGCCGCAGATGTCCGCGACGACGTTGTCGACGCGGTAGTCCTCGAGCCGGCCGGGAACGTCGGTCTGCCCCATACCGCGCAGGTCCGGCGCCACCACCTGGTAGCCCGCGTCGGCCAGCACACCTATCTGGTGACGCCAGCTGAACCACGTGTGTGGGAACCCGTGGAGGAGCACGACCAGTGGGCCTTCCCCCTCTGTCACGTAGTGCATGTCGAGCCCGTTGATCCGCGCGCGGTGGTGCGTCCAGTTCGCCAAGATGCCCTCGCTCTCCTGTGGTCTGCGTCACCTGGAAATCTATGCCGCGCGAACGCGTTCCGCCTCCGGTCCTCCCGCTGTGTGGGCCCCGATCTGCGTGCGCGGTACGAAATTCGGATGTCCCGAACGCACGACACCCCCGCCCGGTGAGCCGGACGGGGGTGTCGTGGGTGGAGCTGGGTTTCTAGCCCTTCAGCGAAGCGGGCGGGGTGAACCGCTCGCCGTACTTGGCGGCGAGTTCCTCGGCACGAGCAACGAATCCGGCCTTGCCGCCCGGGTAGCCGGCGACGAACTGGCTGACGCCACCGGTCCACGCCGGGTAGCCGATACCCATGATCGAGCCGATGTTGGCGTCGGCGGTGGACGTGATGACGCCCTCGTCGAAGCACTTCTGGGTCTCGATGGCCTCGATGAACAGCATGCGGTCGATCAGGTCCTGGATCGGCGGGGTGACCGAGCCGGACTTGAAGTGGTCGCGCAGGCCCTGCCACAGGCCGGTGCGCTTGCCCTCCGCGTAGTCGTAGAAGCCGGCACCGCCGAGGCGGCCCTTGCGGTCGTTGCCCTCGACGAGGTAGTTGATCACGTCGCCGGCCGGGTCGGCCGGGAGTTCCTTGCCTTCGGCCAGCGCGGCGGCCTTCGACTCGGCACGGATCTTCTGCATGAGCGTCAGGTTCAGCTCGTCCGAAAGCTGCAGCGGCGCCGCGGGGTAGCCGGCCTGCATGCCCGCCTGCTCGATGGTGGCCGGCTCGATGCCCTCGGCGACCATGCCGATGGCCTCGTTGACGAACGTGCCGATCACGCGAGAGGTGAAGAAGCCGCGCGAGTCGTTGACGACGATCGGGGTCTTGCGGATCGCCTGCACGAAGTCGAAGACGCGGGCGAGGGTCTCGTCGGAGGTCTTCGCGCCGCGGATGATCTCCACGAGCGGCATCTTGTCGACCGGCGAGAAGAAGTGGATGCCGATGAAGTCCTCGGCCCGCTTGACGCCGGTCGCGAGGTCGGTGATCGGCAGCGTCGAGGTGTTGGAGCCGAGCAGCGCGTCGGGCTCGACGATGTCCTCGATCTCCTGGAAAACCTTCTTCTTCAGGTCGGGCGACTCGAACACGGCCTCGACGACGAAGTCGACGCCGGCGAAGTCTGCCGGATCCGCGGTCGGGGTGATCAGCGACAGCAGCGCCTTCGACTTCTCCTCGGTGGTCTTGCCCCGCGAGAGCGCCTTGGCCTCGAGCTTCTCGGCGTACGCCTTGCCCTTCTCCGCGGCCTCGCTCGTGACGTCCTTGAGCACCACCGGGATTCCGGCCTTGGCGCACACGTAGGCGATGCCCGCGCCCATCATGCCGGCGCCGAGGACACCGACCTTCTTGATCTCACGCTTGGGGATGTCCTTGGGACGCGAGGCGCCGGAGCCGATGGCCTGCATGTCGAAGAAGAACGCCTGGATCATGTTCTTCGCGACGCGGCCGGTGACCAGCTTCGTGAAGTAGCGCGACTCGATGAGCAGCGCGTTGTCGACGTCGACCTGGCTGCCCTCGACCGCGGCGGCCATGATCGCGCGCGGGGCCTCCATCGGGGCACCCTTGAGCTGCTTGCGCAGGTTCGCCGGGAAGGCCGGCAGGTTCGCGGCGAACGCCGGGGTGGCGGGGGTGCCGCCGGGGATCTTGTAGCCCTTGACATCCCACGGCTGCACGCCGGACTCGGGGTTGGCCTTGATCCACGCCTTCGCGGCGGGGACCAGCTCCTCGACGGACGAGACCACGTCGTCGATCAGGCCGACCTCCTTGGCCTGCTGCGGTCCGCGCTGCTGGCCCTGGAGCAGGAACTGGGTGAGGGCGGTCATGATGCCGAACATGCGGACGGTGCGGACGATGCCGCCGCCACCCGGGAGCAGACCGAGCGTGGACTCGGGCAGACCGATCTTGACGCCCTTGACGTCGGCCGCGATGCGGTGGTGCGTCGCGAGCGCGATCTCCAGGCCACCGCCGAGCGCGGCGCCGTTGATGCACGTGACGACGGGCTTGCCAAGCGTCTCGAGGCGACGCAGATCGGCCTTGAGGGTCAGCGAGTGCCCGAAGATCTGCTCGGCGTCCTCGGGACCGACCTTGATCAGGTTCTTGAGGTCGCCACCGGCGAAGAACGTCTTCTTGCCCGACGTCAGCACGACACCGGCGATGGAGTCCTTCTCCGCGTACAGCCGGTCGACGGTCTCCCGCATCGACGAGATGTAGCGGTCGTTCATGGTGTTCGCGCCCTGGTTCGGGTCGTCGATGGTCAGCACGACGATGCCGTCGGCGTCCTGCTCCCAGTTGATGATGTTCTGATCGCTCACTGTTTCGTCTCTCCTGGTTGATTCGTGAGCGTCAGACGCGCTCGATGATGGTGGCCACGCCCATGCCGCCGCCGATGCACAGCGTGACGAGGGCCCGCTTGGCGCCGCGGCGCTCGAGCTCGTCGACCATGGTTCCGGTGATCATGGCGCCGGTCGCGCCGAGCGGGTGACCCATCGCGATGGCGCCACCGTTGACGTTGAGCTTCTCGTCCGGGATGTTCAGGTCCTTCTGGAACTTCAGCACGACGGACGCGAACGCCTCGTTGATCTCGAACAGGTCGATGTCGTCGATCGTCAGGCCGGCCTGCGCGAGCACCTTCTTGGTGGCCGGCGTCGGGCCGGTCAGCATGATCGTCGAATCGGCGCCCGAGGTGGCGGTCGCGACGACGCGGGCGCGCGGGGTCAGGCCCATCGCCTTGCCGGCGTCCTCGCTGCCGACGAGCAGCAGCGCGGCGCCGTCGACGATGCCGGAGCTGTTGCCGCCGTGGTGGACGTGGGTGATCTTCTCGACCCAGTGGTACTTCTGCAGCGCGACGGCGTCGAAGCCGCCCATCTCGCCGACCATCGCGAACGCCGGCGCCAGGCCCGCCAGGCTCTCGGCCGTGGTGCCGGGGCGCATGTGCTCGTCGTTGTCGAGGATGGTGATGCCGTTGATGTCCTTCACCGGGACGACGGACTTGGCGAAGTAGCCGCCGGCCCAGGCCTTGGCGGCGAGGTCCTGCGAGCGCACCGCGTACGCGTCGACGTCGTCGCGGGTGAAGCCCTCCATCGACGCGATCAGGTCGGCGCCGATGCCCTGCGGCACCACGTAGTTGTCGTAGTTGGTGGCCGGGTCGTTGACCCACGGGCCGCCGTCGGAGCCCATCTTCACGCGCGACATCGACTCGACGCCACCGGCGATGACCATCTCGTCCCAGCCCGACCGCACCTTCTGCGCGGCCATGTTGACGGCCTCGAGACCCGATGCGCAGAAGCGGTTGATCTGTACGCCGCCGACGGTGTCGGGCAGGCCGGCGTCGGTGGCCGCGATGCGTGCGATGTCCATGCCCTGGTCGCCGAGCGGGCTCACGACACCGAGGATCAGGTCGGAGATGCGGTCCTCGTCGAGGTCCGGGAAGCGGACGCGCAGCTCGTCGATCAGGCCGGTGACCAGCGAGATCGGCTTGACCGAATGCAACGAGCCGCTCTGCTTGCCCCGACCACGCGGGGTCCGGATGGCTTCATAGATGAATGCCTCTGTGGTCACGGTGTTCCTTCCTGTTCACGTCTGCGTGCCGCGCGGCAACCTGCCCATACGCGGCACAGACCTCGGCTGCCCCACCTTAGAACGTGTTCCAGTTAGCGGGAAGGACCGAAGCGATCCCGGTCTGTGACCGAGGCGATCACCGGAATCGTCCGGTGCGCCCGCAATGCCCGGCAGCGGGCCGCGTGGGCGGATACCCTCGGCTGGCCGGTCCCAGCCCGACCACGACCGGTTCGAGGGAGGACGAGCATGGCGACGGACAGCGACGCTGCACGAACCGGCGTGACCCGCCGCCGATTCCTCGGGGCGGCCGCGCTCGGGGCGGGCGCCGCGACGGTGGGCACAGCGACGGTGGGTGTGCGCCCCGCCGCCGCGACGGGCCGACGGTCCGCGCCCGCGCGGGCCCTCCCCTCCCCCTCGTCGATCACCGTGACCGACCCGGCGCTGCTGAGCGCCGTCGAGGCGGCCAGCCTGTTGCAGTCCGGGCGCCTGAGCCCCCGGGAACTGCTCGACGCCTGCCTGACCCGCAGCGCCGCGTTCGACGGCGACATCGGCAGCTGGGTCCGCATCTACCCGGAGATGGCGTACGCGGCCGCCGACGCCGCGGCGCAGCGCCTGTCCGGCAGGGGCCGCGCCACCGACGGCGACGCTCCGCTGCTGTGCGGTATCCCGTTGGCGCTCAAGGACCTGTTCGCGGTGTCCGGCCTGCCGCTGACCGCGTCCAGCCGGGTCCTCGAGGGCAACATCGCGGCCGGCGACTCCACGGTGTGGCGGCGACTGCGCGACTCCGGGGCGGTACTGCTCGGGCACGCGCACACCGACGAGTTCGCGATCGGCGTCGCCACCGAGCAGGTCGGCAACCCGTGGAACACCAAGTTCTCGCCGGGCGGGTCCTCCGGCGGCAGCGCGGCCGTCGTCGCCGCGCGCTTCGCGCCACTGGCCACCGGAACCGACACGGGCGGGTCACTTCGCCTGCCGGCCAGCGCCTGTGGCATCACCTCGATCAAGCCGACGTTCGGCCGCTGCAGCACGTACGGGGTGATCCCGCTGACGTGGACGCGCGATCATGCCGGCCCGATGGGCCGCAGCATCGCCGACGCGGCACTGTTGCTGGGGCACATGGCCGGACCCGACGTGCACGATCCCACCACCACCGTCGGGCCGGACGTGCCCGCCGACGGCTATCCACTGGCAGCCAAGGGCGGGTCGACCCCGTTGGCGGGCAGGCGCTTCGGCATCCACCGGCGCGCCGTGGACGAGATCCCCTCACCCCTCGGGGCGATGTTCGCGACGTTCGTCGACGTGGTGCAGCGTCTCGGCGGCACCGTCGTCGACGTCTCGATGCCGATACTGCCACCGGACCTGGTCGTGGGCGACCGGGTCGAGATGGGCACCTACCACCGGCAGTTCGCCGACCGCCTCGGCTCCTACCGCCCCGAGAACGCCGTGTCGGTCGGCACCGCGATCGCCGCGGTCGCGATCCCCGCCATCGACTACCTGACCGCCGAACGGAACCGTCTGCGCTTCCAGCACGAGTACAACCGCATGTTCGCCGACAACGACCTCGACGCCGTGCTGGTCCCCGGCTCGAAGGTGGACGGCGCCAAGCGGATCGAGATCGCGGGCATCAGCGTGTTCGCCGGGGTGACCGGCAACGTGGGCTGGGCCAATTCCACCGGCGCGCCCGTGGTGTGCACCCCGGCGGGTCGGTCCCCGGTGACCGGGCTGCCGTTCGGCGTGCAGATCGGTGGACGCCCGTGGGACGAGGCGACGCTCGTCGAGATCGCCCTCGAGATCCAGGCGGCCCGGCCGGACTGGCTCGCGGTACCGGACGTCGCGCCCGCGCCGCGCGCCATCCCGGAGTCGAAGGTCGCCGCTCCCGGTCCCGGACCGGATCCCACGAACACGGCCGAGGTCGGGTTCGGGCACCGGTTCGTCCCGACCCTCTCGACCGCGCCGCTCTGAGCCCGCCCCGGGGTCGGCCCCGGGCTCAGCCCCCGAGACCGGCTTCCCGGGCCCGGACGATCGCCGTCGATCGGTCCGGTACGCCCAGCTTGGCCAGCACGTTCGAGACGTGGTTGCGAACGGTCTTGGGGCTGAGCACCAGCCGGCGGGAGATCGTCATGTTGTCGTGGCCGCGCGCGATCAGGTCCAGCACCTCGTGCTCGCGGTCGGTGAGTTCCCGGAACACGCCCGATCGGGCCCGCGGCGCCGCGACCGCGGTCATCGCCTTGGCGGCGACCGCGGCACCAACGATCATGTCGCCGTTCGCGACGGCCCGGATCGCGCGCTCCACCTCCGCCGGATCGGCGCCCTTGACGAGGTAACCGCGGGCGCCGGCGCGGAGGGACGCCAGCAGCGAATCCTCGTCCTCGTGCATCGTCACCACCAGCACCCGCAGGTCCGGGTGACGGGTGCACAGCGCCCGGGTGGCGTCGATCCCCGAACCGTCCCCCAGCTCCAGGTCCATCAGCACGACGTCGACGTCCGCGGTGACCGCATCGATCGCCTCCGCGGCCGAGCTGGCCTCGGCGACCACCTCGATGCCGTCGAGGGTGGACAGCAACGCGACCATACCCAGCCGGAACACCGGGTGGTCGTCGACAACCGCGACGGCGATGCCCCTCACGACGCCACCAACGGGATCCGAGCCGTGACGACGGTGCCGGTGGGGCAACCGGTTTCGATGGTCACCGTCCCGCCGAGCTCGTCCGCGCGCTCCCGCATGGACCGCGTCCCGACGCCGGTGGGCCCGGACGGGTCGAAGCCACGGCCGACGTCCCGGACCACGATGGTGAGGACCGCCAGGCCGGCACCGTCGGTGTCACACGACGCCTCGACCCGGCACCCGGGAGCGCCGCTGTGCCGGCGCGCATTGGTGACCGCCTCGATCGCGATGCCGTACGCCGCGGCACCGGCCTGCCCGCCGATGTCGGCCGGTACGTCGGCCACGACGTCGAGATCGAATCCGCTGCGGGCGTAGCCGGTTGCGAGTTCCTCGAGCGCGGCGGTCAGGCCGAGTTCGTCCAGAACCGGCGGGAACAGACTGCGCGAGAGCGACCGGACGCCGTCGACCTGGTGGTCGAGCTGCTCCTGCAGTGAGTCCAGCAGCGCCGCCGCAGCCTGCGGATCGGCGGCGAGCAGATTGCGAACACCTTGGAGTCCCAGCCGGATTCCGGCGAGCGACGGGCCGAGGCCGTCGTGCAGTTCGCGGCGGATCACCCGGCGCTCCTCCGCCCGCACCGAGGCCAGCCGTCGTCGTGCCGCGTCGAGGTCCTCGGCGGACTGGACGACGACGAGACCCGCCGTGACCACGGAGGCCAACTCGGACAGCGACTTCCGTGGTCGGATACCGAGCGACTCGCCGGGCGGCGCGGTCACCGCGAGACTCCCGACCCGGGTGCCCCGATGCATCAGATCCACGGTTTCGGCCGGGCCGGTGGCGCTCCCCCAGCCCGCCACCTCGGCGCCGTCAGCCCGGTGCACGGTCACCGATTCGAGCCGCAACCCCAGACCGACACCGGCGGCCAACCCCTCGAGCAGCTCGGCCGGGGACTCGGCACTGCCGAAGTGCCGACCCAACTCCCGCACCGCGTGCCCGGGTTCCGCGCCCGACCCGTACACGAGCCGGTGCACCCTGCGCTGCAGCCATATTCGCGCCGGCTGCACCGCAACGGCCACGGCGGCCGCGGCGGCGAACTGCGCGCCGGTGGAGTCCCCGTCGGGCAGCAGGCCCGCCAACGCCGTCGCCACCACGACGTACAGTCCGATCAGCAGCGCGGTGAGACTGCCCGCCAGCACAGCCCTGCTGACCGCCAGATCCAGCCCCCACATGCGTTGCCGCAGCACCGAAACGAAGATCGCGCCGAGGAAGAACGGCTGCACCACCAGGTGCATGGCCGGGGTGAACATCCACAGCCCCGGCCAGGTCGCCGGCAACATCAGCGGGACGAAGGACAACGCCATCAGCGCGGTCCCCAGCGCGAGCCAGCCCAACCCGACGCGCTCGCCGGCCGGACCCCGCCGCCACCGCCGTGCGACGTCCGCCGCGGCCACGAGGCCGACGGCCACGACGGGCGCGAGCAGCGGAATCTCCGGCACGTCGGTGAACGTGCGCGCCCAGAAGAACCACACGGTCACCAGCGTGCCCGCGACGAGTCCCACCCGGGCCGCGACGTCCAACCTGTGGTCGCGCACGAGCCACGGGATCACCAGGAACAGTGCCAGCGTCCCCGGGATCCACGCGGTGTTCTGCAGCGGTGACAGGACGTCCACCCACGGCAACCCCGGGCGCACCGTTGCCCACTGCGAGTAGCCGTAGCCCAGGGCGGCGAGTCCGATGCCGATCGCCGCGGCCCCCAGGATGATCGGGACCGGGTGCACCCGCCGCGCCAGCACTACCCCCGCCACCGCGCCGTAGACCGCGGCGCCGACGACGTCGACGAGGAAGAACAGTTGGTTCGAATCGATGGTGGGGTCGGCGACGAGAAACGTCACGAGCGACAGCACGACGAGCGTCCAGCAGGTCACCGCCACCGCGGCGGCCGCGACCGGCGCCCCCGCACCCGTGATCCGCTCGGCCATGCTCCCCTCCCGTGTCGTCCGATCCGCCCGGCAGGACGAATCGCTAGCGAGTATGAACCGCTAGCTCCGCACCCGGTCGCCGAACGCGAATCCGATCGCCACGACGAGCACCCACACCGGCCCCGTGAAGCCGGCCATGTACTGCAGCGGGGACACCCCGAACAGCGCGGTGAGCCCGCCGAGCACCAGCGACGTCCAACCGATCCAGCGCGGCCCCGCCCCGTGCCGCAGCAGCGCCGACGCCACCGCCAGCGCACTGACACCGGCGCCCGCCCACAGCCACGGGATGGTGCCCATCCAGTGCGCCCCGACCACCGCGTACTCGGGGACCACCTCGTCGAGGTGGCCGAGCCCGAAGATCAGTTCGGTCGTGAAACCGGTCCCGAGGAGGCAGGCCGCGCTGGTGAGGACCAGTCCGCCGCCGGCCACCGCGGGCAGCAGCGTGCCCTCGGGCAGACGGTCGGAAAGCCGGCGCGCCAGGCCTGCCGCGAACACCAACATCAGCAGCGCCGCGATCATCAGGGACACGTGCATGACGACGACGGCCGTGCGCTGGTCGGCGAGACGGTTGGCGATCGCCACCGCGTCACCGGCGACCCCCTCCGCGTAGGCGGCGTCGATGAATCCACTGGCCTGGATGCCGATCACGCCGGCCAGTCCGGCGGCGACACCCCCGTACGCCCACGCCCGGGGCCGATGCCCGGTGACGGCCGGTTCCCCGGCGGGCGACAACTCCGACACCTCGACTGCACTCACGGATGCTCCTACGGGTCGCGGTGCGCTTACCCGGCCGGGTGGCGTCCACCGGAACACGGTCACCGCGTTCGCCAGTCAGGCTCCGTCGCCCGCCGTCCCGGGCACCAGGGACCGGTGTCCCGAGTACCCGGGACACCGCGTCAGCGCGGGCCGTACCCCAGTTCCGCCGCGGTCTGCTTGGCGGCGTCCGAGACCGGCACCGCATACGCGGCCGTGCCGTACGCACAGATCTCGGACCAGTTGCCGCCCAGGTCCGACGTCTCGAACCGCATCGCGACGATGACGTTGCCGCCGCGCTGCGCCGCCTCGGCGACGAGTCGGTTCATCGCCTCGTTGCGGCTCTCGGTGAGGTTCTTGGTCATGCCCTGGAGTTCGCCGCCCACGAGCGACTTGAGGCCGGCACCGATCTGCGATCCGATGTTGCGGGACCGGACGGTCAGTCCGAACACCTCACCGATCACACGCTGAATCTCCCACCCGGGAATGTCGTTCGTCGTCACAACAAGCATGACGACGAGGCTAGGGCACCGGATCGCCGCCGGATCGGATCCGGAGAACGCGAGTTCGATCCGGATCGCGCGGAAACCTCCCGCCGACCGGCAGACACCCCTGGCCACGCGACCACCGGCGGCGTTCAATTGGCTCATGTACCCGTGACAGGCACATCCGAACACGGGCTGGGAGGTGGCAGCGATGTCGAAGCCGGGCGGCGGACTCGCGTCGAGAGAGTGGGACGAGGTCTCGCAGGTGGTGGCGGACGCCTACTTCCCGCACACCCTCACACCGAGCACGCCCTTCTCGATGGGCGACGTCTTCCTGCGCAGCACCGGAACCGGACCGGTGCGCATCGCGCGTCTCGGCTGGGGCGCAGACGTGTCGGTGCAGTCCGATCACCCCGGCGCCTACGGCGTGAACATCCCGCGGACGGGCCGCCTGGACTCCGTCGTCGGCGGTCGGGAGGTGTCGTCGCTGCCGGGCACCGCGACCGTGTGTCCACCCGATGTCACGACCCGGATGCCGCACTGGACCGCGTCGTGCGAAATCATCGGCGTCCGTTTCGATCACGAGTACCTGGAACGCGAGATGCACCGCATCGTCGGCCGGCCCGGACTGGCTCTGCCCAGCCAGGTGGATCTGTCCACCTCCTCCGGCGCGTCGTGGCTCCGGTTCGTCGAGTCGTTGTCCGACCAGATGGACGGACCCCGCTGCCTGCTGCACAACGATCTGGTGGCCAGCCAGATCCTCAGTGCCGTCACCACCGCCTTCGTCCTCGCGGCCGTACCCGACGACGCCGAGGGGGCGGCCACCACACGTCCCCGGATCGTCAAACGGGTGATCGACGCCCTGCACGACGATCCGGCCCACCCGTGGACCGCCGCCGAGATGGCGGAGAGGGCCGGGGTGAGCGTGCGCCGACTGCAGGAGGGTTTCCGGCAGTACGTCGGCCGCAGCCCCACCGAGTACCTCACCGACATCCGGATGGTCCGCGCCCGCGACGATCTGCACGACGCCACACCGGGCGACACCGTCTCGGCCGTCGCGCTGCGCTGGGGCTTCGCCCACTCCGGCCGGTTCGCCGCCGCCTACCGCACCCGTTTCGGGACGTCGCCCTCCGCGGCGCTCCGCAGTTCCTGAACCCGCCCACCCGAAGGAATCACCGTGCTCTTCACGTCCCGCTTCCCCACCCGTGTGCCCGCGGCCGCTCCCACCGCGTCACCCGATCCCGTCGGTGACCGACTGATGCTGACCGGCCGTGTCCTCGACGGCGACGGACGGCCCGTCCGCGGCGCCACCGTCCAGGTCCGAAGCAGCGACGGCACCGGCGCCGCACACGCCGGCACGGCGGCGATCCGGACGACCACCGACGACGCCGGCCGCTACACGATCTCGACGACCATCCCTGTGCCCTACCAGATCTCGCCGCACGGACCCACCGGGTGGTTCATCGCGAACGAGAAGTGGAGCCCGTGGCGCCCGGCCCACCTCCACGCCACCGTCAGGGCGCCGGAGATGTGCACCGCGACCGCGCGGCTGTACTTCCGCCGGGACACGTGGACCCGGCACGACGCGCCCGAGTCCGCGATCCTCGACCCCGAACCAGATGCCGACGGGATCGACAGGGCCGTCTACGATTTCGCGCTGGAATGCCGCGAGGACCGGGCCGGTTCCGAGTCTCGGCCGGTGGTTGCCCCAGTCGGTTGAATCCGGACGCCGATGCCGCCCGCCTGCGTACGCTGACTCGGAACCCCTTCGCCCGAGGAGTAGTACATGACGGTCACGATTCACCAGGCATCCGAGGTCACCGACGAGCTGGTGCAGGCGTGTACGACGCTCATTCCGCAGCTGTCGACGTCGGCGCCGCCGATCACCGCGGCCTACCTCGAGCAGGTCCTGGGGTGCCCCACCAACACCCTGTTCGTCGCCAGGCTGGACGGCCGCATCGTCGGAACACTGACACTCGTCGTGTTCCCCATCCCGACCGGCCATCGGGCCTGGATCGAGGACGTCGTGGTCGACGCCTCCGCGCAGGGCCGCCAGGTCGGATCCGCGCTTACCAAGGCCGCCCTCGCCCGGGCCGACGAGCTTGGCGCCCGCACCGTCGATCTGACGTCCCGCGGCTCGCGTGTCGCCGCGAACCGGCTCTACCTGAAGCTCGGTTTCGAACCGCGCGAATCCAATCTGCTGCGGTTCTCGATGGCCGAGACATCGCTGCCACGGGGTTGAGGCTCCCCTACGCGGGCGGCCGGTAGCGACCCGAGTAGACGACGTATCCGGTGTATCCGAGCCCCACGAGCAGCAACGAGACTGTCGTGGTCGGCATGATCCAGAACGGCACCCGCACACCGGAAGCGGTGAGGCCCGACAGGATCGTCACGGCGACGGCGACGGCGACGATGAGGACGCCGAGCCACTCCAGGTCACCGATGAATCGAGTGTTGAACCCGTCCCTGTTCTCCGGCCGGGACCAGTAATCCGAGTGCGGGCCGGTCACGTTCAGTGCGCGGTCGGGAATCTTCGGGATGTACCACCGGGCGCCACCGCAGACGAGCGCGACACCGGCTGCCCAGCCGCTGGTGAGAGTTACGAACTGGGCCAGGCCCGTCCATTCGAGGATCTCCCCCGATTCGTCGAAGCGCGACGGCACCCGGCCGGGTGCGGTGAGCAGCAGCCAGCCCGTGGCGACGACGAACGCGATGCCGGAACCGACGAGCGAGTACCGGGACACTCGCACACGTTGCGATGCCTTCCCCATGCGCGGACCATACGGGCAATGGCATCCACCGACAACGATGCCGCGCAGAACAACTTTCCCAGCGTGCTGCTGCTTGCCGAAATGCGCCGCAATTGGACAATCCGGAGACAAGCCTTGCGTCGTCGCTTAGGTTGTGCGCGTGACGAAATTGCGCAATCGCACGCGGGCGCTGCTCGTCGCTGTTGCGATCGTGGGGGGAACCACCACTGCAGCCGCGTCTGCACAAGCCGCTCCCTCTCAGGAATGCGGCGGCTGGCAGGTCGAAACCGTCGTCCAGGGTCTGGAACAGCTCGAAAACCTCGAGGCCGACGGCGACGGGGGCTTCTATCTGTCCGGTGACACGAAGCTCTACCACGTGGATTCGGCCGGAGAAGTACGCACCGTACTCGACGATCTGGCGGCCCCGGGCGGCTTGCAGCTCGACGGTTCACAGCTGACCTTCCTGACCCGGCAGGACGGGAAGTTGCGGGAGCTGGATACCACAACCGGTCAGCTATCGCCGCCAATTTCCTTCGCGGGCAACGGATTACTCCGTCTTCCCGACGACGATTTGCTCACAACCTGGGTGGGGACGGAGGGCCACCCGTCGAGGGGCCTGTCGCGGTACCTCCGCGAAGCCGGCGCAGTCGCGCCCAACTGGTCGATGGTTCCGCGTTCGGAGGGACTGGTGCTGAGCCCGGACCACAGCGCCGTCTATACCGACGATCTGTTCACCGGCCAGATCATCCGTGCCCCCTTGGAGCATCCCGACCAGTGGACGGTCGTCGCCACGCTGCCCGGACCACTCCCCGGGCCCGACGACCTGACGATGTCGCGCGACGGCACACTGTACGTCGCCGCCCACATCGAGGGCGCGGTCTACCGCGTCGACCCGGATACAGGCGCGGCCTGTCCGATCGCGACCGGACTGTCGGGCGGATGGACCGGGCCGAGCTCTGTGCGCATCGGACCGCACGACGATGGCTGGGCACTCTACGCAACAGCCTTCGACGGCACTATGCGCCGATTGGCCCCACCCGCCGGCGTCGACCTCGCCCCGGTCAGCAGCAGCTGACTCGGGCGATCAGTCGAGCTTCCGGGCCCCGAGCACCTCGACGAGCATTTCGCCCGCCATCTCCTCCGGATCGCGTCGGCTCGCCTGATCGACGGGTACGGCGGCCTCCGCCATCATCTCCGCCTCGTCCTCCGGTGTGGAGGGCGGAGGCGGGGCGTCGTAGTCGTAGTCCGCGGGCGGCGGACCGGGATCGTCCGGGTAGTCCGGCGCCTCGGGCGGCGGGATGTCGTCGTCCCGGGGAGCCGGCGGCCGCTGCGGAGCGGCAGCCGGGGCCCGCCCCTGGCTCGGCCGCGAGAACTTGGGCGCCGCAGGAGCTTTCGCCTGCGGAGCCGCCTGGGCCTGCACCTGTTGCACGGGAGCCGAACCGTGCTCGCACGTCACGTTCCACTCGCCACCGAAGACCTCGCGCATCGCCGCGCCGATCACGTCGGTGTTGCGCGGCTCGACGAGACGCTTGACCAGCGGGACGGAGTCGTGTGCGAGGACCAGCCGATCGCCGTCGACCGCACGCACCGTGGCACCGGAGAGCATCACCTCGACGGTGCGGCTCCGTTCGCGCACCTTGGCGCGCACCTCGGACCACACCGCGCGGACCGCGGCAGCATCCGGTCGGCCGGACGAAACCGGCTCCGCCGGAACGGGTTCCGGCTCGACGACGGCCACGGGCTCCGGCACGGGGGCAGGCTCGGGAACGGGGGCAGGCTCGGGAGCGGGCGGGACCGGCGCGGGCGCCGGGGCCTGCCGAACCGGTTCGGGTGCCACCTGTTGCGGGGCCGGGGCCGGAGCCGGAGCCGGCTCGGGCGCAGGTGCGGGAACGGGCGCAGGTGCGGGCGCGGGCGCGGGCGGCGGAACCTCCACCGCGGGGCGCTCCGCCACAGGCTCGGGCTGCGGCTCGGGCTGGCGCGGGGGCTCCGGCGGACGCGAGGGCTCCGGCTGTACCGGCTGGGCCGGCTGGGCGGGCGCGGCCTCCGGCTCGCGGCGCTGCGACGGACGCTGATAGACGGGTCCGGACGGCGGCGGCTCGGCGGCAGCCGGGCGCGGCGCCGCGGCGGGCGCAACCGCCGGTGCGGCGCCGGACGTCGGAGCGATCACGACGCCCTGCTCGATCCGCTCGAGCCGTTGCAGCACAGCCGATTCCGCGTCCGTCGCGGACGGCAGCAGCATGCGGGCACACATGACCTCGAGCAGCAGGCGCGGAGCCGTGGCACCGCGCATCTCGCCGAGACCGTCGTGCACCAGCTCCGCGTAGCGGGCCAGGGTGGCGGGGCCGATCCGCTCGGCCTCCTCGCGCATCCGGTCCAGCACGTCGCCGGGGGCATCGACGAGCCCGCGTTCGGCGGCGTCGGGCACGGCGCGCATGAGGATGAGGTCGCGCAGTCGCTCGAGCAGGTCGACGGCGAAGCGGCGCGGGTCGTGCCCGGCGTCCATCACCTTGTCGACGGTCCCGAACAGCCCGGCGCCGTCGTTGGCGGCGAGCGCGTCGACGGCCTCGTCGATGAGCGCGACGTCGGTGACGCCGAGCAGCGCGAGCGCCCGCGAGTATCGGACGCCCTCGTCGCCGGCGCCGGCGAGCAGCTGGTCGAGCACGCTGAGCGAGTCACGCGGCGAGCCGCCACCGGCGCGGATGACGAGCGGGTACACCGCGTCCTCGACCGGCACGTGCTCCTGCGCGCAGATCTTCTCGAGCAGCCCGCGCATGGTCGACGGCGCCAGCAGCCGGAACGGGTAGTGGTGCGTGCGGGACCGGATGGTCGGCAGCACCTTCTCCGGCTCGGTGGTCGCGAAGATGAAGATGAGGTGCTCCGGCGGCTCCTCGACGATCTTGAGCAGCGCGTTGAAGCCCGCGGTGGTGACCATGTGGGCCTCGTCGACGATGAACACCCGGTACCGCGACTCGGCGGGCGCGTAGAACGCGCGGTCGCGCAGCTCGCGGGTGTCCTCCACACCGCCGTGGCTGGCGGCGTCGAGCTCAATGACGTCGAGGTTGCCGGGGCCGCCCGGGCCGAGCGCGATGCACGACGAGCACTCGCCGCACGGCCTGGACGTGGGACCCTGCACGCAGTTGAGCGAGCGCGCCAGGATGCGGGCCGACGACGTCTTGCCGCAGCCGCGCGGACCCGAGAACAGGTAGGCGTGGTTGATGCGTCCGGCGTCGAGTGCGGTGCTCAGGGGCTCGGTGACGTGCTCCTGACCCACCACCTCCGCGAACGAAGCTGGTCGATATTTCCGGTACAGGGCCACGGCGAAAGACTACCGGCGACCGGCGACAGTTCGTCGCAGGAGTGACGCCCCACTCGAATCCCACCCGGCGGACGGGGAGAGATTTCCGAAACACAGAAGCAACACGGACGCCCCGCCGTCGAAACTGCAGGACGCGATCGTCATTTCTCGCGTGCGGTGACACCCCGCCGGTGAGGAGAAGTTCACATGCTCGAGACGATCGATCCCGCGACGACCGCGTGGCTGCTGATCAGCACCGCGCTGGTCCTCCTGATGACGCCCGGCCTGGCCCTCTTCTACGGCGGCATGGTCCGCTCGAAGGGCGTCCTCAACATGATCATGATGAGTTTCATCTCGATCGCGCTGGTCACGGTGGTGTGGCTGGTCGCCGGCTACAGCCTGGCCTTCGGCGACGACGTCGGCGGCGGACTCATCGGCGGGCTCGAACACTTCGGCATGGCCGGCATCACCCCGGACACCGCACGGTCCGGCGTTCCCGAGTTCCTGTTCGCGACGTTCCAGCTGACCTTCGCGATCCTCACCGCGGCGCTGATCAGCGGCGCGATCGCCGACCGCGCCAAGTTCTCGTCGTGGATGTTCTTCGTCCCGGTGTGGGCGCTGCTGGTGTACGTGCCGGTCGCGCACTGGGTGTGGGGACCGGACGGTTGGATCGCCAAGCTCGGCGTGCTCGACTACGCGGGCGGCCTGGTCGTCGAGATCGTCTCCGGCGCGTCCGCCCTGGCCCTCGCGCTCGTCCTCGGCCCGCGCATCGGGTTCCGCAACGAGCCGATGCGCCCGCACAACCTGCCGATGGTTCTGCTCGGCGTCGGCCTGCTGTGGTTCGGCTGGTTCGGCTTCAACGCCGGTTCCGCAATGGCCGCCGACGGCACCGCCGCCGCAGTCTTCCTCAACACCCTCGTCGCGGGCTGCACCGGCCTGCTCGGCTGGCTGTTCGTCGAGCAGAAGCGCGACGGCCACCCCACCACGTTCGGTGCCGCGTCGGGCGTCGTCGCCGGACTCGTCGCGATCACCCCGTCCTGCGGCTGGGTCGGCATGGTCGGCGCCGCGATCATCGGTGTCGCCGCCGGCGCCGTCTGCTCGTTCGCGGTGGGCTGGAAGTTCCGCTTCGGCTACGACGACTCCCTCGACGTCGTCGGCGTCCACCTGGTCGGCGGCATCGTCGGCACCGTGCTCATCGGTCTGCTCGCGTCGGAGGTCATGACCGGCGGCGTCGAGGGCCTGTTCTACGGCGGCGGGTTCGCCCAGCTCGGCAAGCAGGTGCTCGCGGTCGCCGTCGTCGGCCTCTACGCCTTCGGCGTCACGTACAGCCTCGGCAAGCTGATCGACCGGGTCGTCGGGTTCCGCATCAGCGCCGAACAGGAGACGTCGGGCATCGATCTCGCGCTGCACGCCGAGTCCGCCTACGAGCACGCCGTCCTCGCGCACGGCGCGCCGGCCGGGCCGTTCGGCCGGGAGCACGAGCGGCCGCGGCCGCGCCCGGAACCGGAGTCCGACGCGGTCTGACCACCCCTTCCAGGGCGCCTGGTATGTGACTCGCGGCGATACGGCGGCGCCCCTTGCGGCACAGGCGGGACTTTTGAGCAAGCCAGCAGCCATCTGTCCCGTGACTACACCTTGGCGATCTTCAGCGAAAGCAACTGCGGTCCTCCGCGACTGCCGAGGCGCGTGCGGTCGAGTTCTGAGGGGAGACCGATACATTGGGCGAATGTCGATGTCCTGGCCGCAGGTACGCGGGTTGAGCTACAGCACGATGGGCCGATCGGTGCGCGCCGAGATGTGGGCCGGCGGCACCTATGCAGGCAAGGTGTGGTTTCAGCCGCCGACCTCGTGGCGGATCGAGAACGCCGCCGGTGAGGTCACCTACATCGAAAACGCGACTGACGAGTACCGCCGCGACGACGACAGAGTCATGGTGCACGTGGTGAAGTCCCCACATCGGTGGGTGATGATGACCGGCGACATCCCCTCACTTCTCCTGCAGGCGTATTCGATGTGGCTCCCACGACAGCAGGGTGTTCCCGCGCGATTTGGTGATCCCACCGCACCTCGCCGGGTCGATGTCCGCGGCCGCACCGGCTGGGAAGTGCAGTTCACCGACCAGCCCGGTAGCACCATCATCTACGTCATCGACGCGGAAACCGGTGTCGCACTGTCCCGATCGACGTCCGGGACTGTGCTCGAACTCTCGAACCCCGTGATCGACGAGCTCTTCGATCCTGCCTTGTTCGCATGGGCCGGCGCGACAAAGGTCGAGGAAGACCCTCGAGTCAGCGCAGCTCAGCGCGAGTACGAAGCGAAGATGCAGGCGCTGTCCCAGGTGCCGGCCGCGGAGGTCACCTGGACACCGGGGAAGATCCAGGCCCGACCCATCGACGGCGATCCGCGCACCGGATCATTGAATCTGGAGATTATGCCCAGATATCCGGATTTCAACCTGCGGCAATGGGTGACCGAACTCGGCGAGCCGTCAGGCGAATTGAGCACCCGCACCCCGCTGTTGCACCGCACCACGGTCGGCCCGTGGACCTACGAGATCCGCGGTCACACACCGATCGACCCCGGCGACTGCGAACGCATCATCGCCTCGATCCTTCCCGCGGATCTGCCCTCCACCCCGCCCGATCAGATTCGCGCAACAATCGACCGGGAGGCCACCGAACAGGCCGATGCCGAACTGACCCGGATGCTCGGGGCCGGACGCCGACTCGATGACTACCTCGGCGGCGACGGGGGCGTCTCCCTCCTGATCCGAACAGACTTCAGCGACGACACGAAGTGGCGTGAAGCCGCCGCGGCCGCAATGGCACCCGGAGAAGGCGAGAACTCGGACTTCTCGGCTTACCTCACCTGCATCGACAATCCCGAGAACGACGGCCTGTCGATCCCCGACCTGATCGAGCGCATCGGGGACCATCCGCCGTACTACCTCTTCATCGCCGACCACACCACCATCACCGACCCTGAACACCCGATCCTTGCCGTCGACACCGGCCCCGAGGACTTCGGCAGCACGCGTGGCCAGACCGTCCGCGTCATCCCGTCTCAGATGTGGTCGATCGAAAACAACCTCTCCATCAGCAACATGGACTTCGACGAGTTCGTCGAGTCCGCCGACCAGGACGGCGTCTACCGAGGTTTCTGACCGAGGCCCATCTGCGTGCACGCCCCGGTGAGTGCCTTCACCTACCTCGTCACGGCATGCCGTTCGGTCAGCTCGGGGAGCCTACCCACTGGCTTATGGAGGCGCTGTCGCATGGCTTCGTAGAGCACGATGGACGCCGCGTTGGCGGCGTTGAGGGAGCTGGCCGAGCCTGTCATGGGGATGCGTATCAGTCGGTCAACGTCATCACGCCATCCCGCGCTCAGGCCAGTCGTCTCATTTCCGACGACGAGCAGCGTCGGCAATGTCAGGTCGACGTCGTAGACGTCGGCGTCGCCGTTCTCGTCCGTTCCGACCATCTGGATGGGAAGGCCTTCGGCGCGATGGGACTCGACCCAATCCCGGACGTCTGCTGGTGACGAGACTCGGACTGTCGGTACGGCGAACAGCGATCCCGTGCTCGCCCGCACGGCGGCACCGTCGTACGGATCGGCCGCGTGCCCGGTCACGATGACACCTGCCGCACCGAACGAGTCTGCGGATCGGATGACCGAGCCGAGGTTGCCGGGACTAGTGGGCCGGTCGAAGGCAATACCGAGGAAGTCTTGTGCAACAGGGATGCGCCCCAGGTCGTCCCCGGGAAGGGACATCACTGCGAGGAGTTCTGGGGCGTCATCTGTCTTCTCGCCGAGTTCCGCGATCAGCTCGCGGGAGAGGGCGAAGCGCTCACCTCCAGCAATCTCCAGCACGTTCCGCGCCCACTCGGACAGTCGGCGATCTGGATCGAAGAGGATGGCCTCGACGGCCCATCCTCGGTCGAGCGCAATCGTGATGGGCCGCACCCCCTGTACGACGAACGCGCGCAAGCGCTGCCGCTTGTTGCGGTTCGACAGAAGCGAATGCCATTGCTGGAAACGGGCGTTACGCGTGGTGATCTTGAGGACCGGCGACATGCCGACACCTTATGAGCAGCCGCGCTGCATTGCAGCTCAGTTTCTTCGTTGCTTGACCGACGCAACAACCAGCGTCCACCCACAATCACCGATCCCACTCGCCACGGCCAATAGCTGAAGAGGCGGTGTCTGTCTTGCGTCAAGAAGGTGGCAGAGGTTGCGGGAGGGCGATGAATGCGCGGGGAGTAGATCAGATTTCGGCTGGAGGCTAGCTGAATGCTGTGACGGAGGAGACCAGCGCGGCGACGATCAGGAGTGACAGCACGGATGATTCGTAGCGATCCTGGTTGAGGGTGTGGAAGATCTTTGTGCCGAGGACGAATCCGAGTACCAACGCGACGAGCAACCACTCGGTGCCGGGCAGGGGGCTCCACGCCGATGACACGAGTAGCGCCGCCACGCTCAGGGGCAGCCGCGCCAATGGGATGGGGCCGATCGAGACGTACTGGTCCGACGGGACCGTCACCGGGTACTCGGACTACTGCCAGGCGCAACACGACGCGGCTCTCGCCGCCGAGGTGCACATGGCCGACGAAGGCCGACAATGCCAGCAAGCCGACTGGGCGCCCCCAGGTGCCGTGGCCAGGGCACGGGCCCTCGTCCCTGCCGTAGTAGCCGTGCTGGGCCCAGATGCTGCACGCGCCGCGCGGCTCGCACCATTCCGGCACGAAGGCCCCTAGCCCGTCGATCACGATCGGGGATGTCCCACGATTCGAGTTGCCCGACGTTGCCTCCTCGGTCACGACGTCCCCCCGGTTTGATCCGAATACTCGGGACATGCCCGAGGAAGGGCCGGTCCTTATCGGTCACCCAGCACACCGTGACGCCGTCGGCCGCCATCGCCGCGGTGCGGGCTGCGAGATCCTGGGCCGTCGAGACGGCGAGCTGCGCTTCCCAGGCCATCCGCCGGTCGCCGTCGGGACTGGTCGCCAAGACGTCGGCGCGCCAGCCGTTGCCAGGAACCTCCAACTCGGCATGCCAGCCTGCGGCTCGGCTTGCCGAGGCAAGCTCGATCTTGAGAAGGCGGTGCGCCAAACTTTCCCCGGCTAGGCCACACCAGGGGGCACCGGGGTCGTGGGCGAAGAACCGCATCCCGGACCGGGACACTTTCGCGTGCAGACCATGTCCACATTCACGACACGTCAGCGGCGGCCGAGTACGTGCCTTGTGCAGATCAGCCCACCGGAGCTCGACGCTGCCTTCGTGCCGAGCAGGTTGGCTTGATTCCCCTTCGAGCCGTCAAGGGTGAGATCGACAAGCCCGGCTGCGGGATGGACAGCTGTCAACGGCACTGCTCTAGCCTGCCGCGCCGATGCCCGCGCTGTCCGGAAAACGCCTCGGCAGCTTTCTACGCGGCGATGCCGACTCTGTGAGCCGCCCGCGGCGGATCCTGGCAAGCCGCCATGCGTTGGCCATCTTTAGCAAGTGCACTCGCGCAAGCACAATCACGCCACCCAACCAGCGTTCTCGACGGTGATGGCCATGCACCTCGGCGAAGACCTGGCTGTCCGACTCGACACCCTCGCGCGGTGGGTCGTCGCGCGGGTGAGTTGATCCGGATCGCAGTCGATCGGTTCCTCGTCGAGATAGGGGAGTTTCGCCTGGCCGGCGCACCGTTCGACCTCGAACCGCCGTCAAAGATATTCAACGGCGAAGCGAGCCGCGACCGCCGGATCCGGCGCCGCCAGCGTCTGGAAGCTGCACGCCGCGAGGCGAACTGACCTCGTGTGACAATCCCGGGATGACCACGACAGCACGCCGAACCCTCGCCGGCCTCGCGGCCGTGGCCATCATCCTCATCGCCGGTGGGCTCCTCTTCGACCGCCACGAGACCCAGGCCTACTCCGAGTGGGCCGTCCTAGTCCCGTCCGCCGGCTACCCAGCAGGGCGACATGCCAGTGATTTGCCTCACAACTGGATCGTCCGAGTGATTTCGGTTCCGGCGGCGTGGTGATGTCAGCCGCGCCGCCGATTCGCGGCGGCGGGGATAGGAGGATTCTCAGATGGGGACCATGAAGACGACATTGAAGATCGCTGCTACGGCGGCGGGCGTGTGTGCTGCACTGGCGCTCGGCTCCGGCACTTCTTCGGCGTTCACGGTGCAGCCCGTTCCGGGCGGCACTCAGATCGAGGTCAATCACGGTGAGGCTGTGCTGCTCTCGCAGGTCCGCATCGTGGGCCCGCTGCTGCCTCCCCTGTTCGGGTATGTGGCCCAGCAGTACATCGATCAGGCCGCGCGTGGGAATGGTGTCGCCGGGGTGACGATCTACGGTCCGCTGCAGAATCCAGATGTGGTGCAGTTCTACCACTACAACTAGCTGGCGATCGTCGTACAGGACAGCGGGTTGGAACCGCGCTCGGAGAAGAACCCCGGACATCCACATCAGTACGACCGATGTGGATGTCCGGGCTGTCACGGAGCGTTTCGCGGCCGCGACGCGCGGGTTCCGCAGCCCGGCGGCCCCCTCCGTTGACGAGATCGATCCCCCGACGTGTAGCAGGACGTCCAGGTCGTAGGAGAAGCGGAGCCCACCCAGTCGGCGCCTCGTGCGGGTCACTGCGGCAATCCCCTCACCGGGCACGTCCGGGCCGCCGAGTTTAGGGCGGCTGACTCCGCGACGGCTTGCATGAGCGCCGTCTGCATCCCGCGCGCTGACCGCGTGATGCGAGGGAACTCGATGTGGCTCATGCCCTTACGTAACGGCGGGCAACGCACCAGGAACCATGTGGTCGGATGCGCCAGCTCCACACGGCCCGCAGCATGCTTTGTCGTTTCGCCACGCCGGTCGGGTGGGCCGCGCACAATCTGGGATATGAGTGCCGCGAAGGCTCCCCCGTCGCCGATGCTGGCCACGCTCGGCGAGTCACCGGCCGGTGAGGGGTGGGCGTTCGAGATGAAGTGGGACGGACAGCGCGCCGTCACCGAAGATCGCGGCGGTACGTCCGGTTGTTCAGCCGCAACGGCAACGACATCACCGGCGCGTTCCCGGAACTCACCACCCCGATCGCAGACGCCGCCAACAGCCACGACGTGATCCTCGACAGTGAGGTCGTCGCCCTAGACGCGAAAGGCCGGCCATCGTTCAGCCGGTTGCAGCGCCGAATGCACGTGCTGCGGCCGACGATGCAGCTGCGCAAAGACTTTCCTGTCACCTACTCCGTTTTCGACCTCCTTGCCCTCGACGGTGAATCGACGACCGGCCTGCCATCTCTCGAGCGACGTGCGCTGCTCGACGGCCTCGCGTTGACGGGGCGGGAGGTGCAGGTGCCGCCGTTCTGGACCGGTGTCGACGGCGACCGGATGCTCGCGCTGGCCCGCGAGCACCACCTCGAGGGTGTGGTCGCGAAACGCCACAGACTCTCGCGGCAAGCATCGAGTCGGCAGCACGCCGCCGACCGGGAATCGCCAGCATGGATCTCGCCCGGGTGCTTGGTGTCCCGGGCGACGATCGCCATCTGCGGTGACTCCCCCGTGAACTCGCTTGGCTTGGATTCGTAAGCGAAACCATCCGAGATTTCGAGACCCCACCCACCATTCCCAGTCCGCGCCAGTCGACTTCTCCTCATACTGGTTGAAGCGCTTGACTGCGAGCTGAGGGTGCGCCCGCATGAGACTGAATAGAAGTTCTTCGGTGATCGAGTCCTCGCGGAACTTGAGCTTCGCGCGGTCGCCGAGCTTAATTCGATCCCACGTTTCGATGGACATTCGATCCATGCCTCGAATGAGTGAGCGGAGTTCCAGCGGCATCCGGTCACTATCGCAGGTGCCGTACCCCCACAGTGCAATTAGTTAAGGACCCCGAGGATCCATGGCCAGTTCTCAGGGGAGTAGTGATTCCTCGTTGCCTGAGCAGGACCCGCGCAGGTACGAATCCCAGGTGTCAACCGTCGGATCGCACTCGACCATCAGCGTGTTTTGTGAACGCGTGGCCGGATTCCAGATCCCGATCACCGAGCGCGGGCCACGCTTGTTCACCGCGAACACCCACTCCTCCTCGCCCGGTAGCGCGTCGTTGATCTGGTCGGTGAGGTTGTCGATCACGTTGAAGTGCCCCTCGGCGAGATCCTCGAACGAGATGTAGTTAGCCGTGGGGCCCGACTCAATCGTGACGGCGGACGCGGTGGTGGCGGATGCCAGCCCGATTCCGGCCACGGCGAAGGCGGAGGCCGACAGAACGGTGACAGTGCGGAGTGGGAAGCGGATCATGAGGTCCTTCCAGACGGCGGTGACCATCACCGACAATGAGAAAAATCTATAGCAGCGAAACATTTCTACACCGAGACGTTATCCGGATTGCTCGCATTTGAGGAACTGATCGCGGAAGCGGCCGTTGAAGGACTCTCACCGACCGTTCTGCCGGGGCGATCCTGGGTAGGCCATCGGTCAGTCCGATTCGATGAGGAGCCGCTCGCGGTCGTACTGGACGGATCGCTCGATGGCCGTCCGCGCCGCGTCCTCCGATCCCCAGACGTACGACAGGAACGCAGAGCTCAGGCTCCGACGTTCCGCGGCGCGCTCGTCTCGCACTGTCGCGTATTCCATGTACGGCCGGCGGGCGTTCTGGTTCACGGTCCGTTTGCTCATCCCGAGCAGCTTCGCTGTCTCGGACTGGCTGAGGCCACTCAGGAGGGCGTCCTTCACGAGTGCCGGCCCGACGACGTTCTCCTCGAGGAAGCGCAGATGCTAGACGAGCTGTCGGGCATCGTGGCGGCGCTGTGCGAGGTCGGTTCGGTTCGAGGCTTCAGCGTTCGTGCCGTCAGGTATTGCGGTACCCGTTGGGTACCGCAATACCTTGATGCCGGCACGAACAGGGACGTGATGGCTCCATCGCCCCAAGACCGCGCACGCGATGCCAGCCCCCTCGCCGCCAACACGGCGCACGACATCTGTGACTTTCAGCGATGAGTGGCGCGGTTCTGACCGCTGAATGTGGCAGGGGGCAGCAACACGGTGTCGGTGATCGCGATCGACCAGGCACCCACCCTCACCGGAACCCCTGCTGCCGGGGTCGTCGGCCAGCCCTACAGCCACACGTTCACCGTCACCGGGCAACCCGCCCCCACCGTGACCGTCACCACCGGCACCCTGCCCGACGGCCTCGACCTTTCGACGGATGGTGTGCTCTCCGGAACCCCCACCACGACAGACTCATCGACTTTCACGGTCACCGCCGCCAACAGTGTCGGCACCGCGACCCTCGATGTCACCCTCGCTGTTGGCGACGCCCTCGACATGGAAGTCCACCGCTACCGGCACATCTACAACGCCATCCGGCCACACCAGGCACTGTCCAATCGGACGCCGAGTGAGGCGTACCGCGGACGTCATTGAGTTCGTTCTACCCGGCTGCGAGGCTGCGAACCGCGCGGGCCTGGTCGCAGCGGGGATCGGCGCAGCCGCGCTCGCCGCCTCGGCGGTCATCTGGTGGCGGCAGCGTTCGGCGCTGACCGGTGCCGGCGGGCAGTGACTGCTCCTCCTGAACGCGGCCGCGGTGCCGTCGGCTACAGCTCGATCCCGGCGTCAGGGCTCGGCGGCCACCTCCTGCCTAGGTCGACTGGCTGTGGTCCCGACCCACGACGACGACAACCCAAAGACCGAGCGCATCACTCGTCGTGAGCGTCCTCATAGACGAGGACTGTAAAGTCCTCGTCATCCGAGTAGCGCCACTCACAGGACGCCCACGCCGCCGGATTCGCTTCCGCCACTATCTGCTTTATGGCTTCCTGCACCGACTCTTGCCAATCCTCGAACGACATTTCCCTATTACGCTCCAGGTATACCTGGTAGTCAAGACCGGCATGCCAAGGGAACGACCCCCCCGGATAGCGATCCAGGAATACGTCGTAGTCGAGATCGGCAGTCCAGCCGGACATCATCCACTGATCCTCGCCCTCGGGTTCGAGCTGTCCGTAATTCGGCTCCAGCCCCTCTCGCTTCATCAGCGCACGGACTGCGGGCAGTACCAAATTGGCCTGCTGCATAGTGAGAGGAGCCTGAAGTTCGAAGGAGAAACGAAACAATCTCTGCATGAGCCGGAACCCTAGAGCAACAGATCCCTGGCGTCGTCGGAACCAACTGTCAGCCACTCGAATTCAAACGCCGATAATCAATCTTATGTCAACTCGGCTGGTAGACAGCGGGTTTGACGTATCACCTCATCGACAGCTGATCGTCGCCGTCCCCCGACCGGCGTCGCCTTTGCGGCTTCCCTGGCGACTCAGCGCCGGGCTCGCCCGCGAGGATCCCGGCGGCCCGCGCGATCGCGACCTTCACCCGGGAGCTTTGCGCAGGGGTACCGACGAGCTCGTGGCGCGGACCTAGGCCAGCGGCACCGCCTCTCGCGCCCTCCGCTCCTCTCTGTAGGCGTTCCGGAGGAAGAGGTGCGTCGTGGCGCCGTTCCCAGCTCTCACCCACATCGCAGTCACGGTGTCCGACATGGCCGTCAGCACCCGACTGGTATACCCGCCTGCTGGGGTCGCCGCCGGTGCTCGACGAGGACGAGGAATCCGGCACCTTCCATCACGCCGTGTTCGTGCGCGGCGGGGGGCACGATGTTCGGCCAGCGCACCCACACCGGTGAGCCCCCGGACGTCGGATTCGACAAACGCCGGATCGGCCTCGACCACGTCGCATTCGCCTGCACCACCGGCGAACTCGACTTCTGGCGGGACCGTCTCGACGAATTGGGCATCGCACTGGAATTCTTCGCACCGCCCGGCTGACGCGCCCGCTGCTCACACGCGGCGCTTCTCCCCGTACTGCGTCGCGATCGCCATCTCGATCACCGACTGCAGGTCGGCCGGCGTGAGCGCGCGCGGCTGCTGCACCGCCGCGGCGCGGAGATAGACCTCGCACAGCCACTCCAGCAGCACGATCCGGTCGAGCGCCTCGGTGGGCGACTGGCCCACCGCCACGGAGCCGTGATGGGCCAGGATCGCCGCGTTGCGGTGCGCCAGGGCGGTGACCGTCGACGTGGCGAGTTGCTCGCTCCCGAACGCCGCGAACGGCACCACCGGAATGGCACCACCGAGCAGGAGCTGCTGGTAGTGCACCGGGGGCAGCTCGTCGGCCACCAACGACAGCGCGACGGTCGACGTCGAATGAGCGTGGACCACACTGCCGTTCGATGTCGACCGGTAGATGCCGAGGTGCATCTCGAGTTCGGTCGTCGGGCGCAACGCGCCCTCGATCAGCTGGCCGTCCAGGTCCACGACGGTGATGTCGTCGACGGTCGCGTCGAGCAGGTGCACGCCGCTCGCGGTGACCGCGACCGCGTCGCCGTCGCGGGTACTGACGTTGCCGGCGCTTCCGAGGACCAGTCCGCGCGCGGCGACCTGACGCGCGGTCTCGGCGACCGACGCGCGCAGTTCGGTGAAGTCACCGGCACTCGTCATGCGAGATCCCCGACCGAGCGCCGGGCCGCGATGAACTCGCGCACCGTGTCCGCGTCGTAGGTCCCGTAGGCGCTGCCGAGCCCCTGCGCGGTCTGCGCGGCGGTGGCGTTGCCGAACTCGGCGGCGGCGAAGACGTCCAGGCCGAGGGAGATGCCGCGCAGGAATCCGGCCGAGAACGCGTCACCGCACCCGCTGGTGTCGACGACATCGACCGGGAACGCCGGCACCTCGGTGATGCCGTCCGCGGTCGCGACCATCGTCGGCTCCGCCCCCGCCGTCGCGACCACGCACCGTGCGCCCAGTTCCAGCAGCCGCTCGCACCCCTCCCGCAACGACGACGCCTCGGTCCATCCGATCACCTGCTCGTCGTTCGGCAGGAGATAATCGATGTGCGGCAACGCCGCTCGGATGTAGTCGAGGACTCCGGGCAGGCCTTGCGCCAGGCTGTCTGCCGACGTGATCGCACCGTGCTCGTGTGCCCGCTCGAGGATCCGCGCACCGAGGTCGCCGCCGTAGAACTCCACCGCCCCCAGGTGCACGAAGTCGGCACCCGCCAGCTCGTCCCACGGAACATGCTCGCCGAGGAATTGATTCGCACCCACCACATGGAGTGCCGGCCGCGAGCCGTCCGGACGGATGGGAAGAACAGAGGCCGAGGTCTGCGCATCGGCGACCTTGTGCAGCAGCGACGTGTCGACGCCCTCGCGTTCGAGGAGCATGGTGAGCATCTCGCCCACCACGTCGTCGCCGATCGCGCCGGCGGCACGCACCTGCACTCCCAGACGGGACAGGACGAGGCCCGTCCCACCCGCTGTTCCGGCCGGCGAGATGGCGATCTGTTCGACGAGGGCGCCGTCCTGTCCCTCGGGAATGCTCTCCACCGGACGCACCAGCGTGTCGAGCACGTGCACGCCCAACATCATCGCCTGCACCGAATCCGTCGCCTTCGTTGTCGTCATCGGACTTCGTTCCCTTCCCGGAGTTCCTGCTGTGTCGGACGTTCGGACACGATGACCGTCTCCAGCTTGCGCATCGACTTGTCGAAATCGGCGGCCATCGAGGAACCGAGGATCTTGTGGACGAGGGCGCCGAGCGGGGCCGGCCCCAGCGTGAAGTGGAGCTCGTAGGTCATCGTGGTCGCGGCGTCACCGACCGGTTCGAACCGGAAGATGTTGACTACGTCGCGCAGCGGTGCGAGCCCCACCGCGGAGTCGATTCGGAGCGTCTTGGGCTCGAGCGTCCGGACGGTCCACTCGGCGCGTGACGTCAGCGGACCGACCGAGGCGACCCGCTCGCGGTACGACTTGCCGACGGTCGCCGGGCCGTGGTGCGCGGTCACCTCCCGGACGCTCACCACCCAGTCTCCGTAGCGCCCGGTGTCCGACGTCAGTTCCCACACCTCGTCGAGCGTGGCGGCGAGAACGCGCTGCGCGCTGATCACAAAACGATTGGGCATGATCACATCTTTCCCTCGGCAGCAACGACTTCGGCTGCAGATGATTCACCGGAACGGACGGCACCGTCGAGGTACCCGTTCCAGTACGGCGAGTGCTCCGCACCGGCCCAGTGCACTCGCAGGAAGGGCACGTCGCGCCACATTCCCAGTTCGGTGACCACGCCGGGCGCGAGCACCGACGTCGGGCCGCCACGCGTCCACTCTTCCTTGGTCCAGTCCTGTTCGATCCACTCGACCGGTGTGAGCGCCCGCTTCCCGACGACCGTGGCGAAGGCCCGGAGCACCGCTCCCCGGCGCTGACCGGCCGGGAGCGACACCCATCGCCGCCACTGGGCGCCGCCGACGAAGCCCATCAGAATGCCGGGGCCACCGTCCGGTGGGGAGTTGTCGAACATCGAGCACACCGGCGAGGTGGGATCCCGGAAGACGCCCTGACCCGACAGTCCGTCCTTGCGCCAGAACGGTTCCGGATAGACTGCCTCGATCTTGCAGAGCGTGCCGAGGGCCATGCGTGAGAAGAGTGCGTCCTGCTGGGCCGGGAGCAGCGGATCCCACGAGATTCTGCTGGCCAGCACGGGGGGCACGGCGACGATCACCCGACTCGCGGTCCATTGGCGGTTGTCGCTGAACACCCGCACGCCACGTCCGTCCTGCTCGATCCTCCGCACCGGCTCGCCGAGCGCCACCGCATCCCCGAGCTCGTCGGCGAGCCGCAGCGAGAGCATCTGGGCACCGCCGTGGAACCGCGAATCCTGCGCTGCCCCACGCACACCGATCATCCGCTCGACGGTGCCCGGGGTGTACTCATTGCCCGCGCCGGCGACGTACGAGAGGCCGAACAGCGCGGACGCGTCGGTGGCGGTCCCACCGAATGCCGATCCCAGCAGGACGTTGAGCAGGTCCAGTCCGCCGTCGGTGACCGCGCCGCGCCGGATCCAACTCGTCAGCGACTGCGAGTCGAGAGCGCTCGCCCCACGCGCGTTCCACGGCTCGTCGACCGGGATGGACCTGGCGGCCCGGTTCACCCGGAGGATCAGCGCGCCCACGTCGGCCAGTGCGGCGGGGTCCGGCGGAACGTCACCGGTGAACGTCCGGGCCGTGCCGTTCTTGACGTAGGTACTGAGCCCCTGATCGTGGGTCGAGAAGGTCTCGACCTCGAGTTCCTTGGCCAGCGCCAGGACCCGGTCCTGGGTCGGGCCGACGAACTGGCCGCCGGAGTCGACGATCCGGCCGTCGCCGAGGTCGTGATTGAGCGTGCGGCCACCGACCCGGTCGCGCGCCTCGACGACCTGCACGGTCAGTCCTGCGTCCACGAGTCGACGGGCTGCCGTCAGCCCCGCCAACCCTGCACCGACCACGATCACATCGGTTGTCGATGCCATGGTCACTTCTCCGATCCTCGACTCTGAACAACTCGCATTCGTCCCGCAGGACGTCGAGACCGGACCGATGCCCCACCGACCGACCGTCGCGTGGAGCCACGTTAGAACAAAGTCTGGCCAAATGGCCAGACTTTGGTGGATCAGTATTCTCGATCCATGAATTCCTCACGTCGCTCGCACTACGCACGCGGACGCGAACGGCGCACGGAACTCGTCGCTGCGGCAATCGCAGTGATCGCCGAGAAGGGGCTCGAGCGAGTCACATTCCGAGCTGTCGCCGACCGTGCAGGGTTTCCCGCCTCCACGACCAGCTACTTCTTCGAATCGGTCCCCGATGTGATCGATGCGGCGATCACGCAGATTGCGGACGCGGTCACCGACAAGGTGGGCAAGCTGCTCACCGAAGCCCGGTCCGAGACGGTTGGCCGGGACGAACTGGCAGAGGCCCTGGTGGAACTCGTCACGGGGCAGGACAACGACGATTCCGTCGCGCAGTTCGAGGCATACCTGGCTGCGCGACGGCGACCCGAACTCGCCGAGCCGGTCCATCGCATCATGGGCGTGATCGAGGAGGCCACCGAACGCGCTCTGGAGCTGTTCGGCGTCGAGAATCCCGAGCTACCGGCCCGCCAGTTCGTCGCCCTGATAGACGGTTTCACGTTGCACGAGATCGCCCGACCGGGCGATCCGTTGAGTCGCGTCGCCCTGCGGGACTCGATGATTCGCCTGCTCGAGTCCCATCTGTCGAGCCCGGGGACATCTCGCTGAACCACCCGACGTGATGCGGCAGCCTCGCCGGTCGCCTAGCCCTTCGACCGAACGGAGGAGGTCGATGTGCAAACACCGCCCCGGCACATACCGGGCGGCGATAGGCTTGGTGGCACCAATGCATCCGGAGGAAGAGGTGCGTCATGGCGCCGTTCCCAGCCCTCACCCACATCGCGGTCACGGTGTCCGACATGGCCGCCAGCACCGAGTGGTACACCCGACTGTTCGGCTCACCACCGGTGCTCGACGAGGACGAGGTATCCGGCGCCTTCCACCACGCCGTGTTCGTGCTCGGAGGCGGGACGATGTTCGGCCTGCACACCCACATCGGCGAGCCCCCGAGCGGCGGCTTCGACGAACACCGAATCGGCCTCGACCACATCGCATTCGCCTGCACCACCGGCGAACTCGACTTCTGGCGGGACCGTCTCGACGAATTGGGCATCGCGCACGGCGGCATCAAGACCGCCGGCTACGGTTCGGGCCTGTCCTTCCGCGACCCGGACGGCATCGCGCTCGAGTTCTTCGCACCGCCCGGCTGACCCTGGCTGATTGCGCGTCAGCGCAGCTGCTCGAACAGGGACACGATGATCCCTTCGGGCCCACGGACGTAGGCCATCCGCACGCTGTTCTGGTACTCGCCGATGCCGCCGACGAGCCCGTACCCGTCGACCGCGACCGCGTCGACGGCCGCCTGGAGGTCGCCTACCTCGAAGGACACGTTGCGCAGCCCGAGCTCGTTGGCCATCGCCGTCGGTGATCCGGGCACGTGATCGGGCGTGACGAAGGACGACAGTTCCAGCCGGAACCCACCGCCGGGCGCCCGCAGCATCACGATGTTGCAGTGTGCGCCGGGGATGCCGCACACGGTCTCCACGAACTCGCCCTCCACGGACCCGGTGCCCTCCACCTCGAGACCCAGCCCGACGAAGAACGCCGTTGCCGCGTCGAGGTCCGCGACGGTGATCCCGACGTGGTCGAAACGTTGCACGTGCGCCATGGAATCCCTTGCCTTCGAAATCCGAGTGGACGGCCTACTTCCCCTTCGCCGCCTTCGCCGCGGCCTTGGCGGCCTGCTTGAACTCCCGCACCTCGAGGAGCGTCTGCCGGTCGACGACGTCGGCGATCGACCGGCGCGAGCCCTCGTCACCGTACGATCCGGCGGCCTCGCGCCAACCCTCGGGCTCGACACCGATCTGCTTCCCCAACAGCGCCAAGAAGATTCGCGCCTTCTGGTCGCCGTACCCGGGCAGCGCCTTGAGCCGCTTGAGCACCTCCTTGCCGTCCGGATCGCCCGACGTCCAGATCGCGGCGGTGTCGCCGTCGTAGTGCTCGACGATGTAGCCGCACAGCGACTGGATCCGCTCCCCCATCGATTTCGGGAACCGGTGCACCGCCGGCGGCTGCGCGCACACCGCGATGAAGTCTTCCGGGCTCATCTCGGCGATCTTGTGCACGTCGAGGCCACCGAGCCGGTCGTCGAGCTTCTTCGGGCCGGCGAAGGCGGTCTCCATCGGCACCTGCTGGTCGAGGAGCATGCCGATCAGCAGCGCGAGCGGGTCCGACGCCAGCAGGGCGTCCGCCTCGGGGTCACCGACGAGGTTCAGCGTGAGTGCCATGCCCCGATCCTGCCATCCACGCGGGCGTCGCAGGCACCATCGCCGTCACCGGCCGGGCGGACGCCGCCAGGCGACCACGACGACGATGACGCCCGCGGTGATCGCGATCGTCGCGGCCAGCGCCTCGAGCCAGTGCCCGAACAGCGTCGGCTGATCCACCGCGGGCACCGCCGCGAGCGCGGCGAACACCGCGACCACGGCAATGACACCGGCCGCGACCGTCCACGCCTGCGCGATCCGGGAATGCCGGTGCCCGCGACGTTCGGCGCTGCGCAGGAGAGCCCGCTCGATCACCCGGGTCGCCTCCCCCAGCTCGGCGTCGAGCGCCGTCATCTCCGTCGACAGCCGTCGCACCAGCGCCGTCCGCACCTGGGCGGGCGACATCCGCGGGAGCGACTCCCCGTCGTGCCGCGCCTCGGCGGCCAGCAGCACCCGTTCCATGCGCCGCGCCTGCACCGCGGCGACGTCGTCGAGCGCCGTCAGCAGGCGCGCGTCCTCGAGCACGTCGTGGTCACGCAGATGGTCGAGCACCAGACGGTAGTCGGCGGCGTGCCGGGCCCGGACCGCGACCCACGGCACCAGGGCCCGGATCATCTCGGCCACACCGAACACGTCGTGGTCGTGATCGGCGGCGGTCGCCTCGAGGTCGAACAGGATCGCGCCGGCGTCCTCCCGGACGGCGATGGCCGCACCGTCACGCACGGGCCGTTCGGCGAGGGCGAGGCGCTCCCACCGCCACCCCGCGGCGTCGGTTCCGGGCCCGCCGACGCACTGACGGACCCGATCGCCGCCGTCCCCGCGCACCTCGACGACCAGTCCGGCCGACGCGCGTTCGTGCCCGGTATCGGCGACCAGCTCGGACAACCGCAGGTTCGGCAGCGCGGGATCGAGATCCGGGAAGACCTCGTGCAGACGCGCGTCCGCGGTGAGCCCGAACGGCGCGAGCAACCGGTCGACCGCGCTGTCGATGCCGCTCCCACGCCAGTCGGCGAGCCCCTCGACCGGGTCGGCGGTCCAGTCCTCGCACGCGAGTACGACCCCGTGCCCGGGCACCTCCCACAGCGACAGGCAGTGCGCGGGCGGTCCGACATGGATTGGCGCGGAGACTTTTCCGAGTACCAGTGGGTCTCCCGTGAACTCGACGCACTCCCGCACCGCGAGCAGGTTCACCGGAAGCGACGCGCTCACCGGATCGTCGTTCGACGCCGGCAGGAACGGTGCGGATCCCGCGCCGGGACACGAATCGACCTGCGCGCCCGAGTCGCCCGGAATGTTCAGGGCCAGAAGGAAGACGTCGAGACAGCCCGCTCGACGCGTCGACGTCGCGGGCACACGACGCCCCTCGACAACGGCCGGGGTGGCCATGGCACTCACCACTTTCGAACCCGCCGCGACCGGCGCGGCGACCCTGGCCGGAGTATGTCAGCTTTCCGCCGGAACGGGAACCAATGCCGGAGACCGCGCGTTGAACCCTCCGCCGCCGTCGAAAGGATTCACCCGTGTCCGACGCCATCACCGAATTCGATCGCCAACTCGACCACCTCGTCGCCCTCGGCTACCCCGCCCTCGCGGGCACCACCGAGGAGTCTTTCCGCGAGGGGCTCGCTCCGCTGCGTGACATCGTCGCCGCCCGCCCCGACGCCGATGTGGTCCGGCATGAGGACCACGTCCCATTCGTGCTGGTTCCGTCCGGGATTCCGGCCGAGGAGGCGATGGCCCGCACCGCACTGGGCAGCAGACAGGGGTTCACCGTGCTCGAGGCCGGCGAACTCACCACGTTCCGTCCGATCGAGGGCGTCGACGTCCCCGACGGCCCCGGCTACCTGCTGTTCGACGTCGACACCGGATCCGAATTCCTCAACGTCACCCCGCAGGACGCGCTCGTCAAGATCACCGCGAACGGCCGCAGCCCGCTCACCATCGCCGAGGGCATCGCGCTGATCACCGCCCGGCCCGACATGCTCCGCAAGAACAAGTGCTTCTCGCTGTCGGCGTCGCGCTGCGGCGACAAGCGGGTGCCGGCCCTGTGGATCAGCGACCGCAGGCCGAAGCTGGGCTGGTGCTGGAACGGCAACCCGCACACCTGGCTCGGGTCGGCGCACGCCGGGGACCGGGCCGGAATCTGACCGAAGCTCAGGCGTCGGCGCGGCCCAGCAGCGCCGACGCCCCCTCGACCAGCAGATCGCGCCACTGAATGTAGTCGTGACCGCCGCAGAACTCGCGGTAGTCCACATCGAAACCCTTGGACCGCAGCAAGTCCCGAACCTCGCGATTCTCCTCGATCAGTCGGGGCTCGAGCTGTCCGGCCGCCATCCAGAAACGCGATCCGCTCGAGTCGGCCTGCGCGAGCCGATCCTGGATGGACCGTCCCGCCATCGGGGGCCGCGGCCACCAGAACGAGCCGGACAGGCTGACCGCCCCGCCGACGTGATCGGGCGCCTGCAACGCCGCGAAGGTGGCCGCGAGCCCGCCGTAGCTCGAACCACCGACCAGCACCGACGCCGGATCGCCGGTCGCACCCCACCGCTCGCGCAGGTACGGCAGCAGGTCGCCGGTGAGCGCGTCGAGAAACTCTGGGCTGCAGGGCAGTTCGCGCGAGCGCAGCCCGGGATCGATGCTGTCGATCATCACCACCAGCGGCACCCGGTGGCCACGCTCCCCGAGCCGATCCAGGGCGGGTGCGAGCGGAATCTCGACCGCCGCCACCCGGCCGTCGAACACGATCAGCACCGGACGCTCCCGATCGACGAGTCCCGGCGGCTCGTAGAACCAGATGCTCCGATCCACGCCGGCGAGCGAGCGCCCCTCCTCGGTCATGCGGCCGCGCGGCGCCGCTCCGTGCACCCACCACCGCTGCGGCGAGGCGCCCGGCATCACCGCCTCCGAGCGCGCGGGCAGTCCCATCGATGTCACGACCGGGAGCGGGTTCAGCTCGTCGGTGACGAGGTCGGCGAGCACCCCGCGCCACCACTCCCATTCCGTCTGCCCCGCAGCAGGTTCGGTGATCGGCTCAGTGCGCGGCAGGAACCCGTAGCCGCCGCGCCACTGCTCGGGCACCTCCCGCGGCTGCACCCACAGATCGCTGCCGGGCAGCTGGCAGAGCGCATTCGCGTCCGGATCCCGACGATCGGTGATGCCGTTGGCCTCGAGGTACACGTGCCGCACCGGCGAGCCCTCCGGCGCGTGCCAGACGAACGTCGCGGTCACGAACCCCGGCGGTCCGGGATCGATCAGCGGCGCACCCTCCGCCCGCAGACGACGCTGCAGGTCATCGACCGATGTGATGCTCGACATAGGTACCCCTTACTTAGGTGACGCTTTCCTAATAGTAGGGTCGGGCCACCCACCCCTCAGGAGGAGCCCCCTTGTTATCGACAACCCTGCGTCGGCGCTCGGCCGGTACCCGGATCGCGGTCGCCCTGGGCGCCCTCGCAATCGGGCTGACGACAGCCGCCTGCTCGTCCGACGACGAGTCCACGGACGCCTCGGCTGCCACCACCGCGCAGTCCGGCGAATGGCCTCGCACCGTCGAAACCGCCACGGGCCCGGTCACACTCGACGCCCAGCCGCAGCGCATCGTGTCCACCAGCGTCACGCTCACCGGATCGCTGCTGTCGCTCGACGCACCGGTGATCGGCACGGGCGCGCAGCCCAAGAGCACGGTCACCGACGATCAGGGCCTGTTCACACAGTGGGCCGATGTCGCCGCCGAACGTGACGTCGAGGTCCTGTACCAGGGCGCGCCGAACGTCGAGAAGATCACCGCGGCCGCGCCCGACCTCATCGTCGTCTCGACCAGCGGCGCCGACTCGGCCGCACAGCAGGTCGCGACCCTGTCGCAGATCGCGCCGACACTGCTGTTCGACTACTCCGACAAGTCGTGGCAGGACCTGACGACCCAGCTGGCCGCCGCGGTCGGCAAGGAGGATCGGGCGACGGAACTGCTCGCCGAGTTCGACGCCAAGGTCGACGACGCCAAGCAGGTCATCGCGCCGGCGCTGCAGAACGGCGCCGCCCCGGTGAACATCCTCACCTACAACTCGCCCGAGGATTCGCGCATCTTCACGGCCGAGTCGGCGCAGGGCCGTCTCGCCACCCGCCTCGGCCTCACGGTCGCCTCGCTCCCGGCCGAGATCACCGGCACCGGCGCGGCGGCCGGCCGATCGGACATCGTCGCGGTGAACATGGAGAACCTGCCGCTCGCGCTGACCGGGCCGACGACATTCATCATCAACGCGCAGCAGCCGGGCGCGGACAAACTGAAGGCCGACCCGACGCTCGCCGCCGTACCGTCGGTGCAGCGCGGCGCCGTCTACCCGCTCGACTTCGACAGCTTCCGCCTGGACTTCTACAGCGCGAACAACGTCGTCGACCGGATCGTGGCAGCGCTGTCGTAGCAGCGGCGACGGGGGGAAACGCACAGTGGCCGGTCACCGCGAGGTGACCGGCCACTGTCGTGTTCGGGGAATTACTGCTTGGTGAGCGCGTGCTCCGCGGCCGCCAGCAGCACGCAGGTCGCGACGCCGTCCATCGCCTTGGCGAGCTCGTCCATCGACGGGAAGCTCGGGGCGAGGCGGATGTTCTTGTCCTCGGGGTCCTGCTTGTACGGGAAGGCGGAACCGGCCGCGGTGAGCGCAATGCCGGCGTCCTTCGCGAGCTCGATGACCCTCTTCGCGGTGCCGTCGACGACGTCGAGGCTGATGAAGTAGCCACCCTTGGGCTCGGTCCACGACGCGACCTTCGTCGCCCCCAGACGCTCGTCGAGGATCTCGAGCACCTTCGCGAACTTGGGCGCCAGGATCTCGCGGTGCTTGTCCATGTGGGCGCGGACACCGGCGGCGTCGCCGAAGAAGCGCAGGTGACGCAGCTGGTTGATCTTGTCCGGGCCGATGCTCTTCTTGCCCAGATGCTGCTGGTACCAGGCCTGGTTGGCCGCGGAGCTACCGAAGAAGCTCACGCCGGCACCGGCGAAGGTGATCTTCGACGTGGACGCGAACACCAGCGGACGGTTCGGGTTGCCGGCCTCCGCCGCCATGCCGAGGATGTCGAGCGCGGGCGCGCACTCCTCGACCAGCGGGTGCACCGCGTACGCGTTGTCCCAGTAGATGCGGAAGTCGGGGGCCGCGGCCGGCATCGACGCCAGGGCGCGGGCGACGTCCTCGGAGTACACCGCACCCGTCGGGTTCGAGTACGTGGGAACGCACCAGATGCCCTTGATCTGCGGATCCGACGCCACCAGCTCGGTGACCTTCGCCATGTCCGGGCCGTCGTCGCGCATCGGGATGGCGATCATCTCGATGCCGTACGACTCGGTGATCGCGAAGTGGCGGTCGTAGCCGGGCGCCGGGCACAGGAACTTGATCACCGATTCCTGCGACCACGGCTTCGGGGAATCCGGGGTGCCGTGCAGCAGCGAGAACACGATGGTGTCGTGCATGATCTCGAGGCTCGCGTTGTTGCCGGCGATCAGGTTCGCCGTCGGGATGCCGAGCAGCTCGCCGAAGATCGCGCGCAGTTCCGGCAGACCCGTCAGGCCGCCGTAGTTGCGGCAGTCGGTGCCGTCGCTGTCCCGGAACTCGCCGTCACCCGGAAGCGCGAGCAGACCGTTCGACAGATCCAACTGTTCCGGTGCCGGCTTGCCACGAGTGAGGTCGAGCTTCAGCTTCTCCGCCTTGAGCTGCTCGTACTTCGCGGTCTGACGCTCGAGTTCGGCGCGAAGTTCTTCATGGCTCATCAACCCGATTTGGGTTTGCACAGGCATCTGGGCGGCCTTTCACCGACACGACCGGTCGGGGACGGGAAGAGATAGGGGACCCCGCGCACCCGGCAGAGCCCGTTGACCCTTGCTGCCTTCCGGCCCTGGGGGAGTTCACAGGATGCGCGCCGCGCGGGATCCGTCTACGAGTGTAACCGGACGATCGGGAATCGCAGTGATCCACCCCTCCCGGGGACCCCGTTTGGCATTCCGACCCCTCCAACAGGTAGGCTCCCCCACGGAGGATTCGCCTAGTGGCCTATGGCGCTCGCCTGGAACGCGGGTTGGGTTAACGCCCTCAGGGGTTCAAATCCCCTATCCTCCGCCACGGGAAGCCCCCGGTGACTTGTCACCGGGGGCTTTTCCTTTTGCGTAGGTGCTCTGCGAAAGCCGCGGATACGCTCGCCGCATGGTGCGGAGAGCGTTGTTCGACCCGACCGATCACGACCTGTTCGCCGTGCAGCGGCAGCGCTTCGATTGGACCCTGCTGCAGAACGGCACGGTGTTCCGCTACGACACCCACTTCCAGCTCGACAGCGCCTGCGACCGGCTCGGCGGCCTCGGTTACCTGGTGCACAGCATCGATGCCCGCGACTGGACCTCGGTCGAGGACATGTACGACGCGCTTGCCGAGAGCATGTCCTACGACCGTTCCTACGGCGGCAGCCTCGATGCGATGAGCGACGTCTTCGCCGACGTCGGCACCTACATCTTCGGCAGCGATCCGGAGACCACCGGAACCGTCCTGGCGATCGCCGGATTCGAGACTCCGCTCGGCATCGATCCGCGCACTGCGCGGGGAATCCTGGACGTGTTCGCTCGCCAGGCGCGGCTCACGGGCCTGTACGGCCACCCAATGCTGTGCCTGGTCGAATCGACCGCCACCGACCTCGGCCCGGTCGGCGGCACCGGCGTTTACCGTGGCAGCGTCTGGGACGTCGAACCCGAAACGCCCGAACCCTTCCACCCCGAGGACCTGGTCGAACACATCCTGCAGGTCTACGTCCCCGACCCCGCCGACTACGTCACGGCGCTTCGTTCGGTCCTCGCCGAACTCCTCGCACCGATCGGGCAATGGGAGATCCTCGGGCCGATTCCGATCACCGATCCGCGCGCGGTCGGAGACGCCCGACGCAACGCCCGGTGCCGCCCGCAGCCACTCCCTCCCGATTCCCGCTTGTGGCAGCTCTCGATCGGGGTCCGCGGGGAAGGCGATCACGACGTGCTCGCGACCCAACTCGTGCACGCCCACCACGACGCGGGTCTGCACTTCGAGGGAATGGCCTCGCGGCTTCACCTGGCCGGAACGCCGGAGCTCGAGGATGCGCTCGGGCGCTACCGGGAACTCCGAGACGACGCCGACCGCTGAGGGATTCGCTCACCCACCCGGAGCATTGGTGATCTTCTCCCCTGCCGGGTTGAGTGCCCACCACAGGTTGTCCATGCCCTGTCCCGCAACGGAACCGGGCCGCGGATCGCCCGCGAAGAGGTAGAGCGGCATCCCGTTGACGGTCACCTGTTTGCCGCCCTGCGGGCCGGGGATGGTGCCGATCACGCCGGAGACGCCCGCGATCTCGGGCCGGGACTCGTCGGTCGTCACGGGCGGCCACATCTGCAGGCACACCGCGTCGCACGCGCTCGCGTTCGTGCCGGGTTCGTCGCGGTCGTAGGCGTAGACGGTCATGTTGTCGACATTCACGACGACCTGACCGATGCTCGATTCCCCCGTCGTCAACACCGGGCCCGCCGACGGCACGGTGGACGGCATCGTCGTCGACGACGGGACGGGTCCGGAGTCGTCGCTGTCGGAACAACCGACCAGCGCGGCGCCCGCCGCGACTGCGGCGAACGAGATCACCAGGATTCTTCTCATGCCGTTACTCCCGTCCGTGTGTCCAGTCCGGCCCGTTCCGGGCGCGGATTGTCGGTGGTCACCCCTACCCTGAGCGTCATGGGGTGGTACACGCCGACGCCCGTGGCGCCGGACCTGTCTGGAGCGCTCGTGTGCGCGTGGTCCGCGAACGCCGAGGGCCGACACCTGCTGGTGCCGGACGGCTGCGTCGACGTGCTGTGGATCGCGGGAGTCGGCGTCCGGGTGTGCGGGCCGGAGACGGCGGCGTGGTCGTTCACGCTGCCGCCGGGCAGCGAGTCGTTCGGCATCCGGTTCCGCCCGGGGGCGGCGCCGCACGTGCTGCGCACGTCGGCCGCGCAGATCCGCGACATCCGGGTCTCGCTCGACGACGTCCTCGGCTCGGCGGCCGAACGAGTCCTGATCGATCGGCTCGAGCACGCGGCCGACACCCCCGAACGGCTGACGATCCTGCAGGACACGGGCCGGCAGTGGCTCACCGCGCAACACGAGCCCGACCCGCTCGCGGCCCGGATCACGTCGGCGCTGGCCTCCCGATCGTGGAGCGTCGAGAGCCTGGCGGACGCGTCGTCGATGACGAGTCGGCAACTGCACCGCCGCTGCAACGACGCATTCGGGTACGGGCCGTCGACGCTGCGGGCGATCCTGCGCCTGCAGCGGTTCATGGCGCTGGCTCGCACCGGACGGCACCGCGGCCTCGCTTCTCTCGCAACCGAATCCGGCTTCAGCGACCAGGCGCACCTGTCCCGCGAGTGCCGCCGCATCGCCTCCATGACTCCCACAGCGCTGCTCGACAGCGAGGCGCCCGACTGGCACGGCGAGGCGTCGGTGCTCGACCCGGGCGTCCGATCCGTACAAGACCGCACCACCGCGACGAACGGAGAATCAGCCGCATGATCACCACCGAATCCACCCCGGACCTGTACCGGCGCCTGGCCGCCGCACTCACCGACCGCGTCGACGCGGTGCCGGCCGACCGCTGGGACGCCCCGTCGCCGTGCGACGGCTGGACCACGCGCGACGTCGTCGCCCACACCGTCGAGACGCAGGCCCACATGGTCGGCGTCGTCGGCCTGGCGATCCCGGACGGCCCGTCCACGACAGTCGATCCGGCCGCGGCGTGGCGGCACACCCGCGACGCGGTGCAGGCGATCCTCGACGACCCCGCCAAGGCATCGCTCGAGTACGACGGCCACTTCGGGCGCACCGATCTGGCCGCGACGATGCGCACCTTCTACTGCTTCGACCTCGTGGTCCACGGCTGGGACATCGCCCGAGCGGCCGGCCTCGACGAGACGATCCCGGACACCGACCTCGACCTGCTCGACGCCGTCATTGCGCAACTGGGTGATTCGCTGCGCATGGACGGGGTCTGCGGCCCGGCGCTGAACGTGCCCGACGACGCCGACCGGCAGACGCGCACTCTGGCCGCGCTGGGTCGCCGCGCCTGAGCCGATCGCACCCGGCGGCGACGTCATGTGTCGCCGCTGGGTCGGCCGTGGCGCTCCTCCTCCGGTGGCGGCGTCCGGTCGGTGTCCGCCTCCCGGTCGCTGCTCTCGATGACCGCGGTCGCCTGCCGGGCCGCGTGCCCCGGACCGACGTGCGCCTCGGCCCGCAGCCGCTCCACCATGTGCGGGTAGTGCAGCTCGAATGCCGGTCGCTCCGAACGGATTCGGGGCAGCTCGGTGAAGTTGTGCCGGGGCGGCGGGCAGGTGGTGGCCCATTCCAGCGAGTTGCCGTACCCCCACGGGTCGTCGACGGTGACGACGGTGCCGTAGCGGAAACTCTTGAAGACGTTCCACAGGAACGGCAGCGTCGACGCGCCGAGGATGAACGAGCCGACGGTCGACACCGAGTTCAGCACGGTGAAGCCGTCGCTCGGCAGGTAGTCGGCGTACCGGCGCGGCATGCCCTCGGCGCCGAGCCAGTGCTGCACCAGGAACGTGGTGTGGAAGCCGATGAACGTCAACCAGAAGTGCCACTTGCCGAGCCGCTCGTCGAGCAGGCGTCCGGTCATCTTCGGGAACCAGAAGTAGATGCCCGCGTAGGTCGCGAACACGATGGTGCCGAACAGCACGTAGTGGAAGTGCGCGATCACGAAGTACGAATCGGTGACGTGCCAGTCGATCGGCGGGCTCGCCAGCAGCACCCCGGACAGACCACCGAACAGGAACGTGACGATGAAGCCGATCGAGAACAGCATGGCGGACTCGAACGTCAACTGACCGCGCCACATCGTGCCGATCCAGTTGAAGAACTTCACGCCGGTCGGCACCGCGATGAGGAACGTCATGAACGAGAAGAACGGCAGCAGCACGGCTCCCGTGGCATACATGTGGTGCGCCCACACCGCGACGGACAGCGCCGAGATCGCGATCGTCGCGTAGACGAGACCGGTGTAACCGAAGATCGGCTTGCGCGAGAACACCGGCAGGATCTCCGAGATGATGCCGAAGAACGGCAGCGCGACGATGTACACCTCGGGGTGGCCGAAGAACCAGAACAGGTGCTGCCACAGCAGGACGCCACCGGTCGCGGGGTCGTAGACGTGGGCCCCCACCACGCGGTCGGCGAACAGCCCCATCAGCGCCGACGTGAGGATCGGGAACGCCACCAGGATCAGGATGCTGGTGATGAAGATGTTCCACGTGAAGATCGGCATCCGGAACATCGTCATGCCGGGCGCGCGCAGGCAGATCACCGTGGTGATCATGTTGACCGCGCCGAGGATGGTGCCGAGGCCGCTGAGCGCGAGGCCCATGATCCACAGGTTGGCGCCCATGCCCGGCGAGTGGAGGGCATCGGTGAGAGGCGAGTACGCGGTCCAGCCGAAGTCGGCCGCACCGCCGGGGGTGATGAAGCCGGCGCTGGCGATGATGCCGCCGAACAGATACAGCCAGTAACTGAAGGCGTTGAGCCGCGGGAACGCGACGTCGGGGGCGCCGATCTGCAGCGGCAGAATGTAATTCGCGAAACCGAAGACGATGGGCGTCGCGTACAGCAGCAGCATGATCGTGCCGTGCATCGTGAACAGCTGGTTGTACTGCTCGTTCGACAGGAACTGCAGGCCCGGCAGTGCGAGTTCGGCGCGCATGAGCAGCGCCAGCAGGCCACCGAACATGAAGAACGCGAACGACGTGATCAGGTACATGATCCCGAGCACCTTGGGATCCGTCGTCGTGATCACGCGATAGATGAGTGCGCCCTTGCGGGCGAACCTCGCCGGATACGGGCGGACGGCAACAGGTTCGGATGCAACGGTGGCCACCGGTCCTCCTGACCGCACGCCACCCGATGGGGCGCGCTCCCTCGTCGAGGCGTGACCGGTCACGGTCCGCTCGACGCAACGACCTACAGGACGGCAACCGGCACAAGCTCAGCACTGTGGACGCTACGCCCCCGGACCACCGTTGGCTACGGGATTCGTCCACCTCGACCGGACGCAAAGCGACCGCCACGACCTCGATAAGCTGCAGCAATGCCGAACCAGGTCGACCCATCGACGCAAGCGGGACGATTCGCCCCCAGCCCCTCCGGCGACCTGCACCTCGGCAATCTCCGCACCGCCCTGCTGGCGTGGCTGTTTGCCCGGTCCACCGGTCGGCACTTCCTCATCCGGGTCGAGGATCTCGACCGGGTGCGGCCGGGCGCGGCGGAACGCCAACTCGCCGACCTCGCCGCACTCGGCCTCGACTGGGACGACGACGTCGAGTACCAGTCGGCGCGGCTGCCGCTCTACGACGCGGCGATCGCCCGCCTGCAGCGCGCCGGCCTGACGTACGAGTGCTTCTGCACGCGCAAGGAGATCCTGAAGGCCGCGTCGGCGCCGCACGCGCCGGCGGGCGCCTACCCGGGCACGTGCCGGGACCTGTCGGGCGAGGCGCTCGAGGAGCGGCGGGCCGGCGGGCGTCCGCCGGCGATCCGGCTGCGGGCGGGCACCGACCGGTTCACCGTCCACGACGTCCTGCACGGCGACTACACCGGCACCGTCGACGACCTGGTGCTCCGACGCGGTGACGGCATCCCGGCCTACAACCTCGCGGTCGTCGTCGACGATGCCGCCCAGGGCATCGACCAGGTGGTCCGCGGCGACGACCTGCTGTCGTCGGCGCCGCGCCAGGCATACCTCGCGGGGCTGCTCGGGTTGCCCGCGCCGACCTATGCGCACGTGCCGCTGGCACTCAACACCGAAGGCAAGCGACTCGCCAAACGGGACGGCGCGGTCACGCTCGCGGACCAAGCCGCGCTGGGGCACGACCCCCAGGAGGTACTGGGCATCCTCGCCCGATCCCTGAAGCTGGCCGAACCTGGCGAAACAGTCAGTCCCGCAATACTTCTCGATCGTTGGAATCCCGACAGAATTCCCACCGATCCGTGGGTGATCGAAGCCTGATCGTGTCCCGATAGGGCAACCGAACCAACCAGCTGCCACGTAGCGTCTCGGTCCAGACGTTCGAACACCGCCGTATGCCCCGACGAAACAGGTGCAGCCATGACCACTGGTGGACAGGGCCCGAACGACGAACCGGAGCAGGGCGACGACCGGCCGCGGCCCGGAGGTACCCCGCCGCCACCACCGCCCGGCAACTACCCGCCGCCACCGCCACCCGGCGGCTACCCACCGCCCGGCCCGCCTCCAGGCAACTACCCGCCGCCTCCCCCCGGCGGCTACCCACCCCCGCCGGGCCCGGGCGGCGGCTATCCACCTCCGCCTCCACCGGGGAACTACCCGCCACCGGGCAACTACCCGCCACCCCCGGGCGGCTACCCTCCCCCGCCCGGCTCCTATCCGCCACCCCCGCCGGCCTACGACTCCGGCTACGGTCAGTCCGGACCCGGATCGGGGCTCCGGGTGGGCGACGCCATCTCCTACGGGTGGCGCAAGTTCTCCTCCAACGCGCTGTCGTGGGTCGTGCTGATGCTGATCGCCGGTGCCATCCAGGCCCTGCTCAACTGGGCCTTCGCCAGCGGCAACAACGCCGTGTCCGTCATCGGCGGGCTGGTCTCGATCATCGTCGGCTACCTGCTCCAGGCGGCCTTCGTGACGGGAGCGCTGCAGGAGACCGACGGCACCAAGCCGTCCATCGGATCGTTCTTCCAGATCCGCAACGTGGGTGCGGTCATCGTGGCGTCCTTCCTCATCGGCGTGCTGGCCACGGTCGGACTGATCCTGTGCATCATTCCCGGCGTCATCGCGATCTTCCTGACGTTCTGGACCCTGCAGTTCGTGATCGATCAGAACCGAGACCCGATCGGCGCGATCAAGTCCAGCTACCAGGCGATCTCGTCGAACTGGGGCACGCTGCTGCTGCTCGCGCTCGCACTGTTCGGGCTGAACATCCTCGGGGCCATCCCGTTCGGCCTCGGGCTGCTCATCACGGTGCCGCTGTCGATCATCGCGTCGACCTACGCGTACCGCGTGACCGTCGGCGGACCGGTCGCGCCTTGACCGAATAAAACCAACCTGACCGTATTGTGTTCATGCTCGATACCCGACATGCCTGAACGAGGGGGAACATGAACACCGGCGATACTCACGGTCCGAACAACTCCGGCGGCGCGGCGCAGCCCGTCCCCGGCTACCCCGGTCCTCCGCCCGGACCCGGCTTCGGCGGATACGCACCGGCACCGCCGGCACCGCCGCAGGGACCGCCGCCCACCAGCTTCTTCTCTGCGCTCTTCGACTTCAACTTCAACAGCTACGTCACCCCGAAGGTCGTCAAGGTCGTCTACATCCTGATGACCGTCATCTTCGGCCTCTGGCTCCTGTTCGGAATCGCATCGGCTTTTTCCGCCTCGCTCGGGTTCGGTTTGCTGGCGCTGATCATCGGCCCCTTGCTCTTCATCGTCTGGCTCGCACTGTTCCGGATCGTGCTCGAGTTCTACGTCGCGGTGATCAAGATTTCCGAGGACGTCAAGGAACTCAAGCGTCGCTGACCGCTACGTCCGCGCCGTACTGCTCCCGTGTGATCCTCGGGAGCAGTACGGTGCAAAACGGGCGGGGACGGGGTGCGGATCGGCGTCACACCCTGTCTAATGCTTGGATTGCGCGGTGACAGAGCCCGTGCAGTCCCCGCCCCACGCGTCAGATCCGGCGTCCTTCGCCCCCGTCCACCGCGGCTATTACGCCACCCTGGTGGCCCTGTTCACGGCGACTCTGCTGATATCGAATATCTGCGCCACCAAGGGGGTGGCATTCTTCGTCGACCAGGACGTCTCGGTCGGCCCGTTCCAGGTCCTGCCGATCATCACCGACGGCGGCTTCTTCCTCTTCCCACTCGCGTACGTGGTCGGCGACGTGCTCAGCGAGGTGTACGGCTTCAAGGCCACCCGCCGCGCGATCTACATCGGTTTCGGCTCGCTGCTGATCGCGGCGCTCAGCTTCTGGATCACCCAGCAGCTGCCGTCGGCCGACTTCTACGAGAACGAGGCCGCGTTCGACGCCGTCGTCGGCGTGGTGCCGCGGCTGCTGATCGCCGGCCTGGCCGGCTACCTGGTCGGCCAGTTGCTCAACTCGGCGGTGCTGGTGCTCATCAAGGAGCGCACCCGGGAGAAGCACCTGTGGGCGCGGCTGATCGGCTCGACGGTGGTCGGCGAGTTCGCCGACACCCTGATCTTCTGCTCCATCGCCGCCGGCGCGATCGGCATCTCGACGTGGGAAGACTTCATCAACTACTTGATTGTCGGCTTCGTGTGGAAGACCCTCGTCGAGATCCTGGTGATGCCGGTGACCTACCGGGTGATCGCGTTCGTGAAGAAGCGCGAACCGGCCTATGCGCCGGTCGAGGACGGCTTGTTGCCGTAGAACCGACCCAGCATCTCCGCCTTGTACTCGTCGAAGTAGCCGCCCTCGATGCTCTCCCGGATCCGGTCCACCAGACGCACGGTGAACCGCTCGTTGTGGATGGTGCAGAGCGTCGAGGCGAGCATCTCCTTCGCCTTGAACAGGTGGTGGATGTACGCGCGCGTGTAGTTGGCGCACGTGTAGCAGTCGCACTCGTCGTCGATCGGGGTGAAGTCCCGGCGGAACCGTGCAGTGTTGATGTTGAAGCGGCCGTCCGGGTGGTAGATCGCGGCGTTGCGCGCCACCCGGGACGGGTTGACGCAGTCGAACGTGTCGGCGCCGTTCTCGATCGCGACGAACATGTCGTCGGGCTCGCTGATGCCGAGCATGTGCCGCGGCTTGTGCTCGGGCAGCTCCTCGTTGACCCAGCGCACGATGGTTCCGAGGTTCTGCTTCTCGAGCGCGCCGCCGATGCCGTAGCCGTCGAAGCCCCGGCCGCTCACACCGGTGATGGTCTCCAGACCGCGGGCGGCCTGACGACGCAGATCCTCGTACTGCGCGCCCTGCACCACGCCGAACAGCGCCTGGTACGGCCGGTGCGCGCGCTCGGCGGTGAGCTTCTCGTGCTCGGCGATGCACCGCACCGCCCAGGCCTGCGTCCGCTCGACGGACTGCTCCTGGTAGCCGCGGGTGTTGAGCAGCGTGGTCAGCTCGTCGAACGCGAACATGATGTCGGCGCCCAGCTGGTGCTGGATCTGCATCGACACCTCCGGGGTGAACCGGTGCGCCGAGCCGTCGAGGTGCGACTTGAACGTGACGCCGTCGTCGTCGACGTGCGCGAGACGCTGCTTGCCCTCGGCGATGACGTCGTCGGACTGGACGCCGACGGCCTCCATCGCGAGCACCTTCTTGAAGCCGACACCGAGCGACATCACCTGGAAGCCGCCGCTGTCGGTGAAGGTGGGGCCGTCCCAGTTCATGAACTTGCCCAGGCCACCGGCCTCGTCGACGATGTCCGATCCCGGCTGCAGGTACAGGTGGTACGCGTTGGCGAGCACGGCCTGCGTGCCGAGGTCCTTCATCGACTCCGGCAGCACCGCCTTGACGGTCGCCTTGGTGCCGACCGCGATGAACGCGGGCGTCTGGATGTCCCCGTGCGGGGTGTGGATGGTGCCGGTGCGGCCCAGCCGGTCGGGCAGGCGTGTGCCCACCGTGAAGAACGGGTCGGACGGGGTCGGCACAACATCACTCACCTGGCCATAGTGTCACAGGCCGGACACCCCTCCCCGCCTCCGGGCTACGCGCGCTCGTGCGCGGTGAGCAGCAGGTACTCCCAGTCCATCGCGAACGATCCGTCGCCGACGTCGAACTGTCGGGCCAGGTCCGCGAGGTCGCGATCGAGCGCCGCCACCTTGTCCGGATCGTCGGATATCGCCTTGTACACCGCGATCGTCGGCCCGTAGTTGGCCTTGAAGTAGTCGCGGAACGCCTCGGGGCGGTCGAAGTGGTCGACGCGGACGGTGTCGCGCTGCGCGACGACATCGGTGACCCGGTCGCCGAGCAGTTCCCGCACGTGAGCTTCGTCGCCCCAGCGCGGCGGCGGCTGCGCCCCGGGCGGGGGCGGCGGCGCGTACGGCTTCATCGCGGCGAACATCCGGCCGATGAAACCGTCCGGCGTCCAGTTGAGCAGACCGATGGTGCCACCCGGCTTGCACACCCGGACCAGCTCGTCGGCGCTCGCCTGGTGGTGCGGCGCGAACATCACTCCCACGCACGACAGCACGACGTCGAAGTCGTCGTCCGCGAAGGGCAGCGCCTCGGCGTCCGCCTCCTTCCACTCGAGGTGGGCGCCGCGCTTGGCCGCGAGTTCACGGCCCCGGTCGAACAGTTCGGGCGTGAGGTCCGACGCCACGACGTCGGCGCCGGACAGCGCGGCGGGGATCGCGGCGTTGCCGGTGCCCGCGCCGACGTCGAGCACCCGCTGACCGTCGTGCACACCCGACGCCCGGGCGAGGACCGCGCCGAGTTCGGGGATGACATCCTCCGCGACGGCCGGGTAGTCGCCCGACGCCCACACCGCCCGATGTTTGGACTTGAGCACCCGATCGGCTTCCTTGGCTACAAGTGATTCGCTCATGTTTCGAGCGTGCTCCGAGGTTCCGAGCGGAACAACCCACCCCGGGGGAACGATTTCGCCACCCACGCCCGCGTGACGTGCGGTTCCTCTCGTCCCGGGCAGGCGACGTGGCGCGGCGATACGCTTTTTCGCGTCAAGGACCACCGCAGGAACGGAGGCCTCGCGTGACACCACGCACCACGGCGGGAACCGCCAATTCGGCCCAGCATCCCGCCTTCGAGAAGATCGCCCGCATCGGCCAGGCAGCGAGCGGGGTCGTGCACCTGCTCATCGGCTACATCATCATCCGACTGGCGTTCGGCGACGGCGGAACCGCCGACCAGTCCGGCGCCCTGACGACCCTGGCCTCACAGCCGGGCGGACGCGTGGCCCTGTGGGTGGCGGCGGTGACACTGGCCGCGCTGGCCGCGTGGCGGGCGGTGGAGGCCGTCGCCGGGAAGCGATCCGACGTCGAGGAGCCGTCCGCGCTGGACCGGGTCAAGACCGTCGGTGTCGCGGTGGCCTACCTCGCACTGGCCTTCACGGCGTTCCAGTTCGCCCGCGGCGGCGGAAAGTCGAGTACCGAGCAGAACGTGAGCCTGAGTGCTCGGCTGATGCAATCCACCGGCGGCAAGGCACTTCTCGTCGCCGCCGGCTTGGTGATCATCGGCATCGGCGGCTACCACGTATACAAGGGTGGCAAGAAGAAGTTCCTCGACGACCTGCACCGCGGCGACCTGCCCCGGGTGGCCACGCCCCTCGGCGTGGTGGGCTACATCGCGAAGGGCCTCGCCATCTGCGGGGCGGGCGTCCTGGTCGTCGTCGCCACGTTCACGACCGATCCCGCCAAGGCCAGCGGGCTGGATGGCGCCGTCAAGACGCTGGGAACGGTCCCGTTCGGTCAGGTTCTCCTCGTCGCAGCCGGACTCGGGATCATCGCCTACGGCGCGTACTGCTTCGTCCTGGCGCGTTACGGGAAGATGTGAACCGCACAATCCAACCGCGAACCAACTGAAACGTGTTCCACTTTGGATAACTCGATCTTCTCGAGTTTTCCGTAGACATGGCTCATTGCCTGCAAATATTTCCCTCGGCTTCCCAGCAACCGTGCGCTTCGTAATGGTGAACACGTTCTACTATTGAGACGTTCAGCCGGATCGGGGCAAACAGAGACGAGGGATGTCACATGGCACACGTTCTGGATCGGATCGAGCAGTACGCGGACGAGATCCGCGCGGACGGCGTCGAGGGCGACAAGCTGATGCGCCTGTCCGACGCCAACGCCAAGCGTCTGAAGGAGGCCGGCGTCATCCGGATGCTGCAGCCCAAGGGCCACGGCGGCCTCGAGGCGCACCCCCGGGAGTTCGCGGAGACCGCGATGGCGATCGGCGCGATGGACGGCGCCACCGGCTGGGTCGGCGGCATCGTCGGCGTGCACTCCTGGGAGCTGGCGTTCTTCGACCCGAAGGCCCAGGACGAGGTGTGGGGTAAGGATCCCGACACCTGGATGGCGTCGCCGTACGCGCCGATGGGTGTCGCGGTACCGACCGACGGCGGGTTCATTCTCAACGGGCGCTGGTCGTTCTCGTCGGGCACCGATCACTGCCAGTGGGTGATGATCGGCGCGGCCGTCGGCGACCGGGACGGCAACCGGTTGATGCCGCCACAGATCCTGCACGTACTGCTCCCCCGCAGCGACTACGAAATCGACCACGACAGCTGGGACGTCGTCGGCCTGCGCGGCACCGGCAGCAAGGACCTCATCGTCAAGGACGCGTTCATCCCGACCCATCGCACGCTGGACGCGTCGAAGGTGTTCGACGGCACCGCGCCCAAGGAGGCCGGCCGCGGCGAGACGCTCTACAACTTCCCGTTCTCGTGCATCTTCCCGCTCGGCATCACGTCGTCGCTCATCGGCATGGCCGAGGGTGCGCTGGCATGCCACATGGCGGCGCAGCGGACCCGGATCACCGTCGCGGGCACCGCCGCCAAGGAGGATCCGCACGTACTGTTCGCGATCAGCGAGGCGGCTGCGGAGATCGCCGCGTCCCGGGCGGCGATCCTGTCCACCGTCGACCGGTTCTGGGACATGACCGAGCGCGGTGAGACGGTCAGCTTCGAGGAGCGGGCCATCGGCCGACGCACCCAGACGGCGGCCGCGTGGCGGGCCGTGCGCGCGGTGGACGAGGTCTTCGCCCGCGCCGGCGGCGGCGCGCTGCAGATGAAGACGCCGATGCAGCGGTTCTGGCGAGACGCCCACGCCGGCCTGGTGCACGCGATCCACGTGCCCGGGTCGATCTTCTACGCCTCGGCGCTCACCGAACTCGGCGGCGAACCGCAGGGCATCCACCGCGCGATGATCTGAGCCCTACGGGACCTGGAAGGTCGCGACACCCGGGGTGATCGGCCCGGGTGTCGCGGACAGGACCGCCACGGCGATCTGTCCGGGCCCGGTCTGCAGGGTTACTGCCGCAGGGATCCCGTTGAGCCCGTCCGACAGTCGAGCCGAACCCGATGCGCCCGTAGACAGATTCAGCCAGTGCACGTCGGACGAGAGCAGGCATCCCCACCCGCCCGCGTTGCCGCCGGTGATCGTCACCGCGCCGGCCAGTTCGTCGACCACGGCCGCACAGCGCACCGCGGGGGCGTCGAAGCTGCCGTTCGGATTCCCGTACGGGGCCGGAGGGATCTGGAACGGAACGGTCACCGCGGCAGAGGCGATCGCGGTCGGCGCCAGCGCGCCACCTGCCACGACGCCGGCACAAACGGCCAGTCGGCGAACGGTTTTCATCATGACAGGACCCATATCGGCAAGGATAGGCCCGATACCGCCGACGAGCAGAAGGAATGGACGCGATGACGAAGTATCTGATCTCTTTCCCGAGTGACGCCCTGGACCTTCCACCCGAGGAGCTGCAGACAGTCTCGGATGCGGCGCACGCCGTGGTGGAGGAGGCGAAGGCGGCCGGTGTCTGGGTGTTCGGTGGCGGAATCGACGAGAGCGTTCCGCCGGTCCTGGTCGACGGCGACGGCACGGTGACCGAGGGCACGTACCCACAGACGAGGCAGCTCGAGGGCGGTTACACGGTGCTCGAGGTGCCCACCCGCGAGGCGGCACTGGAATGGGCCGCGAAGTTCGCGGCCGCCTGCCGCTGCGCACAGGAGGTACGCGCGTTCGCGTACGACCCCGCCAGCTGACGGGAGCCCGCTCAGTCGCGCGCGAGGTGCGGCGGGAACCCTCCGGTCGCGATCGGACCCCACTCGTCGATCGTGATCCGGATCAGGCTCTTGCCCTGCATGCGCATCGCGTCACGGTACTCGTCCCAGTCCGGGTGTTCGCCCGAGATGCACCGGAAGTACTCGACGAGCGGCTCGAGTGCGTCGGGCATGTCGAGGACCTCGGCGGTGCCGTCGATCTGCACGTACGCGCCGTTGAAGTCGTCCGAGAGCACGCACACGCTCACGTGCGGATCGCGGCGGATGTTGGCGGCTTTGGCCCGCTGCGGGTACGTCGAGATCACGATCCGGCCCTCGGCGTCGAGACCCGACGTCACGGGCGAAATCTGCAGTCCGCCCGATTGTTTACGAGCAATGAGCACACTGCGGTGCCGTGACCTGATGAAGTCGAGCAACTGTTCGCGGGTGACGTGTTCGGCGGTGGCGACGGCCATGAGGCACTCTCCTGAGCGGTGGGTCCGGGCGCGGGTCCAGCGTATCGGCTGGCGAATCGGCGACGTCGGCAGATCTCGTCGGATGAGCGGGACTTCCGGTCGCGGGGAGAGTTCTGCGCCCCTCACCGGCCCCGACTCAGACCTACGCGTAGATCGCGATTGGCAGAACTGCGAACGATCTTCCTTCGATCACTGCGGGGAAGTGGAGGTCGATCGGCGGCGCAGTCTTGCTGTTGCGGTCGAACTGCCGCGCAAACCGATTCAGCTGTCCATCGTTGGCCCGCTCGACGCCATCGGTGATGGTCTCGAACATCCACCCAAGGAAGTCGGGGTCAATCCGACGGAGGAATTTGTTCTTCCGCAAAATGTGAACATTGTCCTCGGGCGGAGTGATCACCTTTCCGAACACAGTGAACTCGCCATCGAGGAGTCGATCAGGGTCAGCGGTAACGAAATGTTCTGCCTCGCATACGACAACACCGGTAATTCCCGCGGCAATCTCGCAGTGAAACTCGATCGTGGCATCCCGCCGGAAATCGGTATGCAGTGCCGCCGTGACAGCTCTTGCCAAATCTGACCGTGCCGTGGCCTGTTGTTCGATGTACTCCCACTGCCCTTTCAGCTTGTCGATGTCGAAAAAGTCTTCAGTCACTGCCGGACGTTTCGACCTGGACACGAATCTGGTTATCTCAGCAACCAACTCGGGGCTCGCGATGTCAAGGACAGCACTGACGGGGTCAGGACCGAAGGTGCCGGTAAACTTCACGATGTCCCCGACCCCAATATCATCATCCGCGTTCTCGACGACTGCAGTCTGGTCGCCGAGTGCATCATGCAGCCGATGCAAATGCAAGGCGATGTCGTACGACACGTCGACACGAAGCCGACGCGACCTTGCCTCACTCTCAGTTCTCGAACGGTCAGAGTTGCCACCCACATCGACCGAAACACCACCGACGAAGGGCGCTTGCGCCTTCCCGCCCAGCTGAGCCTTGCTCCCACGGCCGCGCGTTTCCCCGCGTTCGAGGCCATGCTGAAACTCTTCCTCCCCCGTCCGCGCCAGCCCCGTGTTCGTAGCCGCCTGCGTGAGACTGCCGACGAAATCCGAGTTCTGGTACACGACCACTCGGGGCACCGACGTCAGGCCGGGCGCTGCGGGCCCCGAGTCTTGCCCCTCGGGATCTCGCTTCCACGGAACCCAACTCCACCTACCCATGGGTCGAAAACTCCTTCATATTGATGTGTTTGACAGCCTTTGGCATCATTGCTAGCTCACTGGCAGAAGAAATTCGAACCGAGTCGGTAGCCGCCAGTGTCAGCGGAACGCCGCGTGCCCCGTCAGCGCCCGCCCGATCGACAGCAGATGCATCTCGCTGGTGCCCTCGTAGGTGAGCACCGACTCGAGGTTGTTGGCGTGGCGCAGCGGCGAGTATTCGAGGGTGATGCCGTTGGCGCCGAGGATGGTCCGGCACTCGCGGGCGATCGCGATAGCCTCGCGGACGTTGTTGAGCTTGCCGACGCTGATCTGGTCGGGCGTGACCTCGCCGCGATCCTTGATGCGCCCCAACTGGATCGCCAGCAGCATGCCCTTGCCGAGTTCGAGGGTCATGTCGGCCAGCTTCTCCTGCGTCAGCTGGTATCCGGCGAGCGGCCGGTCGAACACCTCGCGGGTGCCGGCGTAGGAGATCGCGGTCTCGAGACTGTCCCGGGCCGCGCCGAGCGCCCCGAACACGATGCCGAACCGGGCCTCGTTGAGGCACGACAACGGTGCGCCCAGCCCCCGCGCCTCCGGTAGCTGCGCCGACGCCGGCAGGCGGACGCCGTCGAGCACCAACTCGGACGTCACCGACGCCCGCATGGACAGCTTGCCGTGCACGGCATTGGCAGTGAATCCCGGTGTGCCGGTGGGGACGAGGAAGCCGCGCACACCGTCGTCGGTCTGCGCCCACACGGTCGCGACGTCGGCGAGGCTGCCGTTGGTGATCCACATCTTGGTGCCGTCGAGGATCCAGTCGGAGCCGTCCCGGCGGGCGCGGGTGCGCATGCCCGCGGGGTTGGAGCCGAAATCGGGTTCGGTGAGGCCGAAACAGCCGAGCGCCTCACCGGAGGCCAAGCGCGGCAGCCACTCCTGCTTCTGTTCCTCCGAGCCGAAGCGGTGGATCGAGAACATCGACAGCGAGCCCTGCACCGAGACGAAGCTGCGCAGGCCGCTGTCGCCGGCCTCGAGTTCGAGGCACGCGAGTCCGTAACTGACCGCGTTGGTGCCCGCACACCCATAGCCCTGCAGGTGCATGCCGAACAAGCCGAGACCGCCGAGTTCGCGGGCGATTTCCCGTGGCAGCGTTCCCGATTCGAACCATTCGGGCAGCTGCGGACGCAGCCGACCGTCGACGAGCCGCCGGACCGTGGCCTGGATGTCGCGTTCCTCGTCGGAGAGGAGGGCGTCGATCCCGAACAGGTCCAGCGGCTCCATCGTCATGTCAGTCCACCGCTCCCACGAATTGACTGTTGTACAGGTTGAAGTACGCCCCGCGCCGCTCGAGCAGCTCGTCGTGGCCGCCCTGCTCGACGATGTGTCCGTCCTCCATGACGACGATCAGGTCGGCGTCGCGGATCGTGGACAACCGGTGCGCGATCACGAAACTCGTCCGGTCACTGCGCAACTGCGCGGTCGCCTGCTGCACCAACAGTTCGGTGCGGGTGTCGACCGAGCTGGTGGCCTCGTCGAGGATGAGGATCGACGGCTGCGCGATGAACGCGCGGGCGATCGTGATGAGCTGCTTCTCGCCGGCGCTGACGTTGCTGCCCTCTTCGTCGATGACCGTGTCGTAGCCGTCGGGCAGCATGTGCACGAAGCGGTCGACGTAGCTCATCCGGGCGGCCTCGAGGACCTGCTCGTCGGTGGCGCTCGGGTGGCCGTACGCGATGTTGTCGCGGATCGTGCCGCCGAAGAGCCACGTGTCCTGCAGCACCATGCCGATCCGGGACCGCAGATCGTCGCGGGTCATCTGCGCGATGTCGGTGCCGTCGAGGGTGATCCGGCCGCCGTCGAGCTCGTAGAACCGCATGATGAGGTTCACCAGCGTGGTCTTTCCGGCACCTGTGGGACCGACGATCGCGACCATCTGACCCGGCTCCGCGGTGAGCGAGAGCCCCTCGATGAGCGGGGTCTCCGCGTCGTAGCCGAATCGGACGTCCTCGAACTGCACGCGGCCGCGGGCCTGCGCGGGCGTGGCCGCTGGATCGGGATCCTCCGACTCCTCCTCCTCGTCGAGGACCGCGAACACGCGCTCGGCGGACGCGATACCCGACTGCAGCAGGTTGACCATCGAACCGATCTGCGTGAGCGGCTGCGTGAACTGGCGCGAGTACTGGATGAACGCCTGCACGTCACCGAGGCTCATGGTGCCCGACGCCACCCGCATACCACCGATCACGGCGATCGCGACGTAGTTCAGGTTGCCCAGGAACATGATCGCGGGCATCACCATGCCGGAGATGAACTGCGCCTTGAACCCGGACTGGTACAGCTGCTCGTTCTTGACCTGGAACTCGGCCTGCACCTCGCGGCCGCGGCCGTACGCGGTGACGAGTTCGTGGCCGGTGAGGGACTCCTCGATCTGACCGTTGAGCTCGCCGGTGGTCTTCCACACCGCCGCGAAGTGCGGCTTGGACCGCTTCGCAATCTTGGCCGCGACGATCGCCGACAGCGGCACCGTGAGCACCGCGATCAGGGCCAGCAGCGGCGAGATGACGATCATCATCGCGAGGATGCCGATGACGCTGAGCGTCGCGATCACCAGCTGGCTCAGCGTCTGCTGCAGGCTCTGCGAGACATTGTCGATGTCGTTGGTGACACGGCTGAGCAGATCACCGCGCGACGTGGAGTCGAAGTAGCGCAGCGGAAGTCGGTTGATCTTGCGCTCGACGTCGTTGCGCAGCCGGCGCACCACGCCCTGCACGATGTTGTTGAGCAGGTACGCGGCCGCCCACGAGACGAACGCCGACCCGAGGTAGAGGGCCAGCACCAGCGCGAGCACCTGGCCGACCTCGGTGAAGTCGATGCCGACACCGGGCACGACGTCCATGCCGGACACCATGTCGGCGAACTGGTTCTGACCGGCGGCCCGCAGCCCTTCGACGGCCTGGTCCTTCGTCAGGCCCTCGGGCAGCTGCCGGCCGATGACGCCGTCGAAGATGATGTTGGTGGCATGCCCCATCAGACGCGGACCGATCACCGACAGCACGACGCTCGACACCGCGAGGATCAGGACGAACGTGACCGCTACCCGGTGCGGACCGAGCCGCCCGAGCAGACGCTTCATGGACGCGCCGAAGTTCTCCGCCTTCGCGGCGGGCGCGCCCGGGGTGCCGGGCATGGGGGGCGAGGATTGGGTCGCGGTGCTCACAGCGCCTCCTGAACCGAACGCTGGGACTCGACGATCTCGACGTACGTCGCGCACGTCTCGAGCAGCTGCTCGTGCGTGCCGATGCCGACGGTCGCACCCTCGTCGATGACGATGATCTGGTCGGCGTCGGCGATCGTCGACACCCGCTGGGCCACGATGATCACGCAGGCATCCTCGGTTTCGGGTCGCAGCGCCGCGCGCAGTCGGGCGTCGGTGGTGAGATCGAGCGCCGAGAAGGAGTCGTCGAACAGGTAGACCGACGGCCGGCGCACGAGGGCGCGGGCGATCGCCAGGCGCTGGCGCTGTCCGCCGGAGACGGTGGTGCCGCCCTGCGCGATCGGGGTCTCCAGGCCCTCGGGCATGGCGCGCACGAAGTCGGCGGCCTGCGCGATCTCGAGCGCCCGCCACAGCTCGTCGTCTGTGGCATCGGGCTTGCCGTAGCGGAGGTTGGTTGCGACGGTGCCGGAGAACAGGAACGCCTTCTGCGGTACCAGACCGATGTGGGAGCGCAGCAGCTCCGGATCGAGCTCACGGACGTCTGTGCCCGACACGGTGACCGCTCCCGACGTGACGTCGATGAGCCGCGGGATCAGGCCGAGCAACGTGGTCTTGCCGGAGCCGGTGGCGCCGATGATCGCGGTGGTCTTGCCGGGTTCGGCGGTGAAGCTGATGCCGCGCAGCACGGGCTCGTCGGCGCCGGGGTACTTGAACTCGGCGTCGCGGAGCTCGACGAGCGCGGGGCGGTCCATGACCGTGACCGGGTTCGACGGCGCCAGCACCGACGGCTCGGTGTCGAGGACCTCGGTGATGCGCTCGGCACACACCGCCGCACGGGGGGCGAGCATCGCGATCATCGACGCCATCATCACGGCCATGAGGATCTGCATGATGTAGCTGAGCATCGCGGTCAGCGAGCCGATGCCCATGCTGCCGTTGTCGATCTCGTGGCCGCCGAACCAGATCACCGCGACGCTGGTGAGGTTCGCGATCATCATCACGAGCGGGATCATCAGCGCCGTCATCCGGCCGACCCGCAGTGCGGTGTCGGTCAGGGCGCCGTTGGCCTCGTCGAAGCGTTCGGCCTCCGAGCGCTCGCGCACGAACGCCCGCACGACGCGGATGCCGGTGATCTGCTCGCGCAGAACACGGTTCACCGCGTCGATGCGCGTCTGCATGGTGCGGAACGACGGCACCAGCTTGGTGATCATCACGATCATGGTCAGCGCGAGCAGCGGAACGCTCACCGCGAGGATCCACGCCAGTCCGGCGTCCTCGCGGATCGCCATGATGATGCCGCCGACGCACATGATCGGCGCCATCACCAGGATGGTCGCGCTCAACACCACCATCATCTGCACCTGCTGCACGTCGTTGGTGCTGCGGGTGATCAGCGACGGGGCGCCGAACCGTCCGAACTCGCGGGACGAGAACGACCGGGCTCGGTGCACGATCGAGGCGCGCACGTCGCGGCCGAAGCCCATCGCCGCACGGGCACCGAAGAACACCGATCCGATGGAGCAGATGATCTGCACCAACGTCACGAGCAGCATCTTGCCGCCCGCCGACATGATGTAGCCGGTGTCGCCGGCCGCCACTCCGTTGTCGATCAGGTCGGCGTTGACGCTGGGCAGGTACAGCGCAGCGCCGGTGGCGACGAGTTGGAGGAGGATGACGCCGGCGAGGTCGCGCTTGTAGGGCCCCAGATAGGTGCCGAGGAGTCTGATCAGCATGGTTTGCGAAGGTTACCAATCTGAAGGACGAAAAAGGAGAGATCAGGCCCATTTCTCGGGGCCCGATCCCTCCCTCTTCATCGAATGTTCACAGTCTCTTCTACGAGACCGTGGCGTCTTCGAGGTCCTGCTTGTCGCGCGGTAGTGCGCGGGTCAGCTTCTCGCCCTCGATGTCGACGTTCGGCAGGATCTTGTCGAGCCACTTGGGCAGCCACCACGCCTTGTCGCCGAGCAGTGCCATCACCGCGGGGATGAGGACCATGCGGACGATGAAGGCGTCGAAGAGCACCGCCGCGGCAAGCGCGAACCCGATCGACTTGATGAACGAGTTGGGCTCGAGCATGAACGCCCCGAACACCGAGATCATGATGAGCGCAGCAGCGGCCACCACGCGGGCACCGTGGCTGAAACCGATCGTCATGGCGCCCTTGGCGGACGCGCCGTGCACATACTCCTCGCGCATGCGGGTCACCAGGAACACCTGGTAGTCCATCGCGAGCCCGAACACCACACCGATCAGGAAGATCGGCATGAAGCTGACCAGAGGCTGCGGGTTGGCGATCAGCCCGCCCCAACCCTCCTGGAAGATTGCGACGGTGGCACCGAACGTGGCGGCGACGCTGAGCAGGAAGCCCAGGGCCGCGGTCAGCGGCACCAGGATCGAGCGGAATACCAGCATCAGCAGGATGAACGCGAGCCCGACCACGATGATCAGGTACGGCACGAGTGCCTCGAGCAGGCGGTCCGAGACGTCGGTCTCGAGCGCGGTCTGGCCGGTGACGCCGTAGTGGACGCCGATCTGCTCGTTGAGCGCGCCCTCACCGTCGCGGATGGACTGCATCAAGTCGATGGTCTTCTCGTCGGTCGGTGCACTGCCGGGGGTCACCAGGACCTGTGCAGTGTCGCCCTCCGGGTTCATCGCCACGATCTGCGCATTGACGACATCGTCCTGCGCGGAGATGGTCCGTACCACCTCGCCGAAGGCCTCCGGCGCCGGGACGGTGGCGTCCTTGGCGTCGACGACGACGAGAAGTGGGGCGTTGCGGCCGGGACCGAACGCGTCGGACACCAGGTCGTAGGCCTGCCGCGAGCTGGTCGCGGGGTCGCCGGTGCTCTCGGACGGCAGGGCCAGCTTGAGCCCGGTTGCCGGCAGCGCCAGCGCTCCGAGAATCGCGATACCGACGATCAACGGGATCGCGGGCTTGCGGGCGACCCAGCCGGCATAGCGGGCGGCCGGACCGGGGACCGCGTCCGCAGCCTCCGGGTCCGGAGCCTTGACGAACGGGACCTTGCCCGCAAACGCCTTGCGGCCCAGGAGACCGAGGAAGGCCGGCAGGAAGGTCAGCGCGACGAGCACCGCAACGAACACCGCGAACGCCGCCGCCATACCCATGTCGCTGAGGAACTTGATGCCGACGACGCGGAGCGCCACGAGCGCGATGATCACCGTCAGGCCGGCGAACACGACTGCCGAACCGGCAGTGCCGACCGCACGGCCCGCCGCCTCCTCGCGATTGCCACTGACGCTGACCTCGTGCTTGAAGCGGGAGACGATGAACAGCGAGTAGTCGATGGCCACGGCGAGACCGATCATCACCGCCAGGGTCGGAGTCATCGATCCGAGTTCGGTGAATCCGGTCGCGACGGTGATACCGAGGCTGCCGATGCCGACACCGATGATCGCAGCGATCAGCGGGAGCCCGGCGGCGACGAGGGAACCGAATGTGAGCAGCAGGACGACGGCGGCAACGGCCAGGCCGATCAGCTCTGCAGATCCGCCCGGCATCTCGGGGGCTTGCGCGGCGCTGCCGCTGAGCTCGACCGTCAGCCCGGCGTCACGCGCGACCTGAGCGGCGGCGGCGACCTGGTCGGTCAGTTCGACATTGACGTCCTCGAAGGTGCCCGCGAAGGGAACCTCGACGTAGCCGACCGTCTTGTCCGGGCTCAGCGGGGACAGGGCCGCGGCGTTCGCCAGCGCAACGTCGACGGGTGTTCCGGCCTGCTCTGCCTGCGCCGTCACCATCTGGGTCAGACTGGCATCGGCGACCACCGGGTTGACCAGCGCACCCTGAGCTGCCTCCGGAGATGCGGTGGCCGGGTCGACCTTGGCGGCCGGGTCGACGAGGTCGATGCCGCGGATCTTGGCCAGGGTGGCATCCATCGCGGCCTGGTTCTCCGGGCTGTCGAGGGTCTCGCCGTCGGGGGCGGCGAAGACGTACCGAGCGGAGATGGAACTGAAAGGATCCTTGGCCGACGCGGGGAACCGCTCGGCCATCAGATCCTGCGCCTTCTGCGCGGGCGTACCGGGAATCGAGAACGAGTCGTTCGTCGGACCGGACAGGGTGGCAGCGCCGACCCCCATCAGGACGAGGATGGCCAGCCAGATGGACAGGACCGTGCCTTTTCGCCGGTAGGCGAATCGGCCGATCCGATAGAGATAGGTGGCCATGACGGCTCCTTCGTGATCGGGTGCGGGTCTAGCTGGTGGGCACGGCGAGGCCGGACCGCAGGTGGTCGAACGCCTCGTGGACGAGTTGCTCGGGGGCGTCGGCCGACGAGCGACCGCTCATCCACAGGTCGAGAGATGCCTTGACCGCGGCGCCCACCACCATCTGCAGCAGGCTCGGGTACAGGCCGGAGGCGCCGGTGCGTTCGGCGATGACCTCGTCGAGCATCGGGGTCAGCCGCACGTGCATCTCCATCTTCTTGGCCAGAAGCGTGGGACTCGAGTCGACGAGATCGGCGAGGGCCTGCATCTTCTCGAGCTCGTGGTCGGATTCGAGGAGTGCCCTCCGCACGATGTGCTCGAGCGAATCGAGGATCGGCTCGTCGACGGGACGCTCACGCAACCAGCCCGCCCACTCGAGTACCTCGGCCTCGAGGTGATGGAGGACGGCCTCCTCCTTGCAGGAGAAGTAGTTGTGGAACGTGCGGACGGAGACGCCCGCCTCGGACGCGATCATGTCCGCGGTGACGAGTTCGATGCCCCGCTCCATCGCGAGGCGTGCGGCGGCCTCGCTGAGCGCGATGCGCGTCGCCGCCTTCTTCCGGTCCCGGAGGCCGAGTTCTTCTCCCACTCCATCGAAGGTACCGAAATTGCAGACCTCTGCAATGTTGCAGCCAAGTGCACCTTTGTGGGCTTCGGCACACTTTTCCAATGCGCGTGATCGGGGTCACTCGAGACCCGTTCGCGGCCTACGCTGATCGCACACCCGGCGGACCACCGAACGGCGGCGACCATGCCCGATTGGGACGGCGAACAGTACGCGCAGACCAGCGATCTCCAGCGTGCGATGGCGACGCGCGCGATCGCCGGACTCGACCTGAAACCCGACGACCGCCTGCTCGACGTCGGCTGCGGCGACGGCTTCGTCACCCGACTGCTCGCCGAACGACTCCCCGACGGCCGCGCGGTGGGCGTCGACGCGTCCCCGCGGATGATCGCGAAGGCCGGGACGGGTACGTCGAACGTGCAGTTCGTCCTCGCCGACGCCCGCGACCTGCCGTTCCGCGCCGAGTTCGACGTCGTGGTGTCGTTCAACGCGCTGCACTGGGTGGTCGAGCAGCAGCGCGCGCTCGGCTCGATCGCCGCCGCGGCCCGACCGGACGCCCGCGCCCTGATCCAGGTGGTGTGCGCCGGCGACCGCCCCAGCCTCGAGACCGTCGCGATGGAGGTCGCCGGTTCGCCCCGCTGGGTGGACCGGTTCGCCGGATTCGCGCCGCCGTTCGTCCACGTCGACCCCGACGGCTACCCCGACCTCGCGGCGGCCGCGGGACTGCGCGTCACCAACCTGTCGGTGCAGGACGTCACGTGGGACTTCGGCACGCACGACGCGTTCGCCGCGTGGTGCAGCAACGGCGCCGACGCGTGGACGTCGCGACTGGCCCCCGAGGACCGGCCACACTTTCTCGAGGACTGGGTGCGCGCGTACGAGGAGGTCTCCGGCCGGGCCGGGCTGTTCCTGTTCACCCAGATGCGCGCCGACCTGCGAGTACATCCCTAACGCCGGCGCCAGGCCTCCGGGTCGGCGGTGAGGTCGTCGACGAACGCCGGCAGCGCGCCGGCCGCGACGTCGGCGATCGTGACGCCCTCGAGCACCGCACGCAGGTTGACGCGGACCGCGATCCACACCTGCTGCAGCGACTCGGCGGCGCCGTCGTACGTGACGTCCTCGGGCCGCTCGCCGCGCACCGACGCGAGCGGGCCCTCGACGGTACGGATGACGTCGGCGATCGTGATGTCGGCGGCGGAACCGGTGAGCCGGTAGCCGCCGTCGGGGCCGCGCCGGCTGTCGACCAGGCCGCCGCGGCGCAGATCCGCGAGTACGGCCTCGAGGAATTTCGGGGCGATCGACTGCGACGCGGACAGCGCGTCGGCCTTCACCAGGGCCGGGGCCGCGGACGCGAGGTCGACGAGGGCACGCACCGCGCAGTCCACCCTCGCCGAGATGTGCACCCCGCCCCCGATCCGATTCGACGCCGACTCGCCCCAGACGTTACCCACCGCCGTCGAGCTAGTGACCCAGGTCACCCCGCGGAGTAGATTCCCGGTCAGGTGCGCGCGACAGCTCGGAGGCAACATGTGGGAGACCCTCACCACGGCGTGGGGATCGCTGCTCGAACCGCTCGGGGATCCGGTCACCCTCGCGATTCCGGCGTTCGTCGTGTTCCTCGGGCTCGAGTGGTTCGCGGCCCGCAAGCTCGAGGAGACCGAGATCCGCGACGGCCGGGCCCACCCGCCGACGGCCGGTTACGAGTTCCGGGACGCGCGGGCGTCGATCTCGATGGGCCTGGTGTCGATCGCGACCACCGCGTTCTGGAAATTCCTGGCGCTGATCGGTTACTCCGCGATCTGGGTGTACCTCGCGCCGTGGCACCTGCCGGCGAACGCCTGGTACACGTGGGTGCTCCTGCTTGTCGGCATCGACCTGCTCTACTACACGTATCACCGCATGGCGCACCGGATCCGGCTGATCTGGGCGACCCATCAGGCGCACCACTCGAGCGAGTACTTCAACTTCGCGACCGCGCTGCGCCAGAAGTGGAACAACAGCGGCGAGATCCTCATGTGGATTCCGTTGCCGCTGATCGGCATTCCACCGTGGATGATCTTCGTGGGATTCTCGGTGAGCCTGGTGTACCAGTTCTTCGTGCACACCGAGCGGGTCGACAAGCTGCCCCGGCCGGTCGAGTTCGTGTTCAACACCCCGTCGCACCACCGCGTGCACCACGGCTGCGATCCCGAGTACCTCGACCGCAACTATGCCGGCATCCTGATCGTCTGGGACCGGATGTTCGGGACCTTCCGGGCCGAGCAGCAGCGCCCCACCTACGGGCTGACGAAACCGGTGGGCACCTACGACATCTGGAAACTGCAGACCCACGAGTATGCCGCGATCGGACGCGACGTCCGCGCCGCGCAGTCGTGGCGTGACCGCCTCGGCTACGTGTTCGGGCCGCCCGGGTGGGCGCCGTCAGGCGCGGGCCAGGCTCACCAGGAAGTCGACCGTGCCGTTGCCGTCGACCGTCACGAATCCCAGTGACGGCGGCGTTATTCCGTAGTCCGACCAGGTGACCGGGACGGCGCCGGACGCGATCAGCGTGTCACCGGAGTGCAGCACCTTGACGTCCACGGTCACCGGCCGGGTCTGGTCCTTGAGCGTCAGCGTCCCGTCCGCCTTCACCGTGGCGGCGGTGCCGTCGGTGGGCAGCGATGCGAGATCGACCGGCGCCGTGAGCGTGAACTTCGCGTTCGGGAAGGTCTCGGCGTCCATCACGTTGCCGCGGAACTGACCGTCCCGGCGCGCATTGTCGGTGGCGATGCCGGCGACCTGCACGACGATCTCGGCGGCGGTGAGCTTCTGGCCGGCGATGCTGACGTTGCCGTTCACCTGGTCGGTGGTGCCGACGACGGTGACACGGGCGCCGTTGAGGATCTCGGACACGGTGTACCCGGCGGCGGTCGCGTTGGCGCCCTCCCCCGGCCCGACGGCCCACTCGCCGTCCACCGAGCCGGTCGCGGCCTGTGCACCCTCGGTCGACACCGAGGCGGCCGGGGCGTCGTCCTCGGCGATGAACTGACCGTAGATCCAGGGGCCCGCGAGGACACCAAGGAGAACCACGACGACCGCCCCACCGATGATCCACCACTTCTTCACCGGCACAGACTATGAGCGGAGCGGTGGATACGCCACAGTTACGATCCCGGCGCCGATGCCCGACGCGCCGTCGATTCGTTGCGGACGTCCTCGCCGACCTCGGCGAGCGCCGTCCGGATCATCGCCCCGTACCCGTCGTCGCCGAGCGCATCGAGGTACTCGGCGGCGGCGTCGAGATGAGAACGCGCGGCATCGAACGAGCCGAGCCGACGGAGGTTGTCGGCGAGGTTGAGGTGCAGCGACGGGTAGAAGCCGCGGACCGCCAGGCTCGCGTGGTGTTCCTGGACGCGGTCGTTCGTGAGGTTGTCCGCGGCGTCGAGCGCCCGGACGTCCCACATCAGCGCCTGCGCCGGGTCGTCGTACAGGTCGGCCAGGTAGTGCGCGAGCGTGCACCGGTGAAACGGGTCGCCGCTCAGGGTGATCTCGGCCCACAGGTCCAGCAGCGCGGCCCGGGCCGCGTCGGTGTCGCCGTCGCGGCCGAGAGTCACCCCGCGGGTGATCGCGTCCATCGTCTGGTCGGTTGTCGTCATGAATAGTCCTGTCTCTCTAGGCGTCCGACGCGGTCGGCATCGCGAGGGTGGTGAGGTCGCCGTCGGTCGCGGAGCGGATGACCACGGGCATGTCCGGGGCGGAGATGTCGAGCATGAGGTCGGGTCCGACGGCCGTCACGAGCGCCGACCGCAGATTGTCGCGGCGGAAGAACAGTTCGACGCCCGGACCGGTGACGCGGGCGTCGAGGCGCCGGTTCGGGCCGGCCGGCGAACCGACCGAGATTTCGTGCGGGGCGACCACGCACCGGATCGTCTCGGTGGGCGCACCCTCGACGGCGCCGAGCAAGGCATCGTGCTGGGCGACCACCCGGGTGCGGGTCGGCGGCAGCGCGGCCAGCATCGCCGCGTAGTCCGGGAAGGTGCCCGGCAGCACGGTGCACCGCTTCTCGTCACCGCTTGTCGAGAGGACGACGGTGTCGTCCCGTCGATCGAGTGCGAGATCGTCGGATCCGGCGAACCACGGGACGAGCGCGGCAAGTTCACCCGCCGGAAGCACCGCGGACCACGGGGGCTGGTTTCCCGCCACTGCGAGGCTGCGCGTCGACAGGCGATAGCGGTCGGTCGCGGTCACGGTGACGGCGTCACCGCCCAACTCGATGAGTATCCCGGCCAGGATCGGGAACTCGGGATCCTCCGACACCGCGGGCAGCACCCGTTCGATCGCGTCGGCGAACAACCGTCCCGACAGCGCGACGCGCGGGACTCGCTGCCCGAGCGCGAGGGCCGCCTTCACCGCCTCGGCCTCGGCGGCGGCGTCCGCGGCCCGCTGCTGCAGGACCTGCACGTGCGCGTCGAGCAGTCGGGCGGCCTCGTCCGGGCCCGCGGAGAGGACCCGCTTCACCACGTCCAACGGCACGTCGATCGCCCGCAGTCGGCGGATCGTCGACGCCCGCTCGCGCTGCCCGGCGGCGTAGTACCGATACCCGGTTGCCGGGTCGATGCGCGCCGGTGCGAGTAGGCCGCTGTCGTCGTAGAACCGCAGCGCGCTCGGCGTCAGGCCGGTGGCGCGCGCGAAGGCGCCGATCGTGACCAGGTCGTCGAATCCGGAGGCGTTCACCCCGCCATCATGAAGTTTCGACCAGGTGGAAGGTCAAGCCGCGCGGCGACGCGCCTCCGCGTCCGCCCCCGTCACAGTCGGGTCCTCGGAGATCGCCGGATTCTCGACGGTGTTCTCCTCGGGGTCCTCGGTGATCGGCTCGGTCTGGGCGGCCACCTCCTTGCCGCGGCCGATCACGATCCACGCGACCAGCGCGACGACCAGGCAGGTGATCGCGCCGAGCAGCAGTCCGGCACGCCCGCCCCACTGCTGGCTGACCCAGCCGGCGATGGGGCCGCCGATCGCGGTGGACCCCATGAACGCCGTGGACCACAGCGCCATGACGCGTCCGCGCATCTGCGGGTCGGCCTCGAGTTGCAGGGTGCTGTTGGTGGTCGAGTTGAACGCGATGCTCACCGCACCGACCAGGGCCAGCGCGACCAGTTCGAGCGCGAGGGTGGGCGCGGCCGCCGCCGCGACCAGCGTGAAACCGAAAGCCGCCGCGGCCGCGATCAGCACTCGGGTGCCGGTGCGGCCCCACGTGGCGACGAGCAGTCCGCCGCACACCGAGCCGACGCCCATCGCGGCCGTCATGAAGCCGTACGCCTCGGAGCCGGCACCGAAGGTCTGGTCGGCGACGATCGGCAGCACCACCTGGAACTCGAACGCGAGGCAGCCGATGAACGCCATCATCAGCAGCGGCACCGCGAGGTTCCGGTTGCCACGCACGTAGCGCAGGCCCTCGCGCAACTGGCCACGCGCCCGTTCCGCCGGTGCGGATCGGTGCAGCGCCGAAGTATCCAGCCGCAGTAGCGAGCTGACCACCGCGACGAAGCTGGCGGCGTTGAGCAGGAAGCACACGCCGAGGCCACCGGCGGCGATGGTCACACCGGCCACCGCGGGCCCGACTATGCGGGAGACGCTGACGAGCGTCGAATTGAGACTGACCGCGTTGCGCAGATCCTGCGGCCCGACCATCTCGAGCAGGAACGATTGCCGCGCAGGGTTTTCGAAGCACTGATTCAACCCGAGCAGCAGCGCCAGCACATAGACGTGCCAGAGCTCCACGGTGCCGGTGATCGTGAGGACGCCGAGCAGCAGCGCCTGCACACCCATGAGCGACTGCAGCCCGATCATCAAGCGACGCTTGTCTGTTCGGTCGGCAATGACGCCGCCGTACGGGCCGAGCAGCAGAATCGGCAGGGTCTGCAGCGCCACGACGACACCGATCGCGGTGCCGGATCCGGTGAGTTCGAGGACCAGCCAGGACTGCGCGACGGTCTGCATCCAGGTGCCGACGAGCGAGACGCCCTGCCCGCCGATGAAGAGCCGGAAGTTGCGGTTGGCCAGCGCGGCGAAGGTCTGGCGCCCGAGTTTCGCGGCCGCCGTCATGAGCGGGCCGCGGCCCGGGCCTGACACATCCGTTCGCCGAGGGCCTCGAGGGCGGGCAGAGCGTCGAGCAGGTCCTGGGTCTCAGTCTCGGGGAGTTGGCCGAGGTAGTCGGCGAACAGCAGGGTGCGCTTGTCACGCAACTCGGTGTGCAGGGCGATCCCCTCCGGGGTCGCGGACACCACGATCGCGCGTCCGTCGTCGGGATCCGCGGAGCGCATCAGCAGGCCCGCTGCCTCCATCTTGCCGATCATCCGCGAGAGCATCGTCGGGTTGAGGGTCTCGATCTCGGCCATCTCGCTGGCCCGGATCGGCCCCCGCCGCACCGCGGTCGTGAGGATCGAGAACTGCGTCTTGGTCAGTTCACCGCCCGACGTCTGGCGATCGACCTGCCGCGAGATGCGGCCGAGCGCGACCCGCAACCGGGACACCTCGTCGTCGTCGAACAGGCTCGTCACAGCCACCTCCTATTTACTTGCTTATCGGCAAGCATACACCTAGGGGTCAAATCCTCACCCCCGAGACCACGCGACCCGACTTCGGAAGCGCTCCTATCACCGCCCCTCAGGGGAGGAAAACACGTTCCCGATCATCGGGAGGCCGAAGGACGGCCAATGATGCACATCACATGCTGTTGCCCGAATGTCCTAGGCCACAATCCCATTCGGAGGTAATTGATGGGTCGCAATACCCACCCCACACGGCAAGCCCTTGTCGCCGTCTGCGCGTTCAGCGTCACCGTGCTGCTCACTTCGTGCGCCGGCAGCCACGCGGACGCCGACTCGGCCGCTTCGGAATCTTCACTCGAGATCGGGATGGTGAATACACAGAAGGAAGTCGGCGCACCGGCCAGAGGAGGAACACTCACCTTCAGCGGATACTCGCCGACAACAACACTCGACCCGGCGAGAACTCAGGTCGCAGGATCCGCTGGAGGTAGCGAACTCGCAGCGATCTATGACGTCCTCGTACGCTACGACCCGGTCGCCCAGTCTTTCGAGCCACAACTGGCGCAGTCGCTCGAGCCGAGTTCCGACAGCAAGACCTGGACGTTGACCCTGCGACGTGACGTGACCTTCAGCGACGGCACACCTTTCGATTCGAAGTCAGTGGTGGCCAGCATCGCGCGCTACGTTTCCAACAAGGGGCCACAGTCCGCCCTGTGGACGTCCAAGGTTGCGTCGATGGACACTCCCGATACGGAAACCGTCGTGTTCAACCTCACGGAACCGTGGACGGGAATTGAGTCCATGCTCTCCGGCGGGCCTGGCATGATCGTTGCCCCCACGGCCCAGCAGGGAGACAAGTTCACTCCGGTCGGAGCGGGAGCCTTCACGCTCGAGAAGTTCGCCCCGAACGATGAACTGGTGTTGACAGCTCGTCCCGACTACCACGGCGGCCCGCCGAACATCGACAAGTTGCGGATGATCAGCATTGTCGGTGCTCAGGCGACTGCTGAAGCGCTCGAGACGGGCGGTGTGGACGTGGCATACATGCGCACGCTGGCGCCGATTCTCGAGCTGATCGCAGGCGGATACCCGGGATTCGTCGACATCCCCTCACTCGGCTATCTCGCAAATGTGAACATGGCTCCCGGACGCCCGGGAGCAGATCTCCGTGTACGAAAGGCCATCGCGTACGCAGTCGATCCGGACACTCTGAACCAACGCGTCAACGATGGCCGGGGATTGCCCGGGCAGACGATCTTCCAGGACACCTCCCGTTGGGAGAATGACGTGCCGCCTGTCGGCGTCGACCCCGCGAAGGCCAAGGAACTGTTGGGTCAGGCGAAAGCCGATGGGTACGACGGCAAGCTCACCTATCTCGCATATCAAGAACCGTCCTCGCAGGCCACGGCACTCGCGGTTCAAGCGATGCTCAACGCGGTCGGGTTCGATGTGAACATCGAGTCGGTCAACAATGTCGGCGATCAGATCAAGCGCATGTATGTCGATCGAGACTTCGACATGGCTTCGGGCTCACTGTCGCTCTCCGAGGCCGATCCGTTCGAGCGATTGGCCATCAACACCAGTTCCGGGGCCCCGAGCAACATCACGGGCTACTCCGATGCCCAGATGGACACGCTTCTGGACCAGTTGGGTGTCGCGATCACCGACGAGGACAAGAAGTCGGTGCTGGCCCGCATCCAGCAACGCGCCAACGAAACCCTGCCGTGGCAGGTGTGGGGAAACACGCCGACCTTCGATGTCTGGAATCAGAACGTTCACGGGCTGAAGGTGACCATCGACGGCATTCTGCTGTTCGACGAGTCGTGGAAGAACTGATACTCCCGACAAACTCGGACTTCGGCGAGCCTCCGGCCCGAGGTCCGAGTCCCGGTGGAGCACTCACCTCAGCAGCGGCGGAGTGCTTCACCGGGAGAACCTGCGCTGATGCCCCGTCACGCGGTGACGCGTGCGGCCGTTCCTGCATCGACCGGCAGAACGACACCGCTGATATGGGCGCTCGATTCATCGGCGAGGAACAGCACGGCCCGAGTGATCTCGGAAGCTTCGAGCCAGGGAACCGGCATTGCGTGCACCGACTGGAAGACCGGCGCCACGTCGTCGACCGTCGGCGCGTCGAGATCGGGGCGCATGTGGCGGTACAGCGCGCTGTTGTGAACCATCGGGGTCGAGATATTACCCGGGGCAACCGCATTGACGGTGACACCGAACTGCGCGAGATCGAGGGCAGCGCTCTTCGTCAGCCCGATCACGCCCCACTTGGATGCGGAATAGGCGATGGTGTTGGTGCATCCGCCCCGGCCGAGGTTCGACGCGGTGGTGATGATGCGACCATAGCCGCGTTCGGCCATTCCGCGCGAGACAGCGGCAATCGTGTGGAAGACGCCCGTGAGGTTCGAGGAGATCGTCTCGTTCCACACTTCCGACGTTGCCGACTGGACAGATGCCATCACGGATACGCCGGCGTTGGCCACGGCAATGTCGATCTTCCCGAACTCCTTCTCCGCTCGGGCCACCAGCGAGTCCATCGCGGCACGATTCGCCGTGTCGGCGACGACCGAGATGCAGCGTCGACCGGCAGCCTCGACCAATCGAACAGTCTCGGCCAAGTCATATTTCGTCGCCAACGGGTAAGTCACGACATCACTGCCGCCGAACTCGTTCAAGCGGTCAACGAGCACCACGTCCGCACCCTGTTCCGCGAACGCAATCGCGTGAGAGCGGCCCTGTCCCCGGGCCGCACCGGTAACCAGGGCGACCTTTCCTTCGAAGCTGTTCACAACTCTCCTCCAAATCCGTGCCCACGGCACATCCGATCTGCTCATTGCAGTACAAGGAATTACGTCACGAGCACGGGCCGGTCACTAGTACGACGTTTCGCTTCTCGATCGGCGATCACCTTCGAGATCTGGTAGGCGGTTTCGGCTACACGGGGAACGAAGCGGTCAATGGAGGTCGCGCCGGTTTGCTCCCACACGGAGACTGCCGCTATCGGCCTGCACCGCTGGCTTCGGATCGCGAAGGCGACACTGTCCAGTCCGGGGCCACGTCGGAGCCGTTCGATCGAGGACCCGTGCCCACGCCGGATCCGGGCGAGCTCCCGGTGCAGGACAGCGATGCTCCACCCAGCAGCCCACTCCGCACCAGTTCCCTCCAGGAGTCCGTCGACGTGTTCCGGGCTCAAACACGCGAGCATCGCTCTACCACTGGACGTCCTGTGCGCGGGCCATCGGAACCTCGCCGTCGCAGGGTGGGCGGGGATCGAGCGTCCTCCGACACGGTCGAGGAAGACCTCTTCCCCACGGTCCAGCGTCGTGAGGAGGACCATCGCGCCGGTCTGCAGGTGCAGCTTGAGTAGGGCATCCCCCGCAGCAGCTCGAATTTCCCCATCGATTCGGTCCTGACCGCCCAGAGCTCGGGGGCCGAGAAAATATCCGTGTTCGGCGCGGTCGAGCCATCGCATTCGAACGAGTTGATCGAGGATCCGGTGTGTAGTCGAGCGCGGCAACTGAGTCCTGTGGGTGATCTCCTGCAGGTTCAGCTGTAGCCAGTGCCGCTGATCGAAGGCGTCGAGGATAATTGTCATCCGCTCGACCATCGAGAGTCGGGAATCAGATCGTCCGGTCGAATACTGTTCATTCTCAGTATAATTGGTAGCCGTCATCGTGATCTCCAGCAGGGAACCGGCCCGAGACCGGTTGATGCGCGCGAGCTTCGGTGGCCCCGCCACGGGTGCGGGGCCACCGAAGCTTTCTGGCATAGGACATTTCGGCAGATCAGCCGATGAGCGCCTTGATGTCCGGCACGGCGGTGATCGAGACGATCTTGCACTCGTCGTCGAACTCGAACAGGTCGGTGGAGCCGAAGTCCTTCAGTCCTTCGCGCTCGACACGCATCATCATCGCGGCGAACTTGCCGACGACGGTGACCGGCGTCAGCAGGCTGACGGTGAACGGCGTGTTCTCGGACTCGGCGAAGAACGCCCGGATCTCGTCGTGGCCCCGGTTGGTCCGGACGCCGACAGGTTCGTGCTGGACCGCATCCGCGGCGAACAGTTCCATCAGGCCGTCTGTGTCGTGAGCGGCAAGCAACCTGACATACGTCTCGACCGCGGTGCGGACTTCGTCACGGTTGGGCATGGGTACTCCTTCTTGTTGGGTGTGAAACTTGGATGGCCGGAGAGAATCCCGGCGGACGGGACACGCGGTCAGGCGATGATGGCCCTGCGGCGGAGATGATCGATGATCTGCACGCTCGCCTCCTCGGGCGAGGTGGCGGTGGTGTCGATACGCAGCTCGGGATCCTCCGGAGCTTCGTACGGCGAATCGACGCCGGTGAAGTTGGCGAGTTCCCCGCGCCGGGCCTTCCGGTAGAGCCCCTTGGGATCTCGTTCCTCGGCGACCTCGATCGGGGTGTCGACGAACACCTCACAGAAGCGGTCCTCGCCGACCAGCTCCCGCGCCGCGTCCCGCTCCGCCCGGAACGGAGAGATGAACGACGCCAACACGATCAGCCCAGCGTCGGCCATCAACCGGGCCACCTCGGTGACCCGCCGAATGTTCTCGACGCGATCGGCCTCGGTGAAGCCGAGATCACGGTTGAGGCCGTGCCGCACGTTGTCACCGTCGAGGAGATAGGTGTGGCAGCCCAGTGCGTGCAGTCGGCATTCGAGTTCGTTGGCGATGGTGGACTTGCCGGAGCCGGACAGGCCGGTGAACCACAACACCTGCGGGAGGTGACCGTTCAGCGTCGCCCGAGCCGTGCCGTCGACATCGACGGCCTGCCAGTGGATGTTGTCCGATCGGCGCAGCGAGTGCCCGATCATGCCGGCACCGACGGTGGTGTTGGTGAGCCGGTCGATCAGGATGAAGCCGCCGGTATCCCGGTTGTCCACGTAGGGGTCGAACGGCACCGGCCGGTCGAAACTGATGTTGCAGACACCGATCTCGTTGAGCGCGAGGGTGTTCGTGGCGGTCTTCTCGAGTGTGTTCACGTTGATCTTGTACTTCGGCCGGGTGATCCGCGCCTGCACCGTCATGGCCCCGATCTGGCACAGGTACGGACGCTCGGGCAGCATCTCGTGCTCACCCATCCACACCACGTGCGCTTCGAACTGGTCCGCGACGCCGGGCAGGGCGTCGGCGACAGCGAGCACGTCGCCGCGACTGATGTCGATCTCGTCGGTGAGGGTGACGGTGACGGACTGGCCGGCGACGGACTCGTCGAGGTCCCCGTTCATCGTGACGATCCGGTCGACGGTGGATTCCTTGCCGCTGGGCAGCACACGAACACGGTCCCCGGGGCGCACGGCGCCGCTCACGATCTGACCTGAGAAGCCACGGAAGTCGAGGTCCGGACGGTTGACCCACTGCACCGGCATCCGGAACGGACGGGTCCGGAGGTCGTCGTCGATCTCTACGGTCTCGAGATGCTCGATCAGAGACGGACCCTGGTACCAGTCGGTGTTCGCACTGCGTTCGGTGAGGTTGTCACCCAAGTAGGCGGACAACGGGATCGCGACGACGTCGGTGAGACCGATCTCGGCCGCGAACGCGGAGTAGTCGGCGAAGATCTCCTCGAAGACCTCCTGCGAGTAGTCGACGAGATCGAGCTTGTTCACCGCGAGGACCACGTGTCGGATACCGAGCAGCGAGACGAGGTAGGAGTGTCGGCGGGTCTGGGTGAGGACTCCTTTGCGGGCGTCGATCAGGATCACCGCGAGGTCGGCGGTCGAGGCGCCGGTGACCATGTTGCGCGTGTACTGCTCGTGTCCGGGGGTGTCGGCGACGACGAACTTGCGCCGCTCGGTGGTGAAGTAACGGTAGGCGACGTCGATCGTGATGCCCTGCTCCCGCTCGGCCGCCAATCCGTCCACCAGCAAGGCGAAGTCGAGGCCGTCACCCTGGGTGCCGACCTTGCGAGAATCGGCCTCGAGCGAGGACAACTGGTCCTCGAACACCAGCTTCGATTCGTACAGCAGTCGGCCGATCAGCGTGCTCTTGCCGTCGTCGACGCTGCCGCACGTGATGAAGCGCAGCATGGACTTGTTCGCGTGCCGCTCGAGGTACTGCTCGATGTCGTCGGCGATCAGCTCCGAAGGCTGAGTCATCAGAAGTAACCCTCCTGCTTCTTCTTCTCCATCGAGGCGCTGCTGTCGTGGTCGATCACGCGTCCCTGACGCTCCGACGTGGTGGTCAGCAACATTTCCTGGATGACGTCGGTCAAAGTTTCTGCGGTGGACTCCACGGCGCCGGTGAGCGGGTAGCAGCCGAGCGTGCGGAATCGCACGCTCTTGAGCTCGGGAATCTCGCCTGGCCGCAACGGCATTCGGTCGTCGTCGACCATGATCAGGGTGCCGTCCCGCTCGACCACCGGACGCTCGGCCGCGAAGTACAGCGGGACGATCGGGATGTTCTCCTGCCGGATGTACTCCCACACGTCCAGTTCGGTCCAGTTCGACAACGGGAACACCCGCAGCGTCTCGCCGGGCGAGCGCCGGACGTTGTACATGCGCCACAGTTCGGGGCGCTGCCGCTTGGGATCCCAGCGGTGCTCCGCCGAGCGGATCGAGAAGACACGCTCCTTGGCGCGGGACTTCTCCTCGTCACGGCGGGCGCCACCGAACGCGGTATCGAACTTGTGGAGGTCGAGGGCCTGCTTGAGACCTTCGGTCTTCCACATGTCGGTGTGCGTCGACGATCCGTGCGTGAACGGGTTGATCCCCTTCTCCACACACTCCGGATTCTGGTGGACGAGGAGATCGAAATCACCTGCGGCAGCGGACTCGTCACGCAGCTTGTACATCTCCCGGAACTTCCACGTCGTGTCCACGTGCAGCAGCGGGAACGGCAGCTTGGACGGGTAGAACGCCTTGCGGGCAAGGTGCAGCATCACCGCACTGTCCTTACCGACCGAGTACAGCATCACGGGGTTCTCGCTCCCCGCGACGGCCTCGCGCATGATGTGGATACTCTCGGCCTCGAGCCGCTCCAGATGGGTCAGGGTCTTGTCGATCGAGGGGCTTCTCATCGCCGAAGTGCCTCCAGGGCCTTACCAGCCAGCTCGGGCCGGCAGATCAGTAGGTCGGGCAGCCAGGGGTTTTCCTGGTTGTAGATCAGATCGGAACCGTCGATCCGCGAAACATGCAGTCCCGCAGCGCGAGCAACAGCAGCGGGTGCAGCGGAGTCCCACTCGTACTGCCCCCCGGTGTGCGCGTACACGTCCGCATCACCACGCACCACCGCCATCGCCTTCGCGCCGGCAGAGCCCATCTCGATCAACTCGGCACCCAACGCGGACGCCATCGCCATCACCGGCTCGGGACGTCGAGTGCGGCTGACGACGACGCGCGGCGCGGGCGGAATCGGTTGCGCGAGGCTGTCGAAGTGCGCATCACTCGAATAGGTGACACCGAGCGCCGGCATCGCCACAGCACCGGCGGTCAGCTCACCGCCCTCGACAAGCGCGACATGCACAGCCCAGTCATCGCGACCCGGCTCACCGAACTCGCGGGTCCCGTCGAGCGGATCGACGATCCATACCCTGTCGGCCGACAGACGGGCATGATCGTCGGCGCCCTCCTCGGACAGCACGGCATCTTCGGGAAACCACTCGGCCAGCAGCGCGGCAAGAAGCTCGTGGCTCATCCGATCGCCCGACTTCCGCAGCTCGGCAGGATCTGTTCCTGCGGCAGCGTTCTCACGAAGAGCGAGAAGCCGGCGGCCCGCCTCCGTCGCCAACTCCGCGGCAACGACGGCACTGCTGCCCGAACCCGCCCGGGGGCGGACGGGGTTGTCTGCTCTGTTCATTCATAGCTCCAGTCATTCGGTGATGGCCCTCGCCATGGAGTCTGCGGAGTACGCGATCAACGCGTCCGATTCGAGGTCTCGAGCCCAGTTGTTGACGAGCGTGTCGGCCAGGCCCATCAAGCCGGACCAGACGAAGGGGATGAGTGCAGGGTCGTCACGAAGGCTTCGCCCTTCGGCTTCGGCCGCATCCAGCAGCGCGCTGCGCAGTTCGGCGAACTGGCGATCGGTCGATTTACGCAGTGCGTGAACCGATTCCCGCTCACCCGCCTCACCGTCGACGTCGCGCCAGGTCGCCACGAGGTGCCCTACCCGCGCCCACTGTCGGGTCGATGCGGGCACTATCCCGGCGATGAGCGTCGCAACGCCCTCGTCACGAGGCAACGTGGCGATGAACTCGGCCAACTCCACCTGGCTCTCGTGGAGCAGTGCGATGAAGATGTCCTGCTTGTCGACGAAGTACTGGTAGATCAACCCGGTGCTGATGCGGGCCCGTTTGGCGACCGCGCGGTTCGTGAGGGCGCCGTAGCCGCCTTCGTCGAGTAGTTCAGCCGCGGCGTCCAAGACTCCGCGACGTCGTGCCTGGGCGTCTCCGTAGACCGAATTGCCGCCGTTCGTTGCTCTCATGGAGTCACTGTAGACACAGATTGACCAATGATCAATACGTATTGACCAATGGTCAATCTGTGTCTACAGTCACAGCCATGACGATCCCTGATGCGAACAGTGTTGTGACATATAACTTCTCAGGATCACAGGTTTTGGTCACCGGTGGTTCCAACGGGCTGGGCCTGGCGATCGCACGGAGCTTCGTGGCAGCCGGCGCGAAGGTCACGATCACTGGTACCCGACGTGGCGCCGGCGACTACGACCACGATCTGAGCGACTTCGACTACCGGCAGTGCGTCATGACCGATCGGGAGCAGATCGCCGACGTCGCGGCCGGGCTTTCCGCGCTGGATGTCCTGGTGAACAACGCGGGGCAGACCCTCACCCAGAAGGGCGAATGGAATCCGGAGGTCTTCGAGGAATCGCTCTCGGTGAACCTCGTGAGCGGCTTTCGCATGTCCACCGCGTGCCTGCCGTTCCTGACTGCCAGCGAACTCGACGGCGGCGGAGCCATCGTGAACGTCGCCTCCATGGCCAGCTTCTTCGCGGTCGGCGTGGTGCCCGGCTACGGCGCGTCGAAAGCCGGCATCGTGCAGATGACCAAGACGATGGGCGCCCAATGGGCATCCGAGAACGTGCGGGTCAACGCGATCGCCCCAGGTCTCACCGCCACGAACATGACGTCCGGCCTGCAGCAGCGCCCCGAGCACAGCAAGCCTTCCCTCGATCGCACCCCGATGGGCCGGTGGGCCGATCCCGCGATCGATGTCGCCCCGGTGGCGTTGTTCCTGGCCAGTCCGGCCGCCCGCTTCGTCACCGGTCAGACCCTGCCGGTCGACGGCGGCTACTCGATCCAGGGCTGATCTCGGTGACCACTATCGCCGGTGGGCGGATCCGGATCACCGACCTGCGCAACCCGGTCCTGACCGACTCCCAACGCGAGACCTGGGCGTATGCCGAAGCGAATCCGGTGGAGCTCAGCGTTGACGCCGTCCTTGCGTCCGCCGCCGAGCAGGCCGGACTCGACGACTTCGGACCCGACGACTTCCACGAGCGTCTCGCCCTGCAGCTCGACGAGATCGACACCGATCCCAACCGTTCCCCGGTCTCGCGGATGGTGACGTTCGCAGGCAGCGTCCGGTACGCCGCCAACCGGCTGCGGGTGCTCGATCTATTGAAGCGACACCCTGAGATCCACGACATCGAGATCGAATCGCCGATCGTCGTGGTCGGCCTGCCACGTTCGGGCACAACGCATCTGGTGAATCTACTGGCTGCGGACAGCCGCTTTCGGTCACTGCCGCTGTGGGAGAGCCAGGAGCCGGTGCCGTTCGCGGGTGACGCGGTGGGCCCGGACGGAATCGACCCCCGCATCGTGCGCTCCCAGCGCAGGTGGGAGCAGATGCAGGCCAAGAGCCCGCTCGTCGCCGCAATGCACCCGATGAACCCGGAGCATATCCACGAGGAACTCGAGCTCGAGTGCCTGGACTTCTCCAGCTACAACTTCGAGTGGGGATCGTCGATGGCGCCGCGGTGGCGGGAGTACTACCTGTCGCACGACCAGCGCCCGCACTACGCCTTCATGGCGACGATGCTGAAGGTCCTGCAGTGGCAACGGGGACCGAGCCGATGGATCCTCAAGTGCCCGCAGCATCTCGAGCAGCTGGGTCCGCTGATGGACACCTTCCCCGACGCGACGGTGGTGATGACCCACCGCGATCCGGTGTCGGTGGTGCAGTCCGCGGCGACGATGGTCGGATACGGTGCCCGCTCGAACTTCCTCGTACCGGATATCGACGCCGTGTGCGACTACTGGACCGACCGCGTCGGTCGGCTCCTCGACGCGGGGACCCGCGACCTCGCACTGATACCCGCGGAGCGTCGAATCGACGTGTATTTCGACAAGTTCATGGCCGACGACGTCGGCACCGTCGAACGCATCTACACGCACACCGGAATCGAATTCACCGACGAAGCCCGTGCGGCCGTCGACGATCACATTGCGCATCATCCGCGCGGCGCGAACGGTCAGGTCGTCTACGACCTGCGCGCCGACTTCGGTCGCGAGCCGGCCGAACTACGAACCAGATTCGCCGACTACTTCGAGAAGTTTCCCGTGAAAGTGGAGGTCCAGTGAGCCCCCTGTCCGCCGCCCAGATCGACGAGTTCATCAAGAGCCGCCCCGGCAAGATCCTGCTCGACCACGTCTACACCGACGAGGCGGTCCGCCTGGGGGACTTCATCTACATGTCACCCGGCTCGAGTGCCGCCTACATGCTGGTCACAGCGGCAGGACGAGTGATCGTCAACACCGGGCTCGGCTACGAGGCGCCGCACCACCGCAAGCTGTTCGACGACGTCTACCCGGGGCCCACCCGCTACATCATCACGACCCAGGGACATACCGACCATGTCGGCGGCGTCGCGGCGTTCCGTGAGCCCGGCGCGATCTACGTCGCCAATGCGCTCAACCCGGCGGTGCAACACGACGACGAACGTGTGATCACGCGGATGCGCCAGTGGGCGCCTGTGTGGTTCGGCCGCGACGCCGGGACTGTCCGCGGCTTCATCGAGGCCCGCCCCGACGTGTCGCCCGCACAGGACATTCCCACCCCCGATCTGATGTTCGACGAGCGTCTCGAGTTCAACGTCGGTGGGCTGCAGATAGAACTGCACTCCGGCGTCGGCGAGACGGTGGACGGCGCCATGGTCTGGCTCCCCCAGCACCGCATCGCCCTGATCAGCAACCTGCTCGGGCCGCTGTTCGGGCACTTCCCGAACCTCAACACCATTCGGGGTCAGCGCTACCGATTCGTCGAACCGTACCTAGCAACGATCACCAAGCTGCGCGACCTGCGCCCCGCCACCCTGATCACCGGGCGCGGCGAGCCGATCGAAGGCGAGGACCTCATCGACGCGGTCCTCGAGCGGATGCACGACGCCGTGTCCTACATCCACCAGACGACGCTTGACGGCATCAACGCGGGCAAGGACGTCGAGACTCTCGTGCGCGAGGTGACCTTGCCCGACCATCTGTACGTCGGGCAAGGCTACGGCCAGGTCAAGTGGGGCGTGAAGACGATCTGGGAGACCTATCTGGGCTGGTTCCACCACAAGGCGACCTCCGAACTTCACGCCGTTCCGCGCGCGCAGACACTGGCCGACCTGGTCGGGCTCGCCGGCGGAGACGCCGTCCTCGAGCTCGGACGAATGCGCCTGGAAGAGGGCCGAGCCGAGGAGGCGACCGCCCTCGCCGAGTCGGTACTGGCCCACGCGCCAGGCAACTCGGCGGCGACGACACTCCTTCTCGACTGCCACCGAGAGCTTCTCGCCGATCCGGTCACCGCCGAGAACTTCTGGGAATCGGGATGGCTCACACATCGCATCAGCCTGCTCGAACAGCAACTCGGATCGCCGGCAGCGGTGGCCGGATGACCAATCGACGAGGGAGTTCCATGAGCACCGAAACGGAGACCGTTGTACCCGATGCGTTCGCCCCGGCACGCCTCGGGCCAGTGACGCTGCGTAACCGCATCATCAAGTCCGCGACGTTCGAAGGACGAACCCCAAAGGGTCTGGTCACCGACGAGTTGATCGACTTTCATCGCCAATTTGCCACGGGCGGAGTCGGAATGACGACGGTGGCGTACTGCGCTGTCGCTCCCGAGGGCCGCACCTCGCCGGGCCAGATCCTGTGGACCGACGAAGCCATGCCGGGCTTGCGCCGCCTCACCGACGCCATGCACGCCGAGGGTACGGCGGTGTCCGCGCAGATCGGCCACGCCGGTGCGGTGGCGCCGCCGAAGGCACTCGGGAGCACCTCCCTGGCACCTAGCCGCCACTTCCATCTGACCACACTGAGTTTCGCGCAGGCGGCAACGGCAGCGGACATCGCGCGGATCAGACAGGCACACGTCGATGCCGCACTCAAGGCAGCCGAGGCCGGCTTCGACGCCATCGAAATGCACTTCGGCCACGGCTATCTGATCAGCTCGTTCCTGAGTAAGCGGCTCAACCACCGCACGGACGAGTACGGCGGCAGCCTCGAGAACCGGGCCCGGTTCGCCCGGGAGACGGCCGTCGCGGTCCGCGCCGCTGTGGGCGACCGGATCGCAATCATGGCGAAGGTCAGCATGGACGACGGTGCGCCCGGTGGTTTCTGGCTCGCCGAAGCGATCGAGCTGGTCAAATGGCTCGAGCAGGACGGGTCCGTGGATGCAGTCGTCCTCACCGCCGGCAGTTCGCTCGAGAACCCGCTCTACACGTTCCGCGGGGATGCGCCACTGCGGGAGTTCGGGGCATTGATGAAGCAGCCGCAAAAGCTCGGAATCAAGCTGGTGGGCAAGCACTTCCTGCGGACCTATCCGTACCAGGACACGTATCTGCTCGACTATGCGCGCCAGGTTCGTGCGGCGGTCGATCTGCCGCTGGTGCTGCTCGGAGGGGTCACCGGCAAGGAGTCGATCGAACGGGCGATGACCGAGGGCTTCGAGTTCGTCGAGATGGGGCGTGCGCTGCTGAGCGATCCCGACCTCGTCAACACCATTCAGTCCAGGGGCGACGGGCAGTCGTTGTGTATCCACTGCAACAAATGCATCACCACCATCTACGGCGGGGCGCGCTGCGTTCTGCGTCCGTGAACGCTGCCCCTCGGCGGCTCGGTGGCTCGGCGCGCACACCGGCGCCGAGGCTGGCACTACGTCACTCACGGCGGTGGCCGCCCAGGGGACTCCGGAGCGGCCACCGCCGTCGACGCAGAGCCTCGAACGGTTCAGGAACCGAAGCCGAGCGATCCGGTCGATGGCGTGACGGGCTCCGGCAGCGCCGGAAGGACGTCCTGGTGGTGACCCTGGAAGATCTGCTGGATCGGCTCGAACGCATGCTGCCAACCACCGCTCGGCGCAAAGTTCTGGACGAAGTTCTGCCCGTGCTCGGTAGCGGTGAGGAAGAGGTCGTTCCACATGATGTTCTCCTGATTCTTCGATCTGATCCGGCGCGACACCTTCACGTAATTCGTTGTGCCGCACACGAATAACGCTACCGATGCGATCGCGGATTTCAACGAATCCAGGCACGCTCACAGCATCTCCGAATCCGGCCCCCAGGTTCCGACGCCGACCGCCGGCTCCCCCGTCCGAATCTGCTCACCGCCCATGACCCGCGCTGCGCGCCCGGCCACGGGCCGGAACGACCGCCCCGTCGGCCCTCCTGCGTTGCCAGCTTCGGCGGGCAGCCCGGCGGGCGATGCCAGCTCGTTGGCAGCAGCACGCCAGCGCACTGCCACCCGGATCGACGAAAGTGCCCCTCCGGACCGAGGCCGGGAGGGGCACTGTTCGCAGTTCGAAAAGTCAGGCTCAGGTCAGCTTGACGGCCTTACCGATCGGCAGGACGCGCTGCTGGTTGTCCACCCACTCGCGCATCACGACCATCTCCTCGCGGCGCTGCACCGAGTCCCACGTGGCCATCTCGATGTTGCCGACGAGGTTCTGGCTCTCCTTCACCACGCGCTCGCGCTTGGCCTGGACCACCCGGTCGCGATAGCGCTTGACCGAGATCCGCAGGTCCTGGATGGCGTCGATCTCGCTCTTGATGACCTCGAGCGGCCGGGACACGTCCTCATCGAGCTCCGCCGGGTCCTCGATCCCCGCGGTCACCAGACGCTGCTTGAACAGGTGGATGCGGTAGACGTCGTTGTGGACCTTGCGGGCCACGTCGTCGAGCTTCTCGGGCGTGATCCGGATCGGCCCCACATCGGCGCCGGCCCAGGCGAGGAACGCCTTGAACAGCGCCACCTCGGTCGCGAGGTACACGAGCAGGGCGACCTCGGTGAGGACCTTCGGGTCGTCGGGGTGCGGCCGACTCTTGACGCTGAGCAGCTCGCCCTTGACGAGCACCTCGTGCTTGGGGAACACCCGGTGCAGCAGATCCAGGTAGACCCCGGGGCTCACCTTCTTGGCGCGGATCCGCGTGATCCCCTGCTCGTAGCGGGCGGTCCACTCGCCGCCGTCGTTCGGGATGTCGTACAGGAACACCCGGATCGGGTCCCCGTGCGAATAGTCCGACGCCTGATCGGCTCCGCCGTCGGCTTCCTCCGCAACAGCGGGCTCGGACGGGGGCTCGATCTCCTGCGGATCGGGCGGCGCGGCGGCAGAGTTCGCCGCCTCGTTGTCACTGACGGTGGTCATCGGTCAGTGCGCGGCCGCGAACGCCTCGGCGATCTCACGCGAGATGCGCCCGCGGGTCGAGACGGCGAAACCGTTGCGGGACGCCCACTCGCGGATCTCCTGGGTGCTCGCACCGTCGGTCGCAGGGGTGGCTGCGGCGCGCGGCTTCTGGCGACCGCCCACCTTGGAAGCGTGCCGGATGTAGTAGTCCAACTTGCGATGGAACTCGGTGGCGTTCTTGTCGTTGAGGTCGATGGTGTACTCGACGCCGTTGACCGCGAAGCCGATCGTTTCGCCGCCGGTGTCGATGGGCTCACCATCAAGATCATCGATGAGCTCGACAATTACCTTCTGTGCCACGTGTTACTCCCGAGGTTCACCAACCAAGCTGCATCGGAAGCCTACGGGACAACCCCACACACAATCCGACGCGGATCACGGTTGCCACGTCGTGGACCGCCGCGCGGCTTCGTAGACGGCCTCGACGGCCGCGGGCGGGTGGACATCCTCCCGCCGCAGGAGCCAGCGCGCGAAGTGCATCCGCTGCACGACGTGGACCCCGTCCGGCGGGCTCTTCACGGTGACGGCCCGGGCATTCACCGTGACGATCACCGGTACGGCGGGGACGTCGAACCCACACGCCGCGGTGAGCAGTCTCGCCGCCCGCGCCGCCTCATGACGACTGTTCCGGATGTACGGCTGTTTCGTGCCGTTCACCAGGAACGCGTTGCCGGCCACCCAGATGTTCGCGCGCGGATGGTGCTTGGCGTTGACGGTGAACACGCCGCCGGGGCCCACCACGAGGTGGTCGATGTCGCTGCCGCGGGCGCCGACGGGAATCGCGTGGAGCACGCGCCACCGCGGGTCCTTGCGCACCACCTTGGCGAGTCGGGCGGCGACCGCCTCCTCGCCGTCGGCGCCGATCCGCCACGCCCGTTCCTCGGTGCGGACCCCCAGCAGCCGGGCGAAGAACGTCTTCACCGGCGCCGCGTCACCCGCGGCCTCGGCGCGGGCCCGGGCAGCCGCACCCGGCCGCAGCTCGGCGAGGTCGTGGACGGGATCCGCAGGTTTGGGCTCCGACACGAATTCGCCCACCGGCACCTCTCCGTGGCGCTCCTCCCGCCACGCGGTCGCCGCGGCCGACACCGTGGCCTCACGCTCCGGCGTCCGCGCGTGGGCCCGACCGGCGTCGAGATCCCACCACACGGCCCGGTGCCCGGAATTGTCGATCTCGGGGGCCGTCGGATGGAGCGATGTTCCCCGCCGCGTAACCGGACCGAAAGGTCGTTAGGGTGAAACCACCCATTCGGTTCATTATCGAGGACAACAGGGAGTTTCGAATGATCAGCATCAACGATCTCTTCGCCGTCGTGCTCAACCTGGGGCTTTCGATCGGTTCCGCCGGATTCGAACTGAACACGTCCGTTCAGAACCCGGTGGACTGACGCCCCGATCCCGACTGTGCCCCCGGCGAAACCGTCCGGGGGCACGGTCTTCTTCGGCGAGGTGGCGATCTGCACTTCCACCACTCGAGCGGTCGGTAACCTGTCCAGGTGTTTCTGACCCGGATAGTCGCTGATCGGATCCCGGCCCGCCTGTTGTCGGTGTTCGTGCGCAACGCGGAACTGGTGAAGTTCCTGACGGTGGGGTCGATCGCGTTCGTCGCGACGTCGGTGCTGTTCTTCGGGCTGAAGTGGACCATCCTCGAGGGCAAGCCGGTCACCGCCAACGTCGTGGCCGTGCTGATCGCGACCGTGCTCTCCTACGTTCTCAACCGGGAATGGGCCTTCACCGCCCGCGGCGGTCGGGAGCGACGACACGAAGCCGCTCTGTTCTTCGTGGTCGCGAGTGTCGGACTGGCGATCAACCAGTTGCCACTGGCGGTGTCCCGGTATGCCTTCGGCTTCGAGACACCGCACGTGTCGCACATGACGGAGAACATCGCCGACTTCGTCAGTGCCACCATCATCGGAACCCTCCTCGCGACCGTGTTCCGTTGGTGGGCCATGCGCAAGTTCGTGTTTCCGGCCGCGATTGTTCCGCAACAGGTGGACGTCGAAGCAGCACAATCGGACCCGGCCGACCTCTGAACCGCAGGTCGGGATGATCAGCCTCCGCCGCCGGCCTCGGTGGCGTGAATCCCCATACCGTATTCGTGGCGCAGTCCGCCGCGCGCCATCAATTCGGCCGCGTGCGGTAGCACCGGACGCGGACCGATGGTGTCGACGGCCAACCGCCGGATTGCACGGTTGAGCCTGCTCGAGGCTTTCGTCACGGCCGACCAGTCCCAGTCCGCGGGGTCGCCCAGTTCCGGATACGTTGCGGCCCAGGCACCGGCACGCTTGACCGTGTTGTGGTTGGTGCGACTCCGACGCAACTCACCTCGCCACGGACCGCCATAGTCGAGCTGGATGAGCCCCCAGCCTTCGCAGGTGTACCGGAAATCCGCGGCATCACTGCCGTCCGGTTCCAGATCGATCCGGCTCGCCAGCGGCTCCGGACCTGATCCCGAAACGAGCAGCATGAGAGATCGCCCCTGTCGACAGTCGGGGACGTCTGCGGCGGCCGAGAATTCCCTCAGGTCCGCGCCGGGCTCGGAATCGGCCTCGAAGACGCGGAACAGTCCTGTCTCGAAGACCGCCCCCACCACTGCCCGCCAGTCGCCGTCAGCTGCATAGAAGTCCAGATTCGGCACCGGCCCACTATGCCACCGAAATCGGCGTTCCCGACCGGCGCTCGCCGCAAGCCCGTCAGAGCAGATCGGCCAGCGGACTGCGACCGAGTTCGTGGCGCAGCGCGTCGACGTCGTCGCAGCAGTGGTCGGCGCCCGCCTCGGCGAGTTCCCCGCGTGAGATCCCACCGCTGAGGACCCCGACGGTGGGCAGTCCCACAGCCCGGCATGCACGCATGTCCCAGACGCTGTCGCCCACGAAAACCGCCCTGCGCGCATCGGTTCCGGCACGTTCCAGCGCGATCTGCACGATCGTGGGGTCGGGTTTCGCGGTCTCGACGTCCTCGCCGCTCGTGACCGCGTACAGCACGGATTCGCTGTCGAGCAGTCGACGGAGGATGGCCAACTCGTCGGCGGGCGCGGACGTCGCCAACACCACTCGCAGGCCGCTTTCGTGCAGTTGCGCGAGGATCTCCCGTGCACCGGGCAGCAGCCGCAACTGATCCGCGGCGTTCTTGTAGAAACGCGAGTGCCCTTCGTCGACACGATCGGCGGTGTCATCGTCGATCCCGGGACACACGCCGCGGATCAGACTCGAGCCGTCCATTCCGATGGCGCGGTGGATCCGCCACGTGGGCACGGTCAGGCCCGCGTCGGTGAACGCGCGGTGCCACGCGTCAGCATGCAGGTAATTCGAGTCGACGAGCGTGCCGTCGATGTCGAACAGCACCGCTGCGGGAAATTCGGACATCTCGACCCACGCCCCTCACGTCCATCGTGTGCGCCGCGCGCGTTCTCTCAGGCTAACGGGACCGGGCCGACCCTGCGCGGCTGCTGCCGTGTCCGGCACGCCACCTCAGACGGAGTGGACGTGCGCCCGCACGCCGTGCACGCCGAACAGGATGAGGAGCTCGACCGCACCGCCGTCGGCGCTGTCGGGGCCCGACCGTGCCGAGTACGTCCTCCGCTGCGGGGTCCATCCGATCAGGTCGCCTTGCCAGAACCGCAAGTTCGCGTGCCGAATCACCGGGTGCACGGCAAGACTGGGGCGTCCGAGTCAACGACGAAGGAGACCACCATGCCGACCTCACGCGTCGTGCGCCGCGCCGACACCCCACCTCCGCGCGCCGGGAACAGCGAGTCCGAGACCCTGCGCGCCTTCCTCGACTATCTCCGGGCTTCCCTGGTCGCCAAGGTCGAGGACGCACCCGAACCACAGGTCCGGACCGCCGGGGTGCCGTCGGGCACGAACCTGCTGGGTCTGCTGAACCATCTGACTTGCGTCGAGCGTTCGCTCTTCCTCGGCGAGCGAGTCACCAACTGGAAGGCGACCTTTCACGCGCCGAAGTCGGCCACGGTGGCCGACGTGGCCGCCCGTTACCGCGACGCCGTCCGGGAGTCGAACACTGTGCTGGACGAATGCACCGATCTCGGTGCGCCGGTCCCGCGCCCGCGGGACAACGATCGCGCACCGAGTGTCCGCTGGGCCCTGACCCACATGATCGAGGAGACCGGCCGGCACGCCGGTCACGCCGACATCCTCCGCGAGCTGATCGACGGTGCGACCGGACGCTGAGAACCGGGATCCGGCAGCGCGATCAGTCGGCGGCCAGCCCCGCCTTCGCGTAGGCGACGTCCTCGTCCGGCTGGGCGCCGCTGACGCCGATCCCGCCCACGACCTCGCCGTCGACGACGACGGGCAGCCCGCCGGGCAGCGTCGTCAGGGACTGCGCGGCCTGGCCGTCGATCAGCTCGACGAGCGCGGGGTGCGCGTCGGCGAGTCCCGAGTAGGCGGTGGTGGGGATGCCGATCAGCGCGGAGGTGGCGGCCTTGGCGCGCGCCACCCCGGCGGTGAACCACGCGGCACCGTCGTCGCGGACCACCAGCAGGTCGTGACCACGCGTGTCCACGACGGCGACGCTCACCCGGTTGCCGCCCTGGCGGGCCGCCGCGATCGCCGTGTCCGCCACACGCCGTGCCGTCGCCAGATCCAGGGGTACCTGCTTGCCTGCCATCGAACGTCCTCCCACTTTCGGTCTCGTCGACCCTCGATCAAACACGACTCCCGCCGAACCCCATTCCCGCGGGGAGGGATTCGACGGGAGCCGGTGCCGTCAGTCCAGCGCGGGCAGTTCCGGCAGTTCGACGCCGGCCAGGTCGGCCTGGATCTGCAGCGCCAGGTACTTGCTGTAGTTGCGGACCAGCATGAAGTTGCCGCCGTGGATCCAGAACCGGTCGTGGCCGGAACGTCGCCACACCGAACGCAGCTCGCCCTCGTCGTCGAGACCCCACACGGGCCCGCAGGCGTCGGCGACCGCATCGCCGAGCACCCGCCGCGCGGTGTCCAGGACGCCGCGGAAACCGGTGGCGCACACGATCGTGTCGGCCGGGACGCGGGTGCCGTCGGCCATCACCAGCCCGTCCGCGTCCAGGTGATCGATCGTCCCGGAGACCAACCCGATCCGGCCGTCCACGATCATCGGCGAGGCACCCACGTCGATGTAGTAGCCGCCGTTGCGGGTGAGGAACAGCATCATCACGCCGGTCCCGTCCGGGCCGAGGTCGTGCGTGAAGCCGCGGGCGGTGAGCCCGTCCAACAGTTCACGATCGTGCTCGGCGATCATGCCCACACCCATCCGCAGCCCGGCCACGAACTGCGGATCCAGCCGGGCGGTGGCGGCGTCGAGCAGATCCGCGACCTCGGTCGAAGTCTCCTCTCCGTAGCGCAGCCGGCCCCGATCCGACAGCGCCTGCCCGCTGACCACGTGCGTGGGGCCGCGCTGGATCAGCGTGACCTGCGCCCCGGATTCGTGGAGATCCTGGGCGATGTCGTGGCCGCTGTTGCCGGTGCCGATCACCACGGTGCGGGTGCCGCGTCGCGCGGGCTCGGTCCGGTACCCGCTCGAGTGCAGCAGTTCCCCGGCGAAGTCGTCGGCGCCCGTGAACGTGGGCATCACCGGTTCGGTGCCGCTGAGCCCGGTCGCCAGCACCAGATGCTGCGGGTGCAGCGTGCGTCGGGTTCCGTCGCGGTCCACGACGACGGTCCACCGCCGCGTGTCCGGGTCGAACGTGGACTCGACGATCTCCGTGCGATTCCAGACGTCGAGTTCCATTGCTCGGGAGTAGATCTCGAGCCAGTCCCCCATCTTGTCCTTGGGTGTGAACACCGGCCAGTTCGACGGGAACGGAAGCAGCGGCAGGTGGTTGGACCAGACGGCGTCGTGCAGCACCAGCGAGTCGTATCGTCCGCGCCAGTTGTCGCCGACCCGATCGGCCCGGTCGACCAGCAGGGTCCGGACGCCGAGCACGCCCAACTGCGCGGCCAGCGCGAGGCCCGAGTGCCCGGCGCCGATCACGAGGACGTCGGGATCGCCGTCGTGGCAGTCGAGTTCGCGGTCGCGGCGCGCCGACCAGTACTCGATGCGATCCGCCGGCATCTCGGTGCCCTCCGGGCGACGGGGTCCGACGGCCGGTTCGCGTCCGGCCAGCGAGTCGAGGGTGGTGAGCAGGTTTCGGGCCCGCCAGGTGCCGTCGTCGCAGACGAGCCGGGCGACGCCGCGCACGTGTCCGAGCCGGGTGTCGAAGCGGAACAGCAGTTGGATCGAGCCTGCGCCGGCAAGGCCTGGCAGCAGGACCGGCGGGGCGGCCGGATCCAGCCGCTCGTCGCGCACCTGTTGGGTGCGAGCGACGTCGAGCACCGCGCCGATCCGGTCGACGCCGTGCAGGCTGCGCAGGTCGCCACTGAAGGCCAGCAGGTCACGCCACCACAGATCGGCGTGCAGGCTCACCTCGCGGCCGACGCCGACGCGGAGCAGGTCCGCGAATCCGGTCAGCCACTGCTGCGCTACCGCGGCGACCGCGTCGGCGTCGAGCGAGGGGGATTCCAGTTGTGTCGTCATGGGGCTTCCTTCTCGTTCAGCGGGTGGTGAACCCGGCGTCGACCTTGAGTTCGGTGCCGGTGACGTACCGCGCCTCCTCGGACGCGAGGAACAACACGGCGTGGGAGACGTCCACCGGTTCCACCCACGGGACGGGGATCGCGTTGGCGCCCGCGAACAACGGGGCCACCTGCTCCTTGGTCGGGTGTTCGACGCCCGGGAGGAACAGCCCGAAGCAGCGGTCGTTGATGATCATGTCGGTGTCCGTCGCGCCGGGGTGGACGGTGTTGACCCGGATCCGATGCCCGCCGAGTTCGCCGACGAGGGTGCGCATCAGTCCGACGACGGCGTGCTTGCTGGCCCCGTAGGCGGCAGTCTTGGGTGACCCCTTGATGCCAGCGGTGGAACTGGTGATGACGATCGATCCGCCGTCACCCTGCTCGATCAGGTGCGGGATGGCGGCCTTGCACGTGTGCCAGACGCCCTTGAGGTTGATGTCGAGGACGTCGTCCCACTCGGCCTCGGTGATCCGGTGCGCGGGTTCCCCGCTGATGAAGATGCCGGCGTTGGCCACCACGACGTCGATGCGTCCGAGTTCCGCGACACCGCGGTCGACGACCGCGCGCACGGCGTCGAAGTCGCGGACGTCGGCCTTCTCGGCGACGATCCGGCGCCCGAGCGCCTCGACCCCGCGCACCATCTCCGCGAGATCCTCGGCGGTGGCGGGCGGATACAACGGGGTGACGGTGTCGATGCCGTCCGCGATGTCGAGGGCGATGATGTCGGCGCCCTCCTCCGCCAGCCGGAGCGCGTGACTGCGCCCCTGACCGCGCGCCGCGCCGGTGACGAACGCGACCTTCCCAGCTACCCGTCCTGACATGACACTCCTCCCGCGAAACCGGCAATTCGGTCCGGAAAGTAACGCCGATCACATTCGGTGCCGTGAAGCACTCCCAGCCACCGAGACTATTTCGTGGCCTGGATCACATCCGGCCACGAAGGGTGAAGTTGACGCGATCGGCCGATATGTCAAGACGCCCGAATCACCCGGTCCTTCACCGCGTCTCGGCACGACAACCGGCGGTCGCGCCCGCTAGCTTCATCTCGCAACCTGCCGCGGTTTCGAATGGTCATCCGTTCGAACTCGACATTCCTTGCAGTCCAAACACATTCGTCCAAGGGGTAAACATGGGTTCTCTCTCCGCGCTCGACCTGTTCAGCTTCGCGTTCGGCAGCTTCGCCGACTTCGTCGTCACCGAGGAGGGTTCGCTGAGCAAGCTCGACCTGTTCGCGGCCCTGAGCTGACCAATGCGACGGGCTCCCGACCATCACCTCCGATGGTCGGGAGCCTCGTCGTCTCCGCGGAACGATCAGGGGCCGTGATGTTCAGGTGGACCCTGCGCGAGTTCCCGGCGCAACTGGGACACCTCGTCGACGATCATCCGCCGATCGTCGGCGGTGACACGGCGGAACTGCATGGCCATCACCGCGGACGCCTGAATTTGCGACCAGCCGTACTTCTCGCTCAACGCGGCACGCGCGGCGTCCGCGTTCTCCGCCTGCATCAGCGTGGCCAGCACGTCCAGCGGATCGGCCACGGCCTCCGCACACGCCGAGATGAGATCCAGCCTCTCCCGCACGAGCCGCTCCCACTTCTGCGCCCACGGTTCGGCGTCGTCCATGACTCCCCCTTGCATCCGGATTCTCGAGTGTCGCACCTCCGGAGACAAAAGAAGCCTCCCATCTGCAAGCAGATGGGAGGCTCTTTGGCGGTGGCGGAGGGATTTGAACCCTCGGTACGGGGTTACCGTACACAGCATTTCGAGTGCTGCACCTTCGGCCGCTCGGACACGCCACCGCCGAGAACTGTACCGGAGTCAGCGTTCAGCAAGAAATCGGCTGGTCAGGGCTACTTTCCGGTGAGTTTGTCCTTGATCGTGGAGGCGGCGTCCTTGACCTTTTCGCCCGCATCCTTGACCGCGGATTCGACCTGGTCGCCCTTGCCTTCGTTCTTCAGGTCCTCGTCGTCGGTCGCCTTGCCGGCGGCCTCCTTGGCCTTGCCGCCGAGGTCTTGCGCCTTGTTCTGAGCCTTGTCTGCGATTCCCACGAGTCACCTCCGTGAATCAGTGAATGAACCCTGCGGTCCCGGTGCCACACGAGCACCTACCTCCACGACACCACGATCCGCGCGATCCTGCCGGGGAACTCCGGGCTGCGCGGCCCACACAGACGGCATCGACCCTGGTCAGGTCGTCAGCGCTGCTCCTGAAAGAAACTTTCGAGAATGGCTGCACACTCGTGCTCGAGCACCCCGCCGCGCACCTCCGGGCGGTGCGTGAGGCGGCGGTCGCGGACCACGTCCCACAGCGAACCGACCGCGCCGGTCTTGGGCTCCCACGCCCCGAACACCACCCGCTTGACGCGGGCGAGCACCAGCGCGCCCGCGCACATCGTGCACGGTTCCAGCGTCACCGCGAGCGTCGCGCCCTCGAGCCGCCAGCCGTCGCCGTGCACGCGGGCCGCCGCGCGCAGGGCCAGGATCTCGGCGTGCGCGGTCGGGTCGGCCGCGGCCTCACGGGCATTCGCGGCACGCGCCAGTTCGACGCCGTCCGCGTCGAACACGACCGCGCCCACGGGTACGTCGGCGTCCGATGCCGCGGCCGCCGCGGAGAGCGCGGCGCGGATCATCCGCTCGTCGTCCTGCAGGGTCACGCGTCGCTACCCGGCGGCGTCAGCGGGGAAGCTTGTCGAGCGTCGCCGACAGCTCGGACTCGAAACCGCAGCGCTGCGCGATCATCGCCAGCTGCTCGTCCGGGTACAGATCGGTCTCGGCGAGGATCACCCCGAGCACGGCGTCGGGCAGGCCCAGGTCGGACAGCAGACCGAGGTCGCCCTCCTCCCACGGCTCGACGTCGTCGAGCTCGTCCGGGTCGATGTCCGGGATCTCGACGTTGAGGGAATCGAGCACGTCGGCGGCGATGTCGTAGTCGATGGCCGCGGTCGCGTCGGAGATGAGCAGACGGGTGCCAGCCGGCGCGGGGCGGACGATGACGAAGAACTCCTCGTCGACGTCGAGCAGACCGAACACGGCACCCGAGCTGCGGAGCTCGAGCAGTTCCTTCTCCGCGACCCGCAGACTGGTGAGCGCGCCACCGGTCAGAGCGGTGCACGTCCAGCGGCCTTCCTCACGGACGACGGCGATGCCGAAGCCGTCCAGATCCTCCATCGACCCTGCGGAGGCGCTGTTGTCGTTCGCGCGCTGTGCACCCATGCGCGCAACGGTAGCCCGCGCGGTGCCAGTAACAGAAGTCCAGCGACGAATGTGCCAACCTGATGTGGTGTCTGATGCCGTCTCCGCGCCCCCCGTCTGCATTCTCGGCCTGGGTTTGATCGGTGGATCGCTGCTCCGCGCAGCGGTCGCCGCGGGCCGCGCCGGCTGGGGTTGGAACCGGTCCGCGCCCGCCGTCGACGCCGCCCGCGCCGACGGTTTCGACGCCGACACCGACCTTGTCGCGGTGCTGCGCCGGGCACAGGCCGCGCACGCGCTGATCGTGGTCGCGGTGCCGATGCCGGCCGTCGACGCGACGCTCGCGGCCGTCGCCGAGCACGCGCCCGACTGCCCGATCACCGACGTCGTCAGCGTCAAGGCCGAGGTGGCCGCGGCCGTCGCCCGGCACGGACTGCAGGACCGGTTCGTGGGCGGGCATCCGATGGCCGGGACCAGCGAGTCCGGGTGGGAGGCCGGCGGCGCCGAACTGTTCCGCGACGCGGTGTGGGTGGTGAGTGCCGACGACGGCGTCGACCCGCAGGTGTGGTCGCAGGTGGCGCGGCTGGCGCTGGACTGCGGGTCGGTGGTGGTGCCCGCCGAGTCCGTCGAGCACGACGCCGCCGCCGCCCGTATCTCGCACCTGCCACACGTGCTGGCCGAGGCGCTCGCGCTGTCCGGCGCGGCCGGCGGCGATCTGGCGCTGGGGCTGGCGGCCGGATCGTTCCGGGACGGCACCCGGGTGGCCGGCAGCGCGCCGGGCCTGGTGCGGGCGATGTGCGAGGGCAACCGGGACGCGCTGCTCACCGCGCTGGACGAGACCCTGGACGTGCTGACCCGGGCCCGCGCCGAACTGGCCGAGCAGGGCACCCTCGCCGGGCTCGTCGAACCTGGTTTCGAGGCCCGACGCCGCTACGAGGACCGCGAGCGGTGGACCATCACCGGCATCGAACCCGGGTCCGAGAACTGGCTCGAGCGGATGCGCGACGCCGGACGCCGCGGCGGGGTGCTGCGGCCGTGAGCACGCCGACGCTGCGGGACGTCGCCCAGTTGCTCGCCAAGAAGGAGATGACCGCAGTCGAGCACGTCCGCGCGACGCTCGACGCGCTCGACGGACTGCTCGGCACGCCGTGGGAGAACCTGGTCGCCGCCCGGAACGACACCGCCGCGCTCGAGGCCGCCGCCCGCGCGGACGCCGAGATGGCCGACGGGAACTGGATCGGACCGCTGCACGGGATCGCGGTGGCGGTGAAGGACAACATCGACGTGGCCGGGATGCCGACGCGCTGCGGCAGCGCGGTACTCGCCGACGCCCCGCCCGCCGCGGCCGACGCCCGGATCGTCGCCCGGCTGCGGGAGGCCGGCGCGATCGTCGTGGCCAAGGCGCACCTGCACGAGTTCGCGTACGGCCCGACCGGCGCGGTCAACGCGTCCGGCCCGGCCGCGCACCCGCACCACCCGAACCTGATTCCCGGCGGATCGTCGTCGGGGTCGGCGGCGCTGGTCGCGAAGGGCATCGTCCCGCTCGCGCTCGGCACCGACACCGGTTGCAGCACAAGAACTCCCGCGTCGTTGTGCGGCGTCGTCGGGATGAAGCCCAGCTTCGGGACACTGTCGACGTCGGGAGCGTTCCCGCTGTCGACGACGTTCGACCACATCGGGCTGCTGGCCGCCGACGTGCTGGACGTCTCGCTCGCGTGGGGTGCGCTCCCCGGCATCGCGCACGTCCGCACCCCGGTCGCGGGGCTGCGGGTGGGCCGGCTGCGCGGCGACAACTGGGACGTCGCCGATCCGGCGATCGCGGCCGCCGTCGATGCGGCCTGCCGGGCGCTGTCCGACGCGGGCGCCGAGGTGCTCGATGTCGAACTCCCCGAGACCGAGCAGTTCCTCGCGGCGTACCCGATCATCACCGGTTCGGAGGCGTACGAGACGCACCGGCAGTGGTTCGAGCACGCACCCGAGCGGTATCAACCGGCCACCGCCGCGCTGCTGGACGCCCAGAAGGATCGCCCCGCCGTCGAATATCTGCACGCCGCCCGCACCGTCGAACGCCTTCGCCGCCAAGCGCTTTCCCGGCTGCGCGGCGACCTGGGGCTGGACGCGCTGATCACCGCGACCACTCCCCTGCGCGCGGTCACCCAGGATCAGGCGCGCTCGTCGGATGCTGCGGTGGCCCGAACCCCGCTGCTGCGCATGTGCATCCCGTTCAACGCGCTCGGTATCCCGGCGATCTCGGTGCCGGCCCCGGGCGTGGAAGGCGATCCAATCGGCATCCAGGTGATCGGCCTGCCGAGCACCGCGGGCGGGCACGGGTCGCATCCGGCGGAGTCCGCGGCGCTGGCCTGCGCGCTGGCCGTGGGCTGAGGGTCCGGGTCGACCGGCCGCCACATCACACCCCTTTTGCCGGCGTCACACACCCGTTCGACCTCGAAAAGGTGTGCGATCCCGGCAATTAGGGTGTGATGCCGCCGCAGAGGGCACGAACGGACGCCGACCCGTTCCGGGAACTCGAGGAGTGACCCGTCAGATCCGTTCGGCCAGTCCCGGGTAATCGAGCACGAAGCCGTCCTCGTCGACCTTGATGGACGACGACGACACCGGCGAGAGCACGTGGATGCCGTCCGCGCCGCTGCTGTAGGTCAGGGACGCCTCCTGCACCGCGAGGTCGGGCAGGTTGACGTACACGACAGGCACCTGCATGTCCTCGGACTCGTGCTGCAGGCCGAAGCGGCGGATCGGCAGGGTGTTGAAGAACGGGCTCAGCACGACGTCGACGTCCTTGGCGCCGGCGAACCCGGACCGCAGGTGCGTGGTGCCGGTCTCGACCATCCAGACGCCCTCCTCGTCGCGGCTGATCGACATGTGCCGCTCCCCCGTGGCGAGAGCGGTGTGCAGCGACAGCCGGCGGGTGACGCCGTTCTCGTCGGTGACCAGGTCGTAGGACGCGCTGAACGCGGGATGTTCGGGGCACGCACCGCCGACGATGCGGCCCGTCGCCTTGATCCGGTTTCCGCTCACCTGTACCCGCACGGACTCCATTCGGGGCGCGGCGTGGGCACGCCACGTCAGAACGGCAGGCCAGCGCGTCGCGGTGCTCGGATTGCTCACGGTCTCTACGTTAGGCGACGAAGGCCGTCCAGGCGTGGACGGCGGGTGAGATTGGTTCGCCCGCGTCGTCATTCGGACAATTCGACCTGTTCGCGTTCGAGCACCGAGATGCGGCGCGAGAACACCACCAGCGCGCTCAGTCCGACCGCGACGTTGATGAGCGCACCGAACTCCTCGGCGACGAAGTTGAAGACCTCGGTCAGCAGGATCGTCACGAGCGCCGCGATCCGGAGCATCCGCACCGGCCAAATCCGCCCGCCGCGCAGTCTGGCGATCGCGACCCAGCACAGCACGAACGCGACAGCCGATCCACACATCTGGCCCATCGTGGTGATGTCGGTGCCGGTGCCACCCTCGAGATCCTCGGCGAGCGTGACGATCGCGTTGACCACGCCGGCGGTGGAGAACAGGGCGAGGGCGACCGCCGCGACCCACACCGCGCGGGGGCCGTCGAACACGCGCGACAGGTGCACACGCAGCCAGGTGCCGACGACGTCGAGGCGTCCGGTCCGGCGCGGCGCGCACCGCGACAGCAGGTCCTCGACGCCGGCGATCGTCCCGGGGTCGACGCCCGCCGCGGCGGCCCGGCGCAACTGCCGGCGCGCCCTCGCGAGGCGCTGCGGGGTGAGGCCGTGGACCAGTCCGTCGGCGGCGGCGCCGACGGCGTTGGCGAGGTCTTCCGCAGTGGTCTGTGTCCGGGCGTCGTGGATCCACCGATTGACCAGCAGCAGCGCCACCACGACGACGTACATGATCGCGACCGACGGTTGGAAGAAGTAGTCGTTGGTCTTGGTGACGAACTTGCCGACCTCGTCGAGGAACAGGCCGAAACCGATGCCGCCGGCCACCACCGCGACCATCCGCGGCAGGGCGCCGAGGAACGAGAACACCACCACGAGCGCGATGACCATGGCGAGCCCGCCCCACAGCGCGTGCGCGATGTGCAGCGTCGCGCCGCCGATCTGCGGGTACCCCGTCGCGTGCAGATACGCCCGCGTCACGAGGATCGTCAGGATCCCGATGACGACGAACGCCTCGACCAGCGCCCCGGCCTGCGCGTCACGGAGCAGTCGCGGATTTCGGATCCTGGACGCTCGTTCGGCAGGCGTGTCGACTGTCGCCATGCGGCACAAACCCTTTCGATCGTCGTCGACGGCGGCGCCGGCGACTGGGTACGAAGACTCTTTACATTCCCCCACGGTGGCCGCAAGGTTGAAGGTGAGTCCACCCGAGAGAGTGCGGACGAGTCCGAACCAGATAGCTGTGTGCAGAGATTTGGAGGATAGGACATGACCGAAGGTTGGGGACGTATGGACAGCCCCTTCGACGACATTTTCGCGAGGTTCTTCGGGTCGGGACTGTCGTCCCAGCCCCCGGTGCAACGCGTCGATCTGGGAAGGCTGCTCAACGACGACGCCCGCCGACTGATCGCCACCGCCCGCGACGCGGCGAGCGAGTGGGGGAACAGCGAGATCACCCCGGAGCACCTGCTGTACGCGGCAGCGCAGAACGATCCGACGCGCGGCGTGCTCAGCAACATCAATCTGGATCCGGACGAGTTGGCCTCGAAGATGGCCGCGCACCTGGACAAGCACGGCACCCCCAAGACGACACCGGGCGCCCCGAGCCTGAGTCCGGCCGCGAAGCTGGCGTTGCGGACCGCGCAGCAGCAGGCCAGCGAGTCGGGCCTCAGCTACATCGGCCCCGAGCACATCCTCATCGGCATCGCCGCGAACTCGGAGAGCCCCGCCGGCAAGGCCCTGCTCGGCGCCACCATCGAGGGCGAGAAGTCGTCGGCGCCGCCGAGTTCCACGCCGACGCTCGACGAGTACGGCCGCGACCTCACCGCCGAGGCGCGCGCCGGCAACGTCGACCCGGTGGTGGGCCGCGCCAACGAGGTGGAGCAGACCATCGAGATCCTGTCCCGCCGCCGCAAGAACAATCCGGTCCTCATCGGCGATCCGGGTGTCGGCAAGACCGCGATCGTGGAGGGTCTCGCGCAGCGCATCGTCAACGGCGACGTGCCGTCGACGCTCACCGACCGGCGGGTCGTCGCGCTCGACGTCGGATCGCTGGTCGCGGGCACCAAGTACCGCGGCGAGTTCGAGGAGCGACTGACGAAGATCCTCGACGAGGTCAAGGCGCACTCCGACGAACTGGTGCTGTTCATCGACGAGTTGCACACCATCGTCGGTGCCGGGGCCGGCGGCGAGGGCGCGATGGACGCCGGCAACCTGCTCAAGCCGGCCCTGGCCCGCGGCGAACTGCACGCGATCGGCGCCACCACGATCGACGAGTACCGCAAGCACATCGAGAAGGACGCCGCGCTCGAACGGCGCTTCCAGCCCGTGCTGATCGCGGAGCCGTCGGTGGACGACACCATCGAGATCCTGCGCGGCCTCGTCGACAGCTACGAGGCGCACCACCAGGTGCACTACACCGACGAGGCGCTCGTCGCGGCCGCCGAACTGTCCGACCGGTACATCACCGACCGGTTCATGCCGGACAAGGCGATCGACCTCGTCGACCAGGCCGGGGCGCGCGTGCGGCTGCGGACCCGCACCCCCGACCGCGACACCCGCGCCGCGGAGGAGGAGATCGCCCGACTCAAGCGCGAGAAGGATTCCGCCGTCGGGCAGGAGGACTACGAGCGCGCCAACGCCATCAAGCGGCAGATCACCGAGGCGGAGGAACGCCTCGGCGAGGCGGCGGAGGAGAGCACCCCGGAGGTGACCGTCGAGGACATCGCGCACGTCGTGTCGCGACAGACCGGAATCCCGGTGGCGGACTTGACGTCCGAGGAACGCGAGCGGCTCATGAAGCTCGAGGACGTCCTGCACTCCCGGGTGATCGGGCAGGACGAGGCGGTCACCGCCGTGGCCGAGGCGGTGCGCCGCTCCCGGGCCGGTCTGTCCGACCCGAACCGCCCCATCGGCTCGTTCCTGTTCCTCGGGCCCACCGGTGTCGGCAAGACCGAGACCGCGAAGGCGTTGGCGGAGGCCGTGTTCGGCGACGAGAACCGGATGATCCGGTTCGACATGAGCGAGTTCCAGGAGAAGCACACCGTCTCCCGTCTCGTCGGCGCTCCGCCCGGGTACGTCGGCTACGAGGAGGCCGGTCAGCTCACCGACAAGGTGCGCCGCCAGCCGTACTCGGTGGTGCTGTTCGACGAGGTCGAGAAGGCGCACCCGGACGTGTTCAACGTGCTGCTGCAACTGCTCGACGACGGCCGGGTCACCGACGCGCAGGGCCGCACCGTCGACTTCAAGAACACCATCGTGATCCTCACCAGCAACATCGGCTCCGACCTGATCCTCGGGGCGAAGGGCGAGGACGTCGAGGACCTGGTGCCGACGCTGATGGAGCGGCTGCGGTCGCACTTCCGGCCCGAGTTCCTCAACCGGATCGACGAGACCATCGTCTTCCACCGGCTCGACCAGACGGAGCTGCGGCAGATCATCGAGCTCATCCTCGACGGCACCCGCCGACAGCTGCACGCGCAGAACGTCGAGCTCGACATCACCGAGGAGGCCGTCGACTGGCTGGCCGACAAGGGCTACGAGCCGGAGTTCGGCGCGCGGCCGCTGCGCCGGACCATTCAGAAGGAGCTCGACAACCGGCTCGCCGGGCTGCTGCTGTCCGGCGAACTCGAACCCGAGGACATCGTCCGGGTGTCCGCGAACGGCGGGCTCGAACTCGGCGTCGTGCATCCCGGCAAGGGTGAGGGCTCGTTGCCGACCGAACCGGAGAAGGCGTCGTCGGACACCTGATCTCCCGCTCGTGCACGGGCGCTCGGCCGGATCATCCGGCCGAGCGCCTCGCTACGCGCCGGGAACCCGTACGCCCGAAGCGCTGTGGCAAGCTCCCGCTCCCTGCACGGATTCCGGCATCTGCGCCAACTCGGGTACCTGACTCTCCCATCCGTCGCAGTCGACGCGTCCCGGGCGCTATCGGTCGTCAGATGCCGGCCTTCTGTCGTTCCAGAGTGGTCGCGAGCTCCGGTGTGAGCAGCCGGAACTCGTCGTCGCCGCGCTCACGCAGCCACACCGGGTCGCCGCAGTGCCAGCGTTCGGCGCTGAGCGTGCGCGTCACGACCTTGAACGTGGCGGTCCGCGGGAACTCCGAGCACACGCGCACCAGCGTCGGCCGTTGCTTCGGGCCGAGATCGGGCTGCTCGTCGAGGAATCGCGCGAACGTCGACGGGTCGAAGTCCTCGATGTCGCCGGTCGGGATGACGGCCGCCATCACCCGGTCACCGACCTCGCGGTCCGGGACTCCGTAAACCGACACCTGCGCGAAGCCGGGGTAGCGCAGCAGGATGCGTTCGATCGGTGCGGCACCGAGGTTCTCGCCGTCCACCCGCAGCCAGCCGGAGCTGCGGCCCGCGAAGTACACGAAGCCATCGGTGTCGCGGTATGCCTGGTCGCCGCTCCAGTACATGCCGTCCCGGAGCCGCTCCGCGTCGGCCGTCGGGTTCTTGTAGTACCCCGCGAACGCGCCGGCACCCGCAACGTTGACCATCTCTCCGGTTGCCGCCTCGGCGTTGAGGATTCGACCCTGTGCATCGAACTCCGCAGGAGGACAGACTGTCCCGGTGTCCGGATCGCGGATCTCGACGTTCACAGGAAGCAGACCCAGGGCACCGGTCGGCGCGTCGGGATGCGCGGAGATGGACACTCCGCCCTCCGTCGAACCGAACCCGTCGACCACGCGGGTGCCGAAGCGGCGAGAGAACTCGCGGGTGACCGGCGCCGATCCCTCGTTGCCGTACATGACGCGCAGCGTGTTGTCGGCGTCGTCGGGCTGCTCCGGAGTGGCCAGGATGAACGACAAGGGCTTGCCCACGTAGTTGGAATAGGTGACGCCGAAGCGGCGCACATCGGGCAGGAAGCCCGACGCAGAGAACTTGCGTCGCAGTGCGATCCGGCACCGTCCGTGCAGCGCCACCGCCCACGCCGCCATCATTGCGTTCGAGTGGAACATCGGCATTGCCATGTACACGACATCGTCCGTGGTGAGGCCGTACCGATCGGCCAACATGACGCCGGGTTCGGTGAACTTGCGGTGCGTGCATCGCACAGCCTTCGGGTCGCCGCTGGTGCCGGACGTGAATATGAGCATCAACAGGTCGTCGAGGGCGGCGGCGGGAGCGATCGCAGCGCTCCCCCGGTGGGGCGCCAGCAGTTCGGCCCACGCGGGGGAATCGACATTGACGACGCGCACACCTCCGAGGTCGAGCCCGTCGAGCAGATGCGCCTGGGTGTTTTCGGTGAAGACGATCTGGCAGTCGGCCAGCGCGATGTCCCGGGCGAGCGCGGCGCCGCGCCGGGTGGTGTTGAGGCCGGCGAGCACGCTGCCTGAGAATGCGGCCGCTCCCAGGAGCGACGAGAACTCCGGAATGTTTTCGAACAGTACGCCGAAGTGCCGGGGACGTCCTGCATCGAGAAGCTCATCGAGCAACGAGGCACGGTCGTACATTCCGCGAACATGGTCCGTCCATGAAATGTACGAGTCCTCGAACCGGATACCGTGCGTGTCGACGTCGCGCAACCAGTGGAGCTGGTCCGCGACTGTGGGGGTCACTGTCATATCCCCCATCGTGACGGGTGTGATGTCGGCCATGTCTTCCTGTCTCGTTCTGTGGATTGCTTGTCCGCGTGCGGTTTACGTCGACGTTGCGACCAGCTGCGCTCCCAGTCGCCGCCGTGGCCCGGCACCGTCCGCTGGTCGGCCGCCGTGGAATCCGGGTGACGTTGCGCCCCTGCCAGACTCGCGTCGTCACCTGGCTGCGCAGTCGATCGCCAACGGGGTGCCACTCCTGTGACTCGGTCCCGGGCGAAGCGCCGCAACTCGGTGGAGTGGGCGCCAGATGATGTCAGCCGGCGTCAACGGCCTTTCCACACCGGTGCGCGCTTCTCCGCGAAGGCGGTGGCACCCTCGCGCGCGTCCTCGGAGACGAACACCGGCGCGATCACCTCGAGCTGACGCGCGAAGGCCTCGTCGTCGGTCCACTTCCCCGAACGCACGATCACTTCCTTCGTCTTGGCCACGGCGAGAGGGCCGTTCGCGGTGATGCGGGCGGCGAGGTCGAGCGCGCCCGCGAGCGCACCGCCCGGCTCGGTCAGGGTGTTGACGAACCCGTACGCGGCGGCTTCCTGCGCGGTGAACGGGTCGCCGGTCAGCGCGTACTCCATCGCCTTCTGGTAGGGAATCCGCCGCGGCAGGCGCAGCAGCCCGCCCGCTCCCGCCGCCAGCCCCCGTTTGACCTCGGGGATCCCGAACTTTGCCTCGCGCGACGCGACGACCAGGTCCGTGGCGAGGACGAGTTCGGTGCCGCCGGCGAGCGCGTATCCCTCGACCGCCGCGATCGTCGGCTTCCGCGGTGGCGCCTCCGTGAATCCCAGCCCCTTGCCGGGCACCGCCATGTTCTCGCCCGCCATGAATGCTTTGAGATCCATTCCCGCGCAGAAGTTCCCGCCGGCCCCGGTGAGGATCGCGAGCGAGAGCCCGTCGTCCTCGTCCAGCTCGTCGACGGCCGCGGCCAGGCCACGGCTCACCGCACCGTTGATCGCGTTGCGCGCCTCCGGGCGGTTGATCGTGATCACCAGGACCCGGTCACGCCGTTCGAGGAGAACCTCATCCGACATTGATACTTCCTTTCGTCGTGGAGCAGCACAGAGGACCTCGCCTAGCCCAAGTACCTAGCGCGTCGGGTGTACTCGATTCCTGGGTACAGGTTTCGTTTGATCTCTAGCGCTGCGGCCATCACCGGATGGGCGAAGCGGCGAAGGGTTGCACCTTCCAGGGAGCCGCTGAGGGACAGCGCGGCGATGGGGCCTGCGGGACTGCAGATGGCTGCGCCGAGGCAGAAGACACCGGGAGCTGTCTCTTCTTGATCGAATGCCAGCCCGCCGCGATGTCGGATCCGATTCAGTTCCAGATGCAGCATATGGATCGAGTCAATGGTATTTGCCGACACTCGGCGAAGGTGCTGACCGAAGATGGCCTCGACCTGTTCGGGAGCGAGGCACGAGAGGACGGCTTTGCCTGCTGCTGTGGAGTGGGCAGGCTTACGGCCCCCGACTCGCGTCGGAACGGTATTAGCTATTGGTCCGCCGATTTTGTCGAGGTAGATCATCTCATGACCGTCCAAAATGGACAGATGCGCGACCATCCTGGTTTGCATGTGTAGTTCGTGCAGCGGGGAGGCGGCGGCGGCCCGAATTCCGAGCCGGCTGTCATTGAGGTCGGCTTCCAGGAGCCGTCGACCCAGCTTGTAGCCCTCTGCCGTATGGTCGAGCCAGTTGAGCTTGGCCATCGCGACCAGAATGCGATGCGCTGTTGATCGTGGCAGACGCGACCTGCGTGCAACCTCATCCAGTGCGATCCGGTCTGAGTACGAATCAAATGTGTCGAGTATCAAACTTATTCGTTCAACCATCGACGACGGTAGATCTCGGGCAGGCATTTCCGAGACGATGGTCATGATAGCTCCTAGAAAATGCGGGAATCGCACCGCGATCCCGATTGGGAGCTCCCTCGGTGGCTCCCAGCAAAGCGTGGGTGTTCGGCGGAAACCGCATGGCCGGGTTGTCTACACCCAGATCCAGTGCGATGGGGAGGGGCGATTGACCTCCCCGCGAGGATCCTCAGACGCCCATAAGTTGAACCAGGTCGCCTTGCAGTTCACGGGCTTCGTCGAGTATCGGCACGAGAGGCTCCTCCGGTTGTGCTGGCGCCGGAGACCCGGCTTAGTGCATCCTCGCGACATCAACTCGCGCAACCGCGAATCTGAAGGAATTTGCCAACGGGGAGTCCTGCGCTCAGGAAAACGTCAAAGTCGCAGACGGCTTGGCGGCGATGCGGGTGTCGGGTGTCCGGCGCAGTGAGGGCGATCTCCACGCCAACCTCATCCAGGCCTGGCCTCGACCCCGCTGCGGCTGCTGCCGGGTACCTGCCTGTCCAGGTGGCTCGTACCCGCGCATGGTGTCCACGGCTTGTGAAATGCAGAATGGGGACGTGCACGTAGAGAAGCATTCGGTGAGTGGTGGGGGAGGCAGAAGCGATGTCGATGAGCTCGACCTCGCGCTGATCAACGTCTTACAACTCGATCCGCGGGCTCCGTGGTCGACAGTCGGCAAGGCCCTGAGCGTCGATCCGGTCACGGTCGCCCGCCGTTGGTCACGCCTGGTGGACGAGGGCCTGGCCTGGGTCACGGCGCACGCCTCTGGTCTCCAGCTGGCTGCCTTCATCGAGATCGACTGTGAGCCAGGACAAGTGCGTTCGGTAGCTACCACGCTGTCAGCGTGGCCGCACGTGATGTCAGTCGACTGCATCAGCGGTAGTCATGACCTCCTCGTGGCGATTGGGGTCTCCTCTCCGACCGCGTTGTCACGGCTTCTCGTTGACGCGGTTGGCCCATTGGCAGGCGTGCGAGCGACACGTACCCACCTGGCGACACGGTTCTTCGCAATGGGAGGCGACTGGCAGGTGCGCGCGTTGGACGCTGATCAGCGTGCGCAGTTGGGATCGGGACTTGCATTACCGAGCCGCTCGCCGCGCTCGTTGAGTGAATCCGAGCGGGAACTGATCCGCATACTCTGCGCAGACGGGAGGACCTCTCTCACAGAGCTTGCCGAGGAAGTCGGATACAGCGTGAGTACCGTCCGCCGTCGTCTCGCGGCTCTACGGGTCAACCGGTCGGTCGTGTTCCGCTGCGAGGTGGCGCAACCACTCTCCGGGTGGCCGGTCTCGGCGTGGCTGTGGGCTTCTGTTCCCACTACAGAGTTGGAATCGGTCTCACGAAAGCTCATTGCGTTGCCGGAAACCCGCACATGCGTTGCGCTGACCGGTAGCTCGGTCAATCTTCTGCACTCTGTCTGGGTGCGGTCGGTCGAGGACGTTCAGAGGATCGAGCAACAACTCGCCGAACGGATTCCGACGATGAGGATCCTGGATCGATCGATAGCTCTGGGATTCTTCAAACGCGCGTGCAGACTGCTTGATGAATCGGGACGAAGCAGAGGATCTGTTCCGGTGGATGTCTGGTCCGATCCGGTCGCTGCAGCTCGAACCTCAGATCGGTCCAGGCTTACCACTTAGGCGGTGCGGCAGCGTGGACCACGAAGGTCTCCCGTCGGTCGGTGGGTGTCTCGGCGACTTCCACTTCACGACAGGAGACCCTCGCTGTTCAACGACCAGCTATCGCGTGTCGTCGCAATCTCTCGCCCAACCTGCCTGGGCAGTACGTCTAGGACGCTGAATCGGAAGCGAGCCAGGCATTTCCGAACAGCATGATGCCATCGGCGCTGGGGGTGATCCCGTGCGCGTTCGCGCGCCACGGGATGAAGTACTTGCCGGCGCTGATGACCATCATCGGTGCGGTGTCGTTCACGACGGTCTGGATGTCCTCGAGAACGTTGCGACGCTCGTCATCGGTCGGCGCGGTCTGCAGCTTGCCGAGCAACTCGTCCATCTTCGGGTTCTTGTAGCCGAGAGCGTTCGACGTCGACTCGCTGTCGAAGTTGCCGAACATGCGCACGAACGGGGACTCGTCGAGAACATTGAACGCCGACTCGCCCAGATCGAAATCGTGCTGGACGTACAGCGACTTGACCAGATCATTGACGCTCGCCTTGGGAGCGATGTCGACGGTGAAACCGACCGCCTGCAGCATGGCCTGGGCGGCGAGGGAGCGGCGTTGTGCGCCAGGCTCATTCAGATTGACGTATGTCAGCTTGCCGTCGTAGCCGTCGGCCTTCGCCTCGGCGAGGTACTTCTTCGCGGCCTCCGGGTCGTAGCCGGTTCCGGCGACGCTGCCGTGCCACTGCGACCAGTCCTGGAACATGTCGCTGCCCGGCATTCCGTAGCCTGCCTCGACACGCTGGTTGAAGATGTTCGGGTCCTGTGCCGCAACGATAGCCTTACGCACGCGCTCGTCGGACGCTGCCCGACCCTCACGCTGGTTCAGGAGTTGGAGGCTACCCATGCTGGCGGTGTAGACGTAGCCGACGTCGCCGGCCGCGAGCGCGGTGTGAACCACCTCGGCATTGCGTAGGTAGGCCGCCTGGACGCCCCCGGTGTGCAGCGCGTCGAGCTTACCCTGTTCGCTGACGATCGCGGGGAAACGGAGCTTGGCCAGGTGCGGCTCACCGTCCCAGTAGTCCGGGCGTGCAGCGAGAACCAACTCGTCCTGCGACGCGAACTTCTCGACCTCGAACGGGCCGGCACCGATCGGGGTGAACGTACCCGTGGCCATCGAGGACGGGGCCACGATCATGCCCGGCCCGGTCGTGAACATGATCGGGAACTCGTTCCACGGCTGCTTCAGGGTGAAGACCACCGTCGACGGGTCCGGGGACTGGGTGTCCGCGACCGTCGCCTTCCACACCTGCGAGTGCGTCGCCTTCTTGTCGAGGTAGTGGCCGATGCTCCACCGCACCGCCGCCGCATCCACCGCAGTGCCGTCGCTGAACGTCGCACCCGGACGCAGCTTCAGGGTCCAGACGGTGTTGTCGCCGTTAGCCTCCAACGACTGCGCCAGTTGCGGCTCGTATTCCTTGGTCTCGGGGTCGTAGCGCATCAACAGGTCGTAGATCGCGGCCATCTCGCTGCCGCCGGTGGCGCCGCCGTCCTGACGATCGGCCGGGTCGAGACTGCTCACACCGTTGTACGTCGCGAAGGACAGCGTCCCGCCGGACGTCGGGTCACCCCCGTCGGCCTGGTTGCCGACCAGACCGGTCGTGACGTCCGACGCGTCGGTCGTCGATCCCGAACCTCCCGCGCAGCCTGCCATCAGCATCGTCGCGGCGGCCATCGTGGTGAACATGGCGCAAACCCGCACCAGTGACGATCGCTTCATTTCAATCTCTTCCTTGCCGGCATTCATGTGCATCGATACGGCCGTCTCCACGGCCGACCGAACTGATCGGAATGGCGGCTGCCTGCGCACAACCGCTCGAACTGCGGACTATCTGGACGCCACTCGAACTCCGCCGACGCGGTGGTGGTGTGGTGGTGGTCTTTACGCTCAGGTAGCGGGGATCGTGGCAGTGGTTTCCTCAGACACGGGGTCGATCGCAGCCCCCTCGACGGCGCCGCGGCGCGGCTATGTGAGTTCGGAAATCTGTGTGCTCCAACGGCGAGAGTTCTCGAGCGGATTGGTGTCGCAGAGCGGGCTCGCACCGTGTGGTCGAGTTGGTTCGATGGCACGCACACTCAGACGTTCCTGCCTGTTGCCGATTCCCGCGCACCGGACGGCGGGCTGAGTCATGATGCCCATGACATGCGTCACAGTTCCGCCATTTGCTGGAAGCATCTACAGAGAGCCGAAATTTGCAGGATTCTGGCTATCGGCCGACCACCGATGGTGAACGGTGACGTCAATGCACCGCGAATGCTGCCGCACTTTCAGCCAACTCGAAGTGCGTAGCGCTGTGTGTGCCGGGGTTCCACCGAGTAGGAGAACGCGGCGTCGCCGCAAGCCACTCATCCACTTGCCGAGCGAATCGGGGCATCGTCCCGTATCCACCCCCGGCGCTGCTGCCCTGGCGCGGTCGGCGGCACTGCGCTCCTCAACGCTCCCTCAACCGGGTCAGCCCTGTCGGCAAGAGCGCCGGAACGGGGCGATCGGCGACCCGTCTCCGTCGGGTGCGGGTCGGCGACGGTTCGCAGAGTGTGACGCGGCCACCCCGGAGGACTCGAGTAACGTGCTCCTGTATCTGTGCGTGAGGAAGGGTGCCGTGACGTCGACGGGGAACATGGTTGGGCTGTTCGCCGGCATCGGCGGGGTGGAGTTGGGCCTGCGCAGCCACGGCTGGGAAACCGAGCTGCTGTGCGAGATCGACCCCGGCGCCCAGCAGGTTCTGCGTACCCGGTTCGCGGGCGTCGAACTGCACGGTGACGTCACCCGGCTGCGCTCGCTGCCGCAGGGCACCGAGCTGGTCGCCGCGGGTTTCCCGTGCCAGGACCTGTCCCAGGCGGGGAAGACGGCGGGCATCACCGGCGCCCGCTCCGGCCTGGTCGACGAGGTGTTCCGTCTGGTCAAGCGCAAGAAGGGCCCGCGCTGGCTGCTGATCGAGAACGTCCCGTTCATGCTCAACCTCAGCCGCGGCGCCGCGATGCGGCACATCACCGACGCACTCGAGGACCTCGGCTACACCTGGGCGTACCGGGTGGTGGACGCGCGCGCGTTCGGCCTGCCGCAGCGCCGTCAGCGGGTGCTGATGCTGGCGTCGCGCACCGACGACCCCCGCGAGGTGTTGTTCAGCCAGGACGCGGGCGTCCCCGACGAGGGCGACCCGTCGCAGTACCCGTGCGGCTTCTACTGGACCGAGGGCATCCGCGGGCTCGGCTGGGCCGTCAACGCGGTGCCCACGCTCAAGGGTGGGTCGACGGTGGGGATCGCGTCGCCGCCGGCGGTGCGGCTGCCGTCCGGCGAGATCGTCACGCCCGGCCTGATCGACGCCGAACGCCTGCAGGGCTTCGACCCCGACTGGACCGCCCCCGCCACCGAGCTCAAGGGCATCCGCCACGGGCACCGCTGGCGCCTGGTCGGCAACGCGGTGAGCGTGCGGATGGCCGAGTGGGTAGGCGGGCGCCTGGTCGACCGGATCGAATACAGCCCCGACCACGAGACGCCGCTGAAGCCGGGCGACGCCTGGCCCAGCGCCGCGTGGGGACACAACCGGCAGGCGTTCCGGGTGCACGAGTCGCATTGGCCGGTGCAGGAGCCGTACGAGGACCTGAGCGGTTTCCTCGAGCACTCACAGCTGCTGTCCGCACGCGCCACCGCCGGCTTCCTCAAGCGGGCCCGCACGGGCAGCCTGCGGTTCGTGCCCGGCTTCCTCGACGACATCGAGAGCCACCTCGACCGGATGGGCGGGTACCCGGAGGCGGTTGCCTGATCCCGGTGCGAGGATGGTGTCGATGCCCTCGACGGATCCCCTGACCAGCGCCCGGATGCGGGCGCAGCGACGACGCGACACCGCGCCGGAGGTGGCCCTGCGCCGCGAACTGCACCGCCGCGGCGCCCGGTTCTTCGTCGACCGGGCACCGCTGCGCGGGCTGCGCCGGCGCGCCGATCTGGTGTTCCCCCGCAAGCGCGTCGCGGTGTACGTCGACGGCTGCTTCTGGCACAGCTGCCCGCAGCACGCGACCTCCCCGAAGAACAACGCGCAGTGGTGGGCGGACAAGTTGGCCGCCAACGTCGTTCGCGACCGCGACACCGACGCCCGGCTCGCGGCCGCCGGCTGGCAGGTGGTGCGGATCTGGGAGCACGAGGATCCGGCGGAAGCGGCGGATCGGGTGCAGGCCGCGCTGCGGATCGCGTGATCGGTCTCGAATCGGCCGCGAAACCGGCGGCGGCGCCGAGAGTTTCCTAGGCTCGTCGACATGAGGATCCTCGTCGCCGGCGCCGGGGGCGTCGTCGGACTGCCGCTGACCCGGGAACTGATCGCGCAGGGCCACGAGGTGGTCGGCACCTCCCGCAATCCGGACTCCCGTCCCGAACTGCGCGACGCGGGCGCCGCCGTGGTCCGGATGGACGCCTTCGACCTGGCGTCGGTGGAACACGCGGTCGCCGAGGCCCGGCCCGACGCGGTGATCCACCAGCTCACCGACCTGTCCGCCGTCGACCTCGAGGCCAACGCGGAACTGCGCATCGTCGGCACCCGCAACCTCGTCGACGCGATGCGCCGGTACGGCGTGCAGCGACTGGTCACCCAGAGCATCGCGTGGTTGTACGCCGACGGCGACGGCCTGGCCGACGAGACCGTGCCGCTGATGGCGGCCACCGGACCGAGCGCCCGCACCGTCGAGGGCGTGGCCGCGATGGAACACACGTCGACGGAGATCCCGAACCACGTGATCCTGCGCTACGGCAAGCTGTACGGCCCCGGCACGTGGTACTCCCCCGACGGCGACTTCGGCCGCGCCGCCCGGGACGGGGTGTTCACCGGCAACGGAATCGAGAGTTTCCTGCACATCGCGGACACCGTCGCACCGACCGTCGCCGCACTCGACTGGCCCACCGGCATCGTCAACGTCGTCGACGACGAACCGGCCGGACCGGACGAATGGCTGCCGGTTTTCTGCCGCTGGGTGGGCGGACAGGAACCCGTCGGACTCAGTCCCGGAACGGGCCGGGGTGCGTCGAATGCCAAGGCGCGCAAGCTCGGGTGGGTGCCGCAGTATCCGACGTGGCGGACGGGGATGTCGGGCTGACGCGTCTGCCGCAGCGGCCCACTGTCATCCGAGGGATCGCAGATAGACGAGCGTGGCCTGCACGCGGCGGTCGCCGTCCTCCAGCGGCAGCTTCGAGAAGATGGACCCGATGTGCTTGCGCACCGCAGCCTCGGACACCGTCAACCGTTGCGCGATGCCGGCGTTGGTGTACCCCTCGGCGACGAGTGCGAGCACCTCCCGCTCGCGCGGAGTCAGGGCCGCGAGCGGGCCCCGGCTCCTGGTCGCCTTGACGAGTGCCCGCACGACGTCCGGATCGATGATCGTCTCTCCGCGCGCTACCCGTGCCACCGCGTCGAGGAACTGGCGGACGTGTCCGACCCGCTCCTTCAGGAGGTAGCCGACACCACCCTCGGCGGTGTCGTCGAGCAGCTCGTCCAGATACGCCACCGAGACGTACTGCGACAGCACGACAATGGGCAGCGTCGGCTCCCGTTTCCGGATCGCGGCCGCCGCCCGTAGCCCGTCGTCCGTGTTGGTGGGCGGCATGCGGACATCGGTGACGACGAGGTCCGGCCGGTACGCCTCCCACGCGTGCAGCAGTGTCGGCGCATCGCCCACGGCGGCGCACACGTCGTGTCCGGCGGAGGCGAGCACGCTCTCCACTCCCGCCCTGAGCAGCGGGCTGTCCTCGGCGAGCACGATGCGCAGTGTCCGTTCCGTCGCTGTCACACCGGGCACTCCATTCGGATCGTCGTCGGCCCCCCGACCGGGCTCGTCACGGTGAGGATTCCGTCGAGGGCACCGAGGCGACCACGCAGCCTGTCGAGCCCGCGCCCGACCGAAAGCTGCGCGCCACCCACGCCGTCGTCGGCGACAGTCAACAGCCACATACCGCCGGCGCGATCTCCGCGCACCGTGACGTGCTGCGCCTGCGCGTGCCGCACCGCGTTCGTCAGGGCCTCCGACACGAGCACGTACGACATGTGCTCGACGGGCGCGGGCAACCGCCGACCGGACAACCCGTCGAGTCGGACATCGACGTCCAGCGGGACGTCCGCGACCAGATCCGCGAGCGCAGGCGCGAGCCCGCGTTCGATCAGCGCCCGCGGGGAGTACCCGAGCAGCACGGCACGCAGCTCCGCGAGCGTCTCGTCCACCTGGCGGTGCGCGTCGGCGGCGAGCCGGCCCGCGGGTCCGTCCGCGTCGGCGGCCTCCGCCAATCCGAGACTCATCGACAGCGCGACCAACCGGTGCTGGACCCGGTCGTGCAGTTCCGATTCGAGCAGCGCCCGCTCGGACCCCTCGGCGTCGAGCAGCGCGGAACGGGTCGTCTCCAGTCGGGCCGCCTCGAGACGCCACGGGTCGGCATCGACACCGAGGAGCAGCCGGGCCAGCTGCGACTCGAAGGCCGCCCAACCGCCGACGACAACAGCCAGGAGCACCAGGACCACCAGGCCGGATGCCGCCAGAACCCAAGCACCCGAGCTGGTTTCGACGGTCCACACCCCGAGATCGAAGTAGTCGTCGCGAATGACGAGCGGCGCGGCGAGGAGCATCCCGACGATGGTGACGGCGAATACGGCCAGGAGGGCGGCGACCCCGCCGGACACCGCCGCGCCCAGAATGTATGCGACGTGCCGGACCGTGGGCAGCCGCTGCTCGTCCGCGGATGTCCGCACCTCCGCCTCCGCGCGTTCCGCGATCGACGGATCGATCAGCCTCAGCCGCGCGCAGTGCGCTCGCAGCATCGGCTCCCACAGCGCCGTCCGCAGTCGACGCGTGAGCCCCAGCAACACGACCGGCACGATGCCGATCACGGTGGCGCACGAGAGGATGCCGGCCACGACCAGGCACGCGAGCGACCTCCACGGCCACCGGGTGCCGAGGTATCGCGGGCCGGTACGCAGGGCTGCGGCCACACTGCCGGTCACAGCGCCGCCCCCACCTTCTGCTTCCGACGCTCACGCATGATCGACGTCCCCACGATGCAGACGACGACGGGAACGTAGGCAGCGCACATGAGGAGCGTAACGGCACTCGCGTGACCACCCGAGCCCACGAAACGCTCGAGACCGACGGCCACCACGAGATTGCTGCCGCCGTGCAGGATGGCGGACGGCCACACCGATCCGCTGCGACTCCACAGCCAACCGATCACGAACTCGAGCAGCACCGACAGCGGGAGCCACAACAACATCGCGATCACCGCGTCGGTCGCGGTACCGCCGGCACCGAAGTACCCCACCCACGGCAGCGGCCAGTGCCACACGCCCCAGATCAGTCCGGTCGCGAATGTCGTCGCGACGGGCCTGCCCGGCACCAGCCGGTCGCGCAGGTAAGCGGTCCAGCCGAATTCCTCTCCCCAGAAGATCGGCGCAGCCACCACGGGCACCACCAGTGCGACCGCCACGAACACCAGATCGTCCCGCCCGAACTGCCACTCGGCGACGTCCCACACTCCGGTTGCCGCCGCGAGCATCGATGCTGTCACGAGAATGCCGATAGGCAGGAGCGCGGCGATCGAATAGGACGACCACCCCGTGGACAGCCGCAGCCTCAGCCCTGCGTCGGCGAACCCCTCGCGAGTGATCCAGCGGCGGGTGACGATCGCGGCAAGCGCGGGTACGAACGCCGCGGTGAGCAGTTGGACGATCGGATCGTCGAGCGAGTATCCGGCCGCCCACACGATCGCCCACGGAACCCAGGATGCGCCGAAGGCGAGAACGAGGAACCAGCCGACTCCGCGCCTGCGCTCGGCATCGTCGCGGACGGTGGGAGTCGGGACTGACGGTGCAGTTGTCATACCTCCACTTCACGGGGGCGAGCCGCGAAACGCGCTAGCCCACGCGACCGTTTCGGGGTGGCGTGCGCGCTACCCCGAGTCGGCCGCCGGCCGCTCCTGGAGACGCGTCCACGTCCACCGACAGGTGGCGGCCAGCGGAGATTCCGGTGTCACGAGTCGCGGCATCGAGTTGACCCCGTTGGGTGGTCCCGATTGCGGCTCGACGCAGACGGCGTCGGCTTCCATGTCGTAGACCACCACCCACTGTTCGGCGCTGCTGACCTCCAACCGGAGCAGATTGGGCCACGTGAGCACCACACGCACGCCGTCGACCATCCCGAAGCAGTCGTCCCACGGTCCCGGCCGCGGGGCGATCCGTTCACCCGACGGCAGGTAGTCCGGTCCGCGCAGTTCCTGCCAGTCGGGCGCGAAATCGATTCGGACGGGCTCGGTGCCGCTGCGCGCGACGCGTTTGAACCACGGATGCCACCCGACTTGGGCGGGAAAGGAATCCGCAGCGGACGTCACCTCCATGGACAGCTCCAGGAAGTCCTCGGTCAGGCGGAACGACTGGGTCCCCCGCCCGGCGAACGGCCACGGCGGGGCCAGTTCCTGGCACAATGTCGCCCGCGTGCCCGACACGTCGGCGACGTCCCACGCACGATCCCGCACCGTGCCGTGAATGGCGTGCGGAGCCGCGTTGAGCGGGAACTGATGCGTCACCGATCCGACGGACAACTGCCCGTTACGGATTCGCCCGCACCAGGGTGCCATCGGGAAGGATCCGTGCCGTTCGCCCGGCTCGAGCAGTTCGGTTCCGGCGACGACGAGCCTGGTGATGGTGCCGCCGTGCTGCGGCGAGATCTCGACTCGGGCATCGCCGGCCTGCAGCGTCAGGTTGTCGTTCTCGTTCATCTCGATCTCAGCCTCGACAGTCAGGACTCGTAGTGTCGCGCAAGCCGACGGTGTCGGTGCTCGAAGAAGGCTCGCACGATCGCAGTGACCACGGGCGTCAGGACCGCGAGCCTCGGCTCGAACGTGAGCCGGTCGTGCACGGCGGCGCGGCCGTCGCCGACGGGTATCACGGTTCGCTCGTGTTCCCAGCGCCGCATGCTCAGCATCGTCGACTTCTCGTGAAACCGTTGTCCCGGTTCGAGTTCCGCAATAGTGAGCGCGTCGTAGTCGAATGGGACGATTCCGAACAGACGCAGCCACGCCCGGCCCAGAGGGACACCGACCGGGACGGTGTCGATGGTCACCGGACCGAGCCGGCGCGGGATGCTCATCGTCATCCAGGGCCGCATCTCGTCGTTGATGCCGTCCGGGGTCACCACCCGCGCCCACACCCGGTGCGCCGGTGCATCGACGACCGACTTCCTCTCGATGATCATGTTCCCCATGATGCGGGAGACCGCCGTATCGCACCGCGTTTCTCGGTACCATCGGTAACGGACTGGCCGCCCGCGCGACGCCGGGGCGGCCCCCGTCGCCCAGGGAGATGATCCGCGTGGATCGATCGTCGGAACCGAAGCCGATCTCGACGCGTGCGACCGTCCCGAGACTCGAAGAACTGCTGCGGCCGGACGTGAAGTGGACGCCGTCGGCCGAGGGCTATCTGGACACGCTGCCCGGCGAGAGGGTGCCCCCGCCGGGTCGCGCGCAGGCGGCGTGGCAGACGGCCCTGGGCGCGGCGATGTACCAGCGGGCGCACCGGGTGCTGTCGTCGGTGCTCGCCCCCGGCACCGCCACCGTCGCCGACCAACTCCGCCTGCAACCCGGGCAGACCGTGGTGGACGTGGGATGCGGCCCGGGCAACGTCACCACGGGCCTGGCCGACGCGGTGGGACCGCACGGGCTCGCCGTCGGACTCGACCTGTCCGGTCCGATGCTCGCGAGGGCGGCCCGCCAGGCCCGGCCCAACATGGGGCTGCTACGGGCCGACGCGACCCGCCTGCCGCTGCGCGACCACTGCGCCGACGCGGCCTGCGCGACGCTGGTGGTCATGCTCGTTCCCGAGCCCGTCGACGCCCTCGCGGAGATGATCCGGATCGTGGTGCCGGGCGGCCCGCTGCTGCTGATGGTCCCGGCCCGGCCCGAGGGGCCCGCCGCCGCCCTCGCGGGTCCGCTCACCGATCGGATCGGGCGTTTCGGCGGCGCCCGGATGTTCACCCCGGACGAGTTCGCAATCCTGCTCGAGCAACTGGGGTGCGAGCGCATCCACACCCGGCAGCAGTGCAACACGCTCACCGTGCGCGCCCGCACCCCGGCCGCTCCGCGGGATCGGAAGACGGCCAAGCCGGAAAGGAACAGTTCATGAATGCCGATGTCCCCCAAACGCCTCCCCCGCCCAGCCCGAACGACTTCGACGCGCTGTACCGCGGCGACTTCGACGCGCTCGACACCGGCCGGGAGCAGACCTCTCCCGGGTTCACGTTCGACCGGGTGCCGTGGGACATCGGCGAGGCCCAGCCGGTGGTGCGGGCCCTCGAGTCGAGCGGCCAGTTCGCCCGCGAGGTGCTCGACATCGGTTGCGGGCCAGGCGAGAACGCGCTGTTTCTCGCCTCCCGCGGCTACCGGGTGTTGGGGCTGGACGCGGCACCGGCCGCGATCGAGATCGCCCGCGAACGCGCCCGGCAACGCGGGATGGAGCGCGGGGTCGAGTTCGAGGTGGCCGACGCGACCGACCTGTCCGACTACGCCGGCCGTTTCGTGTCGGTCATCGACAGCGCCCTCTACCACTGCTTCCCCGAGGACCAGCGCCATCGCTACGTGGCGTCGTTGTTCGGGGCGTGCCGACCGCAGGCGCGTCTGCACGTGGTGTGCTTCTCGGATCGGGTGCCCGAGGCGTTCCCCGGGCCGTACCGCATCACCGAAGACAATCTCCGCGACACCCTCACCGCGGCGGGATGGACCGTGCGCGGCATCGAATCCACCACCTACACCACCGCATTCACCCGAGACGAGATGACCGCGCAGCCGGATTCCCCGGTCGCGGCCGCCGCCGCGGACATGGAGGTCGACGACCGCGGGCGCCTGCGCGTGCCGGCGTGGCTGGCGACGGCCGAACGCCCTTGAACGCCTTGAACGCCTTGAACACGGTGGCGCTGGAGCTCGCGCCACCGGAGCGGACCGCAGCGGCCGACGATGTGGCACGGGCGGTGGGCGAACGTTGTCGCCGGCACGGACTGCTGGACCGCCTCGGGCATGTGCTGCTTCCCGGCATCGTCGCGGAGGAGGAACGCCCGGTGCCACTGACCCCCCGACTGGACGTCCTGGACTTCTGGAAGGCGTTGCGGCCGGTGGCCGGATCCGTGTCCGGGCTGTGCACCCAGGTCACCGTCTTCGAGACCGAAGCCGCCCTGGCCGAACGGGTTCGGAACCTGAGCGACGCCGGGATGGACGGCATCATCTTCGTCGGCAAGCCGCACGGACTGCCCACTGCCGACGCCCCGGGACCCACACCACAGCAGGCGCTGATCCAGTTCCGGGACGAGACCGCACACCGAGGAGTGGTGCTGATCCCCACGCGCCATGGCGAACTCGACCGGTTCGCCGCCAAGTGCGCGCACGGTGCGACGTTCGCACTCACCCAGTTGCTGTACTCCGAGCGGATCGTGGCGTTCCTGCGCGCCTTCGCCGCCCGTACCGAGCACCGCCCGGAGATCCTGCTGTCGTTCGGTTTCGTCCCCGGCGTCGAGACCCGGGTGGGACTGATCGACTGGCTCCTGCACGACGACGGCAACGACGAGGTCGCACGGGAACAGGCGTTCGTCGCGCGCCTCGCTGCGAGTCCACCCGAGCCGCGCCGGGACGCTCTCGTCGACCTCTACAGACGGGTACTCGACGGCGTCGGCGACCTCGGGTTCCCGCTCAGTCTGCACCTGGAATCGCCGTACGGGCTGTCCGATTCCGCGTGCGAGACGTTCGCGGCGCTGCTCGACCACTGGTCGCCCCGGCAGGAGGTGCGATCGTGACCACCGACCGACTCGATCTCGACGACGCCCGCGCGCACCTGGCGTCGCAACCGTTCAGCGTGCTCCTCGGCGCCCGGCTGGTCTCGTTCGACGAGGACGGCGCCGTGCTCGAGGTCGATGCCCGACCGGACCTGCTGCAGCAGAACGGTTTCCTGCACGGCGGGGTGCTCGCCTACGCCGCCGACAACACCCTCACCTATGCGGCCGGCACCGTCCTCGGGCCGGGCGTCCTCACCGGCGGCATGACCATCGAGTACGTGCGACCGGCGCAGGGACGCACGCTGCGCGCCACCGCGCGGGTCGTCCACGCCGGACGCCGACGCGCGGTGTGCACGTGCCGACTCGAGATGATCGCCGACGACGGCAGCGCGCGCCTGTGCGCCGTCGCCCAGGGCACGGTGCTGCCGGTCGCCACCCCCTGACGCGAAAGCCGTTTCCTACCGGACCGATTCGGGGATACGTCCGGCGAGGATGGTGTCCACCACCTCGTCGCCGAGCTCTTGGCGCAGCCGCTGCTGCACGTCCGGGGCCCGGCGCAGGTGGGCGCCGCCGTCGACCGTCACGAACGTGCCGGTCGCCCAGGACGATTCCGGCCCGGCCAGGAAGCGGATCGCCCCGGCGATGTCGGTGGGGGCCCCGAGCCGGCCGAGCGGCGTCTGCTCCAGGAACGCGGTCGGCCGGTCCCCGGCGAAGCTCGCGGCCACCTTGGGATTGTCGGGCGAGTTCACCAGCCCGGGCCGGATGCAGTTGATCCGGATCCCGAGATGACCGAATTCGTCTGCGGCCGTGCGCACCAGCGCCTCGAGACCGGCCTTCCCCGCGCAGTAGCCGCTCATGTACGGGAAGCTCTGCGCGGCGATCACCGAGGACGTGAACACCATCGACCCGCCACCGGCCGCGGCCATCGCCGGAACACACGCCTTGATCGCAACGAAGGCGCTGGTGACGTTGATCCGCAGTTCGTTCGTGAAGCTCTCGGCGTCGTTGAGCAGCAACGGCGTCGTGCTGCCCCGGCCGACGGTGCTGACGCAGATGTCGAGGCCGGCGTCCCCGCTCGCGTGCGCGACGGCGGCGGTCACGTCGTCCTCGACCAGCGAGTCGCCGGCGATGTGCCGGACCGTCGCACCGGCCGGCGCCTCGGCGGCGAGTTCGGCCGCGAACGCCGCGATCCGCGCCTCGTCGCGGCTAATGATCGTCACCGACGCACCGTCGGTGAGCAGTGCCCGCGCACCGGCACCGCCGATGCCGCCGGCGCCGCCGATGATCAGTGCGGTCTTCCCGTGCAGGGGCAGGTTCTGGCTGGATGTCTCCGTCATGCGGCCGAAGCTAGATCGGCCGCGTCGAGCACGAACCACCGATGACCGGTGAGCGAGATATTTCGATCAGAAACTTCGTGGCCGCCGCCCTTCCGGTCCACCTGGTGGGCAGGACGCCTACCCTTCAACTGCTTTCTGGGCCAAGATCTCTTCGTCAGATCGACCAAACGACTGACCAAGAAGGCCGGGCGTGGAGGTGACGGTGACTGTCGGCAATGCGGGGATGCGGCTGTCCCCACGGTCCGGGCGCTGCGAACCACCGGTCTCCATGATCGAGCGCACGACGCTGATCCTCGAATCGTTCGACTCCCGCGGTGCACGCCTCTCACTCGACGAGGTGGTCCGGCGCACACGACTGCCACGGTCGACGGTGCACCGCATTCTCGACAGTCTCGTCCGACTCGATTGGCTGGATCACCTGGCGTCCGGCTACTGCCTCGGCCGACGGGCGCTCGGGCTCGCCCACGGGGACGGTGGCCACGGCGAGATCCGCGCCGCTGCCGCGCCGCTGTTGCACGAACTGCACCTGCACACCGGACTGGTGGTCCACCTGTCCGTCCTGGACCAGGGTCACAGCGTCTACCTCGACAAGGTCGGCGGGCGCACCGCATCGGCAGTGCCGACCCGCGTCGGAGGCCGCGGCCCCGCCCACGCGACGGCCGGGGGCAGGTCGATGCTCGCGTGGCTCGATCCCGAACGGGTCGACCTGCTCTACGCCGACAGCACCGCCACCGATCTCCCCACGCTGCACCACGAACTGGGACAGATCCGCGGCCGCCGGGGCCTGGCGTTCGGACGCGGCGAGTCCGTCGACGGTATCGCCTGTGCCGGTGTCGCACTCCGCCACCACGACCGCCCCGTCGCGGCGATCTCGCTGTGTGGCGACGCGCGCATCACGAAGCTCGAACAGTTCACGCCGATCCTCTTCGACGCCGCGCAGACCGCCTCCCGGTCGCTCGCGATCGCGCTCCGGTGACAGCCGGCCGATCGGAAGTTCGCAGGCGGCAACAGGATCGACGTCAGTAGCCCGCCACCGGGTCGATCCGCGCCACCAGTTCCTCGCCCGCGACGAAACGTCGCACGTTCTCGCGGACGTGATCGGCGAATGCGCCCGCCCGGACCGACGGCGGGTTCGAGTCGTGCGGGGTGACGATCGCGTTGGGCAGCGTCCACAGCGGATGGCCGTCGGGCAGCGGCTCCGGATCGGTCACATCGAGCCCCACGCCGCCGATCCTGTTCTCGTGCAACGCCTCCACGACGGCATCAGTGTCGACCAGCGGGCCGCGGGCCACATTGATCACCCACGACCGGGGCCCGAGCTTCGCGAGCTGCGGCGCGCCGACCAGGTGCCGGGTGTCGGCGGTGGCCGGGGCCGCGACGACGACGTGGTCGACGCGGCCGAACACCTCGTCGACCCGGTCGGCGGTCACCACCTCGTCGGCCCCGGGCACCGGCCGGCCGGAACGGTTCACCGCGATCACCACGGCCCCCACCGCGGTGAGCATCGGGATCATCGCGCGCCCGATGCCGCCGGCCCCGATGATCGCGACGCGGGCGCCGCGCAGCGTGCCGACCTTGCCGAAGAACTCCCGCTGCCGCCACGTGGTCGCGGCCAGGTGCTCGGGCAGCGCCCGCACCCCCGCCAGCAGCAGCGTGAACGCGTGCTCGGCGACGGTCGCGGAGAACGCGCCGGCCGCCGACGTCCACACCAGGTCGGGGTGCCGCTGGATCACCCCGGCGTCGAACCAGTGCTCCACGCCGGCCGAGTGCAGCTGCACCCAGCGGATCGAGTCGGGCAGCTCCGCCGGGAAGCGCGTCGTGTCGTCGCCGGCCCACACGAGCGCCTCGGCGTCGGTCAGGTCGACGACGCGTCCGCCGCCGCGGACGACGGCGTCCACGAGCAGGTCGTCGGGCGCGGGTCCCAGCGCGATGGGCGTCGACGTCGTCGTCACGGGCTCTCCTCAACTCGGCACGACCCGGGCGTCCGGATCTCGGTCCGAGGCTAGGCGCCCCCGCATCGGATCGCAGACTTCGGGAACCATCCACATGGGCGATTCGTCCTATTTTTGTAGGACGTGCTCACCGACAGAGAAAGAAGGCTATGAAACGCAGGCCCCGCAAACCTCGAAGACCCGTCGTCCGACGTGTGATCATCACTGACACCACCGCTGTGGAGGTGTCCACGTGCTGACTCTGCTCGGAATCGTCGCCGGTGTCGCCGTCGTCCTGGCGATCACCGCGCTGACCGGCTACTTCGTGGCCCAGGAATTCGCCTACATGGCCGTGGACCGATCCCGGCTCAAGGCCCGCGCCGAGTCCGGCGACGCGGCCGCGGCCCGCGCCCTGGGCGTCACCCGCCGCACCTCGTTCATGCTCTCCGGCGCCCAGCTCGGCATCACCGTCACCGGCCTGCTCGTCGGCTACGTCGCCGAACCCCTGATCGGCCGCGGGTTGGGTGAGCTGCTGGGCGGCGTCGGCATCCCCACCGGCGTCGGCATCGCCGTCGGCGCGATCCTCGCGGTGCTGTTCTCCACCGTCGTGCAGATGGTCTTCGGCGAGCTGTTCCCGAAGAACCTCGCCATCGCCCGCCCCGAACCGGTCGCACGCCGCCTCGCGCTGTCGACCACGCTCTACCTCAAGCTGTTCGGCTGGCTGATCTGGCTGTTCGACCAGTCGTCGAACCTGCTGCTGCGCGCACTCAAGATCGAACCGGTGCACGACGTCGAGCACTCGGCGACCCCGCGCGACCTCGAGCACATCGTGGCCGAGTCCCGCGACGCCGGCGAACTGCCGCGCGAGCTGTCCACGCTGCTCGACCGCATCCTCGACTTCCCCACCCGTGCCGCCGAGCACGCGATGATCCCGCGGGCGCGGGTCGACGTCGTCCGCGCGGACGAACCGATCGCCGACGTCCTCTCCCGCATGGGCTCGGGGCACACCCGCTACCCCGTCGTCGGCACCAGCAGCGACGACTTGCGGGGCGTCGTGCACCTGCACGACCTGCTCGGCGCCGACCCGGCCGGCACCGCGGCCGATCACGCCCGCCCGGCCGTGATCGTGCCGACGACGCTGCCCCTGCCCGACGTCCTGGCCCAGCTGACCGCCGCGAAGGACGAGATGGCGCTGGTGATCGACGAGTACGGCGGCTTCGCCGGCGTCGTCACCGTCGAGGACATGGCGGAGGAACTGGTCGGCGAGATCGCCGACGAACACGACCCCGACCACGAGGAGACCGAGGTGCAGGCCGTCGACGGCGGCTGGCTGATCCCCGGCGGCGTGCACGTCGACGAGGTCGCCCGCGTGCTCGACGAGCACCTGCCCGAGGACGACGACTACGAGACGCTCGCGGGCCTGGTCATCGCCGAGTTCGGTGGGTTGCCGCGAGTGGGCGACACCGTGACCGTGCGACTGCCCGCCGACCCGGCGGATCTCGTCGCCGACGAGCCACCACCGCCGACGTACCTGCACGCCGAGGTCCGCGCGATCGACAAGCACGTGCCGTCCACGCTGTTCGTGACCGTCCGCAGCGACCGGAAGGACGCCGTCGATGAGTAACCCCTGGATCGTCCTCGCCGTCACCGTCGTGCTGATCGCCGCGAGCGCGTTCTTCGTCGCGGTCGAGTTCGCGCTCATCGCCGCCCGCCGGCACCGCCTCGAGGACGCCGCGCCGACGAGCCGCTCGGCCCGAGCGGCGCTGCGCAGCGCGTCGGAGCTGTCGGTGCTGCTGGCCGGCTCACAGCTGGGCATCACCGTCTGCACCCTCGCGCTCGGCGCGGTGACGAAACCGGCTGTGCACCACTGGCTCACCCCCGCGTTCGCGGACTGGGGCGCGCCGCTGTGGCTGGCCGACGTCGCGGGCTTCGTGCTCGCACTGCTCATCGTGACGTTCCTGCACCTCGTGGTCGGTGAGATGGCGCCGAAGTCGTGGGCCATCGCCCACCCCGAGAAGTCGGCCACGATGCTCGCGATCCCGATGCGCGGATTCATGTGGCTCACAAGGCCGCTGATCGTGGTCCTGAACCGGGCCGCGAACTGGTGCCTGGTCAAGGTCGGCGTGCAGCCGGTGGACCAGGTGGCGTCGGGTCAGGACCCCGAGGCGCTGCGCCACCTCGTGGAGCACTCGGCGACCGTCGGCACCCTCGACGAGCGCTATCACGGGCACCTGGCGAGCGCGCTCGAACTCGAGTCGCTCACCGTCGGCGACATCGTCCGACCCAACGACCGACCGAGCAGCGTCGCACCCGACGCCCCGGTCGACCGGATCCGTGCGGCCGCGGACCGCAGTGGGCACCTGCGTCTGCTGGTCCGCGCCGGTGACACCGTCGCCGGTGTGCTGCACGTGCGCGACAGCCTCGGAGCGGCGCCCGGCACCCGCGCCCGCGACCTGATGCGCGACGTGCTCACGCTCGAGTCGGCGACCCCGGTCTACGAGGCGCTCGCGACCATGCGGAACACCCGCAGCCACATCGCGGTCGTCCGCGACGGCGACGGGAACCTGATCGGGCTCATCACCCTCGCCGACGTCCTGGCGCGGCTGATGCCCACCGCCGGCACCGCGGCCTGATCGCGGCGAGAGCGGACCCGGGCGTGGCGTCCCGGGTCCGCCCTCCGCCCCGGCTCACCCGGTCGGATTCGGACGCGATCCGGCGTAGGGTCACTCGATAGAGGCGTTCGAAGCGGGGCGAGAACATGACTGTTTCCGTGAACGACCGGCGTCACGGCTGGTCCGAAACACACGCAGCCTCCTCCCGGGTGGCGGTGGCGATGACGTTCGTCCTGCTGTCGCTGATCCCCGGCGCGATCGCCGTCGGCCTCGGCCGATCCCCCTTCGCGATCTTCTGGCTGGTCGTCTTCACCGCGCTGGCCCTCGGCACCGTCGCGGCGGTCCTGCCCTCGAGTTGGAGCAAGTGACCTGACGGCCCGGCACGGCTGATATCAGGGGTGAATTCCAGGGGAGGCTCACACTTTTTCCCTACCGTGAGGTAACTTGCGAGCGCGCGGTTCGCGCGATCAACCAAACACATGGATGGGAAGCAGTCATGAGTTCTTCCGAGTTCGCCACGTCCGTCACCGAGATCAAGCCGGTCGTGAGCGGCATCGCCAGCGCACTGACGGCGGTCGCCACGATCCTCGGCGTGCTGGGAACGCTGGCTTCCTTCAGCTGATCCGGGCCCGCGGCGCCGGCGCATGCCGCCGCCCTCATACCGAAATCCCCCACCGGCGATGCCGGTGGGGGATTTTCGTTGCGCGGCCCGGAACCACCTGTGAAACAACCGGATCGGCACGGACGCAGGAAGCGGTGCGATGAAGTTCCGGCCCGGTTCATCGACCGGCCATCCGGTCGCATTCTGCCGTTGTGGTTGCCGACCTACGGTGCTCCCGACCTTGATCATCAAAAGGGAGGCCGCACCGTGCCCATGTCACCGCTCAACCGCCGCACGTTCCTCGAGCGCACCGCCCTGGCCGGCATCGGGGTGACCCTCGCCGGCAGCGTCGGCACCCTGTTCCGACCCGCCGTCGCGGGCGCCGCGCCCGCCGGCGCGATCGGCTACGGCCCGCTCGTCGCCGACCCCGCCGGAATCCTCGCGCTCCCCAAGGGGTTCTCGTACACGATCGTCTCCCGATCCGGTGAGACGCTGCTCGACGGCGGCGTCCCGTTCCCCAGCGACCCCGATGCCAACGGCGTGTTCGCGACGGGCAACCACACCACCATCGTCACCAACCACGAGGTCGGCGGCAGCGAACCGTACGGCGTCCCGGCCGTCGACGGCCTCACCTACGACCCGGGGGCCCGCGGCGGCACCACCACGACCACGCTCGACCGCAGCGGTGCGCGCCAGGCCCAGTACGTCAGCGTCGCGGGCACGGTGAACAACTGCGCGGGCGGCATCACCCCGTGGGGCACCTGGCTCACGTGCGAGGAGACCGAGGCGCGCGCCGGCTCGAACGGTTTCACCAAGACCCACGGCTACGTCTTCGAGGTCGACCCCGCGAGCCAGGCCGCGAACGTCGGCAAGAGCCCGATCCCGCTGAAGTTCCTCGGGCGGTACGCGCACGAGGCGGTGGCGGTCGATCCGTCGTCGAGCGCCGTCTACCTCACCGAGGACGCGGGCAGCCCCAACGGCCTGTTCTTCCGGTGGACGCCGCCGCAGGGTTTCGTCGGCGGCCCGGGCGCGTTCCATGCGCTCGCGCAGTCGCCGGGCGGGGACACCGCCGGCAGCCTGCAGGCGATGAAGTGCTTCCAGGACGGCACCCACGTGCCCGATCTCGCCCAGGCCGCGACACCGGGGGTCAAGTACACCGTGCAGTGGGTCGACGTCCCCGACCGCGACGCCAAGACCACCTCGGTGCGCAAGCAGTTCACCAATGACCAGGTCACCCGCAGCCGCAAGCTCGAGGGGCAGTGGTGGGCCGACGGCGGCGCGTACTTCGTCGCCAGCTTCGCCCGCACCAGCGACGGCAGCGTCGCCGAACACGACGGGCAGGTGTGGTTCTACGACCCGGCCACCCAGACCGTCGAGCTGAAGACGCTGTTCGGGGTGAACCCGGATCCGTCCGTCGACACCGGCAACTACGACGGCCCCGACAACATCACCGTCTCGCCGCACGGCGGCCTGATCCTCGCCGAGGACGGCGACGGCGTCAGCCACCTGATCGGTGTGACCGAGAGCGGCGAGCCGTTCTCGGTGGCCCGGAACAATTTGAACGACAGCGAATTCTGCGGCCCGGCGTTCAGCCACGACGGCCAGACGCTGTACGCCAACATCCAGAGCCCCGGCATCACCGTCGCGATCCGCGGCCCCTGGCGGCAGTCGACGGGCTCGTCCGTCGGTTCGGCCGGCTTCTCCTTCGGCTCACTGGATCTGCCGTTCGGCTCGTAGGCCGGCCGTCCGACACAAGTGGACGCCCTCACCCCACACTGCGGGGTGGGGGCGTCTCGCGTCTCCCTCGGGGTTTGTCCAGGACAAAAGCCCCTGGAGCGTGAGGGCGTAGTCCCCTACCCGGATAGGGACCTCCGACGGCATCGTTAGGGCACATTGGTTTTCGATCGTTGTCCCGGGGTGAGGTGTGAAGAAGTTCCTGCCGTATTTCTCGACTCGACGAGGGGCGGCGCGGGTGTACCACAACTTCCTGGACTGCCCGTCCGGGATGCGGATCACCCGGTCCGACCGGGAGCCGGGTGTCGGGCCGGTCGGCCTCGCCTACCCGCAGTGCGAGCAGTGCAAGGCATGGGACGAGAGGATCGAGCAGTCACGCATCGCGCTGCGCGAGTGGCTGAAGTCGGAGTAGCACCGCGCGAACCGGTCCGGTGAATGTCCGCGAAACGCCTGTCGCCCAGCTCGATCACGAGCTGGGCGACGGTTGAAAACCTCTGTCTCGGCTAGTTTTCTGCAGTGACCGGCTTCTTGTCGATGACGACATGGTCGAAGCGGGAACCGTCGAAGCTGACGTCGAACGCCTTGCCGAATCCGACGACGTAGCGGCCGTCCTGAGGCGTCAGGCGGAAGAGATGGAAGTCGAGGGTACGCAGCAACTTGACCATCTTGGGGTTGGACTTCTCCCCGAACTTCTCGAAGACGGCGTCGTGGCCCTCTTCTTCCACGCGCTCGACCGTGCACGCGAAGCTGGCCCGTTCCATGCCGAAGATGTTGGCGGCAGCGGCCTCGTCGGCGTGGAAGAAGACGTGCGCGGTGTCCGCCCGGCTCAGATGCCGGAAGTGGTCCGCGATCTCACTCAGGTAGACGTACAGCGAGCCGTCGTGCCCGGCGAACGGCGCGATCGACTGGAACGGCCGACCGTTCTCGTCCGTGGTCGCGATGACCACGGTCTTGCGGTCGACGAGAAAATCGCGGTAACCGGCCAGGGACTGTTCGAGTTCGGTTTCGGAAAGCATCAATTCTCCTCTGAGATAGGAACGGCCACGGGAATGTTCCATTGCCGTCGGACCAGGTGAATGCGGGGCTGCGAGGTGACGGGATGCTCCTCGACCTCGGCCTCCATGCCGTACACGTCACGGATCAGGTCGGGCGTCAGGACCTCGCTGGGCGTGCCCTCGGACGCGATCCTGCCGGAGGCGAGGGCGACGATCCGGTCGCTGAAGGTGGCTGCCTGATTGAGGTCGTGCAGCACCATGAGCACCGAGATGCCCAGCGTGCGATTGAGCGAAGTGACCACCTCGAGCACCTCGTGCTGATGCGCGATGTCGAGGTACGTGGTCGGCTCGTCGAGCAGCAGGACCCGGGGGCGTTGCGCGAGCACCATGGCGAGCCAAGCCCGTTGCGCCTCACCACCGGACAGCTCGGCGACGGGGCGGTCCGCCAGGGCCTTCAGCTCGGTGTGCGCAATGGCCCAGTCGACGGCCTCGCCGTCCTCGTCGGTGCCGCGCTCGTACCACCGGCGGTGCGGGTGCCGTCCGTAGCCGACCAGTTCGCGCACCGTCATATCCGTTGGTGCCGTGTTCTTCTGGTTGAGCATCCCGATCGCGCGCGCACGTCGCCGCGACGACCACGACGCCATGTCCGAGCCCTCGAGCAGCACGGTCCCGGTGCGGGGAGCGAGCCGACCGCTCAGGGCCTTGAGGACGGTGGACTTCCCGGACCCGTTCGGTCCGATGAGGGTCACCACCTCCTCGGACCCGACGGCGATCGAGACGTCGTCGACGATCTGCTTGTCGCCGTACCAGATTCCCAGCTCGTGGGCCTCGAGCAGCATCACTACGCCCCCTGCCGGCGCATGAGGTACAGGAAGTACGGTGCCCCGACCGCGGCCATGACGATGCCGGCGGGAATCTCGGTCGGGCTGAACACCGTTCGCCCCAAGGTGTCGGAGACCAGCACCAGCAGGGCGCCGACGGCGATGCTCATGGGGATGAGCACGGCATGGTTCGATCCCACGATCATGCGGGCGATATGCGGGACCACCAGGCCCACGAAGCCGATGATCCCGACCGCCGCCACCGCGATCGCGGCGAGGAAGACGGCCACCAGCGACAGCACGATCCGGGTGGTGTTGACACCTTCGCCGAGGTTGCGCGCGACGTCGTCACCCAACCGCATGACGTTTGCCGAACGGATGCACAGCATGGAGACCACGAGACCGATCACCGTGTAGGGCAGGATCATCCAGACCGAGTTCATCCCCTTGGCGGCGAGGCTGCCGTTCATCCACTGGATCGCCGCCGGCAGCCGGTCGCTGTAGCGCAGCGACAGGAACGCGATGACCGCACCGGCGAGGGCGTTGACCGCGACTCCCGCCAGGATGATGTTCAGCGGCTTGATCCCCTCGCGCCGCCAGGCCAGCGCGTAGACGATCACGGCGGCAATGACACCGCCCCCGAACGCGGCGATGGGAATCATCGACTGGTAGCTCGGTGCGGCCAACAGGATTACCAGGACGAGCGCGGCGGCGCCGCTCGTGACCCCGGTCAGGCCGGGGTCGGCGAGCGGGTTGCCCATCACGGTCTGGAGCAGCGCACCCGACACCGCGATGCTCGCGCCCACCAGGAGCGCGAGCAGAACGCGAGGCAACCGCACGTCCCAGAGAATCGTGCTGAAGGAGTCGTTCTCGGTGCCGCCGGCCAGGAGCGAGACGATCTCCCCCGGGGAGATGTGCACGCTACCGAGGCCGAGGCTGACCAGGGTCACGACCGCGAGCAGAGCCCACGCGATGGGGAGGGCCCACTTCGCCCGGGTGCGAGTGGCTGCCGACGGAGAACTCACGGGTAGAGCAGACCTGCGAGCGCGGGGACCGCCTGGGCGAGCTGGCCGACCGAGGTGTAGCCGAAAGTCGAGTAGTCCAGCACGTGAATGCGGCCGTTTGCGTACGCGGGCAGGCTCTTCCAGGCAGCGTTCTTGGCGACCTCGGCGTCGAAGGCGGCCTGGCTGTCGGCGACGTTGCCCGAGCGCAGCACGAGCACCACGTCCGGCGCCGCCGCGATGATGTTCTCCAGATTGACGGCGCTGTAGGTTTCCTTCGCCTTCAGCGCCGACACCGCGACGTTGTCGGCACCGGAGAGGTCGATGAGGCTTCCCAGAAAGGAGTTGTCGTTCATCACCATGAACGAATCCGTGGCGCCGATCAGCACCAGCACCTTCGGGGCGTCCGTCGACGCGCCGGCCGAGGCGAGCGTCTGCTCCTGCTCGTTCATCGAGTCGATGATCTTGTCGGCCTGATCCGTTCGATCGAAGGCGGCGCCCAGCACCTCCACCGCGAACTTCAGGTCGCCGAAGCTGTCGGTCTCGAGAAACGCCGACGGTGTCGTGGTGGACGCCAGACTCGCCTCCACCGTGCTGCGCGAGGACTCGGCCGCGATGACCAGGTCGGGAGCAAGGTCGACGATCTTCTCCACGTCGGGCGCCATCGTCGAACCGATGCGGGGCACACCGTCCAGAGCGGCCGGGAGCTGCTGCGTCGTGGTGGACGGGACACCGGCGACCGGAATGTCGAGCAGCGTGAGAATCTCCGCGAGAGGAACGGACGCTGCCACCACGGTCTGCGGCGGGGTCGCGGGGAACTGAGCGACAGCCGCATCGAGCTTCGCCGCGTCCTCGGCCGCAGTGGTCGTGGACGTGGCGGCGGTCTCCGCGGAGACGGCAGCGTCGGTGCTGCAGGCGGTCACCCCGCCGATCAGTGCCAGTCCGACGCACAGCGAGGCTATCGGCGCAAAACGGTGTCGCACAGCGGTGCACTCCTTGGGGAAGCGATGTGACATCTTCGAGTGAAATTAGGGCAGACTACCCAAATTGAGCCCAGCCTAGCCTGAGCAATATTCGTCACAGCTCCAGGCACCGTCAAATCGGGGTCGGAGTGTTCGCGCTGACCGAAGGCGGATACCGACACCCGGATACGAGAAAGCCCCCCACCTGCATCACTGCAGGTGGGGGGCTTTCTGTTGTGCGCCCGAAGGGATTCGAACCCCTAACCTCTTGATCCGTAGTCAAGTGCTCTATCCGTTGAGCTACGGGCGCATGTTCTATCTTCAGTTGTACTGGACCCACGAAAGGACCAGTGTGGCGGAGGCGAGAGGATTTGAACCTCCGGTCCCCTTTGAGGGGGACAACTCATTAGCAGTGAGTCCCATTCGGCCGCTCTGGCACGCCTCCTTGGGGGCCGGCTCGTTTCCGATCCGCCGGGCGAAACATTACACAGAGTTCGCCAGCAAACGCAAAACGCCTGGTCAGTGGCATCTCCTATCTCAGATTGCCGTCGAACCAGTCGAAGATCCGACGTTGGGCGTCGAGAATCGCGACCACCAGCGGATCGTCGTCGTCCGCCGACGGCTCCGGGACGGGCGGTTCGTCGGCACGGTGCGCGAGTCCGACGTAGCTGACGATGTTGGTGGGCGCATCCGCCTTCGCCACGGCGTCCCGCAGCCGCTCGACGTGCTCCGGTGGGGTGCGCGGGTCGTCCTCGCCGTACAGACCCAGCCAGGGCGCCCTGAGCGACGGCGCCGCGTCGACGAGCGCGGGGGTGTCACCGGTGAGCGGTTGGACGATGCCGCGCGCCGACACGCTCACCGCGGCCCCGACCGGACGGTTCGTCGCGACCAGCATCGCGGCGGTGCCGGCGTCGTCGAAGCCGAGGACGCCGACGCAGTCCGCGTAGACGCCGCGGCCGACGAGCCAGTCGAAGGTGGCGTCGAAGTCGGCGAAGAGGGTCTCGCCGAACACCTCGGAGTCGCTGTGCGCGGGCTCGTGGTGGAACAGGTGCGGGGCCGCCACCACCCAGCCCTCCGCGGCGAGCGCGCGCATGAGGTCCAGCAGGGCGGGGCTGAACTCGCGGGATTCGTGCAGGACGACGATGCCGCCGCGGGCCGGTCGATCCGGCTCGACGGCGGTGAGCGGCACGCGAACCCGCGACTCCACGGGGGCGTCGGCGTCGGAGCGCAAGGGGGCGTCGTCCCGGAAGATCCCCGGCATGAATCAACCTTGGCACGACCACGACGGCTGTGCACGTGATCGCGGGGCGCATAATCGCATCGTGACCCCCGTGACCCGCGCAGACCTCGAATCCATCCCGACCTACGTGCCGGGCCGCAGCTATCCCGGGGCCATCAAGCTGGCCAGCAACGAGACGACGCAGGGCCCGCTGCCCGGCGTCGCGCAGGCCATCGCGGATGCCGCCGCGGTCGCGAACCGGTACCCCGACAACAGCGCGGCCGCGCTGATCCGCGCGCTGTCCGAATCGCTCGGGGTGCCGACCGAGAGCATCGCGACCGGCTGCGGCTCGGTGGCGCTGTGCCAGGAACTGGTCCAGGCGACGTGCAACGAGGGCGACGAGGTCATCTACGCCTGGCGCTCGTTCGAGGCGTACCCGGTGGTGACCAAGGTCGCCGGCGCGGTCTCGGTCCCGGTGCCGCTCACCCCCGAGCACGGCCACGACCTGGACGCGATGCTGGCCGCCATCACCGACCGCACCCGCCTGATCTTCGTCTGCAACCCCAACAACCCCACCGGCACCGCGTTGGGCCGCGAGGAGCTCGAGCGCTTCCTCGACGCCGTCCCGGCCCGCGTCGTCGTCGCGCTCGACGAGGCGTACTTCGAGTACAACCGGTCCGGTGTCGACGGCATCGACCTGGCTCGCACCCGCCGCAACGTCGTGGTGCTGCGCACGTTCTCCAAGGCGTACGGCCTGGCCGCGCTGCGGGTCGGCTACGCGATCGCCGACCCGGCCATCATCACCGCGCTGGCCAAGGTCCACATCACGTTCAGCGTCAACGCGGTGGCCCAGTCCGCCGCGATCGCGTGCCTGGGCGCCCGCGACGAACTGCTGCACCGCACCCACGACGTCGTCGCCGAGCGGGACCGGGTCCGCGACGCGCTCCGGGCGGCCGGCTACGACGTCCCGGAGACGCAGGCCAACTTCGTGTGGCTGCCGCTGGCCGAGCGCTCCGCCGCGTACGGCGAGGCGAGTGCCGAGGCCGGCGTGCTGATCCGCCCCTACGGCGTCGACGGCGTGCGCATCACGATCGGCGATCCTCACGAGAACGACGCGTTCCTCGCGTTCGCGACGTCGGCGGCGGCTCGGGAACTGGCCGGGATCCCGGCGGAGTCCGCCACGGCTTAATCCAACCGTTATCGGCCGACGGGCCCGCCGTCACCGATTCGTTGGCAGACTCGTCCCGGTGTGCCGACCAGGGAGCGATTTGTCCGGACGCCGCCGACGTGGCTCCGCGATCGTCCTCGCGGCCGCGTTGGGCACGTCGCTGACCGTCGGCGCCCACACCGCGCAGGCGCGTCCGTCGGACGTCGACAAGGTGCCCGTCCGCCTGCTCGCGATCAACGACCTGCACGGCAGCCTGCAGCCGCCGCAGGGGGCACGGGCGCAGATCCTGCGTCCCGACGGCCCGCCGGTCGACGCCGGCGGGGCCGCGTACCTCGCGTCGTACGTCCGGCAGTTGCGCGGGCAGGCGCCGAACTCGCTGCTCTACTCGGTGGGCGACAACTGGGGCTCCTCCCCCATCGAGTCGGCACTGTTTCACGATGAACCGACCGTGGACCTGCTCAACACGATGGGCGTCGACGCCGCCTCGGTCGGCACCCACGAGCTCGACGAGGGCTTCGGCGAGTTCCGGCGGATGCAGACCGGCGGCTGCCACACCGTCGACGGCTGCCAGTTCGAATCCGAGTACGCGGGCGCGCAGTTCCCGATGCTCGCGGCGAACATGACGTTCGCCGACGGCACCCCCGCGACGCTGCCGTTCGCGGTGAACTACGTCGACGGCGTCCCGGTCGGCGTGATCGGGGTGATGCCCTCCGACGCCCCGTCGAAGGTCGCGGTCGACGGCGTCGCGGGACTCGAATTCGGCGACGAACTGGCCACCATCGACCGGACCGCCGCGACGTTGGACTTCCTCGGCGTCCACGCGATCGTGGTGCTGCTGCACCGCGGCGACGAGCAGGCCACCGGCGGCCCCAACTCGTGCGACCTCGCCGACAGCCCGGTCCGCACCATCGCGACCCGCGCGACGCCGCTGGTGGACGCGATCTTCACCGCCGACAGTCACACCCAGTACAACTGCAGCATCGACGACCCGGCGGGCGATCCGCGCCCGGTGATGCAGGCGGCCTCGCACGGCCGGATCGTGTCGGTGGTCGACATGACGCTCGACCGGGCCACCGGCGAGGTGGACCGCCCGAGCACCCAGGCTTTCAATCAGATTGTCACGCACGACATCCCGCCGGATCCGAAGGTGTCCGACCTCGTGGACCGCGCCGGCCTGCAGTCGGCCGAGGTGGCCCAGCGGCCGGTCGGGGAGGTCACCGCCGACATCACTCGGGAGACCGGCCCGGGTGGGGAGAGCCCGCTCGGCGACCTGATCGCCGACGCCCAGCTCGCGGCCGCGCGCGGCCGCGGCGCGCAGATCGCCCTCACCAATCCCGGCGGTGTGCGGACCGATCTGCTCCGCGGCGCCGACGGGACGGTCACGTTCGGCGACGCCTACCAGGTGCAGCCGTTCGTCAACTCGCTGGAGGTGCGCACGCTCACCGGCGCGCAGCTGAAAGAGGTTCTGGAACAACAGTTCCAGATGCGTCCGGACGGCTCGATGCTGGAACTGATCCTGGCACCGTCGGCGTCGCTGACCTACCGCATCGACCGCGCCGCACCCCTCGGCACCCGCATCGCCGGCCTCCGGGTCGACGGCGCCCCCGTCACGCCGGACGGGCGGTACCGGGTGGCGGTCAACAAGTTCCTGGCCGATGGCGGCGACGGCTTCACCGCGTTGCGTGGTGGTACCGAACCCGCTTCCGCCGGAAACGACCTCGAAGCCCTCACGTCCTACCTCGAAGCCCACTCCCCCGTCGCGCCGCCCGCGCCCGGACGCATCGCGATCGCCGCCCCGAACTGACACGGGCGCCACCCCGCGATCGGGGTGACGCCAGTGTGGCTCACACGAGTTCCGGCGTGCGGGACTCGGTCGGCTGCGGGTGCGGTGGGCGTGCCGGCCAGAGCGCCTTGTCCCCCAACAGGTGGATGATCGCCGGCACCAGCAGCGGCCGCACCACGAAGGTGTCGAGCAGGATGCCGATCGCCATCGCCAGACCGAACTGGAACAGTTCCCGGATCGGCTGGGTCATCAGCACCGCGAAGGTGGCCGCCAGGATCAGCCCGGCCGAGGAGATCACGCCACCGGTCCGGGTCAGTGCGATCCGCATCGCTTCCGCCGGAGGATGATCGGCGAGTTCCTGCCGGTATCGACTCATGATGAAGATGTTGTAGTCGACGCCCAGTGCGACGAGGAAGACGAAGATGTAGGCCGCGACGCGGTTACCGATCCCCTCGTCGCCCAACATCGTCACGGTGAGGAACGTGGTGATGCCGAGGGTCGCCGTGAACGACAGGATCAGCGTCGCCACCAGGTACAGCGGCGCGAGCAGCGACCGCAGCAACAACACCAGCACCCCGGTGACAATGATCAGCACCAGCGCCACCACCACCTTCATGTCGCGGTCCAGGGCCGCACGGGTATCGGCCGCACGGGCGCTCTCGCCACCGATCAGCACCTCGGCGCCGGCCAGTCCGGCGTCGGTCGCGATCGCCGTCGTGGTCGCGGTCAGCGGCTCGATCCGGTCCAATGCCTTTGGGCTGTAGGGATTGTCGGTGAACGCCACCTCGAAGGCCGCGGCCCGGCCGTCCGTGCTGATCCGCTCGCGGTCGCCGACGCGGGCGATGCCGTCCACGTCGGACAACTGATCCCGGATCGAACTCCACTGCGCCGGCGAGACGGTGCCACCGGACTGCGTGACGTACACCGTGGCGGGCGCGATCTCGCCCGGCCCGAACGTGTCACCGATCAACTGCTGCCCGGTCTCCGACTCGGTGTCGATGCGGAAGCCGCTGATGAAGTCGAAGCTCTCCCTGTAGCCGAGCAACCCCATGCTCATCACCACCAGCGCGGCCAGCGTGGCCGCGAGGATCGCCTTCGGCGACCGCTGGACGGCCACCGCCAACCGGCCCCACACCTTGCCGTCCTTGCGTTCGGTCGCCTTCTGGATACTGGAGGGCCAGAACAGCTTTCCACCGAGCAGCACCATGAGCGCCGGCGTGAACGTGAAGGCGACGAGGGCCATCGAGGCGACACCGAGCGCCAGGTACGGGCCGAAGCCGCGCAGCGCCGGGGTCACCGCGACCGTCAGCGCCAGCATCGCGAGCACGATCGTCGACACGCTCGAGACGATGGACTCCCCGACCCCGCGCAGCGCCTGCACCATCGCGGCGCTGCGGTCGGGCTCGGTTGCGAGCGCCTCCCGGTAGCGCGCGGTGACGATGAGCGCGTAGTCGGTGCCGACACCGAACAGCAGCACCGTCATGATCGACGCGGTCTGGGAGCTGATGTCGAACCAGCCCAGGTCGGCCATCATCGCGCCCAGCGTCTGCGCCAGTCGCATCGCGATGCCGACGCCGGCCAGCGCGACGACCACCAGCACCGGGGACCGGTAGATGAGCATCAACAGCACGACGACCAGCAGGATCGTGCCCAGCAGCAGTACCTTGTCGCCGCCGCTGAACACCTTGACCGTGTCGGTCGCGATACCGGCCGGCCCCGTGACCGCGACGGCGGCGGGCCCCGCCTCGTCCGCGGCGATCGTGCGCAGATCGTCGACGGTCTGCTGGAACGCCTTGTCGGACGGGCTGCCGGCCAACGGGACCACGATCATCTCGCTGGTGCCGTCGGCGGTGCGCATGTCGGCGCCGCCGCGGTCCGCGGTGATCACCGCGCTGATCGCGGGATCGTCGGCGCGGCTGTCGGCGATCCGGGTGGCGATCCGGTCGACCGCGGCGCGGGTGTCCGCGGCGCCGGCCGAGTCGACCACCACGATCGCCGGGGTTCCCTCGTCCGAGGGGAACAGATCGGCGGCGAGGTCGGCGGCCCGCATCGAGGCGGACGTCGCGGGCGGATCGTTGGCGGCGTCGTTGTTCTCGACGTCGTCGAGGCTGGGCGCGATCCCGGCGAGCAGACCCACCAGGAGGACCCACAGCAGCACGACGACACCGGCGCGGCGCCGGGTGCCGAAGAAGCGGTGCAGGAAGGCTGAGTACACGTCGATGTCCCCGCTCAGCCGACCGGCTGCTCGTCGGCCGCGGCCACCGGCTTGGCCGGCGCGGCGACCACCGAGCGCAGCGCCAGGAAGAACAGGACGAACGCCACGGTGATCAGGATGTGGCCGATGCCGGCGATGCCGGAGATCGCGGGCGAGTCGCCCTTGCCGAGGACCTGCATGGTCCCGTGCACCGTCAGCATCGACACGGTCAGGATCAGCCCGGCGTGGAACGTGGTGGTGAACCAGCGGTACAGCGGGCTCGCCGACAGCGTGAACAGCTTCTCCAGCGCGACGACCACCAGCAGGAAGATCACCCCGAGCACCAGCAGGTGCGTGTGGACGGTGGCCAGCATGGTGCGGCCGTCGAAGTCGTGCGCCTTCGTGAGCTCGCGGTAGTACAGACCGGAGAGAAGACCGAGGATCGCGTAGCCGAATGCGGCGTTGACAAGGGTTTTCACGGTATCCAATTGCAGCAGCCCGCGGCCGCCACCACATCTACCGAACGACCCGACTCGGCTCTAACTTTCGATGTAGTCGCGCCGGTCAGCCGGCGGGGCCGATGACGCCCCGGGCCCGCGCCCGGGCCACCGCGGCGGTGCGCGATCGCACGTCCAGCTTGGCGTACACCCGCGCCAGGTGGGACTTGACCGTGCCCTCGCTGAGGAACATCTGCCGGGCGATGTCCCGGTTGGAGTGTCCGGCCGCGACGGCCTCGAGCACCTGCACCTCGCGGGCGGTGAGATCGGGGCCGGGATCGCGCATCTGCGACATCAGCTTCGACGCCACCGCCGGCGACAGCGCGCTCTCGCCGGCCGCCGCGGCCGTCACCGCCGCCAGCAATTCCGTCGGCGCGGTGTCCTTGAGGATGTAGCCGCTCGCCCCCGCCTCGATGGCACGCAGGATGTCGGCGTCGGTGTCGTAGTTGGTCACCACCAGCACCCGCGGCGGGTCGGGCAGGGCCCGGATCTCGCGCGTCGCCTCCGCCCCGGACCGGCCCGGCCCGAAGCGCAGATCCATCAACACCAGGTCCACGCCCCCGCCGCGGCACAGTGCCACCGCCTGCTCCGCGGTGGCCGCCTCACCGACGATGGACACCTCGTCCGGGTGGCGTTCGAGCAGCGCCCGCAGGCCCGCCCGCACGATGGCGTGGTCGTCAGCCAAGATCAACCGGATCATCGGTCACCCCCGTCTCGATCAGGGGAAAGGTAGCCGACATCGCCGTGTGCCCCGGCTCGGACTCGATCGACCAGCGCCCCGACAGCTGCTCGACGCGCCCGCGGATCGAATTCAGACCGAAGCTGTGGACGGCGGGATCGCCGACGATGCCGACGTCGAATCCGCGTCCGTCGTCGACGATGTCGAGGTGCACGGCGTCCACGCCGTAGGTCAGCGTCACGACGCACAGGCGAGCGTCCGCGTGCCGCACCACGTTCGACACCGCCCCCTGGGCGATGCGGACGAGCGCGGATTCGATCGGCATCGGCAGCCGGGCCGGCTCCCCCTCCACCAGCAGCCGGACGTCGGTGGCGCCGGCGGCGCGCTCGCACACCCGCGACAGGGCCTCGATCAGGGAGCCGCCGACCAGATCCGCGGGTGCCAGGGCCGCGACCAGGCCCCGGGCGTCGGCGAGGCTGGCCGACGCGGTCTGCCGGGCCAGGGCCACCTTCTCCGCGGCCCGCGCCGGCAGCGGTTCGGCCTCGGCCGCGTGGAGGAGCATCTGGATGCTGCTCAGCCCCTGGGCGACGGTGTCGTGGATCTCCTGTGCCAGCCGCTGCCGCTCGGCGAGTTCGCCGGCCGAGCGCTCCCTGTCCGCGAGGGCGGCCCGGGTGCGTCGGAGGTCCTCGATCAGCGCCTGCCGGCGCTCGGTCTCGTCGAACAGCACCCGGAATCCGAGCCCGATGACGATGGCCACCACCGCCCCGAAGACGCTGCCGGCCACCGCCGCGCCCCACGGCCCGGATTCCCACACGCCGATCGAGATGTTCACCGCGGTCACGACCAGCACCGCGGCCAGCGCCCAGCGCAGCGACAGTTCCGTCACGAACAGCAGGAACAACCCGAACGACACGTACGCCGCGTCGGCACCGACCAGCGTCAACGCCAGCCAGAGCCCGGTCAGCGCGACCATCCACGCGATACGGAGCGCACCGCGCTGCGGATATGCGGTCCCGACGATGTAGAGCACGGCGAAGACGCAGGCCAACAGCCCGATCCAGCCGACACTCGGCTCCGACAACAACGCTGCCCGCAACAGCACGACCAGCACCAGCACCACGATCAGGACATGCAGTCCCGCCCGAAGCCGGGTGACGCGCACCTGCGGTGAATCCACGACCACGCGGTCCACGTTAGCGGTGTCCGGTTTGCCAGAACCCTGCCAGGTTCACCCAACCGCATCCCAAGGTTCGCGACGCATCCTTTGATTGCGCAACCGCGTAACCCCTTACAACCGAAAGGTTTTCTTCACATGGACCTGAGCTTCCTGTCCGAGTTCTTCGGCGCCTTCTCCGATCTGTTCGGCGCGCTCGACTTCTTCAGCGGATCGGCCGGCGCCATCTGAGTCGGGCAACGGGCTGTGGGGCCGCAGGCGATGCGTGGCCCCACAGCCGTCGACTCGTCGTCTTCAGCCGCGGCGCGCGAGGTTGTCGGCCACTTCCTGCCGCCACGACTCGACCGGCCGGGTCGTGTCGAGCTCGTACTCGAAGCGGTTCACCATGTCCGGCTCGACGTCGGCGACGTCGACGTAGAACTGCTCGTACCACCGGCGCTGCTGGTACACCGGTCCGTCCTGCTCGCACAGGAGGGGGTTGTCGATCCGGATCTTGTTCCGCCAGATCTCGACGTCCTGCTCGAAGCCCTTCGTGATGAACGCACCCATGTTCTCGGCCATCCGTTCGGCCGCAACCGCGTCCAGGTGCTCGGAGTTCTTGACGATCACGCCGTAGGTGAGCACGAAGCTGTTCGCATCGATCGGGTAGTGGCAGTTGAGCAGCACTGAGTCGATGTCGAATCGGTCGTAGTGATAGGTCAACTCGTCGATCATGAAGGACGGGCCGTAGTACGCGGCCTTCGAACTGTTGCCGATCAGCTTGGGCTCGCCGTCCTTGCTCGGCGGGCGGATGTCCTCGCGGCTCACCCCGTTCATGTGCTGCACCGCGACGTGCCCTTCGAAGACGTTCTTGAAGTAGGTCGGGAACGACCCGTGCACGTAGAAGAAGTGCGCCATGTCGACATTGTTGTCGATCAACTCGCGGCAGTTCGTCTGCACGACAGTCTGTTTGAAGCCCTTCCACTCCGTCCACTCGCCCGACGTCGCCCCCGGGATGCGGGGCGGCGCAACCTCGGGCGGCGGCGGATTACCCTCGGGATCGCTGTAGACGAACAGCAGTCCGTCCTGGTCGAGGGCATGCCAGGCTCGGGTCTTCGCCACCGGGGGAACCCTTCGGGCATAGGGAATGTCGGTACAGCGCCCCTTGCCGTTCCAGCGCCAGTCGTGGAACGGGCACGCGACGGTATCGCCCTTGATCTCACCCTGGCTCAGATCTCCACCCATGTGCCGGCAGTAGGCGTCCAAGACCTGCACATCGCCCTGGCTGTCGGCGAACACGACCAGCTTGGTGCCGAAGGCGTGGACCGAGTGCGGCTTCCCGTCCTTGAACGCCTCCGACAGGCCGAGACAGTGCCAACCACGCGCGAAACGGGTTGGAGCGATGCCGGTTTCGATCTCACGGATCCGGTCATCGCCGTCGAGGTGCACCGTCATCGCGGCGTCCTCCTTCCTCACTTTGCATGATCATGAAAGGTGCTCAGGCGGTGACGCGTCCGGCGTTGCCGCCGTCCACGGGCACGACCGTGCCCGAGATGTGCGCGCTGGCCGCGTCCGCGAGGAACAGCACCACGCGGGTGATCTCGCCCGGCTCGAGCCACGGCGTCGGAATCGCGTGCAGGCCGCGCATGATGCCTTCGATGTCGTCGGGACCCGGCGTCTCCAGGTCGGGCCGCAGGTGCCGGTAGAGGGCGTCGTTGTGCAGCATCGTCGTGGCGATGTTGCCGGGGGCGATCGCGTTGACGGTGATCCCCGACTTCGCCAGATCCAGTGCGGCGCTCTTGGTCAGGCCGATCACGCCCCACTTCGACGCGCAGTAGGCGGCCATGTTGGTGTTGCCCTGTCGGCCCAGCATCGACGAGATGGTGACGATGCGGCCGTACCGCTGCTCGGTCATGGTCGGCGCGACCGCGGCGATCGTGTTGAACACGCCGGTCAGGTTCGTGCCGATCACCTCGTCCCACACCTCCGACGAGGTGTCCTGCACGGCACCCTGCACGGACACCCCGGCATTGGCGACGGCGATGTCGATCCGGCCGAACTCCTCGAGACCCCGCGCGACCGCCGCGTCCATCGCGGACCGGTCGCCGGTGTCGGCCGTGATCGCGAGGCAACGGCGTCCGGTCTTCTCCACCAGGCAGACCGTCTCCGCGAGATCGTCCTCGGTGGGCATCGGGTACCCGACGACGTCGACGGCCGCGCAGCGGTCCGTGACGATCACGTCGGCGCCACCTTCCGCGAAGGCGACGGCGTGGGAGCGCCCCTGTCCGCGGGCGCCGCCGGTGATCAGTGCTACCTGTCCTTCGAAACGATTCATCGCCAACCTTCCCTCGTGTGCGTTCGGGGCCAGTGAGCCACGGGACCGCCGACCGCAGCGCGCGCGTCCCGCCACACGAGATGAAAGGAGTCAGACGGCCCGCGCCAGCGCGGCCGCGGCTTCCCGGATGACCGGAACCAGGCGCTCGGGGTGGATCGAGTTCGCATCGCCGGCAACACTCAGGGACACCACTGCACCGTCCTTCGACCGGACCGCGCAGCCCACGCTCCCGACAGTCAGCATCTCGGCGCCGGCGCCCGTCGCCACGGTCTCGAAGGCGACGCCGTTCCTGGCCCGGATCCGGGCCAGCTCCGCGTGCAGCGCCGGCATCGTCCATCGAGCTCCGACACCCTGACCGGACAGGACCGGCCCCATCATGTCGTCCACCTCCTCCGGTGGAAGCAGAGCGAGCATGGACCGTCCGCCGGCCCCGCGATCGGCGGGGAGCCGGGTACCGACGCGCGAGCGGAGTCGCCGCGCGAACGGCCCGCCGATCTTGTCGAGGAAGTACTCCTGCCCGCCGTCGAGAACACCCAGATGAATCACCATGCCGGTGCGCAGGAACAGTTCCTGGAGCACCCCGCTCGCACCCACTCGAATCCGGGCGTGGGCGGCCTGCGGCCCGACGGCACCGAGCGCACGTGGCCCGAGACGGAAGTTGCGCCCCCACCGCGTCAGCCAGTCGAGATCGATCATCTCGACGATGATCCGGTGCGTGCTCGACCGGGGCAGCCCGGAGCGGCGGGCGATCTGATCGAGACTGAGGTCTGCGTTCGGATCGTCGAACACGTCCAGGATCCGCGTCATCCGGGCCAGCAGGGAGTCGCGGCCGGACCGGGTCGGAGACACCGCAGACATGTCTTCCGTGACCTCCACTCCACTGCCTCCGAGCGCCCCGCGTGGCGCGTCCGCCACAGTGTAGTGAGCGTCGCCACACTGCGGCGGGCGGCCGCGACTAGCGCACCAGGAGATCGCGGAGCACTGCGACGATCTCCTGCGGCGACTCCTCGGCCATGAAGTGCCCCGCGTCCATCGTCCGGTGAACCAGGTCGGGTGCCCACGCCCGCCAGAGCCCGGCGGCGTCGTAGCCGAGAGCGTCGCCCCAGTTCTGCTGGACGACGGTGACCGGCATCGCGAGTTGTCGCCCCGACTCGCGATCGGCGCGGTCGTGTTCCACGTCTATGCCGGCCGATGCCCGGTAGTCGGCGACGATCGACGGCACGGCCTCCCGTGACGCCCGAAGGTATTCGGCGCGAACGTCGTCGGGAATCGCGGCGGGATTCGGCGTCCACACATCGAGGAAGTACCCGAAGAACGCGTCGGCGCTCGCCTCGATCATCCGCTCCGGCAGGCCGGGCGGCTGTGCCATCAGGTAGAGGTGGAACGCCACGGCCGCGTTCGCGCCGTGCAGCACGTCCCACATGTCGAGCGTCGGTAGGACGTCGAGGCTCGCGAGATGCGTGACGGTGTCGGGATGATCCAGCGCGGCGCGGACCGCGACGAGCGCACCCCGGTCGTGGCCGGCCAGGGCGAAGCGGTCGTGGCCCAGCGCGGCGGCGACGGCGACGACGTCGGCCGCCATGGTGCGCTTGGAGTAGACGTCACGGTCCGTCTCCACCGGCTTGTCGCTCGCACCGTAGCCGCGCAGGTCGGGGCAGATGACCGTGTGGTCGGAGGCGAGCGCGCCGGCGACGTGACGCCACATGAGGTGGGTCTGCGGGAACCCGTGCAGGAGTACGATCGGAGCGCCCGTCCCGCCGGTGGCGACGTTGAGGTCGACGCCGTCGGCCACGGTCACCCGCTGGTAGTCGAAGCCGGGAATCGTGGGCCCGGAATGCACTGCGGACATGTGTCGGTCCTTTCGCTGTCGGTGATGCGCCGTCCACCCTGGCGGAACCGGATGAGCATTCGATGAGCACGCGACGGGAAGGGGTGAGCACCGGTGTCGACGACGTTCGGTGTGCTCGGCCCGACCGCCGCGTGGGACGACGACGGACGTCCCGTCGCGTTGAAGGGCCCACGCCATCGCGCCGTCCTCGCTCGCCTGCTCGCGGCGCGGGGCCGGGTCGTCCCGCTGAACGTGCTGATCGACGACCTCTGGGACTCGCCCCCGGACGGTGCGGCCGCTGCCGTCCGCACGTTCGTCGCCGCGCTGCGCAGAGCTCTCGAACCGGACCGACCGCCACGTGCCGCCGCCACCCTGCTCGTCACCGAGGGTCCGGGATACGCGATTCGCCCCGCCACGGATGCGGTCGACGCCTGGACCTTCGAGCGGATGGTCGCCGCGTCCGCACACGAGCCGCCCGCCCGCACCCGCGAAATCCTCGACGCCGCGCTCGCGGCGTGGCGCGGGCCCGCCTACGCCGACTTCGACGAGATGGATTGGGCGCGAAGCGAACGCAAACGCCTGGAGCAGCTCAGGCTGGTCGCGATCGAACGCCGGGCGGAGGCCCTCCTGGCTCTCGATCGGGCAGCCGACGCCGTCCCGGAACTCGACGCGCACGTCACCGAGCATCCGTGGCGTGAGGAAGGGTGGCGGCTTCTCGGTGTCGCGCTCTACCGCTGCGGCAGGCAGGGCGAGTCGCTCGCCGTGCTGCGCCGCGCGCGGGCACTCCTCGCGGACAACCTGGGGATCGACCCGTCCCCCGCGCTGCGTCAACTGGAAATCGATGTTCTACAACAGAATCCGATCCTGTATCCCGTTCGCGACAGCACCGGCACGGGGCAGGTCTTCACGGCCGCGGCCGCGGCCCACCAACGGGTTTCCGGGGCCGGTTCCCGAGCACAGCTCGAGTCCGCGGTAAGCCTGCTGCGCAGTCTGGCGGTCACCGGCGGCGCCGGACTGACCGCGGCCCGCGAGCAACGGCTCGCAACCGTCACCGCTGCAGAGAAACTCGGCGATCCCGTGCTCACCGCCCGGGTGATCGGAAGCTACGACGTGCCGGGCGTCTGGGCGCGCTCCGACGATCCCGAACAAGCGGCAGGCGTCGTAGCGGCCGCCCGTCGAGCACTGACCGCCCTACCCGACGGCAACGACAGTGTGCGCTCCCGACTGCTCGCGGTCATCGCGATGGAGTCGCGCGGCACCCGCGACGTGGCCGCGGCCCGCGCGGCCACGGAATCCGAGCGCCTGGCCCGCGATCTCGACGATCCCACGCTGCTGGCACACGCCCTCAGCGGAGTGTTCATGCAGTCGTTCCACCGCTGCGGCCTGGCGCCCGAGCGTGATTCGATCGGCCAGGAGGTGCTCGGGCTCGCGCGGCGGCACGCGTTGGTGAACTTCGAGATCCTCGGTCACCTGATCCGCATGCAGGCGCTCGGCGGTCTCGGGCACTTCGACGACGCGGACCGCGAGGCCGACGCGGTGGAAGCTCTCGGCGCGCTGCACGAGCGTCCGCTCGTGGCGCCATTCGTCGCGTCGTACCGCGCGATGCGCCGGGCAACTGACGGAATATCTTGGGCGGAAGCAGAATCGGGATATCGAGCCGCCACACGAAGCCTCGAGGGCTCCGGAATGCCGGGCGTCGACCGGGGAATGCTGCCGCTGGCCGTGCTGTGCCTGCGCGTGTGGCAGCGGCGACCGATCGCGTTCGACCCCGGCACCGACTGGGGTCCGTACGAACCGTGGGCACGCCCGCTACTCCTCCTGGCCGACCACCGTCCGGAGCAGGCTGCGGCCGCGGCGCGATCCCTCCCGGATCCGCCCGCGGACCACCTCGCCGAGGCGCTGTGGGCACTCGCCGCGACGGCGGCAGTCGCTGTGAGCGACACCGCGCTCATGAGGCGCAGCCGCGACGCTCTGGCTCCGGCGGCAGGCCAGATCGCGGGCGCGCCGAGCGGAGTGCTGACCGCGGGGCCCGTCGACCACTACCTGGCGCTGCTGTCCGACGCGCTCGGTTGACGCGGGCCGTCAGAGTCCCAGTGCCCGGGCCAGAGTCGGCCACGCGGCGTGCAGGTCGTCCTGCCAGTACGGCCACGAGTGAGTTCCGTACGGGCGGAACAGGAACGTGGCCGGTATTCCGAGATGCCCGAGACGCGACTCGAACAGCTGGGTGCACGCGTTGGACGCCGCCTCCAGCGGACCACCGACGATCACCTTCTCGACCGCGTCGGGCGCGCCCAGCTCGTACCGGCCCGCCAAACCGTTCCCGGTCGAGACGAAAATCTCCTTGCCGCGCAGGCTTTCGGCGTTCACCGTCGGGTCGTGCGCGGACCACGCCGGGTCACCGACCGGACCCCACATGTTGTCGGCGTCCCCACCCTTCGACGCGACGGTGCCCCGCACTCCTGCCTGCGATTCGATGCGGCCGGTGTCCATACAGCCGCTCAGCGCGGCGACGCCGCGGTAGAGATCCGGATGGCGGGTGACGAGCGTCATCGCGCCCTGCGCGCCCATCGACAACCCTGCGATCGCGTTGGTCCCGTCGCCGTGGAACCGCCCGTCGACGATCGGTGGCAGTTCCTTCGTCAGGAACGTCTCCCACCGGTTCGTGCCGAGCACGGGATCGGTTCTCTCCCAATCGGTGTAGTAGCTGGCCGTACCACCGACCGGCAGTACCACGTTGACGTTCTTGTCCGCGAAGAAGTCGACGACGTCGGTCTTCTGCGTCCACGTGCTCTCGGTGTACTCGGATTCGGATCCGGCACTGACGCCGTCCAGCAGATACAACGACGGCCGCTCGGTGTTCCCCGCCGGATGCAGGATCTGCACCTGCACCACATTGTCCATCGCCGGTGAGAACACGAACAGCGCGGTGCGCCGGTCGTCGATCTTCACCACATGGTCGACGCGCGCAGCCGCCTCGGTGACCGTCGGCGACGGCTCGACGGGCGCTGCCTGCGCCACGAGCACCGGTCCGGACATCGACAGTGCGAGCACCACCCCCACTGTCACCAGCGCTGATCGACGCATCGTTCCTCCGCCCTCCCCCCTGGGTATCGGTGGACACCCACGGTACGGACGGATCCGAGCCGTCGCCGGACATCGGCCGACAGGTGGCCCACATCACTATGATCCCCCGGAATACCCCGACGGAGGACGGCGTTGACCTGTTCGGATCGGTGCGCTCCGTGTCCCCCGGGCTCAATTTATTTGCCTTCGCGGAGTTCCGTTCGGCTGGAGCCGCGTTGCGCCTTTCGCCGTGAGGCGACCGAGCGCACCGGTCCGCTCTACTTCTCTCCCTCGTCTGCGGAGGTTGACCATGTCCGCTCCGGATCACGGCGCCCGGATCGCCGCCGAACGTGCCGACGTGGAACGCCGCATCGCCTCCCTGACCGCGCGGTTTGCCGCGATCGTCGAGGGCTCCGAGTTCACCACCGATGACGACGAGCACGACCCCGAGGGCTCGACCATCGCCTTCGAACGCGCCCAGGTCGCCGCGCTACTCTCCGACGCCCGCCACGACCTCGACGAACTCGACGCGGCGGCGCAACGGCTCGAGAACGGCACGTACGGCGTCTGCGCCCGCTGCGGCAAGCCGATCAGCGAGGCCCGGCTCGACGCCCTGCCCGCAGCCCGCACGTGCATCGCGTGCGCCGGCTAGCGCTGCGCGGATGCCGCGCCCCTGAGCTGTTCATCCAGCTCCGGGGCGTTTCGGCCTAGGGAGTGTTCAGGTACGTTTCGATGGCCTGCTGGGCCTTCGGGTTGCCGTTGCCGATGCCGATGAGGCCTCCGATGACGGCACCGGTCGGGCCGCCGATGATGCAGCCGGCGAGGCTGCCCGGGAACATCGATATGCAGCCGATGCCGAGGCCTATGGCGGAGCCCGTCGCGGCCCCCTCGGCGCCGCCCTGCTCCCAGCCGAGGCCCAACTCGTTCAACATGTTGTCGAATGCCTGCTGTTTGGTCAGTGGCTGCTCGGTGGTCGGCGGCGGGTCCGCGTGCGCGGTCCCGGCTCCGACGAATACCGCTCCGGCGACCACCGCCGATGCTGCCACCTTCTTGATCAGGTTCATCGCGATCTCCACCTTGCGGTCGAAGGACGAGTCCGGCCGACTGTAGTCCCGCCATCTCCCGCCGTCCGGCTAATGGTCCGCACTGTTACCCGGCTGCTGCCATGAGGTGCTACCGGGCTCCGTTGCACTTCGGCACCAGCTCACAGACGACGAAAAAGGCCCTGACCTGGCGATTGAAACCAGATCAGAGCCTTCTTCCATCGGCGGAAGCGGAGGGATTTGAACCCCCGGTGGGTTTAACGCCACGCTCGCTTTCAAGGCGAGTGCATTCGGCCGCTCTGCCACGCTTCCGTGGGGGATCCTAACCGCACGGACTCCGGCGCGTGAAACCGCTCAGCCGACGGCGCGGTCGCCGATCGCGTTGTCGACCTTGTCGAAGACCTCGGCGAGCGCCCGCATCTCCTGCTTGTCGAGCAGGTTGATCAGGTAGTGGCGGACCCCGGCGAGATGCGTGGGGGCGGCCTCGGAGAGGCGGCGCCGGCCCTCGTCGGTGATGACCGCGAGCACGCCGCGACCGTCCTCGACGCACTGGCTGCGCTCGACCATGCCCTCGGTTTCCATGCGCCGGATCTGGTGGGTGAGCCGACTGCGCGACGACAGCACACCGTCGGCGAGGTCACTCATGCGCAGCGATCCGTCCGGAGACTCCGACAGCATCACGAGGATCCGGTACTCGGCGAGGGACATGTCGTGCGCGGACTGTAATTCGCGGTTCAGCACGCCCATCAGTCGCTGACTGCCGTCGATGAAACCGCGCCACGCGCGCATTTCGTCGGCACCGAGCCACGCCACCCCGGCACCCGTGGTTACTCGAGCATCTGCTGTCACGAATGCATAGTAGTGCTACCGGTCGTTCGACAGTGTGCAGCACGCTCGCGCGAGTTTCGTGAGCCTCGTCAAACCGGTCGACCCCATTTGCCGGATCCACGGCCACCAACGACATTCGAGGGAACTCGCCTCCATCCCGTTCGCGGACAACACCTTTCGGACGAAAAGTGGAGACCGGTCCGGTCCGGATTCTTCGAGTGCCAGTACCGCGAGTTCCCTTGGCCGCCAAGCACTGTCCACGAGCGGCCGCACACCCCCGTCTACGAAGCGTGCCGGTACGGGGAACGCTCGCGCGGTGCCGACCGCACGACCGGACTAGCGTCGGGGCTATGTACGCGATCACAGTTACCGAACCCGGCGGACCCGAAGTGATGACCTGGTCCGAGGTTCCCGATCCGACGCCCGGCCGCGGCGAGGTCCTCCTCGACGTGGCCGCCACCGCCGTCAACCGTGCCGATCTGCTGCAACGGCAGGGTTTCTACCCGCCGCCGCCCGGCGCGAGCGACATCATCGGCCTCGAGTGTTCGGGGGTGATCGCCGAGATCGGCCCCGACGTGCACGGCTGGAAGGTGGGCGACCGCGTCGCGGCACTGCTCGCCGGCGGTGGCTACGCCGAGAAGGTCGCGGTCCCCGCCACCCAACTGCTGCCGGTGCCGGAGGGCCTGGACCTGCGGGCCGCGGCGTCGCTGCCGGAGGTGGCATGCACCGTGTGGTCGAACCTGGTGATGGAGTGCGGTCTGCACGCCGGCCAGGTGCTGCTGGTCCACGGCGGCGGCGGGGGCATCGGCACCCACGCCATCCAGGTCGGCAAGGCCCTCGGCGCCCGCGTCGCGGTCACCGCCGGGTCCGCGGACAAGCTCGAACGCTGCGCCGAACTGGGCGCCGAGATCCTGATCAACTACCGCGACGCCGACTTCGTCGAGGTGCTGCGCGAGGCCACCCGCGGGCACGGCGCCGACATCATCCTCGACAACATGGGCGCGTCGTACCTGGATCGCAACATCGACGCGCTCGCGCCCGACGGCCAGTTGGTGATCATCGGCATGCAGGGCGGCCGCAAGGGCGAGCTGGACATCGGCAAGCTGCTCGGCAAGCGCGCCCGGGTGCTCGCGACCGGGCTGCGGGGACGGCCCGAGACCGGGCCGTCGAGCAAGGCCGCGGTGATCGCGGCGGTGCGCGACAAGCTGTGGCCGCTGGTCGGCGACGGCATCGTCGTACCCGTCGTGTCGGCGGAACTGCCGATCACGGAGGCGCCGACCGCACACGAGATGCTCGACTCCCCCGACACCGTCGGAAAGGTGGTCCTCACCGTCGGCGAGGACTGACGGGCCGGCTCAGCCCAGCGTCGACAGGTGCTTGACGAGCTGGTTGATCTCGTAGCGGGTGGTGTACGGCGCGAGGCCCACGGTGATCGCGCCGCCCTCGTCGTTGACCCCCAGCGCGTCGAGCAGTCGGCCGCCGCTCTGGGGGCCGCTGACGGTCGCGATCCGGTTGTCGGCGAGATGCGCCGCCACCTTGTCGGCGGGCACACCGGCGACGGTGAAGCTCAGCGTCGGCACCCGGAGCGGCGACCGGCCGATCACCGTCACCTGCGGCAGCGCGTCGAGCGAGCGCAGCAGGTAATCGAACAGTTGGTCGTGGTAGGCCTGCAGCGAGCTGATCGACGTCTCGAGGCGCTGCCGGCGGCTGCCGGTCGCGGTCTCCTCGAGCCCGGCGAGGAAGTCGATCGACGTGGTCAGCCCGGCCAGCAACGCGAACTGGTGACCACCGACCTCCATCCGCTCGGCGCCACGGGCGTACGGGTTGAGCGAGACGGCCGGGATGCGGTCGAGCAGCGTCGGATCGCGGAACACCAGCGCACCCACCTGCGGGCCACCCCACGACGGAGCACTGACCGCGATGACGTCGGCGCCCAGTTCGTTGATGTCGAGGTGCGCGTACGGTGCGGCGCCGACGGCGTCGACCACCAGCAGGCCACCCACCTCGTGGATCCGGTCGGCCGCGACGCGGACCGCGGGTGCCGATCCGACGATCGGCGACGCCGCGGTGAGCGCCATCAGCCGCGTCGTCGGCTGCACCAGTTCGGCGAACTGCCAGCTCGGCAGCTCACACGTCTCGATCTCCACCTCGGCCCAGCGGACCTGCGCGCCGTAGCGGCTCGCGATGCGCAGCCACGGGGCGACGTTGGCCTCCTCGTCGAGCCGGGACAGCACCAGCCCGGTGCCCAGCCCCAGTCGTGAACTGAGCGACTCCGCGAGCCACGCCAGCAGCACCGCCCGGTCGGCCCCGAGCACCACACCCGCGGGATCACCGCCGACCAGATCGGCGACGGCCTCACGCGCGGCCGCGACGATCGCCGCGCTGCGCCGCGACGACACGTGTCGCCCGCCGGCCGACGACGCCGAGGCGCGGAAGGCCGTCGACACGGTGCGGGACACCGCGTCGGGAATCTGCATACCGGCTTGCGGATCGAGGTGGACCCATCCGTCGCCCAGCGACGGGATCAGTCCCCGTACCCGGGCAACGTCGAAAGCCATGCCCGACACTCTAGGACCCGATGTCAACACCGTGTGATTCAGATCCGACTTTTCGGAATGCGCGCTACCACACGCCACTTTCGACATCCCCAACCCGCCCTCGCCAATTCGACACGGAACCGTACAAGATGGAGCCATGACGCAACCGGAGAACGAACGAGTGCTCGTCATCGGCCCCGACGGCCACCCCGTGCCCGTGGCCGGGCGCACCCAGGACGCGGGCGCCCAGGCGACACCCGCCGGGGACGCCGACGGGGACTCGCTCACCGACATGGTGGAGCAGCCGGCGAAGGTCATGCGAATCGGCACGATGATCAAACAACTGCTCGAGGAGGTGCGGGCGGCACCGCTCGATGACGCCAGCCGCACCCGGCTGCGGGAGATCCACAAGTCGTCGGTGCGCGAGCTCGAGCAGGGGCTGGCTCCCGAGCTGCGGGAGGAACTCGAACGTCTCACGCTGCCGTTCACCGACGATTCGGTGCCGACCGACGCGGAGCTGCGGATCGCGCAGGCCCAGCTCGTCGGCTGGCTCGAGGGACTGTTCCACGGCATCCAGACGGCCCTGTTCGCGCAGCAGATGGCGGCGCGGGCGCAGCTCGAGCAGATGCGGCAGGGTGCCCTGCCTCCGGGCATGAGCATGGGACCGCAGCACCGGGCGTACGGAGCCGACGACGGGTCCGCGTCGGGCGGGACCGGCCAATACTTGTAAGGCCGGTAGGCTCGGACCCCGTGTCAGCCGGGTGGGCGGATCCGGTCGGCTGGATCGCTTGAAAGGCGCACATGACTGACCACGTGAGCATCGAGACCAACAATGCGTACGTCGATTTCCCGATCTTCGACGCCAAGACCCGGTCTCTGAAGAAGGCCTTCCTCGGGAAGGCCGGCGGCGCGATCGGCCGCAACGACTCCGATGTCGTCGTGGTCGAGGCCCTGCGCGACATCACGCTGTCGCTGAAGACGGGCGACCGGGTGGGACTCGTGGGCCACAACGGTGCCGGCAAGTCGACCCTGCTCCGGCTGCTGTCCGGCATCTACGAACCGACCCGCGGAACCGCGCGTGTCCGCGGCCGGGTCGCGCCGGTCTTCGACCTCGGTGTGGGCATGGACCCGGAGATCTCCGGCTACGAGAACATCCTGATCCGCGGCATGTTCCTGGGGATGACCCGCAAGCAGATGCTCGCCAAGGTCGACGAGATCGCCGAGTTCACCGAACTGGGCGAGTACCTGTCGATGCCGCTGCGCACCTACTCCACCGGCATGCGGGTACGCATCGCGCTCGGCGTGGTCACCAGCATCGACCCCGAGATCCTGCTGCTCGACGAGGGCATCGGCGCGGTCGACGCGGAGTTCATGAAGAAGGCCCGCACCCGCCTGCAGGCACTCGTGGAGCGGTCCGGCATCCTCGTTTTCGCGAGCCACTCCAACGAATTCCTCGCGCAACTGTGCGATTCCGCCCTGTGGATCGACCACGGCCAGATCCGCATGCACGGCGGCATCGAAGACGTCGTGCGCGCCTACGAAGGTGACGAGGCCGGCGACCACGTCGCCCACGTGATCCGCGAGATCGACCGAGAGAGCGCGGACCGGAACGCAGCGAAGGGCATCGCGTGAGCATGATCGTCGGCGTCGTCGTCACCCATCGACGACGCGAACTGCTCGCCGAGTCCCTGAAGATCCTCGCCGCCCAGACCCGTCCACTCGACCACCTGATCGTGGTCGACAACGCCGACGAGGAAGCGGTGCGCGACCTCGTCGAGGGTGCCGCCGTCCCCACCACCTATCTGGGCTCGCGGCACAATTTGGGCGGCGCCGGCGGCTTCGCCCTCGGCATGCTGCACGCGCTGGCGCTCGGCGCCGACTGGATCTGGTGCGCGGACGACGACGGCCGCCCCGAGGGCCCCGACGTCCTGGCGTCGCTCGTCGCCTGCGCCGAACGTCACGGACTGGCCGAGGTGTCACCCGTCGTCTGCAACATCGACGACCCCGAGCGCCTGGCCTTCCCGCTCCGCCGCGGACTGGAGTGGCGCCGCAAGCGCTCCGAACTCGGCGAGGGCGATCTGCTGCCCGGCATCGCGTCGCTGTTCAACGGCGCCCTGTTCTCGGCGGCGGCGATCGACGCCGTCGGCGTGCCGGACCTGCGCCTGTTCGTGCGGGGCGACGAGGTGGAGGTGCATCGCCGACTCGTGCGCTCCGGGCTCCCGTTCGGCACCTGCCTGACCACCGCGTACCTGCACCCGTGCGGCACCGACGAGTTCAAGCCGATCCTCGGTGGCCGCATGCACACCCAGCACCCGGACAACGACACCAAACGCTTCTACACCTACCGCAACCGCGGCTACCTGCTGTCCCAGCCCGGAATGCGTCGACTCCTGCCGCAGGAGTGGCTGCGGTTCGGCTGGTACTTCCTGATCACCCGCCGCGACCCCGCAGGTCTGCGGGAGTGGGTGCGGTTGCGCAAGCTCGGTCGAGAGGAACGCTTTGAACGGCAGTGACGGCTCATCCAGGACCGACAACCCGGACGGGCCGGGCGGCGCGCCGGTCGGGGTAGTCTCCTCCCCTGTGCCCGATGTATCCACCGAATCCGCGAACTCCCCGACGAGCATGGACTCCCGGAGTTTTCGGCGGGCGATAGGCGACCTCCGTGAGGGCCTCGGTCACCGCCAGCTGTGGTTCCACCTGGGCTGGCAGGACATCAAGCAGCGTTACCGCCGCTCGGTCCTCGGCCCCTTCTGGATCACGATCGCGACCGGTGTCTCGGCGGTGGCGATGGGTCTGCTGTACGGCACGTTGTTCGACATGGACATCGCCTCGTTCCTGCCGTACGTCACTCTCGGCTTCATCATCTGGAACCTGATCAGCGGGTCCATCCTCGAGGGCGCGGAAGTGTTCGTGTCCAACGAGGGTCTGATCAAGCAGCTCCCGACACCGTTGAGCGTGCACGTCTACCGCCTGGTCTGGCGGCAGATGATCCTGTTCGCGCACAACATCGTCATCTACGTCGTCATCTTCGCGGTCTTCCCGCAGCCGATCCACTGGACCGCGCTGGCCGCCATACCCGGGCTGGCGCTGATCGCCATCAACGCGATCTGGGTGTCACTGCTGTTCGGCATCCTGTCCACGCGGTACCGGGACATCGCCCCGCTGCTGGGCAGCGTGGTGCAGCTGCTGTTCTTCATGACCCCGATCATCTGGACCGAGAAGACCCTCGAGGGCACGGGCAACGAGGGCCGCGCCCGGATCGCCGAGATCAACCCGCTCTACCACTTCCTCGACATCGTCCGCTCGCCGCTGCTGGGCACCGACCAGCAGCTGTACCACTGGGTGATCGTGCTCGCGGTGACGGTGGTCGGCTGGACCGCGGCACTGCTCGCGATGCGCAACTACCGCTCCCGCGTGGCCTACTGGGTCTGACCCGTCCGCACGAGGCGCACCAACTGCGCGTGGTTGGCGGGGACGCGTTCGTCGATCCCGAACCCGTCCCCCGCCAGCGCGCGGTACAGCTCGGTGTCCTCGAACCGGAACGGCGCGAACTCCCACCACACGTTCGCCGGGTGCAGGTAGCGGCTTCCCGTGGACCGCTCCCCGTCCGTCACCACCCACACCACCGCGCATTCCTGTGCGCGGTCGGCAACCACGTCGGCGGGCGCATCCACGTCCCACAGCTCGGCGCGGTCCGCGCCCGATTCCCCGAAGCCGATGTCCACCAGGCCGGCGAACGCGTCGGGCCGGGCCTGCGCGACCGACCGCAGCGAGGTCGGCTGCCACGACACGATCGGCTGGAAGGCGACGCAGTCGCCCGCGGCCGCCCGGGCCGCGATGTCGTCGGCGACCGTGCTGTAGTCCATCCCGCCCGGCTTGCCCCACGGTCGGCGTTGTTCCAGATACGCGGGCAGCGCCGCGACCGTCAACGCCAGCACCACCGCGGTCAGCGCGACGCGGGACGCGAACGCCCACACCGCCGCGACGGCGACCACCAACGCGACCGCCGGCGCCGTGAAGATCAGATACCGGCCCAGGTAGATGTTCTGACCGAGGGCCGAGTAGGCGAGGAACAGCGCCATCGGGACCAGCAGCCACGGCACGGCCACCACCAGCACGGCACCGGCGGAGTCGCCGCGCCGGCGCCTCCAGAGCGCTGCGAGCGCGCCGCAGACGACGACCAGCAGGCAGCCCGCCGCGAACCAGACGGCCTCCGGGAACCACTGTTCGACCGCGATCGTGTGCAGCACCGAGGCATCGAGCGGTGGCACCCAGCCGATCTGCCTGGACTGGGACACCGCCAGCACGGCGAACGGTGCGGCCACCGCGGCCGCCGCCGCGACCGCGACGGCGAACCGCCACCGGTGTCGCGCCGGGGTCAGAGCGACGGTCACCGCGTGCGCCGCCACCAGCGCCGCGCTGTAGAGGAAGAGGACCACCGACAGCGCCGCCAGCAGCGCGTACACCACCCACCACCGGCGGCGGGTGGACCGCAGCGCGACCACCAGCGCCAGCGTGGTGAGTGCTGCGGCGGCCGCCACCATCGCGTACGATCTGGCCTCGCTGCCGGCCCAGGTGATCCGCGGCATGATCACGAACACCGCCGCCGCGACCACGGCGACGCGCGTGCCAGCCAACCGTCGCGCCAACTCCAGCAGCGCCGCCGCGCCGACACCGACCGCCAGGGCACTGGGAATCCGCGCCGACAACTCCCCGGCGCCGAACACCGAGAACCAGCCGTGCATCACCAGGTAGTACAGCCCGTGTACCGCGTCGACCCGGCCCAGCAGTTCGACCAGGTCCGGCACCGAGCGATCCGCGGCGGCGACGGTGGCGGCCTCGTCCCACCAGAACGATTCGTTCCACGATCCCGCGAACGAGATCAGGAAGCCGAGCACTCCCGCGACGAGCGGCAGCGCCCGGCCGCCCCTCACTTTCCGGACTGGAACAGCCGGGTCCAGTTCTCGGCACTGGTGATCTGCGGCAACGCCTCGGTGTAGGCGGTCTTCATCTGCGGTGCTTCCTTGCGCAGCTGCCAGCACACCTTCGCCGCACGTCGGGCCAGTTCCACGGCAGCCTGCTTGTCGCGGCGACGGACCCGGACCGCGCCCTGGGACGCGTCGGTGACCGTGGCCTGCGAGAACAGCGACACGTGCCACCAGTTGGCGTAGGTCGCCGGAATCGCCACCGGGCGCCCGTCGACCCGGCCGAGGAACTGCTGGACCGCCCGCTTGGCGAGCACCAGCGGCTCACGCTTCTCGTCGGGTTCGAACTTCCACGAATCCAGCTGGGTGTGCCGGTCGGCCTCGGCACCCACCTCGACTGCGGGACGCGCGACCGTCTCGGGGTACTTGGCGCGCAGTTCGCGGATGTCCCGGAGCACCGCCTGGCCGCCGTCGTCGAGGAACGACGGCCCCTTCAGGAAGTCCTCGGCCGCCTGGATGAAGGTGGCGGCCAGCCCGTACTGCATCGAGACGATCAGCTCGCTGGTCTTGCGGAACAGGTACTTGGCGATCGTGGCGCCGTCGAACCGTCCGTAGATCGCCGAGACGATCAGGCCGTTGCGGATGCTGAAGTAGCGGGACCAGTCGTCGTAGTCCTTCAGGTGGAAGTCGGCGTGCCACACACCCGCGTTGGGGAGCGTGATCGTCGGGTGGCCGGCGAAACGCGCGCGAATGCCGTACTCGATGTCGTCCCACTGGAAGAACAGCGGCAGCGGGAGCCCGCACTCCGCGATGATCTCGCCCGGGATCAGGCAGGTCCACCAGCCGTTCCAGCCGGCGTCGAAGCGCTCCTCCTGCCGCTTCTTCACCAGGTCGACGCCCATCATCGCGCCGGTGGTGAGGTTGCCGGCCTTGATCTCGTCGAGGACTTCCCGCTCCGCGCTGACGTGCAGCATCTGCGGGTTGCTCAGCGAGAGCATCTGGGCGCCGACCAGCGCGGGCTGTGCGGTCATGTTCGCAAACGCGTTCATCCGCAGCACCGTCTCCGGCTCGCACAGGATGTCGTCGTCCATCAGGATCACGTTCGAGTGCGCGGTCTCCGGCTCCGAGACGATCTCGTGCATGCCGCGCGCGAACCCGCCGGCGCCACCGAGGTTCGCCTGGGTCCGGTACATCAGCTTCTCGCCGAGGGCCGCCTCGAGATCCGCGAAGCCCGGACGCGACCGCACCTGGTCGGTGCCCTGATCGACCACGCACACCGTGTCGATGCCCGCCATCACCTCGGCGTCCGCGGCCAGAGTTCCGACGGTCGCCAGGCAGTCGTCGGCCCGGTTGAAGGTGCAGATGGCGACGGCCGCCGGGCGCAGACGCTCGGGGGCGTCGACGATCCAGCGGACGTCGGTGATGGTCAGGCTCCCCGACTCGGCGGCGGCCTCGAACCACATCGCGCCGCCGTCGACGAACCGGTCGAGCCGGCCCTCCAGGGTGACGGTGCCCGTCCCCTCGACGGTCGTCTGCGTCACCAGCCGCTTGCGGCCCTTCGCGTCGGAGGCGCGCAGGGCGATCGACGCCGATCCGGTGCTCTCGTAGGCCAACGTCAGCCGGACACTGGTGACGGTGGTCCAGCGCTGCCAGAAGCTCGCCGGGAAGCGGCCGAAGTAGGTGTTGGTCTCGATGACCGCACCCTGCTCGAGGCGGGCCTGGCGCCGCTCGAAGCGCGCGGCCCCGGACACGATCTTGGCGTACATCTTGTCGGTGACGCGGGGGCTGGGTCCCGCGAACAGGCCCCGCTGCGCAACCAGGTGATCCGATGGACCGTCCGGGAGCAAATCGCGAATCTCCGCCATCTGTCCAACCGCCGGCGCCGCCGACGTCGACTCACTCATACCGCTCCTCAGAGATTTCCCTCGATGTGTCAGGTCGGCGCGCAGCCCTCCCGCTGTTCGCAGGGTATCAACACAGGGGTTATGTCCGATGTCGCGTGACGCCGCTCAGCTCAGCGTGCCGATACCCAGCGAGCCCGCGGCGATCGGTCCGATCCCGGTCTTGATCGAACCGTAGGTGAAGGATCCGGTGTTCGCCGACCCCAGGTTCCCGGACCCGGTGTTGGCGGACCCGACGTTGCCGGACCCGGTGTTCGCCGACCCGACGTTGCCGGACCCGGTGTTGGCCGACCCGACATTGTTGGAGCCGGTGTTGGCCCAGCCCAGGTTGAACGAGCCGGTGTTGTCGGGGCCGATGTTGTTCCAGTCGATGCTGCTCGCGGCAAGCAGTCCGAGGCTGCCGAGACCGGCGGCGACGGCCGAGCCGATCGCGCCGGCCTGGATCTCGGCGGGCCCGACGTAGCCGACACCGACCGCGTCCTGGCACGGCACCGGTAGCTCGAGGCCCGGTGCGACGGTGGCGGTGACATTTGCCAGCAGCCCCTCCACCCGGAAGGGCGCGCACGCCGGCGCGCCCGCGACCGGGTCCGCGGCGGCGGTACCGACGGAGCCCAGGGCCACCACCCCGAGCGCGGACGCGACAACGAGTGCCCGGCAGGCAAGACGTCGAGCGTGCTCACTGTGCTTCTGCTGTCCGGCCCCCATACGAGTGCCCCCTCCGGTTCGACCCCCGAGCGACAGATCCCGACACGAATGCTGGTCACGCTACCGCCAGGGCGTCGCCGCCGTGGCCGGATCGAGGGGTTCGCGCAGGCTGCGGCTACTGCCCGGTGCGCGCGTATCCGGCTTCGGTCGCGGCCTTCGCCGGGCGCCACCACTCGGGGTGCTCGCGATACCACTGCACGGTCGCCTCGAGACCGCTGCGGAAATCCCGGAAGCGCGGCTCCCATCCGAGTTCGGTGCGCAGCCGGGTGGAGTCGATCGCGTACCGCAGGTCGTGGCCGGGCCGGTCCGGCACGAAATCGAAGTCGTCGGCGTCCCTGCCGAAGATCTCGAGCAGCATCGCGATGACGGTGCGGTTGTCGACCTCGCCGTCCGCGCCGATCAGGTAAGTCTCCCCGATCGTGCCCCGCTCGAGGACGTCCCACACCGCGCGGTTGTGGTCGTCGACGTGGATCCAGTCGCGCACGTTGCGGCCCTGTCCGTACAGCTTGGGGCGGACGCCGTCGAGCAGGTTGGTGATCTGCCGCGGGATGAACTTCTCGACGTGCTGGAACGGGCCGTAGTTGTTGGAGCAGTTCGACAGCGTCGCGCGGATCCCGAACGACCGCGTCCACGCCCGCACCAGCAGGTCGCTCGACGCCTTGGTCGACGAATAGGGGCTGGACGGGTTGTAGGCGGTGGACTCGGTGAACCGCGCCGGGTCGCCCAGTTCGAGGTCGCCGTACACCTCGTCGGTGGAGATGTGGTGATAGCGGACGTCGTGGTCGCGGACCGCCTGCAGCAGCGTGTACGTGCCCACGACGTTGGTGCGCACGAACGGCCACGGATCGGCCAGCGAGTTGTCGTTGTGCGACTCGGCCGCGAAGTGCACGACGGCGTCGGAGTCGGCCACCAGGCGGTTCACGACCTCGGCGTCGGCGATGTCGCCGTGCACGAAGTCGATCCGGTCGGCCACCGCGTCCAGCGAGGCCCGGTTGCCCGCATAGGTCAGCGCGTCGAGGACCGTGACCCGGACGTCGGGCCGTTCCGTGACGGTCTGGTGGACGAAGTTGGCACCGATGAACCCGGCGCCACCGGTGACGAGCAGCCTCATACCGGGGAGACTACCGACGGAGGCGGGCGTCTCACGCCCGCGCCGGTTCCGGCGTCGTCTCCTCCTCGCCCGGGATCGAGGTGCCGCGAAGCGACACCCCGGCGGTCTCACGCAGGAAAGCCACCGAGACCAACCCGATGACGCAGGCGCCCATCATGTAGATCGCGGGGAACAGGCTCCAGCCCGTCGAGTGGATGACCGCGTCGTTGACGAGCGGGGCCGTGCCACCGAAGACGGCCGTCGAGACGTTGTAGCCGATCGCGAAGCCGGCGTAGCGGACCTGTGTCGGGAACATCGCCGGGAATGTCGCGGAGATCGTCGCCAACTGCGGTAGGTACAGCAGGCCGAGGACCGCGAACGCGAGCAGCGCCCATCCGAATCCCTGCGCCATCAACCAGTACATCGGCACGGCGGCGATCAGCAGCCCGATCAGCGAACCCCACCACATCGGCTTGCGGCCGAGCGTGTCCGACCAGCGACCGAAGAACGGGATGCACGCCATCATGACCAGCTCGCCGACCAGGATGATCACCGTCGTCGCCTGCGTGCTCAGTCCCAGCGTCGACTCCAGATAGGTCGGTTGGTAGGTGAGCAGCGTGTAGTTGACCACGTTCAGCGCCACCACCATGCCGGTCAGGACCAGGATCGGACGCCAGTAGTTCTTCAGCAGGTCGGCGAGCCCGCCCAGGATCGAATCCTGGCTGTCGCCCTGCGCGTCCACCTCGTCGAACACCGGCGACTCGTCGAGCTTGCTGCGCAGGAACCAGCCGACCAGGCCGAGTGGCAACGCGATCAGGAACGGGATCCGCCAGCCCCACGACGCCATGTTCTCGTCGGAGATCATCAGTTCGCACAGCATCACCACCGCGGTGCCGGCCGCGAACCCGCCGAGGGTGCCGAACTCGAGGAAGCTGCCGTACCGGCCGCGTTTGTCGTCGGGGGCGTACTCGGCCATGAACGTGGCGGCGCCGCCGTACTCGCCGCCGGTGGAGAAGCCCTGCACCACGCGCAGCAGGATCAGCAGGATCGGTGCGGCGATCCCGATCGACGCGTACGACGGGATCGCGGCGATCAGCGCCGTCGCGCCCGACATCAGCAGGATCGTCGTCGCCAGCACGGCCTTGCGGCCGAGCCGGTCGCCGAGCGGCCCCCAGATCATGCCGCCCAACGGGCGGAGCACGAACGAGACCGCGAAGCCGAGCATCGTGCCGATCGAGCCGAGATGCCCGGGGAAGAAGTTCTGGGTCAGGTAGGTGGCTGTCGTGGCGTACACGCCGTAGTCGAACCACTCGGTCGCGTTACCCATCGCCGAACCGGCGATGGCCTTGTGCAACGTACGACGGTCCACGTCCTGGCCGGCCCCGGGAGAGTCCGCTGCCGACCGTTCTCCGGGACCGTACGTCGTCGAATCCTGCATGCGTCTGGTCCCTTCAGACGGGGAGCTGCTGGGGGCAGGTCTTTGGTCATCGGTCGTTTTCGACGCTAACGGGACATGTCCGTCCCTGCTTGGCACGAGGGTCCGGCACAGCCGCGGGTGGCACGGTCGACGAGATCGCGACGAATGTCCCGAATTACGGACCATTCGGCCGGTATCCGGATAGCGTGGCCATTTCGTTCCGCTCCAGTCGACCACGGAGGATGCATGTCCCACCCCGGCCCTGAGGGCTACCCGTCGATGCCGGGCCAGAACCCGCAGCAACCCCTGCCGCAGGGCTCGTGGCCGGCCGGCCCGCCCCCGTACGGGCCCCCGCCCGTCACCGCACCGAAGCACCGTCCGATGCTGATCGGCGCTCTCGCCGCAAGCGCCGGCGTCATCATCGGCAGCATCGGACCGTGGGTGACGTTCCTCGGGATCAGCGTGGGTGGCACCGAAGGCGACGGCGTGATCACGCTGATCCTCGGCGCCCTCGCCGCGGCGGCGCTGGGCATGTTGCTGACCCGGACCGTGCCGCCGCGGTTCGGCCTCCAGTGGGCGGGTACGGCGGTCGGCGCGATCTGCCTGCTGGTCGCGATCTACGACATGGCCAATCTGTCCACCGAGGACGAGGAGTTCTTCGGGGAGATGATCGGCCCCGACATCGGATGGGGGCTGTGGTTGCTCCTGTTGTCGTCGATTGCACTGTGTGCGACTGCGACGATCGCGGCGATTCAGATGCGTAAGCGCTAGGTCTTTCGCACTCCACCGCGCTCGCGCAGTCACCCGTGAAACACTGCTCTACATGCGCGGAATCATTCTGGCTGGCGGGACGGGCAGCCGGCTGCACCCGATCACGCTGGGCGTGAGCAAGCAGCTGGTGCCCGTCTACGACAAGCCGATGATCTACTACCCGCTCTCGACGCTGATGCTGGCCGGGATCCGCGACATCCTGATCATCACCACCCCGCAGGACGCCGCGCAGTTCCAGAACCTGCTGGGCGACGGCTCCCGGTTCGGCATCTCGCTGAGCTACCAGGTCCAGCACGAGCCGAACGGTCTGGCGCAGGCGTTCGTGCTGGGTGCCGACCACATCCGGTCGGACTCGGTGGCACTGGTGTTGGGCGACAACATCTTCTATGGCCCCGGCCTGGGCACGACGCTCACTCGCTTCCACGACGTCAAGGGCGGCGCGGTGTTCGGATACTGGGTGTCGGATCCGGGCGCGTACGGCGTCATCGAGTTCGACGACACCGGCGCCGCGATCTCCCTCGAGGAGAAGCCCGCGCAGCCGCGGTCGAACTACGCGGTGCCGGGGCTGTACTTCTACGACAACGACGTCGTCTCGATCGCGCAGGAGCTGACGCCGTCGGCGCGCGGCGAGTACGAGATCACCGACGTCAACCGCACCTACCTCGAGGCCGGACGGCTGCAGGTGGAGGTGCTCCCCCGCGGCACCGCCTGGCTCGACACCGGCACCTTCGACTCGCTGCTCGACGCGTCCAACTACGTGCGCACCATCGAGCAGCGGCAGGGCCTCAAGATCGGCGTCCCGGAGGAGGTCGCGTGGCGACGCGGCTTCATCTCCGACGACGAACTGCGTGAGCGGGCCGAGCCACTGGTCAAGTCCGGTTACGGGACGTACCTGCTGGGGCTGCTCGACCGCGGCCGAGAATGGTGACCATGGATTATCGGGAGTTGAAGGTTCCGGGGGCGTGGGAGATCACGCCCCGACAGTTCGGCGACCACCGCGGGGTGTTCCTCGAATGGTTCAAGGAGCCCGGTTTCTCCGCGAACATCGGTCGCACCCTCGATCTGGCTCAGGCCAACTGTTCGGTGTCGGCCGCCGGCGTGCTGCGCGGCATCCACTTCGCCGACGTCCCGCCCGGCCAGGCCAAGTACGTCACGTGCGCCAAGGGCGCGATCCTCGACGTCGTCGTCGATCTGCGGGTGGGCTCCCCGACGTTCGGACAGTGGGATTCGGTGCTGCTCGACGACGTCGACCGCCGCGCCGTCTTCATCTCCGAGGGCCTGGGCCACGCCTTCCTGTCCCTCGAGGACGATTCGACGGCGATCTACCTGTGCTCGACGGGCTACAACCCGGAGCGTGAGCACGAGGTGAGCCCGCTGGATCCGGGTATCGGCATCGACTGGCCGGTCGTCGCACGCGACGGCAGCCCGCTGCAGTGGACGCTGTCCGACAAGGATCTGGCGGCGCCGACGCTGCTGCAGGCCCGCGATTCCGGCCTGCTGCCGGTGTACCGGGAGGGACACGACTGAGCCGATGAGAGCCGCCGGGGTGCGCCGCGCCAGCGCTGCGATCGCAGTGCTCGCCGCAGTGGGCCTCGCACTCCTGGCGATTCCTCTCGAACACGGCACAATCGACGCCCCGAAGCAGGTACAGGCAACGACGGTCGTCGCGCCGGCCCCGCCGCCGCCTGTTCCGTTGGCACCGCAGCAGATCTCCGACCGCGTCGTCCCGACGATCGTCACCATCACGTCCCGGACCGGCCTCGGCACGACGGCGGGCACCGGCATCGTGCTGCGCCCCGCGGAGTCGGCGGCCATCGTGCTCACCAACCACCACGTGATCGACGGCGGGACGGAGATCACGGCGAAGAGCATGCGCGACGGCGTCCCGTACCCGGTGGAGGTGCTCGGCTACGACAGCTCCCGCGACCTGGCGGTGCTGCGTCTGCCCGGAGCGGCCGCGCTACCGACCGCCGCGCTGGGGTCGTCGCGGACGGCGAGCGTCGGCGATCCGGTGACCGCGATCGGGAACGCGGAGGGCGGCGGTGTCCCGCAGTCGGCGCCGGGCGCGGTCACCCGGCTCGGGGTCACGGTCCTCACCCGCAACTCCGCCGACGGGTCCCGCAACGAACTCGCCGGGCTCATCGAGGTGAACGCCGACGTCCGGCCCGGCGACTCCGGCGGGCCGCTGGTCAACGCGTTCGGCGAGGTGATCGGGGTGAGCAGCGCGGGCAACGCCGTCCAACGGGACGAGCCGTCGGCGCCCGCGCCGCAGTCGTACGCGATCCCCATCGATTCGGCGATGGGGGTCGTCGACCAGATCCTCGCGGGGCGCACCTCCGATTCGGTGCACATCGGCCCCACCCCCCAGCTCGGCGTGAGCGTCCGCGACCACGCCGATCCGCGGGCGGGGACGGCGTCCGGCGCGCAGGTCGTCCAGGTGAGTTACCGCTCCCCCGCCGAGGGACTGGGGCTCGCGCGCGGCGACGTGATCGTGCAGTTCGGTGGCGTCCCGATCCGCACGGCGTCCGACCTCACCATCCGGATGATCGCGCTGCATCCCGGCGATGTCGTCGACGTCGCGTGGATCGACGCCGCCGGGGCGCAGCGGTCGGGCTCGATGGTGCTGACGGAGGGTCCGCCGCGCTGATCAGCCGCCGATGCCGAGCTTGGAGGCCAGGCGCTGCAGGTAGGTGATCACCTGCTCCTCGTCGGCGTCGGGCATGCCGAACAGCGCCTCACTGACGCCGAGGTCCTGCCAGCGGGCGAGCTTGTCGGCGTCGGGCTTGCCGGCCAGGACGATGATCTCCGGCTCCCCGGTGCGGCCGGCATCGGCCCAGATCTTGCGCAGCAGCGTGACGTTGTCCTCGATGTCCTGCTCGATCGGGGTGGTGATCCAGCCGTCGGCCGAGCGCGCGATCCACCCGAACGTCTTCTCCGACGCGCCCGCACCGACGAGGACCGGCGGGCGCGGCTGCTGGATCGGCTTGGGCCACGCCCAACTGGGACCGAACTTCACGAACTGGCCGTCGTACGACGCCTCCTCCTGTGTCCACAGCGCCTGCATCGCCTCGAGGTACTCGCGCAGCGCGGTACGACGCTTCTTCGGGTCGACGCCGTGGTCGGCGAGTTCCTCCGCGTTCCAGCCGAAGCCGACACCGAACGTGACGCGGCCGCCGGACAGGTGGTCGAGCGACGCGATGGTCTTCGCGAGGGTGATGGGGTCGTGTTCGAGCGGCAGTGCGACGGACGTGCCGAGCCGGATCCGCGACGTCACCGAGGCGGCGGTGCCGAGCGCGACCCACGGGTCGAGGGTGCGCATGTAGCGGTCGTCGGGCAGCGCGTCGGTGCCGGTGCCGGGATGGTTCGACGCCCGGTTGACCGGGATGTGGGTGTGTTCGGGCACGTAGAACGCGTCGAACCCGCACTGCTCGACGGCGCGGGCGGCCGTCGCGGGAGTGATGCCTCGGTCACTGGTGAACAGGCTGATGCCGTAGCGCACGATCTGACTCCTCCGGGGTGGTCGGTATCAGGAAATGTAACCTGTTCCACACCGGATCGGAAGACTCTACAGACAGCTGTCCAGACAGTTATCGGATCTTGAAGATGACGGCGCGCTGGACGACGAAGTTGATGACCGTCGCGGTGCCCTGCGCGATCACGAAGGCCAGCGGGATGCGCCACCACTCGTCCGGGAAGACGTCGGCCATCAGCTGGTTGAGACCCACCTGCACCGCGAACGTCACCGCGTACAGCGCGACGACGGCGACGAAGCGGGCCCGGCTCGGCTCCGCCTTGAACGTCCAGCGGCGGTTGATCAGGTAGGCCGTCGTGGTGCCGGCGATGAAGCCGATCGACTTCGCGACGGGCATCGGCAGGCCGACCGCGAGCAGCAACAGGTACAGCCCGAAGTCGACGACGGCGGACAAGCCACCCGTGAGCACGAAACGCACGATCTGCGTCTTGAGGTCCAGGGACTCGTCGGCGATGGAATCGGTGACGGGGATCTCGACCGGCAGCGGCGCATGCGGATCGTGGGAGTGGGGGCTTCCGGACACGCAACGAGACTAGGCGACCCGGTCGCACCGCACCGGCGTGACATCCCGCACACGCCGCTGGACCTCGAGCGCACTCGAGGTTGCAAGATCAACGTCATGACCGTTTACACGCTGCCCGATCTGCCGTACGACTACGCCGCCCTCGAGCCCCACATCTCCGGCAAGATCATGGAGCTCCACCACGACAAGCACCACGCCGCGTACGTCGCCGGCGCCAACACCGC
>NZ_JAIVAH010000019.1 GCF_020171745.1 Prescottella equi
TCTCCACCTCGGCGATCCCGAGTTCGGACCACACGAACGTCGTGTAGCTCAGCCGGTGCCGCCCTACTTCGCTGAAAGCGGAAAACTAGCTCGCCGTTCGGCGGGCAGAAAACTACTTCTGCTCGTCGCCCTCGGCCTCGTCGGCTGCATCGTCTGCGGCCGGCTCGGCGGTGCCGAACATCTCGGCGGTGTCGATGGTCTCACCGGCGGTGTCGGTGACCGTGGCGGCATCGACGACACCGGCCAGGGCCTTGCCGCGACGCACGTCCGCGAAGACCGCACCGAGCTGGTTGGCCTGCTGGATCTGCTGGATGAACTGCTCCGGCGCCATGCCGTAGCGCTGCGCCTGGAACAGGATGCGCTCGGTGAGCTCGTCCTGGCCGACCGTGGTGCCGGCGGCGTCGGCGATCGCGTCCAGCAGCAGCTGGGTCTTGACCGAGCGCTCGGCAGCTTCCTTGGCGTCCGCGTCGAACTGCTCACGCGTGGTGCCCTGCGCCTCGAGAAGCTCGTTCAGCTTCTCCTCGCTGTGATCGAGGCCGTGGATCGCGTCGTGCAGCGCAGCGTCGACCTCGGCCTTGACGACAGCCTCGGGCAGCGGAACCTCGACGGTCTCCAGCAGCGACTCGAGCACCTTGTCGCGGATCTGACCGGCCTGCTCGACCTTGCGAACGCGAGCAACGCGCTCACGCAGGTCAGCCTCGAGGTCGGCGAGGGTGTCGAACTCGCTTGCCATCTGAGCGAACTCGTCGTCGGCCTCGGGCAGCTCGCGCTCCTTGACCGAGTTGACGACGACGGTGATGACCGCGTCCTGGCCCGCGAAGTCGCCGGCGACCAGCTTGGAGGTGAAGTCCTTCGACTCGCCCGCCTTGACGCCGACGATGGCCTCGTCCAGACCCTCGATCAGCTGACCCGAGCCGACCTCGTGGGACAGACCCGACGCGGTGGCCTCCGGAACGGCCTCGCCGTCGACGGTGGCGGACAGGTCGATCGACACGAAGTCGCCGTCCTGAACCTCACGCTCGACGCCCTTCAGGGTGCCGAAGCGCTGACGCAGCGACAGCAGCTGCTCGGCGACGGCCTCGTCGGTGACCTCGATCGGATCGACCGTGACAGCGACGGTGGCGAAGTCGGGGAGGGTGATCTCGGGGCGGACGTCGACCTCAGCGGTGAAGACGAGCTCCTGGCCGTCCTCGAGCTTGGTGATGTCGATCTCCGGCTGGCCGATGACCTTCACGTCCGAGGCCGAGACGGCCTCCGAGTAGCGGGCCGGCAGAGCGTCGTTGACGACCTGCTCCAGCACGGCGCCACGGCCGACACGCGCCTCGAGCAGCTTGGCCGGGGCCTTGCCCGGACGGAAGCCGGGGAGACGGATCTGCTGCGCGAGCGCCTTGTATGCCTTGTCGAAATCAGGCTTGAGCTCCTCGAAGGGCACCTCAACGTTGATACGGACTCGCGTCGGGCTGAGCTGCTCGACGGTGCTCTTCACGGATCTGGCTCCTTCGTAGTGGTGATGCTCTTCGTTGCTCTGTGTAGTGCGCAGGCGCCGCGATCGCGACGCCGACGCACACGTGGTCGGGATGACAGGATTTGAACCTGCGACCCTCCGCTCCCAAAGCGGATGCGCTACCAAGCTGCGCCACATCCCGTCCGAAACAGGACCTCACCAACCTCGTGAGGACCCGAGGCAGAATCCTACGGCCCCCCGATTAGGAATTCCAAAGCGAGGTGGGTACAGTTCCATCTCGCACACGGCATCGCTGGCGATCCCACAAATGTCGTATGCACGGGGATGTAGCTCAATGGTAGAGCCTCAGTCTTCCAAACTGATTACGCGGGTTCGATTCCCGTCATCCCCTCCGCGAGGAGGAAACCCCCGCCCGGCAATTGCGCCCGGGACGGGGGTTTTGTCGTTTCTCGACCACCCATCGCGAGCAGACCGTAGTGACTCTTGTCACACTTGCAGCCTCGCGCCTGTTTCGAGCGATTCGCCACCCACCGCGACCAGGCCACCCTAAGTTGGAACCTGTTACAGAATTCAGGCCCAGCGAAGGAGTGCCGGATGCACACCCCCCTCTGCGACGAACTCGGTATCGAGTTCCCGATCTTCGCGTTCACCCACTGCCGCGATGTCGTGGTCGCCGTCAGCAAGGCCGGCGGATTCGGCGTCCTCGGCGCCGTGGGCTTCACCCCCGAAGAGCTCGAGATCGAGCTGAACTGGATCGACGAACACATCGGCGACCGCCCGTACGGCGTCGACATCGTGATTCCCAACAAGTACGAGGGCATGGACTCGAACCTGTCGGCCGACGAGCTCACGAAGATGCTGCAGTCGATGGTGCCGCAGTCCACCCTCGACTTCGGCCGCAAGATCCTCACCGACCACGGCGTCCCCCTGCCCGACGACGGCAGCGACAACGCGTTGCAGCTGCTCGGCTGGACCGAGGCCACCGCCACCCCGCAGGTCGAGGTGGCGCTGCAGCACCCGAAGGTCACGCTCATCGCCAACGCGCTCGGCACCCCGCCGGCGGACATGATCGACCACATCCACGCCGCCGGACGTAAGGTCGCGGCGCTGTGTGGTTCGCCCTACCAGGCACGCAAGCACGCCGACGCGGGCGTCGACATCATCATCGCCCAGGGCGGCGAGGGCGGCGGACACTGCGGCGAGGTCGGTTCGATCGTCCTGTGGCCGCAGGTCGTCAAGGAGGTCGCCCCGGTTCCGGTGCTGGCGGCCGGCGGCATCGGCAGTGGTCAGCAGATCGCGGCCGCGCTGGCGCTGGGCGCCCAGGGCGCGTGGTCGGGTTCGCAGTGGCTGATGGTCGAGGAGGCGGAGAACACCCCCGTCCAGCAGGCCGCATACGCGAACGCGACCAGCCGCGACACCGTCCGAAGCCGATCCTTCACCGGCAAGCCGTGCCGAATGCTGCGCAACGACTGGACCGAGGCGTGGGAGCAGGAGGGCAACCCCGAGCCGCTCGGCATGCCGCTGCAGTACATGGTGTCCGGCATGGCCGTCGCCGCCACCCACAAGTACCCGGACGAGACCGTCGACGTCGCCTTCAACCCGGTGGGCCAGGTCGTGGGCCAGTTCACCAAGGTGGAGAAGACGTCGGCCGTCATCGAACGCTGGGTGCAGGAGTACCTCGAGGCGACCGGCACGCTCGAGCAGCTGAACGCCGCCGCCGAGGCCTGACAAGCCCCGGGCCCGCGGTCACTCGTCGGGCAGGAGCGGGACGCTCTCGCCGCGGTCGCGGCCGAGCAGCGCGGCGCGGGTGACCGCGACCGCCCCGAACTTGGCCCGCACCGCGTCCAGCGCACCGTCGAGCCGGACACTGTCGGCCTCCGCAACGGGAGGCCCGGTGTCCGGCTCGAAAGGTAGGGCGAGCTGTTCGGCGCCTTCCCTGTCGAGATTGGTCAGCGCGACGCCCACCAGCGTCAGCCCGCGCTCTGCGATCAGCGGCCGCGACTGGCCGAGCAGCGAGCGCACCGCAGCGAGCACCACCACCTCCGTCCGCGCCGACGCCTCGCCGAGCGTGACCGAACGGGTGGCGCGTTCGAAATCGGCGAACCGCAGCCGGAGCACGATCGTCCGGCACACCCACCCGCCGGCGCGCAGCCTGCGCATGACGCGATCCACCAGCGCCGCAGCCGTGGACTCGACCTCGGCGAAGCTCCGCTGCCGTCGGCCGAGCGCATGCTGCGCGCCGATGGACCTGCGGCGATGACTCGTCTGCACCCGTCTCGGGTCGCGGGCCCACGCCAGCGCGTGCAGGTGCCGCGCCGATCCCGGCCCGACGACGGTCGACAATTCGCGTTCGGACAGCGCCGCCAGTTGCGCGACGGTCCGGATCCCGTAGTCGTGCAGCTTGCGGGACGTCACCGCACCCACTCCCCACAGCCGCTCGACGGGTAGCGGGTGCAGGAAGTCGATCTCGCGATCCGGGGGTACGAGCAGCAGACCGTCGGGTTTGCCGACCGCACTCGCCACCTTCGCGAGGAACTTGGTCCGCGCGATGCCGACGGTGATGGGCAGTCCCACCTCCGCCCGCACGTCGGCCCGCAGCTTGCGAGCGATGTCGATCGGCGGGCCGGAAATCCGCCAGAGCCCGCCGACGTCGAGGAACGCCTCGTCGATGGATATGCCCTCGACAAGCGGCGTGGTTCGGCGAAACACCTCGAAAACAGCCCTACTGGCCTCGGCATACGCGGACATGCGGGGCCGCACGACGATCGCGTGCGGGCACCGGCGTCGCGCATCCGACTCGCTGCTCGGACTGCGGACGCCGTACGCCTTGGCCTCGTAGCTGGCCGCGAGGACGACTCCCCCGCCGACGATCACCGGCCGGCCCCGCAGTCGTGGGTCGTCGCGCTGCTCGACCGATGCGTAGAACGCGTCCAGATCCGCATGCAGGATCGTCGCCCCGGCACCGGCCGTGGCGTCGAAGTCGGAAAGGGCATCGGACACGAACATATGTTCGCATCGACCACCGACAGTGCGATTCGTGTCCGAGTCGCAGGTCATCCGCTCCCGGTATCCTGGATGATGTCCGATTTGTCACCTCCGGAAGGTCCCCCGTGGAACTCCTCCTCATCGTCGCCGTCCTCGGCGCCGTCGTCTTTCTGGTCATGAAGAGCCAGAACAAGAACAAGGGCCACTCGGCGAACCAACTCGAAGACGCCAAGGCGGACGCCCGCCAGTCGATCGAGCGCCTCGGTGGCCAGGTCTACAACCTCGTCGGCAACGACGACGCTTCCAAGCAGGCTCTCGCCGACGCTTCCGAGCGATACACGGCCGCGGGTTCACAGATCGACCAGGCCACGACGCCGGTCCAGGCGCGTCTCGCGAAGCAGACCGCCCTCGAGGGTCTCTACTACATCCGCGCCGCTCGTACGGCGATGGGCATGGATCCGGGTCCCGAGGTGCCGAGCATCGACGGCCAGAAGTCGGCCGGTTCGGTCACCGAGGACCGCCAGATCGAGTTCGAGGGCCGTCAGGTGTCGGCGTCGCCGAACCCGTCGGCGCGCACGCCCAACTACTACCCCGGCGGCCGCGTCGCGGGTCGACCGGTTCCGGCCGGCTGGTACTCCGAGCCGTGGTGGAAGCCCGCGCTCGTCGCCGGCGCGTGGGGCGTCGGTTCTATGTTCCTGTTCTCCGCGATGTTCTCGGGCATGGCGGGTGTCCCGTACAGCGCCGACGAGTTCGCGGACGGGTACGAGGCCGGCCAGGCGGATGCCGAGGCTGACGCCGGTGCTGACGGCGGCGGCGAGGACATGGGCGGCGGAGACACCGAGTTCGGTGCCATGGAAGACGGCGGGGGCGACTTCGGTGGAGGCGACTGGGGCGGCGGAGACTTCGGCGGAGGCGACTTCGGCGGCGGTATGGACTTCGGCGACTTCTAGTCGGCCTGACAGCCGGGGCACCAGAACAGGTTGCGCCCCTTCATGACAGCGTGAGCGATCGGCGTGCCGCAGATGCGG
>NZ_JAIVAH010000020.1 GCF_020171745.1 Prescottella equi
GTGCCGCAGATGCGGCACGCCGATCCTGCTCTGCGGTAGGTGTAGGTGCGCGGCCGATCCTTGGCGTACGCCGGATCACCGTGGTCGTCCTCGGGACGCACGACGTGCATCTTGCCGCGGCGCACCCCGACGTTCATGAGGTCGACGAGATCGGCCCATATCGCGTCGAACTCGGCGCGGCTGACCTTCTTGCCGGGACGCTCCGGATGGATGCCGTGCCGGAACAGGATCTCGGCGCGGTAGACGTTGCCGACGCCGGCGAGAACGGCCTGGTCCATCAGCAGCGCGCCGATCGGTGTCTGCGACTTCGAGATTCGCGCCCACGCGCGGTCCGGATCGGCGTCCCTGCGGAGCGGATCGGGTCCGAGCCGGGCCTCGATGGCCGCGACCTGCGGCGGGTGCAGCACCTCGCACGCGGTCGGCCCGCGCAGGTCGGCACCGTACTCGGCGCCGATCATTCGCATGCGAACCTGCCCGACCGGCGCCTCCAGCGGCACCGCGGACTCGGTGAACTTCCCGTACAGGCCGAGGTGGACGTGCACCACCAGGCCGTTCTCGTAGTGGTGCCACAAGTGCTTGCCCCACGCGTCCGAACGCACGAGGACGCGGCCGTCGATCAGGGCCGCGTCCTCGGCGAATCGTCCTTGCGGGCTCGACACCCACACCGGTGATCCCGCGAACCGTCGCTGGTGCAGACGCGCGAGACGGTGCAGGGTGTGTCCCTCGGGCAAGGTGGTCTACCCGGTTCCGTCAGGCCTCGGGGGCCGCGGGAACGGCGGGTGCGACGCCGGTCTTCTCGTACTCGGCGAGGATGTCGATGCGGCGCTGGTGGCGCTCCTCGTCCGACCACTCGGTGGCCAGGAAGGCGTCGACGATCGCGAGGGTCTCCTCGAGCGAGTGCATCCGACCGCCGATGCCGATGAGCTGGGCGTTGTTGTGCTGACGCGCGAGCTGCGCGGTCTCGACGCTCCAGGCCAGCGCGCAGCGGGCGCCGGGCACCTTGTTCGCGGCGATCTGCTCACCGTTGCCGCTGCCGCCGAGGACGAGGCCGAGGCTGCCCGGATCGGCGACGACGCGGCGAGCCGCCTCGATGCAGAAGGCCGGGTAGTCGTCGACGGCGTCGTAGACGTGCGCACCGCAGTCGATGGCCTCGTGGCCGTTCGCGGTGAGGTGTTCGATGATCTCGTTCTTGCGTTCGAAGCCGGCGTGGTCGGCACCCAGGTATACGCGCATGACGTCAATTCTGACAGGCGACGTCGTCGCGGCACCCCTCGGGGACGCCGCGACGACGTCGCGCTCCGGCCGGGAACCTCAGTCGAACTCGGGGTCCTCGGTGCGGGTGCGCTTGAGCTCGAAGAAGTGCGGATACGACGCCAGCGCGACCGTGCCGTCCCACACCCGGCCGGCGTCCTCGCCGCGCGGGATGCGGGACAGGACCGGTCCGAAGAACGCGGTGCCGTTGACGTGGATGGTCGGGGTGCCGACGTCGTCGCCGACCTTGTCCATGCCGGCGTGGTGGCTGCGGCGCAGTTCGGCGTCGTACTCGTCGGTGTCCGCGGCCGCGGCCAACTCCGCCGGCAGTCCCAGTTCGGCGAGGGCCTCGACCACGACGTTCGTCAGATCCTGGTCGCCGCCGTTGTGGATGCGGGTGCCCATCGCGGTGTACAGCGGCAGCAGGATCTCGTCGCCGCGCTGCTGCGCCGCGGCGATGAGGACCCGCACCGGGCCCCACGCCTGGGCCATCCTCTCGCGGTACTCCTCGGGCAGCTCGCGGCCCTCGTTGAGGACGGCGAGGCTCATGACGTGGAAGTTGGCCTCGATGTCGCGGACCCTCGTGACCTCGAGAATCCAGCGCGAGGTGATCCAGCACCAGGGGCACAGCGGATCGAACCAGAAGTCGACGGTGTCCGTCGCGTCGTCGGTGCCGGGGGTCTGTGCTCGAGTGCTCACTCGTGTCTCCTTGTCCAGGGCGCGGCGACGTCCACGCCGTACCTCTCGATTCAAGGGAACCACGGCGACGCGGGAATGCTTCCCCAGCACGCCGACACCTCGGTTAGGGTCGATTGCGGACAGCGAAATGACAGATCCAGTCGCAACACTGGAACGGAGCATTCACGTGACTTCCCCCGAGCCATCGCAGCGCACCTTCGTCATCGTCGGCGGCGGTCTCGCCGGCGCCAAGCTCGCAGAATCCTTGAGGGCCAGAGATTTCGACGGCACCGTCGTACTCCTGAGCGCCGAGGACCATCTGCCCTACGAGCGGCCGCCGCTCTCCAAGGAACACGTCGCGGGCAAGAAGGACCTGCCGGACTTCACGGTGCAGAACGGCGACTGGTACCGCGACCACCACGTGGACCTGCGCCTGGGCACCACCGCGGAGGCGATCGATCGCGACAACCGACACGTCGTGCTGCCCGACGGTTCCACGCTCGGCTACGACAAACTCGCCCTCGCGACCGGGTCCCGCTCGCGTCGGCCACCGATACCGGGCGCCGACGCCGCGGGGGTGCACTACCTGCGCACGATCGACGAATCGGACGCGTTGATCGCGGCACTGACCCCGGGCTCGCGCCTGGTGATCGTCGGTGCCGGGTGGATCGGGCTCGAGATCGCCGCGGGTGCCCGCGGCAGGGACGTGTCGGTGACGATCGTCGAGGCCGCGGAACTGCCACTGCTGGCGGCGCTGGGCCGGGAGATGGGCACGGTGTTCGCCGATCTGCACCGCGCACACGGCGTCGACTTCCGTTTCGGCGCGAGGGTCGAGGAGATCACCGTCTCCGACGGACGCGCCGACGGCGTGCGCCTGGGCGACGGCACGGTTCTGCCCGCCGACGCGGTACTGGTGGCGGTGGGCGCGCAGCCCAACATCGAGATCGCCGAGGCCGCCGGGCTTTCCATCGACGACCACGACGGCGGGGTGCTGGTGGACGGCACCCTGACGACGAGCGATCCGCACATCGTCGCGGTCGGCGACATCGCGGCGCAGCAGCATCCGCTGCTGGGCGCCCGGATTCGCGTCGAGCACTGGGCGAATGCTCTCAATCAGCCGGCGATCGCGGCGGCGACGATGCTCGGCCATCCCGTCGAGTTCACGAATCTGCCGTACTTCTTCACCGATCAGTACGACCTCGGTATGGAGTACGTGGGTTGGGCGCCGGAGTATTCGAAGGTCGTCACCCGCGGCGACGTCGGTGCCCGCGAGTTCCTCGCGTTCTGGCTCGACGAGGAGAACCGGGTGCTCGCGGGGATGAACGTCAACATCTGGGACGTCACCGACGACATCAAGGCACTGGTCGCCTTCTCCGGCCCGGTCGATCCGGCCCGCCTCGCCGACCCCGCCGTCCCCCTCCCCGATCTACTCCCCTGACCCTCGCGTTTTGCGCACTTGTCGCGCCCGCGACAGCGAGATCACCGCGACAAGTGCGCAAATCGCGGGGGAAACGGGATGCGTGATGGGATAGCAGGAAGTGTTCGTCCACCCGTGATGAGGAGTTCTCCGTGGCCCCACCGAATCTGACCCGCACTCAGGCCGCCGAACGGTCGGCGTTGGTCGCGGTCGACAACTACCGCATCGACCTCGACCTCACCGACGGCTCCGGGCGTCCGGGCGAGAAGACCTTCCGGTCACGGACCACCGTGACGTTCCGGGCCACGGCCGGCGCATCGACGTTCATCGATCTCATCGCTGCCACAGTGCATTCCGCGGTGCTGAACGGGACGCCGGTCGACTTGTCCGCGTACGACGAGGCCACCGGGATCGCACTCGACGGCCTGGCCGAGACCAACGAGCTGGTCGTCGATGCGGACTGCATGTACACCAACACCGGTGAGGGCCTGCACCGCTTCGTCGACCCGACCGACGACGCCGTGTACCTGTACTCGCAGTTCGAAACGGCGGACGCGAAGCGGATGTTCGCGTGCTTCGACCAGCCGGATCTCAAGGCCACCTTCGACATTTCCGTCACCGCGGCCGAGGACTGGACGGTCATCTCGAACGCCGAGCCGGTACAGACGCTCGCGGCCACCCCGGGCCGGCACGTCTTCCGGACGACACCGCGCATGAGCACGTATCTGGTGGCGCTGATCGCCGGCCCGTACGCGCAGTGGACCGACTACTACACCGACGAGCACGGCACGATCCCGCTCGGCATCTACTGCCGTTCCTCGCTCGCCGCGTACATGGACGCCGAACGCCTGTTCACCGAGACCAAGCAGGGCTTCGGCTTCTACCACCGCAACTTCGGGATCCCCTACGCGTTCGGCAAGTACGACCAGCTGTTCGTGCCGGAGTTCAACGCGGGCGCGATGGAGAACGCGGGCGCGGTGACGTTCCTCGAGGACTACGTGTTCCGGTCCAAGGTGACCCGCTACTCGTACGAGCGGCGCGCCGAGACGGTGCTGCACGAGATGGCGCACATGTGGTTCGGCGATCTCGTCACGATGCGGTGGTGGGACGACCTGTGGCTCAACGAGTCCTTCGCGACGTTCGCGTCGGTGCTGTGCCAGAGCGAGGCCACCGAGTACACCAACGCGTGGACCACGTTCGCCAACGTCGAGAAGTCGTGGGCGTACCGGCAGGACCAGCTGCCGTCGACGCATCCGATCGCCGCCGACATCCCCGACCTGGCCGCGGTCGAGGTCAACTTCGACGGCATCACGTACGCCAAGGGCGCGAGCGTGCTCAAGCAGCTCGTCGCGTACGTGGGTCAGGAGCCGTTCATGGCGGGCCTGCGCGACTACTTCGCCGAGCACGCGTTCGGCAACGCCACGTTCGACGACCTGCTGCGGGCGCTGGAGAAGGCGTCCGGCCGCGACCTGTCGAGCTGGGGAGCACAGTGGCTCAAGACCACGGGCCTGAACATCCTGCGCCCGGACTTCCAGATCGAGCCCGACGGCACCTTCCGCAACTTCGCCGTGCTCCAGGACGGCGCCGAGCCGGGCGCCGGCGAGACCCGCGTGCACCGCCTCGCCGTCGGCATCTACGACGACGACCCGGCCACCGGCAAGCTCGTCCGCACCCACCGCGTCGAGCTGGACGTCGAGGGCGCGCGCACCGACGTCCCCGAACTGGTGGGCGTACCGCGCGGCAAGCTGATCCTCGTCAACGACGACGACCTCACCTACTGCTCGCTGCGCCTGGACCGGGATTCGCTCGACACCCTCGTCGGCCGGATCGGCGACATCGCCGAGCCGCTCCCCCGCACCCTGGCGTGGTCGGCGGCGTGGGAGATGACGCGTCAGGCGGAGATGCGCGCCCGCGACTTCGTCAGCCTCGTGCAGCGTGGCATCGGCGCCGAGACCGAGGTGGGCGTCGTGCAGCGGCTGCTGCTGCAGGCGCAGACGGCACTGTCCGCGTACGCCGATCCCGGCTGGGCGGACGCGTTCGGCTGGCCCGCGTTCGCGGACCGGCTACTGGAGCTCGCCCGCGAGGCGGAGGCCGGCTCCGACCACCAGTTGGCGTTCGTGAATGCCCTGGCCGGCTCGCAGCTGTCGGCCTGGCACACCGAGATCCTGCAGGAACTGCTGGACACCACCGATCCGACGACCGTCGGGCTGGCCGGGCTCGTGGTGGACACCGATCTGCGGTGGCGGCTCGTGCACGCGCTCGCGGCCGCCGGCGAGATCGACGCCGACGGCCCCGCGACGCCGGTGATCGATGCGGAGGCCCAGCGCGACCCCACTGCGGCCGGAGCCCGTCAGGCGGCGTCCGCGGCCGCGTCCCGCCCGCAGGCCGCCGTCAAGGAGCAGGCGTGGACGACGGTCTTCGATGACGACACCGTCCCCAACATCACCGCGCGCGCGATCATCGGCGGCATCGTGGCACCCGGGCAGTCGCAGTTGCTCGAGCCGTACGTCGCGCGCTACTTCGCCGAGATCCCGGCGGTGTGGGAGCGGCGGTCGAGCGAGGTCGCGCAGACCGTCGTCGTCGGGCTGTACCCGTCGTGGTCGATCAGCGAGCAGTCGGTGGCCGCGGCGGACGCGTTCCTCGCGGGCGAGCACCCGCCGGCGCTGCGCCGCCTGGTCGTCGAGGGCCGCGCCGGCATCGTCCGGTCGCTGAAGGCCCGCGCGTTCGACGCGACCTGACCCACGAACGCCGGTGACCCGGTGCCGTAGGGCACCGGGTCACCGGGGGTGGAGCGTGAGTACAGGGACTTACTTGGCGGCGATCGCCGCGCTCATCACGCGCAGCGCCGAGACGAGACCGTCGACGAGGTCGCCCTCACCGAAGGACGCGAGCGCGGCGGTGACGCCGAGCTGAGCGACCCGGTCCGTGACCCGGTTCTGGACGGCCCGGCCACCGCGGATCTCGATCGCGCGCTGGTTGGGCGAGACCGCGATGAGGACCGAACGCTCGGCCTCCGGGGTGTGCGGGAAGACCGCGTCGGTGCCGACAGCGGTGTTCTCGCCGAGATCGCCGACGTAGATGTTGAACCGCACCTTGGTGGAGCGGGTCGCATCCGTCAGGGCGTCGTCGAGGCGCACCAACTGGTCGGTCGTGAAGGGCAGCAGGTCGTCGAACGACTCGCCGATGCGGTGCACACCGGAGATGCGACCGCTGGTCGTCACGACGGTGCCGACCGGCAGATCTGCCGGGGCCACCGAGGTCTGGATTACGTCACCACTTGCCACTTGCCGAACCTCCGATCACGTCTGCACCCGCGGCGTGCGCGGCGTGGTGACCGTGCGTGGTCACCTCGTCGACGGCGCTCCACAGGACCGGCTGATGGGTCCAGCGCTCGCCGAGGCGGTACTCGGTCGGCACGAAGCCGGGCGACTTCTTGGTCATGAAGGACAGTCCCGCGACGATCGCGATCACCAGGACGGGTATCCCTACGAATATCAGCACTGTCTCGAGAATGCTCACGACGCAAACCGTAGCCGAGTCCTGCCGAAATGGAAGCGTCGGGGCCGAATCTCCGGTCTTCTCAGGCCGCGCCCTCGCCCAGATAGGGAAGCCACGTCGGATGCACCTCGGTGGTGCTGGACAACAGCCTCCAGTGCGGACCCGACGGAGGCACGAGCGCGGCCTGGAGGGTCCACCCCAGTTCCGCTAGCAGTTTGTCCGCTTTGCGGTGATTACACGGTGCGCAGCACGCGACGCAGTTCTCCCACGAATGTCCGCCCCCGCGACTGCGCGGCACGACGTGATCGATCGTCTCGGCCTTGTCCCCGCAGTAGCCGCAGCGGAAGCGGTCGCGGTGCATCAGCGCGGCCCGCGTCATCGGAACCCGGGAGCGATAGGGCACCCGGACGTAGTTGCGAAGGCGGATGACCGACGGCACCTGAAGCGAGCAGCCCTCGGAATGGATGACCGGCCCGAGTGGATCCTCGTGGACGGCGTCGGCCTTGTCGCAGACCATCAGCACGACGGCGCGGCGGGCGGGCAGGGCGGTCAGTGGTTCGAATGTGGCGTTGAGCAACAGCACCCGGCGTTTGTTCCAGCCCGGCTGCAGGCTCCGGCCCGGCAGAACGAGCCCGGTCGTGCCGGGCTCGGGAATGACATGCAGCGGAAAAGCCCCCGACGTGCGATTACCCCGCACATCAGTGGGCACGAGTTGTCGATGCGCTCGCGCGCCGTGTCGGTGTGCCATGCGACCTCCGCGAAGACTGACCCAAGTTGACCACGGATGACGCGGTCCCGCACACCCATTTCCGCGAAAAAGTTGCTGCACGATCGATGAACACGCGGTGCCGTGCACCACACCGGGACACGCTTCGGCCCCTTCTCCGCGAAACCGGGCACAATGGGACGCGACATGACTGACACGAACCCCACGACCCCCACCCCGCAGCAGACCTTCTACGACGCGGTCGGCGGAGCCGAGACGTTCCGCAAGCTCACCGCGCGGTTCTACGAGGAGGTCGCGAAGGACGAGATCGTCCGGCCGCTGTACCCCGAGGAGGACCTCGGGCCGGCGGAGCGCCGCATGCGCATGTTCCTCGAGCAGTACTGGGGCGGACCGCGCACGTACTCCGAGGAGCGCGGGCATCCGCGCCTGCGGATGCGGCACAACCCGTTCAAGATCGGCCCGATCGAACGGGACGCGTGGCTGCGGTGCATGCACGTCGCGATTGCGTCGATCGACGATCGGACACTCGACGAGGCTCACCGCCGTGCGCTCGTGGACTACATGGAGATGGCGGCGGCGTCGATGGTGAACTCGCCGATCTAGCGGCCGCGACACAGCCGCATACGTCGATCCTCACGCTTCCGATGCGGCACTATGACTTGCTGTGACCACCCGCGAGGATCGGCCCACCGCCGACGCAGCGCCCGCCGCGCGTCCGTGGTGGTCGGATGCTGTCTTCTACCAGGTCTATCCGCGGTCGTTCTCCGACTCGGACGGTGACGGTGTGGGCGATCTGGGCGGCGTGATCGACCGCCTGGGCTATCTGGAACTGCTCGGGGTGGACGCGATCTGGCTCAGCCCGGTCATGCGCTCCCCGATGGCCGACCACGGCTACGACGTCTCCGACCCGCGGGACATCGATCCCCTGTTCGGCGACCTCGCGACGATGGACACGCTCATCGCCGAGGCGCACGCCCGCGGCATCCGGGTCACGATGGATCTGGTCCCGAACCACACGAGCGATCAGCACCCGTGGTTCCTGGAGGCCCTCGCCGCCGGCGCCGGCTCGAGCGCCCGCGAGCGCTATCTCTTCCGCGACGGCCGCGGCCCGGACGGCGCCGAGCCACCGAACAACTGGCCGAGCGTGTTCGGCGGCCCGGCGTGGACACGGATCACCGAGCCCGACGGCTCCCCCGGGCAGTGGTACCTGCACATCTTCGCCGCCGAACAGCCGGACCTGAACTGGGACAACCCGGAGGTGTTCGACGACCTCGAGACGACCCTGCGATTCTGGCTGCACCGTGGCGTCGACGGCTTCCGGATCGACGTCGCGCACGGCATGGCCAAGCCCGAGGGCCTGCCGGACCACGATTGGGACACCAACGCCCTGCTCCGCAACGGTGACGACGATCCCCGCTTCAACAATCCGGCGGTTCACGAGATCCACCGCGGCATTCGCGCGGTCATGAACCAGTACCCGCACGCGATGTCGGTCGGCGAGATCTGGGTCCGCGACAACGAGCGGTTCGGCGAGTACATCCGCCCGGACGAACTGCACCTCGGCTTCAACTTCCGCCTCGCCGAGACCCCGTTCGAGGCCAACGCCGTGCGCGCCGCGATCGAGAACTCGCTCGACGCCGTCGCCCGGGTGGGCGGCACGCCCACGTGGACGTTGTCGAACCACGACGTCGAGCGGGAGGTCACCCGGTACGGCGCCGGTGCCCGCGGGACCGCCCGCGCCCGCGCGATGGCGCTCGTCGAATTGGCGCTGCCGGGGGCGTCGTTCATCTACAACGGCGCCGAGCTGGGTCTGCCGAACGTCGACCTTCCCGATGCGGTGCTGCAGGACCCGGTGTGGGAACGATCCGGGCACACCGAACGCGGCCGGGACGGGTGCCGCGTGCCGCTGCCCTGGGAGGGGACCCTGCCGCCGTTCGGGTTCTCGACCGAGCCGGACACGTGGCTGCCGATCCCGGCGGAGTGGGCGGACCTGACCGTCGAGGCACAGCTCGAGGACGTCGACTCGACACTGTCGCTGTACCGCGCGGCACTCGAACTGCGGGCCACCCTGCCGGAGTGTTCGGGCGACGAAATCGATTGGTACGGAAGCCCACCCGGCTGTTTCGCGTTCCGCCGCCGGGGCGGGCTGATCTGCGTCCTCAACGCCACCGACGCCCCGATCCAGCTGCCGCCCGGCACCGCCGTGCTGTCGAGCCTGCCCCTCGTCGACGGCCTGCTCCCCGCCGACTCGGCGGCCTGGCTGGTGTGATTCGCCGACCTCCCGCCCAGCGGGAGGGACGATTTCGCCGCCCTTCGCGCCCTTTCTAGGGTCGTGGACGCGACGCGACCGGACACCCATGTCCGCTCGCCGTCTCCCCCACGCACCCCGAGGAGTTCCGCGATGGCCGCGACCGAACCCAACCAGACCGAGCAGTCCACCGAGTCCCAGTGGGACCACGAGGTGGACCTGCTCGTCGTCGGCAGTGGCGCAGGCGGTTTCACTGCCGCCCTCGCCGGAGCTGCCGAGGGTCTGCACACCCTGCTGATCGAGAAGGCCGACGTCTACGGCGGTGCCACCGCGCTGTCCGGCGGTGGCGTGTGGGTACCGAACAACCCGCAGTTGATCCGCGACGGTCTCGGTGATTCCCGCGCGGACGTGCGCCGCTACCTCGATGCGGTGCTCGGCGACCGGGTGCCGTCGGCCAACCTCGACGCCTTCATCGACGAGGGCCCGAAGACGCTCGAGTTCCTGGAGACGTCGAGCCCGCACATGCGCTTCCAGTGGTGCACCGGATACTCGGACTACCACCCCGAGCAGCCGGGCGGCCGTCCCGCCGGCCGCACCATCGAGCCGCTGCCGGTGGATCTGAAGAAGCTCGGCGCCGACGAGTCGCTGCTGCGTCCCGCCGCACTTGCGACGCCGCCAGGGCTGTTCATCACGTCCAAGGACTTCGTGCAGCTCAACATGGTGATGCGCACGTGGAAGGCCAAGCGCGCGGCGCTCAAGACCGGGCTCAACGCCGTCAAGGCGATCCTGCTGCGCCGCCACATGGACACCCTGGGCCGTGCCCTGATCGCGCGACTTCGGCTGGCTCTCAAGGACGCCGGTGTTCCGCTGTGGCTGAACACCCCGATGCAGTCGCTGATCACCGACGAGTCCGGGACCGTGATCGGTCTCGTCGCCGAGCGGGGCGGGCGCACCGTGCGGATCCGCGCGCGACGCGGCGTCCTGCTGGCCACCGGCGGCTTCGAGTTCAACCAGGACATGCGCAAGGCGTACCTGCCCGAGGGTGGCCGCGACAACTTCAGCGCCGCTTCCAAGCACAACACCGGCGACGGCATTCTCGCGGGCCAGAGTGTCGGCGCCGCAGTCGATCTCATGGACGACGCGTGGTGGATGCCGTCGTTCCAGCGCCCCGACGGCATCGTGCAGGTGATGGTCGCCGAGCGGTCCGTCCCGCGGTCGATCATCGTGGACCAGCACGGCAAGCGGTTCACCAACGAAGCGGCGCCGTACGTCACGTTCGTGCACGACCAGCTCGCCGGCGGCCACGAGCCCACGTGGTTCGTGTTCGACGAGCGCGCCAAGAAGCGTTACCCGATCGGCGGCATCATGCCGGGCCAGAAGTTCCCCTCGGCGTGGATCGACGGCGGCCTGATCGTCGTCGCCGACACGATCGAGGAACTGGCCCGCAAGATCGACGTCCCGGTCGCGCAGCTCACCGAAACCCTCGCGCGTTTCAACGGATTCGCCCGAAACGGGCGGGACGAGGACTTCCACCGCGGCGAGAGCGCGTACGACAACTACTACGGCGATCCGAGCCTGCCGCACCCCACGCTCGACGCCATCGACACGGCGCCGTACTACGCGCTGCGGATGCGCGCCGGCGACCTGGGCACCAAGGGCGGACTGGTGTACAACGAGAACGGTCAGGTCCTGCGCGCGGACGGTTCCGTGATCGACGGCCTGTACGCCACCGGCAACACGTCGGCGTCGGTCATGGGCAACGACTACGCGGGAGCGGGCGCCACCATCGGACCCGCGATGGTCTTCGGATACATCGGTGCCCGGCACGCCGCCCACGGCAAGTGACAACGTAAATAGCTGGAAGGTGAGCCAAATGAGTGAATCGGCAATGCTGTCCGACAAGGTCGTTCTCGTCACGGGCGGTGCCCGCGGTCTCGGTGCCGCGTTCGCGCGCCGGATCGTCGACGGTGGCGGCAAGGTGGTGATCGCGGACGTCCTCGACGACGACGGCCGCGCCACCGCCGCCGACCTGGGCGACGCCGCCCGCTACGTCCGCCTCGATGTGACCGACGCCGACGCGTGGCGGGCCGCCGTCGAGTTCACGGTCGCCGAGTTCGGCTCGCTGACCGGTCTGGTGAACAACGCGGGCGTGTCGACCGGACAGTACATCGAGCACGAGCCGCTCGAGCACTTCCGTCAGGTCCTCGACATCAACCTGACCGGCGTGTTCAACGGCATCCAGGCCGTCATCGCCCCGATGAGGGCCGCGGGCGGCGGGTCGATCGTGAACATCTCGTCCGCCGCGGGCCTGATGGGCCTGGCGCTCACCGCGGGCTACGGCGCGTCGAAGTGGGGCGTGCGGGGGCTCTCGAAGATCGCCGCCGTCGAACTCGGCACCGACCGGATCCGGGTCAACTCGGTCCACCCGGGCATGACCTACACCCCGATGACCGCGGGCGTCGGCATCCAGCAGGGCGAGGGCAACTACCCCAACACCCCGATGGGCCGGGTCGGCGAGGCCGACGAGATCGCCGGCGCGGTGGCGTACCTGCTGTCGGACGCGGCCTCCTACGTCACGGGCGCCGAGATCGCCGTCGACGGCGGCTGGACCGCCGGCCCGACCGTCAAGTACGTCATGGGGCAGTGACCGACCGCCGCTCGGTGTGCACATTGTGCACACCGCTCGGCATAAGGTGAGCCTGTGGCCACCACCGATCCGAACCCGCAGACCACCCCGTCGCCCACCCGCGCCACCGGTACCCAGACGCTTGCGCGGGGCCTGCACGCGCTCGAACTTGTGGCCAACTCCGCGGGCGGACTGACGATCCAGGACGTCGCGGATCGACTGGGCGTGCACCGCAGCATCGCGACCCGCCTGCTGGCCACCATCGCGGACCGTCGCCTCATCAGCCGCGGACCGGACGGCCGCTATCGCGCGGCCGGCGGGCTGGCCGCCCTCGGACGCGAGGTCTACTCCGGGCTACGCCAGGTCGCGACGCCACTGATGCAGGACCTCGCCGACCGGCTCGGCGCGAGTGTCGCGCTGTTCGTGGCCGAGGCCGAGGACGCCGTCGCCGTGGTCGTCACCGAACCCGCGAACTCGACGGTCCGGGTGTCGTTCCGGCAGGGTGGCCGCCATCCCCTCGACCGCGGTGCCGCCGGGTACGCGCTGCTCACCGCACTCCCCCCGCGCGCCGGCGAGGATCCCCGGGTCACCGAGGGCCGCCGCAGGGGTTACGTGATCAGCTTCGGCGAGGTCGAACCCGGCTACTGGGGCCTCGGCGCCCCACTCGCGCAGGTCGAGAACGAACCGGCAGCCTGCCTCACGATCATCAGCGCGTCGAAGGAACTCATCGAGGGGTCCGTCGAGGCGACCCTCGAAGCCGTCGCCCAGCTCCGCAGGTACACCGCATGACCTGAAGGCTCGACTCCCGCACACGAAACCCGCACCGACCCCACTCGGTGCGGGTTTCGTGCGTTCCGGGGCAGGTGGACCCCTCGCCGGACGGCCCGGGCTTGCAGCGGGCGGCGTGTCCGTGTTCACATAGTGCATATCAACGTGCAACTAACGGTCACGAATGCGCGCTATGCGCACATTCGGGGATCAGGGGCCGGCGCAGCCGCAGTGAGGAACCCATGAACACCACCCACCACGACAGTGACGTGATCATCGTCGGCGCCGGACCCGTCGGTCTGATGCTCGCGAACATCCTCGGCATGTACGGCCGGTCGGTCACCGTGCTCGAGGCGCTCGACGACCTCATCGACTACCCCCGCGGCGTCGGACTCGACGACGAGTCCTTCCGCACGATCCAGACCGTCGATCTGGTCGAGTCCGTGCGCCCGCACACCAATCCGCAGCACATCATGCGACTGGTCAACGGCGCCGGGAAGGTCATCCTGGTCAACAACCCGCAGACCGTCGAGTTCGGGTGGGAGCGCAAGCACGGGTTCATCCAGCCCGAGGTGGACCGCGCACTGTACGAAGGCCTTTCGAGGTTCGACGACGTGCGCGTCCTGTTCGGCCACCAGGTCGAGACGGTCGAGGAGGATGCCGACTCGGTCACCGCGATCGCCCGCGTCGCCGGCCCCGACGGCGAGGTCGAGGAACACCGGTTCCGGGCCCGATTCCTGGTGGGCTGCGAAGGCGGCAAGTCGCCGACCCGCAAGCGCCTGGGCGTCACGTTCGAGGGCGAATCCCCCTCGACGCGTTGGCTCGTCGTGGACGTGAACAACGATCCGCTCGGCACCCCGAACGTGTTCCTCGGGGCCGACCCCAAGCGCCCCTACGTCTCGATCGGCCTGCCGCACGCGGTGCGCCGCTGGGAGTTCATGCTGCACGACGGTGAAACCGAGGAGCAGGTCACCGATCCCGCCTTCGTGAACCAGCTTCTCGCCGAGCATGTTCCGGATCCGTCGAAGCTCGAGTTCATCCGGCGTCGAGTGTTCACGCACCACGGCCGGGTGGCGTCGAGCTTCCGCAAGGGCCGCCAGATCGTCGCCGGCGACGCCGCGCACCTGATGCCGGTGTGGATGGGCCAGGGCTGGAACTCCGGCATGCGCGACGCGACGAACCTCGGCTGGAAGCTGGCGGCCGTGCTGTCCGGACAGGCCGACGCCGCGCTCCTCGACACCTACACCGACGAACGCAAGGACCACGCGCAGGCGATGGTCGACCTGTCGCTCACGTTCGGCAAGTTCATCAAGATCACCAACCCGGCGGCCGCCGCCCTGCGCGACGCCGCGTCGTCCGCACTGAACCTCTTCCCGCAGGTCAAGAGCTACTTCGCGGACATGCGGTTCAAGCCGATGCCGCGCTACACCCGGGGCGTGCTCGCCGATCCCACGACGCAGGCGTCGGGCCGGGCGGCGGCGCAGCTGACCAGTCGGCTGATCCCGGTGCGGACCGCGAACAGCACGGTGTCGCCCGTGGGTGTGCAGTTCCCGCAGCCGCGGGTGCACACCCGCGACGCCGCCGACGTCCTGCTCGACGACGCGATCGGCAACTGGTGGTCGGTGCTGGTGTGGGGCAACAACCCCCGCGACCTGCTCCCTCAGGAGTCGCTCGACAAGCTCGACGCGCTGGGCGCCCGGCTGGTGGCGATGGTCCCCGAGACGCAGCGCGAGTGGGCCGAGAAGTACATGGACGACGACGTCGTGGTCCTCGGTGATCACACCGGTCGCTTGAAGAAGTGGTTCGACGACCGCCCCACCCCGATCGTCTTCCTGCGCCCGGACCGTTTCGTGGCCGGCGCCTGCCTGGCCCAGCACGCCCCCGCCACGCTCGACGCCATCCTCGCGGCAATGTCGTTCACCGGCCGCCCCGCCTCGGTCGCCGCCCAGCCGTCGCTCGCCAACTGAAGGAGACCTCCATGTCCGTCCCCACCCCCGATTACACGACCGACGCCTTCTTCGGACTCGAGGACAGGTGGCTCGAGACCGCCCACGGCGAGCTCACGCACTACCACGAGCTCGGTGAGGGCACCCCGATCCTGTTCCTGCACGGCTCCGGGACCGGTGTCACCGCGGCCGCGAACTGGTGGCTGAACCTGCCCGAATTGAGCCGGCACGGCCGCTGCATCGCGATCGACTCGATCGGTTACGGGCAGAGCGTGGTCGCCGACGGCACCGCGTACGGCATCAAGGAGTGGGTGCGCCACGCCGTCCGCGTCCTCGACGCGCTCGGCATCGACAAGACGTGGATCGTCGGCAACTCCCTCGGCGGCTGGCTCGCCTTCCAGTTCGCGATCGACTTCCCCGAGCGCCTGCTGGGCATCGTGTCGATGGGCACCGGCGGCGCCAAGCTCACCGGAGCGCTTGCCGCGCACGCGAATCCGACCCTCACCGAGGCCGGCATCCGCAAGACCCTCGAGATGTTCGTGGTCGACAAGTCGCTGGTGACCGACGAACTGGTGTCGCTGCGCTACCAGTCGGCCCTCAACGACACGGCATCCGATCGGCTCGCCGACGTCGTCGCGGCCCGCGACCGGGACCGGCACGCGCTGCCGCTGGACTTCGACGTCCTCGCCCGCCTCGACGTCCCGGTGCTGCTGATCCACGGCGTCCAGGACGTCGTGATCCCGGTGTCGCGGACGTGGGATCTGCTGAACGTGGTCCCGCATGCCGACGCCCACGTCTTCAGCCAGTGCGGCCACTGGTCGCAGGTCGAGCGCGCGTCCGAGTTCAACGAGGTCGTCGGCAGCTACCTCGCCCGCCACGCCGACACCGAGCGCTGACGGGAGGAGAAGCGTCATGCCGCAAGCCCTGCTGTGCATGTCCCACAGCCCGCTGCTCGACCACGCCGACCCGCCCGCCGACGTCGTCGCGTCGGTGCAGGACGCGTTCGAGCACGCGCGCGGGTTCGTCCGGGACTTCGATCCCGAGCTGGTCGTGAACTTCGGCCCGGACCACTTCAACGGGTTCTTCTACGACCTGATGCCGCCGTTCTGTCTCGGCTACCGCGCGCACGGCACCGGCGACTACGACTCGTTCGCCGGTGACCTCGACGTCCCGGCGGAGATCGCCGAGGATCTCGCCCAGTTCGTGATCGACCGGGGCATCGACCTGGCGATCTCGCGGCGGATGGAGGTCGACCACGGTGCGGTGCAGCCGATGGAGATCCTGCACGACGGCGACGCCTCCGCCCGGCCGGTGCTGCCGATCTTCGTGAACTCGGTGGCCCGTCCGTTCGTCCCGATGTCCCGCGTGCGGGCGTTCGGGCAGGCCGTCGGCGAGTACTTCCGCACCACCGACCGTCGGGTGCTGTTCATCGGTTCGGGCGGGCTCTCCCACGACCCGCCGGTTCCGCAGTACGCGACCGCCACCGATACGCAGCGCGAGTTCCTCACCGCCGGTAGGCATCCCACACCGGAAGCCCGGGCGGCCCGACAGGCCAACACGATCGCGACCGCGCGCCGGTTCGCGGCCGGCGAGGCCGACATCATGGACCTCAATCCCGACTGGGACCGCGCGTTCCTCGAGGTGTGCCGGTCCGGGCGCGTCGAGGACTTCGACCGCTACACCGCCGACGGTATGGACGCCGTCGCCGGGCACTCCTCGCACGAGGTCCGCACCTGGGTGGCGGCGTACTCGGCGCTGCACGCATGCGGAGACTACGACGTGACCTACGAGTTCTACCGGCCGATCCCGGAGTACATCGCGGGCTTCGCGGTCACCACCGCGGTCCCGCGCTGACCCTTCGCCCCGGTGGCCGAATGTCATACGCGTCTCGCCCGACCGAACGCATGTGACATTCGGCCACCGAACGGGGTTGACAACTTCGGCGATCTGTCTCACAGTCGAGACATGACGACGACCATGTCCGGCAAGGCGTCCTACGTTCCCCGCTCCGGCGCGTCGTGGCGGGATCCGTGGCCGATGTACGCGGCGCTGCGCGATCACGACCCCGTCCACCACGTGGTGCCCGACGGCTCGCCGCAGGACGACTACTGGGTGCTCACCCGACACGAGGACGTCTACACCGCGGCGCGCGACGCCGAGACGTTCTCGTCCGCCGAGGGCCTGACGATGACGTACGGCGAACTCGACAAGATCGGTCTGCGCGACAATCCGCCGCTGGTGATGCTCGACCCGCCGGTGCACACGCAGTTCCGCCGCCTGGTCGCGCGCGGCTTCACGCCCCGGCAGGTGGAGGCCGTCGAACCCGAGGTGCGCCGTTTCGTCGTCGAACGCCTCGAGAGTCTGCGCGCGGCCGGCGAGGGCGACATCGTCACGGAACTGTTCAAGCCGTTGCCGAGCATGGTCGTCGCCCACTACCTCGGCGTCCCGCCGGAGGACCGCGGCCGGTTCGACGGCTGGACCGATGCCATCGTCGCCGCCAACGCGACCGGCGATCCGCTCGCCGCCCAGACCGCGGTGGTCGAACTCATGACCTACTTCGGCGGCCTGATCGAGCGCCGCACGTCCGACGCGGCCGCCGGCAACTCTGGCGACGACACGATCTCGCACCTGGTCGCGGCGGGCGTCGGCGCGGACGGCGACGTCTCCGGCCTGCTCTCGATCCTCGGTTTCGCGTTCACCATGGTGACCGGCGGCAACGACACCACCACCGGAATGCTCGGTGGCGCAGTGCAACTGCTGACCCGACGTCGCGGTCAGCGGCAGCTTCTCCTCGACGACCCGTCGCTCATCCCGGGTGCCGTCGAGGAACTGCTGCGCCTCACCTCGCCGGTCCAGGGGCTGGCCCGCACCACCACGTGCGACGTCACGATCGACGACGTCACGATTCCCGCGGGCCGCAAGGTGCTGCTGGTGTACGGGTCCGCGAACCGTGACCCCCGCATGTTCGGCGAGAACGCCGAGGAACTCGACGTCCGGCGAAATCCCAAGCAGATCATGACGTTCAGCCACGGCAACCACCACTGCCTCGGCGCGGCGGCCGCGCGCATGCAGGCCCGGGTCGCGCTCGAGGAACTGCTCGCCCGCTGCCCCGACTTCGAGGTCGACATCGACGGCGTCGAGTACGCCGCGGGCAACTACGTGCGACGGCCCACGCGCGTCCCGTTCCGCGCCGGATGACGATGTCTTCCAGCACATCCGGTTCGTGGCTGAGCGACGAACGCAGCGAGGCGGCCGCCGGGAAGATCCTCGACGCGGCCGCCGAACTGTTCGTCGTGCGCGGCGTCGCGTCCACCGGCATGGCCGAGGTAGCGAAGGCCGCGGGTTGCTCTCGCGCGACGCTCTACCGCTACTTCGACAACCGCCGGGCCCTGCACCGGGCGTTCGTGCACCGCGAGGCCCGTCGGCTCGGCGAGAGCGTCGCGGCGGCCGTCGCGCCGATCACCGACCCGCGGGAGCGGGTGACCGAGGCCGTCCTTCTGTCCGTCCGCGAGGTCCGCTCGACGCCCACGCTCGCCGCATGGTTCGGCCTCGGCGACGCGGGCCTGGCCTCGGAACTCGCGAGCACGTCCGAGGTGATCGAGGTGCTCGGCACCGCGTTCCTCTCCGACGTCTGGAACGCCGACGACGCCGAGATCGCCCGCCGCGCGCGGTGGTCGGTGCGCGCGATCGTCTCGCTCCTCACGGTGCCGGGCATCGACGACGCCGACGAGCGCGCGATGATCGAGCAGTTCCTCGTGCCGGTGCTACTGCCTCCCACGCCTGCCCCGGCCGCGAGTCGTCCGCGTTCGTAGACCGACCACTCACCGGATCTACTGCCGGCGCGCGACGATCGCCCCGTGTGGCCGGTAACCGCTCCCCGTCCGGGTGTGCGTCTCGATCAGCTCGAAGCCGGCCTCGAGCAACACGCGGCCGAGTTCGTCCACCGGCCACCGGTAGGCGGTGGCCGCGGCATGGTCGAACGGCTCGACGACGGCTCCCTCGAAGAAGCCCACCAACAACCCCCCGCCCGGCCGGACCACGCGCGCGAACTCGCGGAGTGGAACCCCGATCTCCTCCGGGTCGTGATGAATCAGCGAGTACCAGGACAGAACACCACCCAGTGATTCCGTCTCGGCGTCCAGGGCCTCGAAGCTGCCGAGGTCGAAGGTGAGCGACGGATACGTCCCGCGTGCCCGTTCGACGAACTCGGGAACGAGATCGATTCCGCTCACGGCCATTCCTTGCTCGGCCAGGAAATCGGTCCACTGCCCGGGACCGCACCCCGCGTCGAGTATGGGATCCGTCACGGTGGCCGCCCAGCTGCGCACCAGGGTCCGATCGGAGGAATGCGTCGACGTCATGGAGCCGAACAGGTCCGTGTACTCCCGAGATCTGGCCGAGTAGGCCTCCCGGACGAACTCGGCTCTCCGGGCATTCGTGGTCGCCATGCCGGCAATGATCGCCGACGAGCTTGTAACACCGCGCGTGGCGCGGCCGGATACACGGACGGACACATCAGTCGGGGGACACGAGGGAGCATGTCGATGAGCACAACCGAACACGGATTCGCGGAATCGTCGCGACAGCTCCAGCCCGGCCTGGCGCTCCGGTCCTCCGACGTCTACGTCGTCGGGCGGGAGAAGGTGCGCGAGTTCGCCCGCGGGATCCTCGCGATGGATCCGGTGCATCACGACGTCGATGCCGCTCGGCAGTCCGGGTACGCGGACCTCGTCGCCCCGCCCACGTTCACCGCGGTGGTGACCGCGACCCTGATCCGGGACATGCTGACCGATCCCGACTCCGCGATCGACCTGAGCAGGCAGACGCCGATCCACGTGAACGAGAAGATCGTCCTCGCGGCCCCCATCGTGGCCGGTGACGTCCTCACCGCGTCGCTGACGGTCACCGGCGCCAGCGAGCGCGGCGGCGCAGTCTTCCTCGACACCCAGACCGTCCTGCGCACCGCGGACGGCGAGCCCCGGTCGACGGTGTCGTCGTCGATCCTGCTCACCCCCAACACCGAGCCGGTGAGCCCCGAACCGGAACTGGTCGGAGCCCGCTGACCGGACCTACGGCGCAAACGCCTACGTCGTGAACAGCGGGATCGCACCGGCCCGGCGGGCGTAGACCGAGCCGAACCGCGCGTCGAGCCGCAGCCACGACGGCGTCGTCCGCACCCGCACGATCTCGCTCTCGGCGATCGCGTCGAGGTCGGTGTCGGCGGCGGCCGGACGGCCATCGGCGAGCGGCACGAAACCCATTCCGGTGAGCGCGAACACCGTTCGCATGGACACCGCCACCTCGGTGCCGCCGCCCGTCACCTCGAGCACCTTCTGGTCGAGCAGCGACGTGGGCGGTCCCTGCGCGCTGCCGTGCTCCTTGGCCAGCGCGGCGCCGCGCTGCGCCAACCCGAGCAGGACCCGGGCCGGTACGTCGTCCACGTGGACGAAGCCCGATTCCGGCGGCAGGGCGCCGCGCCACGCCGAGTCCATCGCGAATCCCGGGTCGATCTCCCCGGAGTCCCCGCCGAGCGCCTGCAACAGCACGTCGCCGGCCGCAGTGGTGTCCGCCGGACGGATGTCCCCGGACACGACGCGGGTCGCCAGGGCGTCGAATCCCGTTGGCGCCCACACCGACACCCGCCCGTCGCTGCGGCGCTTGATCCGGATGACCGCGGCCTCGTCGAGGTGGATCGCCCGCCCGACGAACACCGCGAGATCCGCGCGATCCGCCGGCTCGGGAATCGTCAGAACCCGCTCAGGCACGCTTCCACAACTCCAGGTATCCCCGCTCGGACGGCGTCAGCCGGCGCAGCCGCTGCGTGCCGATGTCGAAGGCCGCGATCTGCGTCGACGCCACGATCGACGGCGGGGTCGACGGCGCCGCTCCCCCGCGCCGCACCTCGTACGCGATCGTGAAGTCCACGGCCCGAATCTGTTCCACCCACATCAGGACGTCGAGCGGGCTGTCCTGGTGGCGGAGCTGGCCGCGGTAGCGCACCCGCAGGTCGGCGATCACGGCGCCGTCGCGCAACGTCACGGTCGGCGCACCGTCCTCGAACAGCCACGGAATCCGCGCCTCCTCGAGCAGCGTCACCATCCGCGCGTGGTTGACGTGCTGGAACGCGTCCATGTCCGACCACCGGACCACGACGCGCGTGTGGAATCCCACCGGCTCGGCGCCGACGGCCTTCCCGTTGTGCACGGCCTCCTGGGAACCGCTCACCTTCCGACCTCCGATCTGGTGCCCACACCCCGCACCATGCTGCGTACCTGACGCGCCGCCACCGACAGCGTCGCGAGGTCCAGCGTTCCAGACTCGAAGATCTCCGCGAGCGCGGACCTCGATCGGGCGAGTCGCGAGGCGTTCGTGGACTCCCAGTAGTCGATCTTCTCCTCGGGGGTCTCGTCCGGTTCGCCGCCGACGAGGACCTCGAGGGTGAGCGAGCGCAGCGAGCCGTACAGGTCGTCGCGCAGCGCCAGCCGGGCCAGCGAATGCCACCGGTCTCCGCGGGCGAGGTCGGAAACCGCGGTGAGCAGCCAGTCGATGCCCAGGTGCGCGTCGAGCGCGAAGTACAGCTCGGCCACCTCCTCGCCGTCGCGCTCGCAGATGTCGGCGACGTCGATGATGTCGAGCAGGCAGAACAGATCCAGCAGCCGGTACACCTCGAGGGCGAGTTCCCGCGGGGCACCGTCCGCGATGGCCGAGTGCGATCGCCGTTCGAGGTCGGTGAGGTGGTGCCCGCGCAGCCAGCCCGGCACCTTCGGGGCGAGTCGGCGGAACTCGGTCGAGTAGCGGCTGATCTCGGCGCCCACCGCGATCGGCTGCGGCCGGTTGGACAGGAACCAGCGCGACGCCCGGTCCAGCACGCGCCGCGACTGCAGCATCAGCACGTCCGACACGTCCGACGGGATGTCGGCCGTGCCGACCCTCGACCACACGTCGTGGAGTTCGAAGATCTCGGTGACGGCGGCGTAGGCGCGGATCGAGTCGGTGCTCGACGCGCCGGCATCCTCCGCGAGCCGGTACGCGTACGTGATCCCGCCGTTGTCGATGGCCTCGTTCGCCAGCATCGTCGCCACGATCTCCCGCCGCAGCGAGTGTGCCCGGATCGCCGGCGCGAACCGTTCCCGCAGCGGCCCGGGGAAGTAGCCGGGCAGGCGGGCCGCGAAGAAGTCACTGTCCGGCAGTTCGGTGTCCAGGAGTTCCTGTTCGAGCGCCAGCTTGACGTGGGCCATCACCGTCGCCAACTCGGGCGAGGTGAGTCCGCCGCCTGCCTGCGCCCGCCGGTTGAACTCGGCCTCGGTGGGCAGCGCCTCGAGCTTGCGGTCGAGTCCGTGACGGGTGATGAGGGTAGCGATCAGGCGGCGGTGCACGTCCAACATCTGAGGTGCGCTCGCGCGCGACATGCCGAGCTGATCGTTCTGGGCGATGTTGTCCGCCAACACCAGTCGTGCCACCTCGTCGGTCATCGACGCGAGCAGCGGGTCCCGATCCGCGATCGCGAGGTCGCCGTTGCTGACGACGGAGTCGAGCAGGATCTTGATGTTGACCTCGTGGTCGGAGCAGTCGACGCCCGCCGAGTTGTCGATCGCATCGGTGTTGATCTTGCCGCCGCTCAGCGCGTACTCGATGCGCCCCAGCTGCGTCACGCCGAGGTTCCCGCCCTCCCCGATCACCCGGGCCCGCACGTCGGCCCCGTGCACGCGGACCGCGTCGTTGCTCTTGTCCCCCACCGACGCATCGGACTCGGACGCCGCCTTGACGTACGTACCGATGCCGCCGTTCCACAGCAGGTCCATCGGCGCTTTCAACACGGCCTTGACCAGATCCGGCGGCGACAGCTCGGTGACGTCGTCGCCCAATCCCAGCGCGGCACGCACCTGCGCGCTGATCGGCACCGACTTCGCGGTCCGCGCGTACACGCCGCCGCCCTCGCTGATCAGCGAGCGGTCGTAGTCGTCCCACGACGAGCGCGGCAGCGCGAACATGCGCCGGCGCTCGGCGAAGGAGCGCGCCGCATCCGGGGTCGGGTCGAGGAAGATGTGCCGGTGGTCGAACGCCGCGACGAGTCGGATGTGTTCGCTGAGCAGCATTCCGTTGCCGAACACGTCGCCACTCATGTCGCCGATCCCGGCGACCGTGAAATCGTCTGCCGCCACGTCGATTCCGAGTTCCCGGAAGTGCCGCTTGACGCTCTCCCACGCGCCGCGGGCGGTGATGCCCATCTCCTTGTGGTCGTAGCCCGCGGAGCCTCCGGACGCGAACGCGTCACCGAGCCAGAACCCGTACTCGGCGGCGACGCCGTTGGCGATGTCGGAGAAGGTGGCGGTGCCCTTGTCCGCCGCGACGACGAGGTAGGTGTCGTCCCCGTCCCGCCGGACCACCCGCTCGGGCGGCACCACCGCGCCGGTCACCCGATCGACGTTGTCGGTGATGTCGAGCAGCCCGGAGATGAACGTGCGATAGCAGGCCACGCCCTGGTCGCGCACCGCCTGCCGGTCGACGGCCGGATCGCCCGTCGGCGCCACCGGTTGTTTGACGACGAAGCCGCCCTTCGCCCCCACCGGGACGATCACCGCGTTCTTGACCGCCTGCGCCTTCGCCAGCCCGAGGATCTCGGTGCGGAAGTCCTCGCGGCGATCCGACCAGCGCAACCCGCCGCGCGCCACCGGACCGAACCGTAGGTGCACGCCCTCGACGTCCGGCGAGTACACGAACACCTCGAACTGTGGCCGCGGCTTCGGCAGTTCGGCGATGCGCCCGGGCTCGAACTTGAGCGAGAGGAACTTCCGCGAGACCCCGTCGGCGCCCTGCACGAAGTGGTTGGTGCGCAGCGTCGCCCGCACGAGACCGAACAGCGCGCGCAGGATGCGGTCGACGTCGAGGCTGACGACCGAGTCGATCGCGGTACGCAGATCCCGCTCCAGGCCCTTCGAGCGCTGCGGCGACGCCGAGTCCGGGTCGAACATCGCCTCGAACAACTCGACCAGCAACCGGGCCACCTCGGGGTGCGCGAGCACCACCGACTCGATGTGCCCCTGGCTGTAGGCGAATCCGGCCTGCCGCAGGTACTTCACATACGCACGCAACACCGACACCTGCCGCCAGTCCATGCCGGAACGCAGCACCAGTTCGTTGAACCGGTCCGCCTCGCACCGCCCGTACCAGACCGCAGTGAAGGCGTCGGTGAGACGATCGCGCAACCGTGCGTCGGGCCCGCCGTCACCCACCCCGGCGGCGTCACGCAATTCCGGGGGAACCGCGATTCCAAATTCGTACAGCCAGCACTGCAGTCCGTCCGGGCGTCGGACCGCATACGGCCGCTCGTCGAGCACCTCGACGCCGAGACTGTGCAGCACCGGAAGTACGTGGGACAACGAGATTCCCTCGCCCGCGAAGTACAGCGCGAACTGCCACCGCCACGCCGGAGCCGGCACGTCGTGGTGGATCCGCATGTCGATCGAGTCGGCATCGAGGCCCTCGAACCGACTGATGTCGACGAGCGCCTCCAGGGCGTCGAAGTCCTCCTTGTAGCCCTCGGGAAGCTCGGCCGCGTACTTCGCGGCCACGGCGGGGTCCACGTCGGGATCGGCCGCGACGGCGTCCGCGAAATGGTCGCCCCAACTGCGGCTCGCCTCGGCGAGCAACCCCTGGATCCGGAGCCGGTTCGCTTCCGACGTGTCCACGCGGCCGTCCCGGGCGCCCGGCGGCTTCCGGATCGTCACGTGCAGCATCGCGAGGTCTCCCTCGGACACCCGGGCCGTATAGTCGAGCGATCCGCCGCCCAGCTCGTCGAGCAGGATCTGCTGCATCGCCAGGCGCACCCGGGTCGTGTAGCGGTCCCGCGGCAGGTACACCAGACAGGACACGAAACGTTCGAAACTGTCCTCGCGCATGAACAACCGCACCTGGCGGCGCAGTCCGATGTTGAGAACCGCGGTCATCGTCTCGAGCAGCGCGTCGGCGTCGATCGAGAACAGTTCGGTGCGAGGAAACGACTGCACGACCTCGAGCATCGCCTGGCCCGAGAAGGAGTCGATGCCGAAACCCGCGCGCTCGATCGCGGTGCGCACCCGCCGCGCGATCACCGGAATCTCCAGGACGTTCTCGTGCAGCGCGGTCACCGTGAACACCCCGAGGAATCGGTGCTCCCCGACGATCGAACCGTCGTCGTCGAGGATGCTGACACCCACGAAGTAGGGATACACCGACCGGTGCACCGTGGCGGGCGCCGAGCCCTGCGTCAACACCAACAGCGGACGATCCGGAATGTCCACTGTCAGGGGAATCTTGATGTGCTCGTCGGCATGAGCATCCGATCGCAGCACGCCCAGTCCGCTCTCCGGAATCCGGCGGGTGCTCCGATCGTCGCGACATTCGTAGCGGCGGTAGCCGAGCACCGTGTAGTGGCCGTCGGCGAGCCAGCGCAACAGGTCGGCACAGTCGCGCAACTCGTCGGCAGACCGCCCGGGCGGCGGATTCTCCGCTCGCACATCGAGTTCCGCTGCGAGTGCGAGCTGCAGCGCGCGCATGGCATCAGTGTCCGCCACGACCTGCCCGACGTCGGACAGCACGTCGGAGATCGACGACTCGAGCGCGTCGAGCACCTCGTCCTCGGTGGCGGGATGCAGTTGCACGTGCATCCACGACTCCGCGAGGGCGTCACTCGGGAGGTCGCGGATCGGGACGTCGGCCAGGATCTGTTCCAGCGTGCCGTCCGGGCCCCTGCGGACGCCCAGGATCGGATGGACGACCTCGCTGATCGAGGCATCGAGTCGGCCCAGCAGCGCGGTCACGGACTCGACGAGCAACGGCATGTCGTCGGCGACGATCTGCAGAGCGGCGCCGACGCCGGTGCCGTCGGACGGGCGGTGGACGCGGGTGACCGCTTCGCCCGGCGCGCGCCGGGCGGCGAGCAGCACGTGCTCGCGGATGATCGCGTCCGCGTGACGGGCCAGGACGCTGTCGGGTTCGCCGGCGGAGGTGTGACGGAAATAGACCGTCGTCACGTCCGGTATGCAGGCCCGCAGATCGGCGGGCAGCGTGAGAGACCAGTCGGAATCCACAGAATCCGTCATCGCGACGCTCCGTCCCTGTTCGAGGTCACCGCGGTTGGCTCAATGGCGAGCCTAACCGCGGCGACCCCGAGTCGCGCGGAACTCCGATACGGCCGGGTCCGGGCCGGGGCTACGCGGGCGTGGTGGCCGGCAGGTAGCGGCCGAGCACCTCGCGCTCGGCTTCGGACAGAACGCGGGACGTCTCGGCCCGGGCGTCGAAGCCCACCATGACCGCGTCGCCCTTTGCACAGACGTTGCCGGCCGTGTCCTTGACGACGTGCCGCAGCGTGAACGACGACGTGCCGACGTGGACCACCGACACCTCCACCCGGACCGGGCCGGAGGCATCGGTGATGGGACTCAGGAACTCGGCGTCCATCTTGCGGACGACGACCGCGCGGGGTGCGGCGCCCAGCGACGCCGCACCCTCGATCAGGAAGAGCGACCGCGCCTCCTGCATGTACTCCACGACGCGCGCGTTGTTGACGTGTCCGAGACGATCGGAATCGCCCCAACGCACCTGGACGTCGCAGCTGTAGACCTGGTTCGACACGAGGTCAGTCGCGGGTCAGCTTGCGGTGCGTGACCCGGTGCGGACGGGCCGCGTCGGCACCGAGGCGGGCGACCTTGTTCTCCTCGTACGCCTCGAAGTTGCCCTCGAACCAGTACCAAGCGGCCTCGTTGTCGCCGAAGGCGCCTTCCCACGCGAGGATGTGCGTGCAGGTCCGGTCCAGGAACCAGCGGTCGTGCGAGATCACGACGGCGCAGCCGGGGAATTCCTGCAGCGCGTTCTCCAGCGAGCTGAGGGTCTCGACGTCGAGGTCGTTGGTCGGCTCGTCGAGCAGGATCAGGTTGCCGCCCTCCTTGAGGGTCAGCGCCAGGTTCAGGCGGTTGCGCTCACCGCCGGAGAGCACGCCCGACGGCTTCTGCTGGTCCGGGCCCTTGAAGCCGAACGCACTGACGTACGCACGCGACGGCATCTCGTTCTGGCCGACCTCGATGTAGTCGAGACCGTCGGAGACGACCTCCCACACCGTCTTGGCCGGGTCGATGTTGGCGCGGTTCTGGTCGACGTAGCTGAGCTTGACCGTCTCGCCCACCTTGACGGTGCCGGAATCCGGCTCCTCGAGTCCGACGATGGTCTTGAACAGCGTGGTCTTACCGACACCGTTGGGGCCGATGACGCCGACGATGCCGTTACGCGGCAGCGTGAACGACAGGTCCTTGATCAGCATGCGGCCGTCGAAGCCCTTGTCCAGGTTCTCCACCTCGACGACCACGTTGCCGAGGCGCGGCGGGGTCGGGATCTGGATCTCCTCGAAGTCCAGCTTGCGGTGCTTCTCGGCCTCCGCGACCATCTCGTCGTAGCGGTCGAGGCGCGCCTTGTTCTTGGACTGGCGGGCCTTGGCGCCGGACCGGACCCAGGCGAGCTCCTCCTTGAGGCGCTTCTGCAGCTTCTGGTCCTTCTTGCCCTGCACCTCGAGGCGGGCGGCCTTCTGCTCCAGGTAGGTGGAGTAGTTGCCCTCGTACGGGTACAGGCGGCCGCGGTCGACCTCACAGATCCACTGCGCGACGTGATCGAGGAAGTACCGATCGTGGGTGACGGCGAGGATGGCGCCCGGGTAGGCGGCCAGGTGCTGCTCGAGCCACAGGACCGACTCGGCGTCGAGGTGGTTGGTGGGCTCGTCGAGCAGCAGCAGGTCGGGCTTGCTCAGCAGCAGCTTGCACAGCGCGACGCGGCGCTTCTCACCACCGGAGAGGTGCGTGACCATCTCCTCCGGCGGCGGGCAGCGCAGCGCGTCCATCGCCTGCTCGAGCTGCGAGTCGATCTCCCACGCGTTGGCGTGGTCGAGCTTCTCCTGGAGCGTGCCCATCTCCTCCATCAACTCGTCGGAGTAGTCGGTGGCCATGAGCTCGGCGATCTCGTTGTAGCGCTTGAGCTGCACCATGGTGTCGCCGAGGCCCTCCTCGACGTTCTCGCGAACCGTCTTGGTCTCGTCGAGGTGCGGCTCCTGCATCAGGATGCCGACCGAGGCACCGGGAGCGAGGAACGCCTCGCCGTTGCCCGGCTGGTCCAGACCGGCCATGATCTTCAGGATGCTGGACTTACCGGCGCCGTTCGGGCCCACCACACCGATCTTGGCGCCCGGGTAGAAGCTCATGGTGACGTCGTCGAGAATTACCTTGTCGCCATGCGCCTTGCGCACCTTTTTCATCGTGTAAATGAACTCAGCCACCCAAAGGCTCCAATCTGGACTGGAAAAGTGCAGCTCAACGGCTGCGAGAACGTACGACTCGACCGCCAGCCTACCGCGCCCGGCCCCGGGCTCTCCCCCGCGCGCGACCGGTGCCCGATAATGGCGCGGTGCGGTCGCGGAAGAAGATCTTGGACGCCACTCTCGACCTGATCGGCAGCGCCGGCTTCGAGGGTGTGAACATCGCCGCCGTGGCCGCCTCGGCGGGTGTCACCCGGCAGACCGTGTACTCCATCTTCGGCTCGCGCGAGGACCTCGTCTCGCAGGCGATCGCCGGCGTCGTCGTCGAGGTGCTCGGCGACATCCGCGCCCGGCTCGCGGCCACGCACTCCCCCGTCGAGTACGTAGTCGAACTCGTCGTCACTGGACGCGCCGTGATCCGCGACGTCCCCGTCCTGGGTGCGCTGCTCCGCGCCGGGGACGGCAATCCACTGTTCGACCCTGGCATGATCTCCCGCGCCAAACCTATTGCCCACGAACTCCTCTCGCCGCTCGTCGAGCGCGAGCCGCGCCTGACCGACCGCCTCGACGACATCGTCGAGATCACCCTGCACCTCGCCCTGTCGGTCGTCTTCTTCGACGACGACGCCCTGCACGCCGACGACGACCTGCGCCGCTTCCTCACGCGCTGGCTCGGGCCGGCACTGACGCTCGACCCGTAGGCGCCGGACACCACCCAACTTCTTGACAGTTCGGTCGACAGGTGTCTAGTTTTAGCTCGCTCTCCGGAGTGAGACGGATCACTCCGCGCGGCCGACCACCCGTCCGCCCTGGGCTGAAGGGACCCTTCGTGCGCCTACAGCGCGTCGAGGGACCCTTCGACTGCTGCCGACCACTGTTTTTCGAACTGGGGGGATGTGCTGTGTCCGAAATCAAGAGAAGGTCGTTCCTGACCGCCGCCGCGGCCGCGGGAATCGCGCTGGCCGCGCCGGGCGCCGCCCGTGCCGCCGCTGGCATCGCGGCGCGCGTCGACCGGGTTCCGGTCATCCGCGAGGACCACCGGGTGATCGTGATCGGTTCCGGCTTCGGCGGCGGCGTGACCGCGCTGCGCCTCGCGGAGGCGGGCGTGCCGGTGACCGTCCTCGAACGCGGGATCCGCTGGCCCACAGGGCCGAACGCCTCGACGTTCCCGAGTCCGACGGCACCCGACAAGCGCGCACTCTGGTACCGGTCCGTGCCGCAACTGTTCGGCCGCCCGGTTCTCGTCGAGCCGTTCACCGGCCTGGTCGAGGCGGTTCCGGGCGACAACATCACCGCTCTGTGCGCGGCGGGCGTCGGCGGCGGTTCCCTGATCTACCAGGGGATGTCGTTGCAGCCGTCGGAGGCCGTGTTCAGCTCGCACTTCCCCGGCGGCATCGACTGGTCCGAGATGGACCGCGTCCACTACCCCCGCGTCGCCCGCATGCTGCAACTCGCGGTCGCGCCCGACGAACTCGTCGACAGCCCCAGCTACCTCGCGCCGCGGACGTTCGCGCAGAACGTCGAACGTGCCGGGCTGCCGCTGTCGAAGATCCCGATGCCGATCGACTGGAACTACGCCCTCGACGAGTTGCGCGGCGCGATGCGGCCGTCGTACACCAACGGTGACGGCGCCCTCGGCGTCAACAACGGCGGCAAGCACTCCGTCGATGTCACCTACATCGCGGCCGCCGAGGCCACCGGGAAGGTGACGGTGCAGACACTGCACGAGGTCACCGACGTCGAACGCGCACCGGACGGCCGCTGGACGGTGTACGTCAACCGGATCGACACCACGGGCCGTGTGCTCGAGAACAAGATCCTCACCACGAACGCGCTGGTGATGGCCGCCGGCAGCCTCAACACCACCAAGATGCTGGTCCGGGCCGCGGCGCAGGGGCGGATCCCCGACCTGCCCGACGGCCTCGGCGGCGGCTGGGGCACCAACGCCGACCGGATCTACGTGTGGACCACCCCGGACCGCGAGTTCGGTCTCGCGCAGGGCGGCCCGGTCGTCTACGGCAGCCTCAACTGGGACGATCCCGCGACCGCGCACACCGTGATCCAGGCGTCCATCCCGTCGCTGTCGGTCGACGTGCGCAGCACCATGCTCGTCGGCTACGGCGTGAGCGACGGCCGCGGCCGGTTCGAGTACGACCCGGCCGTGAACGACGCGGTGCTGCGCTGGCCGCACGAGGGCGACTGGGCCGTCCAGAGCGGTCACATCGACCGGACGGTCCGCGCGATCGCCGGCCCGACGAGCATCCTCACCGACACCAACGCGATCGTGCCGTCCACGTGGCATCCGCTGGGCGGTGCCTGCATGGACACGGTCTGCGACCTCGAAGGCCGGGTCCACGGCCAGCGCGGGCTGTACGTGCTCGACGGCGCCCTCATGCCCGGCAACACCGCGGCGTGCAACCCCTCCATGACGATCGCCGCCGTGGCCGAACGCGCGCTCGACCGCATCGTCGCGCGCGATGTCGGCACGGTCATCTGACCCGTCCGCGCACATCCCCCGACCGAAAGACCAGTCCATGAACATGTCTCTCGAAAAGCGTGGCCGGGCCGCCGTCGCCGCGCTGGTGAGCAGCGCCGCGGCCGCACTCGTCCTCGCCGCACCGGGTCCGGCCGCGGCCGCTCCCGCCCCCGACTTCTACGCGCCGCCGGCGCAGTTGCCGGACGCCCCCCGCGGCGTCGTCCGCAGCGAACCGCTGCCGATCTTCGCCACGGTCCCCGAATCCGACGGGAGCTGGCCTGCCGCAGCACAACTCGTGATGTACACCTCCCGCCTGCAGGACGGCACGCCGACCGCGGTGACCGGTACCTTCATCGACAGCACGCACCCGTGGCGTGGTCAGGGTCCGCGGCCGACCGTCGTCATCGCGCCCGGCACGTCCGGGCAGGGTGACCAGTGCGCGATGTCCCGGGCCTTCTCGACGGGTCTGAACGCCGGCCTGGATCCGCTGTTCCTGTCGGCCAACCAGGAGGCGGTGTCAGCCGGGGTGTGGTCGGCGCTCGGGGCGCGGGTGTTCGTGACCGACTACATCGGCCTCGGCACGCCCGGCACCCACACCTACGTCAACCGGGTCGAGCAGGCACATGCCGTGCTCGACGCGGCACGGGCGGCGAACACGCTGGCCGGCAGCGACACGACACCGCTTGCGCTGTGGGGCTATTCGCAGGGCGGCGGGGCGACCGCGGCCGCCGCGGAACTCGCGCCGTCGTATGCGCCGGAACTGAACATCAAGGGCGTCTGGGCGGGCGGTCCGACCGCGGATCTCGAGCAGGTGCTCGGTCAGATCGACGGGAACCTCATCGGCGGCGCGATCGGCTTCGCCGTCAACGGCTTCGTCGCCCGCTACCCCGAACTGCGGTCGGTGGTGCAGGAGCGACTGAGCCCGGCAGGCCAGGCCGCGCTCGACGGCATCGGGAACGAGTGCATCGCCGACATCATCACGAAGCGGCCGTTCCTGCAGACGCGCAACTTCACCGACGACGGCCGGCCCCTGATCGACAACCTCCGCGAGGTGCCCGCGGCACTGCAGGTTCTGCGCGACCAACGCATCGGCACCGTCGCACCGCGAGTTCCGGTCCTGGTCTCGAGCGGCCGCAACGACGACACCGTCCCGTACGGTCAGGCCCGCCAGTTGGCCGTCGACTGGTGCGAGCGCGGCGCGAACGTCACGTTCCGCACCAATGAATTGCCGCCGCTGGCACCGGGTACCACCTTCGGGAACCACTTCGGACCGCTGATCGCCGACGCGTACCTCGACGGCACCCCGGTTCGCTACCTCCTCGACCGGTTCGACGACGTGCCCACTGCCCCGGGCTGCAGTTTCACCTGACCTGACCGCCGCCCCTGATCGAACGACAGGTCACAGTCGCTGCCGGACGAACGGCGTCGAGTCCGGCAGCGACGCCGCCATCGTCCCGTCGTGGTTGGTCGGATAGGTCATGTAGGTGGCGTCGACCCCGGCCAGACGAAGGTCGGCGATGAGCTTGAACGACAGCGGCGCCGGCACCACGGTGTCGAGCAGGCCCTGCGCGATGAACAGCGACCGGTCGTAGCCGCTGGTGGGCACGCCCAGATACTCGGTCATCGCCGCGTGCATCGCGGGATCGCCGAGCGACCTTGTCAACAGCTCGCCCACCGACACACCCTTGACCGCCTCGGCCTGTTCGTCGTAGCAAAGGGTTTCGGCGGCGTCGACGAGTTCCCGGCCGCGCGGAGTCAGGTAGCTGTCGACATCGACCTGCGGCATCGTCGCGCGCATTCCTGCGAGGATGTACGTGGCGAAGACCGTCAGGCCGTCCAACCCGAGCGGCGGAATCCACGGGCCGCCGATCGAGAACGCCGTCTCCAGGTTCGACGGCGCACCGGTCGTGACCGCGCCGCGGAAGTCGAGTTCCGGTGCGTAGCGCGTCGCCTCGTGCGCGCTGAACAGCGCCGCGTGTCCGCCCTGCGACTGGCCGATCGCCATCCACCGCGGCGACAGCTCGGGCACAACGGCCCGCCCCGCCCGCACCATGTCGATCACCGCGGTCGCCTCGGACGCCCCTTCCAGATAGGGATGGACACCGGGCGTGCCGAGTCCGATGTAGTCGGTCGCGACGATCGCGTATCCCTGGGACAGCCAGTGCCCCAGATAGTTCGAATCCCGCTGCGAGCGCGGGTTCCGCGAGGGTGCGCAGGCGTCGCCGAGCCCGACCGTGCCGTGCGCCCACGACACCACCGGCCACCCGCCCTCGGGCGGTGTGCCCTGCGGCACGAACACCACCCCGGAACTCTCTGCGGGACGCCCGGCCGCATCGCGTGTGGTGTAAGTGATCCGGTACTCGCGGGCGGTGCCCTGCAGCCCGAGACCGGGCGGCAGGGACTCGACCGACTGCACCCTGCCGGGTGCGGCCTCGGCGGACACTCCGCCCGCCGAGGCCGTAGTGGGCACCAGTGCAGCGAGGGCGGCAACCGCCCCCACCGCGGTTGCCCGACGCAGTGACTCACTGATCGATCGACGCATGTTCGCTCCCTCGGGCTTTCGTTTCCGCTCGGCCTGGGCGTGAAGCCACTGTCGCAGACCGTGAGAGGGTTCGCCCGGCGAAACGTCGAACGTGACCGACTACCCGGCGAGTGCTTCGGCCCGTTCCTCGACGATGCCGCCCTCCCCGTCGAGGCCTTCCGGTTCAGGTGTCGCCTCGCCCTCGACTTCGTCGCCGGCCGTGGCGGTCCGGGTCCGCCCCGACCGGTCGAGCCGGGCGCTGCAGCGCGCGAGGTCCGGCCCGATCGCCGCGGCCCGCATCTCGAGGTCGGAGCGCGACTCACCGTCCCGGGTCTTGTACTCGTTGGTGCGCAGCTCACCATGGGCGATGATCGGGTCGCCCTTCATCAGCGACGCCCCCACGCCCTGGACGAGCCGGCGCCAGCAGCTCACCGTCAGGTAGAGCGTTCCGCCGTCCACCCACTCGCCGGATTCGCGGTCGCGCCGGCGGACGTTGCTCGCCATCCGGAAGCTCATCACCTCCTCGCCGGACGTTGTCTCGCGCTTGATCGGATCGGTGATCACGGTCCCCACCACCGTGCCGTGCGTCTCGTACATCGCTGTCCCCCTCGGCCGGCCGCCGCGGGAAGGTCCCGAGACGGCGAATGCACCGCCCCGGTCGGGACGATGCATTCGACTGTGCCGTGGATCAGGCCTTGAACACGCCTGCGAGCGTGTTTGTGGATGAACCGAAGTGGCATCCACAGCGGCGTCCGGACCGCCCGGTCGCCGAGGCTTTCCGTCGGAGGCGCGTGATACAAGCTGCGGCTCGCGAACCGGTCGACGTGCCACTGAACGAGCTGTCCCCGGGACGCACCCCCTGCGCGCCGCTGTCACGAAAGCCTGGACGATCGTTCAATTCCGTTCCGAGTTAACGGAATTCATCGTTCCGACAGTTCCCACGCAACGGGATGTTGTCTTCGTCACACTCCGAATGCTGTTCATGCTGGTGTCGCCGCCGCGGCGTCTGTCACACGACGCCGCGGCGGGCCCCTGTCCATGACCGATCTGGAGGTTCCATGTCCCGCCGACTCAGACTTCACGCCACCCTGGCCGCCGCGGCCACCGTTCTCGTCTCGCTCCCGCTCGTCACCGGGTCCGTCGCCGCGGCGCGGCCGGACAGCAACTCGAGCGTGTCATGGCCGATCGGCAGCGGCTCCACCGCGGTCGACCCGTCGGCGGGGTACGACATCCTCTTCGTGCGCCACGGCCACACCACCTACCCACAGCCGGAGGAGGAACTGTCTCCGTTGGGCATCGAACAGGCGGCAGCGCTGGCCGAGAAGCTCGAGGATGCGCCGGTCAACGCGGTCCACACCTCGATGATGCTGCGGGCGTTCCAGACCGGTGACAACGTCGCGTCCGATCACAACGTGCCGGTGCTCGCCGACAAGAACCTCCGAGAGATCGCGTTCCATGCTCCCGCCGAGGTGCCGCCGGCCGAACAGACGGCGTACTTCAGCAACATCGTGAGGCAGTGGGTCAACGGCGAGGAACGTGACAACGATTTCGGCGGCGAAGGCTATCGCGCGATCGAGGCGCGCTGGAACACCTGGTGGGAGGGCTTCCTCCGGCAGCACCGCAACGACCGGGGGACCGCTGTCGTCGTCGCCCACGGCGGGGTCTTCGGTGTGATGCTTCCCGCCACCTGTAGCAACGAGATCACCGCGGACTTCGCGGTGTCCAACCCGCTCGACAACACCGGCATCGTCAAAGCCCGGTTGCACCCGAACGGCACCCTCACCTGCAGCGAGTGGAACGGCGTAGCCGTCCCCAGCGCGTCCTGACCGATGTCCGTGGTCGCTCCCGCCGGTACGGCGGGAGCGATCACGTCCGCGACGGTGTCGACGGTGCCTACAGCCCACCCTCCCGGTCGCGCCGGGCGAGTTCGGCGAACATCGCGTTGTGCGCGGCCAGGTCCGCGTCGTCGTCGCGCTCGGCGGCGCGGTCGACACGCTTGGCGGTCTTCTGGTCGCTGCGCGACCACTGCACCAGCAGCGCCAGCATGACGAGCACGAGCGGGACCTCGCCGGTGGCCCACGCGATCGAACCGCCCAACTGCTGATCGTTGAGCAGGTCGGTGTTCCACTCCAGGCCGAGCGACCGGTAGAAGGTGGCGCCCATCACCTCGCCCATGCTCATCAGCGCGATGCCGAAGAACGCGTGGAACGGCAGCGAGCCGAACACCATCGCCAGCTTGGTGATGGGCTGCAGCTGGCGCGGCGACGGGTCGACGCCGATCACGACCCAGTAGAACAGGTAGCCGCTGAGGATGAAGTGCACGTTCATCAGCAGGTGCGCGGTGTGGCTGTCGACGTTGGCGCCGAAGATGCCGCCGAGGTACAGCGCGTAGAAGCCGCCCACGAACATCACCGACGCCACCAGCGGGTGGGTGAGGAAGCGCGAGATCGGGCTGTGCAGGAAGGCGAGGAGCCACTCACGCGGGCCCGGGACACCGTCCTTGCCGGCGGGGCGCATCGCGCGCAGCGCGAGCGTGAACGGTCCACCGAGCACCAGCAGCACCGGGGCCAGCATCGACAGCGCCATGTGGGCGCCCATGTGGACACTGAACATCGCCGGCGCGTACCGGCCGACACCCGACGACGTCCCGATCAGCAGAACCAGGCAGCCGGCGAACCACGCGATGGTCCGGCCCACCGGCCAGCTGTCGCCGCGCTTGCGCAGGGTCCGCAGACCGACGAAGTAGAGCACGGCGAGGATGATCGCGGCGGTGCCGAAGATCAGGTCGAAGCGCCAGTCCAGCATCAGCTTCGCGAAGGTCGGCGGACCGTCGAGGTTGTAGCCGAGCTCGACCTCGGTGAGCGTCGGCACCGACGACGGCGGGGGCGGCGGGGTGCGGCCGAGTCCGACGGCGATGCCGATCGTCGCGGCGAACACGAGGGCCTCGGCACCCGCGAACCGGACGAGCGCGCCCCGCGACTCCGGGTCGGCGGCGAGCGCGGGCAGCGCGCGTCGACGCTGGAGGAAGCCGAATACACCGAGCACCACCAGCGCGACGATCTTCGCGACGATCAGGCGCCCGTAGGTGGTGGAGAACAGGTCGTCGAGCGGCACCCGGACGAGGGCGTTGACGACGCCGCTGATGGCCATCGCCACGAAGCAGATCGTCGCGACGAACGAGAAGCGCCGGGCGGCGACGTCGGTGTAGGCGCCGCGACGGCGGGCGTGCGCGAGCAGCGCGAACAGTCCGCCCGCCCAGAAGGCGGCACCGACGAGGTGCCAGATGAGGCTGTTGGTGGCGACGTCGTGCGAGCCACCCGAGGACGAGTGCCCGGTCAGGGCCAGCGGCATCATCGTCGCGACGCCGAGCGCCAGCAGGAACGGCGTCCAGGACCAGCGCAGCGCGATCCGGCACACGATCGCCAGGACCACGGCCATGATCGCGGTCCACTGCCACGCGACGGCGGTCTCGACCTGCCCGATCGCCGAGAACAGGTTCGACGGCTTGACGGCCTCGGAGAACGGCTGACCCGACGTGTCCGACAGCGTCAGCGGCACCATGACGACCGCACTCAGTGCCCACACGAAGGCGGCATGAGAGGCGGTGCGCAGCGCGCGGTAACCGTCGACGTCGAGGACGCCCGTCTTCTGTGGCGGCACCATGAACGCCGAGAACAGCAGCGAACCGATCGCGATCACGGCGGCGATCTCGCTGACCGCGCGCAGGGCCGGTAGTCCGTACGTGGTGAGCGGGCCCGGATCCGGGATGCCCATCAGCACCAGCGCCTGGGACGCCGACATGGCGACCACCAGGGCGGCGACGAGGCCGGCGAGGACGCCACTGACCGCGAAGAACAGGCCGGAACCGGGACGGGACGAGGGAACGGGAGCGTGCTCGGTCTGCTCACGCACGGGTGTTGCCATGGCTACCAGGGTAGGACCTACGACAATCTGTCGGACTCGTGCCTCACCTCAGTCGCGGCGCCCGGAGTGCTCGCGGACCGCCGACGATCTCGAGCATCTCGGCCAGCGCCCGCACGGTGTGCGCGGGCAGGAACTCGTCGCAGTACGGCAGCGCCGCCGCCATCGAACCCGCCACCGGTTCGAAACCCGGTTGGGCGGCGCGGGGATTGAGCCACACGAGCCGATGGGCGCGGCGGCCGACCCGCGCCACCGCGCGCTCCAGGTCGGCGGGATCGTCGCTGTCCCAGCCGTCCGACGCGATGATCACGACAGCGCCGCGTAGCGCCGAACCGTGTGGCGAGGACAACAGTGCGTCCAGGCTCCGGGCGATGTGGGTGCCGCCGAATCGGTCGACGACGCGCTCCGTCGCGCGCTCCGCGGCCACCTCGGCGCTGCGGTGCGCGAGCGTCGGGGTCAGGCGGGTGAGCCGGGTCGAGAACGCGAACACCTCCGCGTCGCCGGGGCGGGAGCGCAGCACGGCAGCGCGCATCAGATGCAGATAGGCGTCGGCGTATCCGCGCATGGATCGGCTCACGTCACACACCAGCACGATCCGGCGGGGACGCGAGCGCGGCCGGTCCCGCGCCACCCGGATCGGTTCGAACCCGGTGCGGCGGGCGCGGCGCATCGTCGCGCGCAGATCCACCCGACCGTGCCGGTGTGGCTCGCGGCGGCGACTCGGCCGGGTGGGCCACCGCCGTCGGGCTGCCTCGAGCCCACGACCGAGCGCCCGCAGATCCGCGTCGTCGAACGCACCGAACGCCTCGCCGGCGAGATCCTCGCGCGGGCTCGGCAGCCGCATCCAGATCCCGGCCGCGTCGGCGACGGGGGCGGTCGCGTCGTCCGGCACGCCCTGGCGCGTCACCCACGGTGGGGCGGTCGGGCCCTCCCCCGCGTCGCGCCCGGGTGCGGAGGTACCGGGTTCGGGTCCGGCGGGCCGGTGCCGCGGCGCCTGCCGGTCGGCGGCGCGGGCCGCCGGGTCGAGCGGGAGCACCGTGTCGGCGAACACCGCCGCGAAGACGGCGTCGAACCGGTCGAGGTCGATCTGGCGGCCGACGAGCGTGACGCGAGCGGTCCAGTAGAGCCGACGCCGGTCGGTCGGTGGCCACACCCGCAGCGCCTCTGTGAACCGGGCCGCCCCACTCGCCGACACCGCGACCCCGGACGACCGGGCCCGCGTCACCAGCGCGACGGCGAACGCGGCGAGGTCCACCCCGCGGAACAGGGGCGCCGGAATGCCCGACGGCGTCACCGCCGACGCGACCGCAGGACGGTGAAGACGACGGCCGCCGCGACCGCCGCCGCGAGCCACGGTAGGAACCGGCGGGCGGCACCCACCCCGGACAGCTCGACGAGATCGATCGGCTCGACCTCCGGTTCGACGGCGACGACGCCGGTCAGGGGCGACACCGGAGTGACGCCGTCCGCGTGGGTCGGCGTGGCCGACCCCGTGGCCGACCCCGTCTCCGACCGCGAGGTCTCCGCAGAGAGCCTGTCCTCGAGCGACGACGCGAACTGCCCCATCAGCTTCGCCGACACCTGCGCGATCATCCCGCTGCCGAACTGGGCGAGCTTGCCGACCACCTTCATGTCGGTGTCGACGGTCACCCGCGTCGCGTCGCCGTCCTCGTGCAGGCGGGCCGTGATCGTGGCAGTGGCATTGCCACTGCCCCGCTTCTCCCTGCCGCGCGCATCGATCACCGCGGTGTGGGACTGCGGGTCCTTCTCCGCGAAGGAGGCGCGGCCGGCGAACTCGGTCGTGACCGGACCGACCTTGATCTTGACGGTGCCGAGGTAGTCGTCGCCCTCGCGGCCCGTCATCCGCGCACCCGGCAGCAACGGTGCGATGCCTTCGAGGTCGGTGAGCACCTCCCACGCCCGATCGATCGGGGCGTCGACCGTGAACTGGTCTGCAATCTTCATCGTCGTCCTCTCATCCTGTCTCTCCGCTCGCGGCGTACGCGCTCACCGCGTCGGCCAGCACGGTCCGGTCGTCGGGGGTCTTGGCGATCGCGCCGAGGCTCGCGAGTGCGTCGGCGGGCGCGAGGTCGGCGGCGCCGAGCGCGGCGAGCGCCGACACCCAGTCGATGGCCTCCGCGACGCCCGGGGCCTTGTCGAGGTCGAGGGTGCGGGCCGTTCGCAGGAAGTCGGTGACGCTCGCGATCAGCGGGTCCGTCGCGCCGGGGACGGTGCGGCGCAGGATCGCCGCGGCCCGCTCCGGTTCCGGGTAGTCGATCCAGTGGTAGAGGCAGCGCCGGCGCAGTGCGTCGTGCAGGTCCCGGCTGCGATTCGACGTGAGCAGGACGATCGGCGGCCGGTCCGCGGCGAAGGTGCCGATCTCGGGCACCGTCACCGCCGCTTCGCCGAGGAACTCGAGCAGCAGCGCCTCGAATTCGTCGTCCGCGCGGTCGATCTCGTCGATCAGTAGTACCGGAGGGATCGGCCCGCGCTGCCGCACGCAGCGCAGGATGGGGCGCTCGAGCAGGAACGGTTCGGTGAACAGGTCCGCCTCCTGCATGCGCTCACCGCGGGCCTCGGACAGCCGGACGGCCAGCAGTTGCCGCTGGTAGTTCCAGTCGTAGAGGGCTTCGTCGGCGCCGAGGCCTTCGTAGCACTGCAGCCGCACCAGCGGAGTGCCCAACGCCGCGGCGAGCGCCTTGGCCGCCGTCGTCTTGCCCACCCCGGGTTCCCCCTCGAGCAACAGCGGCCGACCCAGTTGCAGCGCCAGGAACAGCGCGGTCGCGGTGCCGTCGTCGAGGAGGTAGTCCCGCGCGTCGAAGCGCCGGATCAGCGTGTCGACGTCGGGGACGATCGCAGTGACGGCATCGGTCACGAGGCGTCCCGATCCTGGTCGAGCAGCGCCCGGTACTCGTCCCACGTGTCGACGTCGAGCGGGATCCGCCCCTCGGCGGGCACGTCGAACACGTCGATGTCGTTACGGTCGAACAACTTCCAGACGGCCTTGTCGCCGTACAGTTCGGCGAGGTCACCGAATACGCCCCGCCCCAGCCACAGTGGATGGCCCTCGCCGTCGCGGTAGCGGCACAGTCCGATGTTCTCGAGGCGTCCCCGCGCGACCAGCTCGCGCACCGTCCCGGGACGCACCCCGGGTTGGTCGCCGAGCATCAGCACGATCCCGGAGGCGAGCGGATCAACCTCCGAAAGTGAGGCTTTCACCGACGCCGAGCACCCGCTCGCCGCGTCCGGGCAGTGCACGACGGTGCACCCGCCGAGGTCGACGAGGTCCTCGATGGCCTCCGCGGACCCGGGCACCGCCACCAGCAACTGGTGGAAGTTGCAGGCGCGGGCGACCGCGAGCGTCGCGTCGAGCAGGGTCGCGCCCCGGTACGGCAGTAGCTGTTTCGGCCGGCCCAGCCGCCGCGAGGATCCGGCGGCGAGGACCAGTCCGGTCACGAACATCGCGCACGCTCCTTCTCGTAGGTGCGGCGGCAGCCCGGTGCACAGAACCAGTAGTCCTCGCCGTCGATCTGCAGGTGCGGCGTCTCGGCGCCGACCACCACCGTCATCCCGCAGACCGGATCGACCACGGTGAGCACCGAATCCCGTTCCGCCGCCGCAGCGGCCGAGCCCAGTTGCTCCACCCGGATCGTGCGCACCAGCTCCGCCGCGATCGAGACCGCGATCTCCCCCGGGGTGTGAGCGCCGATCGGGAGCCCCGCCGGGGTGTGTACGACGGCGCGTTCTGCGCCGTCGAGTTCGAGTTCGTCGACGATCGCGGCGCCGCGCTTGCCGCTCGCCACCAGTCCGACGTATCCCACCCCAGAGTCGAGCGCTTCCCGGATCACGGTCCGTTCGTCGCCGCCGAGGCTCGCGACGATCACCGCCGCCTCCCCCTCGCCGGCGACCGATCCGCGGCGGACGTCGACGTCGAGCACCGTGAGGACCCGGGCGACGGCGTCGGCGACGGGCGTGGACCCGGCCACCCGGACGATCGGGGCGGGCAGGCACGGTTCGAGGAAGATCTCCATCGCCCCGCCGGACAGGCACGGGTTGACGACGACGTCCGCGCCCGGCGCGTCCGGGAACACCGCTCCGTCGTCGGGGAGGATCCGCAGCAGCACGCTCTCCCCCCGACGCGACCGCGCCGATCGCGGCCTGCCGCACCGAGTTCTGCGCGCAGTGGCCGCCGACGAAACCCTCGATGGTGCCGTCCGGCAACACGATCGCGCGGTCACCCGGCCGCGTCGAGGTCGGCTGCTGGGCGCGCACCACCGTCGCACGCACGAACGGTCGCCGCTCGCCCGTCAGTTCCGCGGCGCGCGCAGTCACGTCCATGCGAACTCCTTCGTCAGATCGGCGGGGTCGCGCGACCCTGCATCGCCTCCCACACCCGCGACGGTGTCAACGGCATGTCCGCGTGCCGGACCCCGAACGGCTTCAAGGCGTCGACGACGGCGTTCACCACGGCCGGCGGCGACCCGACGGTCGCGCTCTCCCCGATCCCCTTGGCGCCGATCGGGTGGTGCGGCGACGGGGTGACCGTGAACCCGGTCTCGAGGTGCGGCACCTCGAGCGCGGTCGGGATGAGGTAGTCCATGAGCGAGCCGCCGAGGCAGTTGCCGTCCTCGTCGAACGCGACGATCTCCATGAGCGCCATGCCGATTCCGTCGGTGATGCCGCCGTGCACCTGCCCCTCGATGATCATCGGGTTGATCCGGGTACCGCAGTCGTCGACGGCGAGGAAACGGCGCACGCTCACCTGCCCGGTGCCGGGGTCGATGTCCACGACGCAGAAGTACGCGCCGTACGGGTACGTGAGATTCTCCGGGTTGTAACAGATCTGGGCCTCCAGCCCGCCCTCGATACCCTCGGGTAGATCACCGGCCCCGTACGAGCGCATGGCGATGTCCTGGATCGTTACCGCCGCCGACGGGTCGCCCTTGACGTGAAAGTTGCCCTTCTCCCATTCCAGGTCGGCGACGGACACCTCGAGCATGCCCGACGCGATGATCCGCGCCTTGTCCCGGACCTTGCGCGCCACCAGCGCCGCCGCCGCGCCGGACACCGGCGTCGACCTACTGCCGTAGGTGCCCAGCCCGAACGGCGTGTTGTCGGTGTCGCCGTGCACCACCTCGATGTCCTCGGGCGGGATGCCGAGTTCCTCGGCGACGATCTGCGCGAACGTCGTCTCGTGCCCCTGCCCCTGCGTCTGCACCGAGATCCGGACGACGGCCTTGCCGGTCGGGTGCACGGTGAGTTCGCAGCCGTCGGCCATGCCGAGGCCGAGGATGTCCATGTCCTTGCGCGGGCCGGCGCCGACGGCCTCGGTGAAGAACGACATCCCGATGCCCATCAGCTCGCCGCGCTCGCGCCGCTCGGCCTGTTCGCGGCGCAGGTCGTCGTAGCCGATCATGTCCATGGCCTTGCGCATCGTCGTCGCGTAGTCGCCGGAGTCGTACTGCCACCCGGTCTTGGAGGTGTACGGAAACTGGTCGGGGCGCAGCAGGTTTCGCAGCCGCAGCTCCGCCGGGTCCAGGTCGAGATCGAACGCGAGACAGTCGACCAATCGCTCGACCAGATACACCGCCTCGGTGATCCGGAACGAGCACGCGTAGGCGACACCGCCGGGCGCCTTGTTCGTGTACACCGCGGTCATGTGGCAGTACGCGGCCTCGAGGTCGTAGCTGCCGGTGAACACCCCGAAGAACCCGGCCGGATACTTCACCGGGGCCGCGGTGCCGTTGAAGGCGCCGTGGTCGGCGAGGACGTCGGTGCGGATCGCGAGGATCTTGCCGTCCCGGGTCGCGGCGATCTCGCCGACCATGATGTAGTCCCGCGCGAAACCGGTGCTGGTGAGGTTCTCGCTGCGATCCTCCATCCACTTGACCGGCTTGCCGGTGAGCAGCGACCCGACGATCGCGCACACGTAGCCCGGGTAGATCGGCACCTTGTTGCCGAAGCCGCCGCCGATGTCCGGCGAGACCACCCGGATCTTGTGCTCCGGCAGCCCGGCGACCAGCGCGTACAGCGTGCGATGCGCGTGCGGGGCCTGACTCGTCGACCACAGCGTGAGCTTGCCGTTCACGGCGTCGAAGTCGGCGACCGCGCCGCACGTCTCCATCGGCGCGGGATGCACGCGCGGGTAGACGATCTCCTGCCGCACCACCACGTCGGCCTTGTCGAACACCGCATCGGTGGCCGCGGAATCGCCCGTCTCCCAGTCGAAGCAGTGGTTGTCGGTCTTGCCGTCGAGATCGGTGCGGATGACGGGGGCGTCCGCGGCGAGCGCCCGGCGGGCGTCGATCACCGGGTCGAGGATCTCGTACTCGACGTCGATGAGTTCGAGGGCGTCGCGGGCCGAATACCGGTCCTCGGCGACGACGAATGCGACCTCCTGCCCCTGGAAACGCACCTTGTCGGTCGCCAGCACCGCCTGCACGTCGTTCGACAGCGTGGGCATCCACGCCAGGCCCTTCTCGGCGAGGTCGGCGCCGGTGACGACCGCGGCGACCTTCGGGTGCGCCTGCGCGGCCGTGGTGTCCACCCGCACGACCCGCGCGTGCGCGACCGGCGACCGGAGGATCGCCAGGTGCAGCATGCCGGGCAGTTGCACGTCGTCGACGTAGCGGCCCTGACCGCGGATGAACCGCGGGTCCTCCTTGCGGAGCATCCGGCCGTGCCCGCAGGGTTTGCCGTCGTTGACGGCGTGATCGGGGTCCGTCTCGGGTGCGGCGTCTCCCGACGGCCGGTCGAGCGTGGTCACGACGCGCCTCCCGTCGTCACGGTGTCGGTGGTCGCGCCGCCGTGCTCGGCCGCCCACCGGACCGACCGGACGATCGTGGTGTAGCCGGTGCACCGGCAGATCTGGCCCGAGATGGCCTCGCGGATCGTCTGCTCGTCCGGATCCGGGTCGCGGTCGAGGAGCGCACGGGCGGTGATCATCATCCCGGGCGTGCAGAATCCGCACTGCAGTCCGTGGCACTGCATGAAGCCCTCCTGCACCGGGTCCAGCACTCCGTCGGCTGCCAGTCCCTCCACGGTGCGGACCTCGTGCCCGTCCGCCATCACCGCGAGCATGGTGCACGACTTCACCGGTTCGCCGTCCACCGCGACGACGCACGTGCCGCAGTTGCTGGTGTCGCATCCCCAGTGGGTTCCGGTCAGGCCCAACCGGTCCCGCAGGAAGTGCACCAACAGCATCCGCGGCTCCACATCGTCGGTGACCTCGTTGCCGTTGACCGTCATCGTCACCTGCATCTCACGACTCCGTCCGTCCGGTCCGTGCCCGCTCTGCGGCCGTGCGCAGCGATCGGACGGTCAGTTCCTCGGCGAGGTGCCGCTTGTAGGCGGCGGTGCCGCGCGAATCGGTGACGGGTTCGCAGGCCTGCCCGGCCAGTTCGCCCGCCCGCCGGAAGTTCTCCTCGTCGGCGGGCTGCCCGCGCAGGACGTCGCCGATGTCGGCCAGGCGCTCGGCGTCCGGGACCACCGCGGTGAGTCCGAGTCGCGCCGCGCCGATCCGCTCGCCGTCCAACCGGATCGCGGCGCCTGCGGCCGCGATCGCCCAATCCCCTACCCGTCGTTCCACTTTCGTGTATGCGCTCGATCCCGACGGCACCCGCGGAATCCACACCTCGGTGAGGATCTCGTTGCCCCGGACCGCGGTCTCGTACGGGCCGACGAGGAATTCGTCCATCGGCACCTCGCGCACGCCGGTCGGCCCCCGGATCACACAGACGGCACCTACTACCCCACACACCGTCGTGAGGTCCTCGGCCGGATCGGCCTGGCACAGCGACCCGCCGATCGTGCCGCGGTTCCGGACCACCGGGTCCGCGATCACCCGCTCGGCGTCCCGGAAGATCGGCAGCAGCCGGGCCAGGTCGTCGGACTCGAGGATCTGCCGGTGCCGGACCATCGCGCCGATCCGCACCGCGTCCGCCTCGACGGTGATGTCCCCGAGCTCGTCGGCGAGATCGTTGATGTCGATGAGGTACTCGGGATTCGCCAGCCGCAGCTTCATCATCGGCAGCAGGCTGTGCCCGCCCGCGACGATTCGCGCCTCGTCGCCCAGCCGATCCAGTAGCGCGATCGCGTTCTCGACGTCGGTGGCGCGCTCGTATTCGAACAGTCCAGGAACCTGCATGTGGCACTCCTCACAGCGCCGGATACCTTCCAGCGTGTGCCCGGTCCGCTCGACCGTCAAGCGCGATTCAGCGAATCCTTGATTCCCGCTCCGAAACGGCCGCCCCGATCATCCGCTTTGCTCGTGATGGATGCGTCCGTGCAGGTCACGCAGCGGCAGCCCGCCACCGCCCCAGCGTCGCGCGATGATCTCCGCGGCGATGGACACCGCCGTCTCCTCGGGCGTACGGGCACCGAGATCCAGCCCGATCGGACTCGACAGGCGGGACAGCTCCGTCTCCGTGAGACCGGCCTCGCGCAGCCGGTCCAGGCGGTCGCGGTGGGTGCGCTGCGACCCCATCGCCCCCACGTACCCGACATCCGGCAGCCGCAGCGCGACCGCCAGCAGCGGGACGTCGAACTTGGGGTCGTGGGTGAGCACGCAGATCGCGGTGCGGCCGTCGATCGCGCCCGCCTCGGCCTGCGCCGTGAGATAGCGGTGCGGCCAGTCGACCACCACCTCGTCGGCGGTCGGGAAGCGCGTCGCGGTCGCGAACACCTCCCGCGCGTCGCACACCGTCACCCGGTAGCCGAGGAACGCGCCCTGCCGGGCCACCGCGGCCGCGAAGTCGATCGCCCCGAACACCAGCATCCGCGGCGGCGGGGCGTAACTCGCGACGAACACCCGCAGGCCCTCGCCGCGACGCTGCCCGTCCGGCCCGTATGCGAGCACCGCGGTCCGGCCCGCGGCGAGCAGACCGCGGCCGTCGTCGGCGACCGCCCCGTCGAGTCGGTCGGAATCGAGAGTCCCGGCGGTGCCGTCGGGCCGGATCACCAGGTGGTGCCCGACGCGGCCCGCGGCATCGTCGACGACGGTCACCACCGCCACCGGCCGACGCGCCTCGATGTCGGCGGCGACGCCGTCCAGCTCGGGGAACGTGGCGCGGGAGACCGGCTCGACGAACACATCCAGGATGCCGCCGCACGTGAGCCCGACGGCGAACGCGTCGTCGTCGCTGACGCCGTACCGCTCGAGCGCGGGCACGCCCGTCCGCACCACCTCGGACGCAAGTTCGTACACCGCGCCCTCGACGCACCCGCCCGACACCGACCCGGCCACCCGGCCGTCGGGGGCGACCACCATCGCGGCGCCCGGGGCGCGGGGTGCGGAGTGGAAGGTGGCGACGACCGTGGCGAGTCCGGCTGTCTCGTCCGCGCGCCAGATTGCGAGCAGATCGGACAAGACGTCGCGCATCGCATCAGCCTCCAGCCCCGGCCGTCGCCGCAGGTGAGACCGGTCCATTCGCGGATGTCGATCTTCCTCGGCCCGTACCCTCGAGGGCGTGACACCCGCTCAACTGCGAGCCTATTCCGCGGTGGTGCGGCTCGGATCGGTTCGAGCGGCAGCGCGTGAATTGGGCATGACCGATTCGGGTGTCTCCATGCATATCGCCCAACTCCGCAAGGAACTCGACGACCCTCTGTACTGTCGCCGGCCTTCCGGACTCGCCTTCACGCCCGGCGGGCTGCGCCTCGCGAGCCGGGCCGTCGAGATTCTCGGACTGCAACAGCAGACGGCCCTCGAGGTGAGCCAGGCAGGCAACGGCCGACGCCTTCTGCGGATCGCGGCGTCGCCGTTGTTCGCCGAGCATGCCGCACCCGGGCTGATCGACCGGTTCGCCGGGCGCGCGAAGGACCTGTCCGTCGAGTTGAGCGTCCACCCCGTCCGGCAGTTTGCGAACCTCATCTCCTCGCGGGCCGTCGACGTCGCGCTGGGTCCCCGAGTCCTGGGCGAACGGCAGCCCCTGTGCGTGCATCCGTTCCTGCAGTACGAGGTGCTGACCGTGTGCGGTCCAGGGCACCAGATGGTGCGGACCCAACCGTCGCTGCGGCAGCTGCGCGAGCAGCAGTGGTTCCTCGGACCGTCCGCGGCCGGCGGCGACGGCGTGATGCGGCACATGCTCCGCGCACTCGACATCCCCCGCGAACGGCAGCGGATCTTCCAGAGCGACGCCGCCGCGATCGAGGCCGTCCGACGGTCGTCGGCGCTGACGCTCGCGCTCGGCTTCGCGATCGACGACGAACTGTCGGCCGGCTCCCTCGGCCTCGTGGAGGGCCCGGAACTGCGCGCGGCCGGCGAATGGTGTGCGACGACGCTGCACCACCAGCACCTCCAGCCCGCCGCCACCGAACTGCTGCACTTCGTCAGCACGCCGCGCTGCATCCAGGCGATGATCCGCGGCACCGGCGTCGACGTCACCCACTTCAAACCCAAGGTGCACGTCACACTCTGGAGCTGACCCCGGATGCACGAATCACCCCGATTCAGCAGGTATGCTCTTGGCCGCGCCTCCGTAGCTCAGTTGGATAGAGCAAGAGCCTTCTAATCTCTAGGTCGCAGGTTCGATTCCTGCCGGGGGCACTTCAGAGGGTGTTTTCACGGGAACACCCAACCGGATCCATCGTTTATTCATCGTTTATGGCGCGGTCCAAGACCTCCGCAACCACTGCGTGAGTCCGCCCGCGTGCCATGTATCGGTCCTGGGTCATGGACACATGACGATGGCCGAGATGGTCCGCTCCGATGCGGGCCGACAATCCCTCATCGTCGATCAACGTCGCAACAGCCTTGCGGAAGCTGTGACTGGTCACATCGGCGACACCGAGTTCGTCCCGAACCTGCCGCCACTGGCTGTTGAAGTTGTCTGGGTCGCGAAGGGTGCCAGCGGTCGAAGGGAAGATCACGCCGAGATCGCCGAGGCGTGGTTCAGCAGATCTCTTCTCCAGCATCTCCAGGGCGAATCGCGGCAGCGGGATTGTTCTGAGGCCCGCGGCGGTCTTTGCCTCATCGACGCGCTTGAGCCCCTTGCCCTTTACGCGCACCACTTTCCCGCCTATCGCCACTGTCGCCTTCTCGGTGTCCACATCCGTCCAGCGAAGCGCCAACAGCTCCGACCGTCGCACACCGGTGGCGGCCAGCATGATGATGGGGTCAGCTAGGTCGAGCTGCGCACATCGTGAAGACTCTCGAAGTGCGACAAGGAGGGCGCGAAGTTGTTCGACGGTCATCTGCCGTGCGCCCTGCGGTGCCTTCTTGGCTCGAATTTCACTCACATCGTGGACGGGGTTCGAGTCGAGGACCCTGGCGAGTACTGCAATGGCCAGAGCGCCCTTAAGGATCGTCCGAGCCTGCCGTGCCATGCCCACGCCGTGCGCCTTACTCATCCCACGCAACGCCGCGTCGACGCGATCTGGTTTGACTTCGCTCGCCCGCACGCCGCCGATCAGCGCATAGAGCTTTGACGCCGTATAGCGGTATGTGTCAAGCGTCCTCGCCGCGCGTCCCTCTTCTTCGAGGCGCTCGATGTGTAGCTCACATAATCGCCGAACGGTTGTTGATTCGTTGATCTCACTGGCGGAGGGGGCGCGCCGTGCGTCCAGCGTGTCACGTAACTCCTGTTCCGCGAGCTTTCCATGCTGGTCTCGTTGACCAGCCGGCGAGCGCCTCTCCACGATCCGCACAACGCCATCAGTGTCACGGAACCGGCACCGGGCCAGCCACACTCCCCCGCCCAACTCCTTGCGAGTGACCTTTCCATGCTGTCCGATCCGTAGTGGTGGCCTACCCGCCATCGCCCCTCGATTCGTCAGGGCCGAACAGGAGTCGCTGCACTTCATTGTCGACATAGGTTTCCAGTCCGTCCACGCTGAACACTCGGCTGCGGGACTTCACAAATCGCAGCTCGGGGTACTTTGCGTGAACCAGTGACTCCACGTCGTCCGGCCCTGCACCCTGCCCGTGACTGATACCGATCACTTCGAGTCCGCGATCGAGCCCGACGAACTTGTCAGATTCACGCATTGCCCATTGCGCAACGAGCATGACGAAATCAAGAGGCGTACCGCGGACTACCAGGCCTTCAGCACCCTCGGTCAGTGCTTTGGCCAGACAGAGCGCCGTGAGGCCTGAACGCGTGTCGTCGCGCGCTTTCGTCACTCCTGCAAGGGAGGCTTCCGCTTCATCCAGTCTCAGCATTGCGGAGCGGATTGAGCCCCCCAGGCCACCTTGACCAGGCCACAGGTCAGCTGGACCAACCCCCAATGCGTCCGCGATAGGAACCGCTTCACTGAACCGGAGGGGACGCTTCCCGCTCTCAGTTCGCGACAGCGTTCCTTGCGCCCAATCGAGACCGCGAGCCTTCAGTGCACGGACGAAGTCCTCCTGCCGGAAGCCGCGCCGCTTCCTCAGGTCCGCGAGCCGTTGGCCAACCTCTTCATCCATGGTCACGACGCCACTGTATCGCAGTTCTCGATATTGCTCTTGCAATCTTGAAATATCTGTCGCATAGTGGTTCTCGATACGGGGTATCGCGAATCTGCATAGGAGAGTCTGATGCAACACACGGAGGATCGGTGGCTCAGCCGCGAAGCCGTTGCCGAGCGCTACGGAATCGCCACAAAGACAGCCGCACAGTGGGCCTGGGAAGGTAGGGGCCCCAAGTACACACGCATCGGCAGGTTCGCCCGATACCGGCTGAGTGACTGCATCGCGTGGGAGAACGAACAGCCTTCGGGCCACGCCGCTTGAGCCAAAGAAAACAGCCCCCGAGACCGGATTGCGGCCGGTTCGAGGGCTATCGATTCACAACCCAGCAAAGGAACGGAACCACAATGAAGATTACAGCACCCCGCCGACAGCGGCACCTGACTCTCGTTCCCCAGGCATCGACGCCGGCACTCCCCGCCCACTCTGGCGATCTGGAAGTGCTCGCCGTCCGCATTCAGAGTGAGGCCCGCTTGGGCCGAAAGGCACGCGTGTCTATTGATGCGCTGCAAAGCCTTTGGGCGTGTGGCCTCGGCGCCATCGCAGCTAAGGCGGTTCTGGCATGAGCATCAAGCATCATGACTTCGATTGCGCTGACGTCGATGTCGAAGCATTCGACGGGTGGAGCGTCCTCGGCATCGAGATGAAAAGGCCCAAGGGGACGTCGACGTACTGGGCCGATGACCAGGGCCAACTCTGGAAGGAACTGGGCGGACTCTCCGTCCACGACAGCGGCCGCATCTTCATTTGGCCTCATGAGGGGCTGTCGGGGGTGGAGATGGACCGCCTCCGCGGCTCGGGGCTGGAGGCGTTCGAGAACGCTCCCAAGAAGTCCCGGGGTTGGACGCGGGAGCGGATGAAGTCCGGAGCCAGCTACTGGTCCTGCTCCGTGTCGTTCTCAATCGACGAAGATGACCCTCTCGCGCGGGCGATCCGAGCTGCAGAAAGCCGCATGGACGCCATGTCGAACCTGATCCGCAAGCGTGCTGATCGCGCCGCAGGGGAGGTGGCCGCGGCATGACGGGCCTCGAGATCCTGCTTGCATCTCTACTCGTGGTGCAGAGCGTCGCATGGATCATCGTCGACTTCCATTGCTATTCCCGCGAACTCGACGCCGAGGAGTGGCCAGTGACGTGACGACCTGGGTAGGTGGGTGCTGGTTCTGGCAAGCCGGCACCCACCCGTGACCCATCTCGAATCCCTAGGTTCTACACCTCGTCTGGTAACAGCCAGGACGAGCCGCCTGACCGAAGGTGCGTCCCTCTTGAAAGCTCCGAAGGAACCCCCAGAAATGAAAGAAGCCGCCCCTGCCAGTGGGGCGGCCTCCCGCGAATACGTTCCCGCCACAGGAACTGTCACCGATTCTAGCCCGACCGACCTCCATCCTGGTAGTAACTCATGCCACATTCTCGTGGAATGTGTTGGGTATCTGAACTTTCGCAGCTGTGCGCGGTTGGGAGGCCAGTGATGGCTCGTGACCACGTCAGGATTAACTGGTCGATCTGGGACGACGACGACTTTCGCGACCTGTCGCCGTATGCACAGCATCTCTACTTCGTTCTACTGACCGCCCCCCGGCTGTCGTTCTGCGGCGTCGGGAGGTGGGAGCCGGCACGGATCAGGGGCCGCGCATCAAACTGGTCTTCTGACGATCTCGTGGGCGCTGCATCGGAGCTTTCGGAGCGTCTGTACATCGTTGTCGACGAGGATACCGAGGAGTACCTCGTTCGGTCCTTCATCCGGAACGACGAACTCATGAAGCAGCGCAATATCGCCGTCGCCATGACGAAGGACTTCGCCGATGTCGGTTCGCGGGCGCTGCGTGGCGTGGTGGTTCATGAGCTTGTACGGCTGCATACCGACTTCCCGGATCTGAAGGGGTGGGGAGCTGAGCCGGTTCGCCAGTTGCTGATGAGGCGGGCTATCGATCCGATCACTCTCTTGAGTGTCGACTCCTCTCCGAATGGTGCAGGTTCTCATCCCAGTGACCCCTCGGATGACCCCTCGGGTAGGGGTGAATCGAACCCTTCGACTAACCCTTCGGGTGACCCGTCGCCTACTCCTTTACTCCCTACTCCTTTACTCCCTACTCCTTTACTCCGCGCTCCATTGCGCGCGGCGGCCGACGGCAAGGCGATGGAAGGGGCGTCGAATCGTCATGCGGCGCGCGATGCAGACGAAGATGAGGCGACGCGCGCTGACGAACTCTTCGCTTCGCACGAATCGCCTCTGGCTCCAGCTGAGGATCGTCCTGGTGCGAATGTGCGGCCCGATGCGTGGAAGCTCATCCGCGAAGCGGTGCCGAATACGTTCCCGCAAGCCACGAAAACCGCGCTCGCACTCCAAGCTGGGCAACTCCTCAAGGCTGGAACCGAACCCGACATCGTCCGCGAAGCCCTCAAGCTGTGGATGGCCAAACCCAACGCCGGCCCCGGCTTGCTCCCGCACCTCGCAGCAGACGCCCTCAAAGCCCGCACCCGCACCAGCACCCCGAAGCGCGACGCCGCCACCGAGAAGGCCCTCGGATGGCTCGCACTCGCACCCGACCTCGAACCAGGCGACGACCCACACCAACCCAACCCGCTGCCCGCCCTGAAGGAACTCCGATGAACCCCAGCCGCTACTACGTGAACGCTGCAGCGCAGGTCCTCACGATGTGCGCAAGCTACGACCCCTGGTTCCCGAAACCGCCCGAGCACGACGCCGGACCCTCGTCGGTCGTCTACGCGTGGGCTGGGCAGTTCGAACGCCACAAGCTCACCCGTCAAGACCTCCTCGCCGGCGTCTCACTCGCCTACGACGCCAACGGATCCGGCTTCAAGCCGCTGCCCGCGGACATCATCGGGTTCGCTCGCAAAGTCCGCCGCGAACGAGCCAACGCCGAAGGACCCGAAGCGCGAGCCGCCCGCGAAGCCGCCCTCGACGCCAAACTCGGGGAGCGGCCCGCACTCAACGAAGCACCCCGCGTACCCATGCCCGACCACATCCGCACCCAGCTTGGGCTGGGGCGCACCTAGGGCAACGAGTCCAGATCGACAACTAAGCCGCTCACGGTGGCGCCTAGGCCCTAGCAACACACATCCCAATCCAACCAGGAGTGCACAACATGACGAACCGCGACTCGCTCGAATCAGTAAGCCTGGACGACCTCCGCAAGATCGACCGCATCACCGCGAAGTACCGCGGCTGCCGCTTCGCCGACCTCACCAACGCCGAAGCCCTACAAATGGTCTACGAGATCCGCGCCGAAACGGAACTGCTCGAGGCTCACCTCCGCGTAGTGACAAACCCCGACCCCGAGTGCGGGGCGTGACCATGACAACTGACGAACCGTTTTGGCAGCGGCCTCAGCCGCCGGCCGCGATACCACTCATCCCGTGGGACGAAATGCCCGAGGATCGCGCACATCCCAGCTTCGAGGGACACACGCGATACGGAATTGAACGGCACATACACAACCTGCGTCACGACCAGCTCGACGAGTACCAGGACGTCGCGGTAACCGCGGTGTTTTCGGCGGGTGGTGGCAGCGTCGAGTTGGGTCCATGGTCAATGGCCCCCGATGAAGCCCGACTGCTCGCGGTGAGCCTTACCCAGCTCGCCGATCTGGCCGAGCCCCACCGGAAGGCGTGACCATCGACCCAGCACCACCCGCCGCCCACCAGGGCGATCCGGCGACCGACTGAGACCCGGCAGCCCCGACCACAACGGTTGGGGCTGCCGAGTACGTGTTGGGTGCACTAAACATGTTGCGTAAAAGCAATTTTGGCGATGGAAATGATGATTGTTAGCGTGGAGAATGGATTGACCGACTGATGTATCCCGGAGTGCCTCCACGTGTCCACCGAAGAGCTCGCCCGACGCCTCGAAGAGCTCGCCGCCGAAGCCGCAGCCATTGCGAGACAACTGGGCGTCGCGCCCGGAACACCCGCCCAAGCCGCGCGCGAGGGCGGTCATGACGCTGAAGCACAGACCGTCGAACGCTGGTTCCGGCACTGGCTCGACGACGTCGCGCCACGCGAAATCCGGCCCAACACCATCAAGAATTATCTGGGGTATCTCAAGCGCTACATCGGTCCAGCGATCGGCGACGTTCCGATTGCTGACGTGAAGCCTTCTCATGTGCAGAAGGTTCACGACGCGATCCTGAAGGCGGGGCGCTCGACGGGGCTAGCCCTCAACGTCCACTGGTGCATGTCCGCCGGCATGAAGGCCGCGATGTACGAGGACCTCATCGCGAGAAACCCGGTCGAGCGAACCAAGCCGCCCCGCGCCATTCGGCAGAGGCGCACCGCGCTGACCAACCCGCAGGCGAAGCATCTTCTGCAGTCGTGCATCGACCACGACGATCCGATGATGACGCGATGGGCGGCAGCCCTTCTCCTTGGCGGCCGTCAAGGGGAGCTGCTCGGGTTGACGTGGGACCGAGTGGACTTCGAACGAGGCGCCCTGGATCTTGAATGGGCGCTCGACGTCCTTCCCGTTCGCCACGACTGCGGGCGCCGAGACCCCGCCGGAAACTATCCCTGTGGTTGCAGGTGGGCGACACGCTGTCCCGGTGTCATGTTCGACGTGCCGGATTGGTTCACGCACATCCCGCTCTACCGGAACATGGCGCTCGTGAAGCCGAAAACCAAGAAGAGCCAGCGGATCATCCCGCTCCCGCTGCCGCTCGCTGCCCTCCTGAAGCGGCACAAGGTGACTTCGCCGCTGAACCGATTCGACCTGGTCTGGGCTACGCCCGAGGGGAACCCCATCCACCATAAGCATGATCTTCGGGCGTGGAAGGCGGCAATCGGTAGAGCCGGCGACCTGCCCGACGTCGTGTTGCACGAAGCGAGACACTCGACCGCGTCCCTCCTGATGGAGGCTGACGTATCCCAGGAGGTGATTATGGAAATCATGGGTCACTCAAGCGTTCTCACCACCCGTGGCTACCAGCACCATCGCTTGGAACACTCGCGGGCCGCACTCGCAAACCTCCACACGATCCTGCCGCCGGGCCCGCCAGCGATCGAACCCTCGTCGAGTTAGAGGTTTCGCACCTGACGGACCACGCGGGCGCGTCAGGAGTCGATCACCGGCCGCACCAAAGTCTCTTCCGCGAGATCAATCTCAAGCCGCCAACGTGTCGCCTCGGCAAGCTTGTCGTAGATCGCCAGCGCGATCGGCAGCGTATCCACGCCCCGCGACGCGACCGGATCGACCGTGAGAACGACGCCGTCCTCACCCGACATGATCCTCAGCGAATCACCCCGATAGACGGCTGCGTAATAGTCGCCGCCCGGCACCCGCTGGAACGGCGCGTCGAGAGTGCCACCGACCAAGTCGGCAACGCCGGCCACCGACAGGTCAGCGAAGACGTGAATGAACTCGGTAGCGCTCATAGTCCCTCCCGAACAACGTGCGCCGACAGTAGCGGTATACACCGACACTCGTTGGCCCCTATCGAGTGTCCCGAGTGCACTACGGCTTCCGCCGCCATCGGTCGCCGTAGTCGCGGCGCCCCGAGTGCGGTGGCCGATAGATCACAGCGCCGCAGGTGCGACAGTCGTAGGTGCGGTGTCCGCCGTTGTCGGTGCAGCCGCAGGCGAACCAGCCGACGAGCACCTGCCCAGGCCCCAACGGGTGTCCGCGGGGGCACTGCTTAGGTGCGCGTTCGTAGCTCGGCACCACCCAATTTTCGCACAAATGTTCGATAGCCGTGGTAGCGTCTCGCCATGCCAGCGGAGGGAAGCCGCCGGCCGCGAGTGCCCCGCCGAACCCCCTGCGGCGGGGCGCTCACCATTCCAGGTCGATTCCGTGGTCGAGGCAGTGCTGCTCCCACTCCGCCTCCCATAACGCGAAGCCCCACAGTTCGTCGCCCACACCTGGTTCGACGCCGTGCCGGCGCGTGCGGTTCCCCTCATTCCATGCAATCAGGTTATGCGGTCGGTTTCGGGCTGATAGATGTTCGGCATGACTGTGAACCAACGCGCCATCATTCGAGGCTTAAACACTTGGTTTTTGCTCACGCTCGCACTCGGGATCGTCGTGCAGATCATCGAGATCGCTAACGCACCCGAGGTCTGCTATCCGAGCAGCAGCAGCTACCGCGAAATCTGCACTACGGGCGACCCGACTGCGTATGGCATCGGTCTCGCGATCTTCGCGATCATCGGTCTGATCAGCGTCGCCCAGGCCAAGCGGGTTCTCACCCCTTCGGGCCCGCCCAGACCTGCCAAGGAGTTCATCGCCAAAAAGCGGTAGAAACACGAAAGGCCTCCGGTTATCCGCGGATAACCGGAGGCCGCGTCATGCGGGGCGTGAGGTCATGGTAGCCATTCGATGAGCACAAAGTTCTGAAACCCGTTTGCGACTCGGGTCGGGCGATCGCGCCCATACCCGTCTACGGTGTAGAGAGTTCCGTCAGTTGAGAAGAATGCGACTTTGGATCCGTCATGATTGGGGATTGGCTGGGTCACCTGAAGCGAACTAGTGTCAGGCAGCAGGGGGACTGCCTGTTCGGACCGGCTGCCGCAGGACCCAATCGCTGGGAGGTTCTTCAAGGAATCTCGATAGATCTGTGTGCCGACTATTTGTGCTGGATCATTGTGACTGGCACCCTCGACTTCAAAGTAGGTGTCAGGCGCAAGGGTCGAGTAAACGGAGTTTCGGCAGCTTGGATAGCGCGCAGTATCCTCCCAACTAAGCGAACCGCTGAAGTCGCGGTAGAGATTTCCGTTGATGTCGGAGACGGGAACGGTTTCGCGACTGGCTGACAGATTGTCGGGATCTGCACGGTACACCTCCTCTACGGTGGTAGATACGCCACCAGATATCGACCCCCCTACGCTGGCCCTACTTTCTCTAGTCCAGTAAATCCTGCCATTCGCGTCGAATCCGATTACGGATGCTGACTCATCGGTGCCGAACTCGTCAGAGCTAAGCTCGGGAGTGAGGTCGGCGAAATAGCCATCCATGTCGTACCACCCGGGATGCATTACCGAATTGACGGCTTTGTTTGCGGCAATTTTGGTAAAGTCGGGCGACATCGCAATAGTATGACCAAGGCCATATGAGGAAATGGATTTGGCGGCGCCGTCAAACTCTCCAAGGGTGCGATAGTTTCCGTTAATTGGATCGATGAGTCCAATTTCGTAAGGCTGGCCTTGCCCTTGATAGTGCCCGACAACAATTCCGGAAAGTTCGGAACGCTTCGGGAACGCCGCGACGCTTGGAGCGGAAGTGGTCGAAGGTTGTGCAGAGGACGAAGTGGGCAACGTACCTGCGACCGCTGGGACCTCCTCGGCCTCCTCTGAGGCGCATCCCGCCAACACTAAACAGCAGGTGGCGGACATCGCAAGAGCAACTAACGATCGTCGAGTCGGGGCAAGCATCGAGAACTCCCTGTTCATGGGCGCAGCATCCGCGCCGGAGCTGAAGACAGTAACCGACCGACCGGATTTGATCAGGGGATTGGGCGAATTTTCTCCGGAACTCACTCGACGATGACGCAGGCAGACGCCGGAGGTGGTCCTGTGGGCCGCTTGGCGTTGGCATCTGCTTTGTGCTCCTGAAACAGTGAAATGCCTCGACCCTTCACGGGTCGAGACCCACACGAAGGGTGCGAGTGATCGCTGGCGGGACTACCGATCTGGTGGCCCGAGGATGCGGTGGAGGAATTCGTCTGTTCGATCGACAGACAGCAGGCCAGGTGGTCGGTAGTCTCACGCTTTCCGTCTTGGGATGACGTCGATGGGGAGGAAACCGAATGCGCGGACACAAGCGGCTGGCCGTGGCGGCGTTGGCTGCTGGGATCGTCGCGGTCACTGTTGCGGGGTGTGGCTCTGGGGATTCGATTTCGGACGGAGTCGGTTCGGTTGCCGATGCTCTCGGCGTCGAGTCGCCTGAGTCTGCGGAGGCTCGGGCCCTGTGCGCGGATGCTCGTCTCGATTCGAACCTCTCCGTCGAGGAGTTCGTCGAGGCGACTAAGCAGCCTTGGATTGTTGACGGTGTTCCGCTGTCGGCCACCGACGATCCGCTGGTCCCGTCCCGTGCGGACACCGCTCGCGAGTTTGCAGAATTCATCGAGGCCACGCCAGATGGTGGCCAGGGCAGGTTCGCTCGCGCAGCTTGTCTGGCGTACCGGGACAAGGGCTACATTCCCCGGAACCACGACGGCACCTACGTAGAGATGCCGCTGTCCGCGGTCCTTGACTTAGGCTATGCCGCCTGCAAGATGGGAAAGACGCTCCTTGAGCAACAGGGTGGCCTCACATTGCCAGCGGAGATGGTGCCGCCGTCGGCCACACCCGGTTCCGGCACTGCGGCGGGGAACATCATTTCTGAGGCGACGTCGAAGCATCTATGCCCGCAGGTCTAATAGTTCGCCCTGAAACACCGAAAGGCCCCGACCATCCGTGGATGATCGGGGTATTCGTACCGCGAAACCTCACTCCTGCAGATTGTTCGGATGCTCCAGGGGGGACTTCCACTCGCCGACTGTCACTGCTACATCCAGGGAGACTGGGAACCGATGACCACCTTCTACCGATCCGCTTCTGTCGTTCTCGGCGCAACACTGGCAACTGCCGCCCTCAGTTCGTGTAGCGGCAACGCCACGGCCGGCGACCCGACGCCTTCCCCCGAGGACGCGATCGTCGCAGTTGTCGAGCAGATGAATCATGCCTACGCGAAAGGTGACGTAGAGGCCTACTACGGGTACTACTGCGCGGCGGAGACCAACAACATCAGGAGAAGCTTCTCGCCGGAAGAATTCAAGGCTCAGGTGAGTGGTGAACGATCCGCCAACAATGGCAAGGTCACGCAGATGAGCGTCGACGACATCAAGGTTGACGGGGACTCCGCAACAGCGACCGGGGTCATCGAGAACATGGAAGTCTCAGGTGACGTAAACGACGCCAGACGAGGGCCCGTCAAATTCGTCCGTGAAGGCGGCGAGTGGAAGTACTGCACCAACTAGCGTGTTTGGTTCCGGGCCGCCCTCACCGCGGCCCGGAACCTACTCGTCTACGACCCGAACGACAGTGAGCCGAGGCTGCCAGTAGCTGCCGGTTCTGAACCCGTCTCGCCAATTGTGAGCGGATACAACTCCAGGGACGTATAGGTCACAGGAGGAATTGAGTAGGGAGGATCCGCAGCCAAGCCGCAGAGCACCCCGGCGACATACCTTCCTGGCGCAATCGCAGGCATGACAGCTTCGGCGGTCCGTCCCGGGGTCACCGACACGTACCGGGGCTGTTGGGGAATACCTACGGACATGCTCGAGGAAGGCGAGTCGGGCATGTACGTCCCCCAGTCCACCGGGTTGGCCTCGAGGTCCAAGTCAGGGCTGCTGAGAAGTCGTTGCGCGCTCGCTTCGGTATGCACCCAAGGCCCGAAGCAGACGGTACGGGTGCCCGCCGTTTCTGGGACCGAGATCGTTGCGCGGATGGTATTGCCGTCAACCACAATGTCGACATTCGCTGGTATCGCGGCGTGAGCCGCTCCGGGCAGAACGAGTGCCGCGACAGCAGTCAGGGCGCCAGTAGCAAGCCCGACACGGAAGGATCGTTTCGCCATGCTGAACTCCTACGAGCCGAACGATAGCGAGCCTAGGCTGCCAGTCCCGCCAGGTTCTGACGTGTCGGGGTTGCCGATGGTGAATGGGATCTGCGTCAGTACGTAGTCGTTCCCGCCGGCCTGATAGCAGGCGATGCCGGCTACGTATCGGCCGTCGGCGATGTACGGGAGCTTCGCGACTACGGTCTGACCGCTGTACGCGTTCACGTAATTCGTCGACCCGTCGGGATTGATATATGGGGATCCGCCGGCGCCTGTCGGTGACACCGGCGACCCCACGAACCAGTTCAACGGCTTGTTCGCAACATCAAGTGTGGGGCTATTCAAGATTGCGGTCGCGTCTGCTTCGGTGTGGATCCACGGCCCAGCGCAGATTTCGGAAACGCCCGTGATCGGCACAGTGAGCGTGAATGACACCGTGTTGACGCCAATCTGGGTCTGAATGATCGGCGCCGACACAGCGAACGCTGTCCCCGGCATTGCGAGTGCTGCGGTAGCCCCGAGCGCGGCCGCAGCGAGGCTGCGGCGGATGATGCGTGTGTTCATGTCCCCCCTCGTTCGATTGATTCCAGAACGAGGGAGACTAACAGCGCAAGCGTCACCTAACGGGCGAAATCGGCAGAACTCCCGCTTTGGCGATACCGGGCCGGTCTTCGTGCCAAGATGCCGAAGCTGACATCTGCCTAATCACTGAAAGCTGCCCGCCAATGATCGGACGCCCTCCGTTTCCTCCTACTGGCACGCCCGGCCCGGCTGGTCCGCCCTCAACCCCTCCGCTAGGTACGTACGGGACGCCCGGTGCGCCGAAACGCTACAAGCCGAAACTGCGGCACAACCGTCCCTTCCGCTGGTCAGTGGCAGTCCTTGCGGCAGCTGCCCTGGCCGTCGGCACTTTTGCTGGCGTTTCAGCGTTCCTGAACCAACGTGACGACGCCTCATACGAGGCCGGCAGGGCCATTGGGGCAGAGGTGGCGAAGACCGCCGCGGCACTTGGCGGGGCAGGCATCCCAAGCAGCGGATCCGACAGTTCGATCGCCAAGAACTGCGACTATCTGGCGACCAACGCCAAAGGTAGCGCTGTCACCTACTGGTGGGGTGGCGAGATTTCGCGCGACAAGCTGGATCAGCACGACTACGCGGAAGGATGCCGTGACGCGATGTGGGACGCATTCCATCAGCCGCCCGCGTCATAGGACGACTACCGCGCCAGGTGCCATACCGCCTCGCAGTTCGCGTACGTCGCGGCCCTCGGATTGATTGCCCCGCAGTTGATGTGCCATTCACGCCCGTCCGACAAGGTGACGCCGATCCACCACTGGTCAGCTGGAGCGGCCGTGGGATCTCGCTCACAGTCGCCCCGGGGCCACCGGCAACCCGATAAGTTCGGTTCTCGTGGCGCCAGGGCCACCCCCCGACGCGGCCCTGGCGCCACGCCCGCGGGCTCGGGTGGGGCAACAGCGACGACCACTCGAGCACCGTCGGGAATCCCACCAAACCAGACACCAGAGCAGCCGCTACCTGCTACAAACCAGACCATGAAAACGGTTCGGGGCTTCGTCTTCTCGCTCGTGGTGCCGCTGGGCGGGCTAGCGCTACTCGCCTACGGCGGGACGCAAGGATTCTGGGGTGCACCAGAAGCCTTCGCCGATTGGTTCACGGGTGTCGTAGCGTCCGAGGCAACCACAACGCCGGCAACCTCGATCCAGGTAGCCGAATGAAGGTGCTGCGCTCCCCATGGGCGCTCGGATTTCTAGCGCTCTCAGCCTCACCCGGACTCATCGCCTTCTTCGCAGGAGCCTCGGTCGGGCTGTCGCTACTCTCAGCCTTCGCCGGAATCATCATCATGTTCTGCATCGCGGGAATACTCAGCCCCGACTAGCACGTCGCCGCCCCTAATCCGCTTGCTCACGTCCAGACAATGAACGAGTGCGAACACTTCAGATCACTTGCAAGACAACGCTCCACGCCGCGCAAGTCTTCAGCCGGCTCAGCTGCCACCGGTGCACGCTCAGAGGCAGTATCGACGAGAGAGGTCCCGCCGAGTCCCTCCTGGTCGTGCGCCACGAGGAGGGGTGCAAATGGGTCTAGATACCCGTGGAGTAATGCCGTTGCGTGTAGATACCCAACCTCTGTAGCGTTGGCTGCATCGCCGACGTGTCCCTAAAACCGTCCGGCGCACCTCTCCGCACTGCTCGCGTTAGCAGCATCGCCCCTTCTCCGCCGGGCGTACATCTATGCCTCCAGCCGAAGGAATCACCGTGCGTAAACGCTTTGAGTCTCCAGACAACACCGCAGCCCGTTATGGCGTCACGCGCAAGACCATTGAGAGGAGCGTTCGCGCCCTCCACATCACCGAGTACAGGCCGGGACCGCGCTGCGTCCGATACGACGTCGATGAGATCGACGCCGCATTCAGCGGCCACCTCGTCGAACGCGGCAAGAACGAACCCCAGCCCGCCTGACTAGCCCTCAAGGACGCTCATGAACTTTGCCGACTGGAACCCGCAGATGACGCCGGAGGTGCGCCGCGCCAACGGGATTGCCGCGGAACAACACGCAGCCAACCTAGAGGCGTACAACAAGCGTGTCGATGCGGAGCGGGAGCAGAACGCAAGATGTGCCAGCAAGGATGCCGCCTTCGAGGAGCACCTGGCCGAGTACCGGCGCCGGAAAGCAGACCCGTGGGCGGATCAACCCGACGACGCCCTCACCCCGACCGCAGCCATCGACAAGGCGCGGGCACAAGTGCGTGCAGACCGAGAATCCGGAGCCAACGCCGCAGCAGACGAGCGTCAGCGCCAGTTTGCCGCCGACATCGACGCGCGGAACCAGCAGCATCAAACCAATGCCCGCGCCATGCAGGAATGGTCCCGCCAAGCGCTGGCCGAGCGAATGCCGGCACTCGAAGAGATGGCCGCTGAAAATGCGAGGCGAGCCGAATCGACCGCCACGATCGACGAAATGCGCCGGCAGCGCAAAAATCGCCTGTAACGCGAAGGACAACAGAATATGACTGCACCGTACGGATATCTCACTCGTGACGGTGTCATTCCCGTCCCCACGCTGACCGAAGCGCTGGACGCGGCGAGCGAGCATCGCACAGCCGCCTACCAGCGCGGCCTCCAATGGATCCGAGTCTCAAGCGGAGCCCTTCACGAGCTACACCAGCCGCTTACAATCGAGATCCCGAATGGCTGACATCACTGCCCAACCGGGTGACAGACCGAATAGCATTCGGTCTCAATACATCTGGGCCATGAACGAGACGAAGCGGGTGCTACGGGCAGGGCGCGGATCGACGAAAAGCTCCGCGCGTTCGCCGAGCATCAAGAAGCCGCCCGGATCGCCGCCGAAAACCCGGATAGATATACGGAAATCTTGACCGAAGTTCAGCGTGAAAACGCTAACAACGGCCTCTGACTTTCCGCACCAGCCCGCTACCACTCCAAACTGTCCTGCAAACGTAAGAGGTGCCCCATGTATTCACCTGATGCACGCGAAGCGCAGAGCCTCGCGATGAAGAAATGGCGAGAAGATCAGGTTGCTCAGCGTGAGGCTGAACTCATTCGAATTCATGCGGAACGTGAAGAATCAGAACGGGTCGCTGCCGAGAACCGTGAAGTGATGATGGCAGTACGCGCAGAAGTTGTCCGCAAGCGCACGGAAGGCGCCTTCGAGGGCGTTGTCGGTGAAGCCCGCCGCAGGATTCAGACAGAGAACGAGCTGGTCCGTGAAACGGGGCGCAGTTCCGTCCAGTCGGCCGCATTCAAGGCCCAGTCGGAACATGCGCAGCGAATGAACGAGGAACACGCTGAGCGCCAGAAACAGTTTCAGCAATGGCAGGCTGAGCAAGCAGAAGAGCGCTCTGAAGAACTCCGCGAGATCGCCGAGAAGAACGCTGCGAAACAAGCGAGTAATGACGAGTTCGAGGCTGCCCGCGCCCGGGTCCGCGCCAAGCGAGGCTGGTGACATGAGCACCGCCATCATCACGCCCGAGCTTGAGGCGCACAGGGCAGCGCACGCCGCGTTCTACGCCGCTCGCCGCGACCTTATCCACGCCGCCGAACACGCCCTCCAGCGCCGGCCGCCTGATGACTTCAAACGCTGCCTCGAAGCTCACGACCGCTTCACCGCCGCCGGCTACCAGGCCCGAGCGGCCGCCAAGGCTGCAGGCCAGCCACTCCAGCCGCTCGTCGATGACGACATCACCGACGAGCTACCCTTCCTGCGCCATATCCTCGACACCGCCGCCAGCCGAGCTGGACGCTGAGGAACACGACATGGCATACGAGTTCATCAACCGGTACTGCGCCGAGAACGACTTCGAAGCAGCCCTGCAGAACTTCAACCATGCCGAGTGGCGCCTCCAGGACACGCGACCCATCTGGCAGTCGAATGGCGTCACAGCGGCCGAACTCCTCGGCTACCTGCGCGTCTACCAGGCGTGCCGAGGCCGCGTCCTAGACATCGGACAACACCTCGACAGATCATTCGGGCGACCGACACCACCCGAGTGCCCGGACTGGTGCCCAGACCTCGACACTCTCGCGGCCACGTAGGCCGGTGCAACACCCAATCCATCACCGGCACCTCTGCTAACCACTGTCGTGCAACCGCCTTATTACTTGTGGCGCGCGTGTCGGGTGTCGCGGACTTCGACGAACACTTTCCCGGGGAACCCCTTCGCCGTTTTGATGGTGGGGTTTTCGGTCTGTCTTCCCACCCCATATGAGCGGGAAGGGCGGAGAGGCCCGGCTGCGATCTGTTGTCACCGTGACGCAACGGGGCTGAGGTTGTACACCGGGGGTGGAGAGGTACTTCATCGACCATGGCATGGCAGGACTCTTGTCTTCGGTGTGCAGTCCGACGTAGCCGTAGGCTCGAGCGGGTGGAGGTTGGCGAAGTGGAGTTCGAGACCGTGCTCGCGGCGTTGCGGACTCAGTTGCCTGCGGGGGCCGCCGAGCGGGTCGCGTTCGCTGGTGATGTCGCCGATTGGCTTGAGCGCCTGCGTACCGGAATCACGGAAAGCGGTATGGCAGCGTCGCCGGAAATGCTCGCGCGGATCGAAGGTGCGATAGTTGCCCTCCGGTTACTGGGAAGCTAGGTCGGCTGCTAGCTGGCCTTCCAAAATCGCCCGAACAGTACTCGGATACCACTTGACGCCACCGCGCGCAGTTGGGATGCCGGCCTCGTTCATCCGCTTGGCGATGCGCCCAAGTGAGATGCCTTCCTTGTGGGCGTCCACGATTTGCTGCACCAGGGCGGGTGGCACCGCACTCGGCCGCCCTAAGCGGATTCCCTGGGCCTTCTTCATCGCCAATGCGTCTTTGGTGCGCTGACTGATAAGACGCCGCTCTAGCTGTGAGAACACGACCATCATGCCAGCGGCAGCTTCGCCTGCCGGGGTGGTGGTGTCGATCGCAAGGTCGGCGGAGAAGATGCGCCATCCCTCACGGCCAGCGCGTTCGAGCATCGCGGACGCATCGGCAACAGATCGCGAGAGCCGATCAAGCTTCGCGACTACGAGCGCGGCCGCACGACCCTCTTCGATCGCGGCGATCGCCTCGCCAAGCGCCGGACGGTTAGCGATTGATTTGCCAGAGATGCCGGCGTCAGAGAAGAACTCGATAATGGTCCATCCACGCCGCTCCGCTTCGGCCTCGATTGTGGCGCGCTGCGCGTCCAAGCCTGCTCCACTGAGGGCCTGCTCCTCGGTCGAGACACGAAGGTAGGCGACAACCTGGTTCGGGTCTGCGGTGCGCTTGTGCCGTGCCATACGCAGACCATACATAAAACGGTCGTATTCTGTACGACTTTTCGGGTACCCACTCGGTGAGTACCCCGCCGTCTCCCCTGGGGCCACCTCTCCCCGGGGGTCTGGGTGTGGCGGCTCGCTGTTGAGCTACGGCGACCGGCCCTCTCGCCGATGTTCCGGCTGAGCCGCCACGCCCCCACTCACTGCAAATCGGGTCACCCTGTGAAAGGCGGTACGGCTGTGGAGTACTCAGCTGCCGGCAACAACCTTGAGGAGTACCTGCAGACGAGTTCGGATCTGCGGGACCACATCCAGGAAGTGTGTGAGCAGGGCGCGGATTATTGGGCTCGGGAGTCCCGCTGGCGCACCGGCTTCAACGCCACCCATATCGAGGCGTCGACCGACAACGAAGGCGCTGACGGAAACATCCGCGGTGTCATCTACGCGTCCGGACATTACGCCCGCTACCGCGAACACGGCACCCAATACAACGAAGCCGAACACCTGCTCCAGGACGTCATCGACTGGATCGAACACACCTGACCTCACACCCTCCGTCCTTCTGCAGGAGAGCACTTTGACGACACTTCGCGAGTTCCTGAACAGCGTCGAGCTGATCGGGGTCGATGACAACAACGACCAGCCGGGTCAGCTCTACTCGTTCAACGTCAACCCGCGTGATGGGCGGCTGGAGATGCGGAAGGGCGAGAAGGGGGACAAGGGCGACAAGGGCGACAAGGGCGAGCCTGCGTATCCGTTCGAGTGGCAGGGCGACATGACGAACCAGTTGGCGATCGAGAATCAGCTGGTCGGCCCCGACGAGAATGGGTGGACGTTTCGGAACTCCGAGACCAACGCCATGCATTACTGGACGGGCACTAGCTGGATCGTGTTCGCGAGCGCGTTTGGTGCGCCGGGGCCGCGGGGCCTGGCGAACCAGCTGACTGTCGGAACGGTCACAACGTTGCCCACAGGTTCGAATGCGACGCTGTCCATCACGGGCACGGCACCGCATCAGGTGTTGAACATCGGTATCCCTCGCGGCATCCAGGGCGCGGTTGGTGAGGCCGGTGGCCCGGGGCCACTACGGACGGCCCCGGACTACGACAACAGTTCCCCTCCTCAGCAGGGCGATTTGCTGGCGTGGCAGTCGAGCAGTTCGAAGTTCAAGCCTGTCCGGAACCCTGGTGTTCGGGGCCCCTACTCGATCGACTTCGCGAGCTTCCCGGCGGAATCATTGAACAACTCGGTGGACGGCAAGGTCGTTGCGACGCTGCCGATTCCCGCGCAGGCGACGTCTTGGCGGCCGATGGTGTTCGGTTCAATCGAGACGCAGACACATTCGGCGGACTTCAAGACCCGCGTTGATGCGGAGGTCCGGATCGGGTCTGCGGCGGGGCAGATCGTGGGACTCGGCACCGGCTTCCCGAACGGCGTCGACTCCGACAACAGGCAAACGGCGATCGTCGCGTCGAACCGCATCCAGCCGTATTTCGACGTCGAGATGGATGCGACGTCCACTGTTGGTGTGGTCCCGGCGGGACAGGCCACCTCGCTTGTCGTGGTTCTCAGTCGCCCCTTCGGATCGGGGCACTACAGCCACTGGTCTCGCAACGCACACCTCGTGTGCCACTGCATCCCCGTCTACTAACGCTGCTCATCCGGCTCCGCGGATTCTCGGCCGAGCGGTGCCTCCGGCTACTTCGTGGCCCCTCTGAAGTCACCCCGCGCGTGACACAGGCCGCGCCTTCGCATCACTGACTGACGCCTCTAACGACTGCCAGTCCCGCACTTGATCGACAACTGAATCGAGAACCCCGCCATGGTTGATGGGCCTTACAACGCTGGTTCAGCGAACATCCAGGTCAATCCGAGTCTTGCGCCGAACTGGAAGTCGCGGCTGAAGACTCAGGTCGAGGGCCGCCGGGTTGAGGGCACTGTCTTCATGAACCCGGAACTGGTGAAGGGTTTCGCGTCGAAGGCGGTCGCGGACGCGAAGACGGCGCTGGCGGGCAAGAACGTGTCGGTCAAGGTCGGCGCGAACCTGACCGGGTTCATCGGCGAGCTGAACACCAAACTGCGACCACTCGACAACAAGTCGCACGTGAAGGTCAAAGCGACCCCGAACATGACCGGGTTCGTGAAGGACCTGAACGAGAACCTGCGCCCGCTGGACAACAAGTCCCACATCAAGGTTCAGGTTGAGGCGAACCTGGCGGGACTCGGTCAGCGGGTTCGAGCAGACCTCAAGATGGTGAACCTGCCGAAGATCAAGCTACGGGTGGAACCGGACTTCACGGGGTTCGCGACCAAGTTGAACGCGGTGCAGGGGATCGCCAAGGGTAAGGCGCTGAAGTTGCCGGCCCACCTCGACTTCACGATCGCGAAAGCCCAGCTTGCGGCGTTCAAGGCGTCCGCGGGAAACATCACGCTAAACGTCGATCTCGATACGACGGGTGCGACATCACAGTTGTCGTCGTTGATGGCGCAGGCTGTCGCGCTTCGCGCGTTGCTGCACGGCATCCCTGTCGGGACGAGCGGGGGGCTGGGCGGCGGTGGCGGCGCGGGTGGCATGGGTGGCATGGGTGGCGCATTGTCGATGGCGACGATGCTCAAGGCTTCGTTGGCGGCGGTGGGTGCCGTCAATTTGGTGCCGCTGGTCGGCCAGATCGCGCAGGTCGGTAACGCTCTTGCGCTGCTGCCCGCTGCGGCCACTGCGGCAGGAGCGGCACTCGCCGCGATCATGATCGGCAGCACCGGGGTGTTGAAGGCGTTCAAGGCCGGATCTGCTCTGACCGAGAATGATGCAAAGGAAGCTGAGCAGGCGGCGAAAGCGCAAGCGTCGGCGCAGAAGCAGCTGCAGTCTGCTGTGGAGTCGGCCTCTGACACGCAGGTGCAGGGTGCCCGTCAAGTGGCGTCGGCTGAGCGTGGGGTGGAGTCGGCACAGAAGTCGGCGGTGAACGCGCAGAAGGACCTGACTAGTGCACGGAAGGACGCGGTCGATCAGATCGACGACCTGAACCGGGCTCTGAAGGGCAGTGTCCTGGATGAGCGCGAAGCCGAGTTGGCGGTGCGGCGCGCGAAGGAACGCATTGCTGAGGTCGGCAAGTCAGGGAACAGCCGACTGGACCGCGACGAGGCCCGTGTCGGCTATCAGCGGGCGATTCAGAACCTCGAGGATGTCCGGCACCGAAACCAGGAACTCGCAGCCGAAGCGCAGGAAGCGAACCGTAAGGGTGTCGAGGGCGCCGACATCGTCGTCGCGGCGAAGGAACGTGTCGCGGAAGCGGACCAGGGCGCGGTCGACGCGCAGCGGGATCTGACGGAAGCACAGGCTGACGCCGCGAAGGCCAACGCTCGGGCCGCACAGCAGGTCGCGGACGCACAAGCCTCGGTGAATGAAGCCCTCTCGGCCGGCGGCGATTCAGCCGACAAGTACGCGAAAGCGCTCGAAAACCTCACCCCCGGGGCACGTGGATTTGTCGAGCAGGTTCGTGGTCTCGGCGACCGCTGGAAGGCCCTCCGCGAAGCCACCCAGGAAAGCTTGTTCGACGGGATGGGTGATTCGATTGTCGCGCTCGCCGATACCCAGCTTCCGACCCTGAAAGAGGGTTTGTCGGGGATCGCGTCGGTACTGAACGGCGGTCTCAAGTCGGCGCTCGGAGTGTTCTCCGGTGACGCGGCACAGAAGGACTTCGCCCACTTCCTCACCAACTCGAAGACCGCGACCGATTCTCTCGCGCAGGCGATGAAGCCCCTCTCCCAGGTGTTCATCGACCTGACCACAGTCGGATCGGACTTCCTGCCGCAGATTGCGAAAGGGCTTGGAGACGCAACACAGCGGTTCTCCGAGTTCGTGTCTAAGAGCCGCGACAACGGCGATCTGGCGGCGTTCTTCCAGCGCGGCATCGACACCCTGAAGACCCTCGGCTCGATCGTCGGCAACGTGTTCGGGTCGATCAGCGCGATCTTCAAGGGCTCTCGCGATGAGGGCGAGGGGATGCTGAAGAGCCTCGACGACGCCACCGGCAAGATGAAGGACTACCTGAAATCCACTGACGGACAGACGAAGATCAAGGACTTCTTCCGCTCGTTCCGCGACATGCTCGACAAGATCACGCCGATCCTGAGTGGTCTCGGCGGCTTCATCATCAATAGCGTCGTGCCGGCTTTCCAGACATGGGGTTCGCTGGTCACCCCGATCATCGGCGGCATCGTCGCGCTGATGGAGAAGTTCCCTGGCTTGACGCGGGACATCGTTCTTGGGTTCATGGTGTTCAAGACGATCACGACCGTGATCACGGGCGTCCAGACCGCACTCGGTGGACTGTCGTTCGCTCTCGGCCCGATGGGTGTTCTCGCGCTCGGTATCGCTGCCGCGGTCGGTGTCCTTGCCACACTCGCAGGTTCGCAGCGTGATGCGAAGCGTGCTGCCGAGGAACATGAGCAGGCGATCAAGAACCTGCGGAACACGCTCGATGCCGATACCGGCAAGGTGACCCAGTCGACAGTCGACACCATCCGGGAAAAGGCTGAGACCGACGGGCGACTTGAGACGGCAGACGGGTTCGGACTAACCCCCCAGCGGTACCTGGACGCCATCATCGAGCCAGACCCTGCTGCGTACAACGATGTCCGCCAGCGGCTCAACAACGACATCATCGGCAACCTGCGGACGCAGAAAGGGCCGATGGCCGCGTTCGAGCGAGACGGTATATCGCTCGAGATGGTCGCCGATGCTCTTGCCGGCGACAAGGCTGCACTCGCGAAGTACCGGGAGTATGAGTCCCGGCCGGGCAACCAATACGCGTTGCGTGACCTGAAGCACTGGATGACCAACGAAGGTGACTTCGCTGGCGATTCAGCGCTCGACCTTTTGACAAGCGTTAACGCTGAGCGGCAGCACCTGGGGCTGAGTCAGGAAGGCTGGCAGCGCACGAACGAGTCGACGGGTGGCGCTGTCGCTGTGACTCCGGAGATCGCAGACTACTTCCGAAACCTATCCGTCGACGACAGTGGTCCGCTTGGCATCGAGATTGAGCCGACAATGCCGAACCGGAACACCGCGGTGGTCAAGGGGCAGCTGACACCCGCGCAGAAGGATGCGCTCGACCGCAACGGCTTCAAGCCGACCCGGAACCTCCAAGACAACAGCTGGTCCATCAACCTCAACTCGGACGAGGCGTTCTTCGCGCTAGGCCCCATGATCGACCGTGCTGCAGGGGCTCCACCCGCTCCTGCGACTCGTCCCGCACCGGCCCCGAGTGCCCCACCGCCGGCGCCTGCGCCTTCTGCCGGTCCTGCGCTGCGTCCGTCGATTCCGATCTCGGATGCGGATTTCGATGCGATGCCGCGGACGATGCAGAACCTGTACGCGGAACAGACACCCGGTCCCACCCGCGGCGACCTCCAAGGCCTGCTGGACCCGACGGGGCGTGCGACCAACGCGGCAACCACATCGGATCCGCAGGGGCGGGCGTTCCCCACGATCGGCCTGCCGAGCACGCCTGCGGCACTGGATCCGCTTCTCGGGCAGGAACCTGCACCTGCGGCGGAATCATCCGGACCGGACTACTCGCAGGCGATCGCGTCGTGGAACTCGTACGCCGGCGCGGTCAAAGCCGGTTTCGACGACAAGGTCCGTCCCTCGCTCGATGGAATCCTCAGTGGAACAGAGCAAATCCGGAAGGCGTTCACCGAAGGCCTCCAAGGTGTCGCTGCCGCGAGCTGGTCGGAGTTCGTCACGAAGGTGACGGGCGATCAGGGCGCGTTGGCGATTCAGGTGTCGTTCGGGATCTTGACGGAGTCGCTCTACGATCTGGCGAACCATTTCACGATCGCGTTGGTGCAGAACGCCGCCCAGCGTGAAGTGGATCTGGCGAACTCGACCAGCAACATGGTGTCGACGATCGGGCAGATCCACTTCTTCGGCCTCGGTCTCGCCCTCGACAATCTCGCGCTGAAGTTCTCCGACACGGTGACCGGGATCGGGGAATCGTGGGACGGGCTGAAGGGTTCGGTCGCGAATCCGATCAACTGGATCATCGAGAAGGTCCTGAACACGGGCCTGCGGGACGCCTGGAACAGTGTCCGCACCGTCGTGCCTGATCTACCTGAGTGGACCGTGACGGTCCCGAAGATCGAGGGGTTCTCGACCGGCGGCATCATGTCCGGCTACGCGCCCGGCGTCGACGATCGCGTGATTGCTGTCGGTCCGGGTGAAGCTGTGATGCGGCCCGAGTTCGCGGCGGCGATGGGACACGACTACATCAACTCGATGAACGCGGCCGCCCGCACGGGCGGTGTCGCCGGGGTACGCAAGCTCTCCGACCAGATCGCCGGCTACTACTCCAACGGCGGCATCGTCGACTCGATGCGGGACGTTGTCGCGGAACGGTTCCCGATGATGTCGCTGACCTCGGGGCTGCGGTTCACGGACAGCGGGTATCACTCCAAGGGCATGGCCGCCGACTTCTCCAATGTTGGTGCTGGCGCGAACTCGTCGCCCGAACTGCAGGAGATGGCTGGCTGGTGGGCTGCGAACTGGGCTGACAAGACACTTCAGTTGATCCATAACCCGTTCGGCCACAACATTATGGACGGCAAGTTCGTCGGTGATGGCTTCGCGGCCTACGGCGCGGGCACGATGGGCGAGCACGGCGACCACCTGCATTTGGCGATCAAGGAAGCCCTAGACGGTCGGCCCGCGAATCTTCCTCCGCTGGCGGGTGGGATGTCATTCGGTGCCGCTGCGGCTCGGCTGCTTCAGGACAAGTTCGATAAGCCGCTGGCCGATTTGCGCGGGCAGATGCCGGACTTCGGCGCTTCTCTGTTCGGGCAGGTGCCGGGCAAGTTGTTCGACGCGTTCACTGGTGCCGCAGGGAACCAGATCCGGAAGCTTGCGGGCAGGTTCGGATCGCTGGATGCGGGCGCGACGCCGTGGGATATCTCCGCTGGTGTGGAGCAGTGGCACGACAACATCGTTGCCGCGCTGATCCGTGAGGGCTGGGAGCCTTCCGAGCGCAACATCATGCTCACCAAACGGCAGATGCAAACCGAATCCGGCGGTGACCCGAACATCGTGCAGAAGGTCATCGATGTGAACTCAGGCGGCAACGAGGCCGTCGGCCCCATGCAGGTCACGCCCGGCACGTTCGCGTCCTACCGCAACCCGACTCTGCCGAACGATCGCACCAATGTGGACGCGAGCCTGTCCGCTGCGCTCCGCTGGTACCGCTACAAGTGGGGCGACGACCTCGGAACCCAGTGGGGCAAAGGGCAGGGCTACGACCAGGGCGGCATTGCGGACGGTCTCGGGTTCATGCCGAAATGGACGCTCGAACCTGAGCGGGTTCTGTCGCCTCAGCAGACGAAGGCATTCGAAACGCTGGTCGACGTCCTCAAAGACCCGAAGTTCATCGAGGCTCTGACCAGCAGCTATCGGAACATCAACCCGTGGCGGCCCGAAGATGAAGAACTCGACCTCACCACCATGTCCGCCCCCGACTGGCTCCCGCAGATTGATCCCGTCCTCGAAGCACGGGAAGCCGAAATGCGGTGGTTCGAAACCTCGAACCCCCAGGCCACGTTCATGAATCGCGCATATGACCTCGCCAGCCAGCAATCAGGGGAAGTCGAGACGTGGCTGCGCGACAACCAGCGCGGCATAGTCGAGTCAGCGATCGCTGGGGCCGCCCCCAGCTTCATCATCAACGGCGGTATCCACACCACCGACTGGGACCAGGCGCAACGAAAGATGTGGCGCGGGATCGAACACCACACGCGCCGATACTCCCGCAAGGGTGGCCGATGAAGACCACGATCGAGAGGGCTGCAGTATGAAGCCAGAAGTATCACCGGACACTTGCCGCCTCGCTGGCAGCTACATCGAGGCATGTGTGCTCGGCGACGTTAAGCAGGTCATGGCGCTCTACCAGCAGGCGCAACCTGTGTGGGACGAGTTCGTCGTCGCCGGGCTTTGGCTCACAACGGGACTCGCAGCAGCGCAGGGAAAGCCTGTCCCGCACCTGTACGACTTGATCGCTGACGACAACCGCGAAAGCAAGATGGAACACCTCATCTGGAAAGTCGTCGGCACAGAGTTCGGTGCAGCCCTCAAAGTTGGTCGGATGGCGCGCGGCGACCTCGCCAACGAGGCCCTACGCAGCTGCCCCGACTGGGACCCCTCCACGGAAACCAACCTCGACGACGCCCGAACCGCGGTCGCCGTCCTAATGCATCACACCGCCGGCGACCCGCGTGCGGTCGCGCAACTCGTCGCCGACGCCGAAAACGCCGGACACGCATTCAACCTGGTTCACGCCCTTGCCGAACTCTGCGTCAGGCTAAATCCCGACCTAGCCACCGACGAAGGTCGGGCAGAGCTGCAACAGATCGCACTAGGCCTGGCCTGCCCTGACTCGGACGAGGCAGACCCAGCCGACTGACACGATCCATCAACAGTGGGACCCCACAATCACTGTGGGGTCCCACTTTCGGCGTATCCGCAGCGATCACTTGCCTAGGTTCCGAACAGCCTGGTCATCGTCGTCGGGCGTCCGCAAAATATCGAACGGGGCAATAAGTTATCGCGAGGCCCTCCGCTAACGGACACCGTGTCGGCATCCGATCGGAATTTGAGAAGTCCTTCGGGGACCTCTCAAACCTCGACCCTCGCGCCCGGCAGATCGCTCTGTTCCCGCGTCGGGCAGTGCTCCGCATCGGGATGCTGCTGCGTGACTCGGCGGGTGTCCGGCGAGTGTCCGGCGGGTCCGCGGGCTACCGCAAACGTCTCGACCAGCGTGTATGTTCCGCATCATGAGTCAAGCTGCGGCGGAGTGGTTGCCCGACTACGCGCTACCCCTCCTTTACAAAGTTGCTCGCGCCGATGCGCTGTCCGCCGACCTCATGGACGTACTGACCGACTACGGGAAGTCCGGTGACCCGCTCGACCTCGAGTCGAGAGTCAGGAACGGGCGCGAGTATCTACACCTCACGAGCGTGAAGCAACCGCCCCCGTTGGTGGGGCTCTTGTTCGGCGATGCAATCAATCAGCTGCGTTCAACGCTCGATCATGCGGTCCTGATGCTCGTGGAGGCGGCCGGCGGCCGCGAACTCGAAAGCGAAGCGTTGCGTCAGACAGCCTTTCCCATCTGCCGCGATGAGTCCAAGTACAACAAATGGTGTCGTGCGCGGAAGGCGCTTGTTCCCGAACTTGGTCCAGGAACTCCACTCTCCGAGCGGCTGCGCGCCCTGCAGCCGTTCCATCCAGGCGAGATGGATACCGACGCACCCGTGCCGCAACCCGACCAGTCAATGCCGTTGTTCAAGACACCAGTTGATGAGACCGGAGCCCCGCTAGTTGACCACCACCCTCTCATCGGTCTGGCTGAATGGTCCAACTACGACAAGCATCGGCGACTCAACGTTGCAGTGGTCAGAAGTGTCTTTGCCGGCATTGCGGTCGACCCGATGTCTCCCGTCCAGGATCCAAGCTACGAGTGGCATGCAGACGGGCAGCGGTTCGAGGTAGGCAAGGACATTCTGTCGGTGCCGCAAGGGCAACTGGTGGCCTTCGACCTGTACCCCTATCCAGCGATCCAACGCCCACACACCGATCTATGGCGCCCAATCCCCGCGGAGCTTCACCTGTATCAGCGATACGTGTGTGAGATGGTCCTCCCGTACCTCTTTACCGGGGTCCGAAACGCGGGCCCCATGCCGTCGCAGGCTCCTCTGAATGCTCAGCTAGGGCGGGACGCCCTTGAGGGGCTTCAGGCGGGAACATACAACCGCGACAGCCAGGAACGGGCCGCCAGGTTTATGGAGATGCTCGACGCAGCTAACCAGCGCGGCAACGAAGTAATGCGGCAGCTTCTCGGGGACGAGTGAATGAGGCGGTCGACCGAGTAGATGGCGGCGGTGTCGGGACGCTGCGTACACGGCGGTCCAGATCGGGGCACCCCAGGCTGTAGGTGCGAACCCGTGGGGTGGATCGTATGACTTGGAGCCTTCGATGACCGCTACGCTCCCGTGAACTACATAAACGGCGGCGGGTCGGCGTGAGGGCTCGGCAGTGGCGGCTGCGGTTGGGGATTCTTGTAGCGATTGGAGGGCCTATGTCGAGGGTCGAGATGATCCTGCTTGATGCCCCGGGCGCGCTTGAGGATGTCGCCAGCGAGCTTGGCCGGCTACGTGGCGTGAGCCCGATCGCCGATGCACCCGTCAACTTCGTGTTCGATGGCGTGTCTGTCGAGGTAGGTGTCAACCGCGACCCGGAAGACGCGAACAGCAACCACATCCTGACGCTGTGGTCGGTCGGCGACGGCAAGATCGAGAGACAGATGAGGGCCGCTGAGGACTTGTACAACCAACTCGTCGCTGCAACGTCGTGGGGACTCGAGCTGTGGTTCTCAGACGACTCAGACGAACAGGACCCGCACAGTCGCCCGCGGCTTCGGTAAGGGCCCCCACGAAGGCCGGCTTTGTGCCCAATACTGTCGCTATGCTGCGGTGAACTGCATAGACGGCGGAGGGGTGGGATTGTGATGGTTCGACGGTTGGTTGCTGTGGTGGGGGCGGGTGTCGCGGTGCTCGCGGTCGCGGGTTGCGGATCGGACAGTGACGCATCAACACCAACCACCGTGACTGAAACCGTCACCGTACAAGCCACCAAAACCAGAGGCGCCGATGCTGCACCTGCATCGACAGGCGATCAGCCTGCGACCCAATACGTGGCTGACGGCATCTACCCGGTCGGGGGCGACACGGTCGATCTGACCTATTCGCGGATCCCTGCGGGCTGGTACAGGATCCAAACCCATCCTGATCACAACCGAGGCTCCTGGGCGAGGTGCCGCACCCTAGCCTGTGGTCCGAACGACATCATCGCGTCCGGGACGATCGACGGCCGCACCGCTTTCAGCGCCGTGAAGATCGCGAAGACTGACATTGCCTTCAAGATGACCGGCCTCCTCGTGGATCCCGGCGTCTCACCTATCGGGTAGGCGTCACGGACACTCCGCTCCCCTGCTCATCCCTTATTCATCGCAAATGAGGAAGAACTAACGAGATCGAGAGAGATTCGTCGAGATGTCTCGAGACCGAAACCGATTGCGCCCGTAGATCCTCCGAGGCATCCAGGGAGACTCCAAGAACTGTCGTCTCCTAATCTCTAGGTCGCAGGTTCGATTCCTGCCGGGGGCACCACAAAACCACAGTTCAAAGGCTCGAGGTCGCGGGACTCCTGCCCCATGTGGGGCATCCGACTTCCACTCCTGCCCCACGTGGGGCGATCCCCGTCCATTCATCGCTCAGGAACCTGTCGGCGATGGACGCTGCCGGTTCAACTCCCGCTGGGGGCAGCACAACTGCCATTCCCGCGATCTACCCACGCGCGATCGAGTCGGCCTGACTTACCCGATCGGCGAACCGGTAAACGGCGCGATGACCACACACGGCACCTGACGCGGGTGCTGTGGATCGAGTGCGTTGAGGACGTAGCCTGCCGCGACAGGCGATGCCCCAAGCGCCGCATGCTCCGAGTAGTCCTGCGGACACTGGTCCTGGACGACGATGTTGGTCGCGTTCGGACCGGCGACGAGACCGCTGGTGTACGGCACGACGAGTTCGTCGTACCTGGTGGCAATGTTCGTGTACTCGACGCCGGGAGCATAGGGCGTGTCGCCCTCGTTCATCCTCTCGACGAAGTCGGTACCCGGTGCCATGTCCAGACAGGACGCACACAGCTGGCCGAACGTCTGCTCCTGCAACGACTTAAGCCCGAACTGCTTCACGAGGCCCGTAATCTCACCGGCGCCGAAAGAGCCGGCCCCACCCCAGAGCGGAGCCAGTGACACATATTTGTCCACCTTCGCCGCGCCACCGAGGAACTTCACGTAGTAGTTCGGCATCAGCGTGCCCTGCGAGTGGCCGACGATGTCGACCTTGCTCGCGCCGGTGGCCGCGAGCACCTCGTCCACGAAGACCGCCAACTCCTCGGCGCTCTGGTCGAGCGGCATGAGCGCGCCAAAGGCACTCATCGGCCATGTCGCGCCCGGTCGGGTCCCGTAGGTGGGCGCAAACACGCAGTAGCCCTCGTTCTTCAACAGTGGAACGTAAGTGGCCCAGTTGGTTTGCCGATTCGCACCCGTACCGTGGACGAGGATCACCGGATTCGGATGGGCCTCGGTCGGCTTGCAGGTCCAGTCGTTCGAACCCGGAATCGAGCCGCCCGGATTCGCCGTCTCGAGCCCGATCCCGTCGTAGAAGTTGTGCGGCACGGGCAGCGGATCGGCGCCGGCGCCCGACGCTGCCACCACAGGCATGGCGACGGCACACACTGCAAACGCAACGACCGCAGCAAAAACGGCACGCATGAAGATCCCCCTCGGCTGTTCCACCAGAACCCCCGACTGACCGAAACCTAGCACCCACGAAAGGTTTCGGCCGCGAATCGCGAACGGCCCGCCCCTGGGTTACCGGGGACGGGCCGCTCGCTACGAACTCCGCTCGATCACTCGACTTCGTCGGGCGCGACGAAGCCTTCGGGCGTCTGGAAGCCCTCGAGCCTCTGCTCGCCGGTGACCGCCGGGTCCGGCCGGTCGAACGTGTCGGTGGACGCCACACGCATGCCGCTCAGGTCGGTCTTCATATAGATCACGTTGTACCGATCCCACGTGGTCAGCACGAAGTAGAGGTTCTTGTCGTTGCTGTTCTTGTTGGACCACGGATGCATGAATCCGCCGTACAGCGACGGGAGTGTGGTCCCACTTATCAACGTCTGCGTGCCGCTCCAGTTGATCAGGTCCGACGACTGCCGAATCTTCAGCCCGCCCAGGTCTGTGTACATCGCGACGTACTTGTTCAGGTACGGATTCCACTGCACCGACAGTTCGCTGACGTTGCCGCGGATCACCGGAACCGCATCGGCGAGGTTCTGACTCCAGCCCGAGCCGGTCCGGTACTCGTACGCGTTCGGATTGCGGATGTCCGCCTTGAGCACTCGGGCGAGGCGCGCCTCCCCGGATCGCCCGGAGGGCGTACCGAACTCGTAGACGTAGCCGTCCCCGCGGTCCGGAACGAAGGCACTCATCTGCCAGTCGAAGTTGTGGTCCGAGAGCACGGGGTTCTCGAGGGGCAGAGGCGGTACGGGAAGAGCGAGGGTGTTGATACGAACGGTGGCCGGGTCCGTGGTCCAGTTCTCACCGTAGTCGTTCGAGTAGGCGAGCCCGGAGTAGTTCGTGGTCCACTCACCTGGCACGTCCCACGACCGGACGGACATCCACCGCACGTACTGGACACCGTCGACGGCAACGCCGCCGGTCGGGATGACGGTGAACTCGGGCAGCCCTCCCGGCCCATTCGAGATCAGGCCTTTGATCACCTGTCGCGAAAAGTTCTCGACCGGCTCCGGAGCCATCGGCGAGGTGGCGATCCGCATACCGTCAGCCAGGTTGGCGTCGGTGCTCCGGAACAGCACATTGCTGCGCCACTGATCGCCGTCGATGCCGCAGTCGCCCACGGTGTCGCCGAAGGCCATCATCACCTGGCCGGCGCCGCCGTCCCACATGATCCCGAGGTCGGTGCCGGCGACGCTGAAGCGGTCGATCGTGTCGTTCGGGCTACCCGGACCCGTGACCATCTCGATCGCCTTGGTGGGGCCGGACAGCACCGGCAGGGCACCGTTGGGCGCACCGGTGATCCACGGGAGCGAGTTGGCGAGCGACCCCGTCGCGCTGCCGAGACTGCCGGCGCCGAGGCTGCCCATGAGGCTGCCCGTCAATCCGGAACTACCCAGACTGCCCGCGCTGCCCAGACTGCCGCCGCCCTGACCACACGGACCACCGATCGCCGCGGCCGGCGTTGCCATCGCGACCGACAAGCCTGCCGTCACCGCAGCCGCCGACAGCGCGGCCGCCCACCTTCGATTCGCTTCTCTCACAGACCGATTCCCTTCCAGCAGGTACAGACAGAGGGAGACAACCCGAAAGCGGCCCGACCGCTGATTCCCCCGAATACGTTCGTCGATCCACGATCAAACCACGGAAAAGCCCCGATCACGGCGTTTCCTGTGTGGCTGCTGGGAAAACAGGGACTACGCCGACGTCCGGAACGGCAGCGCCGGACACCCGCGCCGAGGCGCCACCGAGCAACCCGCCTAGCAATCTTCGCAACCGCGTAACACAATGTTCACACGTGGCTAATCTCACTTTCCGCAGGTAACCGTCGAAGTGGAGGCCCCTCGCGGACTATCGTGTAACGGAAAGATTAATAACTTCTCACGGAATCTAGTAGGTGAATGTTGTCTGTACGCGACCGCGTTGAGGAGATCTACAAGCAGGTACTGGCGCGCAACGCCGGCGAGCCGGAGTTCCACCAGGCGGTCGCCGAGGTCTTCGAGTCGCTCACCGTGGTGCTGGATCGGCACCCCAACTACGCAGACAGCGCTCTGATCGAGCGTCTGTGCGAGCCCGAGCGCCAGATCATCTTCCGTGTTCCGTGGCAGGACGACAACGGCAACATCCACGTCAACCGTGGTTTCCGCGTGCAGTACAACAGCGTGCTCGGCCCCTACAAGGGCGGTCTGCGCTTCCACCCGAGCGTGAACCTGGGCATCGTCAAGTTCCTCGGTTTCGAGCAGATCTTCAAGAACTCCCTCACCGGCCTGCCCATCGGCGGCGGCAAGGGTGGCTCCGACTTCGACCCCAAGGGCAAGTCCGAGGCCGAGATCATGCGTTTCTGCCAGTCGTTCATGACCGAGCTGCAGCGCCACATCGGTGAGTACACCGACGTGCCCGCCGGTGACATCGGCGTCGGCGGCCGCGAGATCGGCTACCTGTTCGGCCAGTACAAGCGCCTCAACAACTCGTACGAGTCGGGCGTTCTCACCGGCAAGGGCCTCACCTGGGGCGGCTCGATGGTCCGCAAGGAGGCCACCGGCTACGGTGCCGCGTACTTCGTCGCCGAGATGATGGCCGCCAAGGGCGACTCCGTCGAGGGCAAGAAGGCCGTCGTCTCCGGTTCGGGCAACGTCGCCATCTACGCCATGGAGAAGCTCCACCAGCTCGGCGGCACGGCCATCGCCTGCTCCGACTCGTCGGGCTACATCGTCGACAACAACGGCATCGACCTCGACCTGCTCAAGGAGATCAAGGAGGTCCGTCGGGGCCGCATCTCCGAGTACGTCGACGAGCGTCCCGACGCCCAGTACTTCCCGGGTGGCAACATCTGGAACGTGCCGTGTGACATCGCGCTGCCGTGTGCCACGCAGAACGAGCTCGACGACGTCTCCGCGAAGTCCCTGGTGAACAACGGCGTCAAGGCCGTCGCCGAGGGCGCCAACATGCCCACCACCCCGGGCGGCATCACGGTGTTCCGCGAGGCCGGCATCGCCTTCGCGCCGGGCAAGGCCGCCAACGCCGGTGGCGTCGCGACCTCCGCGCTGGAGATGCAGCAGAACGCGTCGCGTGATTCCTGGAGCTTCTCCTACACGGACGAGCGCCTGTCGAAGATCATGAGCGGCATCCACGAGCGCTGCTCCACCACCGCCGAGGAGTACGGCAAGCCGGGCGACTACGTCCTGGGCGCCAACATCGCCGGCTTCGTCAAGGTCGCCGACGCGATGTTCGCCATGGGCGTCATCTGATCGACTGACATACGAGATCGGGCCCGGCACCTTTCACAGGTGCCGGGCCCGATCTCTTTGTTCCGGTTCAGCTCTCGCCGATGTCCGACCGTTCGCCGTCCTCGCGAGCTTTCCTCGAAGCCTCGCGCATCTCGATCCCGTCGGTGATCCAGTCACCCACTTCCCGCGTGACGTCCCGGACGGCCCCCGCGATGATCACCGCGATCGCCCCGACGTGTGTGGCCGCGGACTCGGTGAGTTCCTGCACCGTGTCCTTGCCTCGCTCGAACTTCCCCACCATGTTCGACGTGCCTCTCATGCAGCGGTCTTCCGACGCTCGACGATAACACCGCGCACCGGGGCCGGGCCGGCGAGCGACGGCGGCAGCGCCAACCGGAAGATCTTGGCCCACACGGTGCCGATCTGCCGGAAGAAGCCGCCCGTGTTGTACGGCAGGCCGTAGCGTTCGCACAGTTCCCGCACCCGCGGCGCCATCTCCGGGTACCGGTGCGCCGGGATGTCCGGGAACAGGTGGTGCTCGATCTGGTGCGAGAGGTTGCCGGACATGATGTGGAACAGCGGGCTTCCGGTGATGTTGGCGCTGCCGAGCATCTGCCGCAGGTACCACTGGCCGCGGGTCTCGTCGGCCGTCTCCTCCTCGGTGAAACTCTGCACGCCCGACGGGAAGTGGCCGCAGAAGATGATCGAGTACGCCCACACGTTGCGGACCACATTGGCGGTGGCGTTGCCGAGCAGCGTCGAGACGAACAGCGGGCCGGTGAGCGTCGGGAACAGTACGTAGTCCTTGAGCACCTGCCGTCCGGCCTTGCGCCACCACCCCTGCACCAACGGCTTGACGTCCACCCAACGGCGCTTGCCCTGGATCACGTTCTCTGCCTCGAGATCGTGCAGCATCACACCCCACTCGAACAGGAACATGAGCACGGTCGCATATACCGGATTGCCCAGGTAGTAGGGGTTCCAGCGCTGCGCCTCGTCCATCCGTAGGACGCCGTAGCCGATGTCCCGGTCGCGTCCGACGATGTTCGTGTACGTGTGGTGCAGGTAGTTGTGCGAGTGCTTCCATTGGTCCGCGGGGCACACGGTGTCCCACTCGAACACCCGCGAGTTCAGGCCCGGTTCACGCATCCAGTCGTACTGGCCGTGCATGACGTTGTGCCCGATCTCCATGTTGTCGAGGATCTTCGAGATCGACAGCGCCCCGACACCGGCCAGCCAGAACGGCGGCAGGAATCCCAGATACATCAGGCCTCGACCGGCCACCTCGAAGCCGCGCTGCGCCTTGATGATCCGGTAGATGTACTCGCGGTCTGCGGCGCCGAGGTCGGCAACGACCTCGTCACGCAGCGCGTCGAGTTCCCGCCCGAGTTCCTCGACGTCGTCGTAGCCGATGACCGTGACCTCCGGTTCGGGGTCGCGGGCACCGAATCTCAGGAACCCGGGCATCGACAGGAACCCGGGAAGACTGATTCCGAACATGGGTTTCTCCTCTGAGAGTGGTGGACCGGCGCGGTCAGACGTCGATCTCGACGTCGCCCACGGGTGCCGAGATGCACAGTTGGATCGGCTGGTCCGGGTCGTCGTGGGTGTCGCCGGTGCGGAGGTTGCGAGTGCGCCCGGACCGTTTGACCGCCGTACAGGAGAAGCAGATCCCCATCCGGCAGCCGAACTCCGGTTGCAGGCCCGCGGCCTCCGCTTGCTCGAGCAGACTGTCGCCGGTGTTCGCTGCGGTGACACCGCTGCGCGCGAACGAGACGGCGCCCTCCGCGGGCCCCACTGGCGCCGGCGGATCGATCCGGAACCGTTCGGTGTGCATCTGTGCACCGAAACCGTCGGCATCGAGCAGGTCTCGGACCGAGGCCGAAAGCGCGTCGGGCCCACACACGAACACCTCCGATTCGGGCCCGAACCACGGCGCGACGGCGTCCAGGTGCTCGCGCCGGAACCGCCCCTCGACCGAGGTCTCGACGACACGGACAGCGATATTGCCCCGGGCCTCCCCGATCGCCCGCAGCTCACCGAGCACCGGGACGTCCCCCTGCGTGCGGGCGTAGTGCAGGAACGCGACCAGGCCGGCGAATCCCTCGTCGACGAGGGTCCGCAGCATCGACAGCACGGGCGTGATGCCGCTACCTCCGCTCACGAGGACCACCTGCGCCGGTCGCGGCGCCGGCAGCATGAATTCCCCTGCCGCCGTAGAGAGATCGACCACCGCGCCGACAGCCGCCTCCCGGACGAGATGCTGCGAGACCAACCCTCCGGGGTGCGCCCGCACGATCAACCGGATCACATCGCGCGGCCCGCACTCGGCCCCGGTCGGCGAGTAGCACCGGGTGTGCCGGACCCCGTCGATCACGACGCCGACCTGCACGAACTGCCCGGCCCGGAATCCACGCCACTGACGCGTCGGACGCAGATCGAGCACCACCGAATCCGACGTCGGACGCTCGACCCGCACGACGCGGGCCCGCATCTCACGGGCCGTCGCCATCGGGTCGAGGAGTTCGAGGTAGCGGTCCACCGCATGCGGCGTCGCCAGCGCCTCGAACAGCGAGAGGAACGGCCGCGCCGGCGACCGACCGAGGGAACTCGTCGTCATGATCATCTCCTCACGAGAGATTTTCAGTGCACACTCGTACACTGATTAGTGTGAACGCGATTACCCCCTACCTGTCAATCCCGGAGGAACGTGACGGCGATCACTGCACTGCTCGGACGGGCCCGGAACCCAGTGCCTAGACTCGACGCCGTGACCGAACCGGTGGAGACGCGCGCGCAGCGCAAGGAGCGCACGCGTCAGGCGCTCTTGGACCGGGCGCTCGAACTCCACGCCGACCGCAGTTTCGCGAGTGTGAGCCTGCGCGAGGTCGCGCGCGCCGCGGGCATCGTGCCCACCGCCTTCTACCGACACTTCGCCTCGATGGACGAACTCGGCGTCGCGCTGGCCGAGGACAGCATGCGCGTGCTGCGCCGGATGCTGCGCGACGCCCGGCGCACCCCGAGCACGAGGAACGCCCCCGACTCCCTCGACATCCTTGTACGCCAGGTGCGCGCCCACGAGGCCGAATTCCGGTTCGTCGCCCGCGAGCGGTACGGCGGGGTCCCGGAGGTCCGGCGCGCGATCGCCACCGAACTGCGGCTGTTCGTCAGCGAACTCACCATCGACCTCGGACGCATGCCGGCGCTGCGCGACTGGGACGTCGAAGACCTCGAGATGGCCGCGGACCTGATCGTGCAGGCCATGCTCGCCGCCGTCGTCGACCTGCTCGAGGTCGATCACCCGGGTTCGGCCGCCGAACGGGCGGTGATCGACCGTACCCAGAAGCAACTGCGCCTGATCACGATCGGTATCGGCGGCTGGAAACCCACGCACCCGTAGCGATTCCGCTACCGTGACGCCATGACCGACGATTCGCGGACCGATCGAGTTCGCTTGGGCGAACTGACCTTCGACGTGACCGTCGCGGGCCCCGACGACGGAACTCCGATCGTCCTGCTACACGGCTTCCCGGAGAGTTCGGCATCGTGGCGCCCGGTCACTCCGCGCCTGGTGGCGTCGGGGCTGCGGGTGATCGCGCCGAACCAGCGCGGCTACTCCCCCGACGCCCGCCCGGAGCGGGTCGAGGACTACCGCTTCGACCGCCTCGTCGGCGACGTCGTCGGCCTGCTCGACGCCTACGACCTCGAGTCGGCACACCTGGTGGGCCACGACTGGGGTGCCGCAGTCGCGTGGCAGGTCGCCGGACGCCATCCGGACCGGATCCGCAGCCTCACCGCCGTCTCCGTGCCGCACCCGGCCGCGTTCGGGTGGGCGCTCCGCGAAGACGCCGATCAGCAGCGCCGGTCCGAGTACATCGGACTGCTGCGCCAGGAAGGTAAAGCGGAAAGTGTTCTGCTCGAGGACGACTCGCGACGACTGCGAGCGATGTTCGGCGACGGCAACGACCCCGAACTGGTCGAGGAGCATGTGCGCCTGCTGTCGCAGCCCGGCGCCCTCACCGCCGCGATGAACTGGTACCGGGCGATGACCCGCGAGTTCGGTGACCTGCCGCCCGTCCGCGTGCCGACCACGTACGTGTGGAGCACCGCCGATCCCGCGCTCGGCCCGGCCGGGGCCAAGCGGTGCGCCGAATTCGTCGATGCGCCCTACCGTTTCGTCGTCCTCGACGGCGCGAGCCACTGGATCCCGGAGGAGCAGCCGGACACGCTGGCCGACGCGATCCTCGCGCGCGTCGCGCAGGCCTGACCCGTCCTCACGCGCGCAGCAGTACCTCGAGTTCGTCGACGACCGCGTCGAGCGGCGCCGAAGTGCCCTGCGCCTGCGCCATCACGAGTGCACCCTCGAGTGCGCTGACCACCAACACGGACAGCGACGCCGACCGGTTCTGCGCTACCCCGTCGTCGACGAGACTGGTGGCAATAAGGTCGCACCACTCGGTGAAGGTGATCCCGGCGACTTCGCGGGCGCCGCGCTCGGTACCCAGCGCGGCGGCGACGATGGGGCATCCGGCCTGGTAGTCGGTGGCCTCGAGTCCGCGGCGCCACAGGTCGACGAGCGCCCGCAGCGCCGAGACGGTGTCACCCGTTTCGAGCACCCGGGCGATGCCCCGACCGAGATAGGCGGCGGCGGAACGGGTGGCCTCCTCGACGAGTTGTGACTTGCCGGCCGGGAAGTGGTGGTAGATCGAACCGCGGGGTGCGCCGCTGTGCGCGAGGACGTCGGCGAACGACGTCGCCGCCACCCCTTGCTCGCGGATCAGCGCGACAGCGCTGTCGATCATCGCGGCCCGCGGGCCGCCCCCGGGATCCTGCCGCCTCGCCATGTCCTCGCCCTTTCCGCCGTCGCACGGTTGCCGCCCGCTTCTATGTATGTTGTCATACTTAAAACCGGATCGTCACCCGTCAGGAGTTGTCGTGACCCAGATCGTCGCACCTACGCACCCGTTCGACGCAGCCGTCGAACTCTCGCCCGAGTTGGGTGCGCCCGGCACCTTCCTGGGCCACACCTCCTCCGCCTACGCGAACATGGTGGGTCCCTTCGGTGGGATCACCGCCGCGACCCTGCTGCGCGCGATCCTGCAGCATCCCGAACGCCTCGGCGACCCCCTGTCGCTCACGGTCAACTTCGCGGGTCCGATCGCCGACGGCGCGTTCGAGATCGTGGCGCGCCCCACCCGGACCAACCGGTCCACTCAGCACTGGAACGTCGAACTCGCCCAGGACGGCGTCGTCACGACGACGGCCACCGCGGTGTTCGGCATCCGCAGAGAGACCTGGGCGTCCACAGAGATCGAGGCGCCGACGGCTCCGCCGCTCGACGACGTCGATGCCCAGGGATTCCCCGACTTCATCGCGTGGGCACGCAACTACGAGATGCGGTTCGTCACCGGCGAAATCCCCGCCCCCGAGGCGGGCGGACAGCCGGACTCGACGACCACGATGTGGGTCCGCGACACCCCGCCGCGACCGCTGGACTTTCCCGCGCTGACCTCGCTGTGCGACGTCTTCTATCCGCGGGCGTTCCTGCGCCTGGGCCGGTACCTGCCGGCGGGCACCGTCTCGCTCACGGTGTACTTCCACGCCGACGCGACGCTGCTCGCGGCCCAGGCCGACGACGCCGTCCTCGCCACCGCCCGCGCCCAGCACTTCGGCAAGGGCTACTTCGACCAGTCCGGCGAGATCTGGGGCCGCGACGGCGCCCTGCTCGCCACCACCCAGCAGCTGGTGTACTTCAAGGACTGACCCCACGGTGGCCGAATGTCACACGCGTTCGGTTGGACTGGACGCGTGTGACATTCGGCCGTCAAGCGGGTAGCTGCGCGGCGGCGTCCCGCTCCGGCGCTCGCACCGCGAGCAGCGCCGCGAGGCCGACACCGAGCACGACGAGCAGTCCGACGATGCCTGCCCTGTCGGCGCCGAACCACCACGCGAAGAATCCGAACAGCGTCGGTGCGAGGAACGACACTGCACGCCCGGTCGTGGCGTACAGTCCGAACAGCTGTCCCTCCCGCCCGGGCGGCGTGATGCGAGCGAGGAACGTGCGCGCCGACGACTGCGCCGGCCCGACGAACAGGCACAGCAGCAGGCCGAAGATCCAGAAGAGCAGCGTCCCCGAGATGCCGATCAGCACCACACCGACCACGAGCATCGAGATCAGCGACGCGACGATGACGGCCTTCGGCCCGACCCGGTCGTCTAGGCGCCCGGCCACGATCGCGCCGAGCGCGGCTACGACGTTGGCGGCGACACCGAACAGCAGCACGCTGTCCGACGCCATCCCGTAGACGTTCACCGCGAGTACGGCACCGAACGTGAAGACCCCGGCCAGTCCGTCGCGGAACAGCGCGCTCGCGATCAGGAACCACACCGTGCGCCGGTCCGCTGCCCACAGTTCTCTCAGGTCCCGCCAGAGCACGCGGTACGACTCGACGAAGCCGGCCTTCGCGGCGCCGGGATCCACACCGGTACGCGGCAGTTCGGGGACCGAGAAGAGCACGGGCAGCGCGAACACCGCGAACCACACCGCTGCCAGCAGCGCGACCAACCGGATGTTCAGGCCGCCGTCGGTGCTCAGACCCAGCAGTCCGCGACTGTCACCGTCGCCCGCGATGAATCCGAAGTAGCACACCAGCAACAGGACGATGCCACCGAAATAGCCCATGGCCCAGCCGAACCCGGAGACCCGCCCGATGTTCTCCGGCGTCGACACCTGCCGCATCATCGCGTTGTACGGCACACCGGCGAGTTCGAAGATCACCGAGCCGACTCCGAGCAGCACCAGGCCGAGCCACAGATAGTGGTAGTCGTCGACGACGAAGAACATCGCGGCCATCGTCGCGACGGTGAGGAATGTGAGCACCGCGAGCGAGCGCTTGCGACGACCCGCCGCGTCGAACCGCTGCCCGCTGACCGGCGCCAGCACCGCGATGAAGAAGCCCGCGATTCCGAGAGACCAGCCGAGCCACGTGCTCGCCGAGACCGATCCGGGCAGGTCGTCGCCGACCGCGTCGGTGAGGTACACGGAGAAGACGAACGTGACGATGACGGCATTGAATGCCGCGCTGCCCCAATCCCACAGTCCCCACGCCGCGACCTGACGACGGGTCGCCGCCTGCCCGATGCCCGCCTCACCGACCACTTCCGCACTCATGGCGGTGAGCCTACGTAGTCGGACGAAATCCGCAGGGTGACGTACGTGCCCGTGTCGTCGGCGACCACGGCACCGGTCCCGGGTACCGCAAGAATGCTCCGACGAAACTAAATCCACCCTTCTATCAAATTTCCCGGAATCATTCAAATTCACGACAAGAAATCGGGCTTGCCATTTTGTGCGTGTTACACTTCACGGCGACTGATGGGAATGCGGCGACGATTCCGCGCACAATCCGCGCGGACTCCCGATCCGGAACACGTCGACCCTGGCGCACGACCTGCGAATACCCGCATTTCGTGCGCATCCACACGCCCTTCGGCGCAGGCAACTCCTGCGTCCGACGGGCGTCGTGCGCCGTCTCGGCCCCGTCGGTCGACGAGCCGCGTCGAGGGACATGAACCGCTCGGACCGAACAGCTTTCGCGCTCCCCGAGTTGCGGACACCGCTTCACGGCGGGATCGGTACCGCACTGCGCGCACCGCCACCGGGCGGCACACGGCACCCTTCGGCAGCGCCTGCTCGCATCGAGATTTCGCGACCCATTTTTACGCGAATTAATGTCAAGGAGGTAACGAATGGACGTTCCAGAACTCGTCCAATTCAGTGCCGTGGCAATTGCCCTACTGCTGCTGTTCTTCTACGGCGGAACATTTCTCATTTCTCTCCGCATCGGCAGGAAGAACGAGAACGCCGACAACTTCATGACCGCCGGCAACCAGGTCGGTTTCGGCATCTCCGCCGCCAGCATGACGGCCACCTGGATCTGGGCGTCGTCGATGTACGCGTCGGCCACCTCCGGATACACCTACGGGATCTCCGGCCCGATCCACTACGGGCTGTGGGGCGCGCTGATGATCCTGTTCATCTACCCCTTCGGCCGGCGGATCAGGAAGCTGGCACCGCGTGCGCACACACTCGCCGAGATCATGTACGCCCGACACGGACGATCCAGCCAGCTCATGTTGGCAGGCTCCAACATCGTCGGCAGCCTCATCAGCCTGATGTCGAACTTCATCGCGGGCGGTGTGCTGATCTCGCTGCTGTCGCCGCTCAACTTCATCCAGGGTGTGCTCGTCATCGCGGGCGGTGTGCTGCTGTACACGCTGTGGTCCGGATTCCGCGCGTCCGTCCTGACCGACGTCATCCAGTTGCTGGGCATGCTCGGCGCCGTCGTCGTGCTCATCCCGATCGTGTTCTTCGCCGCCGGGTTCCCGGCGGCCTTCGAGACGGGTGCCGCGAATCTGACTCCCGCCCAGGGCAATTTCTTCTCGAGCGAAGCCTTCTTCAACCAGGGCGCGCCCTACATCGCGGCCGTACTGGCGTATGCGATCGGCAACCAGACGATCGCCCAGCGGCTGTTCGCGGTCCGCGAGGACCTCATCAAGCCGACGTTCGTCACGGCCGCCGTCGGCTACGGCTCGACGGTGATCGGGATCGGCATGTTCGGCGTGCTCGCGCTCTATCTCGGCATCGAACCGTTGGACGGCGACGTCAACAACCTCATCCCGCAGATGGCGGGAACCTACCTGCCCGCGATTCTCGTCGCCCTGTTCTTCCTGCTGATCCTCGGCGCTCTGTCGTCCACCGCCGACTCGGACCTGGCGGCACTGTCCTCCATCGTGATGACCGACGGCTACGGCCACACCGTCGCCGGCCGGGCCGAGGCCGATCCGCGTCGGATGCTGCTGATCGGCCGCGCGACCATGGTGATCGCGACCGCGCTGGCGGTCGCATTCGCCAGCATGCGGCTGAACATCCTGGACCTGCTCGTGTTCGTCGGCGCACTCTGGGGCGCGCTCGTCTTCCCGGTCATCGCGAGCTTCTACTGGAACAAGGTGTCCAACAAGGCGTTCACGGTGGCCACGATCGCCGCCGTCGCCGCCTTCCTGCCGGTGCGGTTCGGCTGGCTCCCCACCGACGGTGCGTCCGGCTTCCTCATCGACGTCGCATCGGTCGTCGGCGTCGGTGTCGTCGCCGGGTTGATGGCCTTCGGCTTCTTCGGACTCCGGATCGCCAAGATCGTCGGCATCGTCGCCGCCGTGGTCACCGCGCCGTTCGGCATCGGCTTCCTGCACGACTACGCGACGCTCAGCGGTTCGCTCGTCGCCTACGCCGTGAGTACGGTCGTCTGCTTCACCATGTCCGTGCGGAATCCCGATTTCTTCGACTTCGCGACGATCGAGCAACGCGTCGGCGACTTCGACCGACAGGCCGACGACGACGACCGCCCCACGCGGGACGAGGCACCGGCACGGAACTGACCACCACGTCCCCGCCCCACCGACCCGAGGAGATCTTCCGTGAATGCTGCAGTCCTGACCGTGTACGTCCTGATCTGGCCGGTCCTGGTGGCCGCGACACTCTTCGTGATCACCCGCGGCGCGATCCGCGAGTGGGTCGCGGCCCGCCGGTCCGGCACGGAGCTCGTCTGACGGTTCCCGAACAGAACGGGTGTCACGGGGGATTCCGGGACACCCGTTCAGTTTATACGCCTGGTTGCATATTCACCTCGTTGCATAAACAATGGGGACGTGGCACTCGAACACGCGATCCTCGTGTCCCTCAGCGAGCAGTCCGGCTCGGGGTACGAACTCGCGCGCCGGTTCGACAAGTCGATCGGCTTCTTCTGGAGTGCCACCCACCAGCAGATCTACCGCGTACTCAAGCGGATGGACGACGCCGGATGGGTCACGGGTGAAGCGATCGCACAGGACGGCCGCCCGGACAAGAAGGTGTACCGGGTCTCGCCTGCCGGACGGGCCGAACTGGCCCGCTGGATCGCCGAGCCCACCGAACCCGGGCACCTGCGCAACGAACTCGCCGTGAAGATCCGCGGCGCCTCGTACGGGGACACGGCCTCGCTGCTCGCCGAGGTGCGCCGGCACCGCGACGAGCACGCCGCGCGCCTGGACCTGTACCGCCGCATCGCCGACCACGATTTCCCCGAGTCCCGTCGCCGCACCGGACGCGTCCTGCACCAGTACCTCGTCCTGCGCGGCGGCATCCGCGTCGAGCAGGGGTTCGTCGACTGGTGCGACGAGGTGCTGGACGCGCTGACAGACGAGAACGCGACTCCGGAGACCTCCTGACCCGACCGAAAGGCCCGGCATGACTTCACAGTTCCCGCACCTGCTCGAACCGTTGGACCTCGGATTCACGACGCTGAAGAACCGCGTGATCATGGGGTCGATGCACACCGGCCTCGAGGACCGCGCGAAGAACACCGCGCGGCTGGCCGAGTTCTACGCCGAACGCGCCCGCGGCGGCGTGGGCCTCATCGTCACCGGCGGCTACGCCCCCAACCGCACGGGGTGGCTGCTGCCGTTCGGCGCCAAGCTCACCAACCGGTTCGAGGCCCGCCGACATCGCACCATCACCCGGGCCGTGCACGACGCCGGGGGCAAGATCGCGCTGCAGATCCTGCACGCGGGCCGCTACAGCTACCAGCCGTTCAGCGTCAGCGCGTCGTCGATCAAGGCGCCCATCAACCCGTTCCGGCCGCGCCGGCTGACGAGCCGGGGCGTGCGGTGGCAGATCCGAAACTTCGTGCGCTGCGCCCGCCTGGCCCGCTCGGCGGGCTACGACGGCGTCGAGATCATGGGCGGCGAGGGCTACTTCGTCAACCAGTTCCTGTGCGAGCGGACCAACAAGCGCACCGACGAGTGGGGCGGCACCCCGCAGAAGCGCCGCCGGATGGCCGTGGAGATCGTGCAGCGGACCCGCGCCGCGGTGGGACCGAACTTCGTGATCCTGTTCCGGCTGTCGATGGCCGATCTGGTCGAGGGCGGGCAGAGCTGGGACGAGATCGTCGCGCTCGCACAGGAAGTCGAGGCCGCCGGCGCGACGATCATCAACACCGACATCGGCTGGCACGAGTCGCGGGTGCCCACCATCGTGACGTCGGTGCCGCGGGCGGCGTTCGTCGACGTCACCGAGAAGCTCGCCAAGCACGTCTCGATTCCGGTGGTCGCGTCGAACCGGATCAACATGCCCGAGGTGGCCGAGGAGATCCTCACCCGCGGCGAGGTGCAACTGATCTCGATGGCGCGGCCGATGCTCGCCGACCCGGATTGGGTCCGCAAGGCCGCGGCCGGTGCGGCCGACGAGATCAACACGTGCATCGCCTGCAACCAGGCCTGCCTGGACCACGCGTTCGCCAACAAGCACGTGTCGTGCCTGTTGAACCCGCGCGCGGGCCGGGAGACCGAACTTACGCTGCTGCCGACGCGGCGCAAGAAGAACCTTGCCGTCGTCGGCGCCGGCCCAGCCGGCCTGTCCGCGGCGCTGAACCTCGCCCAGCGCGGGCACGCCGTCACGCTGTTCGAGGCGCGCGCCGCGATCGGCGGCCAGTTCGGGATCGCGCGGATGATCCCCGGCAAGGAGGAGTTCGCCGAGACCATCCGGTACTACCGGCGTCAGCTCGATCTCGCCGGCGTCGACGTGCGCCTCGGCACTCGCGTCGACGCGGTGGACCTGATCGACGCCGGCTACGACGAGGTGGTGATCGCCACCGGCGTCACCCCGCGGATGCCCGACATCCCCGGCATCGATCATCCGAAGGTGCTCTCGTACGCCGAGGCGGTCCGCGACGGCAAGCCGGTCGGCAGGTCGGTCGCGGTGATCGGCGCGGGTGGGATCGGCGTCGACGTCAGCGAGTTCCTCACCCACGAGCAGTCCCCCACCCTCGACCTCGCGGAGTGGAAGCGCGAGTGGGGCGTGACCGACCCCGAGTCCGCGCCGGGTGCGCTCACCACCCCGCAGCCGTCGCCCTCACCGCGCGAGGTGTTCCTGCTGCAACGCAAGCCGGGACGGATCGGCGCCGGACTCGCGAAGACCACCGGTTGGGTGCACCGCGCCGCCCTGAAAGCCAAGGGCGTGCAGGAACTTTCCGGTGTCAACTACGAGCGCATCGACGATGCGGGCCTGCACATCACGTTCGGCGAGAAGCGCGAGCGCCCGCGCACGCTGAGCGTGGACACCGTGGTGATCTGCGCGGGCCAGGAGTCGGTGCGCGACCTGGTGGACGAGTTGACCGTCGCCGGCGTCACCACGCACGTGATCGGCGGCGCCGACGTCGCCGCCGAGCTCGACGCCAAACGGGCGATCGAGCAGGGCACGCGCCTCGCGGCGAGGATCTGAGCGCGTGACCACCACTTTTCCGACGACCCGCTACGCTGCACTGTCGTGAGCCTGCCGAATCCCACCCCTGACGCCCGCGCGGTCGTGACCGGCGCCTCCTCCGGCATCGGCGAGGCCCTCGCCGCCGAACTGGCCGCGCGCGGACACTCGCTGATCCTGGTCGCCCGCCGCGGCGACGTGATGGAGAAGCTCGCCGCCCAGTTGCGCGAGAAGTACGGCGTGGAGGTCGAGGTCCGCGCCGTGGACCTCTCCGACCGCGACGGCCGCGCCCCGCTGGTCACCGAACTGGCCGAGCGGGAGATCTCGATCCTGTGCAACAACGCGGGCATCGCGACGTTCGGTCCCGTCGTCGACCTCGACCCGGGCTACGAGCGCGACCAGGTCGAGCTCAACGCCGTCGCCGTGCACGACCTGACGCTGGCCGTCCTGCCCGGCATGGTGGCCCGCAAGTCGGGTGCGATCCTCATGGTGGGCTCGGCCGCCGGCAACATGCCGATCCCGAACAACGCCACCTACGCCGCGACCAAGGCGTTCGTGAACACGTTCTCCGAGTCGCTGCGCGGCGAGCTCAAGGGCAGCGGCGTCAACGTCACGCTGCTCGCCCCGGGTCCCGTCCGCACCGAGACCCCGGACCCGGCCGAGGCGTCGATCGTCGACAAGCTGGTCCCGGACTTCCTGTGGATCTCGAGCGAGTACGTCGCGAAGGTCTCCTTGGACGCGCTCGCCGAGAACAAGATGCGCATCGTGCCCGGCATCCTGAGCAAGGGCATGTCGGTGGCCGGGCAGTACAGCCCGCGCGCCGTCATGGCCCCAATCGTCGGCACGTTCTACAAGAAGCTGGGCGGCTGACCGCGGCGTCAACCGCGCGTCAGGGCTTGCTCGGGACCCGTCAAGCCCGCGTCAAGAACCGACCACCGAGCAGGGCATCGGCGTAGTCCTGAGGGTGAACCCGCTCCGACCGGATCGCGGGCACCCCCAGGAGACGCCGGTGACCCTGCTCGACATATTTCCGTCCCTCCGCGCGGCGATGGCCCCGCGGCTGGATCCGGCGGTGTGGCCGGTCACGACCGGCCACGACGACCACGGCCGCATCCGCGTGGGCGGCGTCGCCCTCGACGACGTCGCCGACCAGTACGGCACACCGACGTACGTGCTCGACGAGGACGACGTCCGACACCGCTGCCGGGCCTACCGTGCGGCGTTCCCCGAGGCCGAGCTCGCCTACGCGGCGAAGGCGCTGATGATCCGCGCCGTCGCGGACTGGGTGACGAACGAGGGTCTGTCGCTCGATGTCTGCTCGTCCGGTGAACTCGCGATCGCCCTGTCCAGCGGCGTCGACCCCGCGCGAATCATCCTGCACGGCAACGCGAAGACCGCCGCGGAACTACGAGCGGCGGTGCACGCGGGCGTCGGCCGGATCGTCGTCGACTCGCACACCGAGATCCGGCTGCTCGCCTCCCTCGCGCGGGGCCGGCAGAGGGTGCTCGTGCGCGCGACGCCGGGCATCGACATCCACGGCCACCCGGCGGTCACGACCGGCGTCGACGACCAGAAGTTCGGGTTCCCCATCGCCGGCGGCCACCTCGATGCCGCGGTCCGCCTCGTGCTCGAGCAACCCTCCCTCGAACTGGCCGGACTGCACTGCCATCTCGGTTCCCAGATCACCGACAGCGGACTCTTCGCGGCGGCGATCGACCGGCTGATCGGGCAGATGGACCAGGTCCGGCGCGACCACGGCATCATCCTCACCAACCTGAACCTGGGCGGCGGTCACGCCGTCCCGTACCGTCCCGGCGATCCCCAGATGGACCTGACGGACCTCGCCCGTGCCGTCGACGACGCGCTCGACGAGGCCTGCGCCCGCAACCGGTTCCCGCGCCCGGACATCACCCTCGAGCCCGGACGCGCGATCGTCGCGCGCGCCGGCGTCACGCTGTACCGGGTGGTGTCGATCAAGACCGTTTCGGGCGGACGGACATTCGTCGCCGTCGACGGCGGCATGAGCGACAACCCGCGGGTCGCGCTGTACGGCGCGCGCTACGACGTCGCGGTCGCGAACCGGCACCCGGCCGGCGCCCACACTCCGATGACCGTGGTGGGACGGCACTGTGAGGCCGGGGACGTCCTGGCTCACGACGTTCTCCTCCCGTGCGATCTCCACCCGGGCGACGTGCTGGCCGTACCGTGCACCGGCGCGTATCACCACGGCCTCGCGTCGACCTACAACGGTGTCGGGCGACCGCCGGTGGTGGCGGTCCGCGGGGGCACCGCGCGCGAACTGATCCGCCGGGAGACGGCCGCGGATCTGCTGTCGCGCGACGTCGGACTGTAACCGGGTTCCAGTGAGTGAGACCGGTCACACGGAAACAGACCATCCGGGCAGATAGTGATGCGCACCACAACATCGCGATCCAGCCAGGAGGAACCCTGTGAAGACCCGCGCCGCTGTCATCACCGAAGCGCCCGGCACCTACAAGGTGGTCGAACTCGAACTCGAGGGCCCCCGCCAGAACGAGCTCACCGTCAAGATGGTCGCGTCGGGCCTGTGCCACTCCGACGATCACATCGCCAAGGGTGACCACGGCGTGGGCCGCTACCCGATCTGTGGCGGCCACGAGGGCGCCGGCATCGTCGTCGAAGTCGGACCGCACACCGTCGGCTGGGAGGTGGGCGACCACGTCATCTTCTCGTTCCTCGCCGGTTGCGGCCGCTGCCGCTGGTGCGCCAAGGGCCTGCAGAACCTCTGCGACCGCGGCGCTGCCATCATGACCGGCGGCCGACCCGACGACCCGAACAGCTACCGGCTGACGCTCGACGGCGCACCTGTCGCGCAGACCTGCGGGCTCGGCACGTTCAGCGAATACACCACGGTCAGCATCGATTCCGCCGTCAAGGTCGACAAGGATCTCCCCCTCGAGACCCTGTGCCTGCTGGGCTGCGGCGTCGGTACCGGTTGGGGCGCGGCCGTGAACTCGGCCGAGGTCTACCCCGGGCACACGGTCATCGTGATGGGCATCGGCGGCATCGGCATCAACGCCGTCCAGGGCGCGGCGCACGCGGGTGCGTCGTACATCATCGCGGTCGATCCGGTCGAGTTCAAGCGCAATGCGGCACTCGAGTTCGGCGCCACCCACGCCGTCGCCACGATGGAGGAGGCCACCGAGATCGCGCACTCGTTCACCAACGGGCAGGGCGCCGACGCGGCCATCGTCACGGTCGGTGTCACCACGGGTGAGCATGTCGCGCAGGCCTTCTCGTCGATCCGCAAGGCCGGCACGTGCGTCGTCACCGGTCTCGGCAAGATGGAGGACGTCGGGCTACCGATCAGCCTGCTCGAGCTGACGCTCTACCAGAAGCGCATCCAGGGCTCGCTGTTCGGCGCCTCCGCCCCGAGCGCGGACATCCCGTGGATGGTCGAGCTGTACAAGGCCGGCAAGCTCGAACTCGACAAGCTCGTCACCACCACCTACAAGCTCGACGACATCGCCCAGGGCTTCATCGACATGCACGAGGGCAAGAACATTCGCGGCGTCGTGCTCTTCGACTGATCCTGTTCGGTACCGGGCGCAGTCACCTCCGACGTCTGCGCCCGGTCCCGAAGATGCTCCGCGAGATCTCCCGCCCCGCCGCCGACGCCGCGGACCGCAGGAAGCTCTTGACGGCCGGATTGCCGAGAACCTGCTCCGCCATGCTCGGACCTTCCGGAGCAGGGGCCGGCGCCGGCGGCAGGTCGGGTAGATCCGGCAGCGGTGGCACGTCCAACGTCGGGTCGACGTTCGGCGCACCGGCCACCTTGGCCGTCAACAGCTCGTACGCCGACTCACGATCGACCGTCCCGCCGTACTTCGGCTGCAGTGCGCTCGCGGCAGCGGCAGTACGGATCCCGTCGTCGCCGATCGTGTCCATGAGCGACCGCGGCGGCCGGATCCGGGTCCACGCGACGGGCGTCGGCGCGCCCCTCTCCGACAGCACCGTCACGATCGCCTCGCCCGTCCCCAGGGACGTCAGCGCCTTCTCGAGGTCGTAGTGCTCGGTGGTCGGATACGTGCGCACCGTCGTCCTGAGTGCCTTCTGGTCGTCCGGGGTGAAGGCCCGCAGCGCGTGCTGCACCCGGGCGCCGAGTTGGGAGAGCACGGCGTTGGGCACGTCCGTCGGCAGTTGCGTGCAGAAGAACACGCCGACGCCCTTCGACCGGATCAGCTTGACGGTCTGCTCCACCTGCGCCAGGAACGCCTTGGACGCGTCCGCGAAGAGCAGGTGGGCTTCGTCGAAGACGAACACGAGCTTGGGCTTGTCCAGGTCACCCGCCTCGGGCAGCGTCTGGAACAGGTCGGCAAGCACCCACATCAGGAACGTCGAGAACATCACCGGGCGCGCGGCCTGCGCGCCGAGTTCGAACAGGGTGACGACGCCGCGGCCGTCGTCGGCGACACGGAGCAGATCCTCCGTCTCGAACTCGGGCTCACCGAAGAACGTGTCACCCCCGTCCGCCTCGAGGTTCACCAGAGCTCGCAGGATCACGCCGGCGGTCGCGGCCGATACTCCCCCGATCCCCTTCAGATCGGCCTTGCCCTCGTCCGACGTCAGGTGCGCGATCACCGCCCGCAGGTCCTTGAGGTCCAACAGCGCGAGCCCGCGGGTGTCGGCCCAGTGGAAGATCAGCCCGAGTGTCGACTCCTGGGTCGCGTTCAGTCCGAGCACCTTGCCGAGCAGGATCGGGCCGAAGCTGGTGATCGTCGCGCGCACCGGGACGCCGATGCCCTCGGTTCCGAGTGAGACGAACTGCACCGGGTAGCCCGTCGGCGCCCAGCCCGGGTCGCCGGTCTCCCGAGCACGAGCCACGATCTTGTCGTTCGCCGCACCGGGTACGGACAGCCCCGACAGATCACCCTTCACGTCGGCCATCACGACGGGAACACCCGCGGCCGAGAGCTGTTCGGCAATGCCCTGGAGTGTCTTCGTCTTACCGGTACCGGTGGCCCCCGCAATGAGCCCGTGCCGGTTGACGGTGGCGAGCGGAATGCGCACGCGTGCGGACGGATCCACGACGTCGTCGACGACGACCGTCCCCAGCTCCAGGGCCGCGCCGCCGGACGAGTACCCGGCCGCGATCTCGGCGGCGGCCTCGGCGGTTCTCGTCTTCTCCGCGGGCGCCTGCGCGTCACCGTCGGCACTCGGATCAACCGTCATGGACGTCCTCCTCGAGCAGAAAGCGTGCGGGAAGTTCTCCACCGTGGACAATATCCCGACGGCGCCTGACTACTGTGTTTCTCGTGCAAGACAAATTGGTATGGATCGATTGTGAAATGACGGGGCTGCGGCTCGGTTCGGACAAGCTCATCGAGATCGCGGCCCTGGTGACCGACAGCGACCTCAACATCCTGGGCGAAGGCGTGGACATCGTGATCCACGCCGACGACGCGGCGCTGGCGGACATGCCCGACGTCGTGACCCAGATGCACGCGAAGTCGGGCCTCACCGAAGAGGTGCGCGCCTCCACAGTGACGCTCGCCGAGGCCGAGCAGCTGGTGCTGGCGTACATCCGCCAACACGTCCCCGTCGCGGGAACGGTGCCGCTCGCCGGCAATTCGATCGCGACCGACCGCGGCTTCATCGCCCGCGACATGCCCGAACTCGACTCCCACCTGCACTACCGCATGATCGACGTCAGCTCGATCAAGGAACTGTGCCGACGCTGGTACCCCCGGATCTACTTCGGCCAGCCCGAGAAGGGCCTGTCGCACCGGGCGCTCGCGGACATCAAGGAGTCGATCCGAGAGCTGCAGTACTACCGACGCACGGCCTTCGTCGCCGATCCGGGTCCCTCGACCACCGAGATCGCGGCCGTCGTAGACGAGCTAGGGCCCGCCTGACCAGGCGATTGGCCCTTTCCTCAACCGACAGGCTAGTATTCATCTCGCTGAAGCAACCGGCCCCGCCGGAAGCGACAGTGATGGTGACTGTAGTTCAGTTGGTAGAGCACCAGGTTGTGATCCTGGCTGTCGCGGGTTCGAGTCCCGTCAGTCACCCCGAAGAAAAGCCCCGGCATCCGCCGGGGCTTTTCTCGTTTCCGGACCTGATCCGCCTCTCGCCGGCCCGCCGCGCACCCTTCAGCGCCACCCACCCCTCCCCAGTTCTCACCTCTCGCGTTTTGCGCACTTGTCGCGGCCGGAAGGGCCCCAAACTTGACGACAAGTGCGCAAAACGCGAGGTAGAACAAGAAAAGTGACCTAATTCACCTTTCGTTACCGGGCGGTAGGAACAAACCCTCCTGACCAGGAAAAACACACAAGTCCCACTCAGTGAGACCTCTTCTTAACCGTTTGTTCACCCGTTCTCTACTGTGACGCACGACATCTTCTACGGACGACATGTCGTATGTCACTACTTCATCCCGACACCTCACAACAGGAGACGAAATGTCCTCTCTCGACGCCGCTGGCAACCCCGACATCACCGCCATCAACGGCTTCGTCAAGCTCGCCGGCGGCCTCCTCGGTGGCCTGGGTGCCATCCTGACCGTCGTCACGATGCTCGGCATCGCCTGATTCAGGCAACCAAGCACTAACCGACTGAATCGGAAGAAAAGGGGATAGACATGGGCTCTATCGATGCGGCCGGAATGGGCCAGCTCGGAGCACTCTCTCAGTGGGCCGGCGTCGCAGCTGGTCTCCTGGGCGGTCTCGCGTCCGCCATCGGCCTCGCGTTCGCGCTGATGCCGAAGGGCTGACAGCCACAGGCTTAACGGCAGCGGCCGGCACCCTCGAGGTGCCGGCCGCTTCTGTATGTGGTGGCAGACAAGCACGAAGCCCCCCGCCGCGGCGGGGGGCTTCGTGTCATATCGCTAGTCGAACAGCGTGGGCGACTCGCCGTCGCCGTCAGCCGACTCGGGTGCCACGGCCGCGGAACCAGGCTCCGCCTTGCGCACCACGGTCAGCGAGGTCGTCCGTCGCGACAGCCGGTGGCCGTCGGCGTGTTCGAGGAGTGCCATGCCGTGCCGGACCTCGAGAACAGTCCACGGGCCCGCATTGCCCGCTGCCTGAACCAGGTCCCCGACTCCCACCGATTCCACGTTCAGCTCCCGTTCCTTCGGACGATTCGGTCACATCCAGAGTAATCGGGACTCATGCGTTCCCGGCGCGCCAGGTCTCCCACGGGACGTTCCAGTCGCCCAGGCCGTCGGTGCCGGACAGTGTCCCGCCCACGGTGTTCTCGACGATGACGATGTCGCCGCGCTTGGTGTTGTCGTAGATCCACTTCGCGTTCGACGGGCTCAGGTTCAGGCAACCGTGGCTCGTGTTGGTGTTGCCCTGTTCGCTCAGGGACCAGGGCGCCGAGTGGAAGAAGATGCCGCTGTAGGACATTCGCGTGGCCCAGTCGACGGGCGTGCGGTAACCATCCGCGGAGTTCACCGGCACGCCGTACGTGGACGAATCCATCACGAGATGGTCGAACCGGTCGCCGATGATGTAGACGCCGTTGTCAGTGGGGGTGCTGTTCTTGCCCATCGACGTCGGCATCGTCTTGACGTCCTTGCCGGCCACGTTCACCGTCACCTGCTTGGTGTCGTCGTCGGCGGTGATGACGACCGCGTCGCCGATCGTGAACGCGGAGTGGACATCCTCCTGGCCGAACATGCCCTTGCCGAGGTCGCGGCCGTAAACCTTGACGTCGACGGTCACCTTGGTCCCCGGCGCCCAGTAGTTCTGCGGGCGCCAGCGGACCTCGCGGTTGTTGAGCCAGTAGAACGCGCCCTCGACGGGCGGCACCGTGACGATCTCGATGGCCGCCTCGGCCGCCTTGCGATCGGGGATGTTCTCGTCGAACTGGACCGCGACGGGCTGGCCGATCCCGACGACGCTGCCGGCGCCCGGCATCACGTACGGCTTGGTGAGGTTGCCCGGCGCACTTGTCGTGAAGGTGAGGGTGGTCGACGACGAGCCGCCGAGCCCGTACGCGTCGGCCTGCAGCGTGTACTTGCGGTTGTAGCCGAGCGGTTCGGTGTTGGTCCAGGACAGTCCGTCCGGGGCGACCACACCAGCGACGGCGCGGCCATCGGGATTGCGCAGTTCGACGTCGACCAGTCGACCGTCGGCCACCCGCACGACGACCGGATCACCGGGCGAGAATCCCACGGCCCCGTCGGTGACGGTCGTGGTGACCACAGGCTTGATCAACGACAGGAGCGGATTCGAGTCGATGGGCGCGTCGGACGACGTCGATGCACCGGCCGGCCCTGTCGAGATGGTGCATCCGGTGACGAGCATCACCACCCCGAGCGCCGCAGCCAGCGCCGCGACGACCACCGGAACCTTCGAACGTCCAACTAGCCCGCCGCGCCGACTCTCGACCCCGCGACCGATCTTCATGAAAACCCCACTTCACAACCACAACAGCCACGACACACCCGCCTGGCGTGCCCCGCCCACGCACCGGAACCGCTATCCGTCCGACGCCCGCGCCACTGCATGATGCCAGTCCCACGAGGCGCTCTCCGGCGACGTGCCGGAGGGTCGAGTAACGGTCGAATACCAATCGCTACCTGCGCCGCAGCAGTTACAGTGGCACGGATTTGCTTTCGCTGGAAGCGGTCCGCTAATGTTCTCATCGCACCGAGCGAGGGACACCTCGCGACGAGCAATGCGCCTATAGCTCAGTTGGTAGAGCAAGTGACTCTTAATCACTGGGTCCGGGGTTCGAGTCCCTGTGGGCGCACGCTAGTTCACTAGCAGCCGGTTATCCGGCAAATGGGCATGCGCCTATAGCTCAGTTGGTAGAGCAAGTGACTCTTAATCACTGGGTCCGGGGTTCGAGTCCCTGTGGGCGCACCGAGAAGGCCCCCCGCACATCGTGCGGGGGGCCTTCGCCGTTTCCGGAGCACGTCGTGCGAGCACCGCACCGCACCGCACCACACCGAGCAACGACGAACGGGACATCAGGTCACACGATCCGTTGGAAGGTGTGTCCTGATGTCCCGTTCGGGGTCGGTGGCCGCTCGGGTCAGCGGAAGATCTTGCGCAGCACCAGGAGCCCGACGACGGCACCGGCACCGATGAGCGCGGCCTTGACGGCGGGCTCGTTCAGCTTCGCGAGCACGTTGTGCTTGGTCGTCTCGACCAGCCGCTTCGGGTTGGCACGGACGGACAGCACGTCGAGTGTCTGCGCGAGCTGATTGCGGGCGTTCTCGATGTCCCGCTCGATGGCCTCGGTGTCCCTGGGCACGTGTCCTCCAACTGGTTCGAATGATGCGGCTGTCCGCTGCTGTGCCGGTGACGCTACCGGCACAGCTCGACACAACCGTAGAACAGACGGGCGTCCGCGGCGCAGACCGCACCCGTCGTATCGCTTCGGTAGCCTCACTCGCTGTGACCGACAACAGGCTTGCCCCCGGAGACATCGCTCCCGAGTTCACCCTGCCCGACGCCGACGGCAACGAGGTATCGCTCGCCGACTACCGCGGCCGCAAGGTGATCGTGTACTTCTACCCGGCCGCGAGCACGCCGGGCTGCACCAAGCAGGCGTGCGACTTCCGCGACAGCCTCGCCGAGCTCAACGGCGCCGGCCTCGACGTCGTCGGCATCTCCCCCGACAAGCCCGCCAAGCTGGCGAAGTTCCGGGACAACGAGGGCCTGACGTTCCCGTTGCTCTCGGACCCGGAGAAGACGACGCTCACCGCGTGGGGCGCGTTCGGCGAGAAGAAGATGTACGGCAAGGTCGTCCAGGGCGTCATCCGCTCGACGTTCCTCGTCGACGAGGACGGCAAGATCGAGGTCGCGCAGTACAACGTGCGCGCCACGGGCCACGTCGCGAAGCTGCGCCGCGACCTGTCCGTCTGATCGCCCGGCCGATCACTTTCCCCGTCCGCCGAGGCCCAGCAGGAACAGGGCCTCGGCGACGGCGAGGTTCTCGATCTCGGAGGGATCGACGCTCTCGTTCGGCGCATGGATGAGCGCCTGCGGCTCCTCCACCCCCATGAGGACGATCTCTGCGTCGGGGAACTGCTCGGCGAGCACGTTGCACAGCGGGATCGTCCCGCCCTGCCCCGCCACCGCGAGCGGATGGCCGTACGCGGTCTCGAGCGCTGCCTGCAGGGCCGCGTAACCCGGTCCCGACGTCTGCGCCCGGAACGGCGCTCCCACAGCCTCGCGCTCCACACGCACGTGCGCGCCCCACGGCGCGGCACCCTCGAGATGGGCGACGAGCGCGTCCTGCGCCCGGTGGGGATCCATTCCGGGCGGCACACGCAGATTCAGACGAGCCGACGCGCGCGGCTGGATCGCCGCGGCCGAGCCGACCACCGGCGGCGCGTCGATGCCGAGGATGGTGAGCGCGGGCCGCGCCCACACGGCGTCGGCGACCGAGCCCGACCCGGTGAGCCGCACGCCGTCGAGCACGCCGGCGTCCTTGCGGAACTGCTGCTCCGGATACTGCGCGCCGTCCCAGTCCTGCGCGGTGTCGAGTCCGTCCACGACGGTGTTGCCACCGTGGTCGCGGAGCGTCGACAGCATCTGCACGAGGGCCGCGAGCGCGTCGGGCGCCGATCCGCCGTACATGCCCGAGTGCAGTTCTCCCTCCAGGGTCTCCACGTGCACCACGACGTTCGCGATCCCGCGCAGGCTGGTGGTGACCGTCGGCTGGCCGACCGCGACATTGCCGGTGTCGGCGATCACGACGACGTCGGCCTCGAACAGTTCGGGCCGGTCCCGCACCAGTTCCTCGAGGCCGCCCGTGCCCATCTCCTCCGAGCCTTCCGAGACGATGCGGATCCCGACCGGGAACGTGTCCCCCACCGACGCCAGCGCGCGCAGCGCCAGCAGGTGCATCACGACGTTGCCCTTGCAGTCGGCGGCTCCGCGTCCGTACCAGCGGCCGTCCCGCTCGGTGAGTTCGAACGGCGGTGAGTGCCACAGCGCCTCGTCGCCGGCGGGCTGGATGTCGTAGTGGCTGTAGAGCAGGACCGTCGGGGCGCCGTCCGGGCCCGGCTGGTGCCCGACGACGGCCTTCGACCCGTCCGACGTCTCCACCAGGCCGACGTGGCCGATGCCGACCGCACGGAAGGCGTCGGCGACCCACTTCGCCGCCCCGGTGCACTGTTCCGGTGGCGCCTGGCGGGGATCGGCGATGGAACGGAAGCCGACGAGCGTCGCGAGTTCGTCGCGGGCCGTCGGCATGAGCTTCCCGACTCGGGACCGGATCTCGTCCGACTTCTCCACCACCACGGCACCTCCAGCGTTCTCGACGTGACGTCCCGAGCCTACGAGCCCGGGCGTGTGTACGTGAGGATCCGAGCGTTCCGCTAGCCGATGGCGTCGGACGGCAGCCACGCGGCACCGAACAGCTCGGCGATCGCCGTGAGCGTGCTCAGGTCGCCGTCGACGGACGCGGCGGCCACCAACAGCCGCTGCACCATCGTCGCGGCGGCCTGCTCCTCGACGGTGCCCTCGCTGTACAGCAGGAACCAGGGGCACACCTGGTAGTCGCGGTGCGCCCGGCCGACGGTCTGGCGGGCTGCGATCCCGGAATACCGCGGCTGATGGAACAGCCCGATCCGCGGCGTCGACGTCGCACTCGTCCCGTCGGCGAGCTGTTCGTTCGCGTGCAGGCTGATCGCCGTGGTGGTCGTGAACACGCAGACCGCCGCCTCCCCGCGCTGGAACCGCAGCCGCTGCTCCTCGGCGTCAGGGCGACCCCCGAAGATCCGGGCGACCGGGACGCCGCGGGCCTCGAGGGCGTCCGCGATCGGGTCGGCCGCGGTCGAGACCATTTCCGCAGCGACCAGCACCTGATAGCCCCGTGCAACGTACGCCGCGGCGAGATCGACGGTGTGCGGTACACGAATCATGCCCGCCTTCTGCCGGAACCGGAGCAGCGCCGCCAGGCCACGCGCGGTATCGGATCCGGTGCGGGCCAGTCCCATCTCGCGCCGGAACTCGCCCCACTCCAGGTCGTACTGCTCCTGCTCGGCGAGCGTCAGCTCGACGCCGAGGCCGTCGATCGGGGCCGGTCCCCACGGGGAGTCGCGGTGGAGCATCAGCGGTGGGTCGTGCTCGGTGAGCCAGCCCCGCACGGTCGCGACGGCTTCGGCCTGCAACGACACCCGCTCCACCGCCTCCGGCGACCACTGCCAGGTGCCGAACTTGCGGGCCAGTGGGAGTCCGGCACGGGCGAGCCTCGCCCCGAGATCGTCCCACTCGGACGGGTCCTCGCCATGGATCTGCGCGAACAGCGACGACATGTAGCGCCACTCACCGGGGTGATGTCCCGGGGTCGCCGTGACGGCGATGAGGAACGGAGCCTTGGCCGGTGCCGCGAGCATCTTCGTGATGCGGCGCATGTAGTCGGTGCGCTGCGAATCGTGCCGGAAGTTCTGCGCCTCGTCCGCGATGACGACGTCGAAGGAGAACTTCGGTCGGCCGTTGGCGGCGATCAGCTTCTTCAGCTGATCGGGCGAGCAGATCATCCATCGGTGTCCGCCGTCTCCGACCGCGGCGATCGTCGAACGCCACGACGGGATCGTGATGGCGGTCGGCCGATCGACGATCACCAGCACATTCGTGCCGCCGCGTCGATCGAGGACCTCCTTCGCGCCCATGACCGCAGAGATCGTCTTGCCCATCCCGACGTCGTCGAACAGCGCCATCCCGCGCATCCCATGCCGGGCGGCGGCCGCGATCGCACGACCCGCCTCGAGCTGCTCGGGCCGCGGTGTCTTGGGAGCGGAGGTCGCCGACGGGCCCCGTGTCCCGTTGAAGTCGTCCTCGATCCACTGCTGATAGCTGTACGGCTTGGCGGCGAACGGTGCCAGCACCGCCGGAAGCTCGCGGCCGACGTGGACGTGGCAGCGCAGCTTCTTGTTCCACGACGCGCCGGGAGCACTGACGCGGTGCGGGACGTCGAGCATCCACACCCGCTCGCCGGGTGCGGGCGCCGGGACCGCCGGGACGGGAGCGGTCTTGCGCGCGGTCTTCTTCGCCGGACGCCGGCGTGCGGTGCGGTCGGCCACGTCAGGATTCCGAGCCCGAATCCTCGGCCGCGCTCCGGGAGTCGTACCGCGCGACGAGACGCTCGATACCGTCGAGGAGCAGGCCGAGCCCGAACCCGAAGTCCGAGTCCTCCCACTCGACGCCGTCGTCGGCGAACGCGCCGGCGTCGAGGGCTGCCGCGAGCGCAGGGAACCGCGCCGGGTCGAGCACCCGCGAGAGGATGCTCGCGTAGTCGTCCGGCTCGGCGTCCGGGGCGAGGTCGAGTGCGAACCGCGCCCGGCCGATGACGTGGACCGAGACGTTCAGCGCCACCTGCACCTTGAGCGCCTCCGGCAGTCCGGTCGGCGCGAGGCAGCGGAGAGCCGCGTCCAGCCAGGCCATGTTGTTCGGCCCCAGGGGCGCACCGTTTATCGGCAGGCGCAGCCACCACCGGTGTCGCATCAGGGCGTCGTACTCGGCTCTCGCCCACACCTCGAGGCCCTCCCGCCAGGGCAGGTCGGACGGGATCTCCGGTGGTGTGCCGATGACCCGGTCGGCGATCAATTCGAGCAGCTCGTCCTTGCTCTCGACGTAGCGGTACAGCGACATCGTGGTGAATCCCAGTTGCTTCGCGACCCGGGCCATCGACAGTGCGGCGACGCCTTCCTCGTCGGCGAGTTCGATGGCGGCGTCGAGGATTTCGTCGACGCTCAGCCCGCGCTTGGGTCCGCGCCTGCCGGCCTCGTTCAGCCCCCAGGCCAGCTCCACGAATCGAGGCAGGGCCGCGCCGTCGGTGGCGTCCATCCGCGTCATTGTTCCTGCCTGTCATTCCGGTCGGACTCTTGCGCTCATCCTAAAACTGCGTATGGTCTAAACAGTTGTGTATCACATACGCAGTTTTGGGGAGGAGAGATCATGACCCGACATCAGCCCGGCCACGCCATCTCGGTCACGGGCCTGCGCAAGTCCTTCGCCGGACGGACCGTGCTCGACGGCGTGGACCTGCGGGTACCCGCGGGCACCGTGTTCGCCCTGCTCGGAGCCAACGGGGCCGGCAAGACCACCACGGTTCGCGTGCTGTCCACGCTGCTGCCGTTCGACGCGGGAGAGGTCGAGGTCGCGGGCCACGCGCTGCCGTCGGCGGCCCGTGCGGTCCGCGCCGACATCAGCGTCACCGGCCAGTACGCCTCGGTCGACAAGCTCCTGACCGGACGCGAGAACCTGGTGCTGATGGGCGAACTCCACCACCTGGGCCGTCGCGAATCCCGGGACCGCGCCGGCGAACTGCTGCACCGGTTCGACCTCGTCGACGCCGCCGACCGCCGCGCCGACACGTATTCGGGAGGCATGCGCCGCCGCCTCGACCTCGCGATGAGCCTCGTTGCCCGGCCGCAGGTGCTGTTCCTCGACGAACCGACCACCGGACTCGACCCGCGCAGCCGCCGGGACATGTGGGACATGATCCGGGAACTGGTGCGCGAGGGCACCACCATCCTGCTCACCACCCAGTATCTCGACGAGGCCGACGCCCTCGCCGACCGCATCGCCGTCCTCGACGGCGGCCGGATCGTGGCGGAGGGGTCGGTGGACGAACTCAAGCGCCTCGTCCCCGGCGGTCATGTCGAGCTCCGGCTCCACGACGGCGCGCAGGCTGCCGCGGCCGCCGCCGCGCTGCCCGAAGCGGTCTTCGACCCCGAGACGTCGTCGCTCACGATCCCCACCGACGGCAGCATCGAATCCCTCGGAAGCATCCTCGGCCGCCTCGACGACCGGACACTGTCCGTCGAGCGATTCGCCCTGCACACCCCCGATCTCGACGACGTGTTCTTCGCCCTGACCGGCACCGAGCGGAAGGAAGAGGTCCGATGACGACACTCACACCCCGGCGCGACGAGCCGACCGTGCTTGCGGATTCGTGGGCGATGTTGCGGCGCAATCTCACCCACATCACCCGCAGTCCGGACACGATGATCACCGCGCTCGCGCTGCCGATCATGCTGATGCTGCTGTTCGTGTACGTCTTCGGCGGCGCGATCGACACCGGCAGCGCGTACATCGACTACGTGGTGCCCGGAATCATCCTGCTGTGCGCCGCATTCGGCTCGGCCACGACGGCAGTGAGCGTGTCGGCGGACATGACGGACGGCATCGTCGACCGCTTCCGGACGCTGCCCATCGCACGTTCGGCGGTGCTCAACGGCCACGTGCTCGCGAGCGTCGTCCGCAATCTGATCACCACGGCCCTGGTCGTGGCCGTCGCACTGCTGATGGGATTTCGGCCGACTGCGGACCCTCTGCGCTGGCTCGGCGTCGTCGGCGTGCTCGCGTTGTTCGTGTTCGCGCTGTCGTACCTGTCCACCGCGCTCGGCCTGCTTGCGAAGAATCCGGAGGCCGCCAACGGATTCACCTTCGTGATCCTGTTCCTCCCATACGTCAGCAGCGCGTTCGTGCCGGCCGAGACGATGCCGACGTGGCTGCGGTGGTTCGCGGAGAATCAGCCGGTCACGCCGGTCATCGAGACGGTGCGCGGGCTGCTCATGGAGACGCCGATCGGCAACAGCGCGTGGCTCGCCGTCGCGTGGTGCGTCGCCATCGCCGCGGTGGGGTACGGCGCCGCGACGACGCTGTACCGCAGGCGCACCGCGCGGTAGGCGGTACCGGGGGAAACACCAGAAGCGGGAACCTCGTCGAATCCGAACGAAAAGACAGATAACCTGTGCTCGTGGAGTCCACTACCAGCCGCCGTCCCCCTCGCCGGGTGGACCCCGCGCTGGAGGTCCAGAGCGACCCCCAGGAACTGATGCCGCGGAAGCGTCCCACGCAGGAACGCAGCCGTCGCAAGTTCGACGCGTTGCTCAACGCGTCCCGCGAGTTGCTCGTCGACGTCGGGTTCGAGTCGTTCACGTGCGAGGAGGTCGCGGCGCGCGCCGACGTCCCGATCGGCACCCTGTACCAGTTCTTCGCGAACAAGTACGTGATCGTGTGCGAGCTCAACCGGCAGGACCTGGTGGGTGTGCAGCACGAACTCGAGACGTTCAACGGCGAGGTGCCGTCCCTGGACTGGCTGCGGTTCCTGAACAGTTTCGTCGACCACATGGCCGGGTTGTGGACGTCGGATCCGTCGCGGCGAGAGGTGTGGCTGGCGATGCAGTCGACGCCGTCCACCCGCGCCACCGGCGTCATCCACGAGAAGGCGCTCGCCGAACAGATCTCGCTCATGCTCGCACCGCTCACCCCGCACACCCCGCGTGAGCGCCGCACGATGATGGCCGAGGTGCTCGTCCACGTCGTGTACTCGATGCTGAACTTCTCCGTGCAGGACGGGCAGAGCCACGCCGACGCGGTCGCCGAACTCAAGCGGCTGATGGTGGCCTATCTCCTTGTCGCCGAGAAGGAATCGCGCTCCTCCGACAGCTGACGCGGGCCGCCCGTGTGTGGCCGAATGTCACACACGTTCAGTTGGACTGACCCGATGTGACATTCGGCCGCACGCACGCACGCGGAACGACGAACGAGGCCGGCCGACGGATTGTGTCCGTCGACCGGCCTCGTGTTTTCCGTGCTCGATCAGCCGATGGGCTGGATCGGGTCAGGTTCTTCGATGACGACCATCGCGCCCGCCACGTCCCCGTCATGGGTCAGCGACAGGTGGATCTTCGCGCTCGGCAGGAACTCCGCGGCCTCACCGTGCAGCTTGATGGTGGGCCGGCCCCAGGCGTCGTTGACGACCTCCACCAGCGCGTAGGCGTTGTCGCCGACGGCCGGCGGCCGGGCGAACCGCGAGGCCGCCCAGGCCTTGATGACGGCTTCCTTCGCGGCCCAGCGGACCGCGTAGTGCCGGGCCGGGTCGGTACTGCGGGACTCGCAGTACCGACGCTCGGCCGGGCGGAAGCTCGACAGCATCGCGGTACCCGGACGCTTCATCTGCTCTTCGAACTCCGAGATCGTGACGACGTCGAAGCCGATTCCGAGGACTGCCATCACTGGCACCCGGGCTTTCCGGCGCGGTACACGTCGTCGGCACCCAGACGCGCATCCTCGGTGAGGAGCATGTCCGCCTCGAGCTGACGAGCAGCCTTGGCGGACACCGAATCTCCGCCGAAGCGCCGGTCTGCGGGACGCTCGTACAGGGCCTGGCCGCCGCACATCGCCGACGCCAGACGACGCTGCCCGTCGATCGTGCGCTGCTGCGCCTGCGCCAGGTACGCCTCACGCCGATCCGCGGGGATCGACTCGACGAATGCCTGCGAGTGCACCACCGCGATCAGGCCCGACACGTGACCGAAGCCGAGGCTGGTCAGCAGGCCGGCCTTGAGCGCGAACTGGTCGCCGAAGCGTAGCGGGGTCCGCGGCCACACCAGGTGCGAGAACTCCGCCATCTTGTCGTCGACGCAGTCCAGGCTGCGGTTCGGCGGGACGACGCCCTGGCTGAGGACCTGGCACAGGCCGATCAGCTGGAACGCCGCCGCGCCGCCCTTGGCGTGGCCGGTGAGCGTCTTCTGCGAGATGACGAACAGCGGGGCGCCGTCGCTGCGGCCCAGGGCCGCGGCCAGACGCTCGTGCAGTTCGGCCTCGTTCGGATCGTTCGCCGCCGTCGAGGTGTCGTGCTTGGAGACCACCGAGATGTCGTCGGCGGTGATTCCCAGCGCGTTGAGCGACAGCGCGAGCTGCGAATCCTGTCCCCCACGACCGGCGCCGAGGGCACCGATGCCGGGAGCCGGGATCGAGGTGTGGACACCGTCGGCGAACGAGCCGGCCCACGCGACCACGCCGAGAACCGGCAGGCCCATCTCGAGGGCCACGTCACCGCGCGCCAGCAGGATCGTGCCGCCACCGGCCGACTCGACGAAGCCGCCGCGACGGCGGTCGTTGGCCCGCGAGAAGCGGTTGTCGGCGATGCCCTTGGCGGACATCTCGTCCGACTTGGCGGTCGCGGACATGTCGCCGAAGCCGACGATGCCCTCGATGCCCAGGTCGTCGAAGCCGCCGGCCACGACCAGCTTGGCCTTGCCGAGCTTGATCTTGTCGACGCCCTCCTCGACGGAGACCGCGGCCGTGGCGCACGCCGCGACCGGGTGCACCATCGCGCCGTAGCCACCGACGTACGACTGGACGACGTGCGCCGCAATGACGTTCGGCAGGGCTTCCTGCAGGATGTCGTTCGCACGGGACTCGCCGAGCAGCGTGTCGATGTACAGCGAACGCATCGACGTCATGCCGCCCATGCCGGTGCCCTGGGTGTTGGCGACGAACGCCGGGTGCACCCAACGGAGCAGCTCGGACGGGGTGAAGCCGCCGGTGAGGAACGCGTCGACGGTGGAGACGATGTTCCACAGGCCGACCCGGTCCACGGATCCGGCCATGTCGGCGGGGATGCCCCACTTGGTGACGTCGAATCCGGTCGGGATCTGGCCGCCGACCGTGCGGGTCAGCTTCACCTTGCGCGGCACGCGGATCTCGGTGCCGGCCTTGCGAGTGACCGTCCAGTCGCCGCTCTCCGGGTCCACCGCAGCGGTGGTGTTCTCCGGGTCGGAGTCGACGAACGCGCGGGCCTCGGCCTCGGAGCCGACGACGAAGGACAGGTCCTTGTCGATGAACACCGACGTCAGCAGCGGGGCCGTGTTGTCGACCATCGCGCCCTCGTCGCCGTAGGTGCGGATGCCGCAGCGCTCGACGACGGTGTCGTGGTAGCGCTCGGCGATCTCTTCCTCGGGCACCAGGTCGCCGCTCGCGACGTCGTACCAGCCCGGCTTGGGATCGTTCTCCCACGCCACCAGTCCGGTGTTCCACGCCAGCTCGAGCACGCCGGCCGCCGACAGCTGCTCGTCGACCTCCATCTCGAAGCGGGTCCGCGAGGAGCCGTACGGGCCGAGCTCGCCGGCACCGACGATGACGACCAGGTCGGTGGGATCGACGTCCAGCTCGGGCCACGACGGCGCGTCCAGCGCGTCGACGATGCGCGGCGGGGCGGGCAGGGCGGCAATGGAATTCGCGTCGGCAGCGGCCTCGTCCTTGGCCTTGCCCGCAGCCTCGGCCGCCTCGGCGGCCTCCTTCGCGAGCGCCGGGAGGTCGAGGTCGACCTCGGCGAGGCCGCCGGTGAGATCGATCAGGCGCGGCGCCTGCGCGGCGGCACGCTTGACCTCGGCCGTGCACGAGCCGAGCAGCTCGGTGGCCATCTCGTCGGTGGACCAGGTGCGGACGCCCTTGGCCTCGACGGCCTCGACCATCGGGTCGTTGCCGCCCATCAGGCCGGTGCCGCGCACCCAACCGATCAGCGCGTGCACCAGCGTGACCCGCTCGGCCCACGTGCGCTCGGCCGACCAGCGGCCGACGACCGCGTCGAGCGCGGCCTTCGACTCGCCGTAGGCGCCGTCACCGCCGAACAGGCCACGGTTCGGGGAACCGGGCAGCACGACGTGCAGGTGGGTGTCGACGTCGCGGTCGTAGCCGATCTGCGACAGGCCACCGATCAGACGCTCCACCGACCACAGCAGCACCCGCATCTCCATCTCGGCGCGGGCACCCGCGTCGGACAGCTCGCCGGCCACTCGCGGTGCGGCGAACGGGAACAGCATCGTCGGCGTCATCGCCTCCTTGACGAGCTTCTTTGCGCCACCGGCTGTTTCGGTCTGCACGTTGCCGACCCACTCGACCAGCGCATCGACGTCGGTGTACGACGCCATGTTCGCGGGCACCACCCACAGGGCGGCACCGGCGCGGGCGTTCGCGCTGTAGAGCTTGCGGTAGAAGCCGAGACGGTCGCTGTCGAGGCGTGAGGTGGTCACGACGACCGTGGCACCGCCGCCGAGCAGCTTGCCGGCGACCGACGCGGCGATCGAGCCCTTGCTGGCGCCCGTGACGACCGCGATCTCACCGGTGTACTGGCCGGTCTCCTCGGCCGGGGCGACCGCGACCTGCGCGATGCGGCCGTAGACCTCGGCCAGCGTCGTGCGGCCTTCCTCGGCGGCGCGCTGCTGCCACCACTGCGCGTGGGCTGCCACGGCGGCACCGGCACCGTCGAAACGCTCGACGGTCAGGTCGATCTCACCGGTCCAGCCACGTGCGAGGTCCTCGCGGGCGGTGGCCCAGCGGTCGTCGATCAGGACGGCCTTCTTGGCGTCGAACGCGGGAGCGACCAGACGCGGCCAGTCGGAGCCGAGCTCGGCCGACACCAGGTCGACGAGCGCGGTGTCGTCCGCGGAGACCGCGGCGGCGGCCGACTCGCTGAAGCCGAGCTGCTCGAGCACCAGACGCGCGGCCGAGGCCAGCACACCGTTGCGGCCGGTGATGGCCTCGGTGAACTCACCCAGGGCGGCAGCGTCGACGGTTCCGCCCGCTCCGCCACCGGTGGCCGGCATGGAGACGGCGACACCGCGGCGCGACGCGACGGACTGGACAGCGGCGTCGACGAGCGCGTCGACGGCGGCACCGTCGGCGATCGCACCCTCGTGCAGGCCACCCATCGCGCCACCACGGACGCTGGAGCCGTCACGCGTGCCGAGCGCGACCTCGGCGGTCACGTGGTTGGCCCAGCCGTCGCCGAGCTCCCAGACCTTCTTGACGCGGTCCGCGATCGCACCGGGGCGGCGGCCCGACGGGCCGAACACCTTGCGCAGGTGATCGTTGATCGAGTCGGACAGCACCGGGCCGAACGGCTTGTAGGTGCGGGCCAGGCGATCGACCGTGACCGCGAGCGAACCCATGTCGGCGTCCGCGGCACCGTCGATCGCGCCGAGCGACAGCTCGGAACCGAGGTCGACGAGCAGCTGGTTGCGGCGCGAGGAGACGCCGTCGCACAGTGCCTCGATCGTGTCGGCGGGACCGATCTGGTCCGGGCGCAGCTTCGTCCACAGCGCGATGAGCACCTTGGTGGCGTCAGCGGCCTTGAACGCGATGTCGTCCGGACGCGGGCCACCGGCCGGCGCGGCCGGGGCCGCGACGGGTGCAGCGGCGGCCGGAGCCGCGGCAGCAGAGGCCTCGGGCGCTTCCGGTTCATCATCCTCGACCGGCGCCGGATCGACGTCGGTGCTGTAGACGATCGATGCCTCGCGCTCGATGTTGAGCACCTCGACCTTGGTGTTCGAGTGCTCGTCCAGCTTGAGGGTCTGCGACGCGAGGTTCGCGACGGTCGGGGTGGCACCCAGACCGATCTCGACGAAACGCTCGACCCCGAGGCCACCTTCGGCCTCGTCCGTGAACAGCAGGTCCTGCGTCTCGATCCAGCGGACCGGGCTCGCGAACTGCCAGGCCAGCAGCTCGACGAGGATCACGCGGGTCAGCGCGACCGGGCGGGAGGCCCAGTTGTCGAAGTCCGCGAGGACGGCCTGCAGCTGCTCCGACGGCACCAGATCGGCGATCTCCTGGACGAAGTCGCGGCGCAGGTTGAACAGGCGCGGCACCAGGTTCGGGATGTAGCGACCGATCAGCAGCGACGGATCGATGTCCTGCGGCAGCAGCTCGTCGAGCTTGGCGCGGAAGTCGTCCACACCGCCACGCAGCACGGTCGAGTGGAACGGCACGTCGATGCCCGGCACCACGATGAACGCGCGCTTGCCACCGAAAGCCTCACGGCGGATGTCGATCTCACGCTCGAGCGCGGCGAGACCCTTGACGGTGCCGGCGATCGCGTACTGCGAACCCTTGAGGTTCAGGTTCACGATCTGCAGGAATTCACCGGTCGCGTCGGCGACGCCACCCACGAAGGCCTGCAGCTCGTCGTCGGCGACACCGATCTGCGACGGGCGGATCGCGGCCATGCGGTAGTCGCTGCGGCCGGCGCCGTCACGGGGCACCAGCTCGTGCATCGCCGAACCGCGCTGGAAGACGACCTCGAGCAGCGCCTCGAGCGGCAGCACGCCGGCGACCGCGGTGAGGGCGTTGTACTCGCCGACCGAGTGACCGGCCAGGTAGGAACCCTCGACGAAGGCACCGGACTCACGGAGTTCGGCGACCTGCGCGACACCGAGGGTCGCCATCGCGACCTGGGTGAACTGGGTCAGGTGCAGCACACCGTCCGGGTGCCGGTGCTCCACGCCGCGGGCGCGGACCAGCGTCGGGTTGTCGCGGACGACAGCGAGGATCGAGAAGCCGAGGGCCTCACGGGTGTGCTTGTCGGCGCGCTCCCAGACCTCGCGGGCGGCCTTGCTGCGCGAGCGGGCGTCGAGGCCCATGCCCGGACGCTGGATGCCCTGGCCGGGGAAGGCGTACACGGTCTTCGGCGCGGCGGTGCGGCCGGTCGCGACCATCACCAGATCGCCGTCGACGCGGCAGCCGACCTCGACGATCTCGTCACCGCGATCGGTGGCGACACGGTCGACGCGGACGTCGATCTCGGCACCGGGGCGAACCATGCCGAGGAAGCGCGCGGTCCACGCGGTCAGGCGACGGGTCGGCACCTTCGATGCCGGATCGACCGCGATGACGGCCTGCTGCGCGGCGGCCGACAGCCACATGCCGTGGACGATCGGGCTGCCCAGACCCGCGAGCAGCGCTGCGGCGTCGGAGGTGTGGATCGGGTTGTGGTCACCCGAGACGCGGGCGAACGCGGCCATGTTGCGCGGCGCGACCATCTTCAGGTCGCGGCGACGACGACGCGGGGTCTCCGCGACGTCGGCGGACAGCGATCCGCCGGCGCGGGCCGGATCGGCCAGCTCGCCCTTGCCGGTGCGGCCGCGGATCGCGAAGCGCTCGGTCAGGGTGGCGACGGCGGGAGCGTCGAGGCCCTCGCCGAGCATCGCGCCGACCTCGACACGCACCTCGACGACGCGTCCCATGTCGGTGTCGATGACGTCGCCCGCCTCGGCACGGACCACGAGAATGCTGGTCTCCGAGGGCAGTTCGCCGACCAGGTTCACCGCGTGGTCGAGGTGGACCAGGTCGAGCATGCCCTCGATGACGTGCACGCCGGACTCGGTGGTGGCAGCGCCGAGCGCCGCGAAGACGGCGGGCCAGCAGGCTCCGACGACGACGTCGGGCACGGCCTTGCCGCTGGTGCTCACGGTCTCGGGCAGGCCGACACCGGTGACACCGGCGTGGTCGGCGATCAGGTCCGGGGTCCACGCCAGGTTGATGTGCGCGACGCCACCCTTGACGGCCGGAAGCTCCTGCCCGGCAGCGACACCGAGCAGTGCCGACATCGACGCCTCGGCGTCGGCCTCGGTGATGACCGGGGCACCGCCGTCACGGACGGTGGCGGGCACGGTGATCCGGATCTCGACGGCCTTGCCCTGCGCGAGCGGCACGGTCAGGTCGACGTGCTCGGCGTCCGCGACGACGAGGCGCGCGCCGGTCTTGTCGTGGCTCGCGACGGTGTCCGACTCGATCGACCACTCGGCGACCTCGCCGAGTCGGCGGACCGGGTTCTGCGTCAGGCGCGCGGCCCACAGCACGTCGGGAGCGGTGAGGACGGCGTCGAGCAGACCGGTGCCGAAGCCACCGTGGCGGCGACCGGCGATCGGGGTCGGGGTCGCGCCGGCGGCAACCAGTTCGTCGGCCGTGGCCTTCTCGAAGCGGTCGAGCAGTTCACCGACGGGCTCGTCGACGCGGGTGATGCCGGCGACCGCGACGGTGCCGGGGATGATGCACACCTGGTCGGCGGTGTAGCGCGCGTCGTGCGCCTGCCACAGCGAATCCGAACGCCACCAGCGGCGGACGTCGCCGTCGACGACGGGCACGAAGTTGACCGGCTTGCCGGGGGTCTTGCACAGCGTGACGAAGAACGGGACGTCGGCCGGGTGCAGAACGGTGGTGGCGTAGTCGGGGTATGCGGCCTCGAGCGCACACAGCGCCGCGAAGGGCTGGTCGAGCGTCGCGGCATCCGCGAACAGTGTCTGGATCGGACCGCGGTCGTTGCGGTGCAGACGGGCCTCGGCACGCTGCAGCATCTCGCCGAAGCGATCCCGCCACGACACGTCCAGCCACACCGACTGGGTGGCGTCGGCGATCGCGTCCTGCACGTCGCCGCCGCAGTCGAACGCCTGCGCGGAGTCGACGCCCACGGCCAGCTCCAGGTAGCGGCGCAGCCACTGCTGGTAGGTCATGGTGGCGACGTCGCCGAAGTACGGCTTGGCGGTGACGTCCAGCGCGGCGATGATCTCGTCGCGACGCTCGGCGACGGCGTCGGCGTCACCGGCGACCTCGTCGAGCAGACGGCCGGTGCGCGAGGCCGCATTGTCGATCTCGTGGATGTCGGCACCGAGCTGGCTGCGGCCGGAAGCCATGCCGCCCTGCGCGGTTCCCGCACCGACCCAGTCGGGGGTGCCGGGGGTGTCGACGAGCATCTGCTTGACGTCGGCCGAGGTGGTGGCTTCGAGCGTCGCCATTGCGGCGGTGCCGACGAGGATGCCGTCGAGCGGCATCGCCGGGAAGCCGTACTCGGTGGCCCAGCGGCCGGTCAGGTAGTCGGCGGCCCGCTCGGGGGTGCCGATGCCGCCGCCGACGCACAGCACCAGGTTGTCGCGGGTGCGCAGCTCGGCGTAGGTCGCGAGCAGCAGGTCGTCGAGGTCCTCCCACGAGTGGTGGCCACCGGCGCGGCCGCCCTCGATGTGGACGATGACCGGGAAGTCCGGCACCTCGTTCGCGATACGGATCACGGAGCGGATCTGCGCGACGGTGCCCGGCTTGAACGCGACGTAGCTGAAACCGGCCTCGGTCAGCTCGTCGATGATCGTGACGGCTTCCTCGAGCTCGGGGATGCCGGCGGTGACGACGACGCCGTCGAACGGGGCACCCGCGGCGCGGGCGCGCGGCACGAGGCGCTTGCCGCCCACATGCAGCTTCCACAGGTACGGGTCCAGGAACATCGAGTTGAACTGGACGGCGCGGCCCGGCTCGAGCAGACCCTTCAGCCCCTCGACGTTGTCGGCGAAGATCTGCTCGGTGACCTGACCGCCACCGGCGAGCTCGGCCCAGTGGCCCGCGTTCGCGGCGGCCGCGACGATCGCCGGATCGACGGTCGTGGGGGTCATGCCGGCGAGCAGGATCGGCGAGCGTCCGGTGAGCTTCGTGAACGCGGTCTCGACGGCGACGCGGCCGTCGGGCAGGGCAACGGCCTTGGGCGCGAACTCGGTCCAGGCGCGAGCGACCTCGGGGGTCGCACCCGGGGTGAGCAGGTTGCGGTGGCCGCCGCGGGTGGACGCGGCGAGGATGCCCACGCCGTGGCCGCGCAGGCCGGTCGAGGTCATGCGGGTGAGCAGGTCGCCGGGGCCCAGATCCAGGATCCAGCGAGCGCCGGACTCGACGGCGCCTTCGACGGCGTCGACCCAGTCCACCGGGTCGACGAGGACGGCCTGCGCGAGCGCGCGCACCTGGTCGGCGTCGAGGCCGCAGCGGGTGGCCCAGCCACCGATGACCTCGACGGCCTCGGTCAGCGCGGGATGGTGGAAGCCGATCTCGACCGGGAGCGACTCGAAGACGGGCGAGAACACCGCGCCGCCACGGGTCTTGGCGTCCCGCTCACGGGCCTCGTCGGCCGCGATCTGCTCGCAACGCTGCTGCACGCGCGCCAGCTGCGCGGGCGGACCGGACAGCACGACGCGACGACGGCCGTTGCGGATCGCCAGGACGGCGGCACGCTCGGGCTCCTGGCCCTCGGCCAGCTCGGCGACGATCGCGGCCAGGCGCTCGGGGTCGATGTTGGAGACGGCCAGCATCGGCGAACGGTCGGCGCCGGCGATGATCCCGCGGCGACGGCCGACGAGACCGGCAGCCGCGCCGATGAGCTGGGCGGTCGCGAGCAGGGCGCCGTCTGCGGCACCGCCGCCGGCGACGGCAGCGGCGGCGATCAGACCCTGCGAGTGGCCAATCGTGGAGACCGGGGCGTTCACCGCCGGGTCCAGGCCCTGCTGCTGCAGTGCGCGCAGCGCGGCGAGCTGGGTGAGGAAGACGCCGGGCAGCGACACGGCGGCCGACGTGAGAGCGGCGGCCGACGGAACGGACGCGCCCGCAGTGTCTTCATCATCGGCGAGCTCCTGCTCGAGGATCCACGCGATCGGGTCGAACCCGACCGGGCGCACGACGAGGAGATCTTGGGCAACCGGCTCGAGCATCGCGGCGGCCTCGTTCACCAGCTCGGTGAGCGTCGGCTCGAGGGCACTGTCGCGGGCGAGTTCGGCGAGCGCACTCAGCCACGGGGCGCCCTGGCCGCCGAACGCGAGCGCATACGACTCGCCGGCGCGCAGGCGGTCCACCAGCGGGCCCTGCGCGGCGGACCGAACGGGCGTCCGATCGGCACCGAACTGGCTCTGCTCCTTCGAGGTTCGTCCGTTTCCTGCAGTGTCGTCAATCGTCACTGAAGTTAAGTCCTCTCCTGGTTCCCTGACGGGAGGTAGGTCGTGGTCGGCCGCCCTCGGCAGAGCTGACGCGCGATATCGCGAGATACCCACGGCACCCCTCGAATCCACTTCGAAATCCAGCGAATCCGGGCGTGTAAAGGTTGGCACAGAATCATGAGGAAAGCCTCACGTTTGCCGGTGGCACCTTTTCTACCAGCGAGTATCGAGTGACATTGCGCACAGGAACGTCAATAAGTGACTCGCGAGTAGACCTCGTTACCGCGGGTCAGGGGGTATGCGAGGACGTCCACAAACCTGAGGAAAACCTCACGTTGATTGTTATCAATTCGTGACCTGCTTGACGGCGAGGCCCGTTCGTGCGGTGCGGCCCGCGGCACTGTCGGACGTCGCCGCTACCGTCCGACGCGTCAATCGAAATCCAGGGGGGAATTCATGACCGCACAGCAGGTTCGCGCGCTCGTCGAACACATCGATGCCGCACTGCCCCACGACCGCTCGCACTGGCCGTCCGGCTGGCCACACGAGGCCGAAGCAGCACTGCTCGACGCAATCTTCTCGGCCCGCGCCACGTACGGCGCACCGACGTCCGGCGTCCGTCGGGTCGTTGCCAATTGGCGGGCGCACCGCGAGAGTGAGCTCGACGACCTCACCGCGCTGGCCGCCTTCACCGACGCCCCGGACCACCTCGCCGAGATCCTCGACAACCGCCAGCGGGTGCCGGGGAACTACACCACCAAGGCCGAGGCCGCCGCACTCGCGGCGGCGGCGCTCGTCGACGCGGGCGTCGCCGGCAGCGCACGGATCGGGGACGGCCGCCGCGCGTGGGAGGCCCTCACCTCCGTGCCGGGACTCGGCGGCAACACATGGGAGACATTCGTCCTGCAACTCGGCCTCGTCGGCCCCGCAGCGCTCGACGCGATGCGCGGGTTCGTCGCGGAAGCACTCGCCCCCGGCGACTCGCCTGTAACCGAGGCCGAAGCACTCGAACTGCTCGCCGCCACGGCCGAAACCGAGGACACTCCGCCGGCCGCCCTCCTCAACGCCGTGTGGCGGTACGGACGCGGCCGGGCGACGCCGAAACCGTTGTCCGCGTAGCGGAATCACCTCGCACACACCGGTGGCCGATCCTGCGGTTCGGGACCGGCCACCGGTGGCGTAGGCTGACATCGCTCGCGCGAGTGGCGGAATTGGCAGACGCGCTGGATTTAGGTTCCAGTGTCTCAGGACGTGGGGGTTCAAGTCCCCCCTCGCGCACCAAGATCGTTTCCACGGGGAACCAGGACCGATTAGCGGCCGCAGGCCGCCACTTCGGAACGGACGCCTCGAGCCGGTCTAGAGACCTATCGAACGCAGGTACTGCGCGGTGTCGTTCAGCCAGCCGAGGAACGCACCCACCGCGGGGCCGATGACCGGGCCGAACCAGAGCGTCGGGTCGTCCAACATCACCTGATCTCACGTTGCATGAGGATGTCCGTTCAGTCACACGAAATCTCGGTCCGGTCATGCGTGTCAGTCGACCACCTCGTTGCGGCCGTCCTGTTGGACGATCAGTCTGCGAGCCTGACGATCGAGAAGCAAGAGGCACCCCGCCATCGATAGCATCAGCGGCCAAGCCAGTGTCCAATTGGCAGGCGCGTCCGAGAAGACAGTGTAGAACGAGACGCCCAGGAGAATGCCCGAGAGAACGCCGAGAACCCAACGAAGAGCTCGACGTGACCTTCTGGGCTCCATGACTTTTCCGCTCCCAGTCATGCCTGAGAGTCAACCATTACTTCGCCGGCCGCCGTCGTGATACCGGGAACGAGAGTGTCGGGCAGCCTCAGGCTCTAGCCGATGTAGCCGGTCTCCGGGTCGATCATGCCGAGGAAGTTCCTGATCGACTCCCGATGTTCGCCGATTGTCAATCGATATGGCTCCGCGGATGAACGGCCCAGCACCCGCGCCGGCCCACCCCCGAAGCCGTACCCGTCATTCGGCCCGGATTCCCAGGTGTAATCCTCGCCTCCGCCGGAGCGCATCTCGACGGTGAAGACCTCTCCGTCGACGTCGAGAGTGAAGGGACCATCTTGCGGACGCGGCCGATAGTCGTCCCACCACTGATCGGTGTCCATGACCCGAGGCTCTCACACGGCTCCCCGAACCGGCGTCCGGTGGGTCGTCAACGCTCTGGAGAACTCCGAGACATCATGCCGCGTGCTCTGCGGCGAGCGTCGCGAAGGACCGGCGCAGCAGTTCGACCGCGTCCGCGCCCTCGGATTCCGCCCAGGCCGTCAGTGCGATGTCGAAACACGCGAGCGCGGCCTGCACCAGCGTCTGTGCCCGCAGCTCCGTGTGGTCGCCGGCCAGACGCGCCTCCACAACGGGGACAAGCATGCTCGCCCAGGCCAGGTGCTTTTCGAGGTTTCGGGCACGGAGCGACGCGGTGCTGGTGAGCACGCGCATGGTCCGCTTGCTGCGTTGCTCGTCCTCACCGCTGCGCGGGCGAGACACCAGGGATTCGAAGGAGATCCGCAACGAGACCAGAACCGGTTCGTCGGCCGGCCGGGAGGCGAGCGCGTCGCGGACGAACTCGCCCCAGCGGGTCAGGTCGCCGATGACCGCATCCTCCTTGGCCGGGAAGTAGCGGTGGAAGCTTCGCGCGGATATCCCCACCTCGGCCGCGATCTGCTCGACGGTGACCGAGTCGAATCCGTGTTCGGCGAACAGATCGACCGCTACCTCGGAAATGCGTGTGCGCACGGCCTCGCGGGTGATGTCGCGCAAACCCGGGGTCGGTGTCGAGGAACTGTCCACGTCGGCAGCGTACATGGACAAAGTTGTCAGTCTCTGACAGATTAGGCTGCAACTGACAAACAGGAGGGGATCCGTGGAAGAACGCACGCTCGGCAAACAAGGTTTAGCCGTCTCCGCCCTCGGCTACGGCGCGATGGGCACAGCAATCGGCTACGGCCCGACCGACGACACCGAATCAATCGCAGCAATCCGCAAGGCGCACGAGCTCGGCGTGACGATGTTCGACACCGCCGAGATGTACGGCTGGGGCGAGGGCGAGAAGCTGCTCGGCCGCGCATTGGCACCGGTGCGAGACGACGTCGTCATCGCCACGAAGTTCGGCTTCACCCGCTCGTTCGGATTCGACTCGCGGCCCGAGCACATCCGCAAGGTCGTCGACGCCAGCCTGCGCAATCTCGGCGTCGACACGATCGACGTCCTGTACCAGCACCGTCCCGACCCGAACGTGCCGATCGAGGACGTCGTCGGGACGATGACGGAATTCGTCGCGGCAGGCAAGGTCAAGTATCTGGGGCTGTCCGAAGCCGACGAGACCACCATCCGCGCCGCACATGCGGTGCATCCGATCTCGGTGCTGCAGACCGAATACTCGATCTTCGCGCGCGAGGTCGAGGCCCTCTTCCCCGTCTTGGAGGAACTCGGCATCGGTTTCGTCGCCTACTCCCCGCTGGCCCGCGGATTCCTCAGCGGCGCGGTCGCCTCCCGAGAGAACTACGACGCCAACGACTTCCGTCAGCGCCTCCCGTGGTGGGCCCCGGAGAACTTCGCCGCCAACCTCACGATCGTCGACGAACTCACCGAGATCGCCCACCACAAGGATGTCACCGTGGCCCAACTGTCGTTGGCATGGCTCCTGGCTCGTCGGGACGATATCGTTCCGATCCCGGGCTCTCGCAACCCATCCCGAGTGGAGCAGAACATCGCTGCCGCAGAACTGATGCTGGACGACGACGATCTGTCTGCCATCGACCGTGTCGCCGGCGCAGGCGGCATCGGCAACCGAATCTGATTCGGCGGCCGGCGTCGGCGCCGGAGGCCGACGCCGGCCTCCGTCCTGGCATCTGCACCGGCCCTCATGCGGTGTGATGCGCGCGGGATTTCGCTGAATCCTGCCCGTTACTGGACGAATGTCCCCTATTTTGTGGCGCGGCGGCTGTCTTCCTGCGGTTGCTGCGTGTCCGGGAGGGCACGGTCGGCCGCTGGGAGGATCCACTCCGATGACGAGAATCGACAAGCCACCGCGATCCAGGCGGGGTGTCCGGTTGGTCGCGGGCGTCGGCGCCGCCGCGGTCGCCGCTGCCACAATCCTTGCCGGGGGCGGCACGGCCACCGCTGACAGCGTCGCCGCGACGATCAGTCACGGCGACATCTGGTCGCCGCATGCGCTGGCGATCGGACCGGACGGCACGCGTGCCTACGTCGCGAACTCCGGCGAGGGCCAGGTATCGGTGATCGACACCGCCACGAATGCCGTCATCGGCGCGCCCTTCCGGGTCGGCAACGACTTTGCCGGCATGAAGCCGACCGCGGTGGCGATCACCCCGAACGGCGCCCGCGCCTACGTCACCGTCCAGACCGACGCAGGCGGCCTGGTGTCCGTGGTCGATCTCGCTACGGGTGACGTCGTCGAGAACATCCAGGTCGGCGCGCAGCCGTACAAGGTGGCCTTCAGCCGGGACGGATCCCGCGCCTACGTCACCAACTGGGGTGATTTCCTGGGCGACGGATCCATGTGGGTCATCGACACCACCGCGACTCCCCCCGCTACCCTCGGCCATCCGATCCGCGTCGGACCGTCTCCGACCTCGGTCGCGATCAACGCGGACGGCACCCGCGCCTACGTCACGAACCGGGCGACCGAAGCATTCGCCGACGGCGCGGTCAGCGTGATCGACCTCGCCGGGAAGACGCGCGTCGACCAGCCCATCGAGGTGGTCGGGATGCCGGGCGCGATCGTGATCTCACCGGACGGCACCCGTGCCTATGTCACCACCACCATGAGGAACGGCGACGGCAGGGTGACGGTGATCGACACCGCCACAAACGCCGTCGTCGGCGTGCCCATCGTGGTCGGACCGTATCCGGGCGGCGTGGCGATCACCCCGAACGGCACCCGCGTCTACGTCACCAATGCGGGCTTCGGCACGCTGCTCGATCCCGGCTCCGTGTCGGTGATCGACACCACCGCGAACCCTCCCGTCGTCACCGAGGTCGCGGTCGGCAGGAGTCCGCGGGAGATCGCGATCACCCCGGACGGTGCCCACGCCTACGTCACCAACCAGTCCGGACACAGCGTGTCGGTGATCGCGATCGACCGAGCGCCCACCCTCACCGGAGCACCGCCGGTGGGCGCGGCCGGCCAGTCCTACGCCCATGCCTTCACGGTCGCCGGGGAACCCGCCCCCACCGTCTCCGTCACCACCGGCAGCCTGCCCACCGGCCTGAACGTGTCCCCGGGCGGAATCCTGTCCGGAACCCCCACCACCGGTGGACGATTCGAGTTCACCGTGACCGCTACCAACAAGTTCGGTAAAGCCGATCTGCCGGTCGTCCTCGACATCACCGGCTCCCCGGATGCTCCGGACACTCCGGCAGGATCGCTCGGCTCACTCGGATCCTGACCTTCTCCGCGGAAGCCCTCACACCTGACGACACGCGCCGCCGCTCCGGATGCCGGAGCGGGAGCGCGTCCTACCCGCCGGACAGCTCGGACCACCGGTCGACGTGCTCGCACAGCTGCCCGATGGGACCGATCACCACGTCCACGTGCGGATCTACCCAGACCGGTTCCCCCGCGAGCAGTCGGGGCACCAGCAGCTGACGGCCCCGGCTGGGCCACTGGACGAAGTCGTAACCGGCAAGCTCGCCCTGCGCCGTATCCGCAACCCACACGGCCGCGTCACCGAACGTCGCATCCATCGTCAAGCCGTGGGCACACGTGAAGCCGCTGATGCCGCCCACACCCTCCCAGCCGATCGAGACGCGGTACTCGGAGTCGATCGCGAAATTCCATTCGAGTCGGTCGATCTTCACATCCGTACCGAATCTCAGGCAGCGAAGATCCCGCGCGACGGCAGCCAGTGCCCGAACCCATGGTTCGGGCGGGGCGAAACCCGGGCTCTCCACCGCCTCGGAGGCACTGTCGGCCAGCGAGATTCGCCAGAACAGGCTGTCGTGATTCCACGGGTCCGGGAGGGGCATGCCTTCATCCTTCCCTACCATGGGCGCATGGCACGGACACCGGACATCCCTTCCCCGCAGGTGGTGACCTACGACGGGCTGCCGACTTCCACCGGTGGTGCGCACTCGCTTCGAGTCAAGCACCCCGGCAAGGCATTCCAGCGCGTACGGAGCTTCGCCGAAGCCTGCACCGAGCCGGTGTCGTCGGAGACCTGGGTGTTCCGGGTCGCCGCCGGTGGACCACCCGCAGCGACGGAGCAACTGGTCACCCTCGCCACCGAGCGCTTCGGCGGTCCCCGCCACCGCGCGCGCACCCACACGGAATGGAACGTCGCCCCCGACGCCGTGCACGCCGCGCTCGACGTGATCGCGGCCGCCGGCCCCGACGCGGTCACGAGCCACGGGCATTCGCTGGCCGTGCTGACCTGCAGCATGCGCATCCGCCTTCTGGACCCGGACACCCGTGCCCCGTATCCCGGCATCACCCCCGACGCGTTCGGCCGCTTCGCCGTGGACGGGTACGGCCGACTGCTGGGGGCCTCCGGCGTGCGTGCGACCATCGGTACCGCGGCATCGTCACTGTCGCTGTGGCTGAATCTTCCCGCCGACGACCGTATGTCCCCCGCCGCCCGTCACGTGCAGGACCACCTCCCGTTCCGGCTGTCCGCGAAACACTGGCGGCTCTGGCGGCCCACCCGTAACGGCGACGGCTACCGCTCCACCAAGATTCCCTCACCCCTGCAACTCCCCGACTGAGCCGCACCACGGCTGTGGCCGGTCAGCGCCGGTTCACCTTCCTGCGGTTCGGTTTCCGGTTCCGACTCACGGTCGGCCGGGCACCGGGTTCGGGCGCGCGGACCCGCGACTGCTGCGCGAGTGCGCTCTGCTTGGCCGCCGCCTCCCGGTCGAGACGCGCGAACACCAGATGCTGCTGTGCATACGTCCACACGTTGTTGCTCACCCAGTACAGCAGGATCGCGATGATCAGGAACGGACCTCCGACGAGGACTCCCAGCGGGAAGACCCACAGCGTGAGCTTGTTCATGATTGCGGTCTGCGGGTTGGCCGACGCGTCCGCCGTCTGTCTGGCCACCGATGCGCGCGCGTTGAAGTGTGTGGCGAGCGAGGCGATCACCATCAGCGGAATCGCCACGGCGGCGATCGTCGCCACGGTCGGGACACCGCCGTGGGACGCGAACGACGCCAGCACGTCGTCCGGAGACGTGATCGCGACGGAGATCGGCGCTCCGAACAACCGTGCACTCAGGAACGACTGCACATCGGTCGCGCTGAAGACATAGTTCGCGGTGTTCGCGTTGTCCTGCGCCGTCATTCCGAGCTGACCGGGTCCGGATCCAGTGCGGTTGAACGATCGCAGGACGTGGTAGAGCCCGATGAACACCGGCGCCTGCACCAGCACCGGCAGGCATCCCATCAGCGGGTTGAAGCCGTGCTCCCGCTGCAGCTTCTGCATTTCCAGCGCCATCTGCTGGCGGTCGCCGGCGTACTTCTTCTGCAGTGCCTTGATCTGCGGCTGCAGCTCGCGCATCTGGAGGCCGGTGCGTATCTGCCGGATCGCAGGCCAGAGAAGCAGCAGACGCAGGCTGAAGACGAGGAACACCACGGCCAGGCCCCAGGCGAACCCGTTGTCCGGCCCGAGCACGGCGCCGAACACTTTGTGCCAGAACCACAGGATTGCGGACACGGGGTAGTAGATGAAATCGAGCATCGAGCACCTCTTCGCTGCACAATGCGACCGGAGCCGCACCGTGCGGACAGTGAACGCCGCTCAGGTCGGACGGACCGCGGCGCTAAGGGACAGGGGCGACGAACGCACCGCGCGGCGACGAAGCGCTACGCGGCGGTCGCAACCCGTCCGGGTGCTCGGGGACGACGGGGACGGCCGGGAGTGTTCGGCGCACTCTGCCTGCGGAAGGCGCCGCGCAGGTGCCGCTCCTCGTGCGGCGGCCCGGCGGCCGGTGCCGTCAGCCTGTGCAGCTGGGACAGCGCACCGTGACCGGTGACGGCGAAGATCAGCGCGATCGCAACCGCGGTGCCTGCGATGGCGGCAGGACCGTCGACGGAGGTCGTCGCGATCACCAGTGTCAGCACACCGAACCACGTGAGCTGAACAGTGTTCAGCCTCTCCGCGAGTGCTGACCTGATCGGTGCCATGACAGGCAGCGTACCGACAACGTGTCACCGAGTGTCGACGGCGCAGCCTGTGACAACCGAATCTGCCGTCGAGAGGTGTCTCGTCACCACCAGTAGACCGGGTAGGCGGAGCGCGTCACCTTCGCGCGGACCCAGCCGGCCGCGACGAGGACGACGGCCGCGAGCCCGGCGCAGACGACGAACGAGATCTGCCCGCCGACGGTGATCGCTCCGATCAGCGCCGTCGCCGCGGCCGGGGAATGCGAGGTTCGAGTCGCCAGCATCGCGCCGAGAGCCAGGCCGCCCGCGACAGCTCCGGCCCACAACGAATGGTCGACCGACCCGACGAGAACACCGACGATCGCCGAGATCACCTGACCGCCGATCACGTTGCGGGGTTGAGAGAGCGGAAGTGTCGGGGCACCCGCGACGAGGGCCATGCTCGCTGCCATCGGCGGGATGAGGAGCACGTGGCCGCCGAGGGTCCCGAGAAGCACCAGCGCACAAAGGGTGGCGGCGGACGTGACGATCGCGACGAGCAACGTTCCGAGCGGCGGGCGCGCGGGCGCTTTACTGGTGAGGATCGAGGTTCGGAGCGTCATCGTCGAGATCCCGGCCTTTCGAGCTTGCAGAGAACGTTCGTTCCCCCACCGAAGGAGTACGGTAGAGAACGACCGTTCTCCAAGTCAAAGTGCACGGAAGGGGCGCACGCCGATGCCCAGAGCCGACCAGTCCGGCGCCGACGCGTCCGAGACCGCCGGGAACACACTGCTCGGCGCTGCCGAGGCACTGTTCTACGAGCGCGGATTCCAGGCTGTCGGCATGGACGAGATCCGTGAAGCATCCGGCCTGCCTCTCAAACGGATCTACTCGCTGTACCCGGGCAAGGAAGCACTGGCCGTGGCGATGCTGGACCGCCGCGACCGCCGGTGGCGCGCAGAACTCGCCGCGCACGTCGACCGCCACACCAGCCCCCGCGATCGCGTGATCGCCGTCTTCGACTGGCTGTCGACGTGGCTCGCCGGTCCCGGGCATCGCGGATGCGCGTGGATCAACGCCTTCGGCGAACTCGGGGGCACGTCCGAAGCCGTCGCCGGTGCAGTGCGCGAACACAAGGAGAGGTTCCGCGAGTATCTGACCGCTCTCGTCAGCGATGCGGGGGCGTCCTCGACAACTGCCGACGCCGCCTACCTCCTCGCCGAGGGGTGCATGGTCACCGCGGGGATCACGGGCACGGCACAACCCGCCGTCCAGGCACAGCGGGTGCTGCAGCTTCTGCTCGACCGCGATGACGCGAACTACCCGGCACCGCCTCCCTCGACTGGTGTCGATGCTGCAACCATTCCCGCGACTCACGACCGCCCCGTGCGTTCGTCGGGCTAGCGTTCGGGAATGTCGCGGCCGCATCCCACCGCGACCCGGCTTCGCGGCAGGCAGGGGGACGCCGATGTCCACACGTGTTCTCTCGGACTCGACCTGCACCCACGTCGTCGATGTGGCCGCCGACAAGGTGGACGTCGCCGACTGGCTGTTCTCGCTACCCGAGGCGGAGTACCGCCGCTGCTGTCCCCCGGACCACATCACGATCGGCGTCGGCACGGCCGAGGACGGGCAACCACTGTCGATCGGGGTCGAGACGATCGGCGACGCCCTCCTGATCCACCACTTCGTCGGCGAGGTCGCCGACCCTCACCACTGCCGGATGGTGTCGATCTCGGACATCGTGGCCGCGGAGGGCCGGACGACGGTGGACGTGACATGGGAGTTGCGGGCCGAACCCACGGGCGACGGCCGGTGCACCGTCACCGACCGGATCCTCGTCACCCCCACCGGGGACTACTTCGCCTTCCTCGACGAACACGGGATCGTCTTCGAGGACGCGGCCGCCGCGTGCCACGCCGCGTACGGTGACCACGTTCGCCGCGAGACCCCGCTGCTCGCGGGTAGCATCGCCCGCCGGGCGTCGCACTCGAACGGGCGCCATGCCGCCGGTTCCCTTGCCGCCGTGAATCTTCCGTCCGCCCCGACGGCAGAGTCCGACGGCGATGCCGCGAAGGCAGTCGTCCGCCGGAACACCGAGGAGGTGCAGGGCGGCGGGGACTTCGCGTTGTTCGACGAACTGTTCGCCGACGACTACGTCGACCACACCCCGCAGCCCGGCACCACTCCCGACAAGGACGGCACCCGACTGCTCTATCAGTCGCTGCGCACGGGGTTCCCGGACTTCCACCCCGAGATCCATTGGCAGTCGGTCGACGGCGATCTGGTCACCACCTACAAGACCTACCGCGGTACCCACCGGGGCGCGTTCCGGGGCATCGAACCCACCGGTCGCGCAGTCTCTTTCGAGACCGTCGACGTCATGCGGGTGCAGGGCGGCCGGATCGTCGAGCACTGGGGTGTGGCGAACCTGCTGTCGCTGATGAAGCAACTCGGCTGATTCAGCTCGCAGAGTCCGCGAACTCGAGTTGCACCGCCGACGCCCCGCGCAACGCGGCCACCTGTTCGGCTTCCGTGCGCACTTGCTCGCGGACCGTAACGTCCAGCGGCTCGAAGGTTTCGAACGTCAACGTCAGCGTCCGGCCGCTCTTGCGGGGGCGCCACGTTCCGACGACTCTGCCGTCCGCGAGTACCGCACCCGGGTCGCCGACCGTCCTCCACACCTGGGCATGGTGTTGCCTGTCGACGATGGATTCCCGATCCCTCGCCTGCAGGTAGGGGTCGTGCGGCGGGAGCAGCCGCACCCCGGCCGCCGGCGGCGGTGACCGCAAGGCGTCCAGATCCTCGGCGAGGATCCACGCCGAGCGGCCGTCGACGTCGACGGGGCTGAGCTCGTCCGCGAGCGTCGACCACCACGGTTCGACATCGCCGGTGCGCACACCGATCCAGGCGGCGAAGTCCTTGCGAGTGGACGGGCCGTAGCAGTGCAGGTAGCGGCGCAGCAGGTCTGCGCGGGCAGCGCCGGGCTCGACCTGCGGCAGGGGCCGGCCCAGCCACTCGTCGAGCAGAACGAACGGCGCCTTGTTCCCGGTTCTCGTTGCGAGGCAGACGATTCCACGCAACGTCAGGATCCGGAGGCAGAAGTGCACGACGGCCTCCCCCAGTGGCTGGTGTGTGCCGTAGGGCCCGTCCGCCAGCCACTTCTCGCGTCGTTTGGGAGTGAGCCCGGGTGCGATGCGTTCGGCCAGTTCCTTGCCGAGCTCGTTGATCGCCAACTGCCTGCCCGACAGCACCGTCGCGATCTCGTCGGCGATGAGGTCGACCGTCTCGTCCAATCCCAGCCCGAGCGTGTCGAGCGCCCGCTCCACACCGCTGATCAGGTGCAGCCGCGCCTTCTCGGTCGCCGGCAGAACGCCCGCGGTGAAGACCGAAACGTGCGCGGTCGGGAAGTAGAACGGCGCACCGCGCATCGACCACGACTGCAGCAGAGTGCGCTCCTCGGCGACCAGACGGTCGACGAGATCCCGCGTCACGCCCTCGACGCGGGCGTGCAGCGCGAGCAGCGCCGACCCGGGCGGGCTGTTCTGAATACCGCACGCGCCCACCACGTCGAGCAGATCGTCGAGCGGCCTGCGGTGGTCGAGGTGATGCGCGTGGAGTCGAAACGCGACGACATCGTCGGTGCGTACCGTGGCGGCGGGATCACCGCCACTCGAGCGAGGTGTCACCTGTCGCCTCCCGTCGGTCGTTCCGATTGTGCCGGGCGGGTCGCCTCGATGAGCTAGCGGACCACCTACTCAGCGAGTGATGGCGGGCAGGGCCTCCACTTCATCCTCCCCCGCGCCGATCTCCGCCGGCCCAAGGCCGTGCTTCGTCATGAACGCCAGCAAGCGCTCCAACACCTCGTGCCCGGTTCGCAGCTGAGTCAATCTGACCGACTTCTCATCCGAGAATGGCTCGAGACGACGGATCTCGGCGTTGATCTGGTTGTCCATCTCGGTGATTCGCCACCACAGCATTTCATCGTGTGGAAGGTGCAGCTTCTTCAGCGCGTGCTCGGCGGCAACGCGGGCAACCAGAGTCCGAGGGTCGTCAGCGATCTGAGCGGTCGTTCCGACCGTCGCGGCAACGGTTGCCATCAACGTCCCAGTCGATGCAAGTCCGCCGACCGCCGCAAGCCCACCGACCATTCCGCCAGGGCCGAACGCCGCAAGCATGCTGGTGAACGCCGCAGCACCAGCCAAACCGGCGGGCGCGGCCACCATCAGCCCGATGGGCGCCGCGGCCACGAGAGCCAGGCCCGCCGCACCGATGAGCCATCGACTCTTGGCCGAATCTCCGAATCGGTTTCGGAGGCTACGCGACTCGAGAGCTTCTTTCCGAACCTCGATGATCGCACTCTTCACCGCGTCACCGAAGTGATTGGTCAGCCCGAGGTCCATCGCGATATGTGGGAGGGCGTCGAGTTGGGCATCACTGCAGTCGATTTCGTACGGAGCGGTGTTGTCCGAGGTGGCCAACACCGCCATGTGCCGTACCGATTCAACTTCGGACCACCGAAACGGCAGCGCGGGCATGCGTCCCTGCACGAGGGTCAACAGTTCGGTCGGCACCGGACGCCCGTCCTCGATCATCTGACGTGCACTGGCGACGTCCGCCTCGCGGAGGAGCTGCGCCACATCACCAAATCGCTGTTTGGCATCCTTGTCCGCAATCTGCATGGCGACCTGACGGTTGAACTGCATCACCAAAAGACGAAGTGCATCAGCATCATTGAGGTGCACGGCAATGACCGCTTCCCCGTCGAAGGTGCGCGCGGGCTTGGGCCAGACGACCTCACCGATCAATCCTGCGATCGCCTCATGCCGCAAGTATCGGACGCTGTCGTGGGCGCCGATCGCAACCACCTGCGCGGCACCGAGGTCGTCGAGTTGGACCACGAAATCCTGGGCTGCCGGAAACAGGGAGGTGAGCCCACGACCCATCGTCACCGGATCCCACGGCGACAGGAAGTTCGACCAGTCGTCGACTCTGGCGTAAGGGAACTTCTTCAGAAGGCGTGCGGCGTCCTTGTGCAGGGCTTCCGAGTACGCAGGGCTGCCGATCGTGATGAATCGCCGTACGTGAATCGTCTCCGGAAGATGATCGAGGAGATCGATGGCGATGACGCTGCCGAGGCTGTGCCCGATGAGCACGATGTCGCCACTGACGCCTTCGAGATCCCCGAGGATCATCCGCAGGACGGTGCCCCGAGTGCTCTCACTGGTGACGTAGTTGCGCACCGCCTTCAACTGGCCCGGTGCGACCTTCGCGACGGCTGCGCCACCCGCCTGAGCGACAGGGTCCGGAAACTTGCCGAACCCGTAGGTCTTCACGGTCGGATCCTTCTGGAGCAGGCGCTGGATCCGGGCCTGCCGCAGTTCGTACTGGCGCCGTGACGGGGCCTCGTCCTTCGGCTTGTATGTCAGGGGAGGCACCGATCCACGACTGCCGTTCTCCAGGAGCAGATCGTTGTAGCGCGGCGCGATGACATCGTGCCTGTCGACCGAACCGAACCCGCACCGAAAGAGCCCCTCGTTGAGCGCGCTCAACCAATCCATTTCCGGATCGCCGCCGCCGACCCCGTGGAGAAACACAACCTTCGGTGAGGACACTGAGATTCCTTCCGCCCCTCGCGATGCGTGGCCGATCCACGCGAGACGGATTCTGGCACAGGGGACGGACAGAACACGTCAGTTCCGACTACTCACACCGCATGGTTTCTGCCGGCGTCGCATCGCTTCTCCACGCGGAGTCGGTATGCGACAACTGCACACGCCCTGCGACGATGGGTCCTGGCCCGACGTCCCGAGCGTCGGCGCCCGCTCGACCGCCCGCGTCACACATCTTTTCCCGGCCTCACACACCCGTTACGCATGGAATGGGTGTGTGAACCCGACAAGTCGTGTGTGACGCCGAGGCGCGAACTCAGGCGAACGAACCCCGCGCCGTCACGACCTCGCCGCCGACCATCACGAGCGACGGCTGCGCCAGCACCTGTGGACCGGTGCGCGGATCCTGCTCGTACACAATGAGATCCGCGGGAGCTCCCGCCGCCAGTCCCCCGCCACCGAGCCAGGTCTGCGCGTTCCAGCACGCGGCACCGAGCGCCTCGGTGGGCGTCATACCGACCTTGCCGAGCGAGGCGACCTCGTCGGCGATGCGGCCGTGCCGGACATGTCCGCCCGCGTCGGTACCCGCGTAGATCGGGATGCCGGCGTCGCGGGCGGCGCCGATGGTGTCGTTCACCCGCGCGTACAGGTCCCGCATGTGCGCGGCGTACACCGGGAACCGTGTTGCGCCGTCGGCGATCTCCGGGAAATTGTCGATGTTGATCAGCGTCGGCACCAGCGCGGTGCCCCGCTCGGCCATCATCGCGATCGTGGAGTCGGTCAGGCCGGTGCCGTGCTCGATGCAGTCGATGCCGGCGTCGATCAGTCCGGGCAGCGCATCCTCGCCGAACACGTGCGCGGTGACGCGGGCGCCCTCGCGATGCGCGGCCTCGATCGCCTCGACCAGGATCTTGTCGCTCCACAGCGGTGCCAGATCGCCGACCTCGCGGTCGATCCAGTCCCCCACCAGCTTCACCCAGCCGTCGCCGGCGCGGGCCTGCCGCACCACCTCGTCGGGCAGTTGCGACTCGTCCTCGAGGTCGACGGGCAGGCCACGGATGTAGCGCTTGGGGGCGGCGATGTGCCGACCGGCGCGGATGATCCGCGGCAGTCCCGCGACGTCGTCGAGCGAGCGGGTGTCGACCGGTGATCCGGCGTCGCGCACCAGCAGCACGCCGGCGTCACGTTCCGTCCGGGCCTGCGCGAGCGCACCGTCGATGTCCTCGGCGCCGCCGCCGTAGCGAATCCCGATGTGGCAGTGGGCATCGACGAGGCCGGGGAGGATCCAGCCGTCGGTGCACAGCGTCTGTGCACCCGGCACCGGCTCGTCGGTGAACTTCCCGTCCCGGATCCACAGCTCGAACGGCTGCTCGTCGGGCAGGCCGGTGCCGCGCAGGTGGAAGGACGTCACGCAGACCTACTTCTTGGGGAGCTTGAGCTGCGACAGGTCGATGCCCTCGAGTCCCGGGGGCAGCTGGTCGAGACCCTTGGGCATGCTCGACAGGTCCGGGAAGCCGGCAGGCATGCCGCCCGGCATGCCCGGGAATCCGCCCGGCATCCCGGGGAAACCGCCCTTGATCTTCGGCTGCGTCGGGCCCTTGCCGCCCTTCTTGCCCTTCTTGCCCTTCTTGCCGCGGATCTGCTTGCGGGCGCCGGGCATGCCCATGCGTCCGGCCATCGCGGCCATCATCTTGCGGGCCTCGAAGAAGCGGTCGACGAGCTGGTTGACGTCGGAGACCTTGACACCCGAACCGTTCGCGATGCGCAGGCGGCGCGACGCGTTGATGATCTTCGGGTTGTCGCGCTCCGCCGGCGTCATGCCGCGGATGATCGCCTGGATGCGGTCGAGCTGCTTCTCGTCGACGTTGGCGAGCGCGTCCTTCATCTGACCGGCGCCCGGCAGCATGCCGAGCAGGTTGCCGATCGGACCCATCTTGCGGACGGCCATCATCTGCTCGAGGAAGTCCTCGAGGGTCAGCTCGCCCGAGCCGATCTTCGCGGCGGTGGCCTCGGCCTGCTGCGCGTCGAACACCTGCTCGGCCTGCTCGATCAGCGTGAGCACGTCGCCCATGCCGAGGATGCGGCTCGCCATGCGGTCCGGGTGGAAGACGTCGAAGTCCTCGAGCTTCTCGCCGGTCGACGCGAACAGGATCGGCTCGCCGGTGACCTCACGGACGCTCAGCGCCGCACCACCGCGGGCGTCGCCGTCGAGCTTGGTGAGCACGACACCGGTGAACCCGACACCCGACTTGAACGCCTCCGCGGTGTGGACCGCGTCCTGGCCGATCATGGCGTCGAGCACGAAGATCGTCTCGTCGGGCTGGACGGCATCGCGGATGCCCGCGGCCTGCGCCATCAGCTCCTCGTCGATGCCGAGGCGGCCGGCGGTGTCGACGATCACGACGTCGTACTGCTTGTTGCGGGCCTCTTCGACACCTGCACGCGCGACCTCGACGGGGTCGGCGGCCGAGATGCCGAGCGGGTTCTCGCCGCCGCCGATGGAGGTGCCGGGGTGCGGCGCGAACACCGCCGCGCCCGCGCGCTCACCGACGACCTGCAGCTGGGTGACAGCACCCGGACGCTGGAGGTCACACGCGACGAGCAGCGGGGTGTGTCCCTGATCCTTGAGCCACTTGGCCAGCTTGCCGGCGAGGGTGGTCTTACCCGAACCCTGCAGACCGGCCAGCATGATCACGGTCGGCGGCGTCTTCGCGAACTGCAGGCGACGCGTCTCACCACCGAGGATGCCGACGAGTTCCTCGTTGACGATCTTGACGACCTGCTGCGCCGGGTTGAGCGCGGCCGAGACCTCGGCGCCCTTCGCACGCTCCTTGATCTTGGCGATGAAGGTGCGGACGACGGGGAGCGCGACATCGGCCTCGAGGAGCGCGAGACGAATCTCGCGGCACGTGGCGTCGATGTCGGCTCCGGAGAGTCGACCCTTGCCACGCAGATCCTTGAGGGCTCCGGTCAACCGGTCGGAAAGGGATTCGAACACCGAATGCGCTCCTGAGCTCTGTGCTGGTCCGGCCGCAGGCCGTGAATAATTCTCGGAACCAGGGTAACCGTTCGAGCGGCCACATCCGTGCGGCAACCCCGGCGGGGCGCGGCCGGCGGCCGGACGGCACAGCTCACTCCGCCGCAGTCTCCTCCTTCTTCGGCTCCGGCGCCGGCACGACCGACAGGATCGCGTTCTCGAGCTGCTCCCGCCCGGCCCGCGTGCCGCCGCCCTCCATGCTGATGCAGAACGCGTCGACCACGGACGATCCGAGCGTGCTCACCCGCGCCCAGCGCACGTCGGCCCCGTTGCGTTCCAGCACCCTGGCCAGGCGGCTGAGCATGCCGAGCCGGTCCTCCGCCCGCAGTTCGACGATCGCGTCGCCCTGGGCGTCCTCCCCGCCCACCACGTCGAACCAGATCACCCGCGGCGGAGCCAGCGCGTACTGCACCGGCACGGCGGCAGCCGTCCGGTCCTCGAGGACCTGGTTCTCGCGCGCCTCCCGTTCCTTGGTGTCGAGCTGCTCGAGGACGTCGATTTCGCCCGCCATCGCCCGGATGAGCTCCTGACGCAGCAGCCCGGCCTGCGGTGGAGCGCCGAATCTCGGGGCGACGACGAACGAGTTGATCGCCGCGTCCCCGTGGCTGCCGAGCGACGCCGACAGCACCCTCAGCGAGCTGAGCGCGAGTACCCCCGCCTCGTGCGAGAGCAGCCCGGGAGTGTCCGGCGCGACGATCGTCACGACATAGGTGTGTGCGGCCGTTCCCGGATCGAGCGCGACATGCACACCGCCCTGCGTCGCCACGTCGACGAGCGCCGGATCGATCGGGTCGGGCACCGGCAGCTGATCGCCCGCCATCGCGAGCCGGCAGCGGCGCACCAGTTCACCGATGAGCGACGACTTCCAGTCGCCCCACACGCCCGGGCCGGTGGCGAGTGAATCCGCCTCGGCGAGCGCGCTCAGCAGTTCCAACAGCACCGGATCGCCGTCGAGCTTGTCCACGACCATCTGCACCGTCGCCGGGTCGTCGAGGTCGCGTCGGGTGGCCGTCTGCGCCAGCAGCAGGTGGTGGCGCACCATCCCGGTCAACAGGGCGATGTCCGACGGCCACAGCCCGAGCCGCGCCCCGATCTGCGCGGCCAGTTCGGCACCGACGACGCTGTGGTCGCCGCCGCGGCCCTTGCCGATGTCGTGCAGCAGCGCACCCAGGACCAGTAGGTCGGGCCGCGAGACCCGCGTCGTGAGCGCGCCCGCCTGCGCGACGGTCTCGACGAGATGCCGGTCGACGGTCCAGGTATGCACGGCGTCACGCGGTGGCAGGTCGCGCACCGCTCCCCACTCGGGAAGCAGCCGGCCCCACAGCCCCGTGCGGTCGAGCGCCTCGATCGTGGGGATCGCCCGATGTCCGGAACCCAACAGCACCAGCAGGTCGCCGAGTGCACCCTTGGGCCACGGCTCGCGCAGTTCGGGCGCGCTGTCGGACAACCGGCCCAGCGTGGACGCCGAGATCGGCAGCCCGGTCGACGCCGACGCCGCCGCGACCCGCACCACCAGGCCGGGATCGCGCTTGGGCCGGGCGTCGCGCGCGAGCACCAGTTCACCCGACTGTTCGACGACGCCCTCGTCGATCGGGCGGCGCAACGGCACCCGACGCAGCTTCGACAGCCCCTTCCGTGGCAGCGAGTTGCCGGCCGTGCGCAGCCCCACGTCCACCGAGTAGCCGATCGTGCGGGCGCAGTCACTGAGCGTGCGTGCGAGGTCGAACCGGTCCCCGATGCGCAGGGCCGCGCCGATCTCGTCGGCGTCCTGGGCCCGCAGCTGATCGCGCGAGCGCCCGGCCACCCGGTGCAGTTCCGTGCGGACATCGAGCAGGCGCCGATGGGCCAGCGCGAGACCGCCACCGGGAGTGTCCGGTCCCAGCCCGGGCATCCCGTCGGTGAGCTGCGCGATGGACAGCGCGTTGAGGAGCTGGACGTCCCGCAGGCCGCCGCGCCCGTTCTTGATGTCGGGCTCGGCGCGGTGCGCGATCTGGCCGCTGCGGGCCCAGCGCGACTGAGCCTGCTCCACCAGTTCGTCGAAGCGCGAACGGATCCCGGTGCGCCACTGCCGACGCACGCCGCCGATGAGCAGGTGGCTCAGCTCGACGTCGCCCACGATGTGCCGGGCCTCGAGCATGCCGAGGGTGGCGGTGAGGTCCGTCGCCGCGACCTGGAGCGCCTGTGGCACCGTCCGCACACTGTGGTCGAGCTTGATGTGCGCGTCCCACAGCGGATACCACAACTGGTCGGCGACCTTCGCGACCAGCGCGGGGTCGACGTCGTCGTGCAGCAGGATCAGGTCCAGGTCCGAGTACGGCATCATCTCCCGGCGGCCCAGGCCCCCGACCGCCACGATCGCGAAGCCCGAATCGGGCCGGATGCCCAGCTCGTTTCCCTTTGTGGTGAGCCAGAACTCGTGCAGATCGACCAGGGCGTGTCGCAGCGACGGCGCGTCGAGGCGGTGGTTACGGGTACCACCGGCCAGCAACTGTTCGCGCGCCCGGGCGAGGTCCCGGGCGTCCTCGGGATGGTTGTCGTCGGGTCCGTGAGACCCGGACGGCCCCGACCCCGCCGCCGTGAGGGCGACAGGATCAGGGCCGTCGAATCCGGACCCCTGAGGGTCAGATCGCATCCCCGCCCCGTTCGCCGGTGCGGACCCGGACGACCGACTCGACCGGTGTGACCCAGACCTTTCCGTCACCGATCTTGCCGGTGCGGGCGGCCTCGACGATTACCTCGACGACCTTGTCGACGACCGAATCCTCGACGACGACCTCGACGCGAACCTTGGGTACGAAGTCGACCGAGTACTCGGCTCCGCGGTAGACCTCGGTGTGGCCCTTCTGCCGCCCGTACCCCTGGACCTCGCTGACCGTCATACCGAGAACACCGGCCTGCTCGAGCCCGGTCTTGACGTCCTCGAGCGTGAACGGCTTGACGATTGCGGTGATCAGCTTCATAGCCTCATGCCTCCCTGGCGGCAACAGTTGCGGGCGCGGGAACGCGCCCCGGGACCGGACTACCTGCAAGTGCGACGAAGTCGTAGGCGCTCTCGGCGTGTTCGGCCTCGTCCACGCCCCGAGCCTCGGCCTCGGCGCTGACTCGCAGTCCGATCGTGACCTTCACGATAAGCGCGATGACGGCCGTTGCGATGCAGGAGTACACGAGCACGGCGCCCGCGCCGACCGCCTGACGCCACAGCTGGTCGAGTCCGCCGCCGTAGAACAGGCCGTTCACACCGGCCGGTGCGGCCTCGGTGGCGACCAGGCCGACCAGCAGGGTTCCGATCAGACCGCCGACGAGGTGGACGCCCACCACGTCGAGCGAATCGTCGTAGCCGAAGCGGTACTTCAGGCCGACGGCCAGGGCGCACAGGGCGCCGGCGACGACACCGATGACGATCGCGCCGACGACGTCGACGGACGAGCAGGCCGGGGTGATGGCGACCAGACCGGCGACGATGCCCGACGCGCCACCGAGGGTGGTGGCGTGGCCGTCACGGATCTTCTCCACCAGCAGCCAGGCGAGCATCGCGGCGCAGGTCGCGACGATGGTGGTGACGAACGCGGCAGCGGCGATTCCGTTGGAGCCGACCGCCGAACCGGCGTTGAAGCCGAACCAGCCGAACCACAGCAGCGCGGCTCCGAGCATCACGAACGGCAGGTTGTGCGGACGGAACGGCGTCTTGGGCCAGCCGCGACGCTTGCCGAGCATGATCGCGAGGACCAGGCCCGCGACACCGGCGTTGATGTGGACCGCCGTGCCGCCGGCGAAGTCGATCGCGCCGAGCTTGTTGGCGATCCAGCCGCCCGTCTCCGCGGTGACCCCGTCGAACGAGAACACCCAGTGCGCGACCGGGAAGTAGACGACCGTCGCCCACAGGCCGGCGAACAGCAGCCAGGCACCGAACTTCATGCGGTCGGCGACCGCGCCCGAGATCAGGGCGACGGTGATGATCGCGAACATCGCCTGGAAGGCGACGAACACGAGCGCCGGGATGGTGCCGACCAGCGGGATCGACGCGGCGGCGCCGGCCTCCGCGTCGCCGAGGTAGTCACCACCGAACAGCCCCTTGAGCCCGAAGAACTCGGTCGGATCCCCGATGAGTCCACCCTTGTCGTCGCCGAAGGCGATGGAATAGCCGAACAGCACCCACAGCACGCCGACGACGCCCATCGCGCCGACGCTCATCATGATCATGTTCAGCACGCTCTTCGCACGGACCATGCCGCCGTAGAAGAACGCGACGCCCGGTGTCATCAGGAGCACCAGCGCGGCGCTCATGAGCATCCACGCGGTGTCCCCGGTGTCCGGGGCTCCGAGAGTGGGAAAGTCCACGGTGAGCCTCCTCGTCAGTCTTGTCGTTCTGATCAGCAAGACTGCTCACCTGGTGTTTCAACCGTGGTTGTACTGCGTTTCGGATAGGTGAACGGATCGACCGGTTGTGTTGCAGTCGGGTTTCGCGGTTGCGTACGACCGCAATCCGAACTCCGCGAACCGCCACGAAGGCCACAAAACGCCGCTGCCCGGCCCCTGAGATCAGGGCCGGGCAGCGGCGCGTGGAGCGAGATTTCTCAGCCGAGCAACGCGTCGACGAACGCCTCGGGCTCGAACGGGGCGAGATCGTCGGCGCCCTCACCGAGGCCGACGAGCTTCACCGGGACGCCCAGCTCGTGCTGGACCTGGAAGACGATTCCGCCCTTCGCCGTGCCGTCGAGCTTGGTGAGCACGACACCGGTGATATCGACGACCTCCGCGAACACGCGGGCCTGCATCAGACCGTTCTGTCCGACGGTGGCGTCGAGGACCAGCAGCACGTCGTCGACGGCGGCCTTCTTCTCGACGACGCGCTTGACCTTGCCGAGCTCGTCCATGAGGCCGGTCTTGGTGTGCAGACGGCCGGCGGTGTCGATGACGACGACGTCGACACCGTCCTCGATGCCCTTGGCGACCGAGTCGAACGCGATCGCGGCCGGATCGCCGCCCTCGGGTCCGCGCACCACCTCGGCGCCCACCCGCTCGGCCCACGTCTGCAGCTGGTCGGCGGCGGCGGCGCGGAACGTGTCGGCGGCGCCGAGCAGGACGCGCCGGCCGTCGGCGACGAGGACGCGGGCAAGCTTGCCGGTCGTGGTGGTCTTGCCGGTGCCGTTGACGCCGACGACCAGCAGCACGGCGGGATGATCGCCGTGCGGCAGAGCGCGGATCGAGCGGTCCATCTCGGGACGCAGCTCGTCGATGAGGACCTCACGCAGGAGCGCTCGCGCGTCGGCCTCGGTGCGCACACCCCGCGACGCCATCTCCTCACGCAGCCGCTCGACGACCTTCATCGTGGTGGCGGTGCCGAGGTCGGCGATCAGCAGCGTGTCCTCGACCTCCTCCCACGAATCCTCGTCGAGATCGCCGCCACCGAGCAGACCGAGCAGGCTCTTGCCGACGGCGTTCTGCGACCGCGACAGCCGTCCGCGGAGGCGATCCAGCCGGCCCTCGGTGGGTGCGATCTCCTCGATCGCGGGAGCGGGAGCGGCCTCGGGCTCGACCACGGGCGCCGGCTCTTCGACGACAGGCTCGGGCTCGACCACGGGCTGCGGCTCGACAACCGGCTCGGGCTCGACCACGGGCTCGGCTGCAGGCGCCGGCTCTTCGACCACGGGCTCCGGCGCAGGTTCGACGACCGGCTCCGGCGGAGCGATGGGCTCGGGAGCAACAGGAGGCTCGGGCTCGACAACCGGCTCGGGCTCGACGACCGGCTCGGGGGCAACGGTGGGCTTCGCCTCGGGTGCGGGCGCGGCGGGCGGGACGGGCGGCGCGACCGGAGGCACCGGCGGAGCGACCGGAGGCTTGGGCGCGGGAGGTTTGGGCGCGGCCGGCGGCACCTTGGGCGGTGCGGTGGCCGACGGCCCCTGGCTGAAGTTGAAGCCGCCACCGGCTTGATATCCGCCCGAACGGTCCTTCGGCTGCTCCGTCAGCTCGGGCTTCTCGGGCGCCGCGGTGAGGCTGATGCGGCGGCGCCGAGCCATGGTCAGGCCGACGACGAGCGCCACGACGAGGACGGCCAGTACGGCCGCTATTGCTATCCAGGCTCCGGTAGTCACACCGCCATCCTGTCAGGCTGCGGCAAGACGCCGCGTGGCACCCGAGAACCGCGCGTCCTCGGGTGCCACGTCGAAGCCGTCAGAGCAGTTCGGCGATCTCCTCGGCGATCTGCTCGGGGCTGACGGTCGGCTCGAAGCGGCGAACCACCTCGCCGTCCCGGTCGACGAGGAATTTGGTGAAGTTCCACTTCACCTCGTCGGTGCCGATCGCCTCGGGGCGCGTCTTGCTGACGTGCTCGAAGAGGAAGCCGTGGTCGGGGCCGAAGTCGCCGGGGGCCTGCGCACGCAGGTACTGGTACAGCGGGTGCGCGCCCTCGCCGTTGACCTCGAGCTTGGCGTACACCGGGAAGGTCACGTTGTAGTTGACGCTGCAGAACTGCTGGATCTCGGCGTCGTCGCCCGGCTCCTGCTCACCGAACTGGTTGCACGGGAAGCCGACGATCTGCAGACCCTTGTCCTGGTTGGCGCGGTGCAGCGCCTCGAGGCCCTCGTACTGCGGCGTGAGTCCGCACTTGCTCGCCACGTTGACGATCAGCAGCAGCTTGCCCTTGTGGGCGCTCAGATCCTCGGTGGCCCCATCGGCAGTCTGGACGGGGAAGTTGTGGGCGTTCATCGGTTCTCCCATGTAGTTCGGGTGGGGTCGTGCGGGGTGCACGCACGTGTGACGGTGCCGGGTTCAGCCGGCGACCAGGTCCTGACCGCGCAGACGCTGCGAGATGACGGTGGTGATGCCGTCGCCGCGCATGCTGACGCCGTAGAGCGCGTCGGCGACCTCCATCGTCGGCTTCTGATGGGTGATCACGATCAGCTGCGACTTCTCCCGCAACTGCTCGAACAACCCGATCAGGCGACGCAGGTTGGTGTCGTCGAGCGCGGCCTCGACCTCGTCCATGACGTAGAACGGCGACGGCCGGGCCCGGAAGATCGCGACGAGCATTGCGACCGCGGTAAGCGACTTCTCACCGCCGGACAGCAGCGACAGCCGCTTGACCTTCTTGCCGGGCGGGCGGGCCTCCACCTCGATGCCGGTGGTGAGCATGTCCGACGGGTCGGTGAGCACCAGTCGGCCCTCACCGCCGGGGAACAGCTTCGCGAACACCTCGACGAACTCGCGCTCGACGTCGGCGTAGGCCTCGGTGAACATCTGCAGGATGCGGGCGTCGACGTCGGCGACCACCCCGAGCAGGTCCTTGCGCGCGTTCTTGACGTCCTCGAGCTGCGTGGACAGGAAGGTGTAGCGCTCCTCCAGCGCCGCGAACTCTTCGAGCGCGAGCGGGTTGACCTTGCCGAGCGTCGCCAGGTCCTTCTCGGCGCGCTTCGCCCGACGCTCCTGGGTGGCGCGGTCGTACGGCACGGGCGCGGGCCGGGTGACCTGCTCACCGCGCTCGCGGGCCTCCTCGTACTCGGCGATCTCCAGCTCCGACGGCGGCAGCGCGACGTCGGGGCCGTACTCGGCGATCAGGTCGTCGAGGTTGACCGCGTACTGCTCGAGAATGGTCTCCTCGAGCTGTTCGATCCTCAGGGCGGCCTGTGCCCGCGCCACCTCGTCCCGGTGGACGGCGTCGGTCAGCGCCGCCATCTGGGCGGTGAGCTGCCGGACCCGTTCCTTGACGGCCTCGACCTGTTCGGTGTGCGCGCCGCGCAGGCGGGTCAGCTCGTCGCGGTGCGCCACGGCCTCCGCCACGACCCGCGCGAGGCGATCGGCCACCTTCTGTCCGGACTCGGCCACGGCGGCCGCCACCTCGGCGGCCGTTCGACGGGCCAGCCGCGCGCGTTCGGCCCGCGCGCGGGCCTCGCGTTCGGCCTGGGCCGCTCGCCGCAGCGAATCCGCCTTGCCGCGAACGGATTCGGCGCGCTCCTCGGCGGTGCGGACCGCGAGCCGGGCCTCGACCTCCACGGCGCGGACCTCGGTGAGCGCGGCCGCCGCGGCCTCCCGCTCGAAATCGGTCGGCGCGGTGCTGCCCGAGTCTGCGGCGGCGCCGGACTGTTCGTCCTCGGCGTGCCGCAGGCGCTCCTCGAGTTCGGCGAGCGACGCGCGCGTCTCCTCCCGGCCGCTCTCCGCCTTCGCCCGCTGCGTGAGCAACCGCTCCGATTCGGCATGGGCTGCTCGGACCACCTGGCCCAGACGACCCAACTGTTCGTAGACCGCGGACATGTTCGCGTCGGACTCGTGCAGGGCGGCCAGTGCCTGCTCCGCAACCTCGGAGCGGTCGGCCTGCTCGGCGACCGCGCCGGCCAGGGCCGCGGCCAGTTCCTCGGAGCGTCGCTCGGCGGCCTCGAGTGCCGTCGTCGACGCGTCGATCGCAGCCTGGACCTCGAGGGTGCTCGGCCGGCGGTCGGATCCGCCGGTGATCCAGCCTGCCCCGACCAGGTCGCCGTCACGGGTCACGGCCCGCACCGACGGCCGGTCGCGCACGAGTTCGGTTGCGGCGTCGAGCGAATCGACGACGGCGACGCGGTCGAGCAGGGCGTCGACCGCCGCGCGCACGGATTCGGGGCAGTGCACGGAGTCTGCGATCCACTTCGCCGATGCGGGAAGGTCGGGGCGCTGCGCATGGTCGGAGCGCTCGGCGGTGAAGAGGATCGCGGCCCGGCCACCGTCGGCGGCCCGCAATGCGAGCACCGCGGCCGACGCCGCCGCGGCGGATTCGGCGGCGATCGCGTCGGCCGCCGCGCCCATCACCGCGGCGACCGCGGCCTCGTAGCCGGCGTCGACGCGGAGCAGTTCGGCGACGGGGCCGGTGAGCCCGCGATCGGTGTGGTGCTCGAGCAGCCAGGCGCCGCCGTCCTTGCGTTCGAGACCCATCGACAGCGCGTCGATGCGGGCCTTCAGCGACGCCACCTCCTGGCCGGCGTCACGCTCGGCGGCCTGCAGTTCGGTGACCCGCGCGGTGATCAGGTCGAGGGCCTCGACCGCGCGCTCGTGGTGGCCGTCGAGCCCGAGTTCGCCGGCGTCGAGGTCGTCGACGGTCGCCTCCACGGTGTCGAACTCGCGCTGGGCGACGTCTCCGCGTTCGCGCGCCTCGGCGATCGCGACGTCGAGCCGGGACACCTCGGCGTCCACGGATTCGGCGCGCGTCCGCAGCGTGTCCACCTGCCCGGACAGCCGGGCCAGGCCTTCGCGGCGGTCCGCGATGGCCCGCACCGCGGCGAAGTGGGCACGCTCGGCGTCCGCGGCCGCCTCCTCGCGCTCGGCGAGCTGTTCGCGCGCCGCGTCGAGCGTCGCCCGCGCGATCTCGACGGCGGCGACCAGTTCGGTTTCCTCCGCCGCGATCCGCTCGGCGCGGGCCTCCATCTCGTCGGGATCCTGACCTCGACCGGTCTCCGGCTCGCTGTCGAGATGCCGCGCGCGTTCCTGCGCGATCCGGATGGTCGCGCTCACCCGTTCGGCCAGCGCCGACAGCTGGAACCACGTCTGGCTCGCCGCCTCTGCCTGCGGCGTCAGGCGGGCCAGCGCCTGCTCGTGGCCGCCGAGTTCGGCGGTCGCCGCCCCGAGCGCCGCCTGCACCGTCTCCTGCTGCTCGCGGGCGAGCTTCTCGTCGTGCGTCTGGTTCGCGAGTTCGGCGCGGCGGGTGACGAGGTCGTCCGCAGCCAGGCGCAGCCGCGCATCCCGCAGGTCGGCCTGCACGGACTGCGCACGTCGAGCGACCTCCGCCTGGCGACCGAGCGGCTTGAGCTGACGCCGCAGCTCGGCGGTCAGGTCGGTGAGGCGCGCGAGGTTCGCCTGCATCGAGTCGAGCTTGCGGACCGCCTTTTCCTTGCGCTTGCGGTGCTTGAGGACGCCCGCGGCCTCCTCGATGAAAGCGCGCCGGTCCTCCGGACGAGATTCGAGGATCGCGGACAGACGCCCCTGCCCGACGATGACGTGCATCTCACGGCCGATGCCGGAGTCGCTGAGCAGTTCCTGCACGTCCATCAGACGGCACGAGTTGCCGTTGATCTCGTACTCGCCCGCGCCGTCGCGGAACATGCGCCGCGTGATCGACACCTCGGAGTACTCGATCGGCAAGGCGCCGTCGGAGTTGTCGATCGTGAGGGTCACCTCGGCACGGCCGAGCGGAGCCCGCCCAGCGGTGCCGGCGAAGATGACGTCCTGCATCTTGCCGCCGCGCAGCGCCTTGGCGCCCTGCTCCCCCATCACCCAGGTAAGGGCGTCGACGACGTTCGACTTGCCCGACCCGTTGGGACCCACGACGCACGTGATGCCCGGCTCGAACTTCAGAGTCGTCGCGGACGCGAAGGACTTGAAGCCCTTCAACGTCAGACTCTTCAGGTGCATGACGGCGAACTCTACCGGCGGATCAGCGCTCGACGAACCCGGAAAGACCTCCGCGTGCCGCGTCGAAGTGCTCGACAACGAGCGTCACGTTCCCGGGTGTCTGCCCCGACCGCAGTAGCGCGAGCAGCCGCTCGAGATCCGGCCGCGTGCCCTCGGCGATCACCAGCACCCGACCGTCGGAGTGGTTGGTGGCATGCCCGACCAGCCCGAGCTCGAGCGCACGTGCCCGCGTCCACCATCGGAAACCGACGCCCTGGACGTAGCCGTGAACCCAGGCGGTGAGGCGTTCGGTGTCGGCAGTCATGGCTGCCATTATCCGACGGGCGGGGTGAGCTTCCGGACGGCGCCGTCGAAGCCCACCGCGTACAGGGCACGGCTGTCCCATCCCGGTCCCGCCCCGAACTTCACCGCCGACGTGAGCATCAGCCCCGACGCGATCTCACAGCTCGTGCCCGCGGCGGGGTCCACCCGCAGCACCTTGCCTGCAACGTTGTACGCCAGGTAGACCGCGCCGTCGGGGCCGACGGTGAGGTCGTCGGCGACGTTCAGCGGCCCGATGCCGGGCAGCGGGATCGTCCGCACGGGACCGCGCAGATCCGATGCGGAGAGGATTTTCAGTTCACTGACCGGGTCGAACGAGGTGGTCAGGTACACGCGATCGCCGTCGGTCGCGACGCCGTCGAGGGTGCCCAGGTCGGAGCGCACCCGTTCGGGCGAGCCGGGTCGATCGGCCGGGATCCGGGTGAGGCCCGGCGTTCCCAGATTGTGGGTGGTCAGCAGGTCGCCGTTGCCGAGGCGGGCGAGCCCGTTGGGCATCACGAGGCCTCCGGCGACGGTTCGACGCTCGCGGCTCGCGAGGTTGACCACGTCGACGGTGCCGTCGGCGATGTTCAAAAGCCCGGAAATCGCACTGTTGCCGGTGGTGAAGTACGCGTCGTCGCCCGCGACGGCGAGCCCACCCGGACCGTTCACTCCGTCGACGAGGGTTCCCCGTGCACCCGACGCGTCGAGCGTGCGGACAGCGCCGGGCGCCGTCATCGACGAATCCGACAGCAGCATCGCACCGCGACCGTCGAACGCGAGGTTCTCGAGCATTCCGTAGCCCGACGCGATCGTCACGGCATCCCATCGCGGGCAAACTATCCCGTCACTCGACAGTTGCGCCGACGCGGGTGAGGCCGTCACGAGCGCAGTTACCGCCGCCGCTGCGAGCGTCAGAACTCCGAGCCGTCCACTTCGCTGAATCCGCACGATCTCCCCCATGTCTACGTTCATTCCGAGCGGCGATTGTTGCAGACGTCGGAACCGCGGGCACGCAATTCATTGACTCGAACATCAGTTCGAACTACGATCGAGTCATGAATCCGGGGGGACTCAACAATTCGTGCATCGTGGTCACGGCGCCGCGGCCTGAGGACATGGGCACGCTGCCCGAAATCTCGCTGCTGCAGACCGTGCTCGACATCTGCCACGCAATGGAGCAACTCGACGCCCTGCGGGCGGCTGCCGTTGCCGAAATCGACGAGCGCGCAGTCTCGTTCGACACCCTCGGGTTCCGCAGCGTCAAGCAGTGGCTGGCCGCCAACACGCTGCTGGAAGTGTCGACCGCAACACGGATCCTGACCTTGGGGCGCATGCTCGGCCGGCAACCCGAGATCGCCGACGCCTTCAACGCCGGCACTATCTCCGCCGAGCACGCCGCCCTTATCGGGAAGTTCTGCGAGGCCCCGCCGCGCGGCATGCCGAACGAAGCGTTGGATTCCTGCCGGAAGGTGTTGCTGGACAGCGCCACCGGACCCACCGCCACCACTGAGACGGTCCGCACGTGCATCTCCCGGCTCGAGCGGATCTTCGAATCCGACGAACTCCCGCCGAGCGAGGACACCGAACGCAACGAGTTCCACGCCTCGAAGACCTTGAACGGGCGAGTTGCAGTCAAGGGTGATCTCGATGCCGTCACCGGCGAGATGCTCCTGACCGCCCTGTCGACGTTGGCCAAGCCGCGCAACCCGATGGACGACCCCGCCGGCGCCCGCACTCCGGCGCGTCAGCGGGCCGACGCCTTCACCGAGATCCTGCGCCGCTACCTCGACTCCGGAGACGCCCCCATCGAAGGCGGCGAACGGCCCCACCTGTCCCTGCACGTGAACGCCACCGATCTCGCCCGCACCGACACTGATCACAAGTGGACGGATGCGCACGGCGATCCGGATCTGTTCGGCGACAAAGACATCGCCCGCATGCCCCACATGGGACCACTCTCGGTCGCGACCGCCCGCAGATTGGCCTGCGACTGCCACCTCACGCCGATCGTCATGAGCGACGGCGTCCCGATCGATCTGGGCCGCACCAGCAGAACAGTGTCGAAGAAGCAACGGCGGGCACTCATCGCCCGCGATCACGGCTGCGCCTTCCCCGGCTGCGGCGCAGTGCCCGCCCACTGCGAAGGCCACCACGTCACACATTGGGCTGACGGCGGACCAACCGACCTCGACAACCTCGTCCTACTCTGCCGCTACCACCACGGACTGCTGCACCACTCCCACTGGCAAGTGAGAATCGGCGCCGACCGCCACCCTCCCCCAAGCACTTCGTGCAGGGGGTACCCCCAGGTTCACCCCACCGTCGACCGTGGATCCCTACAAGAAACCCATCCCCGCCCACAATCGCGCCGGACCCCGGGCGGCGTAGGTACCGTCGAGGCCTGCCGTCACCCAGGACGGCAGGCGTCGACCAGGCGTGCTCTAGTCCCGCTTGATCGACAGCGTCACCTTGGTGCCGGCCTTGAGCGTGCGACCCACGGTGCACACCTTGTCGACCGAACGCTCGACGAGCGCGACCAGGCGCTCCTGGGCCTCTGCATCGAGTTCGCTGAGATCGAGTTCGAGGACCTCGTCGAGCTGCGGGTACACCTCGCTCTCGCGATCGGCCGCGCCCGAGACGCGGATCGTGGCGTCGTAGTCGTCACCGAGGCGACGCGAGAGCGGGAAGTCCGAGCTCATCCCCGAGCAGGCGGCCAGGGCGATCTTGAGCAGTTCACCGGGGGTGAAGACGCCCTCCACCGACTCCGATCCGATCAGGACCTCGGCGCCGCGCGAGCTGCGTCCGGTGTAGAGACGGGTACCGGTGCGCTCGACCCAGAGTTCGGTGGTCGCGGGTGCGGGAGTCTGTTCAGCCATGAGTGGAGATCCTGCCATCCTCCGGAGCCTTGTCCCACACCTGGATGCCCGTGATCTCCGGGATCTCGTCGCGGTGGAACGTCGGGTCCTTGCCCTCCGCCCGCTGGCGGCGGTAATGGGTGAATAGCAGGAAGGCGACACCCGAGAGCGGGAGCAGGGCCGCCAAGTTCACGGTGGCCATGACACCCATCACCAGGTCGGCGAGCGCCCAGATCAGCGGCAGCGATCCGACGGCTCCCGCGAAGACACACACCACGACGAGCGCCCGGAATCCCTGCAGCACTCGACGGTTGCCCGTCAGGAACTCGATGTTGGATTCGCCGTAGTAGTAGTTGCCGATCACCGAGGTGAAGGCGAGGAAGAAGATCGCGAAGGTCAGGAAGTGCACGGTCCAGCCGCCGAGCTGCGCACTGAGCGCGTTCTGAGTGAGCGATGCGCCGGCCTTCGTCCCGTACTCCGGATTCGACAACAGGATGATGAAGGCCGTGGCGCTGCAGACCAACAGCGTGTCGAAGTAGACACCGAGGCTCTGCACCAGCCCCTGCTTGACCGGATGCGAGACAGCGGCCGTCGCACCGGCGTTCGGTGCCGAACCCATACCGGCCTCGTTCGAGAACAGGCCGCGCCGGATGCCCTGCATGAACGCCGCCGCGAAGCCGCCGCTCACCACTTCGCGGATGCCGAACGCGTTCTCCACGATGAGCCGGATCATGCCGGGAACCTCGGTGATGTTGAGCGCCACCACGATCAGCGCGAGCACTAGGTAGGCGCCCGCAACCACCGGAACGACGACCTGCGACACGGCCGAGATCCGACGCACGCCACCGAAGATCACGGCCGCGGTCAGGCCGGCGACGACGAGTCCGACGACGACGCTCAGTCCGCGGGACTCCTCGCCGACCGAGGTGGACACCGCGTCGACGATCGAGTTCGTCTGCACCGCATTGAAAACGAAGCCGTAGGTGACGGTGATGATGACGGCGAAGATCACGCCCATCCAGCGGCGCCGGAGTCCGTGCAGCATGTAGTAGGCCGGACCGCCGCGGAAGCCGCCGTCCTTGTCACGGATCTTGTAGACCTGTGCCAGCGTCGACTCGACGAACGCGGTGGCCGCGCCGATGAGCGCCATCACCCACATCCAGAACACCGCGCCGGGACCGCCGACGCTGATCGCGATCGCGACGCCGGCGATGTTGCCGGTGCCCACCCGCGACGCCGCCGAGATGGAGAAGGCGCGGAACGCCGAGATCCCCTTCTGTCCGTCCGGCAACCTCTCGGCGGGTTCGGTGACCGACCGGAGCATGTCCGGCAGCAGTCGGATCTGGACGAACCGGGACCGCACCGTGAAGTACAGGCCCAGTCCGACCAGGAGCGCGATCACTGCGTACCAGTACGCGTCGTTGATGTCGGTGACCAATTCCACAAGCGAGTCCACATCAGCGACTATGCGGGACGCTCGTCCAGTCCGCCAGTCCCGAACCGACCGTTAGTTGCTACACCTGGAATCGATATCCCATGCCGGTCTCGGTCAGCAGGTGGCGAGGCTTCGACGGATCGACCTCGAGCTTGCGACGCAACTGAGCCAGGTAAACCCGCAGGTAGTGCGTCTCGGTGGCGTACGCCGGTCCCCACACCTCGCGGAGCAGTTCCTTCTGCCCGACGAGCTTGCCCTTGTTCCGGACGAGCATCTCGAGCATGCCCCACTCGGTGGGTGTCAAGTGCACTTCGGCCCCATCTCGAGTGACCTTCTTCGAGGCCAGGTCGACCGTGAACGAATCGGTCACGACGACGGGTTCTCCGGTTTCGGCGGCCGCGGCGCCGCGACGGACCGCGGCTCGCAGTCGCGCCAGGAACTCGTCCATCCCGAACGGTTTGGTGACGTAGTCGTCGGCGCCCGCGTCGAGCGCCTCCACCTTGTCCGACGAGTCGGTCCGCGCCGACAGCACGATCACCGGCGCCGTGCACCACCCGCGCAGCCCGGCCAGCACCTCGATGCCGTCGATGTCGGGCAGGCCGAGATCGAGGACGATCACCTCGGGGTGTCGCTCGGCCGCCGCACGTAGCGCCGCCGCCCCGGTCGACGCGGTCGTCACCTCGTAGCCCCGGACACTGAGATTGATCCGCAGCGCCCGCAGGATCTGCGGCTCGTCGTCCACCACCAGCACCCGCGTCATCGGGCCCCTTTCGCTTCCTCGGCACCCGCGGGTGCCGCATCCAGTTCGACGATCATCGTCAGCCCTCCACCGGGGGTGTCGGTGACCCCGACCGTGCCGCCCATCGCCTCGACGAATCCCTTGACCACCGACAACCCGAGCCCCACCCCCACGGTGTTGTCGCGGTCGCCGAGCCGCTGGAAGGCGTCGAAGACCTGCTCGTGTGTGCCTCGGGCCAGTCCCGGTCCGGTGTCGGCGACGGTGATCGTCATCAGGTCCCCCGCCCTTGCCGCACCGATCCGGACCGGTTCGTCGGGCGCGTAGCGCAGCGCGTTGTCGACCAGGTTCGCGATCACGCGCTCGAGCAGACCGGCGTCCGCCATCACCGCGGCGTCGCCCACCTCGACCTTGACCTGGTCGCGGACCCGACGCGCGGAGCCGGGACCACCGAACCCCGCCCCGACCAGCGCCCGGTGCACCACCTCCTCGAGATAGACCCGGCGCAGCGTCGGCTTCACGACGCCCGCGGCGAGCCGCGAGGAGTCGAGCAGGTTCCCGACCAGGGCGGTCAGCTGATCGGTGGACTCCTCCACGGTCGCGAGCAGTTCCGCGGTGTCCTCGGGCGAGAACTCGACGTCGTCGCTGCGCAGACTCGACACCGCGGCCTTGACGGCCGCGAGCGGGGTGCGCAGGTCGTGGCTGACCGCCGACAGCAGCGACCGGCGCAGCCGGTCGGCCTCCGCGAGGGCCTGCGCCTTGCTTGCCTCCTCCGCGAGCTGCCGCTGCCGGATCAGGCCCACGGCCTGGTTCGCGACGGCGTAGAGGACCTTGCGGTCACGGGCGCCCAGTTCCTCACCCGCGAGCAGCAGCGCGTACTCGCCGTCGCTCACCTCGCAGACCGTGCCGGCCTCGTCGATCGTGCTCGGCGCCGACGGTCCCGCGGCGCTGACGACACCCTCCCCGCGCCGGACGACGCTGACCCCGGTCTGCGAGTACGTTTCGCGCACCTTCTCGAGGAGCGCCGGCAGGTCCGCGCCGCGCAGCACCGATCCGGCGAACAGCGCGAGCAGTTCCGCCTCCTGCGACGCCCGCCTCGCCTCCCGGCTGCGTTTGGCCGCCGCGTCGACGAGGATCGCCACCGCGACCGCGACCACCAGCAGCACGATCGTGGTGATGAAGTTGTCGGGCTGGGCGATGGTGAAGCTGTAGAGCGGGGCGGTGAAGAAGTAGTTGAGGAGCAGCCCCGAGATCAGCGCCGACACGATCGCGGGGCCGACGCCGCCGAGCAGTGCCACCACGAGCACGACGACGAAGAAAAGCGCGTTCTGCCCGCCCACCCCGGCGAAGCGGTCGATCAGCCCCATCAGGACGGCGGCGATCGAGGGAACGACGACGGCGGCGAGCCACGAGACCGCGCGTCGTTCGCCGCGGCCGAGGAACGAGATCCGGTGCCGGGTCGCGGCCTCGTCGTGCGTGACCATGTGGACGTCGATCTTCTCGGACTGCTGGACTATCGCCGCCCCGATCCCCTCGTCGAGGATGCGGGCCCACCGCGACCGCCGCGACGTCCCGATGACCAACTGGGTGGCGTTGACCTCGCGGGCGAACTCGAGCAGCGTCGTCGGCACGTCGTCGCCGACGACGCTGTGCAGGCTCGCACCGATGCTCGTGGCGAGCTTGCGCACCTTCCCCATCTCGGCGGCGGCCACCCCTTCGATGCCGTCGCCCCGGACCACGTGCACGACCATCAGTTCCGCGCTCGCCTTGCCGGCGATGCGGCTCGCGCGGCGCACGAGGGTCTCGGACTCGGGTCCCCCGGTGACGGCGACGACGACCCGTTCGCGCGCCTCCCACGTGTCGGTGATCTTGTTCTCGGCCCGGTACTTCGCGAGCGCGGCGTCCACCTGGTCCGCGACCCACAGCAACGCGAGTTCGCGCAGCGCCGTGAGATTTCCGCGCCGGAAGTAGTTGCCGAGCGCCGCGTCGACCTTCTCTGCCGAGTACACATTGCCGTGAGAGAGCCTGCGCCGCAGCGCCTCCGGGGTGATGTCGACGAGCTCCACCTGCGAGGCGGCCCGCACGACCGCGTCCGGCACGGTCTCCTGCTGCGTCACCCCGGTGATCTGCTGCACCACGTCGTTGAGACTCTCGAGATGCTGGACATTGAGCGTGGAGAGCACGTCGATGCCGGCTTCGAGCAGTTCGTAGACGTCCTGCCAGCGTTTCTCGTTGCGGCTGCCCGGGGTGTTGGTGTGCGCGAGTTCGTCGACCAGCACCACCGCGGGCCGCCGGGCGAGCACCGCCTCCACATCCAGTTCCGGCATCGCCGTGCCGCGGTACTCGACGAGCTTCGGCGGGATCAACTCGAGACCCGCAGCCTGCTCGGCGGTGCGGGCGCGGCCGTGGGTTTCCACCACGGCCGCGACCACGTCACCGCCACGTTCGAGACGCCGATGCGCCTCCCCGAGCATCGCGTACGTCTTGCCGACGCCCGGCGCCGCACCGAGATAGATCCGCAACTCGCCGCGGCGCCGTGCGCGGTACTGCTCGGGACTGCTCACAACGCCATCATTCACCCGCGGAGGCCGCATTGCATCCAGGTGCGGTCAGTCCGAGCGCGACGTTGAGTTCGAGCACGTTCACCCGCTCGGCGCCGAGGAATCCGAGCTGACGGCCGTCGGTGTGCTGCGCGACGAGGTCCTGGACGCGGTCCTCGGTGAGCCCGGTGACCTTTGCGACCCGAGGAACCTGCAGGTTCGCGTAGGCGGGCGAGATGTGCGGGTCGATGCCGGACCCGGATCCGGTCACCGCGTCCACCGGGACGTCCTGTGGGGCCACGCCCTCCCGCTCGGCGACCGCGGCACGACGTGCCTCGATGAAGCCGGCGAGCACCTCACTGCTGGGGCCTTGATTGCTCGGCAGAGCGGCGGCGGGATCGCCGGTCGCGAACGGGTCCTCGTCGGCGACGGAACCGACAACCCGATTGTGGAAGAACGGATCCGGCTCGCCGTCCGCGACCTGCGGATCCACCCCGACCCAGCGGCTGCCCACGACGCACCCCGCGGCGTCGGTGACCGGGGAGCCCTCCGCGGACCCCGAACTGATGCGCCCGACACCCCACACCGCGGCCGGATACAGAACCCCGAGGATCGCCGTGAGCGCGAGCAGCACCAGCAGCCCGGCCCACACCTGCTTGAGGAAACCGATAGCGAATCTCATTGCAATTTCACCCGATTCCAGGAATGAGGCGGACGACGAGGTCGATCAGCCAGATGCCGATGAAGGGGGTGACGACACCGCCCACACCGTAGATCAACAGGTTCCGGCCCAGCAGCTTCGACGCCGCCGCCGGACGGTAGCGAACACCCCTGAGCGCCAACGGGATCAGACCGATGATGACGAGCGCGTTGAAGATGACCGCGGACAGGATCGCCGACTGCGGAGTCGCCAGGTGCATGATGTTCAGTACCGCGAGCTGCGGGTAGATCGCGCTGAACAGTGCCGGCAGGATCGCGAAGTACTTCGCGAGGTCGTTGGCGAGTGAGAACGTCGTGAGCGCACCGCGGGTGATCAGCAACTGCTTGCCGATCTCGACGACCTCGATCAGCTTGGTGGGATCCGAGTCGAGATCCACCATGTTGCCGGCCTCCTTCGCGGCCGACGTGCCGGTGTTCATCGCGACGCCGACGTCGGCCTGAGCCAGGGCGGGGGCGTCGTTGGTGCCGTCGCCGGTCATCGCGACGAGGCGCCCGCCCTCCTGCTCCTGCCGGATCCGCTCGAGCTTGTCCTCGGGCGTGGCCTCGGCGATGAAGTCGTCGACGCCGGCCTCCTCGGCGATGGCCCGCGCGGTGAGCGGGTTGTCGCCGGTCACCATCACGGTGCGGATTCCCATGGCGCGCAGCTCGGCGAAGCGCTCGGCGATACCCGGCTTGACGACGTCGGTGAGCGCGATCACGCCGAGGACCGTCGCGGTGCCGCGTTCGGCGATCGCCACCACGAGCGGGGTGCCACCCGCGAGCGCGACCTTCTCGACGGAGTCCGACACGGCCGGATCGACCGCCGCACCGTAGCCGGCCACCCACGCCAGCACGGCGTCACCGGCGCCCTTGCGGATCTGCTGCGGCCCTGCCGCCGTCGCGATGTCGAGTCCACTCATGCGCGTCTGCGCCGTGAACGGGACGAACTCGGCGGCGCGCTCGTGGTCGGTGGCGTCGGCCCGGAGCCCGAACCTCTCGGCGCACAACTCGACGATGCTGCGCCCCTCGGGGGTGCCGTCGGCAAGGCTGGACAGCCGTGCCGCGGCGGCCAGTTCGTCCTCCGAACGGCCCGGGGCCGGGTAGAGCGCGGTGGCGCGGCGGTTGCCGAACGTGATGGTGCCGGTCTTGTCCATCAGCAGCGTGTCGATGTCGCCGGCGGCCTCGACCGCCCGGCCCGACATGGCCAGCACGTTGCGCTGCACCAGGCGGTCCATGCCGGCGATGCCGATCGCGGACAGCAACGCACCGATCGTGGTGGGGATCAGGCAGACCAGCAGCGCGATGAGTTTGATCGGGTCCTGCTCCTGGCCGGCGTACTGGCCCATCGGCCCGATCGCGACCACAGCGAGCAGGAAGATGATCGTGAGCGACGCGAGCAGGATGTTCAGCGCGATCTCGTTGGGCGTCTTCTTGCGCGATGCGCCCTCGACGAGCGCGATCATCCGGTCCACGAACGACTGCCCCGGCGCACACGTGATCTGCACGACGATCCGGTCCGACAGCACCGTGGTGCCACCGGTGACCGCACACCGATCACCACCGGACTCGCGCACGACCGGCGCGGATTCGCCGGTGATGGCCGACTCGTCGACGGTCGCGATGCCCTCGACGACGTCGCCGTCACCGGGGATGACCTCGCCCGCCTCGACCACCACCGTGTCGCCGATCACGAGCGAGGTGGCCGAGACCTCCTCGACCGCGCCGGACGGCGTGATCCGTCGGGCGACCGTGTCCTGCTTCACCTTCCGCAGGCTCGCCGCCTGCGCCTTGCCGCGCCCCTCGGCCACGGACTCGGCCAGGTTCGCGAAGATCACCGTGAACCAGAGCCACGCGGCGATCGCCCACGAGAACACCGTCGGCTGCGCGATCGCCATCACCGTGGTCACGACGGACCCGACGAGGACGACGAACATCACCGGGTTGCGGGCTTGGTGTCGCGGGTCGAGTTTGCGCACCGCGCCGGGCAGCGACGTGATCAGCTGCCGGGGGCTGAAGATTCCGGCCTTGACCGGAGAGTGACCGTGCGAGGAATCCTCGTCGGGCACGTCGGTTCGGACGTCGGTCACAGGGACCGTCGTGTGGGTTTGAAGACTCATTGCAGGGCCTCCGAGATGGGCCCGAGAGCGAGGGCCGGGAAGAAGGTGAGAGCCGCGACCAGCACGACGGTGCCGGTGAGCAGTCCCGTGAACATGGGGCCGGACGTGGGCAGGGTGCCCGCGCCGGCGGGTGTCTTGCGCTGCGCCGACAGCGATCCCGCGAGCGCGAGGACGAACAGGATCGGCAGGAAGCGTCCCAGCAGCATGCAGACGCCGAGCGCGGACTGGAACCAGTCGCTCGTGACCGTGAGTCCGCCGAACGCGCTGCCGTTGTTGTTCGACGCCGACGCGAACGCGTAGAGCACCTCGGTGAAGCCGTGGATCGAGCCGGGGGTTCCGGGATCGCCACTGTTGCCGAGGTATCCGACGGTGGAACCGAGGATGACGGTGATGCCGGTGCCGACGAGCACCAGGGCGGGCATCACGAGCACCGACAGCGCCGCGAGCGTGATCTCCCGCTGCCCCAGCTTCTTTCCGAGGTATTCGGGGGTGCGCCCGACCAGCAGGCCGCCCACGAAGACGGCGATCAGGGCGAGCACGAGGATGCCGTACATACCGGTGCCGACGCCGCCGGGTGCGATCTCGCCGAGCAGCATGTTCAGCAGCACCGCACCGCCTCCGAGCGGAGACATGCTGTCGTGCGCGGAGTTCACCGCGCCGGTGCTCGTCCCGGTCGTGGCCACCGCGAACAGTGCCGAACCGGGGATTCCGAAGCGAACTTCCTTGCCCTCCATCATCGATCCGGCGGCGTTGGCTGCGACGCCGCGCGCCCCGGACTCGGCTGCGAGGGTCACCGCGAGCAGTCCGAAGAACAGCGTCGACATGACGGCGAGGAGCGTCAGGCCCTGCCGGCGATCGCCGACCATCGTGCCGAACGTGCGGGTGAGACTCACCGGGATCAGCAGGATCGCGAGGATCTCGACGATGTTGGTGATCGGGGTGGGGTTCTCGAACGGGTGCGCCGAGTTGGCGGCCAGGATGCCACCGCCGTTGGTGCCGAGTTCCTTGATCGCCTCCTGCGACGCCACCGGGGCGAGCGCGTTGGTGACGGCGTTCCCGTCGAGTCCGGTGGACGAGAATCCGGTCCGGAACGACTGGATCACCCCCTGGCTCAGCAGGATCAGGGCGATCACGAACGCGAAGGGCAGCAGGATGCGCAGGCAGCCACGGGTGAGATCGACCCAGAAGTTGCCGATCTCACCGCCGCGCGAGACCCGGACGAATCCGCGGATCAGCGCGGCGGCCACGGCCATGCCGACCGCGGCGGACACGAAGTTCTGGACCGCCAGGCCGGCGGCCTGCGTCAGGTGGCTCATCGTCGTCTCCGGGACATACGACTGCCAGTTGGTGTTGGCGACGAACGACGCCGCGGTGTTGAACGCGACGGCGGGACTCACGCCCTCCAGGCCGCCGCTGAGCGGCAGCACTCCCTGGATCCGCTGCAGGAAGTACAGCAGCAGCACGCTCGCGGCCGAGAAGCCGAGCAGGCTGCCGGCGTAGCCGTACCAGGTCTGTTCGGTGCGGGGATTGATCCGGCACAGCCGGTACAGGAGGGATTCGATGCGCAGATCGCCGGACCGGAGATCTGTGTCGGTGGTGTAGACCTTCGCCATGTAGTCACCGACGGGGACGTACAGAATCGCTAGCACGGCAACGACCAGTGCTATCTGCAGTCCCGCTGCGAGAGCGGGATTCATGTATCAGACCTCTCGAGGACTAGAACCGCTCGGGGTTCAGGAGCGCGATGAGCAGGTAGATCACCAGTGCGGCGGCGATCACGACGACGGCGACACTGACCGTCCCGGCGACCGTCACCTGACACTCCTCGTCTGCAGACCACGCAGCACCAGCGCACAGACGGCGAACACTCCGATGATCAACCCGACGTAGGCCAAATCAGCCATGACGTTCCTCTTCCGACTTCCTCGTAGGGCGCGCCTGACGACGGCGCGACGTGGAGCGCCGCAACTCGGGCGCCTACTGGAGGGTGCACCCGTTTCGAACCCGCGAACGTCGCCCTGACGCTCTGCTGACGCCGGAATCTGAACGCATTGACGCGATCTTTACGCGCCGTCCAGCAACGCGTTCACCGACGCGGGCACCGGCACACCCTCGTCCACCCACGGGGCGCGGATCGGTTCGCCCGCAACCGTTCGCAGCGGCACCACACCCGCCCACACCCGCGGATCGGCGTCGCCCTCGCTCGGCGGCGCGGCGCGCACCTTGACCGTCCAGTGGCCGGGGTCGATCGGCAGGGCGATCGTGAGGGTCGCCGCCAGTTCCTTGCGGGTCGACGCGCGCACCTCGGCGCTGCGGCCCGGGATGAGCGAATCCGACAGTTCGACGAGCGCGGACTCGGCCTCGGCCCGCTCGAGCGGTGCGAGGTTGCCGTACACGACCGCGGATCGATAGTTCGCGGAGGAGTTGAAGAGGTTGTCTGCCACGACGATTCCGTCGAGAAGCGTCACGCACAGCGATGCGGGCGCGCCGGCCGCGACGTGCCGCAACGCACCGGCCCCCGTCGATCCGTGCAGCAGGATCCGGTCGCCGACGCGGGCGTAGAGCATCGGCACGGCCCACGGTCGGCCGTCGACGACGGTCGCGAGCGTGCCGAAGGCACAGGCGTCGAGCACCGAGTCCAGGTCGGCGCGGGAATCGCGGGAGCGTTCGGAGAGTCGTCCGATGCGGCACAGGGCTGTCGTGTTGGTCATACCGACCACCCTGGCCAATTAGTGGCCGCTACAACAGGTCCAGATTCGACGCTTTGACCAGACCAGTATTCTGCTCGGTGTGGCCCGGATCTCACGCACGTCGACCCTGCACCTCACGCTGCCCGACACCGACGAGCCGCTCCGGCAGCGGATCGCCGGGGCGATGGTCACAGCGCTGCGCGCCGGCGCACTCGGACCCGGGGACCTCCTGCCCGCCAGCAGAGTCCTCGCCGCCGAACTGGGCGTGTCACGTTCCGCCGTCGTCGACGCGTACGACGAACTCGCCGCCGCCGGCTTCGTCGACTCCCGGGCCGGATCGGGTACCCGGGTCGCGGCCGGCGCCGATGTCGCCGCCCACGCCGGCGTGACGCCGCACGTCACCCCGACAGCGGAGGCGACGGTGTCGTCCCGCCCCGCTCACCGCGCCGCCACACTGGATCTCTCCCCCGGCTACCCGGACACCGACCTGATCTCCCCGCGGGACTGGCGCTCGGCATGGCGCGCGGCGACCGCCGGACCCGTACCGAACACCCCGCCCGGCCCGGGAGGACATCGGCGACTGCGCGAGGCGCTCGCGGTGCACCTGCGCCGCACCCGCGGGATCGTGGCGGACGCCGACGAGATCGTCGTGGTACCCGGAGCACTCGCAGCCCTGCGAACCCTCGTCAACGCCGCGAACCTGCCCGGGAAACAGATCGCGTTCGAGGATCCCGGCTACGCGAAGGCCCGAGCGGCGCTCGCGGCCACCGGCGCCCGAATCCGTCCCGTCCCGGTCGACCTCGACGGCATCGATCCCACAGCCCTGCGCCCTGCCGACGCCGCGGTGTACTGCACACCGGCGCACCAGTATCCGATGGGCTCGCGGCTGTCGGCGGCCCGCCGGGCGGCACTCGTCGCCGACGCCACCGCGACGGGTCGACTGATCGTCGAGGACGACTACGACGGCGAATTCCGGTACGGCGTCGCAACGCTGCCCGCACTGCGCGCAATCGAGGGCGGACGCGCGCAGGTGGCGTACGTCGGCACGGCGTCGAAGATTCTCTCGCCGTCGCTGCGACTCGCGTGGCTCGTCCCCCCGGCAGCCCTGCTGCCCCGCGTGCACGACGCCCTCGCGGTGAGCGGCGAGACCGCCTGCGCCGTCACGGCGGACGCGTTCGCGAGATTCATCGAATCGGGCGCTCTCACCAGGCATCTCGCCCGGACGTCGCGGACGTACGCGGCCCGCAGGCAAGCGTTCGTCGATGCGCTGCGGGCGCACCTACCCGACGTGGAGCCCATGGGTGTGGAGGCCGGACTGCATGTGGCGCTGCACCTTCCGGACGATGTCGACGACACCGCGGTCGCCGACGAGATCGGTCGGCGCGGCGTCGTCGTCCGCGGCCTGGGCGCGTACCGAGCGGGCCCGGACGGACCGCGGGGGCTGCTGTGCGGTTACGCGCGGCTTCCCGAATCCCGCGCGGACGAGGCGGCTCGAGTGATCGCCGACGTCATCCGCGAACGAGTCGCGGACGTGGCTGACACCGGGGACAGCTGTAGGACGAGCGGTTCATGAACTTCTCGCGGCGGATCGGTGCCCCGCAGCGCCCGCACGGCAGGTCCTCCTGCCCGTAGGCGTGGAGGGACCGGTCGAAATAGCCGGACTGGCCGTTGACGTTGACGTACAACGCATCGAACGACGTGCCGCCCTGGTCGAGTGCCTCGATCATGACGTCTCGGGCCGCGTCGAGCAGGAGTCGCAACCGCGGGCCGCTGAGTCTGTCGGTGGGACGGTTGCCGTGAATCTCGGCCCGCCACAACGCTTCGTCGGCGTAGATGTTGCCCACCCCGGACACCACGGTCTGGTCGAGGAGGGCGCGCTTGATCTCGGTGTGCTTGGCGCGCAACGTCTTCACGACGACATCGGGGTCGAAACGTGGATCGAGCGGATCACGGGCGATGTGCGCGACCGAGTCCGGCACGACGGTGCCGTCGACGGTCACGAGGTCGGCCAGCGCCCACCCCCCGAAGGTCCGCTGGTCGACGAAGCGCAGGTCGATGCCGGACTCGAGGCGCGCCCGGATCCGGAGGTGCTTCTCGTCGGGCACCGTCGGATCCTGCACGAGCATCTGCCCGCTCATCCCCAGATGGACGACGATCGCGACGGAACTCGGTTCGAGGACGAGCCACAGGTACTTGCCGCGGCGCTCGGCCGACACCACCGTCTGGCCTTCGAGACGCCCGGCGAGGTCGAGGGAGCCCGGCAGATGCCGGCGCACCGCACGCGGATGCAGGACCTCGACGTCGGCGATGGTGTGTCCGACGACGTGGGCCTCGAGGCCCCGTCGGACGACCTCGACCTCGGGAAGTTCCGGCACGCTGCGTCCTCGACCTGTACCGGCTAGGACTCGACGACGGTTTCGTCGGGTAGGACGGACTGCCCGGCCTCCGACAGCGCGCTCCACGCGGTGCTGGCGGCCTTCTGCTCGGCTTCCTTCTTCGAACGGCCCACGCCGACACCGAAGGCGTCGCCGCCGACGACGACCGTCGCGGTGAACTCCTTGTCGTGGTCGGGACCGGTCGCAGTGATCTCGTACGACGGGACACCGATACCGCGCTCGGCCGTCAACTCCTGGAGGCTGGTCTTCCAGTCCAGGCCGGCGCCGAGCTTCGGGGCGCGCGCGAGCAGATCGGAGAACAGGTCGAGCACAACCCGTCGGGCAGTGTCGATTCCGTGTTCGAGGTGGATCGCCCCGAGCAGCGACTCCATGCCGTCGGCGAGGATGCTCGGCTTGTCACGGCCGCCCGTCATCTCCTCACCCTTACCGAGGAGCAGGTGCGCGCCGAGGCCACCGGGCCCCAGGTCACGCGCGACTTCGGCGAGGGCGTGCATGTTGACGATGCTGGCGCGGATCTTGGCGAGCTCACCCTCGGACTTCTCGGGATGGGCCGTGTAGAGCCGCTCGGTGATCGTCAGTCCCAGGACCGAATCACCGAGGAACTCGAGACGCTCGTTGGTCGGCAACCCGCCGTGCTCGTACGCGTACGAGCGATGGGTCAACGCGAGCGTCAGCAGATCCTCCGTCAGAGGAACGCCAAGGGCGACGAGGAGAGATCCGTGATCTTCCTCGCCGCCGGCGTGTGCTGTATTGCTTTTTTTGCTGGTCACAGCGCGACTTAGCAGACTAGACCGCTGCGGTAACCTGACGGCCCTTGTAGGTGCCGCAGGACGGGCACGCAACGTGGGGCAGCGTCTTCTCGCCGCACGCACGGTTCGGGCAGGTGATGAGGGTGGGCGCAGTGGTCTTCCACTGGCTCCGTCGCGACCTCGTGTTGGACCGCGACATTCTGCGCTTGGGAACAGCCACGTCTACTTCTCCTCGTTGATCTTGCTGGCATCAGCAGTTGCATTGCTGGCGTCGGATCCTGCACCGAATTTGGCTGCGAGCCCAGCCCAGCGAGGATCCATTATTTCATGACCGTGCCCGGATTCCGCAATCGCCAGGCGAATGCCGCATTCGGGACACAATCCCTCACAATCGTCGCTGCACAACGGCTGGAGCGGAAGCGCCAGTCCGACTGCATCGACGATCACCGGTTCGAGGTCGATCTCGTCGTCCACGACCCGGTAGATTTCGTCCTCCTCGGTGGTCTCCTCGGTGGCACTGTCCGGATATGCGAACAGTTCCGTGAGGTAGATGTTCACCGAGTCGGTGAACGGCTCGAGGCACCGCGAGCACTCGCCCACCGTGTCCGCGCTGACGGAACCGGTGACGAGGACACCCTCGGAGACCGACTCGAGCCGCAGATCGAAAGTCACGTCCGTACCTTGTTCGATCGCGACCAGGTCGAGACCGATCCTCGAGCGTGCCGGGACAACCCGCGACACCGTACGCATCGAACCGGGACGACGACCCAACGAGATCGTATCCAGCACGAAACCCTCGTCCCTCGTGGGACGCGAGGCCTTGCGATGATGGGATGACACCGGAATCTCTTTCAGGAAGAACAGGGTAGGGCAACCACTCCACGGTACGCGATGAACCGCGGGTAGGCGAAATCGGCGGTCGATCGGCCGCCGGACCGGCGAGTTCTACCGCCGGCGTTCGCCGTAGCCGGCGTCGTAGTCCGGCACGCCGGTGCCGGTCCGCAACTGCTGGCGACCACGCCCGACGGACCGGATGGTGCCGTTCAGGAAGTCCTCGAATTCCGCGAGTTTGGTGTCGACGTACAGATCACACTCCGAGCGCAGGCGATCCGACTCGGCGTGGGCCGCGTCGATCACGCGCGCGGACTCCGCGTTGGCGGCCTGGACCACCTCGGCCTGCGACACCAGTCGCTCCTGCTCGGCGATACCGTCCGCAACGGAGCGCTCGTACGACGCCTTGCCGGTCTCGATCATGCGATCGGACTCGGCCCGCGCGCGACCGGTCAGCGAGTCGTACTCGCGCTGACCCTCGGCGACCGTCGCGTCCGCTTCGTCGCGCGCGTCGTGGACCAACTGCTCGGCATGCGAGCGTGCCTCGGCGACCATACGGTCCGCCTGAGCCTTGGCGTCCGAGAGGATCCGGTCCGCGTTCTCCCGTGCGTCGGTGACCGTCTCGTGAGCCTGCGTGTTCGCGGCCGTCACCATCTGCTCGGAGCTCTGCCGGGCGTCGCCGACCAACTTGTCCTTGTGGTCGAGGACGTCCTGGGCGTCGTCCAGCTCACCGGGAATCGCGTCCCGGACGTCGTCGAGCAGCTCGAGGACGTCGCCCCGCGGCACGACGCACCCCGCGGTCATCGGAACTCCACGCGCCTCCTCGACGATCGCGACAAGCTCGTCGAGTGCCTCGAATACCCGGTACACGCACAACCCCAATCGTCGGATGTCATCGCTGGTGCTGAGAAACAGTCTGCCCCAGTCGACGCACACCGGCCGCCGCGCGGCCGGTGTGTCGGCCGAAGGAGTTCGTCAGGCCTTCTCCGAGGCCTTCGTCAGCCCTTCGTCAGCCCTTGTCGGAGGCCCGCTCGGCGAGCCGAGCCACGAGCCGCGCGTGCACCTTCTCCGGGACCATGTCCGCCACGTCCCCGCCGAACGTCGCGACCTCCTTGACCAGCGAGCTGGAGAGGAAGCTGTAGGTGGGGTTGGTGGGAATGAAGAGCGTGTCGACGCCGGAGAGCTTCTGGTTCATCTGCGCCATCTGCAACTCGTAGTCGAAGTCGTTGGCGCCGCGCAGGCCCTTGACGATCGCCGAGATCCCTTGGGACTTGGCGTAATCCACCAGCAGCCCGTGCCACGACGCGACCCGCACGTTGGGCAGGTCGCTGGTGGCGTCCTCGAGCATCTCGATGCGTTCCTCGACAGTGAAGAGACCGCGCTTGCTCTTGTTGATCATCACAGTGACGATCACTTCGTCGAACAGTGCCGCGGCACGTCCGATCACGTCGAGGTGACCGTTCGTCACGGGGTCGAAGGATCCGGGGCAGACGGCGCCAGTCATGGCTCCAGACCGTAGCAGGTGGCGACCTCGATTCTGGTCTCGCCGTAGCGCTTGACCCGCTCCGGTCGCATGCCGTCGGGCCACGCGGTCTCGGGTGAGCGCGACGACCGTTCGACGACGACCACCGAGCCCTCCCCCACCCAGCCGTGCGCGACGAGATCGGACAGTGCGGAGGTCACCGCATCCTCGGTCACCGCGTACGGCGGATCGGCGAACACGATGTCGAATTCGCGCTCGGCGGTACCGCCCACGACCGCCGCGACCGGCGCCGTGCGCACCACCGCGCCCGGCAGGCCGACCGTCGTCACGTTCTGCTTGATGACGGCGGCGGCCTTCGCATCCGACTCGACCAGCAGCACGTGGTCGGCGCCCCGCGAGAGCGCCTCGAGCCCGAGGGCGCCGGAACCTGCGTACAGGTCGAGCACGGCGGCGCCCTCGAGGTCGATGCGGCTGTCGAGCGAGCTGAACAGGGCCTCGCGGACTCGTTCGGACGTCGGACGGGTCCCGCTCGCGGGTACCTTCAAACGCCTGCCTCCGGCACGGCCGGCGACGATTCTTGTCACGCTGCAGTCCTGTTCACTCGCCCACGGTCACTCGTTGCCGGTGATCTCCCGCGTCGAGACGACGGCAAGGAGATCGCCACCCTCCACCTGCTGGACGCCGGCGATGGCAACTCGCGAGACGATACCGCTGCGCGGCGCTGTGATCGCCGCCTCCATCTTCATCGCCTCGATCGTGGCGACGGTGTCACCGGCCGATACCTGCTGTCCTTCGGTCACGACCAGGGTGACGGCACCCGCGAACGGCGCGGCGACGTGGCCGGGGTTGTTCTTGTCGGCCTTCTCCGCCGCCGGAACCTCGCTGGCGATGGAACGGTCGCGGACCGAGACCGGACGCAGCTGACCGTTGAGGATGCACATGACGGTGCGGTAGCCGCGCTCGTCGGGCTCGGAGATCGCCTCGAGGCCGATGAGCAGTTCGACGCCCTTGCCGAGCTTGACGCGGTGTTCCTCGCTGCGGCGTAGGCCGTAGAAGAACTGGTTGGCCGACAGCTGCGACGTGTCGCCGTACTTGTCGCGGTGCTCCTCGAACTCCTTTGCAGGGCCGGGGAACATCAACCGGTTGAGGGTGGCCTGCCGCTCCTTCGACGAACCGGACAGTCCCTTCTCGTCCTCGGGCGTGAGCTGCACCTCGGGCTTCGCGGCGCCGCGCCCCTCGAGCGCCTTGCTGCGGAACGGCTCCGGCCAGCCGCCGGGCGGGGTGCCGAGCTCGCCGCGCAGGAATCCGATCACGGAATCCGGGATGTCGAAGCGCGCCGGGTCGGACGCGAACTCGTCGGCGGGAACGTCGGATCCGACGAGGTGCAGCGCGAGGTCGCCGACGACCTTGGACGACGGCGTCACCTTGACCAGACGGCCGAGCATCCGGTCGGCCGCGGCGTACTTGGCCTCGACCTCCTCGAAGCGGTCACCGAGGCCGAGCGCGATGGCCTGCTGGCGCAGGTTCGACAGCTGACCGCCGGGGATCTCGTGGGTGTAGACACGTCCGGTCGGGGCGGGGATGCCGGACTCGAACGGCGCGTACACCTTTCGCAGCGCCTCCCAGTACGGCTCGAGGTCGCACACGGCCTGCAGGTCGATGCCGGTGTCGAACTCGCTGTGCGCCGCAGCGGCGACGATCGCCGACAGGGCCGGCTGGCTGGTGGTGCCGGACAGCGGGGCCGCGGCGCCGTCGACGGCGTCGGCTCCGGCGTGCCACGCGGCGAGGTACGTCGCGAGCTGGCCGCCGGGGGTGTCGTGGGTGTGCACGTGCACCGGCAGGTCGAAGTTCGAGCGCAGCGCCGTCACGAGCTTGGTGGCGGCGGGGGCCCGCAGCAGACCGGCCATGTCCTTGATGGCGAGGATGTGCGCACCGGACTCGACGATCTCCTCCGCGAGGCGCAGGTAGTAGTCGAGGGTGTAGAGCTTCTCGTTCGGGTTCGCCAGGTCGCCGGTGTACGACATCGCGACCTCGGCGACCGTGGTGCCGGTCTCGCGGACCGCCTCGATCGCGGGGCGCATCTGGTCGATGTTGTTGAGTGCGTCGAAGATCCGGAAGATGTCGATGCCCGTGTCGGCCGCCTCCTGCACGAACGCGCGGGTGACCTTCTCCGGGTACGGCGTGTAGCCGACCGTGTTGCGTCCGCGCAGCAGCATCTGCAGGTTGATGTTGGGCACGGCCTCACGCAGCGCCGCCAGCCGGTACCAGGGATCCTCGTGCAGGAAGCGCAGCGCCACGTCGTAGGTCGCGCCGCCCCACGCCTCGATCGAGAGCAGTTCGGGCGTCATCCGCGCGACGTGGCCGGCGACGTCGAGCAGACCGGACGTGCGAACGCGGGTCGCGAGCAGCGACTGGTGCGCATCGCGGAACGTGGTGTCGGTGACGGCGAGCGCCTTCTGCTCGCGCAGCGCCTTGGCAAAGCCCTCCGGGCCGAGCGCGAGGAGCTTCTGACGCGATCCGTCCGGCGGGGCGACACCGAGGTCGACCTTGGGGAGCTTGTCGTGCGGGTACACCGCGGTGGGCCGTTCGCCGTGCGGCTTGTTGACCGTGACGTCCGCGAGGTAGCTGAGGATCTTGGTGCCGCGGTCCGCGGAACTGCGCAGCGTCAGCAGGTGCGGCCGTTCCTCGATGAACGACGTCGTCACGCGTCCGGCGCGGAAGTCGGGGTCGTCCAGGACCGCCTGCAGGAACGGGATGTTCGTGGATACGCCGCGGATGCGGAACTCCGTGACGGCGCGGCGAGCGCGGGCAACCGCCGCCTCGAGGTCGCGGCCACGGCAGGTGAGCTTGACGAGCATCGAGTCGAAGTGGGCGCCGACCTCGGCGCCCAGGTTCGCGCCACCGTCCAGGCGCACGCCCGCGCCGCCCGGGGTGCGGTACGCGGTGATCCGTCCGGTGTCCGGGCGGAAGCCGTTGGCGGGGTCCTCGGTGGTGATGCGGCACTGCAGAGCGGCGCCGCGGATCGTGATCGCGTCCTGCGACAGGTTCAGGTCCGAGAGGGTCTCGCCCGAGGCGATCCGCAGCTGCGCCTGCACCAGGTCGACGTCGGTGATCTCCTCGGTGACCGTGTGTTCCACCTGGATTCGCGGATTCATCTCGATGAACACGTGGTTGCCGCGGGTGTCGAGAAGGAACTCGACGGTGCCCGCGCACCGGTAACCGATCTGCTTCGCGAACGCGACCGCGTCGGCACAGATCCGGTCCCGCAGTTCCGGATCCAGGTTCGGGGCCGGTGCGAGCTCGATCACCTTCTGGTGGCGGCGCTGCAGCGAGCAGTCGCGCTCGAACAGGTGGATGACGTTGCCCTCGCCGTCGGCGAGGATCTGGACCTCGATGTGGCGCGGGTCGACGACGGCCTGCTCGAGGAACACCGTCGGATCACCGAACGCCGACTCGGCCTCACGCGATGCCGCCTCGATCGCCTCCCGCAACTGAGCGCGCTCGGCGACTCGCCGCATGCCGCGGCCGCCACCGCCCGCAACAGCCTTGACGAAGATCGGGAAGTCCATGCCCTCGGATGCCGTCAGCAGCGCCTCGACGTCCGAGGACGGCTCCGACGACTTCAGCACCGGCAGGCCCGCCGCCTTCGCGGCCGCGATCGCGCGTGCCTTGTTGCCGGTCAGTTCGAGCACCTCGGCCGACGGGCCCACGAACGTGATGCCCTTCGCCTCGCATGCGGCGGCCAGGTCCGGATTCTCGGACAGGAAGCCGTAGCCCGGGTAGATCGCGTCCGCGCCGGCGCGCTCGGCGGCCGCGATGATCTCCTCGACCGACAGGTACGCGCGGACCGGGTGGCCTACCTCACCGATCTGGTAGGCCTCGTCCGCCTTGAGGCGATGCACCGAGTTGCGGTCTTCGTACGGGAACACCGCGATGGTCCCGGCACCCAGTTCGTAGGCAGCACGGAACGCGCGGATGGCGATTTCGCCGCGGTTGGCGACGAGGACTTTGGAGAACATGGGAAGGAAAGTACCTTGCCGCGCGTCGCGCCGTGAGCGCAACGTCCCACGATGCGGAACGCTTCGCAAGCTTCACAAACAGCCACTCTGACGTGCGAAATTGGCAAGTTTGCAAACCGGAGAAGAAGTGCCCTGCACAGACCGTACGGCGCGGCCCGATTCGGCGCCCCGAGGCCGATCCTGCAGGCTCGGGCCTCCTACGACTTTTCCAGGAATTCGATCTTCTCGGCGTCGAGCGCGGCGGCCACCATCGCCGCGAGGCCGGGGTGCCGGGACAGATCCGGGTCGTCGTCGAGGACCCCGCGCGCGAACTGCTGCGCGGACGCGATCACGTCCTCGTGTTCGAGCAACGACAGCAGTCGCAGCGTCGTCGCGCTGCCCGACTGGGCCGAGCCGAGGACGTCACCTTCGCGACGCTGACGCAGATCGAGCTGAGCCAGTTCGAAACCGTCGTTGGTGCCGGCGACCGCCGTCAGCCGCTCGAACGCCGTCGATCCGGGCATCATGTCGGTGATCAGGATGCACAGCCCCTGATGGCTGCCGCGACCCACCCGGCCGCGCAGCTGATGGAGCTGACTCACACCGAATCGATCCGCGTCGACCAGCACCATCACGGTGGCGTTGGGGACGTTCACACCCACCTCCACCACCGTGGTGCAGATGAGCACGTCGATCCCACCGGCCGTGAAGTCGCGCATCACCGCGTCCTTCTCGTCGGACGGCAGTCGCCCGTGGAGCAGGCCGAGTCGCAGATCGTGCATCGGACCGGACCGCAGCTCGTCGAACAGGTCGACCGCGGATTTCGTCTCCGGCGGCTCCTTACCGGCCTTGATCAGTTCGGCGTCGCTGTCGCCGTCGCCGATCCGCGAGCACACGACGTACGCCTGCCGTCCGGCCGCGACCTCCTCCCGGATCCGTTCCCACGCGCGCGCGACCCACTGCGGGGTCTGCCGGGCGGCGACGACCTTGCTCACGATCGGCGCGCGCCCCTGCGGCAACTGGCGCAGCGTCGACGTCTCGAGATCGCCGAGCACCGTCATCGCGATCGTCCGCGGAATCGGCGTCGCGGTCATGACCAACAGGTGCGGGCTCAGTCCTTCCCTGGCCCGATTCCGCAGTTCGTCGCGCTGCTCGACACCGAACCGGTGCTGCTCGTCGACCACGACGAAACCGAGGTTGAAGAACTCCACATTGTCCTGGATGAGCGCGTGCGTGCCGATGACGATGCCGGAATCGCCGGTCACGATATCGAGCAAGGCCGCCCGCCGAGCCTTCGTCGACATCGATCCCGTCAGCAGCGTCACCTTGGTCGCCAGATCCTCGGCCCCGAGCTCACCGGCCGTGCCGAGCGGACCCAGCATCTCCCGCAGCGACCGGGCATGCTGCGACGCAAGTACTTCCGTGGGCGCGAGGAGCGCGCACTGGTAGCCGGCATCGATCGCCTGCAACATCGCCCGCAGCGCCACGATGGTCTTGCCCGAGCCCACCTCGCCCTGCAGCAGCCGGTTCATCGGGTGCGGCCGGGCGAGATCGTTCGAGATCTCCTCGGCCACCTCCTTCTGCCCGTCGGTGAGCTCGAACGGCAGCATCCGGTCGAACGCGGCGGCGATGCCGTCCGGCTTCGGCGGGCACTGCGGCGCCACCCGCGCCGCGATGTCCCGTCGGCGCCGCGCGAGTACCAGCTGCAACGCGGCCGCCTCGTCGAAGCGCAGACGCTCCTGCGCCCGGCCGATGTCGTCGCGGGTGTCGGGCAGATGCACCAGGCGCAGCGCCTCGTCGAGCCCGATCAGGTCGTGTTCGTCGCGAACCTCGGGCGGCAGCGGATCCTCGACGACGTCGAGCTGGTCGAGGACCTGACGCACGCACCGGAGGATCGTCCAGCTCTCCACTTCCCGTGTCGCCGGATACAGCGGGATCAGCTCGCGGTCGAAGATCGACATGTCGACGCCGGAACCGGAATCCTGTGTGGCGCGAGCCATTCCGGCGAGCGAACCCGCCCCCTGCACATGCGCCATGGAGACGACGGGATCCTCGCCCTCGGCCGGCTCCGGCAGAATCAGGTAGCTCGGATGCGTGAGACTCCACTTGTTGCGGAAATACTTCACCGTGCCGGAGAACATGGCACGGACGCCGACCCGCACCGCGTGCTTGACCTTGTGCGGGCTGAAGAACGTGACGTCGACGCTCTGCGACTCGGCCGCGAGCACGACCTTGAGCATCTGGCCGCGCCGGCTCTTCATGTTCACGACGTCGGCCTTGACGACGCGCGCGATGATCGTGACGTGCGAGCCCTCCTCGGGCTCCTTCTCGGTCAGCTCCCGGCCCTGCGCGGCATATCGGTGCGGGTAGTGGCGCAGCAGGTCCTCGACCGTGCGGATGTCGAAGGCGTCGACGAGCGCATCGGCCGTCTTCGTCCCCAACAGGTGATCGAGTCGATCCGTCAGCGTCGCCATGTCGGGTATCCCGTCGCCGTACTCACTATCGACTCGCCTTCTACTCGACGCCGAACTGCAACAGGTCACGGCTCTGTCCACCCCGGTAGACCATCACCTCGACACCCGGATGGCGGGACGTGATGTAGGCGGCCACCCGCTCCCCCAGCCTCTCGGTGGCCTGCGCGCCGAGGAGCACCGTCACGAGTTCGCCGCCGGCGCCCAGCACGAGGTCCACCAGCCGGCAGCCGGCGGCCACGACGTCTTGTTCGATGACGACGACCTCGTGTCCGACCAGGCCGAGCCCGTCGCCCGGCTCGCACGTTCCGACGTAGGTGAGGGCGCGTTCGTCCGCGATCCGCAGCGAACCCCAGCGGGTCGCGGCCGCGGCCTCCGACATCGCGAAGGCGTCGTCGACGGCCAGCCTCTCGACGTCGTGCACGGCGAGGGCCGCGAGCGCCTGCACCATCGAGGAGCTGGGCAGGAAGACGACGTCGCGGTCGTCGGCGCGGGCCCGCGCACCGACCGCGATCAGGTCCTGGGCCGGCAGTGCGCCGTTCGGCAGCACCACGACCTCGCGGTGGTCGGTGCCGCGGATGGCGGTGAGCAACTGGTCCGGGGTGACCGCGCCGTCGGACCGCAGCACGTGCGCGCCCTCCTGCTCGAACAGATCCGCGGCTCCGGGCCCCTCGACCACCGACAGGACAGCGCGGGGCGCGCCGGCCTCCGGGATCTCGGCGCGCGCGGCGTCCAGCACGAAGCAGGTGATCCGCACGTCGTGCAGCCGCCCGGCATCCAGTCCCGCCTCGACCGCCGCACCCGCGTCACTGCAGTGCACGTGGACGGACCACGTGGGCATCTCGTCCGAACCGTCACCGACGATCACGACGGAGTCCCCCAACGAACACAGCCGACCGCGGAGGTCCGCGATGCGCGCCTCGTCGGATTCGGCGACGAGGTACATCACCTCGTAGTCCTGACCGGCGACCTCGTGGACGACGTGCGCGGGACCGCACGTGTGATCCGACCCGGTCGCCGCGGCCTCGCCTGCCGGGGCCAGGAAGACCTCCCGCTCGGGCGGGACGCCGGAGACCACCTCGACCAGGGCATCGAGAATGACGACCAGCCCCCGGCCTCCGGCGTCGACGACACCGGCCGCCCCGAGAACCGCGAGCTGGGACGGCGTCCGCAGCAGCGCTTCGGCCGCCGCGTCCGCGGCCGACGTCGCGAGACGGGACAGCGGGGCGAGCGCGTCCTCCGCGGCCACCGCGTCGGCTGCCGCCGCGAGCACCGTGACGATGGTCCCTTCCATCGGGACGCTGACGGCCTCGAGCGCGAGATCCGACGCGTGCCGCAGCGCCGAGCGCAGCGTGCCGGCATCGAGGTGGCTGGACGTCGTGGTCTCGGCGATTCCCCTGAGCACCTGGGACAGGATCGCCCCAGAGTTGCCGCGCGCACCCGTGACTGCGCCGCGCGCGAGCGCCCGGGCCACAGCGGAGGCGTCGGATCCCCGTTCGTCGGCGGTGAGGGGTTCGACGGCCCGGACGGCTGCGCGCATCGTCGCGAGAAGGTTGGTCCCGGTGTCCGCGTCCGGGACAGGGAAGACATTGAGGTCGTTGATCTCGTCGCAGCGCTTCTCGATGCCGGTCACGCAGGCGTGGGCCCATCGGTACAGGGCGGAGCCGTCGACCGCCTCCAGGACCTCGAGCACCCGCGTCGTCCTCTCCCTACGTCGGTTACACCACTCGCCGGACGCGGCCACCGGAGTGGCGAGCCGTCCCAGACCGCAAGCCTAGCCGGGGCATCCGACGGACCCCTCGCACACGGCCGGGGCACGACCTGTACCGTCATTCCAGTCTTCGACAAGGCCCGAACCGCACTCAGTTCGTCTCGGGCCCGGTGATTTGGCCAATCGATGCGGATGCGGTTACCCTTGCAGGGTTGCCTCGCACGGGTCGTTCCACTTCGCGTGTTCGTAGGCAAGCAACAAGACAATGTTTGACTATCACAAGGAGTTCGCGACTATGGCTGCCGTCTGCGACGTATGCGCCAAGGGGCCCGGCTTCGGTAAGTCGGTCTCGCACTCGCACCGGCGTACCAACCGTCGCTGGAACCCGAACATCCAGCCCGTTCGTGCTCAGGTTGCCCCCGGCAACACCAAGAAGCTGAACGTCTGCACCTCTTGCCTGAAGGCCGGCAAGGTTGTGCGCGGCTGATTTCAGCCTCACAGCACAGTTGTTCGACTGAGCCCCGACACCATCGGTGTCGGGGCTCAGTCGTTTTCGCGGTTCTTCGGAAGTTCTTCCGGAGCTCCGGACCGTCGCGGTGGATGGGACCGGACTACCGAACCGCACCGGTCCTGCGGCTAGTGTGCTCCACGTGACTGCAACAGACGCACCCAGCAATGTCCGGATCGAGGACGGCGTCCTCCGGGTGGCCGTGGCAACTGCCGCGAACGGAACCTCCCTCGACATCGACGGAATCACCGAGGCGACCGCCGCTCTGCGCGCGGCCGGCAACGACGTGGGCGCGGTGCTGCTCGTCGGCGACGGCGCAAACTTCTGCGCCGGCGGCAACGTTCGGGCCTTCGCCTCGGCCGAGAACCGCGGCGAGTTCGTCGGCGAGATCGCGACCGCGTTCCACGAGTTCGTGCGCGCGCTCGACGCGATCACCGTCCCGGTCGTCGCGGGCGTCCACGGGTGGGCTGCCGGTGCCGGCATGAGCATCGTGTGCCTCGCCGACATCGCGATCGGTGGCACCTCCACCAAGCTGCGTCCCGCGTACCCGTCCATCGGATTCACCCCGGACGGCGGCATGTCGTGGACGCTGCCCCGCGTCGTCGGCGCATCCCGCGCACGCGAGATCCTGCTCACCGACGCCGTCCTGAACGGCGAGGAGGCCGTGCGCCTCGGCCTGCTCAGCCGACTCGTCGAGGACGACCAGGTTCAGGACGAGGCCCTGCGTGTGGCACGGACCCTCGCGGCCGGACCGACCGCGTCCTACGCCGGAATCAAGAAGCTCTTCACGAGCAGCCGGTCCAACTCGTTGTCCGAACAGCTCGACGTCGAGACCGCGTCGATCTCCGCGGCGGCCGACGGCCCCACCGGCCGCGAGGGTGTCGACGCCTTCGTCGAGAAGCGGCGCCCCGACTTCGCGTCGGTCCGCAACTCCTGAGCCCGAGCCGAGGATCCCGGTCGCCCGTCAGGCCTCCACGGTCACGGCGACCGGGGTCCCGTCTCCTCGGAAGTGCACCTTCGGCCAGTAGCCGTCCATGAAGGCCTGTTCGAACACGCCCCGGTCGTCGGAGAGATCCACACCGAAGTCTCCCGAGTGGTAGATGGTGACGGCCTCGAGCCCGAACGAATCGAGGAAGCGCGACCGATCCTCGTCGGTGTCACTCTCCTCGCGGCCCCACTCCCACAGATGGTCGAGGGCTGCGCCCAGGACTCCCGACAGGTCCGCCACGACTTCCCGCACCGCCGGGAGTAACTCCTCGATCCTCGAGCCGCCCGCCCCGTCGAACGTCAACGCCACCGGCCGACCGCCGAGCGTCGCAGCCTCCGGGATCTCGGCCGTGTAGCCGACGATCGACGGCGCCTTCACGACGAACTCCCCGAACACCGGATCGACCAGCGACGTCGCGGAGTCCGCCACGTCACCGGCCGGAAGGCGCGACGCGTCGAGGAAGGCGCGCTCGTCCTGCTCATCGTGGTCCGGATTGTGCTGCGCCGGAATCAGGTACGGCACGACGGACAACTGCCCCGGCGATGCGGCGAGGACCCGGCCGTCGTCCGAGCGGAGGATGACCCGGGTTCCCTCCTGCAGCACCTCGACGATTCGGAATCTCCGGGGCACCGGGCGGCGGCGTGACGTGCCGATCTCGAGAACCTGTCCGACTTCGGTGTCGCGGATCTGAACGCGGTCCGGGGTACTCATGTCCGACACCCTATCGGCACCCGGGAGTCAGGGCAGGTGCCAATCCACCTGTTCGGCACCGAGTTCCGCGAGCAGAGCATTGGCGCCGCTGAACGGCCGCGACCCGAAGAAGCCCCGCGACGCCGACAGCGGCGACGGGTGCGCCGACTCGATCGTCGGGACGTCACCGAGCATCGGCTTCAGGGTGGCGGCGTCACGTCCCCAGAGAATCGCGACCATCGGCGACTGCCGTTCGACGAGCGCGCGGATCGCCTGTTCCGTGACCGCCTCCCAGCCCTTGCGGCGGTGCGACCCGGCGTCGCCCGGCGCGACGGTCAGCACCCTGTTGAGGAGCAGCACACCGTTCTCGGTCCACGGCGTCAGGTCGCCGTTCGACGGCGTCGGGTAGCCGAGGTCCTCGCTGTATTCGGTGAAGATGTTCTTCAGGCTGCGCGGCACGGGACGAACATCCGGTGCCACCGAAAAGCTCAGGCCGACAGCGTGTCCCGGGGTCGGGTAGGGATCCTGTCCGACGATCAGGACCCGCACGTCCTCGAACGGGTGACTGAACGCCCGCAGCACGTTCTGTCCCGCGGGCAGGTACTCACGACCTGCGGCGATCTCGGCCCGCAGGAAGTCGCCCATCTCGGCGATGCGGCCTTCGACCGGCGCGAGGGCCTTGGCCCAGCCGGGGTCGATCAGCTCGGTCAGCGGCTGCGGCGCCATCAGTCGAGCCTGCGCAGCGCGTCGCGGTAGAACGCGGCGTTCGCCGCATACAGCTTCACGTTGAGTTCGAGGTGTCCCTCGGGAACCTCGTAGCCCTCGCGCACCTTGGCCGGCACACCGAGTGCCATGCTCCGCGGCGGCACCTCGAACTTGAACGGCACGACGGCACCCGCCCCGACCACCGAACCGGCCCCGATCGTCGAGCCGTTCAGGACGATCGCCCCGGACGCGATGAGGCAGTTGTCACCGATCTGCGACCCCTCGATGTGGGCGTTGTGCCCCACGACGCAGCCCGCACCGATGACGGTCGCGTCGATCGACGTGCAGTGGATGACGGTGCCGTCCTGGATGTTGGTGCCGGCTCCGACACTGATCGTCCCGTAGTCACCGCGCAGGACCGCCTGCGGCCAGATCGAGGCGCCCGGCCCCAGTGTCACCGCGCCGATCACGACGGCGTCGGGGTGGACGTAGGCGTCCGGTGCGATGTCCGGTTCGCGATCACCGAGTGCGTAGATAGCCATGCGTGCAACCTATCCCGCGTCGAAGCTCTGCCAGCCACCGGACACCGTCCACGGCCGGCCGTCGACGACAACTCCGCCGCCGCCGCCGTCCGCGCCGGGGACGACGTCACCGATCACCGACCAGCCGTCCGGAAGGTCCGTTCCGGACGGGAACGTCGCCGCCAGCGCGTGATCCTCGCCGCCGGTCAGAATCCACTCCCACGGGTCCCGCGCCAGATCGCGCGCCGCGTCGAACAGCACGGGATCCGTCGCGATCCGGCTCCGGTCGATCCGGATCCCCACCCCCGACGCGTCCGCGATGTGGCCGAGGTCGGCCACGAGTCCGTCGGAGATGTCGGTCATGGCGCTCGCTCCGGCGACCGCGGCCGCGACACCCTGCTCGTAGGGAGGGGTGGGGACCCGGTGCGCGTCGATCAACTCCGTCGCGCCGGTACTCGAGGGGTCGGCGCCGGCGAGCAACAGCGCCAGCCCCGCCGCGGACCTCCCGAGCGTCCCGGCGACCGCGACGACGTCGCCCGCCCGCGCGCCCGAGCGCAGCACCGGACTCCGGCCCTGCAGGTCACCGAGGACCGTGACGGACACGACGATCTGATCGGCCTGCACGAGGTCGCCGCCGACCACGCCCGCGCCCAGGGCCTCCGCGGCGCTGCCCAGACCGTCCGAGATGCCCGCGGCCACCGCGAGCGGGGTGTCGGGTGGGCAGCCCAGCGACACGAGGAACGCCGTCGGACGCCCGCCCATCGCGGCGATGTCCGCGCCGTTCTGAGCCACCGCCTTTCGGCCGACCTGCTCCGGACTCGACCAGTCCAGCCGGAAGTGCCGATGCTCGACGAGCATGTCCGCCGACACCGCGACCCGGCCGTCCGGCATCCGCACCACGGCGGCGTCGTCGCCCGGCCCGAGCAGCGTCGTCGACGGTTGCCTGCGGCCCTTGACGGCCCGCCCGATCACCGCGAACTCCCCCACCGAGGCAACGGTGCGATCGTCGTCGTCCTGCTGCGGTCGCGAGGTTTCGATGGTGGGCCTCCCAATACTGATGTGCGCCGGTGGTCTCCCGGTCCCGGGATTCGACTCCCGCAACTGCGGTACCTTTTAGTGTGCGGCCGGGCATCCCGGTGCGGGGCGCCGGGACCGGAGTCCCGCGGATCTCCGCGACTCTACCGAGGCGACGGCGCACGACGACGGGAAGGACGGACCCGTGGTGCAGGCTTACGTACTGATCCAGACCGAGGTCGGCAAGGCCGCTGCGATCGCGGCGACGCTCTCCCGGATCGCCGGCGTCGACTCGGCCGAGGACGTGGTGGGACCGTACGACGTGATCGCCCGCGTCGGCGCACCGGCCGAGGCCGGACTGTCCGACGTCGTCGACGACATGAAGAAGGTCCGCGGTATCACCCGCATCCTGACCTGCCAGATCGCGGCGCCAGCCGCACCGACAGAGAACTGAGATGTCCGAACCCGAGAACCCCACCACCGATCAGACCGAACCGCACCCGTCGGAGAAGCGCAGTCCCGCGCTGATCGCGACCGCGGTCGCCCTTCCCGTCGCGCTCGTCATCGGCGTCATCGTCGCTGCCGCGATCGCCGGGCGTTCGCCCGTGAAGGAACCCGTCGGGCTCGGCCCGGTCGAATCACCGGCCGCCCAGTCCGCGGAATGCACCACGCTGATGAACGACCTGCCCGAGAACATGGGCGACTACACGCGTGCCGAACTGCGCGACCCCGCCCCCGAGGCGACCGCCGCGTGGCAGCCCGACGAGGGCGAGCCGGTCGTGATGCGGTGCGGTCTGCCGAGGCCCCCGGAGTTCAACCAGGCGTCGCCGCTCAGCGTGGTCGACGGCGTCCAGTGGTTCGAGATCTCGGGCGCCCCGCAGGGCATCGAGGCCAGCACGTGGTACGCGGTCGACCGTGGGGTGTACGTCGCGTTGACCGTGCCCAACGGATCGGGCCCGACCCCCCTGCAGGACGCGTCGGCCGCGGTCTCGAAGGCACTGCCGCAGAAGCCGCTCGACCCCGCGCCGGTACCCAACCCGTAGCGCGTCGCGCGTGCGGGCCGGGTGCTCCGGCGCTGGGATCAGCTCAGCGCAGCCCCGTCCCGCGCGCGACTGCGGTATCGACGAGAGTCGAGACGAGAGTGGCGTACTCGACGCCGGCCGCCTGCCACATGCGCGGGTACATCGAGATGGACGTGAAGCCCGGCATCGTGTTGATCTCGTTGATCACCGGGCCGTCCGCGGTGACGAAGAAGTCGACGCGGGCCAGGCCCTGGCAGTCCAGCGCACGGAAGGCGCGGACCGCGAGGGCTCGGATCTGCTCGCTGACGTCGTCGTCGAGCTTGGCGGGAACGTCGAACTCGCAGACGTCGTCGAGGTACTTGGTGTCGAAGTCGTAGAACGCCGACTCGTCACCGTCGGTGTCGGGCATGCGGATCTCGGCGACCACGCTCGCTCGGACGTCGCCGTCGGGGAACTCGAGGACGCCGCACTCCACCTCGCGTCCGACGATCGCCGACTCGACGATCACCTTGGGGTCGTGCGAGCGGGCGACGGCCACCGCGGCGTCGAACTGCGACCAGTCCGCCACGCGCGTGATGCCGATCGAGGAGCCGCCACGGGCCGGCTTCACGAAGACCGGGAGCCCGAGCTGCTGCTTCTGCTCGTCGGTGACGGTCGACGTGCCCGGACGCAGCACCACCTGGAACCCGACCGGCAGACCCTCGGCCGCCAGCAGCTTCTTGGTGAACTCCTTGTCCATGCCCGCCGCACTCGCCAGCACACCGGGACCGACGTAGGGAATCCCGGCCAGCTCGAGCAGACCCTGGATGGTGCCGTCCTCACCGTACGCACCGTGCAGCACCGGGAAGACGACGTCGACCGATGCGAGTGCCTGACCGGCCTCCGTGTCGTCGAGCGCCACGATGGTGCCCGACCGGGTGGGGTCCGCGGTGAGGGCGAGAGCCCTGCCGTCCGCGTCGACGGTCGGCATGGACCGGTCGCGGATCGCGAGGTCGGCGGGATCGGTCGAGCCCAGTACCCACGCTCCGTCGGTGGTGATGCCGATCGGTACCACTTCGTAGCGATCCGGGTCGAGGTTCCTCAGGACACTGCCGGCGGAGACACAGGACACCGAATGCTCGTTGCTGCGGCCACCGAAGACGACGGCGACCCTGGTACGCGGATTGTTCACGCCCCAAACCGTACCGTTGCGGGCATCCTTCCCACGAACCGACCGAACAGGTCGATTCGATCCGTCCGAACTGCCCGGAACTACTCGGGCTTGATGCGGCGCCCCAGCAACATACCGACCGCATCGTGAACCGACATGCCCTCGTGGCACACCCGGTGCACGGCGTCCGTGAGCGGCATCTCGACGCTGTTCGCGGCGGCGAGGGCCCGCACCGAGGTGCAGGACTTGACGCCCTCGGCGATCTGTCCGTTGGTAGCGGCCTGGGCGCTCTCGAGCGACCCTCCGAGTCCCAGTCGCTCACCGAAGGATCGGTTCCGGGAGAGCGGCGACGTGCAGGTGGCCACCAGGTCGCCGACGCCCGCCAGACCGGCGAGCGTCGCGGCGTTGGCCCCCAAGGCGACTCCGAGCCGGATGATCTCCGCGAGCCCCCGGGTGATCAGGCTCGCGATCGTGTTCTCCCCCAGGCCGATGCCGGACGCCATGCCGCACGCCAGCGCGATCACGTTCTTGCAGGCCCCACCGATCTCGCACCCGATCACATCGGTATTCGTGTACGGCCGGAAATAGCTTGTCGCGCAAGCCTTCTGAACAGCAAGTGCGCGCGCCTCGTCGGCGCAGGCGACCACCGTGGCAGCCGGCTGGCCGAGCGCGATCTCCCGCGCGAGATTCGGCCCGGACAGCACCGCGACACGCGACGAGTCCACCGACGCCACCTGCGAGATGACCTCGCTCATCCGGAGCAACGTCTCGCTCTCGATGCCCTTCGCGAGGCTGAGCAGCGTCGCGTCCGGACCGATCGCCCCGGCCCACCCCTCGAGATTCCCACGCAGCGACTGGGACGGCACGGCGAGGACGACGATGTCCGCCCCCGCGAGAGCCTCCTCGTGATCGTCGGTGGCCGACAGCGTCGGAGGCAGCGCGATCCCGGGCAGATAGTCCGGGTTCTCGTGCCGAGTCACGACGGCGTCGGCGATCTCGGAGCGCCTGGCCCACAACGTCACGTCGGTTCCGGCGTCGGCCAGTACCTTCGCGAACGCCGTCCCCCACGATCCCGCCCCCAGAACCGCCGCCTTGCTCACGCCGCCCCCTCTGCTTCGCGCTCACCCGAGTTGTCCACTACCCACACCGTTCCGCCACCGACCTGCCCGCTCACTGCCTGCGAACACGATATCCCCCACACCGATCGGTCGCCGGGCGCGTCGCATCGACGGCGCGGCTGGCAAGATTGGCCGCATGAGGGGTGTGCACCGATCGGAACACGCAGCGCACACCCATGTCATCGTCGCGGTGAAGGACCTCAACCGTGCGAAGACCCGCCTCGCGGAATCACTGTCGGCCTCCGACCGGACCGACCTCGTCGTGGCGATGCTGCGGGACACACTGACGGTCCTCGCGGATGCACGCGACACGACGGACCCGGGCCGGATCACGGACGTCACGGTCGTGACCCCCGACCCGGTGGTCGCGTCGATCGCCGTCGAGTGCGGCGTCGGGCACCGACCGGACCCACCCCGGCGGGCCACCGGCGAATCCGGCCTCAACGCGGCACTCGCGGATGCGGAACGGACGATCGGCACCGCCGCGAGGTCAACCGACGTGGTCGCGCTGCAGGCGGACCTGCCCGCGCTGCGACGGCACGAACTCCTCGACGCCCTCTCCCAGGCCCGCCGCGCCGGACGCGCGATCGTGGTGGACCACACCGGCACGGGGACGTCGGCGCTGTTCGCCTGCGGCCCCTCCACCCGCCTCGACCCGAGATTCGGGACCGGCTCCGCGCGATCGCACATCGCGTCGGGGGCCCGGGTTCTCGACGGCCCCTGGCCGGGACTACGCCAGGACGTCGACACCCTCGACGACCTCTTCGCGGCGGCGCGCCTCGGTCTCGGACCCGCAACCCAGGCGGTGTTCGACCGCCTCGGATGTACGTCGGGTGTCCGGCAACCCCGATAGCTGTGAACTCCGTGTGATCGATTGTCCTGCCTGCGAATCTCGAGGGATGATCGAGAGGTGAGCAACGGGAGAGCACTCGAGCGACGCACGGACTCCGACCGATCCGCGGAGGACGGCTCCAACTCTGATCGAAAGCGGCCGACGGGCACCGGCCACTCGGCCATCATCCCGACCGCCCCGCCGGCGGCCACGCCCACCGGATCCCCGGACGGCGGGCTCCCCGCGGCGCGCTACCTCAACCGCGAACTGAGCTGGCTCGACTTCAACTCGCGGGTCCTCGCCCTCGCCGAGGACACCTCGCTGCCCCTGCTCGAACGCGCCAAGTTCCTCGCGATCTTCGCGTCGAATCTCGACGAGTTCTACATGGTTCGGGTCGCCGGCCTGAAGCGTCGGGACGAAACCGGTCTGTCGGTGCGCTCCGCGGACGGCCTCTCACCCCGGGAGCAGTTGGCGCTGATCGGATCCCGCACGCAGGAGATCTCGTACAAGCACGCCCGCGTGTTCCTCGACTCCGTGCGCCCGGCGCTCGCCGAAGAGGGCATCTCGATCATCGGCTGGGCCGACCTCGACACCGAGGAACGCACGCGACTCTCGGCACACTTCCACGAACAGGTCTTCCCGGTCCTGACGCCGCTGGCCGTCGATCCGGCACATCCGTTCCCGTACATCAGCGGACTGAGCCTCAACCTCGCGGTGACGGTGAAGGACGCCGCGACGGGCGGAGAGCACTTCGCGCGAGTGAAGGTGCCCGACAACGTCGACCGCTTCGTACGTGTGACCCGCACCGGCGTCACCCCGGGCGCGATCGCGGCGTTCCTGCCCACCGAGGATCTCATTGCCGCCCACCTCGACGTGCTGTTCCCCGGCATGGAAGTGGTGGAGCACCACGCGTTCCGCGTCACGCGCAACGCCGATTTCGAGGTCGAGGAGGATCGCGACGAGGACCTGCTCCAGGCGCTCGAGCGGGAGCTGGCGCGACGCCGGTTCGGTTCCCCGGTCCGCCTCGAGGTGGCCGACGACATGACCGACCACATGCTCGAGCTTCTGCTGCGTGAACTCGACGTCGATCCCGGCGACGTCATCCAAGTCCCTGGGCTTCTTGATCTTTCGTCGTTGTGGCAGGTCTACGGCGTCGACCGCCCGAATCTGAAGGACGCCCCCTTCGTGCCGGCGACGCACCCCGCGTTCGGCGAACGGGAGACACCCAAGAGCGTCTTCTCGACCCTGCGCGACGGCGACGTTCTCGTTCAGCACCCGTACGATTCGTTCTCCACGAGCGTTCAGCGGTTCATCGAGCAGGCCGCTGCCGACCCGCAGGTCCTCGCGATCAAGCAGACCCTGTACCGCACATCGGGCGACTCCCCGATCGTCAACGCGCTCGTCGCGGCGGCCGAGGCCGGCAAGCAGGTCGTCGCGCTCGTCGAGATCAAGGCCCGCTTCGACGAGCAGGCGAACATCAAGTGGGCGCGCAAGCTCGAACAGGCCGGCGTCCACGTGGTCTACGGACTGGTCGGTCTCAAGACCCATTGCAAGACATGCCTCGTCGTGCGTCGCGAGGGTTCGACCATCCGCCGCTACTGCCACATCGGGACCGGCAACTACAACCCCAAGACGGCGCGCCTCTACGAGGACGTGGGCCTGTTGACCGCGGCGCCCGAGATCGGTGCCGATCTGACGGATCTCTTCAACTCGCTCACCGGGTATTCACGGAAGTCGCAGTATCGCAACCTTCTCGTCGCCCCGTACGGCGTGCGCAAGGGGATCATCGAGCGCATCGACGCCGAGATCGAGCACCGGAAGGCGGGCCGAGAAGCCGGAATCCGGCTCAAGGCCAATGCGCTCGTCGACGAGCAGGTGATCGACGCGCTCTATCGGGCATCGCAGGCCGGGGTCCCGGTGCGGATCGTGGTCCGCGGAATCTGCGCGCTCAAGCCGGGAGTCCCCGAACTGAGCGAGAACATCGAGGTGCGTTCGATACTCGGACGTTTCCTCGAGCACTCGCGGATCATGCACTTCCAGGGCTCCGACGAGTTCTGGATCGGCAGCGCCGACATGATGCATCGAAATCTCGATCGCCGCGTCGAGGTGATGGCACAGGTCAAGGATCCGCGCCTCACCCGCCAACTCGACGAGATCTTCGAATCCGCACTCGATCCCACCACCCGCTGCTGGGTCCTTCAATCCGACGGTAGTTGGCAGGCAGCGCCCGCCCGTGGCGAGAAGGTGCGCGAGCACCAGGAAGAGATGATGCGCCGGCGCAGATCCACCAGCTCCTGACGCGGAGTCCGCTCCAGTCCGCCGTTCGACCGCGACCCCGGTCGAGGGAAGGAACCACACCCTTGAGTCTTGATAAACCGGTCAAAGCAAACATATTCGCGGCCGGCGCAGTCTTGTGGCGCAAGTCACCGACTAATCCGTACGAGATCGAAATCGCACTCATTCACCGCCCGAAGTATGACGACTGGTCTTTTCCGAAGGGGAAACTCGATCCCGGCGAAACCTCGATTTCCGCCGCCGTGCGGGAGATCCACGAAGAGACCGGAATTACAGCGCAATTGGGGCGACACCTCTCAGGTGTGACATATCCGATACCGGGTCACCGCAAACTCAAGCGCGTCGAGTACTGGGCGGCCGAAGCGGCCGCGGGGCAGTTCACACCGAACGACGAGGTGGACGAGATGCTGTGGCTGCCACCGCACGACGTCCCCGACCAGCTCTCCTATCCCATGGACCGAACGATCCTGCGGCGGTTCGTCCAGATCCCGCCGGACACCACCACGGTCCTGCTGGTCCGGCACGCGAAGGCCGGGAGCCGGAGAAAATACGTGGGCGACGACGACTCACGGCCACTCGACGAGAAGGGTCGCGTGCAGGCGGAAGCACTTGTCGCTCAACTGCGCGCGTTCGGGGCGTCCGAGGTCTCGTCGGCCGACCGGACCAGGTGCGTGCAGACCGTGGAACCGATCGCCGAATCGCTCGATGTCCCGATCCACATCGAGCCGCTGCTCTCCGAGGAGCAGTACGCGGCCGATCCGGCGAGCGCTCGGGCGCGAGCCCGCAAGATCGCGGCACGGGGCGGCGTTCAGGTCATCTGCAGCCAGGGCGGCGTGATTCCCGATCTCCTGGAGTGGTGGGCCAAGCGGGACGGCATCACCCTGCCCGCTGCTCGAAACCGCAAGGCGAGCACCTGGGTCCTGTCACTGTCCGGTGGCCGACTGGTGGCGGCAGATCACATCGACAGCCCACTGCCGGTGCCCCGCAACGCGGATTGACCTTCGGACACACGACAAGGCGGCCACGGGATTCGATCCCGTGGCCGCCTTGTCAGTTACGGAGTATTCCGCCGACTTCCGCCGACGTCGCGCGACTTACTTGCGCGCGGTGCGCTTGGCCGGAGCCTTCTTGGCCGCGGTCTTCTTCGCGACGGTCTTCTTCGCGACGGTCTTGGCCGGAGCCTTGGCCGCAGTCTTCTTCGCGACGGTCTTCTTCGCGACGGTCTTGGCCGGAGCCTTGGCCGCAGTCTTCTTCGCGACGGTCTTGGCCGGAGCCTTGGCCGCAGTCTTCTTCGCGACGGTCTTGGCCGGAGCCTTGGCCGCAGTCTTCTTCGCGACGGTCTTGGCCGGAGCCTTGGCCGCAGTCTTCTTCGCAACGGTCTTGGCCGGAGCCTTGGCCGCAGTCTTCTTCGCAACGGTCTTGGCCGGAGCCTTGGCCGCAGTCTTCTTCGCAACGGTCTTCTTGGCCGCCGTCTTCTTGGCAGCCGTCTTCTTGGCCGCCTTCTTCACGGGCTCTGCCGCACCGCGCTTGACGGCCGGACCCGCGCTGGGCAGCTTCTGGCCACCGGCGATGAGCGCCTTGAACTGCGCGCCGGGACGGAAGGCCGGAACCGACGTCGGCTTGACCTTGACCGTCTCACCCGTGCGCGGGTTGCGAGCAACACGAGCGGCGCGACGACGCTGCTCGAAGACGCCGAAACCGGTGATGGTGACGCTCTCGCCGGCATGGACGGCACGCACGATCGTGTCGACCACGTGCTCGACGGCCTCACTGGCGGTGCGCCTGTCCGTGCCCAGCTTCTCGGTCAGAACATCGATGAGCTCTGCCTTGTTCATGGAAATTCCTCCGCAAACTAATGGTCCACCGTCGGACCGACTACGAACTACGGTAAACCCGAAATCGGCAAGAGTCTATGTGCCACGCCAATTCTCATCAAGCGCGGCCCCCCGATCTGTGGTAGATCGAGGGGCCGAACCAGTTATCCGATTACATCAATTGTCGTCCGCGATGCGCGCCGGAAGGGTCGCAGGTTTCCATGACGGCCTTGACTTTTCGAACTCGGAAATCGCCTCTACCTGGCGCAACGTGAGTCCGATGTCGTCCAGACCCTCGAGCAGACGCCAGCGCGTGTAGTCGTCAATCTCGAACGGCACCACAGTCGTTCCGGCGGTCACGGTCTTGGATGCGAGATCCACCACTAGCTCGAGACCCGGCTGCTCCTCGAGCAACTTCCACAGCATCTCGACGTCGCTCTGCTCGACCTGAGCGGCAAGCAGACCGGCCTTGCCGGCGTTGCCGCGGAAGATGTCGGCGAAGCGCGACGCGATGACGACGCGGAAACCGTAGTCGGACAACGCCCAGACCGCGTGCTCGCGGGACGACCCCGTGCCGAAGTCGGGACCCGCCACCAGAACGCTGCCCTTGTCGTACGGCGCGACGTTGAGGATGAACTCCGGGTCAGTCCGCCAGGCCGCGAACAGCCCGTCCTCGAAACCGCTGCGGGTCACCCGCTTCAGGTACACCGCCGGGATGATCTGGTCGGTGTCGACATTGGACCGGCGCAGCGGAACACCGATTCCCTTATGAGTGGTAAAGGCTTCCATCGTTTTTCTCCTAGTTCCCTTGCGCCCTATGCCAGGTCTGCCGGTGCCGAGAGCGTGCCCCGCACCGCTGTCGCGGCCGCGACAGCCGGAGAAACGAGGTGCGTACGCCCACCCTTGCCTTGGCGGCCTTCGAAATTGCGGTTGGACGTCGACGCCGAGCGCTCTCCGGGAGCCAGCTGGTCCGGGTTCATTCCCAGGCACATCGAGCATCCGGCCTGACGCCACTCCGCACCCGCCGTGGTGAAGATCTCACCGAGACCTTCGTCTTCGGCCTGCGCGCGCACCCGCATCGAGCCCGGAACGACGAGCATCCGGACGCCCTCTGCGACCTTGCGCCCCTTCAGAACCTCCGCAACCGCACGAAGATCCTCGATGCGCCCGTTGGTGCACGAACCGACGAAAACGGTGTCGACGGGCACCTCACGCAGCGGCGTGCCCGCCTCCAGACCCATGTACGCCAGCGCCTTCTCGGCCGCGAGACGCTCGCTCTCGTCGGCGATATCTGCCGGATTGGGAACCGAATCACCGAGCGGGGCACCCTGACCGGGGTTCGTGCCCCAGGTGACGAACGGCGTCAGTGCCGCACCGTCGATGCGCACCTCGGCGTCGAAAACCGCGTCGTCGTCGGTCTTCAGCTGGTCCCAGGCCGCCACAGCCGCGTCCCAGTCGGCGCCCTGCGGGGCGTGCGGGCGGCCCTTGATGAATTCGTAGGTGATCTCGTCCGGGGCGATCATGCCGGCGCGGGCGCCGGCCTCGATCGACATGTTGCAGATCGTCATCCGCGATTCCATGGAGAGCTTGCGGATCGCCTCGCCGCGGTATTCGAGGACGTAGCCCTGTCCCCCACCGGTGCCGATCTTCGCGATCACGGCGAGGATCAGGTCCTTGCTCGTGACGCCCGGCGCCAGTTCACCGTCGACGGTGATGGCCATCGTCTTGAACGGGCGCAGCGACAGCGTCTGCGTCGCCATCACGTGTTCGACCTCGCTGGTGCCGATTCCCATTGCCAGAGCACCGAAAGCACCGTGCGTGGACGTGTGGCTGTCACCACACACGACGGTGGTACCCGGCTGCGTCAGGCCGAGCTGAGGGCCGACGACGTGCACGATGCCCTGATCGAGGTCACCCATGGGGTGCAGGCGAACTCCGAACTCCTCGCAGTTCTTCCGCAACGTGTCGACCTGGGTCCGCGAGACCGGATCCGCGATCGGCTTGTCGATGTCGACGGTCGGGACGTTGTGGTCCTCCGTCGCGATCGTGAGGTCCGGCCGGCGCAGCTTGCGCCCGGCGAGCCGCAGACCGTCGAAGGCCTGCGGGCTGGTGACCTCGTGAACGAGGTGCAGGTCGATGTAGATCAGATCCGGCTGGCGTGCCGCACCCTCACCTTCACCGCGCACGACAACGTGCTCGTCCCACACCTTCTCGGCCAGAGTGCGTCCTCTGTCAGCCATCTTCTCCACCTCTGTCTCGGGATGTCGCGCCGACGGGTTCCTGGGCTGCCCCGTGTCGCGCCGTGTCGAACCACCTGTCACGCAATCGGCTATGATCCCAATATGCGAGAAGGGAGTATCGATCTATGAGACAGCATAGCGGCATCGGGGTACTCGACAAAGCAATGGGCGTGCTCCACGCCGTGGCCGAACAGCCCTGCAGCCTCACCGAACTGTGCAACCGGACCGGACTCCCCCGCGCCACCGCACACCGCCTCGCCGTGGGACTCGAAGTACACCGGCTCCTCACCCGCGACGCGGACGGACTGTGGTGCACCGGACCCGGCCTCGGCGAACTGGCCGCGACCGCGAGCGACGCGCTCGTCGACGCCGCAGCGCTGGTCCTGCCCCGGCTCCGCGAAATCACCGGCGAGAGCGTGCAGTTGTATCGGCGCGAGGGCACGCATCGCGTGTGCATCGCGTCGATGGAACCCCCCACGGGCCTTCGCGACACCGTCCTCGTCGGCGCACGGCTGCCGATGACGGCCGGGTCGGGAGCAAAGGTCCTCCTCGCATGGGCCGACGCCCAGACCCAGCGCGCCATCCTGCCCGAGGCCTCGTTCGGCGAGCGGGTGCTCGTCGAGGTGCGCAGGCGCGGCTGGGCACAGAGCGCAGCCGAACGCGAGTCCGGCGTCGCGAGCGTCGCGGCCCCGGTGCGCGACGCGGCCGGCAATGTCGTGGCGGCGATCTCGGTGTCGGGACCGATCGATCGCATGGGGCGACGCCCCGGGGCCCGCTGGGCGGCCGACCTGCTCGCCGCTGCGGACGCACTCCACAAGCGCCTGTGACGAGGTAACCGACCCCACTCGAATGCCGCAAACGTGATTCGTGGCACAGTCGATCGCGGGAACGAATTCCAATTCGAGTGGAGGAGCGGCTGTGGGGACCAACCAACGCGGGCAGATCACGATGTCGGACGCCGAGATCACCGAATTCATCGAGCGGAGCCGGGTCTCCACGATGGCGACGGTCGGAGCCAACGGCACACCCCACCTCGTCGCCATGTGGTACGCCGTGATCGACGGCGAGTTGTGGTTCGAGACCAAGGCAAAGTCACAGAAGGCCGTCAACCTCCGACGCGACGACCGGCTCACGATGATGATCGAGGACGGCGACACGTACGACACCCTGCGCGGCGTCTCGATCGAGGGTCGCGGCGAGATCGTCGACGATACGGAGGCGCTGTTCAAGGTCGGCATCAGCATCTGGGAGCGCTACACCGGCCCGTACTCCGAGGACGTCAAGCCGGCGGTCGAGATGATGCTGCACAAGCGCGTCGCCGTCCGAGTGGTCCCGGAGCGGGTCCGGTCCTGGGATCACCGCAAGCTCGGGCTTCCGGAGATGCCGGTCGGCGGGTCCACCGCGGCCTACCTCTAGACAGCCGCGCGCCCTCCGGAAAACCACGCGACGCGCGCCCTGCCTCGGCGGTACATTCCGAGACGAACGAGCCACCACCGAGGCAGGAGGAGGACGACGTGAGCGAAGCCGCCGACAACGAGACCAAGCGCAAGTTCCGCGAGGCACTCGACCGCAAGAATCACCGGCAGACGAGTGCGACGGCGCATCTGGACGGACAGTCGAAGGTCCACGATGCCCACAGCAGCGCCGATCACAAACGCGAGTTCCGCCGAAAGAGCGGATAGCGCCTGAAAGTACACAGCGCCTGAAAGTAGACAGAGAACGAGAAAGACCCTCCGATCCATGATCGGAGGGTCTTGCTTTGTAGCCCCGACGGGATTCGAACCCGCGCTACCGCCTTGAGAGGGCGGCGTCCTAGGCCGCTAGACGACGGGGCCAGGAACTTCTTCGTTTACATGCTGCGCACCAGGATAAATGTTCTGGCCGAGAGAAATCCCCGCGATCCAGGATCGAAGGTGTCTTCCCTTGGTAGCCCCGACGGGATTCGAACCCGCGCTACCGCCTTGAGAGGGCGGCGTCCTAGGCCGCTAGACGACGGGGCCAGAACATTTTCAAGGTGTGCCGCCGCATGCGTGCGGCACGTTGGAATGCCTCCAGTTTCGAACCAACCCTTGCGGATCAGATCTGCGTTGGAAGCTCGGCCAGTTGGACTCGCCGGAGTCCGGAGTGAAATTCACTCGAACTCTCCGCTGGGGTACCAGGACTCGAACCTAGAATGGCGGTACCAGAAACCGCTGTGTTGCCAATTACACCATACCCCAATGCTCTTCCGGGCTTCCCTGACCTCGCGGCCGGGGCTTGCCTTTCGAACGAGGAGAACAATATCAAAGCCCCCCATGGTTTCTCCAAATCGGCTGGTCAGAGGGACGAAATGGCCCTCTGACCGCCGACGGGGAGGCTAGCTGCCGACCTGAGCGCGGGCAGAACGCAGACGCGCGAGCGTCACGTCCCGGCCGAGCAGTTCCATGGACTCGTACAGCGGCGGGCTGATGTGCGAACCGGTGACCGCGACGCGCACCGGCGCGAACGCCTTACGCGGCTTCAGTTCCAGCTTCTCGATCAGCGCAGCCTTGAGCGACTCCTCGATATCCGCAGTGGCCCAGGCCGGCAGGGAGTCCAGCGCCTCGATCGTGGCGTCCAATACGGGAGCGGCGTCGGCGCCGAGGTTCTTGGCCGCGGCGGCGGGGTCGATCGCGAAGTCGGCGTCGGACACCAGCAGGAACTTCAGCAGGTCCCACGCGTCCGACAGGACGACGATGCGCGTCTGAACCAGGTCCGCTGCAACCGCGAACTGTTCGTCGGTCAGGGCGTCGACGGGATGCCCGTGCGTCGTGAGGTACTGACGCAGCCGCGCCGCGAAGTCCGCCGGCTCGAGCAGACGGATGTGCTCGGCGTTGATCGCGTCGGCCTTCTTCTGATCGAAACGTGCCGGATTCGAGTTGACCTTGGAGATGTCGAACGCCGCGACCATCTCGTCGAGCGAGAAGACGTCGTGGTCGTCCGCGATGCTCCAGCCCAGCAGTGCGAGGTAGTTGAGCAGCCCCTCGGGTATGAAGCCGCGATCGCGGTGGATGAAGAGGTTCGACTCGGGGTCGCGCTTGGACAGCTTCTTGTTGCCCTGCCCCATCACGAACGGCAGGTGCCCGAATTCGGGCGTGAAATCGGCGACGCCGATGCGCTGCAGCGCCTCGTACAGGGCGAGCTGACGCGGCGTCGACGACAGCAGGTCCTCACCGCGCAGGACGTGCGTGATCTTCATCAACGCGTCGTCGACCGGGTTGACGAGCGTGTACAGCGGGATGCCGTTGCCACGGGTGAGCGCGAAGTCCGGCACCGTACCGGCCTTGAACGTCGTCTCACCGCGAACGAGGTCGTTCCACGTCAGGTCGTGATCGGGCATCCGCAGCCGCACCACGGGCTTGCGACCCTCGTCCAGGTACGCCTGGATCTGCTCGGCCGTCAGGTCGCGATCGAAGTTGTCGTAGCCCAGCTTGGGGTCACGGCCGGCCGCCTTGTGCCGCGCCTCGACCTCCTCGGGGGTCGAGAACGACTCGTACGCCTCGCCGGCCTCGACGAGACGACGGACCACGTCGAGGTGCTGGTCACGCCGCTGCGACTGCCGGTACGGCTCGTACGGGCCACCCACCTCCGGGCCCTCGTCCCAGCTCAGCCCGAGCCAGCGCAGCGCGTCCAGGATCGCCTGGTACGACTCCTCCGAATCGCGGGCGGCGTCGGTGTCCTCGATGCGGAACACGAACGAGCCACCGTGGTGACGCGCGAACGCCCAGTTGAACAGGGCGGTGCGGACCAGCCCGACGTGCGGGGTGCCGGTGGGTGACGGACAGAAACGGACGCGTACTTCGCTGGTGGTCATGGCTCACTTCGGGTCGACACTGCTAGACGCCGTTGGGCACGTCTAGGCGACGGGGAAAGGACCCTTACAGGCTAGTCCCGTGAGCACTCGTAGCGGTATCCGATCAGCGCTTGGCGGCAACCGGATTGGTCAGCGTGCCGATGCCCTCGACCGTGACGCTCACGCTCTGGCCGTCGACGATCGGGCCGACCCCCTCGGGGGTTCCGGTGAGGATCACGTCGCCGGGCAGCAGCGTCATGACCGCCGACACCCACTCGATGACCTTCGGGATGTCGTGCAGTAGAAGCGAAGTGCGGCTGCGCTGCTTGACCTCACCGTCGACCTCGGTCGTGATCTCGACGTCCGAGACGTCCAGGTTCGTCTCGATCCACGGGCCCAACGGGCAGAATGTGTCGTAGCCCTTTGCGCGAGTCCACTGGCCGTCGTGCCGCTGCTGATCGCGCGCCGTGACGTCGTTCGCAACGGTGTACCCGAGCACGACGTCGAGCGCCTTGGCCGCGGGAACATCCTTGCAGGGGCGGCCGATGACGACGGCGAGCTCACCCTCGTAGTGCACCTCGTTCGACGACGGCGGCAGCATGATCGGCGCGCCCGGACCGACGATCGAAGTGTTGGGCTTGATGAAGATGACGGGATCCTCGGGCGCCTCGCCGCCCATCTCCGCTGCGTGCGCCGCGTAGTTCTTGCCGACACAGATCACCTTGCTGGCCAGGATCGGAGCCAGCAGCCGAACGTCCGCAAGAGGCCAGCTGCGGCCCGTGAAAGTCGGTGTGCCGAAGGGGTGTTCGGCAATTTCCTTCGCAGTCTGCGCGTCACCCTCCCCCTCGATCGACACGAAGGCAACTCCATCGGGACTGGCAATTCGACCAAGGCGCATGTGCCCGAGTCTATCGAGTCACATCACGCCGGGTGGCCGTACCCGTCGCGCAGCCGGTCGTGAAGGGTCTACACTTCGAGCGGTATCCACATTCTAGGACATTCATTTCATATATTGGGACGGCATCATGAGCGCGACGGTAGGCGAGGAAGTTCGGGCGAGTTCGACGAAACGCTGGTCCATGCTGGGACTGGGTGTGCTCGCGCAGGCCGCGGGCGCGGTGTTCTCGAACGCGCCCGCGTTCCTGCTGCCGACGCTGCACGACACGCACGGCATGGAGCTGTCCCGCGCCGGACTCGTGGTGGCCGCGCCGACGGTCGGATTCCTCGTCAGCCTGATGGCCTGGGGTGCCGTCGTCGATCGCATCGGCGAACGCCGCGTCCTGGTGGTCGGCATGGCCGCGACCGCGGTGGCGAGCGCCGCTGCCGCCTTCAGTTCGTCGTTCGCGATGCTCGGGGTCTTCCTGTTCATCGGCGGCATGGCCGCATCGAGCGCCAACGCGGCCAGTGGACGTGTCGTGGTGGGGTGGTTTCCGCCACAGCGGCGCGGATTCGCGATGGGGATCCGGCAGATGGCCCTGCCACTGGGTGTCGCGGTCGCGGCGCTCACGGTGCCCCGCGTGGCCGAATCTCATGGCGTCGGTTGGGCATTGGCCCTACCCACAGTTGTGACATTTGTCGCAGCGGTCGGTTGTCTGTTCGTCGTCGACCCGCCGCGGCCGGAACGCTCGGCCGCCCAGGGGTCGGGCCTGCTGGACAATCCGTACCGGAACTCGGGTGTGCTGTGGCGGATTCACGGCGTCTCGGTCCTTCTGGTGGTGCCGCAGTATCTGGTGTGGACGTTCGCACTGCTGTGGTTGATGACGGATCGGAACTGGTCCGCCGCCGCGGCCGGCCTGCTGATCACCGTCACCCAATTGCTGGGCGCCGCAGGGCGGATCGCGGCCGGAGCGCTGAGCGATCGGGTCGGTAGCCGGATGCGGCCGCTGCGCTGGGTCGCGATTGCCGCCGCGATCTCGATGGGAGCGCTGGCGCTGACGGACTGGCTGGACTCCCCCGTGTCCGTGGCGCTGCTGGTCGTGGCGTCGGTGATCACGGTGGCGGACAACGGATTGGCGTTCACCGCTGTCGCCGAGATCGCCGGACCGTACTGGAGCGGCCGTGCGCTGGGCGCCCAGAACACGAGCCAGTACCTGGCGGCGTCGTTGGTGCCGCCCGTCTTCGGTGCGTTGGTCGCGGCGGTCAGCTTCCCGGTGACCTTCGCAGTCGCCGCCCTGTTCCCCCTCGTCGCCGCTCCCCTGGTCCCAGAGGACCATCCCGAACGACGCTGAAACGACCGTGACCGCCGCCCGGATTCCGGGCGGCGGTCACGTGTTTCGGGTTCGGAGCGCCTAGACGGCGGCGGCGATCCGGTCGCCGACCTCGGTGGTGACGATCGGGGCGTCGCCGCGCGAAGCCAGATCGGCCTCGACGGCGGCCTCGATGCGCGCGGCGTCGTCCTCACGGCCGAGGTGACGCAGCAGCATCGCGGCCGACAGGATCGCGGCGGTCGGGTCGGCGATGCCCTGGCCCGCGATGTCCGGTGCCGAGCCGTGAACCGGCTCGAACATCGACGGGTTGGTGCCCGACGCATCGATGTTGGCGCTCGCGGCCAGACCGATACCACCGGTGACGGCGCCCGCCAGGTCGGTGATGATGTCGCCGAACAGGTTGTCGGTGACGATCACGTCGAAGCGCGCCGGGTCGGTGACCATGTAGATAGTCGCAGCGTCGATGTGGCAGTACGCCGTCTCGACCTCCGGGTACTCGGCGCCGACGGTCTCCATCGCGCGGGTCCAGATGCGACCGGCGTTCGAGAGCACGTTGGTCTTGTGGATCAGCGTCAGGTGCTTGCGACGCTTCTGTGCCAGCTCGTACGCGGCGCGGACGACGCGCTCGGCACCGAACCAGGTGTTGACCGAGACCTCGGTCGCGACCTCGTGCGGGGTGCCGACGCGGATCGAGCCACCGTTGCCGGTGTACGGGCCCTCGGTGCCCTCGCGGACGACGATGAAGTCGATGTCCGGGTTGGCGGCGAGCGGCGAGCTCGACTCCGGGTAGGTGCGCGCCGGACGCAGGTTCACGTGGTGATCGAGAAGGAAGCGCATGTTCAGCAGCAGGCCACGCTCGAGGATGCCGGGTGCGACGAACCGCGGGTCGCCGATGGCGCCGAGCAGGATCGCGTCGTGCTGACGGATCGCGTCGAGCTCGGCCTCGGGCAGCAGGTCGCCGGTCTCGTTGTAGCGCTTGGCACCGAGGTCGAACTCGGTGGTCTCCACATCCGGAACCAGCTTCCGCAGGACCTTCAGCGCTTCCGCCGTGACCTCGACACCGATGCCGTCACCGGGGATGACCGCAAGCTTCATGGGACACACTCTCTTTCGACTGAGAATCCACCGGTGGCGTGAGACACCCCGGCTGCGCCGGTGGCCGCGACCGTCCTCGACGATCGCGGCCACCGGGTGGGTATGGGGAGGATCAGGACAGGTCGACCTGCGCGACGCGAGCGTCGAGCTGCTCGACGATCTGCGCAACCTCGGCGTCGCCGACGACCTTGTCGACGCGCAGGATGACGGTGGCGCCCTCGCCCTCGACGTCCTGGCTCAACGCGGCGGCCTGGATGTCGATGCCGGCGGTGCCCAGGACGGTGCCCAGGACACCGAGCACGCCCGGACGATCCGCGTAGTGCACGACGATGTTGTGGCCCTCGGCGCGCAGGTCGAAGCTGCGGCCGTTGATGTTGACGATCTTCTCGACCTGCTGCAGGCCGGTCAGCGCACCCGCGACGGTGGTGACGGTACCGTCGGCGGCAACCGCGCGGACCTCGACGGCGCTGCGGTGCGTCTGCGCCTCGCTGTGCTTCTCGACCTCGACGCTCACGCCACGCTGCTCGGCGAGCTGCGGGGCGTTGACGAACGTGACGGCCTCGTCGCTGCTCGCCGAGAACAGGCCACGCAGAGCGGCCAGGCCCAGGATGTCGACGTTCTCGGCCGACAGTTCGCCGCTCGCGACGACCTGGACGTTCTGGACGGCCTCGGGCGACAGGGTGCCGGCGAGCAGACCCAGCTTGCGGACCAGCTCGAGCCACGGGGCGACCTCTTCGCCGACCGGGCCGCCGGAGACGTTGACCGCGTCCGGCACGAACTCGCCGGCCAGGGCCAGCAGGACGCTCTTGGCGACGTCGGTGCCCGCGCGGTCCTGGGCCTCCGAGGTGGAAGCACCGAGGTGCGGGGTGACGACGACGTTGTCGAGGTCGAACAGCTTGGAGTCGGTGCACGGCTCGGTGTTGAACACGTCGAGGCCGGCGGCGCGGACCTTGCCGTTCACGAGCGCGTCGTACAGCGCGTCCTCGTCGATCAGGCCACCGCGAGCGGCGTTGACGATGATGACGCCGTCCTTGGCCTTGGCCAGACGCTCGGCGTTCAGCAGACCCGCGGTCTCCTTGGTCTTGGGCAGGTGCACCGAGATGAAGTCGGCGCGCTCGACCAGCTGATCGATGTCGACCAGCTCGATGCCCAGCTGCGCGGCGCGAGCGGCCGGCAGGTAGGGGTCGTACGCGATGATCTCGGTCTCGAACGCGGCGAGACGCTGCGCGAACAGCTGGCCGATGCGGCCCAGGCCGACGACGCCGACGGTCTTGCCGAGGATCTCGGTGCCGTTGAAGCTCGAACGCTTCCAAGTCTTCTCACGCAGCGTGCGGTCGGCGGCCGGGATCTGGCGCGCGGTCGACAGCAGCAGCGACACGGCGTGCTCGGCGGCCGAGTGGATGTTGGAGGTCGGCGCGTTGACGACCATGACGCCACGCTCGGTGGCGGCCGGGATGTCGACGTTGTCGAGGCCGACGCCGGCGCGACCGACGATCTTCAGCTTCGTGGCAGCGGCGAGCACCTCGGCGTCGACCGTCGTGGCCGAGCGGACGAGCAGGGCGTCGGCCTCGGGCACGGCCGCGAGCAGCGCGGGGCGGTCCGGGCCGTCGACCCAGCGCACCTCGACACCGTCACCGAGCGCATCGACGGTCGATTGTGCGAGCTTGTCGGCGATCAGGACAACGGGACGGCCATTCTGGCTCACGAGGAACTCTCCTGTGTTTCGGTGTCTGGGTGTGTCGGGTCGAGCGATTGTCCTCGGCCGGGCACCGCTTCGGGCGCGCACGGGTCGCAGACGTGATCAGTTTAGTTGGCCGGGCGCCGTGATTCCGCAGGGCGGGTACCGGCTACCACATAGTGGACACCGGCGGTACGCAATTCGGAGATTCTCGCCACAGCCGAGAACGACTCCGGCCCGGGGGCCGCGCGACGAAACGCGCGGCCCCCGGGCCGAATTGAGAGGCTGTGGATCAGGCCGTCTCGGTGATCGGACGATCGACCCAGCTCATCAGGTCGCGCAGCTTCTTGCCGGTGACCTCGATGGGGTGCTCGGCGTTGGCCTTGCGCAGGCCCTCGAGCTCGGTGTTGCCGTTCTCGACGTTGGCGACCAGGCGGCGGGTGAACTCGCCGGACTGGATGTCGGCCAGGATCGCCTTCATGCGCTCCTTGGTGCCGGCGTCGATGACGCGCGGGCCCGACAGGTAACCGCCGAACTCAGCGGTGTCGGACACCGAGTAGTTCATGCGGGCGATGCCACCCTCGTACATGAGGTCGACGATGAGCTTGAGCTCGTGCAGCACCTCGAAGTACGCCATCTCGGGCGCGTAGCCGGCCTCGACCATGACCTCGAAACCGGTCTTGACCAGTTCCTCGGTGCCGCCGCAGAGCACAGCCTGCTCGCCGAAGAGGTCCGTCTCGGTCTCTTCCTTGAACGTGGTCTTGATGACGCCGGCGCGGGTGCCACCGATGCCCTTGGCGTAGGACAGAGCCAGGGCCTGGCCCTCGCCCTTCGGGTCCTGGTGGACGGCGATCAGGGCCGGAACGCCCTTGCCGTCGACGAACTGACGACGGACCAGGTGGCCCGGGCCCTTCGGCGCGACCATGGCGACCGTGACGTTCGCCGGGGGCGTGATCAGGTCGAAGTGGATGTTGAGGCCGTGGCCGAAGAACAGCGCGTCGCCGTCCTTCAGGTTCGGCTCGATGTCGTTCTTGAAGATCGACGCCTGAGCGGTGTCGGGGGCGAGCACCATGATGACGTCGGCCCACTCGGCAACCTCGGCCGGCGTGCCCACGGTCAGGCCCTGCTCCTCGGCCTTGGCGCGGGACTTCGAACCCTCCTGGAGGCCGATGCGCACATCGACACCGGAATCGCGCAGGCTCAGCGAGTGCGCGTGGCCCTGGCTGCCGTAGCCGATGACCGCGACCTTGCGGCCCTGGATGATCGACAGGTCTGCATCGTCGTCGTAGAACATCTCGACTGCCACAGTTCTTACCTTCCCTCTGGGTTCTATGAACGCTTGATTGTCTGTTGTTGGTGGGTGAACGGTTCTAGCGGGTGGCCGTGATGGACTTCGGCCCACGGCCGACCGCCACCACACCGGACTGCACGATCTCGCGGATGCCGAACGGATCGAGCATGCGCAGGAGTGCGTCGAGCTTGGAACGGGTGCCCGTGGCCTCGATCGTGACGGCCTCGGGAGCGACGTCGATCACCTTGGCGCGGAACAGGTTCACCGTCTCGATGACCTGCGTGCGCACGCTGGCGTCCGCACGCACCTTGATCAGGATCAGCTCGCGCGCCACCGACGCCTCGGTGTCCTGCTCGACGATCTTGATGACGTTCACCAGCTTGTTGAGCTGCTTGGTCACCTGCTCGAGCGGGAACTCGTCGACCGTGACGACGATCGTCATGCGCGAGATGTCGGGAACCTCGGTGCCGCCGACGGCGAGCGACTCGATGTTGAATCCCCGACGGGAGAAGAGTGCAGCGACACGGGCCAGCACGCCCGGCTTGTCCTCGACGAGAACACTGAGGGTGTGGCTGGTGCTCACTGGCGATCCTCTCCGGCTTCGGCCTCGGAGGCAGCCTGCTCACGCGCGGCGCCTTCCTGCATGGCCTCGTGAATGGTTGCGGGCTCGTCCGCAGCCTCGTCTTCGTCGAACAGCGGGCGGATGCCCCGCGCCGCCATGATCTCGTCGTTGCTGGTGCCGGCGGCGACCATCGGCCACACCTGGGCGTCCTTGCCGACGATGAAGTCGATGACGACAGGCTTGTCGTTGATCGACTGCGCGGTGCGGATGGCGTCCTCGACGTCCTCCTCACGCTCGACCCGGATACCCACGCAGCCCAGCGCCTCGGCCAGCTTGACGAAGTCCGGGATCCGGACGGCGCCGTGCGTGCCCAGGTTCGTGTTCGAGTAGCGCTCGTCGTAGAACAGGGTCTGCCACTGGCGGACCATGCCCAGGTTGCCGTTGTTGACGAGCGCGACCTTGATCGGCACGCCCTCGAGGGCACACGTGGCCAGTTCCTGATTGGTCATCTGGAAGCAGCCGTCGCCGTCGATGGCCCAGACCTCGCGGTCCGGCATGCCCATCTTGGCGCCCATCGCGGCCGGCACGGCGTAGCCCATCGTGCCCAGGCCACCCGAGTTGAGCCACGTGCGCGGCTTCTCGTAGTTGACGAACTGCGCCGCCCACATCTGGTGCTGGCCGACGCCGGCGCAGTAGATGGCGTCCGGGCCCGCGAGCCGGCCGACGGCCTGGATCACGTACTCGGGCGACAGCGCGCCGTCCGAGGGACGGTCGTACGCCAGCGGGTAGGTGCGGCGGATGTTGTCCAGGTACGCCCACCACTCGGTGAGGTCGAGGGACGTGCCGGTCGCCTGATCGGCGCGGATCGCCTCGATCAGCTCGGTGATGACCTCCTTGCAGTCGCCCACGATCGGGACGTCCGCGTGGCGGTTCTTACCGATCTCGGCCGGGTCGATGTCCGCGTGGATGACCTTGGCGTCGGGCGCGAACGAGTCCAGCTGACCGGTGACACGGTCGTCGAAGCGCGCACCGAGGGTGATCAGGAGATCACTCCGCTGCAGCGCCGCAACCGCGGCCACGGTGCCGTGCATGCCCGGCATGCCGCAGTTGAGCTGGTGGCTGTCCGGGAACGCGCCGCGCGCCATCAGGGTCGTGACGACGGGAATGCCGGTGAGCTCGGCCAGTTCGAGGAGTTCCGGCGATGCGTCGGCCTTGATGACACCGCCACCGACGTACAGGACCGGCGACTTGGCGTCGGCGATCAGGCGTGCGGCCTCGCGCACCTGCTTGCCGTGCGGCTTGGTGACCGGACGGTAGCCCGGCAGGTGCATCTCCGGCGGCCACGAGAACGTGGTCTGCGCCTGCAGGATGTCCTTCGGGATGTCGACGAGGACCGCGCCCGGGCGCCCGCTCGACGCGAGGTAGAACGCCTCCGCCAGGATCCGCGGGATGTCGATGCCCTCGGTGATGAGGAAGTTGTGCTTCGTGATCGGCATCGTGATGCCGGAGATGTCGGCTTCCTGGAACGCGTCGGTGCCGATCAGTCCGCGACCCACCTGACCGGTGATCGCGACGACCGGGACCGAGTCCATCTGAGCGTCGGCGAGCGGGGTCACCAGGTTCGTCGCACCGGGGCCGGAGGTCGCCATGCAGACGCCGACCTTGCCGGTGGCCTGCGCGTATCCGGTCGCGGCGTGCCCCGCGCCCTGCTCGTGCCGGACCAGGACGTGGCGGACCTTCTTCGAGTCGAAGAGCGGGTCGTACACCGGCAGCACGGCACCACCCGGGATACCGAACACGGTGTCGACCTCGAGCTCCTCGAGGGCTCGGACCACGGACTGCGCGCCGGTGACCCGCTCAGGGGCGACCTGACGACGGTTACCGGGCTGCGCGGTGGCAGCCCTACTGTCTCCCGCGGTCGGGCCGGTAGCTCCCGACTTGCGCGGCGTGGGTTGAGGCCGTGCGGTTGGTGCGCTCACTGGAGAAATCCTCTGCGATTCTGGCTCTGCGGTTCTGGATCAGGGCAACAAAAAACCCTCGTCAGCATCAGCTGTACGAGGGTGGCGCGTCGTTATCTGGCGAGTTGCAACAACCGGCTCAGGCGACGACGCGCCGGCCGATTACGAGCAACTCATTCTGCTTCACGCGCTCGACGGTAGGCGCGCGAATGGTAGACAGTCAACTTTGATGAGTGCGCTGTCCCAGAATGTAAGATGCCTCGGCTGCAGTGCGAAGATGTAGAGGTGTCATCTCCTCAGCAGCCCGTGCCACCACAGTCATCATCCCATACGCCCGCGGACAGCCGACAGGTCATCCGGATTTCGCCGCTCGCGCTGATTGCGTGCATCTTCCTGCTGTTCTGCCTCAGCTTCCCGGTTCTGGGTTGGCCGGCGGCCTTCAGCTGGACGCTGGTGATCCCGTTCCTCATCGGCGCCTGGGTGCTGCGCGTGCGCACCACCGTCACGCCGGACGGGCTCGAACTGCGCCGCGCCTTCTCGTCGCAGTCCATATCGTGGGATCGGATCAAGGGCTTCCGCTTCCCCAAGCGGGGCTGGGCGCGCGCCGACCTCGTGGACGGCACCGAGGTGTCGCTGCCGACCGTGACGTTCGGCCGGCTGCCCCAGCTGGCGTCCGCGAGCGGCGGCCGGGTCACCGACCCGTACGCAGCCGCACGCGAGGCGGAAGCGCGCAAGTGGGCAGAGGAAGAGGCCGCCAAGGCGGAGGCCACCGACGCGCCGGAGCCGAATGCCGAATGACCCGGTCACGGGAGTAGCGTCGCACCAGGACGTCTCCCACTCCCACCGGAGATGACGAGGCAGTTCTAACAGCCGATATCGGGTCCAGCCGACCAGCACACCACGGGCCCACACCATCACGAACTTTTTTCGCCGCGCTCGGCGTGCACAGCCCGCCGCCGAGAACCGCTGATCGACGAAGGAATCCGCCCATGCCCCCGCTGAGGTCACGCACCACCACCGTCGGACGCAACGCTGCCGGAGCCCGCTCGCTGTGGCGCGCCACCGGTATGACCGACTCCGACTTCGGTAAGCCGATCGTCGCGATCGCCAACTCGTACACCCAGTTCGTTCCCGGCCACGTCCATCTCAAGGACGTCGGCGACATCGTCGCCGAGGCCGTCCGCGCCGCCGGCGGCGTGCCCCGCGAGTTCCACACGATCGCCGTCGACGACGGCATCGCGATGGGCCACGGCGGCATGCTGTACTCGCTGCCCAGCCGCGAGATCATCGCCGACTCGGTCGAGTACATGGTCAACGCCCACACCGCGGACGCGCTGGTGTGCATCTCGAACTGCGACAAGATCACCCCCGGCATGCTCAATGCCGCAATGCGCCTGAACATCCCGACGGTCTTCGTCTCGGGTGGCCCGATGGAGGCCGGCAAGGCCGTCGTCGTGGGTGGCGTCGCACAGGCACCCACCGACCTGATCACCGCGATCTCCGCGAGCGCGAACGACTCCGTGTCCGAGGAGGGCCTGGACGAGGTCGAGCGCAGCGCCTGCCCGACGTGTGGCTCCTGCTCCGGCATGTTCACCGCCAACTCGATGAACTGCCTCACCGAGGCGCTGGGTCTGGCCCTGCCCGGCAACGGGTCGACGCTGGCGACGCACGAGGCACGCCGCGCCCTGTTCAGCCGCGCCGGCACCACCGTCGTCGAGGCCGCGCTGCGCTACTACCGCGACGAGGACGAGTCGGTCCTGCCGCGGAACATCGCCACCCCCAAGGCCTTCCGCAACGCGATGGCGCTGGACGTCGCGATGGGCGGCTCCACCAACACCGTCCTGCACACGCTCGCCGCGGCGCAGGAGGGCGAGGTCGACTTCGATCTGACCACGATCGACGAGATCAGCCGTCGTGTGCCGTGCCTGTCGAAGGTCTCCCCCAACTCGGACTACCACATGGAGGACGTGCACCGGGCCGGCGGCATCCCCGCGCTGCTCGGTGAGCTGCGCCGTGCGGACCTGCTCGAGACCGACGTCTCCACCGTCCACACCAAGAGCTTCGACGAGTGGCTCGACACGTGGGACATCCGCTCCGGCAAGGCGTCCGACGAGGCGATCGAGCTGTTCCACGCGGCCCCGGGCGGCGTGCGCACCACCGAGCCGTTCTCGACGAACAACCGTTGGTCGGCGCTGGACACGGACGCCGAGGGCGGCTGCATCCGGGACAAGGAGCATGCGTACACCGTCGAGGGCGGCCTGTGCGTGCTGCGCGGCAACATCGCCGTCGACGGCGCGATCCTCAAGACCGCCGGCATCGACGAGGAGCTGTTCTCGTTCCAGGGCCCGGCCGTCGTCGTCGAGTCGCAGGAGGCGGCCGTCTCGGTGATCCTGCAGAAGCAGATCAAGCCGGGCGACGTCATCGTCGTGCGCTACGAGGGCCCCAAGGGTGGCCCGGGCATGCAGGAGATGCTGCACCCCACCGCATTCCTCAAGGGCGCCGGTCTGGGCAAGGAGTGCGCGCTGATCACCGACGGCCGCTTCTCCGGTGGCACGTCGGGCCTGTCGATCGGCCACATCTCCCCCGAGGCCGCGTCGGGCGGTGTGATCGGCCTCGTCGAGGACGGTGACCAGATCCGCATCGACGTCGCGACCCGCACGCTCGAGGTCCTCGTCGACGACGAGACCCTCGCCGCGCGCCGCGCCAAGATGGAGGCGTCCGAGCGTCCGTGGCAGCCGGTGGACCGTCAGCGCACCGTCACCACCGCGCTGCGCGCATACGCCGCCCTGGCCACCTCGGCCGACAAGGGCGCCGTCCGCCAGGTGCCGTAACACCGCTACAACGGCTGAAGGGTCTCTTCACGCGCTCACAGCGCGTGAAGAGACCCTTCAGCCGTATCGGGGTAGGCGTCAGATGACGGGATTCGCCCCGTTGAAGACGAACCACACCGTCAGGCCCAGTGCGACGCCGAGCAGCAGGATCACGACCGACCCGACGTGCGGCCGGGTGGCCCATTTGCGGCGGCCGTCGATCGCGATCCGCCCCGGGCCGGTGAGGACGATCGCGGCCGCCGCGGCGCCGATCAGCGTCTCGTACTCGACGCCGCCGGGAGCGAAGTATTCGAGGCCGGGCAGCGCCGACTGCTTGAGACACCAGGCGTTGATCATCACCGCCAGCACCGCTGCCCCCGCGAACGGGGTGAGCAGGCCCAGGATCAGCAGCGCGCCACCGGCGACCTCGCCGACCGCCCCCGCGACCGCAAGGGCACGCGCGTGATCGAATCCGGCGGTGACCAGGTCGTCCCGGTATCCGCCGAGCCCGGGGCCGTTCCACCATCCGGTCAGCTTCTGGAGACCGTGCGCGAGGAGGGTCCCGCCCACGGCGAGGCGCAACACCAGCAGCCCGACGTCGAGCGTGCCGCGGCGCGCATCCGCACCGTCGGACGGCGGACCTGCCGGAGCAACCGCAACCGGGGCGGCGATCGTGATGGGCTCGGACACAATCGGCTCCGAAACAATCGGCTCGGACACGGTCGGCTCCGAAATGAAGGATTCCGAAACGATCGGCCCGGACACCGTCGGCTCGGGGCGCACGATCACCTCGGTCACTTGATCCTCGACCACCGGTGGCGCCGGAACGTCCGGGGCGGGCCGGAAGACAGGGATCTGCTCGGTGGGCAGACTGCTCAGATCGTCCGCGCCGGGATCGAAGTCGTCGTCGGTGCGCGGGATCGACGCCCGGACGGACTGTGCCGGAAACCGCTCCGTCGGCTGATCGAACGGACTGGGCGCGGTGCCCTGGCCGGTGGACGCGGGGTGCTCTCTCGGCTTGTCGGTCACGAAAGGCAGCCTAGGGCGGATCGCGGTGGGCCACCGGATTGTCGCTCCGGCGCGCCGGTCACACCGGGCGACGTGGCGACGACGGCGTTCCCTTCCGTAACGTCGTGCAGCATGAGGATGGGTCAACCGAGCCTGCGGGCACGCCGTGCGACCGTGGCCGCATTCTGCGCGATGGTCGTGATCACGGCCGCGGGATGCGCCCGCTTCGACGACACCGCGTCCTCCCCGTTCACCCCGGAGCCGACGTTCGGTTCCGGCGGCGAGGTGCAGCCGAGGGAGCCGTCGCCGCCGTCGTCGGTGGCGCCCCAGCCGTCGAAACCCGACGACCCGTGCTTCGACCGCGATCCCAACGTCGTGGCGACGTGTCTCGACAGCACCGGCGGCCTGGTGATGCTGCCCGACGGGGCGTCGGCGCTGGTGACCGAGCGTCGCACCGGTCGGATCCTGCTGGTGACTCCGGGCCAGGCACCCACCGAGTTCGCCTCGGTCCCCGTCGATTCCGGTAGCGACGGCGGGCTGCTCGACATCGCGCTCTCCCCCACGTTCGGCGAGGACAGGCTCGTCTACGCGTACATCACGACGGCGACCGACAACCGCGTGGTGCGCGTCGCCCCCGGCGACGTTCCCAAGGACGTGCTCACCGGCATTCCGCGTGGCGCCGAGGGCAATGCCGGATCACTGGAGTTCGCCGGCCCCGGCCAACTCATGGTGCTCACGGGTGATGCGGGTGACCCGGCCGCCGCGGCCGACCCGGGGTCGCTCGCCGGCAAGCTTCTCCGCGTCACCTCGCTGTCGACGGCGCCCGCGCCGCCCCGGCCGGCGGTCGCGCTGTCCGGCATCGGGCGTGCCGGTGGTGTGTGCACGGACGCCGACGGCGGTGTGTGGGTGACGGATCGGACGGCAACCGGGGACCGGTTGCAGCGGGTCCGCCCGGACGGCGCCGTCGGCGCTGCACCCGTGTGGACGTGGCCCGACAAGCCGGGCGTGGCCGGGTGCGCGGTGGCGGCCGGCGCCGTCGCGATCGCGCTCACCGACGGGCGAGCGGTGGCGGTGCTGACGACCGACCGCGAGACGGGTTCGGTGTCGTCCGCCCCCGCGCAACTCGCGCAGAACCTCTACGGCCGGCTCGGCGACGTCACGATCAGCGGTGAGGGCCAGATCTGGGCGTCGACGGTCAACAAGTCCGGGGGCGAGCCCGGGCCCACGGACGATCGTGTCGTGAAGATTCCGCTGCCGTCCGGTGGCGGCGGATTCGACTGACGCTCAGGCGCTCACGCCCGCACGGGCCTCGCCCTCCGCCGACGGGGTGCGCTTGACGAGGAACCCGGCGAGCATCGGCAGGATCAGCACCGAGATCGCGCCCGCAGCAACGAGGATCGACGCCGTGGCGTTCGACATCTGCCCCGCCGACACGGCAACGCCGGTGACCGCGACGATGAGCGGCAGCCCGGTGGTGGAGTACAGCGCGATCTGCGAGCTCTCACGCGTGTCGAACGACGCGTCGCGGTCGTAGCGCGACGCGACGAACACCGGCAGCCCGCGGACGATCACCAGCAGCGCGAGGAACGCCAACAGCACCAACGGTTCCCCGGCGACGGCGGAGACGTCGATCGCCATGCCCGAGGTGACGAAGAAGATCGGGATGAGAAGACCGAAGGCGAGACCCTCGAGCTTGTGTTCGAGCTGTTCGTTGCCGTCCGGCACGGTCCGGCGCAGGATGAAGCCCGCAGCGAAGGCACCCAGGATGATGTCGAGGTCGAAGACCGTCGCCACCGCGATGAGCGCGACGAGCAGCAGCATCACCAAGCGGACGGTGGTCTGCGCGGTGGTGTCCGAGCCGCGGCGGACCAGGGCCAGCAGGTCGGTGCCCTCGCGGAGGATCCGGGCCGGCAGCAGCGCGACGATCACCGCGACGGCCGCGAACGCCGCGAGCACGACGAGCGAGAACACCGCGCCGCGCGCACCCAGCAGCACCGCCATCGCGATGACCGGGCCGATCTCACCGATCGCACCGTGGTTGAGGATGGCGCGACCGACCGGCGTCTCGACGAGACCGCGATCCTTGAGGATCGGCAGCAGCGTGCCCAGCGCCGTCGAGGTGAGGGCGATCGCGACGGCGATCTCCGAGTGCACCAGCCCTGCCGCCGCCAGACCCGCGACGACGGCGAACGCCAGCGCCAGGCAGATCAGCCACGTGATCAGGGCACGGCGCCCGCCGCGGCCGGTCAGTTCGTCCTTGTCGATCTCGTAACCGGCGAGCAGGAACAGCATGCCGAGCCCGAGCTCACGGAGCAGTTCGATCTCGGGGTCGACGCTCGCCAGGTCGAGCACGAACGGCCCGATCACGATGCCGGCCACGAGTAACAGCACGACCTCGGGAATCAGCTTGCGCCGCAACGATCCCGCAATCAGGGGCGCGATCGCTGCGGCGACTGTGATCCAGAAGAGTGACGTGGCTACGGCAGCGCTCATGCGCCGCTACATTAGCTGCACGCGGCGATGACGAGTTCCTTGACACGCGCCGGATCCGCTTGTCCGCGAGTGGCCTTCATGACGTCGCCGACGATCTTGCCCGCCGCGGCGACCTTGCCGCTGCGGATCTTCTCGGCGATGTCGGGGTTGGCGGCGAGGGCCTCGTCGACGGCGGCCTGCAGCTTGCTGTCGTCACGCACGACCACCAGCTCCGGGTGCGCGGCGAGGATCTGTGCGGGGTCACCTTCACCGTCGAGCACGTAGTCGACGACCTGGCGAGCCAGCTTGTTGGTGAGCTTGCCGTCGGTGACGAATGCGATGACCTCGGCGACCTGAGCCGGGCTGATGGGCAGTTCGGTCAGTTCCACACCGCGGGTGTTGGCCTGCTGGCTCAGGTACGCGACCCACCACGAGCGGGCGTCGGACGCGGGTGCGCCGGCCTCGGTGGTCGCGATGACGAGGTCGAGCGCGCCGGCGTTGACCAGGTCGCGCATCTCCTCGTCGGAGACGCCCCACTCCTCCTGGATGCGGGCGCGGCGGATCCACGGCAGCTCGGGCAGCGTGCCGCGCAGTTCCTCGACCCAGGCGGCGTCGGGTGCGACGGGCTCGAGGTCGGGCTCCGGGAAGTAGCGGTAGTCCTCGGCGGTCTCCTTGCGGCGGCCGGCGGACGTGGTGCCGTCGCCCTCCTGGAAGTGGCGGGTCTCCTGAATGATCTCGCCACCGGAGACGAGCACGGCGGCCTGGCGTCGCATCTCGTACCGGACGGCCGTCTCGACGCTCTTGAGCGAGTTGACGTTCTTGGTCTCGGTGCGGGTGCCGAACACGTCGGCGCCGATCGGCATGAGCGAGACGTTGGCGTCGCAGCGCAGCGAGCCCTGGTCCATCCGGACGTCGGAAACGTCGAGGGCCTTGAGCAGGTCGCGCAGGGCCGCGACGTACGCGCGGGCGACCTCGGGGGCGCGCTCGCCGGCACCGGTGATCGGCTTGGTCACGATCTCGACCAGCGGCACACCCGCGCGGTTGTAGTCGAGCAGCGAGTGGCTCGCGCCGTGGATGCGACCGGTGGCACCGCCGACGTGCAGCGACTTGCCGGTGTCCTCCTCCATGTGCGCGCGCTCGATGTCGACGCGCCACGTGCTGCCGTCGTCGAGCACGACGTCGAGGTAGCCCTCGGTCGCGATGGGCTCGTCGTACTGCGAGATCTGGTAGTTCTTCGGCTGGTCCGGGTAGAAGTAGTTCTTCCGCGCGAACCGGCCCCACGGGGTGATCGAGCAGTTCAGCGCCAGGCCGATGCGGATCGCGGACTCGACGGCGGCCTGGTTGACGACGGGAAGCGCACCCGGCATGCCGAGGCACACGGGGCACACCTGGGTGTTGGGCTCGGCGCCGAACTCCGTGGGGCACGGGCAGAACATCTTGGTGGCGGTGTGCAACTCGACGTGCACTTCCATGCCCAGTACGGGCTCGAACTTCGCGAGGACGGCGTCATAGTCGAGAAGGTCAGCGGACACGGCGGCAGTCATGGCCATGAGTTTATGCGCCTGGTCACCCGAAGAACGCGGCCGCCTCCCGGTAGCGCTCGACGGGCACGGTCTTGAGTTGTTTGGTCGCCTCCGACAGCGGCACCAACTCGATGTTCGTGCCGTGCAGCGCCACCATCTGACCGAACTGTCCGTTGTGGGCGGCATCGGTCGCATGGACACCGAACCGGGTCGCCAGGACGCGGTCGTACGGGGTGGGCGTGCCACCACGCTGGACGTGCCCGAGGACCGTGGTTCGCACCTCCTTGCCGATCCGACGCTCGATCTCGACCGCCAACTGCTGAGCGACGCCCGTGAAGATCTTGTGCCCGAACTCGTCGATGCCGCCCTCACGCAGCGTCATCGACGACGGATCCGGCGACGCCCCCTCGGCGACGACGCAGATGAAGTGCGAGTCGCCACGCTGGAAGCGCTTCTTCACCAGCGCGCACACCTCGTCGACGTCGAACGGTTCCTCCGGCACCAGCGTCAGGTGCGCGCCCGACGCCATGCCCGACTGCAGCGCGATCCACCCGGCGTGCCGGCCCATCACCTCGACGAGCATCACCCTCTGGTGCGACTCCGCGGTGGTGTGCAGGCGGTCGATCGCCTCGGTCGCGATGGTCAGGGCCGTGTCGAATCCGAAGGTGACGTCGGTGCAGTCGATGTCGTTGTCGATCGTCTTGGGCACCCCGACGACGGGGACACCGCTCTCGGCGAGCCAGCTGCCGGCGGTCAGCGTGCCCTCGCCGCCGATGGGGATGAGGACGTCGATGCCGTTGTCGTCGAGGGTCTGCTTGATCCGGTCGAGGCCGTCGTGCAGTTTCTGCGGGTTGACGCGCGCGGTGCCGAGGATCGTGCCGCCACGCGCGAGGATGCGGTCGATCCGGTCCTCGTTCCGCATCTGGACCTTGCGGTCCTCGAGCAGGCCGCGCCAGCCGTCCTGGAATCCGACGACGGTGCTCCCGTATCGACTGTCCGCGGTGCGCACGACGGCGCGGATCACGGCGTTGAGTCCGGGGCAGTCGCCGCCCCCGGTGAGTATTCCGATGCGCATCACGACACCTCTCGGCGTTCAGTTGCAGAGCGGTCCCTGTTCATCTTGCCGCTCCCACGCCGATCAGGCACGCCGAGTCGGTCAACCGGGCGTGACGAGACCCGATTCGTACGCGACGACGACGGCCTGCGCCCGGTCCCGCAGCGACAGCTTGGACAGCACCTTGCCGACGTGGGTCTTGACGGTCTGTTCCGCGACGAACAGCCGTTCGGCGATCTCGACGTTCGACAGGCCCGCCGCGATCAGCTCGAGCACCTCGCGCTCGCGGGGCGTGAGGGCGTCGAGTTGCCGGTCGCGCCGGCGCGGGGTCGCGCGACGCCGGGTGACGTCCTCGATCAGCCGTTTGGTGACGCTCGGTGCGAGCAGCGCCTCCCCCGCCGCGACGACGCGCACCGCCCGGATCAGTTCCTCGGCCGGCGCGTCCTTGAGCAGAAACCCGCTGGCGCCGATCCCGAGCGCCTCGTACACGTACTCGTCGATGTCGAATGTGGTGAGCATGAGCACGCGCACCGGTGGGTCCATTGCGGCGGAAAGGATCTCGCGCGCGGCATCGAGCCCGTTCATCTCGGGCATCCGCACGTCCATCAGCACGACGTCGGGCCGCAGCCGCTTGACCTCGGTGACGGCGGCGCGACCGTCGGGCGCGTCGCCGATGACGCTGATGTCGGGCTGCGCGCCCAGCAGCGCGCCGAAGCCCTGCCGCACCATCGCCTGGTCGTCCGCAATGAATACCGTGATCGCCACCGCCCCAGCCTAGGCGAGCGGCGTGCTCGGGATGTGGGCCCTGACCTCGAATCCGCCGTCGTCGCGCACGACGGTGTCGAGGGTGCCGCCGATCGCGGCCGCGCGCTCGCGCATGCCGGCGATGCCGCTGCCACCCGACGACTCCGACGGTCGGGCAGCCTCCGTAGCCGGACCGTTGTGCACCACGATCGATGTGACCGACGGTCCGTACTCGAGGGACACCGTCACGTGCGCGCCGGGACAGTGCCGCGACGCGTTCGAGAGCGACTCCTGCAGGATTCGGTACACGGTGAGGCCCGACAACTCGGAGAGCATCGACGGATCACCGGTCACGTTCCACGACAACGCCATTCCGGCGCGCCTGCTGCCGTCGAGCAGCGCCTGAATCTGGTCGACGCCGGGCTGGGGCGCCCGCTCGATCGTCTCGGCGTCGCTGCGCAGCACACCGAGCAGACCGCGGATCTCGTTGAGCGCCTCCCGCGCGGTGGCACCGATGGACTCGAACTCGGCCTTGGCCTCGTCCGACACCGACGCGATCCGGTACGGCGCACTCTGCGCCTGCACGACAACCATCGACATGTGGTGGGCCACGACGTCGTGCAGGTCACGCGCGATGCGTGCCTTCTCCTCGAGGATCGCCCGCCGGGCCCGCTCCAGCTCACCGGCCTCCTCCTCGGCGGCCAGCTGTCGGCGCGACAGCACGAGCCAGCGGATCAGCAGACCGAAGACGACCAGGGCGCTCAGTCCGACCGCCCAGCCGATTCCGTCGTCGCCGGGGGCGTTCGCGAAGAACAGCAGCACCGTCGAGATCCACGCCACCACGACCGTGGGCGGCGCTGCGACGAGACTCACTGCCAGCAGCAGCGTCATGATCACGATGATGTGCACGACCTGCCACGGGTAGACGTATCCCGAGTCCGGGACGAGGTCGAACACCCACGGGATCACCAGAGCCGACACTGCCGATACCGCCCATCCGAGAGCGGGATTGGCCCGGACGAGGATGAACGGCCACGCCGCGAGCGCCGCGATGATCGGCTGCATCGGGTACGAGACCTGATGGGTCAGGTGCAGCGTCGGCCAGGCCACCGCGTACAGGATCACGGTGACCAGACCGATGAGGATGTTCACCCCGTGCCCACGCATCCGATTCGTCGCGTCACGGACCACTCGCTTGCCACTCACGGGTCCGACTCTAGGAACTGGAGTCTCGTCCGGCCTCATACCTGAGAGTGAGATCGATGTGGTTCCGCGGTACGAGGTCGTCTCCCCGGTCCCGCCGCGGGGCCGGTGATGATCCGCACTCCGGGGTGATGTCGCAGCGCAGCGCCCATTTCTAGCGTCGTTTGGTATGCGAACCAGAATCTGGGCCGGCGCGGTCCTCGCCGCCACCTCGATCGTGACCGCGACGTCGTACGCCCCTGCGGCCGACGCCGACACCCCGGCCCGCGAGAACTCCCTCGCGGCGCGGGCGGTCACCGCGTTGACGGCCGAGGACCGGTCACCGGACGTCGTGCCGCGCGATTTCGCCACCGTCATGGGCTACGAACCCGCCGTCCTGGGCGGGATGCTCGTCAACCCGGACGGGGCGTGCTCGTCGCCGATTCCACTGCCGGCCGAGTTCGACACGGCCTGCAAGTCGCACGACTTCGGCTACGACCTGCTGCGGTACGCCCACCAGGGCGGCGGCGATCTCGGGCCGTGGGCCCGCACCGAGATCGACGCGCAGTTGGACCGGCGCCTGCACGATGCATGCGACGCCCGGACGCGGGACCGCGCACAGTGTTTCGTGATGGCCGACACCGCCGCGACCGCCGTCGGATGGAATTCGCGGCGCCAGGGCTACGGGGCTCCCGTCGACGAACCGTGGATCCGGTACACGCTCGGTGGCGCGCTCGCCGTCGCCGGAGTGCTGGTCACCGCGTTCGTCATCCGCCGGGTCCGGGCCGGGGGTGCGGCATGAGCGTCGTCGGCACGTCCCGCGCGGCCGTCACCAGTGCGCTGGCACTCCCCCGCGTCGGCACGACGCTGGCGCTGACCGGCGGGGCCGTCGTGTCCCTCGCGCCGTCACTGCTGCCCCGCGGTCCGGTGGTGCAGGGCGTGTTGACCGGGGTGCTGGTGGCGCTCGGCTGGGGCGTCATGGCGGTTGCGCGTCGACTGCGGCCCGGTAGGCAGGCACCGCATCGGGACGCCCGGGTCGTCGTCCTCGGCTGCGCAGCCCTCGCCTGGTCGGTCGCGACCGCGAACCACTGGCAGAACGCGGTGCGGGCCGCGATGAGCGCGCCCGCGATCGGCGCCGGGCACTGGGCGGAGGTGACGTTCTGGGCGGGCACGACGGGCCTCGTGCTGTTCGGGATCGCCCGCGGGACACGCGGTGTCGCCCGACGTCTGGGCCTGCTGCGTGGCGTCGCCCTCACGATCGTCGCCGGCACCGTACTGATCGCGGGCGCGGCACCAGCAGCCGCCGACGCTGCGGCACAACACTTCCGGAGCACCAGCGCGCGGATCGACCCGACGCTCGGGCCGGGCGATCCACATTCCCTCGTCCCGTGGTCGACGCTGGGCGCGGAGGGTCGCCGGTTCGTCGCCGGCACGTCGGATCCGCGCAGCGTGCGGACGTACGTCGGCCTCGAATCGGCCCCGGGCGTGAGTTCCCGCGCGAGACTCGCGGTGGCCGAACTCGATCGCGCGGGCGGCCTGCGCCGTTCGCACGTGGTGGTCGCCGTCCCCACCGGATCCGGGTGGATCGACGGCGAGGCGGCCCGGGGCCTCGAGCGCCGCTTCGCCGGCGATGTCGCAATCGTCGGCCAGCAGTACTCGTACGCGCCGAGTTGGGCCACGTTCGTGTTCGGCCGGGCGGACGCGGAGGCGTCCGCCCGCGCACTGTTCACCGCGGTGTCGGAGCGGATCGGACAGTTGCCCGCGGCGGAGCGCCCGGCGCTGCACGTGTACGGGCAGAGCCTGGGGTCCATCGGTGGTAGCGCGATCTTCGACAGCGATGCCGATCAGCGAACCCGCGCGTGCAGCGTCGTGTGGGCGGGTCCGCCGGCCGGCGCGGTGCGGACCGACGGTGCGACGGTGCTCGCGAACAGTTCCGATCCCGTCGTGTGGTGGTCACCGGCGCTGCTGGCGCACGCACCCGACCTCTCCGATGCCCGCATCGATGCGCCTGTGCCGCAGTGGATTCCCGTGGTCAGCTTCGTCCAGACCGGCGTGGATCTCCTGTTCGCCCTGAATGCCCCGTCCGGGCACGGGCATCGCTACGGCGACGATCAGGGGATGCAGATGCGCGACTGTGCCTGACCCCGATTCCCGGGCACGATCCCGAACACCCGCCTACCGTGAAGGCATGAGCCGACCGACGGACACCGAAGCGGCACGCGCGATCCTGCGGGACAACTTCGAGCGGATCCGCGAACTCGTGGTCGAGATCACCGACGGACTGACCACCGAGCTGTCCGACTACCGCCCCGGCCCGCAGGCGAATTCGATCGCGTGGCTGATCTGGCACCTCACCCGGGTCCAGGACGACCACGTGAGCGAGCTCGCGGGCGCGGACCAGGCCTGGACGTCCCGCGGGTGGCAGGAGCGGTTCGGACTTCCGTTCCCTGCTTCCGACGTCGGCTTCGGGCAGGACAGCGCCCAGGTCGGCGAGGTGCACGCCGACGCACAGTTACTCGCCGACTATCACGGTGACGTGCACCTGGCGACGCTCGAATACCTCGACGAGATCACCACCGACGAACTCGACCGAATCGTGGACCGGCGGTGGGACCCGCCCGTCACGGTGTCGGTCCGGCTGGTCAGCGTGATCGGGGACTGTCTGCAGCACCTGGGACAGGCCGCGTACGTGCGGGGGCTGTTCGAGGCGGAATGAATCCCCGCTCTGCCGGTGACACTTCAGCGCGGGACGAGATCCGTCAACAGCCAGACACCCGCGGAGGTGAGGACGAAGTTCGCAATCAACACCGCGATCGGCAGGCCCGTACCGCGCCGTCGCCGTGACAACATGTCCAGAACGCCGGCGCTCACGCCGCCGACCGACAGCGCGAACATCGTGACAGCCCCGTCGACACCCCGCGCGTAGTCGAACACAGCACTGGCCGCAATGGCGGTGCCCGAGAACAGAGCCACGCCACACATCCCCATGAAGACGCCATGAAACGTCTTGTACTGTCGCGGGTTCAGGCTCGACGTGAACGACACATGCATCTCGCTTCCGGAATGGTGTGGAACCTATCTGGGACCGTCTGCAGTACCTGGGACAGACCGCGTACGTGCGGGGGCTGTTCGAGGCGCGGTGATGCGATAGTCCCGGCGGTCGACGCGGCGGGTCCGGCGGCGGTACGACGTCACGGTGCCGGGCCAGTTCGTGGTGATCTTGCCCGACGCGGTCCGGTACCAGTTCGCACACAGGCTCCACACCGAGTCGGCGAGCCGGCGCTGGATCTCCGCGTTGAACCGCCGCTCGACACCCGCATCCACCTCGACGGCGAGACCGGGCTGCTCGACCAGCCACTGCACCAGCCCGACGATGTGCCGCGCCTGCGATTCGAGCATGTACACGATCGAGCCCGAACCGAGATTCGTGTTGGGCCCGTACAGCATGAACAGGTTCGGGAACCCCGCGGTCGTGATTCCCAGGTAGGCCTCGGCGCCGTCGGACCACGCGTCGTCGAGCGTCCGTCCGCCCCTACCCGCGATCTTCATGGGCGCGAGGAAATCCGTTGCCGCGAAACCGGTTCCGTAGACGATGACGTCGGCCGGGTACAGCGCCCCGTCGGACGTGCGGACCCCCTCGGGCTCGATCCGCTCGATACCGTCGACCACCAGCTCCACGCTGGAACGGGTGACGGCCGGGTAGTAGTCGTCGGACAGGAGCATCCGCTTGCACCCCGGTTCGTAGTCCGGGGTGAGCGCCGCCAGCAGCGCCGGGTCGTCGACCTGCTTCTCGAGGTGCCGCCGGGCCAGCCGGCCGGCCAGTCCACCGCGTGCCTTGGTGTCGACCAGCGCGAAGGTGAGCAACTCGAGGATGCCCCAGGTGACGAACCGCTCCGCCCGCTGCACCGCGGGAACGGCCCGGAACACCCGGTGATGCCACGGGCGGTACTCGGTGTCGGGTTTGGGCAGGATCCACGGCGCCGACCGTTGGAAGAGCGTCAGACGGCCCACCCGCGGCGCGATGGCCGGGACGAACTGGATCGCGCTCGCTCCGGTCCCGATCACCGCGACGCGGCGGCCGTCCAGCGGGACGTCGTGATCCCACTCGGCGGAGTGGAAGGACGCACCGGCGAACGTATCACGGCCGGGAATGGCCGGGATCGACGGCAGCGACAGCTGGCCGACCGCCGGGACGAAGACGTCCGACTCGATCGTCTCCCCCGCCGCGGTCCGCACCGTCCACCGGTTGCCGGTCTCGTCGAAGTCGGCGGAGACCACCTCGACGCCGAAGCGGATGTGTCGTCGCAAATCGTGCTCGTCGGCGACGTGGCGTAGATACTCGAGGATGTCGGGCTGCTCCGAGAAGCGCCGCGGCCACGTCGGATTGGGCTCGGTGGAGATGGAGTACAGCGGCGACGGCACGTCACATGCCGCGCCCGGGTAGGTGTTGACCCGCCACACGCCGCCGACGTCGTCGCCCTTCTCGAGGATCGTGATGTCGGTGAGCCCGGCGCGCCGCAGATAGAGCGCGAGGGTGATGCCCCCGAATCCCGCACCGATGATCGTGATCGACGGCTGCCCCACGCCGGTCCTCCTGCCACCCGATTCGTCCTGTCCCGGAGCCTAGTCCTCCTCGGACGCCGACAGCCCGGATCCGACGTGCGGATCCGGGCTGTCGTGGTGGAGCTTCTACGCGACGGGCGACGCGATCGGCCCGCGGGCCGCCTCGTAGGCCGCACCGACGCGGTACAGGCGCTCGTCGGCCAGGGCCGGCGCCATGATCTGCAGGCCGACGGGCAGGCCGTCGTCCGCGGACACACCGGACGGCACCGACATCGCGCAGTGGCCGGCCAGGTTGGTCGGCAGCGTGCACAGGTCGGACAGGTACATCGCCAGCGGATCGTCGACCTTCTCGCCGAGCTTCCACGGCGTGAACGGGCTGGTCGGCGAGACCAGGACGTCGACCTTCTCGTACGCGGCGTCGAAGTCGCGGGCGATCAGCGTGCGGACCTTGAGCGCCGAACCGTAGTAGGCGTCGTAGTAGCCGGACGACAGCGCGTAGGTGCCGATCATGATGCGGCGCTTGACTTCCTTACCGAAGCCGGCGGCGCGGGTGGCGGCCATGACCTGCTCGGCGCTCATGTTGCCGTCGTCGACGCGCAGGCCGTAGCGCATCGCGTCGAAGCGCGCGAGGTTCGAGGACACCTCACTGGGCAGGATCAAGTAGTACGCGGCCAGCGCGTGCAGGAAGTTGGGGCACGACACCTCGACGACCTCGGCACCGAGCGCCGTCAGCTGCTCGACGGCGGCGTCGAACGACGCGATGACGCCGGGCTGGTAGCTGTCGGAGTGCAGTTCCTTGACGACACCGACGCGCACACCCTTCAGGTCGCCGGTCGCACCCTGACGGGCGGCCTCGACGACCGGACGGACCGGCTCGTTCACCGACGTGGAGTCACGCGGGTCGTACCCGGCGACGACCTCGTGCAGCAGCGCGGTGTCGAGGACCGTACGGCCGCACGGGCCGCCCTGGTCGAGCGACGACGCGCACGCGACGAGACCGAAGCGCGAGACGGTGCCGTACGTGGGCTTGGTGCCGACGGTCGCGGTGACGGCGGCCGGCTGGCGGATCGAGCCACCGGTGTCGGTGCCGATCGCGAGCGGCGCCTGGTACGACGCGAGCGCGGCCGCCGAGCCGCCGCCCGAACCGCCCGGGATGCGGGTGGTGTCCCACGGGTTGCGCGTCGGGCCGTACGCGGAGTTCTCGGTGGACGAGCCCATCGCGAACTCGTCCATGTTGGTCTTGCCGAGGATCGGGATGCCGGCCTCGCGCAGCTTGGTGGTGAGCGTCGCGTCGTACGGCGACACCCAACCCTCGAGGATCTTCGACGCGCACGTGGTGGGCATGTCGGTGGTCGTGAAGACGTCCTTGAGCGCGATCGGCACGCCCGCGAGCGCCGACGCCGGCTTGTCACCGGCGGCGATCGCGGAGTCGACCTCCTTGGCCGCGACGAGCGCCTGCTCGCCCGCGACGTGCAGGAACGCGTGCAGCTCGCCGTCGACCTTTGCGATCCGATCCAGGTGGGCCTGCGTGGCCTCGACCGACGAGATCTCGCGCGAATGGATCTTCGACGCCAGGTCGGAGGCGTCGAGACGGGTCAGATCGGTGCTCATTCGCCCTCTCCCAGGATCTGCGGAACGGCGAACCGGTCCTCTTCGACGGCCGGTGCACCGGACAGCGCCTGCTCGGGCGTCAGGCCCGGGACGATGACGTCGGGGCGGGTCACGTTGACGACGGGGTTGGGGTTCGCGGTGGGCGGGACATCATCTGCCGCGACCTCGGACACCGCCTTCACATGGCTGAGAATCGAATCCAGCTGACCGGCGAACTCGTCGAGTTCCGCGTCGGTCAGGGCAAGCCGGGACAGCCGGGCGAGGTGGGCGACCTCGTCACGGGAGATGGCAGGCACCTTCGGTGACCCCTTTCAGGTCGGAGTGAACGTTCCCACCAGCCTAGAGCGTGACCGTCGCGGGCCGTGCAGCCCGTCACCCGAGCAGCGGCGGGACCGGGGTGAAAGGATGGTGGCGGCGGGGGCTCGTACCGTGTCCCTTCTTCGGTATCGAACTGAGTCTTCGAACGAATGGAAAGGCCGCACGTGTCCTACCTGCTCCGCGTCCAGCTCCCCGATCGCCCCGGTAGCCTCGGCGCCCTTGCCGTCGCGCTCGGCTCGGTGGGTGCGGACATCCTCTCGCTCGACGTCGTCGAGCGCGGATCGGGGTTCGCCGTCGACGACCTGGTGGTGGACGTCGCCACCGGATCGCTGCCCGACGCGCTCATCACCGCAGCCGAACACCTGCCCGACGTCCGCGTGGACTCGATCCGGCCGTACTCCGGGATCCTCGACACCCACCGCGAACTCGAACTCATCGACACCGTCGCGACCGCGCACTCCGACCGCCTGCAGGTCCTCGTCGACGGGGCGCCGCGCGTGCTGCGGGTCGGCTGGTCGACGGTGATGGACCTCGGTCCGCACGGCGCGTACCGCGTCGTCGGCAGCCCCGGAGCGCCGGAGACGCACGCCGGCGATGCCCCCTGGATGCCGCTCGCGAAGGCCACCGTCCTCGACGGCCAGGCCGACTGGGTGCCGCAGTCGTGGCGAGACATGGACACCACCCTCGCCGCCGCCCCGCTGGGCAACAGCGGCAAGGCCCTCGTCCTGGGACGTCCCGGCGGCCCCGAGTTCCGCCCGTCCGAGGTGGCCCGGCTGGGCTACCTCGCGGGCATCATCGCGACCGTCCTCGGCTGAGCGTCAGACGAGTTCACGCACCAGCGCGGTGAGTTCCATGCCGGGCACGGGCTCCCAGTTGCGCTCCGGCGCGGGCACGAAGCCGTTGCGGTCGTAGATTCGGCGGGCGTCCACCATGTCGGGCTGCGTCGAGATGACGACTGCGCGGTCACCGCGGTCGTAGGCCACATCCAGCACGTGCCGGACGAGGGCCGAGCCGACGCCCTTGCCACGCGCGGTCGGCGCGACCGCCAGCATGCGGAACTCGAGCTCGCCCGACTCGGCGACGTCCGCGAACTTCGACTCGGGTGCGGCAATGGTGACCGATCCGACGATCTCGTCACCGACGACCGCGACGACGACGTCGGCGTGCTCGGCACGGGCTGCGGTGTCGCGCAGACGTTCCGCGTACATGTCGGACTCCGATACGAAACCACCGTCGATGTAGACGTCGGCGGTCAGGGTGCCGACGGCGTCGTAGTCGGCGGGAGTGGCGGTCCGGATATCGATCATGGCGTCACTATGTCAGCCACTCCCCTCCGTCAGAAAACCGATTCAGATGCCCCGAGCGGCGGAGATGAGACGCGCGACACACTCGGACCGCCCGGTCCGGAGGAAAGAGATCACGTCCGCCGACGCCCCCGCGAAGTGCGCCGCGCCACAACGGAACCGACTCCCACCAGGATCGATGGACCGAGGCCCGCGCAGCCGAGCGACCCCCGAGTCCCCGCCCGTTCCGCCCACCGGGAGCCCCGCCCCAACGACACCGCGTCGTAGAGTGGCATTCATCACGTAGACAACATGCCCGGTTCGGTGTGAATGTTCGTGTCGCGCTGCGCTTCTGCCGCTGCGGACTCAGACGCCGTCGGGCCCGTGCTCGAGCAGACGCCGGAAACCGGCCTCGTCCAGGATCGGCACGCCCAGTTCCTCCGCCTTCGCGGCCTTGGACCCGGGAGCGTCCCCGATCACCACGAACGCCGTCTTCTTCGACACCGATCCGGCCGCCTTGCCGCCGCGGATCAGGATCGCTTCCTTCGCCCCGTCGCGGGTGAAGCCGTCGAGCGATCCGGTGACGACGATCGACAGCCCCTCGAGGTTGCGGACGATCGACTCGTCGCGCTCGTCCTCCATCGTCACGCCTGCCGCACGCCACTTCTCGACGATGTCGCGGTGCCAGTCGACGGCGAACCACGCCACGACGGCGGTCGCGATGGTGCCGCCGACGCCGTCGACCGCGGCCAGTTCCTCGACACTCGCGTTCTCGATGCGTTCGAGGCTGCCGAACTCGCTCGCCAGCGCCCGGGCCGCGGTGGGGCCGACGTGGCGGATCGACAGGGCGACGAGCACCCGCCACAGCGGTTGTTGCTTGGCCGAACCCAGATTGTCGAGCAGGCGTTTGCCGTTGGCGGACAGCTTGCCGGCCTTGGTGCGGAACAGTGGGGCCTCGAGCAGATCGTCCTCGGTGAGCGAGAACAGGTCGCCCTCGTCGCTGATCACACCGGCCTGCAGCAGCGCGGTGGCGGCCTCGTAGCCGAGCACCTCGATGTCGAACGCGCCGCGGCCCGCGACGTGGAACACCCTCTCCCGCAACTGCGCCGGGCACGACCGCTGGTTGGGGCAGCGGATATCGGCGTCGCCCTCCTTGGCGGGCGCGAGCGTGGTGCCGCACTCCGGGCACTCGGTGGGCATCACGAACTCGGTCTCGGTGCCGTCGCGCACGTCGACGACCGGCCCGAGCACCTCGGGGATCACCTCGCCGGCCTTGCGGATCACGACGGTGTCGCCGATGAGGACGCCCTTGCGCTTGACCTCGGACGCGTTGTGCAGCGTCGCGAGCGCCACCGTCGACCCGGCCACCAGCACCGGCTCCATGTAGGCGAACGGGGTGACGCGTCCGGTGCGGCCGACGCTGACCCGGATGTCGAGCAGCTTGGTGGTGGCCTCCTCCGGCGGGTACTTGAACGCCACCGCCCAGCGCGGCGCACGCGACGTCGCACCCAGTCGGCGGTGCAGCGCCATCTCGTCGACCTTCACGACCAGGCCGTCGATCTCGTGCTCGACGTCGTGCCGGTGCTCGTCCCAGTACTTCACCTTCTCGACGACGGCGTCGACGCCGACGACCCGGGAAGTGTGGGTGGAGACGGGCAGACCCCACGCCGCGAGCGCGGTGTAGGCGTCGTACTGACCGACTGGGTCGAAGCCCTCGGTGCGGCCGAGGCCGTGGCAGATCATGCCGAGCCGCCGCCGCGCGGTCACCGCCGGATTCTTCTGCCGCAGTGAGCCTGCCGCCGAGTTACGCGGGTTCGCGAACGGCGCCTTGCCCTCCTCCAGGAGGGACGCGTTGAGGGCAGCGAAGTCCTCGAGCCGGAAGAACACCTCGCCACGGACCTCGAGCAGCGCGGGGATCGGGTATTCTTCACTGGGCGTGAGGGTTTCGGGAATGTCAGAGATGGTGCGGGCGTTGAGCGTGACGTCCTCGCCGGTGCGCCCGTCACCGCGGGTCGCGGCGCGGACCAGTTTGCCGTTCTCGTACACGAGGTTCAGCGCGACGCCGTCGATCTTGACCTCGCACAGGTAGTGCAGGTCGGGGCGGGCAGGAGCGGAGCCTGCGGAGCGACCATCGGACACCTCGCTCTCCACGCGGCCGGCCCAGGTGCGGAGCTCGTCGTAGTCGAAGACGTTGTCGAGGCTGAGCATTCGCTCGAGATGGTCGACGGCCTTGAACTCGGTCGCGAAGCCGCCGCCGACGAGTTGGGTGGGCGAGTCGGCCGTCCGCAGGTCCGGGTGCCGCTCCTCGAGCGCGTTCAGTTCGCCGAACAACTGGTCGAACTCGCCGTCGGAGACGATCGGCGAATCGAGCACGTAGTAGCGGAACTGGTGGTTCCGCACGATCTCGGCCAGCTCCTGCCAGCGCTCCCGATCCTCGGCGCTCGCGGGCACGACCTCGACGTCGGGCTGGCTGGTCACGGAGGCGGGGGCTTCGTTCTGGTCCACCTGGGAAGGTTATCGCAGCCAGCCGACAGTTTTCCCCGCTGCGGGGCACCTGCCCAACGGGAACTCACGTACCGCTCAAGCCACGAAAACGTGCCGTGAACTCCCGTTCAGCGGGCCTGGTCGGGATCCGCCCCGTCCGCGAAAGCACGGGTCAGTTCGTTCGCCGACCGCAGCGCCGTGCGGGCCCAGTCCCGGCTCGCACCGGCCAGTCCGCACGCGGGCGTGACGGTGACGCGCGACGACAGCATCTCCCGCGAGAAGCCGAGGCGGTCGAACAGCCGGGTGGCCGGCTCGGCCAGCTCCCGCCAGCCGGGCGTGCGCTCGGGCGCGGTCGTCGGCACCAGGCCCAGCGCGAGGTCGACGCCGGCGTCGAGCAGTTCGCCGATGCCGTCCAGATCGGGCGTGCGCAGCGTGCCGACGTCGAAACCGACCATCGCGGCGCCGCTGCGACGCAGCAGGCCCCACGGGACGTCGGATGCGCAGCAGTGCACCAGGACCGGCGCGCCGATCCGGCCGATCGCCTGCTGCAGCACGTGGAGGGCCTCCGGCTCCGGGAGCGCACGGGGGGTCTGCAGGATCGACACCCCGGACAGCGAACCGGCGAGCACCGCCGCCAGGCCCGGCTCGTCGAGCTGGACCACGACCGGCGACCCGAGCCGCCGGGCGGCGTCGGCGGCGTGGTCGGCGATGCCCTCGGCGAGCGATTCGGCGACATCGCGCAGCGCGCCGGGATCGGTGAGGACGCGGTGCCCGCCGTGCAGCTCGAGCTGCGACGCCAGGGTCAGCGGCCCGACGGCCTGCACCTTGACCGGCTGGTCGGTGCCGCGGCGTCCGGCCAGTTCCCACGACTCCTCGAGTGCGTCGAGGTCACGAGCCAACAGGTCCCGGGCGGTCCGGGTGGCGGCGCCCACGCGCTGCGCCAGGCGATACCCGGTGGTGGAGGTATCGATGGGCATGTCGATCAGCAGCGCCCCGGCGCGGCCGATCATGTCGGCACCGATGCCCCGCGCCGGTAGTTCGACGAGATGCGGCAGGACCGCGAGTTCGCCGACGACGATCTCCGCCGCCGCGCGCGGGTCGGTGCCGGGCCACGACCCGACACCCGTCGCAACTCCGACGGGGACCCGGTCGCCCGTCACGGACGGTCCGCGGAGGTGCCCGCGATGGTGCCGCTGCCGATGACGACGTCGCCGTCCTCGTCGGGGCGGTACAGCACCACGGCCTGACCCTTCGCGACGCCGGTCAGCGGCTCCGACAGCTGCACGACGATGCCGCCGCCCGTCTCCTCGGCCACCGCACGAGCGGTGCCGCCGTGCGCGCGCACCTGCACGACGCACTCGATCGGACCGACGGGCGCCTGCCCGGACGTCCAGATCGCACGGTCGGCGGTGATGGTCCACACGTCGAGACGCGCGGCCGAACCGACCCGCACGGTGCCGGTCTCGGGTTCGATCGACGTCACGTAGCGCGGCCGACCGTCGGCGGCCGGGCCCTCGACTCCGAGGCCCTTGCGCTGGCCGATCGTGAAGCCGTGCACGCCCTCGTGCTGCGCGAGCACCTCGCCGGTGTCGGCGTCGACCACGGCGCCGGGACGGATCCCGATCTTGGCGCCGAGGAACGCGCGGGTGTCGCCGGACGGAATGAAGCAGATGTCGTGGCTGTCGGGCTTGTTCGCGACCGCGAGCCCGCGCGCGGCGGCCTCCTCGCGGATCTGCTCCTTGGGGGTGTCGCCGACCGGGAACATCGCGCGCGACAACTGATCCGCGGTGAGCACCGCGAGCACATACGACTGGTCCTTGTCCGCGTCGACCGCCCGACGCAGCTCGCCGTCCTCGAGGCGCGCGTAGTGCCCGGTGGCGACGGCGTCGAAGCCCAGTGCGTAGGCACGGTCGGCGAGCGCCGCGAACTTGATCTTCTCGTTGCAGCGCAGGCACGGATTCGGGGTCTCGCCGGCGGCGTACGACTCGACGAAGTCGTCGATCACGTCTTCCTTGAAGCGGTCCGCGAAATCCCAGACGTAGAAAGGAATTCCGAGCACGTCGGCGGCCCGCTTGGCGTCGCCGGCATCCTCCTTGGAGCAGCAACCGCGCGAACCGGTGCGCAACGTGCCCGGCGCGGTGGACAGTGCCAGGTGCACGCCCACGACGTCGTGGCCGGCCTCCACGGCGCGGGCTGCGGCCACCGCCGAGTCCACACCGCCGCTCATCGCAGCCAGAACTCGCATCTAACGATTCCCTCCTCGAGCACCCGCACTCGCCAGTCCGGCGGCGCGAGCACGTTCGATCACCTGCGGCAGAGCGGACAGCAGCGCCTCGACGTCCCGCTCGGTCGACGTGTGCCCCAACGAGAAACGGAGCGATCCGCGGGCGACGACGGGGTCGACACCCATCGCGGTGAGCACGTGACTGGCGCTCGCGACACCGGCCGTGCAGGCCGATCCGGTGGAACACTCGACGCCCGCGACGTCGAGCAGCATGAGCAGCGAATCACCTTCGCAGCCGGGGAAGGTGAAGTGGGCGTTGCCCGGCAGCCGTGCCGGACCGGTGGCGCCGTTGAGGATCGCGTCGGGCACGATGCCCCGCACACCCTCGATCAGGCTGTCCCGCAACGCGATCAGCTCGGCGCTGCGCGACTCCATCTCGGACGTCGTGATCCGCAGCGCGGACGCCAGACCGACGATCGACGCGGTGTCCTGCGTGCCGGACCGCAGATCGCGCTCGTGACCGCCGCCGTGCGACAGCGGCACGCACGGCACCTGCCGGCCGAGCAACAGCGCGCCGACGCCCTGCGGACCGCCCAGCTTGTGACCGGCGATGCTCAGCGCCGACAGTCCGCTCGCCGCGAAGTCGATCGGCAGGTGGGCCGCGGCCTGGACCGCGTCGGAGTGGATCGGGACCCCGTACTCGGTGGCGATCGCCGCGATCTCGGCGATGGGATTGACCGTGCCGATCTCGTTGTTGGCCCACATGACGGTGACCAGGGCCGTCTCCTCGGCGCGGCGCGCCAGTTCGGCCCGCACGACGTCGGGGTCGACAGCGCCGTCGGCGTCGACGGGCAGCCACGTCACCTGCGCGCCCTCGTGCGCGACGAGCCACTCGACGGCGTCGAGCACGGCGTGGTGCTCGACCGCGCTCGCGAGGATCCGGGTGCGCTTGGGGTCGGCGTCGCGCCGCGCCCAGTAGATGCCCTTGACGGCGAGGTTGTCGCTCTCGGTGCCGCCGGAGGTGAAGATCACCTCGGACGGGCGGGCCCCGAGGCACGCGGCGATGGACTCGCGGGCCTCCTCGATGCGGCGTCGGGCCGAACGGCCCGATCCGTGTAACGACGAGGCATTACCCACCGTGGCGAAGACCTCGGTCATCGCCTCGATCGTGGCCGGATACATGGGTGTGGTCGCGGCATGGTCGAGGTAGACCGCTGAGCTGGTGGCAGGCGAGATCATGACCCGACAAGGATAGCCCGTCACCCGCGGCCACCGTCCGGCCGGAGACCGCCGTCACGCAGCGCGCTCGTGGACCGGCTCGTCGAGTCGAGCCAGCAGCCCGTCGGCGACCGTCCGGGAGCCTTCCCGCACCTGCTGAGCGCAGCGGTCCGCGAGCTCGCGGCGGTCGCCTCCGGGGTGCTGCAACTCCCCCGCGGTCACCCGCGCCCGCAGGCCCCGGGCCCGGACGACGCGCCGCATCGACGCCGCGATCGTGTCGGCGCCGACGAACGCCGGAAGCGTCGTGCCGTCGCCCGCGGCGTCGAGGTAGTCCACCGACAGCGGCAGCACCGGTCGCTGTGCGTCGATCGCCGCCTGGAACAGCGCGGGCCGGAACCGCCCGTACGCGCGGCCGCACCACGTGGTCCCCTCGGGGAACGCGATCACCGTCTCCCCCGCGGACAGCCGGTCCCGGACCACGGCCACCGTCGCCGGCAGCGAGCGCAGGCGGTCGCGTTCGATCGTGATGACCCGCGCCCGCCGGGCCACCGCACCGAGCAGCGGCCAGGTCACCAGATCGGCCCGCGCGACGAAACGGCCGGGCACCACCGCGGCGAGCACCAGCACGTCCAGCCACGACACATGACCCGCCACCACCAGCGTGCCGTGAGGGACCCGCAGCTCGGCGTCGCCGTCGACCCGAATCCCGATGCCCCGCAGCGCCGCCCGCGCCAGACGTCGGTGACAGCGCGTCCGGGTGGCGGCCGGGAGCGCGCGCAGCAACGGGAACAGCAGCATGCTCGACGCGGCCAGGATCAGCGCGGCCCACCGCAGGCACTCCGTCGGCACCGAGACCCGACCCGCCCCCGTCACGCACCTCTCACCACACGGGCTCGTCGGCGCCCAGGGGTGGCTCACGCGGCGGCCTCGAGCGTCGCGGCCGCTCGCTGCAGCCGTTCGAGGTACCGGGTGTCGGCGTCGTGCAGGCTCTGCAGCGCCACGAAATCGGCGACACCGAAGTCCGGGTCGTGCGCGGGCTCCCCACAGATCCGGGCGCCCAGCCGCAGGTATCCGCGCAGCAGCGGCGGCACCGACGGCCGCAGCGGCGCGGCGATGTCGTCGAGCGGTCGGCCGTCCACCCGCACCGGACGCAGCGGTCTCACCCACGACGACGGGTCGGCCGCGTGCCGGCTCAGCAGAAGGTCGCGGACCCCGCGCACGTTCGCGCCCGCCACCGCGTCGGGCCGGTCCTGCATCGGCACCGACACGCAGCCCATGACCGTGTCGTGTCCGGTGAGCTGCAGGTAGTGCAGGATGCCCGCCCACATGAGCGCGAGCACCGAACCGGAGCGGTGCTCGGCGTCGACGCACGCCCGCCCCATCTCGACCACCCGACGGCCCGCGGGATCGAGCGCGGCCAGATCGAACTCGGTGGCGGTGTAGTAGCCGCCGGCCGCGATCGCGGCGTCGGGCGGGAGCATCCGGTAGCAGCCGACGAACTCGTCGGTCGTGTTGTCGCGGACCAGCAGGTGGTCGCAGAAGTCGTCGAAGCGGTCGGCGTCCAGACGGTCGTCGGACGCGGGAACCACGAAGCCGGGTTCGGCGGCGAACACCCGGTAGCGCAGACGTTGCGCGGCGAGGCGATGCTCGCGGTCGGAGGAGACGAGGAGGGAGTAGCGCGAGGTCACTGGCGCGGAACAGACGGTTTCGACAGTCGACGAAGTTGTCATGCCAGAGGTCTATCGGGCCGGTACGGCGACGAGGCGTCGGCGATGTGTCGCGTCGATGCAGCTTCGGTGAACGCGGCGCGCGAAACGCGAGCCCCCACAACGCAAAACCCCCGCCACCGGAATCGGTGACGGGGGCGCTGCGAGCGTGGAGCCGGGTATCAGCCCTTGTGAGCCTTGACGGCCTCGGTGAGCTGCGGGGCGACGTTGAACAGGTCGCCCACGACGCCGAAGTCCGCGATCTCGAAGATCGGGGCCTCTTCGTCCTTGTTGACCGCGACGATGGTCTTCGAGGTCTGCATGCCGGCGCGGTGCTGGATGGCACCGGAGATGCCGAGCGCGATGTACAGCTGCGGCGAGACCGTCTTACCGGTCTGACCGACCTGGAACTGGCCCGGGTAGTAGCCCGAGTCGACCGCGGCACGCGAGGCGCCGACGGCGGCACCCAGCGAGTCGGCGAGCTCCTCGACGACCGAGAACTTGTCGGCCGAGCCGACGCCACGGCCACCGGAGACGACGACCGACGCCTCGGTGAGCTCCGGACGATCGCCACCGACGATGGGCGCGCGCGAGACGACCTTGACGGCGCCCTCGTCCTGAGCCGGAACCTCGACGACGACCTGCTCGCCGGCAGCGGCCTGCGGCTGGGCCTCGACGGCACCCGGGCGAACCGAGATGACCGGGACCTCGCCGTTGGCCTTGGCCTCGACGGTGAACGCGCCACCGAAGATCGAGTGGACGGCGCTGCCGTCGGCCTTGACCTCGACGACGTCGGACAGCAGGCCGGAGCCGATGCGGGCCGCCAGGCGACCGGCAACTTCCTTGCCCTCGGTGCTGGCCGCGAGGACCACGGCAGCCGGGCCGGCGGTCTCGACCAGGCCGGCGAGGACGTCGACCTTCGGGGTCACCAGGTAACCCTCGATGTCGTCGGACTCGGCGACGTAGATCTTGGCGGCACCGGCGGCGGCCAGAGCCTCGGCCAGCTTCGCGGTGGTGCCGGCGGGACCGGCGACGACGGCGGCCGGCTCACCGAGAGCGCGGGCTGCGGTGATGAGCTCGAGGCTGACCTTCTTGAGTGCACCCTCGGCGTGCTCGACGAGCACGAGAACTTCTGCCATTGCTTACTTCTCCCTGTCTTGTCTGCTGGTCTCGAGGGGGCCGGATCAGATGATCTTCTGGCCCACGAGGTACGCGGCGATCTTGCTGCCGCCGTCGCCCTCGTCGGAAACGCGCTCGCCAGCGGTACGCGGGGGCTTGGGGGTGGAGCCGGTGACGGTGGTGCCGGCGTTGGCGACACCCACGGTCTCGGGATCGACGCCCAGGTCGGCCAGGGTGAGGACCTGAACTTCCTTCTTCTTCGCGGCCATGATGCCCTTGAAGGACGGGAAGCGCGGCTCGTTGATCTTCTCGGTGACCGAGACGATGGCCGGCAGTGCAGCCTCGAGGCCGAAGACGCCCTCGTCGGTCTCGCGCTCACCGGTGACCGTGCCGCCCTCGACCGTCAGCTTGCGCAGCTGGGTGAGCTGCGGCAGGCCCAGGTACTCGGCGATGATGGCCGGGACGGCGCCGATGCGGCCGTCGGTGGCCTCGTTGCCGGCGATGACGAGATCGGCGGCCTCGCCGTTCTCGAAGCTGATCTGGCCCAGGGCCGCGGCGAGAGTCCAGCCGGTCTGGACGGCGTCGGAGCCGTGCAGGGCGGGATCGTTGACGTGAACGGCCTTGTCGGCGCCCATCGACAGCGCCTTGCGGATGGCATCGGTGGCGCGGTCGGGACCGGCGCACAGCACGATGACCTCGCCGCCGTCGCGCTCCTTGATGAGGAGGGCTTCCTCGACGGCGCGCTCGTTGATCTCGTCGAGCACGGCGTCGGCAGCCTCACGGTCGAGCGTGAAGTCGCCGTCGGACAGCTTGCGCTCGGACCACGTGTCGGGGACCTGCTTGATCAAAACGACGATGTTCGTCATGGGTCTTCGTCGACCTCCTGTGTGTAGCCGGCTGATAGTCGCGAGAAACTCCGCGACATGCCGAGCTCTCGTAAGTAATTTCGTCGCACGTTGGCTGTGCGACAGATTACCTCACACTAAGTTACCCGCTGGTAACTTAGGCGAAATCCGGTCTCACCATAACCGCCGAAGCGACCATTCGCGGCTGTGATGTGGACCACCCCGACAACTGTCCCCCGTGGTGCCACTAACCTCGCTGGGGTGAGCGAATCCACAGTCGGTTCCACAGCCGGGTCCCTCGACGCCGGGGCGACGCCGCCCGACGACGCCTCGACGCTGCCGTTGACGGGCGAGCGAACGGTGCCCGGAATCCCCGAGGAGAACTACTGGTTCCGTCGGCACGAGGTGGTCTACCGCGACCTTCTCCCCCGCTGCGCCGCACGACGGGTCCTCGAGGCCGGATCCGGAGAAGGCTACGGCGCCAACATGATTGCCGAGGTCGCCTCGAAGGTGACGGGTCTCGACTACGACGTCTCGGCGGTCGAGCACGTGCGCGCCCGGTACCCGCGGGTGGAGATGCTGCACGGCAATCTCGCCGAGCTGCCCCTCTCCGACGGCTCCGTCGACACCGTCGTCAACTTCCAGGTGATCGAACATTTGTGGGATCAGGCGCAGTTCCTGCGCGAGTGCCACCGCGTGCTGGCACCGGGCGGCGAACTGCTCGTGAGCACACCGAACCGAATCACGTTCTCCCCCGGGCGCGACACCCCGCTCAACCCGTTCCACACGCGTGAGCTGAACGCCGCCGAACTCACCGAACTCCTCGTCGAGGCGGGCTTCCGCGTCGAGGTCATGACCGGTGTGCACCACGGCGAGCGCCTGCGCGCCCTCGACGCCAAGCACGGCGGCTCGTTCATCGACGCCCAGATCGAGCGCGCCCTGGCCGGCGAGCCGTGGCCGGAGGACCTCACCCGCGACGTCGCCGACATCGGCGTCGACGACTTCGAACTGCGCGAGGCCGACATCGACGCGAGCCTCGACCTCGTCGCCATCGCGATCAAGGATCCCGTGACGTGACCGCGGCTCAGGGGGAAACCGTGACACCACGCGAACCGGGCATGTTCTGCCTGGTCCTGCACTCGCACCTGCCGTGGCTCGCCAACCACGGCCGCTGGCCGGTCGGCGAGGAGTGGCTGTACCAGTCGTGGGCGGCCACCTACCTGCCGGTGACGGCCGTGCTGCGCCGCCTCGCCGCCGAGGGACACTCGCGGATGCTGACGCTCGGCATCACGCCGGTGCTCGCGGCCCAGCTCGACGACCCGCACTGCCTCGACGGCATGCACCACTGGCTCGGCAACTGGCAGATCCGCGCCCACGAGGCCGCTGGGATGCCGTCGGCGTCGCACAAGGAACTCGGCGCGCGCGAGCACCGCGCCTCCGCGGCCGCGCTGGAGGACTTCGAAACACGTTGGCGCCACGGCGGTTCCGCCGTCCTGCGCGAGTTGATCGACGCCGAGGCGATCGAACTGCTCGGTGGGCCGCTCGCGCACCCGTTCCAGCCGCTGCTCGACGAGCGGCTGCGCGCGTTCTCGCTCACCGAGGGCCTCGCCGATGCGCGCGCCCGCTGGGGCCACACCCCTGCCGGAATCTGGGCGCCCGAGTGCGGCTACACGCCGGGCATGGAACGTGGCTACGCCGCCGCGGGCGTCTCGCACTTCATGGTCGACGGACCCGCGCTGCGCGGCGACACGTCCGCCGGGCGGCCGGTGTGGGACTCCGACGTCGTCGCGTTCGGCCGCGACCTCGAGGTGAGCTACCGCGTGTGGTCGCCCAAGACCGGCTACCCCGGTCACGCGGCCTACCGCGACTTCCACACCTACGACCACGACACGGGACTCAAGCCTTCCCGGGTCACGGGTCGCTCGGTGCCGTCGGAGAAGAAGGCGCCGTACGACCCCGAATTGGCGGCAGCCGCGCTCGACAAGCACGTCGACGACTTCGTCGAGACCGTGCGCCGACGGCTGCGCAGCGAGTCCGAGCGGATCGGCAAGGGCGCCCTCGTCGTCGCCGCGTTCGACACCGAACTGTTCGGACACTGGTGGTACGAGGGCCCGCAGTGGCTCGAGAAGGTGCTGCGCGCACTCCCCGAGGCCGGCATCCGCGTCGGCACCCTCGCCGACGCCCGCGCCGCAGGCTACGTCGGCGAACCGGTGGAACTGCAGGACTCGTCGTGGGGGTCCGGCAAGGACTGGCGGGTGTGGGCCGGCGACCAGGTGCAGGACCTGGTCCAGCTCAACGCGGAGGTCGTGCAGACCGCGCTGGACACGATCGACAAGTCCCGCGACGCAAATCCGGGCAGACCGGAACTTCGCAATCGGGTCCACGACCAGATGTTGCGTGAGACGCTGATGGCGGTCTCCAGCGACTGGGCCTTCATGGTCAGCAAGGATTCGGCGGCGGGATACGCCCGCGATCGAGCCCACAAGCACGCCCACGCGCTGCGGGAGATCGCCGACGCCGTCGCGTCCGGCCGCGACGATCTTGCACGACGTCTCGCGGACGGATGGAACGCCGCCGACGGCCTCTTCCCCGCACTCGACGCGCGGCGCCTGCCCGGTCGCCGGACCGATACAGCCGCATTCGCTGGGAGCGTGTGATGAAGATCCTCATCGTGTCGTGGGAGTACCCGCCGGTCGTCGTCGGCGGGCTGGGACGGCACGTCCACCATCTGGCCACGGAACTCGCCGCGGCCGGCCACGAGGTGGTCGTGTTGTCGCGGCGGCCGTCGGGCACCGACCCGTCGACGCATCCGACGGTCACCGAGATCGCCGACGGCGTGCTCGTGGTCGCGGTCGCCGAGGACCCGCCGCACTTCATCTTCGGCGAGGACATGCTGGCGTGGACGCTCGCGATGGGACACGCGATGGTCCGTGCCGGCGTGGCGCTGTCGAAGGAGGGCATCGGCGAGGGCTGGCAGCCCGACGTCGTGCACGCCCACGACTGGCTGGTGGCGCACCCCGCGATCGCGCTGGCCGAGTTCTACGACGTCCCGCTCGTCTCGACGCTGCACGCGTCGGAGGCCGGCCGGCACAGCGGCTGGATCTCGGGGCGGATCAACCGTCAGGTCCACTCGGTGGAGTGGTGGCTGGCCAACGAGTCCGACTCGATCATCACGTGCTCGGCGTCGATGCAGGACGAGGTCACCGAGCTGTACGGCCCGGAACTGCCGCCGATCACGGTGATCCGCAACGGCATCGACGTCACGACCTGGAACTTCCGCCCGCGCGCGCCGCGCTCCGGTCCGGCGACCCTGCTGTACGTGGGACGCCTCGAATACGAGAAGGGCGTGCAGGACGCGATCGCCGCACTGCCGAAGATCCGGCGCAGCCATCCCGGCACGACGCTGGCCGTCGCCGGCGAGGGCACGCAGTTCGAGTGGCTGCAGCAGCAGGCCCGCACGCACCGGGTCGCGCGTTCGGTGACCTTCCTCGGCAACCTCGACCACGAGGAACTGCTGGGCTGGCTGCACGGCGCCGACGCGATCGTGCTGCCCAGCCGATACGAGCCGTTCGGCATCATCGCGCTCGAGGCCGCCGCGGCGGGCACCCCGTTGATCGCCTCGACCGCGGGCGGTCTCGGCGAGGCCGTCGTGGACGGCGTCACGGGTCTGTCGTTCGAGCCGGGCGACGTCGACGGACTCACCTCCGCCGCGCGCGAGGTGCTCGACGATCCGGCGGCCGCACAGCAGCGCGCCGCGGCCGCACGGGAACGCCTCACCGCGGACTTCGACTGGCACAAGGTGGCCGAGGAGACCGTGCAGGTGTACGCCGCCGCGAAGCGCCGAGTGCGGCACCCGCTGGCCCGTCCGGAGATTCCGGAGCGCCCGCTACCCGGTCGGTAGCGGGCGGCCCGTCCGATCGACGACTACGCCTGGGCGCCGTTCCCGTTCACCGCGGGGGCGGCGTCCGTGCCGTTCGCGCCGTTCGTGCCGTTCGCGGCGATCTTCTTGCGGGCGATGTCCTCGAGGGCGGCGATGTACTTCGCACGATCCGCTGCGCCGGCCTCCCAGTCGGCCCGGCGGTTCTTGACGGCCTTGGCCGGCGATCCCACGGCGATGCTGAAATCGGGGATCTCGCCCTTGACGACCGCGTGGGCACCGAGCACGCAGCCCCGGCCCACTCGGGTGTTGCGCAGCACGGTCACCTTGGCGGCGATCCAGGTGTCGGGACCGATCCGGACCGGTCCCTTCACGATGCCCTGATCCTTGATCGGCACGTTGACGTCGTCCATGCGGTGATCGAAGTCGCAGATGTAGCACCAGTCGGCAACGAGAGTGGACGCGCCGATCTCGATGTCGATGTAGGTGTTGACGACGTTGTCCTTACCGAAGACGACCTTGTCGCCGATCCGGAGCGAACCCTCGTGGCAGCGCAGCGCGTTGCCGTCACCGATGTGGACCCACTTGCCGATCTCCATGCGGGACAGGCCGGGAGTGGAATGGATCTCGACGTTCTTGCCGAGGAAGACCATGCCGCGGGTGATGATGTGCGGGTTGGCGAGCTTGAACTTCGCCAGGCGGTAGTACCGGACCAGGTACCACGGTGTGTACGCCTTGTTCGCGATGACCCATTTCAGCGAGGCCACCGTCAGGAATCGGGCCTGGTCACTGTCCCGACGTCGAGATCCGCGCCACCTCGAGCGCAACGGTGCGCCCCACATGCTCGTCATGACACGTAAGCCTACGGACCGCGACTGTGCGCCCGGTCACGTGCCCCGCGGGTGTCAGGTCGCGGCGTGCCGACTCACGCCGTGGCCGGCGCCCCAGGTGTGCCGGGTCCAACCGGGTGCCACGAGCACCTGCTGCCGACGGGCGCGCCGACGGCGCAACGCCCGCACCCACTCGTCGTCGTGCGCGACGACGTACGCGATGAGGGTGCCGACCAGCGCGGTGATCAGCATGGCCACCACCGAGACCATCACGATTCCGACCGCCGCGGCGACCCCCACCACGAGGCCACCGGTGACTGCGCACCCCGCCACGGGCGTGCCCAGGAGAAAGTCGTCGGGTCCGCAACCGGTCGTGCCACCGCCGGGCAGCTCGCCGCCCGGATCGGAACCACTCTCTGCGACAACGCAATCGGGCCGGGGGCCGGCGTCCTCCTCGACCGGCGCGGATGTCGGCGGATCACACTCGATGACGGATTGCTGCACGTCGACTTCGGATTCTGTCCGCGTTCCCGGCTGCATGAATCCATTAGACACAATTCCCCACCGCGTGTCGCGACCGAATTCGATAAACGATCTGCAACGATCATCGCCCGATCGAATTGCATGCATGACGTTTACCGCTATCGGGCATTTCAACCGTTCAGGGCACTTTCCACGGACACGCACGGGAGGGCATGTGCCGCCGCGACCGGCGGATGCGTCACCTGCCCCGACCAGGTGTTCAACCCTGCAGACAGAGCACTGTCGGCTCGCATCGCCGCCCGCCACCCCTTTTCCGCGACCGCGGCGACAAAGGGAAGCGTCACGTTTACCAAAGCCCGGGTGGACGTATGGGGAACAATGCTCGGCATATTGGGAACCGCATAGAAAATTGAATCGTGAACCACAAATGTCGGGTCGTCGTGGGTGGTCGGTCGGGAATCCTCGAAGCAGCCGCCCTGATCGATCGCGATGTCGACGAGCACGCTGCCCGGGAGCATCCGCGCGACCTGGTCGGACGTGACGAGGCGCGGCGCCCGCGCGCCGTGCAGCAGCACCGCACCGATCACCAGATCCGCATCGGTCAGCGTCTGCTCGAGTTCGGTCCGCGTGGAGACGGCCGTCGAGATACGAGATCCGAAGCGGGCGTGCAGTGCTCGCAACCGTTCGACGTCCTTGTCGAGCACCGTCACCCGCGCCCCCATGCCGACCGCGACGGCCGTCGCGTGCGTGCCTGCACTGCCCGCCCCGATCACGACCACCCGCCCCGGCGGTACCCCCGGCACCCCACCGAGCAGGATCCCCCGGCCCGAGCCACCGGCCGTGGCCTGCAACGCATGTGCGCCCACCTGGGTGGCGAGACGGCCGGCGACCTCGCTCATCGGTGCGAGCAGCGGCAGCGACCCGTCGGCCCGCTCCACCGTTTCGTACGCGATCGCGGTCACCCCGCTCGACAGCAGCGCCTCGGTGCACTCCAGCGAGGCCGCGAGGTGGAGATACGTGAACAGGACCTGCCCGCGTCGCATCAGCCCGAATTCCGGCGACAGCGGCTCCTTCACCTTCACGACCATGTCGGCCTCGGCCCACACGTCCTCAGCCCGGTCGAGAATGCGGGCACCCGCCGCGACGAACTCGCCGTCGGGCATCGACGATCCGATCCCGGCACCGCGCTCGACCAGGACGTCGTGACCCCGCGCGCGCAACTCGGTGACGGCCAGCGGGGTCAGCGCCACCCGCAGTTCACCGCTCTTGATCTCCTTGGGCACACCAATTCTCATGATGTCTCCTCCGCCGGAACGGATCCGTCCTTCGAGGGTCCCACGATTCGGCGTGGGGCGGTTGGCCGACGGCCGATCGGGGCCGGGATAGTCTCGCTCCGGACGGATTCCGATTCGAGGAGATGTGATGCGGCGTGCCCTCTGGTCGTCGGCGGCGGCGCTGACGACGATCTCGGCCCTCCTGCTCGCAGGGTGCGGCGGAGATTCCGGCACCGAGGACGTCTTCGGCGCGGGCGGCTGGCCGGGCATGCACTCCGACGCCCGCAACAGCGACACCAGCCCCGAGACCGGGTCGCGCTCCCTCGACTTCCAGTGGTCGCGACCGCTCGGCGGCCCGACGACCACGAACGCCTCCGTCGCCGCCAACGGGCAGATCTTCCTCACCGCCCGCACCGACGCGGGCTGCAACCTCTTCTCGTTCCACAGCGACACCGGTCGCAAGCGCTGGTGCACCCGCGTCGGCGCCGGTTCGGCCCTGTCGACGCCGGTGGTGGACCGCGCCACCAACGTGTACGTAGGCGAGGACGGCGCGATGCTCTCGTTCGACGAGCGCGGCCAATTGCGCTGGCAGACACCGGTCACCGGCACCCCGCTCTCGGCGCAGTTCACCGGGGACGGGAACCTGCTGGTCGTGACGCAACTCGGGCAGGTCAACGTGCTCGACCCGCACACCGGCCGCACCGTCGCGGCGCCGTACGCCCTCATCCCGCCGGCGTCGTACACGCAGGGCGCGAACATCGACCCCCTGCCGAACGATCTGGGCATCGGCGACTGCTTCGCGGGCGGGCCGCTGTGCCCCGTCGCGACCTCCCCCGCGATCGACCTCGGGAACGGGCGCATCCTCGTCACGTTCTGGCGTCCCGGAGCTCCGCAGGCCGACCTGGTCGCCCTCCGGTACGACGGCGGCGAGCGGCCTCGGATCACCGAGGACTGGTCGACGAGCACGCTCGCCGGCGGTAGCGCGTCGGGCCCGGTTCTGTCGCGGGACGGAAAGACCGTGTACGCCGGAGACAACGTCGGCCACCTGTGGGCGGTCGACGCCGAGTCCGGCAGCGTCAAGTGGAAGTACGACCTCGGCTACGCGGCGCACGGTGGCCCGTCCGTCTCCGACCGCGGGGTGATCATTCCTGCAGGCGCCGAGGACGGACGCCTCCTGGCGCTGCGCGACCGCGGCGACCACGCCGAGATGCTGTGGGAACGCGCCGACGTCGTGCAGCGGGGCGCGACCGCCCAGACGTCCGGTTCCACCGCCTACACCGTCGTCCGGGACGATGCGAGCGGCCTCGCGCTCCTCACGTTCGACGCCGCGACCGGCGAGACACTCGACCAGGACGTCCTGCCCGGGGCGTCCGGATCGACAGCCGGCACCTCCGTCGGCCCCGACGGCGAGGTGCTCACCCCGACGCTGATCGGCGAACTGTTCGTCCTGCGGTAGCAGTCAGTCCCGCGCGGCGCACACGAACGCGACGGGCGTGCGCCCGATCCTGGTGAGCACCACCGACATCGGCGTGGTTCCGCGCAGCTTCAGCCGCGGCCGCAGCACGGCCGGGTCGATGTCGAGTCCGCGGACCAGGATCTCGGCCGAACCACAGTCGCGGGCCGCCAACTCCTGGCGCAACGCCTTCTCCGTGTACTTGAGCCGCGCCAGCACCCGGAACCCCCGCACCCCGTCCGGCACGCTGTCGCCAGTGAGGTACGCGATCCGCGGATCGAGCTGCCACAGCCCGTGCCTTGCCGCATAGTGGCGCACCAGACCGGCCCGCACGACGGCGCCGTCCGGGTCGATGATCCACTCCCCCGGCTCACGGTCGGGAATGTCGTCGGACTCGGCGTCGGTGAGCTCCCAGGACGTCCCGTCCGACCGGAGCACACTCGCCCGCCGCCGCACGCCCGCCCCGGACAGGCCCGGCGACCACAGGCAGGCCTCGCGCACACCGCCGTCGAGCGAGACGATCTCCACCTCGCCGTCCCAGTCCAGCCGGTCGAAGTCGAGACCCGGCGCGCACTTCACCGCGAGGTCGCGGCCCGCGTAGACGTCGAGCAGATCCGGCAGCGGAGGCATCAGCGCCGCCGGGTCGTGGGTGCGTTTGCCACCGCTCCGTCGCGCCGGATCGGCGATGACGACGGTGTCGCGCGTGCAGGGTCGCAGCGCGTCGGCACGGACCAGCGTCGCACCGGGGACGTTGTGCGACGCCATCGCCAGCCGCACCGGGTCGAGGTCACTGCCGATCACGGTGTCCGCCACCGGCACCAGCGCCGACAGTTCGGCCCCGACGGAGCACGTGACGTCGTGGACGCGGCGTCCGGACAGCCGCTGGCCGCGGTGGCGTGCGACCACAAGCGGGGTGGCCTGCTGCAGCGCGTCGTCCGTGAACAACCAGGACTCGGCGCCCGACAGTTTGGCCTCGGCCTTGCGCCGCAGCAGGACGGTCTCGATCAGCAGTCCCGCGCGGTCACCGAAACGCGTACGCGCCCGGCCGATGTCGGCCAGGCGCGTCCGCGTGGACAGTTCCGACTCCGCCGTCTGTGCCAGCGCCGCAATGCCTTCGGCGCTGCGCAGGTAGTCGACGTCGTCGATCGTGAAGTCGTATCCCAAAGCTCGTTCGACTCAGCTCAGTCGGTGGTGCCCGGCTTCACGCCGGTGATCATCACGTTGTAGAAGAAGTTGCGCGGGACGACGTGCTGGAGCACCTTGTCGTCCACCCAGCTCAGCGTCTTGAAGCCGCCGAACGCGAACTTGGCCCAGCCCCAGCCCAGCTTCTCCGGCGGCACGGCGGCCTCGAAGGTGCGGACCGGCCAGCCGAGCAGTGCCGCGGCGAACTCCTCCGTCTTGGCCTTGACCTCGACGGCACCGGCCGACTTCGCGATGTTCTCGAGGTCGGTGGGGTCGAAGGTGTGCAGGTCGACGACGGCCTCGAGTGCGGCGGCGCGCGACGACTCGTCGAGCTCGGCCTGCGGACGACGCCAGTCGGACAGGAACGGCAACTTGGTGACGTTGGTGGTCGCAGCCCACGTCGCGCGTCCGAGCCAGCGAGCGTAGACGTTGCCGATCGTGCTGGGCTCGCCGGCGAAAACGAATCGCCCGCCCGGCTTGAGCACGCGCAGTACCTCGCGCAGCGACTGCTCGACATCCGGGATGTGGTGCAGCACCGCGTGTCCGACGACGAGGTCGAAGGTGTTGTCCTCGTACGGGATCGTCTCGGCGTCGGCGACACGGCCGTCGACCGGCAGGCCGAGGTGCTCGGCGTTGCGCATCGCGACCTTCACCATGCCCGGCGACAGGTCGGTGACCGAACCGGTCTTCGCGACACCGCCCTGCATGAGGTTGAGCAGGAAGAAGCCGGTGCCGCAGCCCAGTTCGAGCGCCCGCTCGTACGGCAGCGGCTGATCGCCGGCGACGGCGTCGAAACGACCGCGCGCGTAGTCGATGCAGCGCTCGTCGTACGAGATAGACCACTTGTCGTCGTAGGTCTCCGCTTCCCAGTCGTGGTACAGGACCTGGGCGAGCTTCGTGTCCTGCAGCGCTGCCTCGACCTCTTCGGCCGTGGCGTGCGGGTTGGGCACGGGGTCTGTCGGGCTTGCAGTCATGCCGAGAATCCTACCGAATGGTAAGGAATGAACAAGTTCTAGTTTTGCGATACTTCCCTCCGCGTTTTGCGCACTTGTCGTCGTTCCCCGGGCCCGGGGACCACGACAAGTGCGCAAAACGCGAGAGG
>NZ_JAIVAH010000021.1 GCF_020171745.1 Prescottella equi
GGGGACTGGCGCGGTTCAGCAAGCCGGAAGACCGGCAGCGGCTCGTCGACGTGGGGATCACCCCGGTGAAGGGCGATGTCGGCAGCGGTGGGGACCACGACAAGTGCGCAAAACGCGAGAGGTGGGGTGTGCGGCTACTTGCCGGTGAACTTCGCCTTGCCGGGGCCGTTCTCGACGAACGACTCCATGCCGATGGTGCGGTCGGCGGTCGCGAACAGCGACGCGAACAGGTGCTGCTCGATCTTCAGGCCGGTCGACAGGTCGGTGTCGAGGCCCTGGTCGATCGCGGCCTTCGCGGCGGCGATCGCCCGGCTCGCGGCACCGGTGAACTGCGACGCCCACTTGCGCGCGGCGTTGTAGACCTCGTCCGGCGCGACCATCTCGTCGATCAGGCCGATCTGCAGGGCCTCCTCGGCGCCGACGAAGCGACCCGTGAAGACCATGTCCTTGGCCTTGGCCGGGCCCACCAGGCGGGCCAGGCGCTGCGTGCCGCCACCGCCGGGGATGATGCCCAGCAGGATCTCCGGCACCCCGAGCTTGACGTTGTCGCCGGCGATGCGACGATCGGCGCCGAGCGCGACCTCGAGGCCGCCGCCGAGCGCGTAGCCCGTGATCGCGGCAACCGTCGGCTTCGGGATGTCGGCGATCGCGCCGAGGGCCGACTGCAGGTCGGCGATGATCTCGCTCATCTGGACGAAGTCGAGCTCCGCCATCTCCTTGATGTCGGCGCCCGCGGCGAAAACCTTCTCGCCGCCGTAGACGATGACAGCCTTGACCTCGGGGTCGACGGTCGCCTGACGCGCCGCCGCCCGGATCTCTTCCTGCACCTGACGGTTCAGAGCGTTCATCGGGGGACGCGCCAGACGGATCGTGCCGATACCTTCGGAAACCTCGAGGGTCACAAACTCAGCCATGTGACCAACTTACTTGTCGGTACCCCAGGGCAACGCTCCGGTGTCGTAGTAGCCCTCGTCACCCGGGAACGAGACGCGCGGATTGCCGTCCACGAAACTCAGCTCCGGCAGAACCGGCGAGATCTGCTGCTCGGCAGCGAGAATCGCATCCACCCCGTCGAATTCACCCAACGTCGCGAGCTGACGCCACGTCGGCGGCAGCAGGACGCTGCGACGCTCACGCCAGTCGTCGACGGCCGCGGCCGGGGTGCGCCACGCGACCGCGGCGGCCTCGGACGTCTCCCCGTCGGCGTTCTGCCCCTCGGGCAGCACCGCGACGAAGAATCGGGTGTCGTAGCGGCGTCCCTCCTGGATCGGAGTGATCCAGTTGGCCCACGGGCGCAGCAGATCCGTGCGCAGCACCAGGTTCTCGCGCGCGAGGAAATCCGCGAACGACAACTCCCGCGACTCGAGCTGACGACGGGCCTCGGCGTACCCGGCCGTGTCGGCGACGACTGTGTCCTCGGTCGGTCCGGCGAGCAGCACGCCGCACTCCTCGAACGTCTCCCGCACGGCCGCGCACACCAGTGCCTTCGCGCGGGCCTCATCGACGCCGAAACGCTCCGCCCACCACGACAACGCGGGACCGGCCCAGCGGACGTCCGCGGTGCCGTCGGACGGATCGACGCCGCCGCCGGGGAACACCGTCATACCGCCGGCGAACGCCATGCCCGCCACCCGCCGCAGCAGGAAGACCTCGACGCCGTCGTCACCGTCGCGCACGAGCATGACGGTGGAGGCGTCCTTGGGCTCGGGGGCGGTCGCCGCGGTCTGTGCCGCATCGAACATTCCGGCCTGCTGAGGGGCACCGGCGGTGGGTGCGTCCGACTCTCGAGAAGTTCCCATACCGGGAACTTACGCCCCGAGTGACGGACGCCTCACCACCAGTCCCACCGGGCACGTCGGCCGCGCGTGTCGCGGGCGACGCGGACCGGATCAGGCCCGGTGCAGCCCGGGATGCCGTGTCCGACGGGCGAAGTAGCGGCCGTCGACGCGGTCGAGGGTGATCGACTGGCTGAACGCCTCGCTGAGGTTCTCGGCCGTGATGACGTCGTCGAGCAGGCCCTGCGACACGACGCGGCCCTCCGAGAGGAGCATCGCGTGCGTGAAGCCCGGCGGGATCTCCTCGACGTGGTGCGTGATCAGCACGGTCGCCGGCGAATCCGGATCGGCCGCCAGATCACCGAGACGCGCGACGAGTTCCTCACGGCCGCCGAGATCGAGTCCCGCCGCGGGCTCGTCGAGCAGCAGCAGTTCCGGATCGGTCATCAGCGCCCGCGCGATGAGCACCCGCTTGCGCTCGCCCTCCGACAGCGTGCCGTACACGCGGTTGGCGAGGTGCTCGGCGCCCAGGCTCTCGAGCATCTCGACGGCGCGCTCGGTGTCCATGTTCTCGTAGCGCTCGCGCCAGCGACCGAGCACCGAGTAGCCCGCCGACACCACCAGGTCGCTCACGATCTCGTCCGCCGGGACGCGGTGCGCGAGCGCCGACGACGACAGCCCGATGCGGGGGCGCAGTTCGGTGATGTCGACCTTGCCGAACGTCTCGCCGAACAGGCGAGCGACGCCGGCCGTCGGGTGGATCTCGGCGGCGGCCATGCGCAGCAGCGAGGTCTTGCCCGCCCCGTTGGGGCCGAGCACGACCCACTTCTCGTCCAGCTCCACTTTCCAGGAGACCGGGCCGACGAGGGTCGCTCCGCCACGGCGAATCAGGACGTCTTCGAAATCGATGAGGAGATCAAGATCTGGTTCCGACACAACGACCATCTTCGCGTACTGCCCATCCGGCGGTCCGACTGGACCGGACCTGCGTGTCGGCGGGCCGACCCGTCCCGGCAACCGGACGAATCAGGGAATCGGCGCGATGACCGTCATCGAACCAGGCGCGACCTCGGTGAACCCGGCGTCGCGCACCGCCACCGCTGCTCCCCCGGCGACGTCGTCACACAACTGCGCCCACTGCCGCGGGTCGGCGTCGCGCACCGCACAGCGGTAGCCGTCCGCAGCCCACTGCCGGACCCGGTCCACCGGCATCGCGCCGGCCAGGATCATCGATGCGTGCCCCACCTGCGCGGCGGCCTTGCCGACGCTCATGCCGAGCGACGTGTTCACCCACAGTGTCGGGACGCCGTCCGGGACGGGCCCGGGCTCGTCGTGTTCGAGGTCCGTGCCACCGATCTGGAGCTTGCGGATCCGTGGATCGAGGGCGCCGACCCGTCCGGGCACCAGCGCCCGGGCCTGCGCACCGCCGACCTCGACGGTCACGCCGTCGACGTCCTGCGCCGCGAGCCACTGCGCGCCCCGGGCCCGACGCGCCACCTTCCGGATGCGTGCGTCGGCCCATTCCAGGAACGCGTCCTGCCACGGGCCGGGCTCGCCGTCGGCGCCCGGCCCGACACGGTCGTCGAGGCACAGCGCGACGACGGCGGACGCCGCCGCGGCCAGCAGGTCGCTGCGGGCGGGCGGATCGACCTTGGGGATGTGCAGGACCATCGGCATCGCGAGGACCTGCGCCGGATCCTCCGGGTCCGGACGGCTGCCGTACCCGGCGGCGAGGACGCCGTGCCGAGCCGCGAACCCGTCCCCGGTGAGGGTCATGCGATCGGCACGCGCCGCACGACGCCGTCGACCGCGTCGGCGGCCTCGACCTCGTCACGGGTGACACCGAGCACGAACAGCACGGCGTCGAGGAACGGGTGCGACAGCGCGGTGTCGGCGACCTCGCGCAGCGCGGGCTTCGCGTTGAACGCCACGCCCAGTCCGGCGGCATTGAGCATGTCGATGTCGTTGGCGCCGTCACCGACCGCGACGGTCTGCTCCATCGGAACACCCACCTCGGCGGCGAACTTGCGCAGCGCGACGGCCTTCGCGGCGCGGTCGACGATGTCGCCGACGACGCGTCCGGTGAGCTTGCCGTCGACGATCTCGAGGGTGTTGGCCTGGACGAAGTCGAGTTCGAGTTCGTGCGCGAGACCCTCGATCACCTGACGGAACCCGCCCGACACGACGCCGCAGTGGTAGCCGAGGCGACGCAGCGTGCGGATCGTGGTGCGCGCGCCCGGGGTGAGCTGCAGGTCGGCGGCGACGTCGTCGATGACCGACGCATCGAGACCGGCCAACGTCGCGACCCGCTGGTGCAACGACTCGGTGAAGTCGATCTCGCCGCGCATCGCGGCCTCGGTGACCGCCCGGACCTCGTCCTCGACGCCGGCGCGCGCCGCGAGCATCTCGATGACCTCGCCCTGCACGAGTGTCGAGTCGACGTCGAACACGATGAGCCGCTTGGCGCGCCGCGCGAGACCGGCGTGCTCGACGGCGACGTCGACGTTCTCGCCGACCGCGACCTCGGCGAGCCCGGTACGCAGTTGCTTGTCCGCCTCCGCACCGGTGCTGGACGCGGTGACCATGAGCTCGAGGCCGGTCACCGGGTAGTCGGCGACGCCGCGGATCGAGTCGATGTTCGCGCCCTGCCGGGCCAGCTCACGCGACAGCGAGCGGAACGCCCGCGCGCTGACCGGGCTGCCCAGCACCACGACGGCGTGCGTGGACACCTGCTGGCGACCGGCCGGGTCGGCGCCGATCTCGACGTCGACATTCATGCCGACGGTGTCCATCGCCTCTTCGAGCTCCTCCTGGAGCGCCTCCGGGTCGGAGGGACACGCGACCAGCACGCCGAGCGTGAGGCGGCCCCGGATCACGACCTGTTCGACGTCGAGCAGGCTCACGTCGTGACGCGACAGCGCCGCGAAGAGCACCGACGTCACGCCGGGCCTGTCCGGACCAGTAACCGTCACCAGAACCGTGGCGTCTGACGCACCCACCGAGAGAACTCCGTTCGTTTGGGCTCGAACAACTCGAAAATGAAATGTCGCCCCCCATTCTGCCAAGTCAGCGCGGGGGCAACGGAAAGGCCCCGCCCGAGATACGGGCGGGGCCTTCCGGTAGTGCAGGGACCTTCCGGTCCGCTAGGACTTGCTGTCCTCCAGGACCGCGGTGGAGTGCTTGCCGCCGTGTCCGATGCCGACATGAGCCTCGTCGCGCATGCGCTCGACCATGTGCGGGTAGTGCAGCTCGAACGCCGGACGCTCCGAACGGATGCGGGGCAGTTCGGTGAAGTTGTGGCGCGGCGGCGGGCAGGAGGTGGCCCACTCGAGCGAGTTGCCGTAACCCCACGGGTCGTCGACCTTGACGACCTCGCCGTAGCGGTAGCTCTTGAAGACGTTCCACAGGAACGGCAGCGTCGAGGCACCGAGGATGAACGAGCCGATCGTGGAGATCGTGTTCAGCGTGGTGAAGCCGTCGGTGGGCAGGTAGTCCGCGTAGCGACGCGGCATGCCTTCGGCACCGAGCCAGTGCTGCACCAGGAAGGTGGCGTGGAAGCCGACGAACGTGGTCCAGAAGTGCCACTTGCCGAGGCGCTCGTCCATCATGCGGCCGGTCATCTTCGGGAACCAGAAGTAGATACCCGCGTAGGTGGCGAACACGATGGTGCCGAAGAGCACGTAGTGGAAGTGCGCGATCACGAAGTACGAGTCCGTGACGTGGAAGTCGATCGGCGGGCTCGCGAGCAGGACGCCCGACAGGCCACCGAAGAGGAAGGTGACGAGGAAGCCGACCGAGAACAGCATCGGCGACTCGAACGTCAATTGGCCCTTCCACATCGTTCCGATCCAGTTGAAGAACTTCACACCGGTCGGGACCGCGATGAGGAACGTCATGAAGGAGAAGAACGGCAGCAGCACGGCGCCGGTCGCGTACATGTGGTGCGCCCACACGGCGATCGACAGGGCGGCGATGGCCATCGTGGCGTACACCAGGCCGCTGTAGCCGAAGATCGGCTTACGCGAGAAGACCGGGAAGATCTCCGAGACGATGCCGAAGAACGGCAGCGCGATGATGTAGACCTCGGGGTGACCGAAGAACCAGAACAGGTGCTGCCAGAGCAGGACGCCACCGGTTGCCGGGTCGAAGATGTGGCCACCGAGGTGACGGTCGACGAACAGGCCCATGAACGCAGCGGTCAGCAGCGGGAACGCCAGCAGGATGAGGATGCTGGTGATCAGGATGTTCCAGGTGAAGATCGGCATCCGGAACATGGTCATGCCCGGTGCACGCAGGCAGACGATGGTGGTGATGAAGTTGACGCCACCGAGGATGGTGCCGAGGCCCGCGACGGCGAGGCCCAGGACCCAGAGGTCGGCGCCGACGCCCGGCGAGTGCAGTGCGCTCGTCAGCGGGGTGTACGCCGTCCAACCGAAGTCGGCAGCACCACCCGGGGTGATGAAGCCGGCGGTGGTGATGATGGCGCCGAACAGGTACAGCCAGTAGCTGAAGGCGTTCAGACGCGGGAACGCCACGTCGGGCGCGCCGATCTGCAGCGGAACGATGTAGTTGGCGAAGCCGAACACGACCGGGGTCGCGTACAGCAGCAGCATGATCGTGCCGTGCATCGTGAACAGCTGGTTGAACTGCTCGTTCGAGAGGAACTGCAGACCCGGGATCGCGAGCTCGGTACGCATCAGCAGCGCCATGAGGCCACCGATGAGGAAGAACGCGAAAGAGGTGACGAGGTACATGATCCCGAGCACCTTGGGATCAGTCGTCGTCACCATCTTGTAAATGAACGAGCCCTTGGGTCCCTGCCGCGGCGGGTAAGGCCTCGCTGCTATCTCCGGGACTGGCTGGGGCGCTACGGCAGTCACTGATCCTCCTGAATGTGCCCTTGGTCGCTCCGCAGGCCGCGCTCTGAGCGCCTACCCCGGACTGGCGGAATCGGCGTTCGCTGGCTTGCGCTCATCGAATCGTAGACGGTGCTTTCGGGCACCGCGGACCGGGTCCTACTCCCTGTCGTACTCGGGCCTTACGGCCTTTGGGCCTCGAGGCCGCGAACAGGGCTTTAGTCCCCGATCGGACCTCTCGGCCACCGCGCCGCGGCGTGTCGGCACGGTGCAGGGCCCGTCAACGGGGAGCACCCGGCTGTCGAGAGCAACGACACATCCATGCTATTAAGGTTTTCCTTACCTAACCACCTCGGTTCGACCGTTCTGCCCCCATTGGAGTTCCATCTCGTGTACACACTGACTCGACGCCGCACGCTCGGTTCCCTCGCTGCATTGGGAGTTGCCGTGAGCATCGCCCTCACCGGCTGCTCCTCCACCGAGAGCACCGCCGATACAACGGCCACCGAGTCCACGGGGTTCCCGCGGACCGTCGAACACTTCCGGGGTGTGGCGAACATCGACGCCGAGCCTCAGCGCATCGTCACCCTCGACAACAGCTACGCCGACGCCGTCCTCCTGCTCGAGTCGCCGCTCGTCGGCTTCGTCGACTACCGCGAGCAGGGTCTGCCCGACTATCTCGGCGACGCCCGCGACCGGTTCGCTGCCGACGCCGTGTCGGTCGGCAAGGTGCAGAACGTGAGCCTCGAGAAGGTCGCCCAGCTCGAGCCGGACCTGATCCTGTCGGCCGAGGTGCGGGACGGAAAGAACTACGAGGCGCTGTCCGCGCTGGCGCCGACGGTCTTCTCCCAGTCGACCGGCCCGACGTGGAAGGACAACATCCGACTCGTCGCGAAGGCCCTCGGCAAGGAGGACCTGGCCGAACAGAAGATCGGCGACTACGAGTCCCGTGCCAAGGCGATCGGCGACGAGATCAACGCCAAGGCGAACAACCCGAAGGTGTCCGTCGTGCGGTTCGCCGGCGAGCCGACCGCCCGCCTCTACCGGACGACGTCGTTCAGCGGCATCGTCCTCGCCGACGCCGGACTCGCCCGCCCGGACAGCCAGCAGGCGGACCCCGCGGACGCCGGCAGCATCATGAACTCGATCAGCCCCGAGCGACTCAACGACGCCGAGGCCGACGTCATCTTCGTCGCGACGTACGAGGATCCCGAGGGCAAGTCGATCAAGGCCGCCGAGGCCTTCCGCCAGAACCCGCTGTGGGGAACTCTGAAGGGCCGCATCGTCGAGGTGGACGACGCGATGTGGATGACGCCCGTCAGCATCCAGGGCGCGCACAAGATCCTCGACGACCTCGCCGAGGCCTTCGGGGTGGACCCGCACAACGGCTAACCTGAGTCGGCCCGCACGCCGCGCTCGCCGAACAGGAAGTCGTCGCATTGTCCAGTTCTCAGCCCGCAAGACCTGTCCGCCGGACCGCTGTCGCCGCGCTCGCGACTGTGGCGCTCGTGGGACTCGCCGGCTGCGGTAGCGGGACGGAAGACGACGCGAGCACCATCGTGCGGACCACGACCAAGATCGCCGGTGCCGGTGTCGTGAACGTCGAACGCGACACCGGCGCCGCGTGCGCCGACCCCTCCCCCGCCGACCCGGGTGCCGCGGACCCGCAGCGCATCATCGTTCTCGACAGCGCCGCGCTGGACGCGGTGTGCGCGCTGGGCCTGTGGGGGCGGGTCGTGGGCGCGGCCACTCCCGAGGGCACCGACCGGCTGCCGTCGTACATGGGTCCCGGCGTTGCGGCGCTGCCCGGCATCGGCCCCACCGGAGCTCCCGACGTCGACCTCGTCGCGAAGTCCGCCCCCGATCTGATCCTCGGGTCCGCACCCGCCGACCCGGGGCTGGCCGATCAGCTCCGTGCGGTGGCACCGACGGAGTTCGTCGGCGCGGACCCCGTCTTCTGGAAGGACCGGTTCCTGGCGACCGGCGAGGCGCTGGGACGCTCCGGCGCAGCCCGGCAGGCCCTCGACGCCTACACCGCGGACGCGGCGCGGATCGGAACCGAACTCGGCGCCCGGCAGACGCAGGCGTCGGTGGTGCGGTTCGGCGCGGATTCGGTCGCGATCATGGGGCCGGGCAGCTTCTCGGGTCAGGTCCTCGCCGACGCCGGCGTCCAGCGGCCGCCCTATCAGCGGATCGAGGTGGCGTCGAAGGACATCGAGGATCTCGGTGACGCCGAGGGCGACGTGATCTACGTCAGTTTCGACGGTCCCGAAGGTCTCGACCACGGCAAGTCCGTGATGGATTCCGACGACTGGTACGCGCTCGGCGCCGTCCCGGACAAGCGTGTCTTCGCCGTCGACGACGACATCTGGAACGCCGGCAACGGCATCGTCGCCGCGCGGGCCGTCCTCGCCGATCTGCAGCCGAGCCTCAACGGCTACGCCTAGGAGTTCACCGTGCCGGTACCGGAATTCGTTGCGGCACTCCGCGAACACGTGGGACATGCCCCACTGTGGTTGCCCGGGGTGAGCGCCGTCGTGTTCGACGACACCGGACGTCTGCTGTTGACCCAGCGCGCCGACAACGGGAAGTGGGCCGTGGTCTCGGGCATCCTCGAACCCGGTGAGGAACCCGGTCCGGCGGCGCTGCGCGAGATCCGCGAGGAGACCGGCATCGACGCCGAACTGGTCCGGGTGAGCAGCATCGACACCGCGGGGCCGATCACGTACCCCAACGGCGACGTCGCCAGCTACCTCGACGTGTGCTTCCTTGCGCGCGCGGTGGCGGGCGAGGCGCACGTCGCCGACGACGAGAACCTGGACGTGCGCTGGTTCTCCCCCGACGCGCTGCCGGCGGATCTCACCGAGTCGTCGCAGCGGCGAATCGCGGCCGCCCTGCGCGACGACGAGCGCGCCTGGTTCGCTCGCGACTGACCCGGCTCGACGCGGAACCGACTCCGCGCGGCACCGGCTCAGCCCTGTGCGGTCTCCCACAGACCCATGACGTTGCCCTCCGGATCGCGGAAGTACGCGGCGAATCCCATTGTGCCGACAGGCTGTTTCGCCGCGACGGTAGATCCGCCCAGCGCCTCGATCTTCGCCAGCGCGGCATCGATGTCGGCGACGTCGACGGTGATCACCGGGCCCCGTGACGTCTCGGCAGACCGCTGCAGCATGCCGCCGCCGATGTAGCCGGGTTCGGCCGGCATCCCGGATTCCTCGACAGGCCCGGTGGACACACCGGTGTAATCGAGTTCCGGCATCTCGGTGACGTTCCACCCGAACGCCTGCCGGTAGAAGTTGCGGGCCCGATCTCCGTCGTCGAACGGGACCTCGAAGTGCACTACTCGACCGGTCATCGCCGTCTCCTCGATCGTCGTCGGGTGTGGTCGTCGGTCTACGCTCTCGACAGTAGGCGCGGCCCGTCCCACACCACAACGGTTCGCCCGGAAACCCGCCCGCACCATTGCCTTTCGAGTGGCGATCCGTCACCCTTCTCCGGTGACCACATCAGGGTTCGACGCGACCACTCCCCTGAGCACGATTCCGGCGCCGCTTACCGACAAGCACGGCGACTCGGACGATCCGCGCTATCCGTCGCCGCGGCAGGTGCGGCAGGTGCTCGCGTTCGTCGTCGACTGGGTCCTGCACGCCGCGGTGGGCCTGGTCGCGATGACCGTCTGCCTGGACATCCCGGCAATCGGGGACTGGGCCGCGCTCGCGCTGCCGATCGGGTGGATCGCCGCGTCACTCGCGGATCGCGTGGTGCTGCAGCGGATCGTCCACGCGACCATCGGCAAGGCACTGTTCGGCCTGTGCGTGATCCGCCCGTCCGACGGCGCGTGGCCGACCCTCGGCTATCTGCTCAAGTGGTGGCGACTCGGGGCGCTCGACGTCGTCGCGACCTTCTCGGACAGCCCGTGGCTCGGCAACTACGACAACTCGCCGGCCGTCGTCCGGCGCCGGGACGTCGTTGCCCTCCACTCCTCGCCCTGAAACGCCGATGGCCGAATGTCACACCGGTTCAGTTGAACTGAACCCGTGTGACATTCGGCCACGGAAGTGGGGTGGAACTAGAAGTCCCAGTCGTCGTCCTCGGTGTTGACGGCCTTGCCGATGACGTAGCTCGAACCCGAGCCCGAGAAGAAGTCGTGGTTCTCGTCCGCGTTCGGCGACAGGGCCGAGAGGATCGCCGGGTTGACGTCCGTCTCGTCCTTCGGGAACAGGCCCTCGTAGCCGAGGTTCATCAGCGCCTTGTTGGCGTTGTAACGCAGGAACTTCTTGACGTCCTCGGTGAGCCCGACCTCGTCGTACAGGTCCTGCGTGTACTCGACCTCGTTGTCGTACAGCTCGAACAGCAGCTCGAACGTGTAGTTCTTGAGCTCCTCGCGCTCGGCCTGGCCGAGCTGCTCGAGTCCACGCTGGTACTTGTAGCCGATGTAGTAGCCGTGCACGGCCTCGTCACGGATGATGAGGCGGATCACGTCGGCCGTGTTGGTGAGCTTGGCCCGCGACGCCCAGTACATCGGCAGGTAGAAGCCCGAGTAGAACAGGAACGACTCGAGCAGCGTCGAGGCGACCTTGCGCTTGAGCGGGTCGTCACCCTTGTAGTAGTCGAGGACGATCTTCGCCTTGCGCTGCAGGTTCGGGTTCTCCTCCGACCAGCGGAACGCGTCGTCGATCTCACGCGTGGTGCACAGCGTCGAGAAGATCTGCGAGTAGCTCTTCGCGTGCACGGACTCCATGAACGCGATGTTGGTGAGCACCGCCTCCTCGTGCGGGGTGACCGCATCCGGGATGAGGCTCACGGCGCCGACGGTGCCCTGGATGGTATCCAGCAGCGTCAGGCCGGTGAACACGCGCATCGTGAGCTGCTGCTCGTTCGGCGTGAGGGTGGCCCAGGACTGGATGTCGTTGGACACCGGCACCTTCTCCGGCAGCCAGAAGTTGCCGGTGAGACGGTCCCACACCTCCGAGTCCTTCTCGTCGGGGACGCGGTTCCAGTTGATCGCCGAGACGCGGTCGATCAGCTTGATGCGCGTGCCGTCGGCCGGCGAATGCACGTTGGGAGCGGAGGTCATCGTTCTTCCCTCTTCGAGTTTCGTTGCGGGGTTTCGAGATTGGCGATCACAACATGCACGAGACGCAACCCTCCACCTCGGTCCCCTCGAGCGCCATCTGACGCAGGCGGATGTAGTACAGCGTCTTGATGCCCTTGCGCCACGCGTAGATCTGCGCGCGGTTGACGTCGCGCGTGGTGGCGGTGTCCTTGAAGAACAGCGTCAGCGACAGGCCCTGGTCCACGTGCTGCGTGGCGGCGGCGTAGGTGTCGATGATCTTCTCGTACCCGATCTCGTACGCATCCTGGTAGTACTCCAGGTTGTCGTTCGTCAGGTAGGGCGCCGGGTAGTAGACGCGGCCGATCTTGCCTTCCTTGCGGATCTCGATCTTCGCGGCCACCGGGTGGATCGAGCTGGTGGAGTTGTTGATGTACGAGATCGATCCGGTCGGCGGGACGGCCTGCAGGTTCTGGTTGTAGATGCCGTACTGCTGCACCGACGCCTTGAGCTCGCGCCAGTCGTCCTGCGTGGGGATTTGCACGCCGGCGTCGGCGAACAGCTGACGCACCCGCTCCGTCTTCGGCTCCCACACCTGGTCGGTGTACTTGTCGAAGTACTTGCCCGACGCGTACTCGGACTGCGGGAAGCCCTTGAAGTGGGTGCCGCGCTCCTTCGCGATCAGGTTCGACGCCCGGACCGCGTGGTACACGACCGAGTAGAAGTAGATGTTCGTGAAGTCGATGCCCTCTTCGGAGCCGTAGAAGATCCGCTCGCGCGCGAGGTAGCCGTGCAGGTTCATCTGCCCCAGGCCGATCGCGTGAGAGTCGTTGTTGCCCTGCTCGATCGACGGCACCGAGTAGATGTGCGTCTGATCCGAGACGGCGGTGAGCGCGCGGATCGACGTCTCGATGGTCTTCGCGAAGTCCGGCGAGTCCATCGTCAGCGCAATGTTGAGCGAGCCGAGGTTGCACGAAATGTCCTTGCCGACATGGCTGTAGGACAGGTCGTCGTTGAACGTCGACGGCGTCGAGACCTGCAGGATCTCCGAGCACAGGTTCGAGTGCGTGATCTTGCCCTCGATCGGGTTCGCCCGGTTCACCGTGTCCTCGAACATGATGTACGGGTAGCCCGACTCGAACTGCAGCTCGGCGAGGGTCTGGAAGAACTCGCGCGCCTTGATCTTCGACTTGCGGATCCGCTTGTCGTCGACCATCTCGTGGTACTTCTCGCTGACGTTGATGTCGGCGAACGGAACCCCGTAGATGCGCTCGACGTCGTACGGCGAGAACAGGTACATGTCCTCGTTCTTCTTCGCGAGCTCGAACGTGATGTCCGGGATCACGACGCCCAGCGACAGCGTCTTGATGCGGATCTTCTCGTCCGCGTTCTCACGCTTGGTGTCGAGGAAGCGGTAGATGTCCGGGTGGTGCGCGTGCAGGTACACCGCGCCGGCACCCTGACGGGCACCGAGCTGGTTGGCGTACGAGAACGAGTCCTCGAGCAGCTTCATGATCGGGATGACGCCGGAGCTCTGGTTCTCGATCTTCTTGATCGGGGCGCCGTGCTCACGAACGTTGCTGAGCAGCAAGGCAACTCCGCCGCCGCGCTTGGACAGCTGCAGGGCCGAGTTGATCGAACGGCCGATCGACTCCATGTTGTCCTCGATGCGCAGCAGGAAGCACGACACGGGCTCGCCGCGCTGCTTCTTGCCGGAGTTGAGGAACGTCGGGGTGGCCGGCTGGAACCGTCCGGCGATGATCTCGTCGACCAGCTCGGTCGCGAGCGTCTCGTCGCCCGCGGCGAGGGTGAGCGCCACCATGCACACACGGTCCTCGAAACGCTCGAGGTAACGCTTACCGTCGAACGTCTTGAGGGTGTACGAGGTGTAGTACTTGAAGGCACCGAGGAACGTCGGGAAGCGGAACTTCTTCGCGTAGGCCCGGTCGATCAGCGACTTGACGAAGTTGCGGGTGTACTGGTCGAGAACCTCACGCTCGTAGTAGTTCTCCTTGACCAGGTAGTCGAGCTTCTCGTCCTGGTTGTGGAAGAAGACCGTGTTCTGGTTGACGTGCTGCAGGAAGTACTGGTTGGCAGCCTCACGGTCCTTGTCGAACTGGATCTCGCCGCCCGGACCGTACAGGTTCAGCATCGCGTTGAGCGCGTGGTAGTCCAACTCGCCCGCCGACGCGTCGGGTTGTGCCGCAGCGCGCTCTACACTCCCAGCCGGGGCTGAATCTGTGATGGTCGGTGCCACTGTTCACTCTCCATGAATTGTGCGAGGCCCTCGCGCACGGCGACGACGTCCTCGGCTGTTCCCATTAGTTCGAAGCGGTACAGGTACGGGACCCGGCACTTCTGTGAAATCACGTTCCCGGCGTAGCAGTAAGACTCGCCGAAGTTCGTGTTGCCGGCAGCAATCACCCCTCGGATGAGGTAGCGATTGTGCTTGTTGTTGAGGAATCGGATGACCTGCTTGGGCACGTAGCTCGTGTCGCGCCCCGTCGCTGTCGTCCCGCCTCCATAGGTGGGGAGGATCAAAACGTACGGTTCGTCGACCTCGAACGTGCCTTCGCGGTCATGCAATGGAATGCGCGTAGCGGGGACACCGAGCCGTTCGACGAATCGGTGTGTGTTCTCCGACGCGCTGGAGAAGTACACCAGCGAAGCCATCGGCGTTCACCATTTCACTCGAGTGGATCGTCCCCGCAGCACTGCCGCGACGGCTCAGGCAGCGTTTGCGGTGAGATCCTTGATGCGGTCCGGACGGAAGCCCGACCAGTGGTCGTCACCGGCCACCACGACGGGGGCCTGGAGGTATCCGAGGGCCATCACGTAGTCGCGAGCCTCAGGGTTCTCGGAGATGTCGACGATGTCGTATTCCAGACCGGCCTTGTCGAGGGCACGGTAGGTGGCATTGCACTGAACGCAGGCGGGCTTGGTGTAGACGGTGATGCTCATGATGGGTCCCTCTTTCCACGGCCTGGCGAGCTCTGGTTGTGCACTCTGCTGCCGAGGATGAGGCCTACTTCGCGCCCGGGATCTGATTAGTTCCCGTTGTGCCCTCTCGGCTGTGTAGACACTACACCTAGTGGCCGACAGAAACGCATAACCCGAGATCTTGTGAGTGACACGCTTGATATTCGCAGGTCGGCCCCTTCCGGCGCAGCTCGCCGACACCCTCCCCGGCGTGTCGCGCGTCACATTTCCCGAGGCGGGACGGGGTGAGTTCGATCACGCCGATCCGCCCGGGTCGCCGACGCGCGTAACCCGCGCCACACAAGCACTCCGGCAGGGGTCGGCGACACCCACCGGCACACTCCCGGCGCGGGCCGGGCAGGCCACCGATCTTCTCCCGAGGGGCCCGCGCGCGACACGCCGGAGGCGACACGCCGACACCTCTCCCGCCGCCCCCATCGACCGCTCGCGACGACCCGGATCGCACCGTTAACTGGCCGATAGCCATCAGTCGCGGAGTGCCCCGCGAACCGGCACCCTGTGCCAGGGTGAGAGCCGTGCCCGACAACCCGAGTCCGTACTTCTTCGCACCCGTGACGAACGTCGTTCGCGTCACCCCCAACATGCAGCGGATCACCCTGCGCGGCGGCGACCTGCGGCACTTCACCTCCAGCGGCGACCCGGACGAGCGCCTCCTGGTGGTCTTCCCCGACGACGGCGAGGATGCTCCCCCGCTCCCGACGCGGATCGGGTCCGTCCTCGACTACCCGTCCGAGGGCCCCCGTCCGGAAATGCGGAGTTACACGGTGCGGAGGTGGGACCCGTCCGCGTTCGAGATGGACATCGACTTCGCCGTCCACGACGGCGGCGCCGCCGTCCGGTGGGCGCTGCAGGCCCGGCCGGGGCAGACGCTGGGCGTCACCGCCGCGTCCGGCTGGTACCGACCGCCCTCCGACACCGTGTGGCAACTACTGCTCGCGGACATGACGGCGCTGCCCGCGGTGGGCCGGATCGTCGAAGGCCTGTCCCCGGGCACCCGGGTACACGTCGTCGCGGAGGTCACCACGCCCGGCGACGAGCAGCGGTTCGAGACCGCCGGCGACGTGACGTACACGTGGCTGCACGGCACCGGAAACGGCGTCGCACCCAGCGCTCTCGCAGCACGCGCCAGGCAGTGGCCCCTCCCGGACGGCCCCGGCTACGTGTGGTTCGCGGGTGAAGCCGGGCTGTCGCGCGAGGTGCGCCGGTGGGTGCGCCACGACCTCGGCTGGCCCACCGAGCGCTACGACGTCATCGGCTACTGGCGCGCCGACAAGGAGGCGTGGACCGCGCGCTACGAGCGGGTACGCGAGCGGATCGAGTCCGCTCAGCTGGCAGCCCTGGAATCGGGCGGGGACTTCGACTCGGTCCGCGACGCCGTCGACGCGGCGATGGACGACGCCGGGCTCTGACACGGCCGCGTCCGGCCGCGTCCCGCGAGATCCGGTGATCTCTGCACACGGACGGCACTAGCGTGAGCACACCGTCGACCCGGAGGTGTGCGCGTCCATGCAGGTGTTGGTGCCCGACAGTCAGCGTCGCACGCCCGAGGAACTGCACGACCGCCTCGATCTGGCCGAGGGCGACGCATCCGCGAAGCGGTCGGCGTTCTGGGTCATGCTGCTGCTGTCGGGAGTGATCGCGGCCGCAGGCGTGATCGGCGACTCGACGGCCACCGTGATCGGCGCGATGATCGTCGCTCCGCTGTCGACGCCAATCCTGGGCATCGGCCTGGGCATCACGACCGGACGGGCCGCCCTGATCGGCCGCAGCCTCGCGTACGTCGCCGTGGGCATGGCGCTCGTGATCGCGCTGGGATTCGTGTTCGCCCAGTTACTGCCGGACCCCACCAACGTCCTGTCGAACTCGCAGGTGGTCGGCCGGACGTCGCCGACGCTGATGGACCTGACGGCTGCGATCGCGACGGGACTGGTCGGCGCGATCGCCGTCTGCCGCCGCGACGTCGGTGACGTGTTGCCCGGCGTGGCGATCGCGATCTCCCTGGTTCCGCCGCTCGCCGTCGTGGGCGTGTGCCTCGGCTCGGGCGCCCCGGACCTGGCGCTGGGCGCAGGGGTGCTGTTCGCGTCGAACGTCGTCGCGATGATCATCACGTCGACGGTGGTGTTCGTCACGACCGGGTATGCCGTGGGTGCGTCGGGGACCGCGAACCATCGCGGTCGCGCCTACCTCGTCCTGGCGGCGGCCCTCGTCGTCGTGGCCGTGCCGATGGTCGTCAACTCGCTGTCGTCGCTGTGGGCGCGGCAGATAGCGACGGCGACGGCGCAGTGGCTGGGTGGCAGTCCCGGCGCCGAGGTCACGGACGTCACCCTGCACGGCCGGACCGCAACGGTCGTGGTGCTCGGGCCCGGCGAGCTCCCGCCGGTCGACGATCTGCAGAGGACCGTCGACGACCTGATCCCGTTGTCGCCGGAGATCGTGATCGTGCACACCGTCGGCGAGCGGATCACGCCGACGGAGTGAGGCACTACCCGTGAAACGCCGAATGTCACATGCGTTCAGTCGAACTGGACGCATGTGACATTCGGCCACAAGAACTACGCGCTGACGAGAGCCTTGGAAGCCTCGACCAGAGCGGCGACGACGCCACCGACCTGCTCTGCGACCTCGGCGTTCTCACGCGGGTGCAGCTCGCCGAACTTCTGGATGGTGCCACCGATGGACAGCTCGGCCTCGAGGACGTTGCCGCCGGCGACGCCGAGCGCCTTGCGGGCGTCGTCGTGCGCCCACTTCGCGGCGTTCGGGCTCGGGGAGGCGCTGATCACGGCGACCGGCTTGTCCTTGACGGCACCGGCACCGTAGGGGCGCGAGAGCCAGTCGATGGCGTTCTTCAGGACGGCGGGAACGGTGCCGTTGTACTCCGGGGTGACCAGGAGCAGGGCGTCGGCCTGAGCGGCGGCGGCGCGCAGCTCGTCGACACCGGCGATCGAGGCGCCCGGGACGTCGACGTCCTCGTTGTAGAAGGGCAGATCTCCGAGGCCCTCGAAGATCGTGACCTCGACGCCCTCGGGGGCGACGGCGGCGGCGGTCTCGGCGACCTGACGGTTGACGGAGCCGGCGCGGAGGCTGCCGACGAGGGAGAGAACGCGGGTCTCAGACATGACTGGTGTTTCCTTCGGTGCGATGGTTGACGCTGCAACAGGTATAGCAGCACAAACGGACCGTGGTCCACTTATGTTCCCGCTGGGCTACGATACGTCACGTGAACAGCCCACTCCTTCCGCTGGTGGACGCCGAGATCCCCGAGCGATGTGACGCTGCCCGCAATCGGAAACTGCTCCTCGATGCGGCGGCGGACCTCGTCGCGGAGCGCGGCGTGGACGCCGTGACGATGGAGGCCGTCGCGGCGAAGGCCGGCGTCGGCAAGGGCACGGTCTTCCGCCGGTTCGGCAGCCGCTCCGGACTGATGAACGCACTGCTCGACCACACCGAGCGCGAACTGCAGCACGCATTCATGTTCGGTCCGGCACCGCTCGGGCCCGACGCTCCCCCACTGCACCGGCTGATCGCCTTCGGCCGCGCCCGCCTGGACATGGTGACCGTGCAGGGCGATGTGCTGCGCGCCGCCGAGGGCTCCCCCGAGTTCCGCTACTCGGGACCGGCCCGCGCGGTGAGCCTGCGCCACGTCGTCACGCTGCTGGGCGACGCGGGCGTCGACGGCGACGTGGAACTGCTCGCCGTCGCCCTGCTCGCCACACTCGAGGCCGGCCTCGTGCTGCATCAGATCCGGGTCCTCGGAATACCGCCCGAACGCCTCGCGAACAACTGGGAAGACCTGGCGCGCCGAATCACCCGAATCGGACCCGACGTCACCTAGGGTGTGGCCATGCGCACGCAGACCGTCCTCCTCGCTCTCCTGGCCACCGCGACCCTGAGCGCGTGCAGCGACAACGCCGACGGCGACACCACCACACCGTCCTCCACCACCCCCTCCGCATCCGCGGCGTCGTCACCCGCCGACGCACTGTGGGGCCGGACGTTCGTGTCGACCGAGGTGACGGGGCCGGCGATTCCCGGCGGCGGACCGCTCGAGGTGGCCTTCCCGGAGCGGGACGGCATCGCGATGAGCGCGGGCTGCAACCGTGGCGTGACCAGCGTCGAACTCACGGGCGGCACCGTGAAGACCGGCGCGATCGCGACGACGATGATGGCCTGCCCCGGCGACGTCGGCGGCGCGGACAAGTGGATGACCGATCTGTTCACTGCGCAGCCGACCTGGGCACTGAACAACGACGTCCTCACACTGACGACCCCCGACACCACCGTCACCCTCGCCGACAAGAAGACTGCGGACCCCGACCGCCCGGTCGTCGGCACCACATGGGTGGTCGACACACTCATCACCCCGCAGGCCATCAGCACGTCGGCCGCGCTCGAGGCGTCGGCGCCGACCCTGACGATCGACGACAAGGGCCAGGCCACCGGCTCCACCGGATGCAACCGCTTCAACGGCCCGGCAACGATCGACGGCGACACGATCACGTTCGGTGAGCTGGCGACGACGATGATGGCCTGCCCCGACGACGTCGCGGAGGTGGAACGCTCGGTCCTGCACGTCCTCGACGGCCAGGTCACCTACCAGCTCGACGGCGCCACGATGCGACTGATGAAGGCCGACGGCACGGGTCTGGGCCTACGCGCCCAGTGACCGGCCGCTGACCGGCCGCCGCCGGTCCGCTACAGCGCGTCGCGCAGCCACCCGGCGAGGACGCGGGCGCTCGCGTCCACCTGTGCCGGCCAGTCCATCGCGGAGTCGTCGGCGTGATCGCTCACGTGCTTGACGAGCCGGCAGCGGGCGCCGATCCGCTCGCACGCGAACGCGATCGCGAACCCCTCCATGTCGACCAGGTCGGCGCGGGCCGCGAGCGCGTCGCGGACAGCGGCGTCGGAGACGAAGGTGTCGCCGGTCGCCAGGACCGACCCGTCACCGTCGGCGAGGTCGATCGCGTCCCGGACGGGATGCCCCAGTGAGCGCAGCACCTCGGCGCTGATGTCGTGGTTGAGCACCGCCGACGGCACGTAGAGGCCGGAGTGGTGGCCGTGCAGCGCGCCGGCCGTGCCGATGTTGACGACGAGGGGCAGCGCGTCCGGCGCGTACCCGGCGAGGGCCTGCGTGACGGCGACCGCGGCCGCGACCTTGCCGATTCCGGTGACGACGACGTCGATGCCGTCGGGCACGTGGGCCGCTTCCTCCCGCGTGGCGCTCACCACGAGGATGCCGGTGCTGCTCATCAAGGTCTCCCGAGTTCCGTGACGCCGCCGATGGCGTCGGGCCACATCCTGCCGTGCCGGTTCGCGGTGCTGCGTACCCGACCCGTGCTCGCTACAGTTCTGCCATGGCAATTTCGCGTGCACGGATCATCGCGGAACTCGGTGTGGAACCGACGATCGATCCCGCTGCCCAGGTCCGCAGTCGGGTGCAGTTCATCAAGGACTACCTGCGCTCCACCCCGGCGAAGGGCTTCGTCCTCGGGATCAGCGGCGGGCAGGACAGCACGCTGGCCGGACGCCTGACGCAGCTGGCGACCGAGGAACTGCGCGCCGAGGGCCACGCCGCCGAGTTCGTCGCGGTCCGGTTGCCGTACGGGACGCAGTTCGACGAGGAGGACGCGCAGGTCGCGTTGAAGTTCATCGCGCCGGATCGGTCGCTGACAGTCAACGTCAAGCCCGGCGCGGATGCGACCGGGGGCGAGGCGTCGGAGGCGATGCGCGAGATCCTCGGCGACGGCGGTCGGCTTCGAGACTTCGTGCGCGGCAACATCAAAGCGCGCGAACGGATGATGATCCAGTACGCGATTGCGGGCGAGCTCGGCTACCTCGTGGTCGGCACCGACCACGCCGCGGAGGCCCTCACCGGTTTCTTCACCAAGTTCGGCGACGGCGGCGTGGACCTCACCCCGCTGACCGGGCTCACCAAGCGCCAGGGCGCGGCACTGCTGCAGGAACTGGGAGCCCCCGACTCCACGTGGCGGAAGGTGCCCACGGCCGATCTCGAGGACGACCGGCCGTCGCTTCCGGACGAGATGGCGCTCGGCGTCACCTACCACCAGATCGACGACTTCCTCGAGGGCAAGGACGTCGCCCCCGACGTCGCGGCCAAGCTCGAGCGGATGTATCGGAACACCCGCCACAAGCGCACGGTCCCGGTGACCCCGCTCGACACGTGGTGGCGCGAGGACTGACGAGGACCGACACCCGAGAACCGGAGGGGACCGATCGTGACGACGTATCTGGTGGCGGGCGGTACGGGGGTCGCGGGTCGGTCGGTAGTGGCCGAGCTGGTGCGCCGCGGGGAGACCGTGCGGGTGCTGAGCCGCCGCGGCGCGGCGCTGGGCGCCGGCGTCGAGCACGCCCCAGGCGACCTGATCACGGGTGACGGACTCGCGGACGCTCTCGGCGGCGTCGACGTCGTGATCGATACGACCGACGGCAAGACCCGCAGTACCCGCGCGGTGTTCACGACCGGCGCAGAGAATCTGCTGTCGGCGGCACGCGCGGCCGGCGTCTCCCGTGCGGTGCTGCTGTCGATCGTGAACGTGGACCGCGGGACGTTCGGCTACTACCGGGCCAAGACCGAGCAGGAGCACCGGTACGCCGAGTCGCCGCTGCCGACGCAGGTGGTGCGGGCCACGCAGTTCCACGAGTTCGTCCCGATGCTCTGCGCACCGGCGTCGAAGCTGGGCCTGATCCCGGCGTTCACCGGCACCCGTTTCCAGTCGATCGACACCTCGGACGTCGCGCGGGCCCTGGTCGACGCCGGGCAGCGGGAGTCGGTGACGGCCGATCCGGTGGTCGTCGCGGGGCCGCAGGTCCTCACGATGCGCGAGATGGCGGAGGCGTGGAAGGCGGCTACCGGGGCCCGCGGGCGGGTGACGAACCTGCCGATGCCCGGCGCGATGGGCACGTTCTGGCGAGAGGGCCGGAACCTGGTTCCCGACAATCACTTCGGGACCGTCACGTTCGATCAGTGGCTGGCCGCCCAGTAACGGCGGTCAGTAGCGGCGGTCAGCCGCCCGCGAACGGCGGCAGCACGTCCACCTGTGCCCCGACCGCGCTGGTCGGGTCGCGGGTGAGTTCCGAGTCGACCAGGAACGCGGCGACCCCGAGGATCTTCGCCATCCGCTCCCCGTAGCGCTCGGCGAGCGTCTCCTGCAGGTGCGTCAGATCGGCACCGGCGGGCAGCGTCAGCGCCTCCTCGGTCCGGCCCGCGGCCTCCGCGGCGGCCGCGAAGTACCGAACCTGCACCGTCTCGAGGGTCTCAGCCACCGATCGCTCCCATGCTGCGTTGCGGCGGAACGAAACCCGCCGCGTTGATGCCGTGCCCGGCCCACTTGTCCCACATCGCGGCCCGCCACAGTTGCGCGAGATCCTCGTCGTCGGCACCGGATCGCAGCGCATCGCGCAGGTCCACCTCGCGGTCGCTGAACAGGCACGACCGGACGGTCCCCTCGGCGGTGAGCCGGGTGCGGTCGCAGTCCTCGCAGAACGAGCGGGTGACCGATGCGATGATCCCGACCGTGGCCGGGCCACCGTTCACGAGCCACTCCTCGGCGGGAGCGGACGGGTCGTCGCGGCCGATCTCCCGGAGATCGAACCGCTCGCCGAGCACACTCAGCAGCGTCTGCGCGTCCACCATGTTCTCCCGCGCCCACTCGTGGTCGGCGTCGAGCGGCATCTGCTCGATGAACCGCAGCGCGCATCCCGAGTCCAGGCACCACTGCAGGAGTTCGACTGCGCCGCTGAGGGTTTCCTTCATCAGCACCGCGTTGATCTTGAGGAGCGCGAGTCCGGCTTCCTGCGCACCGCGGATGCCCGCGAGCACCGAGTCGAGGCGGTCGCGGCGGGTGAGTTCGGCGAAGTGCGCGCGGTCGACGGTGTCGAGCGAGACGTTGATCCGGGACAGTCCGGCACGGGCGAGCGCGTCGGCCCGGTGCTCGAGGCCCACCGCATTGGTCGTCATCGACAACGGAACACCGGGGACACGCTCGGTGCAACCTTCGACGATGGCCTCGAGGTCACGGCGCATGAGCGGTTCGCCGCCGGTGAACCGAACCTCCCGTACGCCCAGCCGGTGCACCGCGATGCCGACCAGCCGGACGATCTCGTCGGCGGTGAGCAGCCGAGCGGACGGGATGGCGGGCAGACCCTCGGCGGGCATGCAGTACGTGCACCGCAGCGAACACTTCTCGGTGATCGACACCCGCAGGTCGCGGGCGGTCCGACCGAACGTGTCGATCAGCTCGGGCACGTCGGGACGTCCGGTCGTCGACGGTGCGGTGCGCACGGTAGGGATGCCGACGTCGATCGCCGTCCCGGTCCGTGTCGCGGCTGTCATGCCACCAGTATGCCGCCGCCCGGTCCGCCGAGTGCGGTGAAGATACCGCTCCGGGTGCCTAGGATTGGCTGTCATGGCACAACGTCCGGGTGCGCGATCCGTCGAAGACCACGCCGCCGACGTGGCCGAACTGCTCGCGCCGATGCTCACACGGCCGTCCGAGACCGTCCGACTCGACGACGCCCTCGGCCGGGTGCTGTCCTACGACGTCTCCTCCCCCGTCGACCTGCCGTTGTTCCGGAACTCGCAGATGGACGGGTTCGCGGTGGACGCGGCGTCGATCGCCGCCGTCCCCGCGACCCTGCCGATCGTCGCGACCGTCGCGGCCGGGCCCGCTCGGCCGGATGCCCACGTCCCGGGCACCGCGGTGCGGATCATGACCGGCGCACCGCTACCCGACGGCGCGGAAGCCGTTGTGCCGGTGGAGGATACCGAGGTCGAGAACGGCAAGGTCACCGTGCTCCGGTCGCGGAAGGTGGGCGAGTTCGTCCGGGAGCGCGGCAGCGACGTCCGCACCGGCATGTTGTTGCTCCCCGCCGGAACCCTGCTCGCACCCCGTCATCTCGGGGTGCTGGCCGCGGTGGGGCTGGCGTCGGTGGCGGTGCGGACCCGACCGCGGGTCGCGGTGCTCACGACGGGCGCCGAACTGGTGGACGCCGGCGCCACCCCGGAGCCGGGGCAGATCTTCGACTCCAACGGTGCCGCGCTGTCGGCGAGCCTGCGGGCGAACGGCGCCGAGGTGTCGGTGGTGGACCGCAGCAGCGACGACCCGGACGTCTTCCGGACCTGCCTGCGCCGCGCGGTGGCCCGCGCCGACCTGGTGATCACGTCGGGCGGCGTGTCGATGGGCGACTACGAGGTGGTCAAGGACGTGCTCACCGAACTCGGCGCCCGGTTCGGGCCGGTCGCGATGCAGCCCGGCGGACCGCAGGGCCTGGCCCTGGTCGACGAGGTCCCGGTGCTGACGTTCCCGGGCAACCCGGTGAGCACGATGGTCTCGTTCGAGGTGTTCGTGCGCCCGCTGCTGCGCCGCGCGGTCGGCCTGCCCGACGTCCCGCAGCAGGACGCGACGCTCGACCACGCCGTGACCTCGGTCGCCGGCAAGCGACAGTTCCTACGCGGCCGCCGCACCGACTCCGGTGTCGAGGTGGTGTCCGGGCCGGGCTCGCATCTCGTGGCGGCGCTCGCGTGGGCCGACGTGTTGATCGACGTTCCAGCAGACGCGGTGTCCCTCGCCGCGGGTGATCGAGTGAAGGTGTGGCCCCTGTAGTGAGCGAGCACAACATGACCGAGCTGAGCCATCTCGACGGCGAGGGCCGTGCCCGGATGGTGGATGTGAGCGCCAAGGCGGACACGACGCGCATCGCGGTCGCAGCCGGGGAGCTCGTGACCACCCCCGAGGTGGTCGCGCTGGTGCGCGCCGACGATCTGCCGAAGGCCGACGTCCTGTCGACGGCGCGGATCGCCGGCATCTCCGGCTCGAAGAAGACGTCGGAGCTGATCCCGCTGTGCCACCAACTCGCGCTGTCGTCGGTGAAGGTCGAGTTCGGGTTCACCGAGTCGTCCATCACCATCGAGGCCACCGCGAAGACCAAGGGCCCCACCGGCGTCGAGATGGAGGCGCTGACCGCCGTCGCCGTCGCCGGGCTCACCCTGCACGACATGGTCAAGGCCGTGGATCCGGCCGCGACGCTCGACGGCGTCCGCCTCCTGACGAAGGAGGGCGGCAAGCGCGGGCACTGGCGACGCGACGAGAGCGGTGCACAGGCCGAGCGGCCGACGGAGTCGCGGCGCGAGGTGCGCCCCGGTTCGGCGACGGTGCTGGTCGCGTCGACCGGCGGCGCGCGTGGCACCCGGCCCGACACGACGGGCCCGAAGATCGCCGAGTGGCTCGCCGCGCGCGGGCACACCGTGCGTGGCCCCCTCGTCTACGCCGATGCCGACATCGCCGTAGGACTGGCGGACGCGATCGCCGACACCCCCGCGCTGGTGATCACCACCGGCGGCACCGGCGCCTCCCCCACCGACGCGACCCCCGAGGCCACCCGCGCGGTGCTCGATCGGGAGTTGCCGGGCATCGCCGAGGAGATGCGCCGACTCGGCGCGCAGGTGACGCCGCACGCGTCGCTCAGCCGCGGTCTGGTGGGACTCGCGGGCCGCACCCTGATCGTGAACCTGCCGGGCTCGCCGGGCGGCGTGAAGGACGGCCTGGCGGTGCTGGATCCGATCCTCGACCATCTGTTGGCCCAGATCGCAGGCGGGGGTGCGCACGATGAGTGACGTGTTCGCCCGCATCTCCGAGCAGCCTCTCGACCCCGCGGTCGTCGACGCGGCCGTGGCCGGACCGGAGCACGGCGCGGTCGTGGCGTTCACCGGCGTCGTCCGGGACCACGACGGCGGGCGCTCGGTGTCCGCCCTCGAGTACCAGGCTCACCCCGACGCCGAACGCTTCCTGCGCCGGTGCTGCGAGGAGGTGTCCGAACGCACGGGTCTGCCCGTCGCGGCCGTGCACCGCGTGGGATCGCTGGTGATCGGCGATCTGGCCCTGGTTGCCGCGGTGGCCGCACCGCACCGCGCCGAGGCGTTCGCGGCCTGCGCCGAACTGGTCGAGCGGATCAAGGCGGAGGTACCGATCTGGAAGCGTCAGACATTCGCCACCGGCACCTCGGAGTGGGTAGGCCTGTAGCCCGTCGAGTGATCGCCCCGACACCGCCCCGGCGGCCACAACCCGGTATGGTGGCAGGTACTGGACGTCCGCTTGCCGGGCGTCCAGCGTCGTAGAACGCTTTCCTTCGCGCCGGATCCGCGCATCTGCTCGCGTGCACCAGCACAAGCATTTCTTGCGGCGATCGATCTTGCCTCCCGGCAATGTCGCCACCTTGTGCAGGCCGTGCACCGGGATCTTCCCGGCATCAGGCGTGCATGACGAATGCCCGAAAGGCACCGACGAACTTGTCCACCAGCGTCACCACCCCGTCCGACGAATCCGCCACGGCCTCCTTCGAATCGCTCGGCGTCCCGGCTCCGATCGTCTCGGCTCTCGCGGACGGCGGCATCACCGCGCCGTTCCCCATCCAGGTCGACACCCTCCCCGACACGCTCACCGGGCGTGACGTTCTCGGACGCGGCAAGACGGGAAGCGGCAAGACCCTCGCCTTCTCGATCCCGCTCGCGGCACGCCTGGCAGGCGGCAAGCGCCGCCCCGGCAAGCCGCGCGGTCTCGTGCTGGCCCCCACCCGCGAACTCGCGACGCAGATCACCGCGACGCTCGAGCCGCTCGCCGACGCCCTGGGCCTGCGCGTCACCACGATCTTCGGCGGTGTCTCGCAGCACCGTCAGGTCAAGGCCCTCGAGTCGGGCGTCGACATCGTCGTCGCCTGCCCGGGCCGCCTCGAAGACCTCATGAAGCAGCGCTTCGTCACGCTCGACGCCGTCGAGATCACGATCCTCGACGAGGCCGACCACATGGCCGATCTCGGCTTCCTGCCCGGCGTCACGCGGATCCTCACCGCGACGCCCACCGGCGGGCAGCGCCTGCTGTTCTCGGCGACGCTCGACAACGGTGTCGACAAGCTGGTCAAGCGGTTCCTGCAGAACGAGGTGCTGCATTCGGTGGACGAGGCGAACTCGCCGGTCGCCGCCATGACCCACCACGTGTACGACGTTGCCGGCGTCGAGGCCAAGAAGGCGCTCGTCCACAAGCTCGCATCGGGTCAGGGTCGACGCATCCTGTTCATGCGCACCAAGCACCAGGCACGCAAGCTCGCCCGTCAGCTGACCGAGGCCGGTATCCCGTCCGTGGACCTGCACGGCAATCTGTCGCAGAACGCGCGCGACCGGAACCTGGCCGCATTCTCGGAGGGCTCCGCCCGCGTGCTGGTCGCCACCGACGTCGCGGCCCGCGGCGTGCACGTCGACGAGGTGGAGTTGGTGGTCCACGTCGACCCGCCCGCCGAGCACAAGGCGTACCTGCACCGTTCGGGTCGTACCGCGCGCGCCGGCAGCACCGGTGACGTCGTGACGATCGTGCTGCCGGATCAGCGCAAGGATCTGTCGGCTCTGATGCGCAAGGCCTCGATCAAGGTGACGCCGGTCCAGGTGACCGCGGACTCCGAGCACGTGGTCACGCTGGTCGGCGAGCCGGCACCGCACGTTGCGCCCGCACCCAAGAGCGACAAGCCCGCGGGTGACGGCCGGCGCCAGGGCCAGGGCCAGGGCCAGGGCCAGCGTCCGGCCCGCCGCAGTGGTCAGGGTGGATCGGGTGGCCAGGGAGGCCGGGGCGGCCAGGGCGGCCGGGGCCGCGGTCCCCGCGCCGAGGGCGCCGGCGGATCGGGCAGCCAGGGCCAGGGTGGCGGCGGTCGCCGCCGCTCGGGCGGACGCCCGGGTGCGGCCGGCGGTTCCGCGTCGGGTTCCGGCGCGGGCGGCCAGGCGGGCGGCGGCTCGCGCCGCCGCCGCGGCTGACCCTCGGCTACCCGTTCAGAAACGTTCCCAGTGGATCGCGTCGGACAGGTCCCGACGCGTCCGCCAGCCGAAGCGTTCCAGGTCGGGAACCTCCTGGAACTGGTCCACCTTTCCGACGCACAGCCACGCGATCGGACGGACCGGTGAGGGGATTCCGAGCAGGTCCGTGAGGTACTCCTCGTCGTAGAACGACACCCAGCCGACACCGACGTTCTCGGCGGCCGCTGCCAGCCACAGATTCTGGATGGCGAGCACCGCCGAGAACAGGCCGGTGTCGTCGATGGTGTGCCGGCCGAGGATGTTCTGCCCGCCGCGCGACGGGTCGTACGTGACGACGATGCCGGTGCCGCTCTCCCGGATCCCCTCGATCTTGATGGGGTCGAACGTCTTTCGACGATCCTCCGGTAACGAGTCGGCGAAGGCGCGGCGGCGCCCGGCGACGTGCTCGGCGAAGGTGTCGAGCGTGTCCTGGTTGCGGACGACGATGAAGTCCCACGGCTGGGTGTTGCCGACACTCGGGGCCGCGTGCGCCGCACCGAGCACCCTCTGCAGCGTCTCGTCGGGGATCAGTTCGCCACTGAACTCGGCGCGGACGTCACGGCGTCGGCGGATTGCTTCGTACACGGAAACGAGAGATTCGGTCACGCCCTCCACGGTAGCCGCCGCGCCATCGGCGGCGTCACGATCGCGTCAGGAGTCGACCGTGTACCGGTGCACACCCATCATGGTGTCGCTCTCGAGGTAGTCGGCCTCAGGTTCGACGCACGCGTCGAGCACGGCATCGACGGCGTCCGGGTCCAGGTCCATGCCGATCACGACCAGTTCGGTGCGCCGGGACTCCCCCGCCACCCAGCGCTGCGGATGGAAGCTGATGTGGTCACCGACCACCTGCAGCAGGTATTTCTGCTGATAGCCGGGCACGCCGAAGTAGACGAAGCCCTTGATCCGGTAGACGCCGGCCGGTTGCTTCTCGAGGAACCGGATCAGCCGACGAGGGTGCATCGGCAGGTCGGACGCGAACGTGACGCTGTCGTACATCGCGTGGATGTGCGGGTCGTGCTGCCCTCCGCACTCACCGCACTGATCCGACGGCTCGTCGGCAGCGAGCAGCAGGTCGTCGAACGACAACTGCTGGCCGGGACGCGCGACGGGACGCGGAGTCCGGTCGAACAGTAGACCGGGATCGACCCGGCCCTGCACGGTGGACAGCACCGCGGCGCGCGGGTTGATGCGGCACACGTCGGCGAGCAGCGCGTCGTGCGCATCGGCGTCGATGCGATCGGTCTTGTTGAGGACCACCAGGTCGGCGATCGCGACGTGCTGGTCCAGTTCCGGGTGACGCTGCCGGCTGCTCTGATACTCGGCGCCGTCGACGAGCATCACCAGGCCGCCGTACGTGATGTACGGGTTCTCGCTGCCGAGTACCAGCCGAATCATGTTGCGCGGCTCTGCGAGCCCGCTGGCCTCGACGACGATGACGTCGATCTCCGACCGGCGATGCGCGAGCTTGTTCAGCATCTCGTCCATGTCGCTGACGTCGACCGCGCAGCACAGGCACCCGTTGCTGAGCGCCATCATCGAATCGACTTGTCCCGCAACCATCATCGCGTCGATGTTGACCGACCCGAAGTCGTTGACGATGACGCCGATCCGGGTGCCGCCGTTGTTGTGCAGCAGGTGGTTGAGCAGGGTCGTCTTCCCCGATCCGAGGAATCCCGCCACGATGACGACAGGGATCGAGCGTGGAGCCCGCTTCTTCGTCACCCCAACCTCCACATACCCGACAACACCGACGAGTAATCGTACTAGGCAGGCCCCTCGACGACTGCGGCGACGCGTGGCCCCGGTCACCGGACCCGCCCATCTACGTAGAACCCCAGTAGGTAGGGTGCATGTGGGTGCCGGACCCCGGCGCGCGCTCGACGGAGGCTGGTGGACATGGCACGCATCTCGGTACGCAATCGGATCCGCGGACGAGTGATCGCTGCGGCAGCAGTCGCCGGCATCGGTACGACGATTCTCGCCGGTTGCGGCACGGACGAGACGGCCACCGCGTCCTCCCCGCGCCTCGTCGACGTCCAGGAGTTCGCCGACATCGCCGCCGACGACAGCACCTTCGTCCTCAACGTCCACGTGCCCGACGAGGGCACCATCGCCGGGACCGACGGCGCGATCCCGTTCGACGACCTGGCCGCCGGGGCGGCATCGCTGCCGTCGGATCACGGCACCACCATCGCGGTGTACTGCATGTCGGGCAACATGAGCGCGACCGCCGTGCAGGATCTCGCGCAGTTGGGTTACACCGACGTCGTCGAACTCGACGGTGGGATGCGCGCCTGGGTAGCCGACGGGCGCGAATTGCTGCCTCCGGCAGCCTGATCCGGCACCGGCGTTTTTGCCGGATTTCGGCCGCGTGCAACAATGCCCCGGTCAGGTGATGACGAAAGAGGAAGCCGGTGCGAAACCGGCGCGGTCCCGCCACTGTAATCGGGGAGCGACCCTTCACATGCCACGGCCCCAGGGCCGGAAGGCGGAGGGAAGTGTCGATCCGAGAGCCAGGAGACTCCCGTCATCGCACTCTCCTATTCGGGGCGGATTTCCCCGAGAGAGGTGGCCAGTCCACCATGCTGTTCACTGCTTCGTCCCCAGGATTCCCTGTCGCGCGTCGTGTCGCGATCACACCGGACGACTCTCTCCACATCCACGCCTGACGCCCCGATTCCTTCCCGGAACACCGTCGCCTTTCGTTAGGCTGGCCTCGTTCGTCAGGTCGTCTGTACGCATGTTCAGGCGTACAGCAGAACGAGTCGAGCCGACGGCCGACCGTCCCGCTCACCTGTGGAGAACACATGTCCCAACGGTCCACGACCGCTGCGCTTTCCGCCCTTGCCGTAGCCACCCTTGTCCTCACCGCCTGCTCGTCTGCCGAGTCGCAGACCGGCGACGCAACGCAGGGCGGCCGGGGTTGCATCACCGAATTCGATGCGAACACCGACTACTTCCCCGACAAGTCGACGCTGTCGGATGCGAAGAACTTCACCCTCGAGTACCACGACAGCTACCAGGTACTGACCGTGAACCAGCCGTATCCCGGCGGCGCCCCGGAGTCGTACGTGCTGGTCAAGTGCGGCGCCCCGGCACCGGAACTGTCCGGCGACCTGGCATCGGCGCCGCAGATCTCGACGCCGATCACCAGCCTGTACTCGGCGTCGACCACGCACCTGCCGCTGATCACCGAACTCGACCAGTTGGACGTCCTGACCGGTGTCGCCAACGCCGGTTTCGTCTCCGATCCCGCGGTGCGTGAGCGGATCGACGCCGGGAAGGTCGTCGAGTACGCGCCCGGGCAGACGGTGAACACCGAGAAGGTCGTCGCGGCCGACCCGGACGTGCTGATGACCGGCGGTACCGACGACCCGTCGTACGCCAAGCTCCGGGCCGCCGGGATCCCCGTCGTCGCGAATGCCGAGTACCTCGAGTCGACGGCGCTCGGGCGTGCCGAGTGGATCAAGGCGATGGCCGCGCTCACTGGCACCGAGGCGCGGGCGAACGAGGTGTACTCGCAGATCCGCAGCGACTACGAGGACGTCGCGGCGAAGGCGAAAGACGCGGAGCCCAGCCCCGTGCTGCCCGGAACCATGTACCAGGGCACGTGGTACATGCCGGCCGGCGGCAGCTACATCGGCGGCCTGATCCGCGACGCGGGCGGCAGCTACCCGTGGCTGAGCGACCCCGCCACCGGCAGCCTGCAGCTGAACTTCGAGTCGGTGTACGCGCAGGCCGGCACCGCGCCGACGTGGTTCGTCACCAGTTCGTGGGAGACGACGGCCGACGCGGTCGCCGAGGATCCCCGCTACGGTCAGCTCGCCGCAGTGCGCGACGGCGCCGTGTGGTCTGCGACGAAGGCGATCGGCCCGACGGGCGGCAACGACTTCTACGAGCGCGGCGTCACCCGCCCCGACCTGGTGCTCGCCGACGTCGTCGCGATCCTGCACCCGGATCTGATGCCGGACCACGAGTTCGTGTTCTACCGGCAGGTGCCGCGCGCATGACCACGCTCCTGTCCCGTCCGCCGGCCCCGCTCGCCGGGCCGGCGGACGGGCGGGGGCCGACGCCGGCACCGCGGGCGTTCTCGCGGCGGACCGCGATCGTGCTGGCGCTGCTCGCAGCGTCCACAGTCGTGCTGTTCGTGCTCGCGCTGGCCCTCGGACCCATCCGCGTCCCACTCGCGGACACCGTGCGGGTGCTTACCGGCGCCGCCCCCTCCGATCCGCGCTGGCAGGTGGTGGTGCACGAGCTGCGCCTGCCCCGCGCGATCACCGCCGTCCTCGTCGGCGCCGCGCTCGGCGTTGCCGGTCTGCAGATGCAGACCCTGTTCCGCAACGCGCTCGCCGACCCGTTCGTGCTCGGTGCCAGTTCCGGGGCAAGCCTCGGCGTCGCGCTGGTCGTCGTCGCGGCAGGAGGGGCGGGCGCCGCGTCCTTCACTTCCGGCTTCGCGGGCGCCGGACGCGCCGGGATGGTGGCCGCCGCCGCCACCGGCGCGGCCGCCGTGCTGCTGCTGGTGCTGCTGCTGTCGCACTGGGTGAAGAACGCGGTGACCCTGCTGCTCATCGGTGTGATGGTCGGCTCGGCCACCACCGCGATCGTCAGCGTCCTGCTGGTGTACGCCGATCCGCAACGCGCCCAACAGTTCCTCCTGTGGGGCCTGGGCAGCTTCGCCGCCACCACGTGGGCCGATCTCGCCCTCATGGGCCCGATCGTGTTGGCGTGCATCGTCATCGCGCTCGCGACGGTCCGGCCCCTCAACGCACTCCTGCTCGGCGAGGGCTACGCCCGCACGATGGGTATCGACGTCCGGCGCGCCCGCCTGCTCACGCTGCTCGCGGCGTCGCTGCTGGCCGGGGTGACCACCGCGTTCTGCGGTCCGATCGGGTTCCTCGGCCTCGCCGTCCCGCACCTTTCCCGGCTCGCCGTCGGCACCTCGGACCATCGGTCGCTGATGCCGACCGTGATCCTCATGGGATCGGCCGTGGCGCTCGCCTGCGGCATCGTCAGCCAGGTGCCCGGCAGCGACGCGGTGCTTCCGCTCAACGCCGTCACCGCACTGATCGGTGCGCCGATCGTGGTGACGATCCTGGTCCGCAGCCGGCGCGGCGTCGGAGGTGCTCTGTGAACTCCCCCGTGCACGACGTCGTCCTGTCCCTCACCGGCGTCGCCGTCGGCTACCGGTCCCGGCGCGCCCTGCGGCCGGCCACCGCCCGCACCGTCGCCTCCGGGATCGAGGCGGTAGCGCGGCGCGGTGAACTGACCGTGTTGCTCGGCCCCAACGGCAGCGGCAAGTCGACACTGCTGCGCACGCTGTGCGGGCTGCAGCCCTCGCTCGACGGCTCGATCCGGCTGTCCGGCAATGACCTGCACGCCTTACCTGCCGACGAGCTGGCCCGCGCGATCGCCGTCGTGCTCACCGACCGCGTCGACCCGGGCATGCTGTCGGCGCGCGAGCTGACCGGACTGGGCCGCACCCCGCACCTCGGCCTCGGCGGCCGGATGGGCGCCCGGGACCACGCCGTGGTCGCGTCGGCGCTCGAGGCTGTCGGCGCCACGCACCTGGCCGACCGCCCGGCGAGCGAACTGTCCGACGGCGAGCGCCAACGCGTGCTCACCGCGCGGGCGCTCGCCCAGGAGCCGACGCTGTTGATCCTCGACGAACCCACCGCGTTCCTCGACGTCCCGTCGCGCGTGGCCCTCGTGGAACTGTTGCGCACCGCGGCACGGGACCACGACCTGGCCGTGGTGATGTCGACGCACGACCTGGAGTTGGCGCTGCGCGTTGCCGACCACGTGTGGCTCGTGGACCGCACCGGCAGCCTGACTACCGGCACGCCGGAGCGCCTCGCGCTGGACGGCCGGATCGGGGACGTCTTCGATTCGCGGTCACTGCGATTCGACGTCGGCTCCGGGGTGTTCACCCTCACGCCCGCGCACGCGTCCCCGATCCGGGCGCGGGTCCGCGCACCGGAACCGGCGGCGTCGGCGATCGGGCGGCTGCTCGGACGGGAGGGCGCGGTGGTGGTCGACGACGACCGTCCGGCGGACCTGCTCGTCGAGTCGCACGACGGTCTCGCCGTCCACCATGCCGGGACGACACTCCCGATCGACGGCCTGGACGCCCTCCCCTGCGTCCTGCGGACACTCCCGCACACCGCGGTGACCCTTCCGCCCCGCGACGCGGTCACGTCGACCCTGGCGACACTGTCCAGCCTCGGCCCGTACTTCACCGCCACGACGGGCGATCCCGGGCCGGGAGACTGGCGTCCGGTGCGCGACCTGTACGACGACGCCGACGCGCTCGCTGCCGTCGTCGGGCACGTGGGTGCGCGGATCGGCACCACCGAGTACCGGGTGGCGGCGTCGACGCTGTTCCTCGGCTACGCGGCCCGGCTGTGGTCGCTGGCGCTCGGCGGCATCGTGCGCGCCGGAATCCTGCCCGACGTCGACCGTCTGCTGTGGCGTGACGTGGACGGCCGGATCGACCTGCACCTGTCCGAACCCGTCGGCTGGGCAGGCGACGAACCGGCCGAACTTGTCGGCGTCGCGTGCGAGACGGTCCTCGGTCGCCACCTGGCACCGATGATCGCCGCGATCCGCGCCGTCGAGCCGATGTCGGAGCGGCTGCTGTGGGGCAACGCCGCGTCGGCGCTGATCGGTGCCGCCCGCGTTCTCGACGGCGAGACCCGCACGGACGCAGTGAACATCGTCGAACGGATCCTGCTCGATCCCCGGCTGGTCGAGACCGTCGACCACGAGGGCGCCGGCTACCGGCGTCGCAGCTGCTGCCTGTTCTATCGCACGTCCGTCTCCGGTTATTGCGGGGACTGCGTGCTCACCCGTCCGCACGAACCCGAGGAGAAGGAGGAGTCGGCATGACCACCGCACAACCCGAAGAGGTCGAGCCACCGATCGTCGTCACCGAGGGCGGTGGCCGCGAACAGATGTGGCCCATCCCGGCCGACGAGCAGTCGCTGCTGAACCTGATGCACATCCTTTTCGACGAGTACTGGGACGACATCTGGTTCGGCGTCCTCGTCGAGGGCGCCGCGTGGGAGGTGGCCGCACCCAATGCAGCGAAGCGCATCTCGCTGTTCGACGGCTACGCGACGATCGACTTCGGCCGGTGGCACTTCCACCTGTGCATCGGCGAACACAAGGACAGCGGGCCGGAACTCGGCCGGATCCGCCGCTGCTCGCGGGCCGAGATGTACCGCAGTCTCGGCGCCGACGGCACCCCACACTCGTGGGGCATCCGCATGTTCAACGGCCGCGGCGAGCAGATGATGACGGCGATGCTGCCGAACCCGTTCCTGACGAAGACCCAGCAGATCCGCGACGAGCTCGACTTCTCGCAACTCGAACTGTGGGACCGTCTGCGCGAGCTGTACCTCGGCCTGGGGCCGGACGAGCTGGATCGGCAGGGCAAGGGTTACGGCCGACACGACGGCTGACCGACCGTCCGTCCGACACGGGAAATAGGTCATTAGACCGACGTGTCGTGCCCCGCGCCACAAATTGCACTACAGTACAAAAATGTTGCCCCTCCCCCCTGGGCAGCAACGGGGCTCGTCCGGCTTTCCCCCCCTGTCCGGATGAGCCGTCGGGTGGTGGCGCGTGAGAACACTCCGCGCCACCACCTGGCACCGTCCCCGCGCGGCTGACAGGATGCGCGGATGATCCTCGAACACGCTCCCCTGCAGGTGAAGCCGGGCCACGCCGACCACTTCGAAGCGGCCTTCGCGCAGGCGAAACGCATCATCTCCGCCATGCCCGGATTCCGACGGCTCTCGCTGTCCCGCTGCATCGAACGGCCGGACGGCTATCTGCTGCTCGTCGAATGGGACACCCTCGAGGACCACACGGAAGGCTTCCGCGGCTCGGACGAGTACCAGGAATGGCGGCGACTGCTGCACCACTTCTACGATCCGTTCCCCACCGTCGAGCACTACGAGGCCGTCGACCAGGCCTGAAAGGTGCACCACACCGAACCTGTTGCCGTTGCGTTCCGCACAGCGGACCGCTCGACGAGACACGGGCCACAATCTGGTTTACGGTTGATCCACCGTCTTTAGCCAATCGAAGGTTTGTTTGGTGACGGCTATCGACATCCGGCCCGGTGCCGGCGTGGAACACAACAGAGGAGTAAAAATGGGTTCGTCTGACGCAGATCTCGCGCTGATCAAGCAGATTCAGCCGGTCGTGAGCGGCATCGGCACGGTCATCGGCGGCCTCGGCGCCATCCTGAGCCTCATCGGCGCGATCGCCGCTCTCGGCTGATTCGTCAGCCGAAGTCTCGAAACCCCCGACCCGTCCCCGGACGGATCGGGGGTTTCTTCGTTCGAGGCAACGGGCCGCACGCCTCGAGGTCGGACACGACAACCCCGGCACCGACTCCGGAGTGGAGCCCAGCGGTTTGCCCCGCAACGCTCCCGACTGGATGTCAGTGCATCGGGAACACAAAAACTCCGGGCCACGATCGGATGATCGTGGCCCGGAGTTCGAAGTGGAGCTAAGGGGACTCGAACCCCTTTGTTGATCACGGTTTTTACGGACTGACCTGCAGTCGGCGTCGGATCGAGGTGCGTTGACGCAGATTCGTGACCTGTAGTTTTCCCGTCGGGT
>NZ_JAIVAH010000022.1 GCF_020171745.1 Prescottella equi
CACATGCGCAAGATCCGCCAGGAGATCCGCCGCCTGACCTCGCTGCCCGAGGACGAGCTGTACGTCGCGGCCAAGGAACTGCAGGCCCCCTACGACCTCGTCGTCGAGGTCGCCAAGGCCGGTAAGCTCCCCGTCACCCTGTTCACCGCCGGTGGCATCGCGACCCCCGCGGACGCGGCGATGATGATGCAGCTCGGCGCCGAGGGCGTGTTCGTCGGCTCGGGCATCTTCAAGTCCGGCAACCCCGCCGAGCGGGCCGCCGCGATCGTCAAGGCCACCACCTTCCACGACGACCCCGACGTCCTGGCCAAGGTCTCCCGCGGCCTGGGCGAGGCCATGGTCGGCATCAACGTCGACGAGATCCCGCAGCCCCACCGCCTCGCCGAGCGCGGCTGGTGACCTTCAGCCGGTAGACAACCGACGCGACGCACGCGGCGGCGGCCCAGTGTGGCCGCCGCCGCGTTCGTGCGTTGCTAGCCTGAGCGAACGCGGCGGAAGGGGCCCAGATGGCAAAGATCGAGCAGATCCTGGAACTCGAGCGGCTCGAGAGGGACATCTTCCGGGGCATCGCTACGGAGACGATGCTGCCGCGCACTTTCGGTGGTCAGGTCGCCGGTCAGGCGCTGGTGTCGGCGGTACGGACCGTCGACGAGCACTTCCACGTCCATTCGCTGCACGGCTACTTCCTGCGACCGGGCAACCCGGTCATGCCGATCGTGTACCTGGTCGACCGGATCCGTGACGGCCGTTCGTTCACCACCCGCCGCGTCACCGCCGTGCAGGACGGCCAGGCGATCTTCACGATGTCGGCGTCGTTCCACGTGCTCGACGAGGGCATCGAGCACGAGGACGTGATGCCGCCGGTCCCGGCGCCGGAGGAACTGCCCGATGCGGCGTCGTTCGCGTCCGAGGAGAAGTCCTGGGAGTTCCGCGAGTGGGCCGACTGGGACCTGCGGTACGTGCCGGCCGAGCAGATCGAGCGTCGCCCGGGTGTGCCGGTGCAGCAGCAGGTCTGGTTCCGCTCCCGCGAGGCGCTGCCGGACGATCCGGTCTTCCACATCTGCACGCTCGCGTACATGAGTGACATGACGTTGCTGGCGTCGGCGAGCACCACCCACACGGACACCGCGATCCAGAGTGCGTCACTCGATCACGCGCTGTGGTTCATGCGCCCGTTCCGGGCCGACGACTGGCTGCTGTACGACCAGTCCTCGCCGTCGGCGGGATTCGGGCGCGCGCTCACCCAGGGACGCATCTTCAATCGTGAGGGTCATCTCGTGGCTGCCGTCGTGCAGGAAGGGCTCACGAGGCTTCTGCGGCGCGACTGACGAGGGACTCAGTTGCACGCGGCAGATCACGGTGTCCGCGTTCTCACGCAGTGCACGACGCAGGTCCGTTCCGTGGTGCCCGGGCAGCATGCGCTGCCAGAGGGCCGCTGGAGCGATCTCCCCGATGACCACGATGACGTGGCCTCGGGGCCGGTGTCGACATAGCCACCGCGCGATCGGACGTCCGACCGAGCCGTGTTCGTGCTCGAGGAGAACGAGCCGGACGTCGGGGTGCCCCGCTGCCCACGCCTCCCATGCCTTGCCGAACGCACGCACGGAGCGGCCCGGCTCGGCCACATGGACGGCAACGACATCTCGACCGAGAGATGCTGCGAGAGTCAGAGTTTCGTGACTCGCCTCGCAGACGTTCCCGATCGGAACGATCACCAGCGGACCCTCGGGCGCGACGGAATCGGCGTGCCGCGGCTGTTGCCGCAGCGCCTCCGCCCGACGGTACGTGCGGTGCACGCGTTCCATCGCGACGACCAGCAGTGGCAGGGCGATCGCGATCAGCCACGCGCCCTCGGTGAACTTCATCGCGGTGGTGACGACCGCGGCCACGGCCGTGAGGACGGCGCCGCACCCGTTGAGGGCGGTACGCCACCGCCAACCGGGCGTGCGCGCGGCGAGCCAGTGCCGCACCAGACCCGCCTGCGCGAGGGTGAACCCGACGAAGACGCCGATCGCGAACAGCGGCACCAGAGCATTCATGCTGCCGTCGGAGCCCACCAGCAGCGCCGCGGCGCACCCGGCCAGCACGAGGACCCCGAACCGGTACACGTCCCGACCCGACCGCGCGGCGAAGCGGTGGGGCAGGCAGTCGTCGTCGGCGAGCAGTTTCAGCAGTGTCGGTAGGCCGCCGAACGAGGTGTTCGCCGCCAGCGAGAGCAGAACGACGGTGGCGACCTGCACCACGTAGTAGCCGACGCCCCCGCCGAGCGCGGCCTCCGTGACCTGCGACAGGACGGTCGTCCCGGTGATGGGGTGCACCTCGAACTTCTCGATCAGGGTCGCGAGTCCGAGCAGCATCGTGCCGAGCAGGATGCCGAGCGCGACCTCGGTGCGCTGCGCGGTCCGGATGCGCGGCCGACGGAAACTGGGAACCGCGTTCGCGATCGCCTCGACACCGGTCAGGGCTGCGCAACCGCTCGAGAACGCCTTGAGGAGCAGCAGCGCCCCGACGGTCGAGACGTTCGTTGCGACGGCCTCGCCCTGCGCGACGGTGGCGGGCGCCGAGCGGAGTAGTCCGGTGACGATCACGGTCAGGATTCCGAGTACGAACACCGCGGTGGGGATCATGAAGGTGCGTGCGCTGTAGGCGATTCCGAGGAGGTTGAGAGCTGTCACGACGGCGAGCGCCGCGAGGCACAGCCACAGCGTCCAGGGCAATAGTGCCGGCACCGCGGCGGTGAGCGCCGCGACGCCTGCCGCGATCGACACCGCGACATTGAGGACGTAGTCGAGTACGAGCGATGCGGCGGCGGTCAGTCCCGCGCGTGGCCCGAGATGTGTCTTCGCCACCGCATACGCGCCCCCTCCCTGCGGGAAGGCGGCGATGACCTGGCGGTAGGACGCCACGAGGAAGGCGAGCAGTACCGCGATGGCCAGGGTTACCGGCAGGGTCATGCCGAGCCCCGCCGAGCCTGCCGCCGCCAGGACGAGGACGATGGCCTCGGGGCCGTAGGCGACCGACGCCAGGGCATCGAGTGAGAGTCCGGCGAGTCCGGTCGTCACCGTGAGCTTGTTCTTGTCGGCGCGCGACCGTGGTGCCGGTCGCGGCGTGGACACGCGGGTTTCGATCACACTGTCGAGTCTTGCCGCGCGGAAATGCGCGGGCGGTCGTGTTGACGCAGCCTTGACGGGGTGAGACCGACTCCTGACGCCGTCCGTCCGGATGGTGCCGGGCAGGATCCCGGCGGTCTGCTGATAGCGTTTCGGAAGTCAATAGCGTCGAATAGTGCAGGACTTTCACTCGTGACAAATCAACCGACGATCGGCGTGCTCGCACTGCAGGGCGACGTCCGCGAACATCTCGCGGCAATCGAATCCAGCGGGGCGCGTGCGATCGGCGTACGCCGACTGTCCGAACTCGAATCCGTGGACGGCCTGGTGATCCCGGGCGGCGAGTCGACGACGATGAGCCGGCTGCTCACCGTGTTCGAGCTCCTCGATCCGCTGCGTGCCCGACTGAAGGACGGAATGCCGGCCTATGGCTCGTGTGCCGGGATGATCCTGCTGGCAAGCGAGATTCTCGACACCCGTGCAGACGCGCAGCACCTTGACGGTCTCGACATCACGGTGCGCCGCAATGCTTTCGGCCGTCAGGTGGATTCGTTCGAGGCCGACCTGGACTTCACCGGTATCGACGGCGACCCCGTCCGTGCGGTGTTCATCCGCGCGCCGTGGGTGGAGCGGGTCGGACCGGGCGTCGAGGTCCTGGCCCGGGTGCCGGAAGGCCTCGCCGCCGACCACATCGTGGCCGTGCGACAGGGCTCCGTCCTCGCGACCTCGTTCCACCCGGAGGTGACCGGTGATCGGCGCGTCCATCAACTGTTCGTGGACATGGTGCGGGGGAACTGACCCCCGCACCCGCCACGGTGTGGAGTCAGGTCACCACGCGTTCAGGGTGTCGAGGATCTGTGGACGTGACTTCCACAGCTCCGCGGACCAGTAGCCCCAGTTGTGCGTTCCGTCGGGAGTGAAGTCGTACGTCGCGGGGATCCCGAGGCTGTCCAACCGCACCTGGAATGCCCGGGTGTTCATCAGCGCGAGTGACTCGAGTCCCATCGCGTTGGACGTGTTGAACGACGTTACGGATCCCGACGAACCCAACGATCCCTGCAGGTTCGAGGATCCGAGCGACCCCAGAAGGGCCCCGGGTGTGTCGTACTCTCCGGGTAGTCCGTTGCCCGACGAGATGTACATCGACAGACCGCGCAGCATCGGTGCGAAGACGAACGGGTCGTTGCGCATCCACTGCCGGTCCCAGGGCGGGCCCCACATGGAATCGGAGTTGAACCCTCCGGCCTCGAGCATCGCGATGCGGATCATCTCGCGCATACCGGGTGCCGACAGGTTGAGGTAACCCGAGTAGGAGCCCGCGAACTTGAACTGGTCCCGGTGATACGCCGCGAGGGTCAACGCGGCGGAGCCGCCCATCGACAGGCCGGTCACCGCGTTGTTGGAGCGGGAGACGCCGCGAGTCGCGAGGTAGTCGGGGAGCTCCCTGGTCAGGAAGGTCTCCCACTTGTAGGTGACCTTCTGCCCGTTGAAGTTGCTCGGCGCGTACCAGTCGGAATAGAAACTCGACTGGCCGCCGACCGGCATCACCAGGGTGACGTTGTCGAGACGGAACTGGTCGAGGGCATTCGTCTCGAACGACCACGCATTGCGGTCGTCGCGCGCACGCATGCCGTCGAGGAGATACAGGGCGGCGTTTCCGCCGCGCGCGGCCCACTGGATCTGGACCTTGATCGGACCCATCGACGAGTCGACCCACACTTCCTCGTAGCCGCCCCACGGGGCCGCGTTCGCGGTGGTCGTCCCCGCCACTGCCGTCAGAGCGGGCAACAGCAGTGCGGCTGCGGTGATTCCGATCAATCGCTTCTTCAGACGGTGCGTGAATCCCGGTCTGTGAATGCGCATTCGTTCGCCTTTCCCCCAACGATCCCGGCATCCGTATGTCCGCGCCCCCGCGCGAGAGACGCCGTCCGTCGTTCTCGATGTCACATCGTAGATGTCTCTGGAAGGTTCCATTGCGGTTGCCGTGGCGTCCTCGGAACGTCGACAACATCTACCGGATCGTGACCTTTGGGGGGAGGCGGTGTGTCCGGCCCGCACCGGTGTGCAGGTAGCATCGAACCTCCGACAAGTGTGCAGTCGAAATGCCGTGGGATTTGTCGTATCTGCCACGGCACGCTGCAGGAAGGGGCTCCCACGAATGAGCGGCCACTCCAAATGGGCCACCACCAAGCACAAGAAGGCCGTGATCGACGCCAAGCGCGGCAAGATGTTCGCGAAGCTGATCAAGAACATCGAGGTGGCAGCTCGTACGGGTGGCGGCGATCCGTCGGGTAACCCCACCCTCTTCGATGCCATCCAGAAGGCCAAGAAGAGCTCGGTCCCCAACGACAACATCGAACGCGCCCGCAAGCGCGGTGGTGGCGAGGAAGCCGGCGGCGCCGACTGGCAGACCATCATGTACGAGGGCTACGGCCCCAACGGTGTGGCAGTGCTCATCGAGTGCCTCACCGACAACCGGAACCGGGCTGCCGGCGAGGTTCGTACCGCGATGACCCGCAACGGCGGCAACATGGCCGACCCCGGGTCGGTCTCGTACCTGTTCACCCGCAAGGGCGTCGTGGTGCTCGAGAAGAACGGCCGCACCGAGGACGATCTTCTGGAGATCGTGCTCGAGGCCGGCGCCGAGGAGATCAACGACCTCGGTGACAGCTTCGAGATCGTGTGCGAGGCGGGCGATCTGATCCCGGTCCGCACCGCGCTCGTCGACGCCGGTGTCGACTACGAGTCCGCCGATCCGGACTTCCGGGCGTCCGTCGAGGTCCCGGTCGACGCCGAGGGTGCTCGCAAGGTGTTCAAGCTCGTCGACGCTCTCGAGGAATCGGACGACGTCCAGAACGTCTACACCAACGTCGACCTCTCGGACGAGGTGCTCGCCGAACTCGACGCCTAGTCGCTCGCAGCGCCGACTGCGTGTTGGTGCATGGTCACGCGCCCACCTCCCGCTATGCTCGAACAATTGTTCGGAAAGTAGTGCGAGAGGTGGGCGCGTGCGTGTTCTGGGTGTCGACCCCGGCCTGACGCGATGCGGTTTCGGTGTCGTGGACACCGGCCGTGGGCGCGAGGTGAAACCGGTGGCCGTCGACGTCGTGCGAACCCCACCCGACATGGACCTCGCGTCGCGGCTCCTGCGAATCTCGAACGCCGCCGACGAGTGGCTCGATCGATTCCGTCCCACCGTCGTCGCCGTCGAGCGGGTGTTCTCCCAGAACAACGTGCGAACCGCGATGGGAACCGCCCAGGCGGGCGGCGTCGTCGCACTGGCGGCGGCGAAGCGTGGAATCCCTGTGTGCTTTCACACGCCGAGTCAGGTCAAGGCCGCGGTGACGGGCAGTGGCACCGCCGACAAGAAGCAGGTCACCGCGATGGTCACCCGCATTCTCGGACTCGACACGGCGCCGAAACCCGCCGACGCGGCCGACGCGCTCGCGCTCGCCATCTGCCATTGTTGGCGCGCGCCGATGCTCGATCGGATGGCCGCGGCCGAGGCGTCGGCGGCGGAGCAGAAGCGGCGGTACGAGGCACGGCTGAAGGAAATTGCGGCCGGAAAGGCAGGGAAACGGTGATCGCTTCGGTTCGAGGTGAGGTTCTCGAGGTCGGGTTGGACCATGCGGTGATCGAGGCCGCGGGCGTCGGGTACCGCGTCAACGCGACACCCGCCACGCTCGCGACGTTGCGGCGCGGCGACGAGTCACGCCTGGTGACCGCGATGATCGTCCGCGAGGACTCGATGACGCTCTACGGCTTCGCCGATGCCGAGTCGCGCGACCTGTTCGGTCTGCTGCAGACGGTGTCCGGGGTGGGGCCGCGCCTGGCGATGGCGATCCTCGCGGTGCTCGAACCCGAGGCGCTCCGCAAGGCACTCGCCGAAGGTAATGTCACCGCGCTCACCCGTGTTCCGGGTATCGGTAAGCGCGGCGCCGAGCGGATGGTCGTCGAACTTCGCGACAAGGTCGAGGCCGTCGCGGTGACGGGCGATCTGCCGGGCGCCGGCGTGGCCGCTTCAACGACGGTCGTCCGGGACCAGGTGGTCGAGGCGCTGACCGGTCTCGGCTTCAAGCTCGAGCACGCCGAGAAGGCCACCGACACCGTGGTGGCGGCGGATCCGGAGGCCCCGACGTCGACGGTCCTGCGGTCGGCGCTCGCGCTGCTCGGAAAGACGCGATGATCTTCGGCGACGGCATGGACGAGGGCCGGACGCAGGACGAGTCGGCCGTCACCGCGAACTTCGTGTCGTCCGACGGCGAGGTCGAAGCGAGCCTGCGCCCCAAGAACCTGAGCGACTTCATCGGCCAGCCGCGGGTCCGGGAACAGCTGCAGTTGGTGCTCACCGGCGCGAAACTGCGCGGTGGGACCCCCGACCACGTGCTGTTGTCCGGGCCGCCCGGCCTGGGCAAGACGAGCATGGCGATGATCATCGCGACGGAGCTCGGCACCTCGCTGCGGCTCACGTCGGGTCCGGCGCTCGAACGCGCCGGTGACCTCGCGGCGATGCTCAGCAATCTCGTCGAAGGCGACGTGCTGTTCATCGACGAGATCCACCGAATGGCCCGTCCCGCCGAGGAGATGCTGTATCTCGCGATGGAGGACTTCCGGGTCGACGTCGTGGTGGGGAAGGGGCCGGGCGCCACGTCGATTCCGCTCGAGGTCGCGCCGTTCACGCTCGTCGGGGCCACCACCCGATCGGGAGCCCTCACCGGGCCGCTCCGGGACCGGTTCGGCTTCACAGCTCACATGGATTTCTACGAGCCGCACGAACTGCAGCTCATCCTGCTCCGTTCGGCGGGCATCCTCGGCATCGAACTCGGCGGGGACGCCGGCGCGGAGATCGCCGGGCGGTCGCGTGGCACGCCACGAATCGCGAATCGGCTGCTACGCCGGGTCCGCGACTATGCGGAGGTGCGCGCCGACGGCGTCATCACCCGCGAGATCGCGCAGGCGGCGCTCGCGGTGTACGACGTGGACCCGCTCGGCCTGGACCGGTTGGATCGGGCCGTGCTGGGCGCCTTGGTCCGTAGTTTCGGCGGAGGGCCGGTGGGCGTGTCGACCCTCGCTGTCGCCGTGGGGGAGGAGCCCTCGACGGTCGAGGAGGTGTGCGAGCCGTTCCTCGTGCGTGCGGGCATGATCGCCCGGACACCCCGCGGCCGGGTCGCGACGGCGGCCGCGTGGGCGCAACTCGGTCTCACGCCGCCCCCGGACGCCGCGGTGGGCGGAATCGAAGTCCGGGCCCGTGAACCGCAACTCGGCTTGTTCGGCCCGAACGAGTCCGACGGGGATCAATCCTGAGGTTATTTCGCCGTCGGACGATCGACGCTGTTCGATATGAGCGAAATGCCATCGGTGACGATTTCCCTTTCGATCGTCTCGCTAGTGGCACACTGGTCACTGGCGCGGCGCCGACCCGGTTCCGTGAACATCGCCGTGTGTTACGCCCCAAGTGACGACCCCGAGGACTGACTTCCCGATGGAATTGCTGTTTCCGCTTCTGATTCTTGCTCTGCTCGTGCCGATGTTTCTCGGCATCCGGCGCCAGAAGAAGGAGATGCAGAAGACGGCTGATCTTCAGGATTCCCTGAAGATCGGTGACCGTGTCATGACCACTGCCGGCCTGCATGCGACGGTGGCCGGACTGGACGAGGGAACGGTCGATCTCGAGATCGCTCCCGGTGTCATCACCACCTGGTCGCGGATGGTCGTCCGCGAGCACGTGATCGACGAGGACGACGCCACCGAGGCCGAGACCGTCGACAACGAGGACGAGACCCCGGACGACACCCAGCGTCGCCTGAACGGCGAATAGTGCGGTAGCCGCCCTCGTCGGCAGGATTTCCACCTGCAGGCGGGGGCGTGTTCACGCTCGGCTCGCCGAGTGGCTCGCTTGTCTTTTTTGCGTCATCACCCTTGCGTCATCATCTGAACCGCACGTACCGAGGAGACAGACAGACCGTGGCACCTTCGACAGGATCGGTGCACCCAGTGCGCGCGCTCGCCGTTTTCACGGCGCTCGTCGCCGTGCTGTATGCGCTGGTCTTCTTCACCGGAGACAAGTCCCCGACGCCCGAGCTCGGGATCGACCTGCAGGGCGGGACACGCGTCACCCTCAGCGCGCGGACGCCTGACGGCAGCACGCCGAGCCAGGACAGCCTGCGTCAGGCCCAGCAGATCATCGAGACGCGCGTCAACGGACTCGGAGTTTCGGGGTCCGAGGTCGTGATCGACGGTGACAACCTGGTGATCACGGTGCCGGGTGATGACAGCTCGCAGGCACGTTCGCTCGGCCAGACCGCGCGCCTGTACATCCGTCCGGTCATCGGTTCGCAGGCTGCGGCCGCGCCGGGGGCGCAGCCCGCGCCCGCCACTCAGGCGCCCAACACGTCGGCGCCGGCCCCGACGGAGCCCGCGGCCACCCCGGACACGCAGGAGCGTCCGTTCCCGGCACAGAGCCCGACCGAGCCGACCGAACCCGCTCCGTCGCCGGCCCCGGCCCCGGCACCGGCCGAGCCGGTGCCCGGTTCGCCCGAGGCCGCCGCCGCGGAGATCGCGAAGGCGAAGGAGACGCGTCAGAGTTCGGATCCGGCAGTCCAGCAGCAGGCGATGGCCACGCTCGACTGCTCGGCGCCCGATCCGCTGCAGGGCAACGACGACCCGACCCTGCCGCTCGTCGCGTGCTCGACCGACGGCACCACCGTGTACTTGCTGGCACCGAGCATCATCGACGGCCAGGAGATCTCCGACGCCAGCTCCGGCTACAACACGCAGCAGTCTCGCTACGAGGTGAGCCTGAGCTTCAAGTCCACCGGCAGCACGACGTGGGCGCAGTTCACCGGTGCCAATATCGGCAAGCAGGCCGCGTTCACGCTCGACTCGAAGGTCGTGAGCGCGCCCGTCGTTCAGGGTGCGACGCCGGCCGGTAGCTCGACGTCGATCACCGGCCAGTTCACACAGACGCAGGCGCAGGAACTCGCGAACACCCTCAAGTACGGTTCGCTGCCGCTGTCCTTCCAGGCGTCGGAAGCCGAGACGGTGTCGGCGACGCTGGGTCTCGCTTCGCTCGAGGCGGGCCTCATCGCGGGTGCGGTGGGCCTCGTGCTCGTCCTCATCTACTGCCTCGTCTACTACCGCATGCTCGGTGTGCTCACCGCTCTGTCGCTCGTGCTGTCGGGCGTGATGGTCTATGCGGTGATGGTTCTGCTCGGCCGCTACATCGGGTTCACGCTCGACCTCGCCGGCATCGCGGGTCTGATCATCGGTATCGGTATGACCGCCGACTCGTTCGTCGTGTTCTTCGAGCGCATCAAGGACGAGATGCGCGAGGGACGCAGCTTCCGGTCCGCGGTTCCGCGTGGTTGGGCTCGTGCCCGCCGCACGATCCTGTCCGGTAACGCGGTGAGCTTCATCGCGGCCGCCGTCCTGTACGTCCTCGCCGTCGGCCAGGTGCGCGGCTTCGCGTTCACCCTCGGCCTCACGACGATCCTCGACGTGGTCGTGGTGTTCCTGGTGACGTGGCCGCTGGTGTACATGGCGTCCAAGTCCAAGTTCTGGTCCAAGCCGAGCGTCAACGGTCTCGGCGCGGTCCAGCAGGTCGCTCGCGAACGCAAGGTGGTCGCGGCGTCGACCGCGCAGGCATCGTCGGACACGGAGGCATGAACATGAGTGAGTCGAACACCTCCGCAACCTCCACCGAGGCGAGCAAGGCGGCCGCAGATCGGGCGCTGCTGCCACACCACAGTTGGCTGCAGCGTCTCTACACCGGCACCGGCGGCTTCGAGGTCATCGGGCGCCGCAAGTTCTACTACTGGCTCACCGGCGCGATCGTCGCTCTGTCGCTCCTGAGCATCGTCGTGCGCGGCTTCACCCTGGGCATCGAGTTCGAGGGCGGTACCCGCATCCAGTTCCCGACCCCGGAGGGCGTCACCACCGAACAGGTGGAGACGGTCTACTCCGACACCCTCGGCCAGGAGCCGGTTTCGGTGCAGACGGTCGGCTCGGGGTCCAGTTCGTCGATCGAGATCCGCTCCGAGGCGCTCGACGCCGGACAGGTCAACGAGCTGCAGAACGCGCTGTACGACGAGTTCCAGCCGAAGGACAGCAACGGCGCCCCGTCCAAGAACGCGATCAGTGTCGCGGACGTCAGCGAGACGTGGGGCGGTCAGATCACCAAGAAGGCGCTCATCGCGCTGGTGGTGTTCCTGGTCATCGTCAGTATCTACATCGCGATCCGGTTCGAACGGGACATGGCGATCGCGGCGATCGTCTCGCTGTTCTTCGACATGGTCGTCACCGCCGGCGTGTACTCGCTGATCGGGTTCGAGGTGACGCCCGCGACGGTGATCGGTCTGCTCACGATCCTCGGCTTCTCGCTCTACGACACGGTCGTCGTGTTCGACAAGGTCGAGGAGAACACCCGCGGGATCCTGCACCTGAACCGGCGCACGTACGCCGAGCAGGCGAACCTGGCCGTCAACCAGACGCTGATGCGGTCGATCAACACCACCGTCATCTCGATCCTCCCGGTGGTCGCCCTCATGGTGGTGGCGGTGTGGCTGCTCGGTGTCGGCACGCTGAAGGACCTCGCACTGGTCCAGCTGGTGGGCATCATCGTCGGCGCCTACTCGTCGATCTTCACCGCGACGCCGATGCTGGTGTCGATCAAGGAACGGTGGGGTCCGGTCGCCGCACACACCAAGAAGGTGCTCGCCAAGCGGGCAGCGAACGGTACCCGCGTCGAGTCGGCGCAGCCCGAGTCCCGCGTGAGCTCGGCGGCGGGTTCGGCGCCGCGACCCGGCGCGGTACCGACGGGGAAGCGCAACAAGAAGAGGCACTGACATGCCGGACGCGAGCAGTTACCGCCGTGCCCCCCGTTTCACCCGCCGCGCGGCCAGGTCGATCGTCGCCCTGGCCGCCGCGGCCGCGGTCGGCGCGACCGCGGCGTGCAGTAGCGAACCGACCGATCAGGTGCCCTCGTTGGGCTACGCGATCGACAACGTCGTCACCACCTACAACGGCAACACCGTCGAGGGATCGGCGACCGGTGCCCTGCAGGCGCTCGGCCGGGTCCTCACCGGTATGAGCTACACCGGTCCGTCGGGGGCGCAGGTCGCGGACACCGACTTCGGGACCGCGAACGTGGTGCCCGGGGACTCGCTCACCGTGCAGTACCGGCTCAATCCGTCGTCGGTCTACTCGGACGGGGTACCGATCGCGTGTGACGATTTCATGCTCGCGTGGGCGGCCGGCAGCGGTCGCTTCACGCGGCCCGGCGACGGTGGCTCCGTGCCGATGTTCGACGCCGCCACCCGTGCCGGGTACGCGGACATCGAACGGGTCGACTGCGCGCCCGGGGCGAAGGACGTCACCGTCGTCTTCGCGCCGGGTCGCAGCTACCTCGGGTGGAGATCGCTGTTCGGTGCCACCGAACTGATGCCGGCGCACGTGGCAGCGCAGGCCGCGGGCGTACCGGACCTGGTCGGCGCGATCCGGTCCGGCGATGCGGACGCGGTCGGGCGGATCGCCGACTTCTGGAACACCGGCTGGCGCCTGGCGCCCGGCGACCTCGAACTGGCCAGGTTCCCCTCGTCGGGTCCGTACCGGATCGAGTCGTACACGAGTGACGACGGTCTGGTGCTCGTCGAGAACGAGCGCTGGTGGGGTGTCAAGCCGCAGACTTCCCGGATCGTCGTGTGGCCCAAGGGCTCCGACGTGCCGTCCGGAATGGACGCCGGTGACATCGAGGTCGTCGACATCGGTGCCGGTTCGCTGGCCGGGTTCGCGCCGGACGGCGGATTCGATGTCGCGCACGAGCCGTCGCGCAGTGTGGAACAACTCGTGCTCGCGACGCAGGGTGTGTTCGGTTCGGTCGATGCCCGCCGCGCGTTCGCGCTGTGCCTGCCGCGGCAGCGGTTGTACGACGATCTCGGGCACCCCGGGTTCGAGCGAGCCGACGGGATCGGGTCGGGCGTGATCGATTCCCGGATCACGGGGCCCGACACCTTGTTCTACCCGTCGGCGGTCGCCGCGGAGGGCGGCACGTACACCGATCCCGACATCCCGGGGGCGACCGCGGCGCGGGAGGCGAGCGGCCAACAGCGGTTGACCGTTCGGGTCGGCTACCTCGGCCCGGACGAGCGGCGCGCACGCACCGTGCAGATCATCGCCGAGTCCTGTGCAGGTGCGGGGATCACCGTCGAGGACGCGGGTTCACCCGATTTCTCTCCGACGGCGCTGCGTGCCGGTCAGGTCGACGCGGTGCTGGCGGGGACGGCGTCCGCGGCCGGTGCCGCCGGAACCGACTCGGTCGACGACGCGGCCTTCGCGCTGCGGACCGGCAACGGTGACAACTTCGGCGCCTTCTCGAACCGCCGGTTCGACCAGGTGGTCGACCAGCTCGCCGTGGACGCATCGCTCGCAGCTCGCATGTCGCTGCTCGGTGAGGCCGAGGCGATCCTGTGGAACGAGATGCCGACGATCCCGTTGTTCGACCAGCCGCGCACGATCGCCCACTCGAAGGGGATGCACGCAGTCGTTCCCAATCCGACGAGGTCCGGTTCGGGGTGGAACATGGACAGGTGGATACTTCTCAGGTGATTTCTCAGATGGATGCCCCCGAAGCCACCACCCCGGAACTCGCCGCGGCCCTCGAGCGCGCGGGCGATGCGGTCTCCCGTCTGACCCGCTGGTGTGATGATTTCCCGACCCCCGGTGTCCGGTTCGCGGACCTCACGCCGGTGTTCGCGGACGGTCCGGGATACCGGTCGGTGATCGAGGGCCTCGCCGCCGCCGGCGCCGGTGCCGATCTCGTCGCGGGCGTCGATGCCCGCGGCTTCCTGCTCGGCGGCGGTGTCGCGATGGAACTCGGCTGCGGCGTCCTCGCGGTCCGGAAGGCGGGCAAGCTGCCGCCTCCGGTGCACTCCGAGAGCTATTCGCTCGAGTACGGTGCCGCGACGCTGGAGATTCCGTGCGACGCGCCCGACCTCAACGGGCGTCGGGTGTTCGTGATCGACGACGTGCTGGCCACCGGCGGCACCCTGCTCGCGGCCGCGGAGCTGCTGTCGCGGGCGGGTGCCGAGGTGATCGGCGTCGCGGTGGTTCTCGAGATCGAGGAGCTGGGCGGGCGGGAGCGGTTCGACCGGTACCCGCTGACGTCGCTGGTCAGAGTCTGAGGACTACAGTTGTGCCTGGTGGTGTAGCAGTGCCGCCAGGTTCCGAGTGGCCGTGGCAGTGCGGTGGCAGGAGGTGACGGCATGACCCAGCATCTTGATCGTTCCCAGAACACTGATCGTTCGCAGAGCACTGATGCCACGAGTACCGGTGGGGCGAGCCCCGCCGACAAGAGCGCGCCGGTGCCGACGTCGGCGTCGCGCCGGGTGCGGGCGCGCCTGGCCCGCCGCATCACCGGTCAGCGCAATGCGCCGATCCGGCCGGTGCTCGAGCCGCTCGTCGCGGTCCACCGCGAGCTGTATCCGAAGGCCGACTTCTCACTGCTGCAGCGCGCGTACGACGTCGCCGAGCAGCGGCATGCGACGCAGTTCCGCAAGTCGGGCGATCCGTACATCACGCACCCGCTGGCGGTGGCCAACATCCTCGCCGAGTTGGGGATGGACACCACGACGTTGGTGGCGGCGTTGCTGCACGACACGGTCGAGGACACCGGGTACTCGCTCGACGAACTGACGGCCGAGTTCGGCGACGAGGTGGCGCATCTCGTCGACGGCGTGACGAAGCTGGACAAGGTCGTGCTCGGCTCGGCCGCCGAGGGCGAGACCATCCGCAAGATGATCATCGCGATGGCGCGGGATCCGCGGGTGCTGGTGATCAAGGTCGCCGACCGCCTGCACAACATGCGCACCATGCGCTTCCTGCCGCCCGAGAAGCAGGCCCGCAAGGCGCGCGAGACGCTGGAAGTCATTGCACCGCTGGCGCATCGGCTCGGCATGGCGACGGTGAAGTGGGAGCTCGAGGACCTCTCGTTCGCGATCCTGCATCCCAAGAAGTACGAGGAGATCGTCCGCCTGGTCGCGGACCGGGCGCCGTCGCGCGACACGTACCTGGCCAAGGTGCGGGCGGAGATCAATGCGACGCTGTCGGCGTCGCGGATCAGCGCGGTCGTCGAGGGCCGGCCCAAGCACTACTGGTCGATCTACCAGAAGATGATCGTCAAGGGCCGCGACTTCGACGACATCCACGACCTGGTGGGTGTGCGGATCCTGTGCGACGAGATCCGGGACTGCTACGCCGCCGTCGGCGTCGTGCACTCGCTGTGGCAGCCGATGGCGGGCCGGTTCAAGGACTACATCGCGCAGCCGCGCTACGGCGTGTACCAGTCGCTGCACACGACGGTGATCGGGCCCGAGGGCAAGCCGCTCGAGGTGCAGATCCGGACCCGCGACATGCACCGCACCGCGGAGTTCGGCATCGCCGCGCACTGGCGGTACAAGGAGACCAAGGGACGGCACTCCAGCGATGTCGCCGAGGTCGACGACATGGCGTGGATGCGCCAGCTGCTCGACTGGCAGCGCGAGGCCGCCGACCCGGGCGAGTTCCTCGAGTCGCTGCGCTACGACCTCGCGGTCAAGGAGATCTTCGTCTTTACCCCGAAGGGTGACGTCGTGACCCTGCCGGCGGGCTCCACCCCGGTGGACTTCGCGTACGCCGTGCACACCGAGGTGGGGCACCGGTGCATCGGCGCCCGCGTCAACGGCCGGCTGGTGGCGCTCGAACGGACGCTCGAGAACGGCGAGGTCGTCGAGGTCTTCACGTCGAAGGCCCAGAACGCCGGCCCGAGCCGCGATTGGCAGACGTTCGTGGTGTCGCCGCGCGCGAAGGCGAAGATCCGGCAGTGGTTCGCGAAGGAGCGCCGCGAGGAGGCGCTCGAGGCCGGCAAGGACGCGATCGCTCGCGAGGTGCGGCGCGGCGGACTTCCGTTGCAGCGCTTGCTCAACGCCGAGGCGATGACCGCGTTGGCGCACGAGCTGCGGTACGCGGACGTGTCGGCGCTGTACACCGCGGTCGGCGAACACAACGTCTCCGCACAGCACGTGGTGCAGCGCCTCGTCGCACACCTCGGCGGCGAGACGGCCGTCGAGGAGGAGCTGGCGGAGCGGTCGACGCCGTCGACCATCCCGACCCGCTCGCGCACGTCCGGCGACGTCGGGGTGCTGGTGCCGGGTGCGCCGGGCACCGTCGCGAAGCTCGCCAAGTGCTGCACCCCGGTGCCGGGCGACGAGATCATGGGGTTCGTGACCCGCGGCGGCGCGGTCAGCGTGCATCGCACGGACTGCACCAACGCGACGTCGCTGCGCGAGCAGTCGGAGCGGATCATCGACGTGGAGTGGGCGCCGTCGCCGACGTCGCTGTTCCTCGTCGCGATCCAGATCGAGGCGCTCGACCGGCACCGGTTGCTGTCGGACGTCACGAAGGCGCTCGCGGACGAGAAGGTCAACATCCTGTCGGCGTCGGTCACCACGTCCGGTGACCGGGTCGCGATCAGCAAGTTCACGTTCGAGATGGGCGACCCGAAGCATTTGGGCCACGTGCTCAACGTTGTTCGCAACGTCGAGGGCGTCTACGACGTCTACCGGGTCACCTCGGCGGCCTAGTAGGTCCCTCGGACGGCCGAAGGGCCCCTTCACGCGCTGGACAGCGTGTGAAGGGGCCCTTCCGTCGTTCGGGGTGGTGTCAGGCGACCTTGGCGGTCTCGATGGTGACCGGGGTCCTGGGGGCACCACCACCGGCTGAGCTGGATCCGTCGTCACCGGCCGCCGCGATCTTCTCGATCGTGGCGAGGCCATCCTCGGAGATCGTGCCGACCACGGTGTAGTTCGGCTGCAGCAGCGAGTCCTCGAACACCAGGAAGAACTGGCTGCCGTTGGTGTCGACACCGGCGTTGGCCATCGCCACGGTGCCGCGCGGGTACACGACGGGGCTCATCAACGCGGGGTCGTTCGGCGCGAACTGGTTCGTCGGGTACTCGTTGGCGTACTGGTAGCCGGGCCCGCCGTTTCCGCGACCGCTGGGATCGCCGCACTGCAGCATCTGCAGGCCAGGCGACGTGGAGAGGCGATGGCACGGGGTGCCGTCGAAGTAGCCCTGCTCGGTGAGGCTGACGAAGCTGCCCACGGTGCACGGCGCCTTGCCGCGATCGAGTGTCAACCCGATCGGGCCCTCGTTGGTGGTGAGTGCGACGCCGACGGTGCCGGCCGTGGAGACACCGGTCCCATTCGGGGGCTGGACGTCCTTGACGGCCTTGCCCGCTGCGGCATAGCTGCAGTCGACGGTCGGCGCCGCCGGCGCGGGCACGGCGGGCAGGGCCGCGTACTGCGACAGGTCGATCTTCGGTGCCTCGGGCGTGGTCCACATGCTCGACGAACTCGTCGAACCGGCGGTGTCCGACGACGACCCGTCGTCGCTGCCGCACGCGGTGAGGATGAGGGCGAGTCCGAGTCCGGCCGCCGCGAATGCTGTGCGCTTCATCAATCCAACCTCACGCTGGTGATGTCGATGGGCAGGTTCGGCTTGCCGCCGCCCGCGGACATCGATCCGTCGTCGCCGGCGGCGGCGACCTTCTCGATGGTCTGGAGTCCGGTCTCGTCGATCGTGCCGAACACCGTGTACTGCGGCGGCAACGTGGAATCGCCGTAGACGAGGAAGAACTGGCTGCCGTTGGTGCCCGCGCCGGCGTTGGCCATCGCGATGGTGCCGCGCTTGTAGGTGACGGGCGTCTGGGCGGCCAGGTCGTCCGGGGCGTACTGATCGGTGGGGAACTCGTTCGCGAACTGGTAGCCAGGTCCGCCGCTGCCGGTGCCCGTCGGATCGCCGCACTGCAGCACCTGCAGGCCCTCTCCGGTGACGAGGCGGTGGCAGGTGGTGCCGTCGAAGTAGCCCTGCTGTGCGAGGCTGACGAAACTGTTCACGGTGCACGGCGATTCGGCGTTGTTCAGCGTCAGCCCGACGGGCCCCTGGGTCGTTTCCATGCTCGCGCTGATCGTCGCGGGCATCGTCGCGATGCCCTCGGCGCGTGGCGGGGTGTTCGGCTTCGCGGCCGCCTCGGCCGGCGTGTACGCGCAGTTGACGAGCTCGGGCAGCGGCTCGGCGCGGCCCGCGGGCATCGCGGCGGCGCTGGGCGTCTCGGACGCGGCGGTGTTCTCCGTCGAGTTGTCGTCCTTGCCGGACAGCGTGACGACGACGGCGCCGACCGCGATCACCACGATCGCGCCGACGATCGACCCGGCGATCGTCATCTGCTTGCGCTTCCTCGCGCGTTCGGCGCGCCGTTCGAGCTGGCGTTCCAGCTTTCGTTTCGCAGCCTCACGGCGCTGCTGATTGCTCGGCACTGCAGTCGTCCTCCCGTACGTCTCGTTCGGTTTGTTCGCAAGTCTCCCGTGGTGCCCGTCACCGCACATGGGACATGCGCGAGTGTGCCACCTCAACCTGAGAGGATCCTGGCGGGGCGACAGCCTAGGCTGTACTGATCCGCTTCGGATCCCGTATGACCCCGTAACCGCCCCGTACTCTAGGAGTTGTCGCCGTGCTCGTCACCGGATTCCCCGCCGGAATGTTCCAGACCAACTGTTACATCCTGGCGCACGACGACTCGGGGGAGTGCGTCGTCGTCGATCCGGGTCAGGACGCGGCCGAGCCGTTGATGCAATTCCTGGCGCAGTCGGAACTCGAGCCCAAGGCGGTTCTGCTCACGCACGGTCATCTCGATCACACGTGGTCGGTGCACCCGGTGTGCGAGCACTACGGAATCCCGGCGTACATCCATCCCGACGATCGGTACATGCTTACCGATCCCGGTCGCGGCATCGGGTCGTCGATGAGCCAGATGATCGCGGGCGTCGAGTTCCGGGAACCCGCCGAGGTGATCGAGATCGCCGACGGTGACGAGTTGACCGTCGCCGGAATCGACTTCGTCGTCGACCACACTCCCGGTCACACGCAGGGTTCGGTGGTGTTCCGCACAGAGTTGGAGACCGAGGACGGCCCGCTCCAGGTGGCGCTCACCGGCGACACCCTGTTCCAGGGTTCGATCGGTCGCAGCGACCTGCCCGGGGGCAACCACGACCAGTTGCTGCAGTCGATCGCCCGGAAGCTGTTGGTGCTCGACGACACCACGGCGATCCTGCCCGGCCACGGCGGCTCCAGCTCGATCGGCCAGGAACGCGCCGCCAACCCGTTCCTCGTTGGACTGACCGCCTCCCAGTAAGGAAAAGTAAGCACCGTGAGTAAGTCAGGCCTCAGCACCTTCTCTGCCCCCAAGGGCGTTCCCGACTATGTCCCTGCGCAGTCCGCGGAATTCGTCGCCGTGCGCGACGGATTGACCCGCGCCGCCCGGCTCGCAGGCTACGGGCACATCGAACTGCCGATCTTCGAGGACACCGGGCTTTTCGCCCGCGGTGTCGGTGAGTCCACCGACGTCGTGTCGAAGGAGATGTACACGTTCGCCGACCGCGGCGACCGTTCGGTGACGCTGCGTCCCGAGGGCACCGCCGGTGTGATGCGTGCGGTGATCGAGCACGGACTCGACCGCGGTCAGCTTCCGGTCAAGCTCAGTTATGCCGGCCCGTTCTTCCGCTACGAGCGCCCGCAGGCGGGCCGCTACCGGCAGTTGCAGCAGGTGGGTGTCGAGGCGATCGGCGTAGACGATCCCGCGCTCGACGCCGAGGTGATCGCGATCGCCGACGCCGGCTTCCGCAGCCTGGGGCTCGACGGCTTCCGCCTGGAGATCACCTCGCTCGGTGACGACACGTGCCGCCCGCAGTACCGGGAGCGCCTGCAGGAGTTCCTGTTCGGGCTCGATCTCGACGAGGACACCCGTCGCCGCGCGGAGATCAATCCGTTGCGCGTGCTCGACGACAAGCGGCCGCACGTCAAGGAGATGACGGCCGACGCGCCGCTCATGCTCGATCACCTGTCGGAGAGCGCCAAGGCGCACTTCGACGAGGTTCTCGCACACCTGGACGCGCTCGGCGTGCCGTACGTCGTCAACCCGCGCATGGTGCGCGGGTTGGACTACTACACCAAGACCACGTTCGAGTTCGTTCACGACGGCCTGGGCGCGCAGTCCGGCATCGGTGGCGGCGGACGCTACGACGGACTGATGGCGCAGCTGGGTGGCCAGCCGTTGTCGGGCATCGGGTTCGGTCTGGGCGTCGACCGGACGATCCTCGCGCTCGCGGCCGAGGGCAAGTCGGCCGGCAACCCGGCCCGCTGCGAGGTGTTCGGGGTGCCGCTGGGCGCCGCCGCGAAGGCCGAGATGGTGAAGATCGCGCATGCGCTGCGTGCGGCCGGGATCCGCGTCGACATGGTGTTCGGTGACCGCGGTGTCAAGGGCTCGATGAAGGCGGCGGACCGCTCCGGCGCCCGACTCGCGCTGGTCCTCGGCGACGAGGATCTTGCTGCCGGCACCATCGCGGTCAAGAATCTGAGCAACGGCGAGCAGACGTCGGTGCCGATGGAAGGCGTTGTCGCGCAGATCGGCTCGATTCTTGCCGACGCCTGACGGGCAGTCCGGGGAGGAGTTCTCCCTCGACCTGATCCCGTCGGCGATGCTCGCACCGCGCATGCGGAGGGTTGCGCTCGTCGCGGTCCTGATCGGGATCGTCGTGGGCGGTGTGGTGGCGCTCTTCGCCGCGCCGCTGGTTGCGCTCGCGGTCGGCGTGGTGATCGCGTTGCCCACCGCGGTGTCCGCGCTGCTGGCGACGCGACGTCGAATCTGGCTGGCCGGGACGACGATTTACGCGTCGAGCTGGCTGATCGAGCGGCGGGTCGACGTCGCGCAGGCGGTGAGCGTCGAGTTCGTCGTCCGGGCCGCACGGATCAGTCAGGTCGCGGTCCGGATCGGCGACGGTCGGACCGCCCGCACCGTCCCGCTCGCGCTCTACACCGCCGACGGCGGCCGGGAACTCGACGTGCTCGCCCTGCGCAAACTCGCCGACGCGCTGTCGGCGAGCGAGCTGGCTCCGGCCGCCGCGGCGGCGTCGTTGCTGATCGATCAGTTGCGGGCGGAGGCGCGCGGCGCCGGACTCGAGGAACGGCCGCTGTACCGCGCCGTCGCCCTGGTCCGGGAGGCGGGACGGGTGCCCCAGACGACCCTCACCGACGAGGAAGTGGCCGGGTTGTCGAGCTGACCCGCACGGAAGGCGGGCGAACCGGACCGACTGTGCAGTAACTCCCTGATTGCGGGTTACGCGGTTCGATGCGCCGGGCCCTCCGACAGGATTATCGTTCGAAGCATGGTCGGTCTCTGGCCCGTCCTGGACCGAAAGGCTGCGTTCGAGGGCGCTCGGGAACTGCTCCGCGACGGAAGATCGTGCGGAGTGGTGCTGGTCGGTACCGCGGGTGTCGGCAAGACGACGATGGCGCGCGAACTGGTGGGATCGCTGACCGGTGAGGCGCGCTGGATCGTCGGTACCGAATCCACCCAGAGCATTCCCCTCGGGGCGTTCGCGCCGCACCTGGCCCGGACCACCTCGCGCGACCCGGTCGTCGCCCTGCGGGCGGTCCGGGACGTGCTCGCCGAGGACGGTGCGGCCCCGGACGGCGGCGCCGCCATCGTCGGCATCGACGACGCCCACCTGCTCGACGACTTCTCGGCGGGCCTCGTGCACCAGCTGGCGGTGGGCCGCGACGTCCGCCTCGTCGTCACGGTCCGCAGCGGCGCGCCGGTCCCGTCGGCGATCGAGGCGCTGTGGAAGGACGGCCTGCTGACCCCGTTCGTCGTGCAGCCGTTCACCCGTGAGGAGATGGACGAGGAACTGCACCAGGTGCTCGGCGCCCCGGTCGAGCGGTTCAGCGCGGACGCGATCTGGGAGGCATCGGAGGGGAATCCGCTGTTCCTGAGGCACCTCGTGGAAGGCGCACTCGACGGCGGCACACTGCGCCGATCCGGCGGGGTCTGGCAGCTGCGGGGCCGGCCCGGGGTGTCCGCGGCGCTGGCGTCGCTGCTCGAGTCGAGGTTCGCCCGCACCCCGCGTGACGCGCTCGACGTCGTCGACTACCTCGCGTTCTGCGAGCCGCTCGAGCTCGAGGTGCTCAGCGAACTCGTCAGCCGCCGGTCCATCGAGGAGGCCGAGCGGCTGGATCTGGTCCGGATCCGGAATGTCGGCAACGCGCACGTCGTGCGGTTGGCGCATCCGCTGTTCGGTGAGGTCATCCGCGACCGGGCGGGCGTGCTCGCCGCGCAGCGCATCAAACGGCGACTGGTGGAGGTGCTGCGCGAATCGCCGGACCCGGGCGTCGTGACGTCGATGCGGATCGCGGAACTCGCCGTGGAGTCGGGCGTCGAACCGGATCCCGAACTCCTGGTGCGCGGCGCCGAGGACGCGATCGCGATGGCCAGCCTGGAACTCGGGGCCCGGCTGGCGGCTGCCGCGGTCCGCCGCGGCGGCGGATTCGACGCGTCGTTCGCGCTCGGCCGCGCGCTGATGTGGCAGGGCAAGGGGGACGAGGCCGAGGAGGTCTTCGCGGCCGTCGATCCCGACGAACTGTGCGAGTACGACGTCGCGCGATGGTTGCTGACCCGCGTCGCGAGTCTGTATCTCGAGGCCGGCAGACCGCAGGAGGCGGTCGCACTGTTCCGGCGCGAACGCGACCGGATCACCGATCCGATGCTGGCGGTGTCGGTCGTCGCGCTGGATGCGGTGCTGCACCTGTACGACCGCGAACTCGAGACGGCGATCGAACTGGCCCGGCACGTGGAGGCGGCGCCGGAGGCGCACCCGTGGGCCCGCGCGAGCGGTGTCTTCGCCGGGGTGGCGGCGCTGACGGTGTCGGGGCGTGGACTCGAGGTGGGTGCCCTCGCGGCGTCCGCGTGGGAGGCGATCTCGCACGGTGACGGCCTGCTCCGTTTCCACATCGGCTATTTCGAGGTGCTGGCGCTGACGCTCGTCGGGCGGCTGTCGGTGGCGGAGTCGACCGCGGCACGCTACCGGGAGATGGCGGCCGGCCAACCGAACAGTGCAGCACTGGCCGATGTGGCGTCGGGCGTGGTCGAACTGACCGGCGGCCGTCTCGACGACGCCGCCGAACACCTCACCGAGGCGCTCGCGGTGCTGGACCGCGAGACCCGGTCCGAGTGGATGCTGCTGGCCGCGGTCAGCCTCTGCCAGGTGCGCGCCGCACAGGGCAAGGGGGCCGACGCGGCCGCCGCGCTCGCGGTCGCCGAGCGCAACTCCGGCCCGGAACTCGCGTTCTTCGATCCGCTGATCGACGTCGCGCGGGCCTGGGTCGCGGGCTCGGCGGGGGAGGTGTCGGCGGCGGTGCACGCCGCCCGGCGCGCCGCGGACCTCGCGGCGCGGTCCGGCCAGTACGCCGTCGAGGCGATCGCGCTCGACGTCGCCACGACGTTCGGTGACTACACGACCGTCACCCGGCTCAGCGAGCTCGCCGACTTCGTGGACGGTCCGTTCGCGCGGGTCGCGGCGGTGCGGGCGCAGGCGCTGGCGAAGGCGGACGGTCCGGCACTCGACGCGCTCGCGGCCGAGTTCGAACGCACCGGGACGCTGCTGGCCGCCGCCGACACGTACGCGCAGGCCGCCACGGCGTACTCCCGGTCCAACGACCGACGCGGCGAGTTGACGTCCGCGGCGAAGGCCCACTGGCTCGCGTCCCGCTGCGACGGGGCGACGACGCCGGCGCTCGCGAAGGCCGCCCGCCCGCTCCCGCTCACGGACCGCGAACGCGAGGTCGCGGTGCTCGTCGGGAGGGGACTGTCGAACAAGGACATTGCCCGGCGCCTGGTGTTGTCGGTCCGCACCGTCGAGGGCCACATCTACCGTGCGTGCGAGAAGCTGGCGCTCAGCCACCGCAGTGATCTCGCCAAACTCGTCCAGGTGTGACTGCTCGCACAATCCGCGACGGTCGTGGGATGTGACCGATCCCATTCTCCTGCCGTCGAATTCGTGCCTACGGTGGAGGTGTCGACTTCGACTCGAGGAGGCGGTATGCACACTGCACCTGTCGACAAGGCGCCCGTCACGGTCACCGTCACCGGCGCGTCCGGCCAGATCGCCTACGGTCTGCTGTTCCGGATCGCCGCCGGCGACATGCTCGGCCCCGACACCCCGGTCCGGCTGCGGCTGCTCGAGATCCCGGCGGCGGTACGCGCCGCGGAGGGCGTCGCGATGGAACTCGAGGACGGGGCGTTCCCGTTGCTGAGCGGGGTGGACATCACCGACGACGCGACTCGTGGTTTCGACGGCGCGAGCGTCGCGATGCTCGTCGGCGCCCGGCCCCGCACACAGGGTATGGAACGCGGCGACCTGCTCGCCGCCAACGGCGCGATCTTCACCGCGCAGGGACGGGCCATCGAGGCCGCGGCCGCCGACGACGTCAAGGTTCTCGTCGTGGGCAACCCCGCCAACACCAACGCCCTCATCGCGATGAACAACGCGCCGGGCGTGCCGCGCACCCGGTTCAGTGCGCTGACCCGCCTCGACCACAACCGGGCCATCGCGCAGTTGGCGCACCGGACCGGCGAGCCCGCGGCGTCGATCCGGCGGATGACGATCTGGGGTAACCACTCGGCAACCCAGTACCCGGACCTGTCCCACGCACTCGTCGGCAACAAGCCCGCCGAGGACGCGGTCTCGGACCGGGCCTGGATCGAGGACACGTTCATCCCGACCGTGCAGCAACGCGGCTCCGCGATCATCCGTGCCCGCGGGTCGTCGTCCGCGGCCAGTGCTGCGAGCGCCGCGATCGACCACGTGCGCGACTGGACGGCCGGCACCGCCGACGGGGACTGGGTGTCGATGGCGGTGTGCTCCGACGGTTCCTACGGCGTGCCGGAGGGGCTGATCAGTTCGTTCCCCGTCACCTGTGCCGACGGCGAATTCCGGATCGTGCCGGACCTGGGGATCGACGAATTCTCCCGCGCCCGCATCGACCTGTCGATCGCCGAACTCGAGCAGGAACGCGACGCGGTGCGCGCGCTCGGTCTCGTCTGACGACGACGCGGCCGAGCGCGCCGGACGCGACTCAGCGCGGTGCCCGGCCCTCGGGTCCCGAGTCCTCGAAGCCGCTGAGGGCATCGATCTCGACCCTGCCGATCACCGCGGGCGCCACCATCGGCAACTCGCCGACCACCTCGTCGCCCGGTACGGCGGTGGTGAGGTAGCCGGTGTTACCCCGGTGCACGGTGTCGTCGTAGGCGCCGCGCGGCTGTGATCCCATGCCGGTCGGCGCGTAGCCGGGCGCCGCGGGACTGCCGGCGGACGTACGGACGGCGCCGCCGTCGGAGTTCGTACTGCTCGTCGGGGTGACCACCGAGGGCTGTGCGGCCGACCGTCCGCGGCCCGCCGATCCGGCCAGGATGCCGGTGCCGCCCGCGACGTATCCGGGCACGAACCCGCCGCCGGCGCCGCCGGATGCGCCCGCCCCGCCGCCGAACGACGCTGCGGTGGGGGCGAAGTCACGGGCGGAAACGGGCGTCACGCCCGCGGCGTGAGTCTGTGCCGGCGGCGAATCGCCGTACTGCGCGGACGAGTCGACGAGCGTCCTTCCCACGGACTCGAGGACCGACCCCGCAATCGCGATGGGCGACTGCCCGCCCGGGGCCAGCAGACCGGCCGCCGGGGCGGGAGCTGCGGGTATCGGGATCTCGGCGCCCAGAGCCGCCATCGCGGACTGGTGGCCGGCGAGTTCGGTGCGGGTCGCGGCGACCACCGAGAGCGCGCGTTGCAGATGGTCGGCGGCCGCGGCCAGCAGCATGGTCTGGCCCGGGGGAGTGAGCGCCACCGGGGCGGCCGCCACGGCGGTCGCCGCGAACGATTCGGCAACCGCGACGAGCTGGGCGTTGCCGCGGGAGACCGTAGCGGCCGCGTCCTGCGTGACGGTGGCGATCGCGTTGCCGCGCTCGCTGAGCTGCTCGCCGGTGACCCGGACCTGCTCGCCCTGGGATTGCGCGGCGAGCGCCGCCGGTCCGTCCCAGGCGCCGTCCAGGGCCCGCAGCCCGGAGACGCCCATCGACAGCGCGGTGTCGATGACAGACGAGGACTGTCGCAGCAGCGCGGTGGGATCGAATCCGCCGAACGCGCCGGTGCCGAACGCGCTCGCGAGATCGGCCACCGGCTGCAGCAACTGGTCGATGCCGGGCAGTGGCGGCAGCGGTGGCAGTTCGGGCAGCGGCGGCAGCGCCGGAAGTGGTGGCAGCACGCCCGCGGCGATGTCCGTGAACGGCGTGTTCAGCATCGGGCCGAATGGAGAGGCGGCGAGCGCGTCCATCGGCGTCTGCGGAACGGGCATGTCCAGGACCGGCCCGACGGGTGAGGCCTGCAGCAGGTCCAGCACGGTCGGCTGATCCGGGCCGACGGTGGAATCAGGCGTCGTCATGCGTTGTCCCCCAGAGCACTGCGTGCGTCGCCCAAGACGCGTTCGGTGGCGTGATCGGTCGCGTCGTACGCGGCGGCGATCGCGTGCGCTACCGCCCCGGTGCCGGCGTAGTGGTTCGCGAGAGCGGCAACCGACCGCGCGTGCGCCGTCTGCGTGGCCGCGAACGTTGCCAGGAAATCGGCGCCGATCGCGCCGAACACCGGTGTCAGAGCCGCGACGTTCGCGGCCAGGTCCAACCCGCCCGCGGTCGCGATGTGCGTCGCGGCCCCCGCCGCGACGTCGCCGTACACCCGAATCTCATCGGGCGCAGCAGAAAACCCGTCCATGATGACCCCCCATTGGTCGACTCGGCACACACTCTAACCGACCCACCGGCACGTGGTCGGCCCTCATCGTCGGGGCTGTGGACAACTCTCCGAGAGCCGGTCGAGCGCCGCGAGTGCGAGTCCTCTGGTCTCGATCGACGGACCGGACCGGCCCAGGACCCGCAGGACCGCGTCCGCCACGAGTTCGGGCGGAAGTGCCTGCGTCGGAGTGCCGGGCTGGTCGGCGGCAGCGTCCGACCGGGCATTGATCGTGGCCTCCACCAGTCGGAACGGCAGCGCGGCCACGGCCGGTCCGACATCCGGATCGTCGATCACCGCCAGCGCCTCGACCGCAAACTCGGTGTACCGCGTCATGAGTTCGCCACGGAGCGAGCGGAATTCGGCGAAGCGGTCGGTCGTGACCTCGGGTAGTAGATACAGGGCCCCGAGATTCCAGCGCGACTCGGCGAGTTGCGCGGCGTCGAACAGAGTGAGGGCATAGATGCGAACGAGGGGATCCGGGCAGTCCCGTCGTAGCGCCTCGGCGCACGCCAGGGGCGCCGCGACGGTATCGAGCAGCAGTGCGGCGAGGATGTCGTCCTTGGTCCCGAAGTGGTGGTACATCGAGGCCTGCCGAATGCCGACGGCGTCGGCGATCATCCGCGTGGAGGTGCCGGTGAAGCCGCGTGTCGTGAACAGTTCGGCCGCGGCGTCGAGGATCTCGTCCCGCGCGGTCGCGCCCGGTCGCATGCGGGTCTTCAGCCGTGGCCTTCCGGAACCGGTCGTCATGTCTCCATCCTCGCAGGAACCTGTCCACTGATCCCGACATGACAGTGCCGCAGGGTGTTTCGTGGTTCTGACCTGCGGCTGTGAGCACCCGGACACCGCGTCGTAACCGGGGATACGTGGGTGCAACGGAAAACGCCGATGACGACCCACGATCGCAACCTGCGCGACATCGTGCGCGCCGTTCCGGGCCGAAAACTGTCGAGTGACAGAAACCAGTACCCGGGATTTCCGGGGAGGTGACGCTTTCCGTCTCTCGCAGGAGGGTTCATGACAGCCACCGTGACGACAGCGTCGAGCGACCGGGGCGACCTGGCCGAGTTCGGCTACGAGCAGCAGTTGCACCGCTCCCTCGGGAAGTTCGGGTCCTTCGCGGCCGGCTTCTCGTTCGTCTCGATTCTCACGACGATCTTCCAGTTGTTCGGACTCGGCTTCGGTTTCGCCGGGCCGGCCTTCTTCTGGACCTGGCCCGTGGTGTTCCTCGGGCAGTTCATGGTCGCGTTGTGTTTCGCCGAGATGGCGGCGCGCTACCCGATCTCCGGCGCGATCTACCAGTGGGCACGGCGCCTCGGTGGCGCGATCGTCGGCTGGTTCGCGGGCTGGTTCATGATCATCGCGCAGATCGTCACCGCGGCCGCCGCGGCGATCGCACTCCAGGTGGTGCTGCCGTCGATCTGGAGCGGATTCCAGGTGATCGGCGACGATCCCGCGCTCACCTCGCCGGACGGTGCCGCCAACGCGGTCCTGCTCGGGTCGATCCTGCTGGTGCTCACGACCACCATCAACTGCATCGGCGTGAACTGGATGTCGCGCATCAACAGCATCGGCGTGACCTGCGAAATCGTCGGTGTCGTCGCGGTGATCGGCATGTTCTTCACCCACGCCCAGCGGGGTCCGGACGTCGTCTTCGACACCGGCGTCGCCGGCACGCAGCCCGGATACATCTGGGCCTGGATCGTCTCGGGCCTGATGGCCGCGTACGTCATGGTCGGCTTCGGCTCGGCGGGTGAACTCGCCGAGGAGACACACAACCCGCGTCGGGTCGCGCCGCGCACGATCCGCCTCGCGCTGTCGGTCTCGGCGCTCGGCGGCGGCCTCATGATCGTCGGCGCGCTCATGGCCGCGCCGAGCCTCACCGACGGCCGCCTGGCCACCGAGGGCCTGCCGTACGTGCTGACGTCGATCCTGAGTTCCCCGTGGGGGACGCTACTGCTCGTGGACGTCGCGATCGCGGTGTTCGTGTGCACCCTCGCGATCCAGACCGCCGCGTCCCGCCTGATGTTCGGGATGGCGCGCGACGGCAAGCTGCCCGCCAGCGACGTGCTGGCGAAGGTCAATCCGCGCACCGGCACCCCGATCGCGCCGAGCGTGCTGATCGGCCTGCTGTGCATCGCCGTTCTCGCGGTCAACGTCGGCAACTCCGCGATCTTCGCGACGCTCTCGAGCGTGTGCATCGTGCTCATCTACCTCGCGTACCTCATGGTGACCGTGCCGATGCTCGTGCGCCGCCTGTCGGGTCGGCCGCTGGGCGGGCCGGACGTGGACGCCGACGGTCGAAAATTGTTCTCCCTGGGCGTGTTCGCGATTCCCGTGAACATCGCGGCCGTCGCCTACGGCGCCCTCATGGTCGTCAACCTGTCCTGGCCCCGCGCCGAGATCTTCAATCCGACGGGGGAGTACCCGATCCTGCAGTGGGCCGCCCCGCTCGCGGTGCTCGCCGTGGTGATCGCCGGCGCCATCTGCTACTCGTCCCGCGGCACCTCCCGCGGCGCCCGTGTCCCGAACCCCGCCACGATCGGAGCCTGAAGTGACCACCCCCGACCTCGTCGATCTCACCGACGACACGTCCACCACCGCCACCGCCCGCGCGCACGCCCGTGCCCAGGCCGGGACCCGCAGCGACGCGATGCCGGTCGTGCCCGCCTCCGACTGGCCGGCGCCTCCGGAGGCCGTCGCCGCCGAGCGTCTCGTGTGGGCGGAGACGGTCCCCGGCGGCCGGTACGCCTCGAAGGTGCTCGCCCGCGGCACCCGGATCCGGCTGCGGGACCTCGACGGCAACGCGTGCGCCAACGTGCTGCTCTTCCGGGCCGACGCGCCGTGGGAGCGACTCAACGTCGCCGACACCGTGAAGGTGCCGTGGCAGGCGTACCTCGGTTCCGGGCACCCGCTGCTCTCCGACGCCGGCCGCATCCTCGCCACCGTCGTCGCCGACACCTCCGGTCACCACGATGCGCTGTGCGGGACCACGAGTGTCGCCGCGAACCGGGAGAAGTACGGCGCCGGCGCGCTGCATTCGGCGGCCCCCGCCGGGCGTGAACTGTTCACCGTCGCCGCGGCCAAGCACGATCTGGGCCCGAGGGACCTACCGCCGTCGCTGTCGTTCTTCCACGGCGTGCGCGTCGCACCGGACGGCGCCCTGGACAGCACCGGCACGGCGGGCGCCGGGGCGTACGTCGACCTGCTGCTGCATCTGCCGGTGATCGTGCTGGTCGCGAACACCGCGCATCCCCTCGACCCCACGCCGGAGTTCGCGACCACCCCGCTCGAGATCCTCGCCTGGTCCGCGCCCGACGAACTCGACACCCTCCCGAACCACGACCCGGAGTACCGCCGCGCCGTCCTCAACACCGAGGACGCCTGGGCCGCACTGAATGCTGGAAAGGACGCACGATGACCACCCTGCTTCCCGCCGCCGACCTGGCCCTCGCTCCGGGCGAGATCGTGCTCGACGAGACCGTCGCCCCGCGCGGACCCTGGTCCGCCGTCGTTGCCGCCGGCGACGTCCTGACCATCGTCGACCTGCACGGCAACCAGGCGGTCGACACACTGATCTATGCCGCCGGCGACCCCTCCCGGCGTTACTCGGCCGCGGCCACGGTCGTCGGGCAGCGCAACCTGTTCCTCACCACCGGCAGCGTGCTGCGCGCCGACGACGGCGGCCCGCTCATGACGATCGTGGCCGACGAGGTCGGCAACCACGACACCGTCGGCGGGGCGTGCTCGCAGGAGTCGAACACGCTGCGCTACGGCCACCACACCAAGCACCAGCACGCGTGCGTCGAGAACTTCCTGATCGAGGGTGCCCGGTGGGGGCTCGGCAAGCGGGACCTGGTCTCGAACATCAACTTCTTCATGAACGTTCCGGTCGACGCGGACGGCGCGCTGGGGATCGTCGACGGCCTGTCCGCGCCGGGCAAGCGGCTTGCTCTGCGGGCGGAGGTCGACGCGTTGGTGCTGGTCTCGAACTGCCCGCAGATCAACAACCCGTGCAACGGCTTCGACCCCACCGCCGTCCGCATGATCGTCACCCGTCCGGAGGTGCGGCGATGACCGCCAAGTGCACGGTGCTGCGGCCCGGCATGGGCACCACGGTCCAGGACTACCCGGGCCGGACCGGATACTGGCAGATCGGTGTGCCGCCGTCGGGGCCGATGGACGACCTGTCGTTCCGGCTCGGCAACGTCGCGGTCGGAAACCCTGAGGGCACGGCGGGATTCGAGGCCGTCATGGCCGGACCCGCGCTCCGCTTCGACGAACCCACCCACGTATGCGTCACCGGTGCGCCGGTTACCGTGACGGTCGACGGCGCCGTCGTCCCGCAGTGGCGCCCGGTGCTGGTGCCGGCCGGGGGAGTGCTCGACGTCGGGGCCGTCTCCGGTCCCGGACTTCGGGTGTACGTCCTGATCGCGGGCGGTCTCGACGTCCCCGAATTCCTCGGCAGCGCTTCGACGTTCACGCTGGGTCGCTTCGGCGGGCTGGACGGGCGCGCCCTCCGCGAGGGTGACGTGCTGGCGCTCGGCGACGCACCGACGTCGGCGCCGTCGGCGGTCCCGTCCGAGTCGGTGCCCGCGCTGTCGCAGCGCTGGGAGATCGCGGTGACCGAAGGGCCGCACGGCGCCCCGGAGTTCTTCACCCGTGCCGACATCGACGCCCTGTACCGCACCGACTACGAGGTGCACTTCAACTCCGACCGCACCGGCGTGCGGCTGATCGGCCCGCAGCCCGACTGGGCCCGCCCCGACGGCGGCGAGGCGGGCCTGCATCCGTCGAACATCCACGACAACGCGTACTCGATCGGTGCGCTGGACTTCACCGGTGACACCCCGATCCTGCTGGGACCCGACGGCCCGAGCCTGGGTGGATTCGTCTGTCCGGTGACGGTGGTCGCGGCCGACCGGTGGAAGCTCGGCCAGCTGGCGCCGGGCAACACGGTGCGGTTCGTGCCGGTCCGGGCCGACCGGTCGGCGTCGCGGCGGGACCTCGGACTCGGCCGCCGGGCGGGTCTGCCCGCGGTGCTCTCGACCGGGGGTGACGGTGACGACGGCGTGCTCGCGCGGCGCGACGGCGCAACACCGGTCACCTATCGCCGCTCGGGCGACGACAACGTGCTCGTCGAGTACGGCGACATGACCCTCGACCTGGCGCTGCGGGCCCGGGTGCACGCGCTGCACCAGCGGCTCGAGTCGGAGCGGCCGGCGGGCCTGCTGGACCTCACGCCGGGAATCCGGTCGCTGCAGGTACGGGTCGACCCCGACGTCCTGCCGGTCCCGACGCTGCTCGGGCTGCTGGCGGAGGCCGAGGACCAGATTCCGGCGGCGAACGAACTGGTGGTCCCGAGTCGGACGGTGCGGATGCCGCTGTCCTGGGACGACCCGGCCACCCGCGAGGCCATCGCCCGCTACATGCACGGCGTGCGAGCGGATGCGCCGTGGTGCCCGTGGAACATCGAGTTCATCCGCCGCATGAACGGTCTCGAGTCGGTGAACGATGTGTTCGACACGGTGTTCGGCGCCGACTACCTGGTGCTCGGCCTGGGCGACGTGTACCTGGGGGCGCCGGTCGCGACCCCGCTCGACCCTCGGCACCGTCTCGTCACCACCAAGTACAACCCGGCCCGCACCTGGACACCGGAGAACGCGGTGGGCATCGGCGGCGCATACCTGTGCATCTACGGCATGGAGGGGCCGGGCGGCTACCAGTTCGTCGGCCGCACCACGCAGGTGTGGAACCACCGGCACCCGCAGTCGTCGGGCCCGTTCGAGGACGGAACCCCGTGGCTGCTGCGCTTCTTCGACCGGATCTCGTGGTACCCGGTGGAGCCCGAAGAACTGCTCGATCTGCGGGCCGACCTTGCGGCCGGACGGGGGTCCGGCGGTATCGAGATCGCCGACGGCAGTTTCTCGTTGGCCGACCACGAGCGGTTCCTCGCGGACAACGCGCCGTCGATCGAGGCGTTCCGCGCGAAGCAGGCGGTCGCGTTCGCCGACGAGCGACGCCGGTGGGCCGACGCCGGCGAGTTCGCGCGCCGCTGAGGGCTCGATCACATCTCCCTCGTGGCGGGACGGCGATTTGCCCTCCGGGGTGAATGGGTGTTCACTCCAAGGTGAACGCTCATTCACCCCGGTTGTTCCGGAGGCCGCCACCCGGCGGCCCCGGCGTCCGGCTCGCACGTCCGGAGATGATCCATTGGCTGCACGACCCATCGCCACCGCGCTTCCCGAGGTGCAGGTGACGCCGCGCCGTTCCAGCGCCCTGATGACCGCGGTGCTGTGTCTGTGCGGCACGCTCGTCTCGCTGCAGCAGACGCTCGTGGTCCCGCTGCTCCCGGACCTGCGCCACATCCTCGACGTCAGCGCCGACAATGCGTTCTGGCTGGTAACTATCACGCTGCTGACCGCCGCGGTGGCCACACCGATCGTCTCGCGACTGGCCGACATGGTCGGCAAGAAGCGCATGATGATGGTGGCGATGTCGGTGATGGTCAGCGGTTCGCTGCTCGCCGCGATCGGCGGCACCTTCGTGACGGTGCTCATCGGCCGCGGCATGCAGGGTTTCGCGTCGTCGCTCATCGCGGTCGGTATCGGGATCCTGCGTGACGAACTGCCGCGCGAGAAGGTGCCCGCCGCGACGGCACTGATGAGCGCGACGCTCGGCATGGGTAGCGCACTGGGGCTTCCGCTCGCCGGCGTGATCTATCCGCACCTCGGCTGGCACGCGATCTTCTGGATCTCCGCGGCCGCCGGTGCCGTGATGCTCGCTGCGGTTGCATACGTGGTGCCGGAATCCAAGGTCCGCTCGCCCGGACGATTCGACATCGTCGGCGCCGTCATCCTGTCCATCGCGCTCACGGGGCTGCTGCTGGGAATCTCCAAGGGCGGTTCCTGGGGCTGGGGCAGCGGCCGCACTCTCGGGTGCTTCGCACTCGCGGCGGTCGTGATTGCGATCTGGATTCCGTACCAGCTGCGGGTCACCGACCCGATGGTGAACCTGCGGACCTCGGCGCGGCGACCGGTGCTGCTGACGAACATCGCGTCGATGATCGTCGGATTCGCGATGTTCGCGAACATGCTCGCCACCACGCAACAGCTGCAGATGCCCGAGAGCACGGGCTACGGGTTCGGGCTCAGCGTCCTCACGGCCGGGCTGTGCATGGTGCCGGCAGGCATGTCGATGGTGGTCTTCTCGCCGCTGTCGGCGAAGATCACCGTGCGATTCGGTGCCCGCACCACGCTCATCACCGGTGCACTCATCCTCGCGGCCGCCTACGTCATCCGCTTCTCGTTCAACGGGTCCGTCGCCCTGATCATCCTGGGGGCGATGGTCGTGAACATCGGCACCGCGATCACGTACTCGGCGATGCCCATCCTGATCATGCAGTCGGTGCCGATCACCGAGACCGCCGCGTCGAACGGGCTCAACTCGCTGGTGCGGTCGATCGGAACGTCGACGTCGAGCGCAGTCGTCACCGCGCTGCTGACCGCGATGACCATGGATGTCGCGGGCGTGCACCTGCCGACCCTCGACGCGTTCCGCACGGTCTTCGCGGTGGCGTGTGTGATGGCGCTGCTCGCCGCCGCGGTCGCATGGTTCATTCCGAGGATGCCCCGGACGGTGCGCGTGGCGACGGTCGTCGAGGCCGCGGCCGAGGCGCGGGTGGAGACGGCGTCGTGACTAGGGTGGGTGCGGTGAACGGAAAGTCCACGCGGGACAACATCATCGACGCCGCCCGTCGGCTGTTCTCCGAGCGCGGCTACACGGCCACGACGATCAAGGATGTCGCCGAACTCGCCGGCTATTCGCCGGCGATGGTGATGAAGATGATGGGCAGCAAGGCCGAGCTGTACAAGGCGGCGGCGCCGACGCTGCCGTCGGTGGCCGACGACCCGCATTTCTGCGAGCACGAGGCGCCCGGATATCGACTGGTGCGCAACATCGTCGAACGACGCGACGCCGACGAGTCCGAACCGTGGGTGATGATGCCGCTGCTGATCCACGAGGCTCCGGACAGGGAGGCCGCGCAGGCCGACGCGCGCGAGCGGTACATCCGCGGTATCGCGGGCAAGATCGGCGATACGTCCGACGACAAGCTGCCCACGCAGATGGTCGTCGCCGTCCTCCTCGGCCTCGCCGGCGGCATCCGGACGGTGGGGCTCCTCTCCACTGACGTGATCGACCCCGAGGATCTCGTCCGCCGCTACGGCGCCGTGGTCCAGTCGATCATCGACGGGATCGCGGCGGGGTAGGCGGGGATGCTCCGGAAACGGTCTCAGTAATTCGGATGTCGTTCGGCCGCCACGCGGTGGCAGCACCATAGTCTTCGGGCACGGGGGAATCATCGAAGATACGGGGCCGCGCCCTGCCGACACTCGCGTTGTGTGCGCCTGGACTGGGAAGAACCCGCTCCGCGATCACGGCTGCGCCTTCCCCGGGTGCGGAGCACCACCGCTGAAGGCGACGTCGACGGGCGCATCGTTCTGCGTGCCCTCGGCGGCATCTGCAGCATCGCCGAGCGAGTCGGCCAGCGGTCTTCAACGACTGCGACCGGCGAAGAATCGCTCGATGGACGGCGCTTCCGCTCGGAGCAATGATGGACCGGGTGGTCCAATACAGATATCCTGGCTGCATGCCGCGTCCACGCCAGTTCGAGGAAGAGGTTGTCCTGGCGGCCGTGCAGGCGGCGTTCTGGGACAACGGGTACGCAGGCACGTCACTCGAAGATCTCGTGGCAGCCAGCGGACTGGGCAAAGGGAGTCTGTACGGGGCATTCGGAGACAAGCGGAGCTTGTTCCTGCGTGTGCTGCGCGAGTACGACGAGGCCAACGATCGGATGCTGCGTTCGTGGCTGGAGCAGGCCGACCGCGCTATCGATGTGATTCGTGGTTTCGTGACCGGACCCGTACGCGATCCCGGCGGCGAACAGGCCCGTCGCGGTTGCCTACTCGCCAATACCGCGATGGAGCTCTCCGTGAGCACTGCCGAGGTGGCCGCCGAGGCGCGGCGCAGCTACGCCGCAACCACTTCCGTGCTGGTCGATGCGATACGGCGAGCGCAGCGCGAGGGCGACATCGCCCCCCATGTCGACTCGGAAGGCGCCGCCCATGCGGTGCTGGCAGGTCAGCTCGGGCTGATTGTCCTCGGCCGGGTCGGCCAAGATCCGGCCGCCCTGTCGATTACGGCCGAGGCCCTGCTCAACGGCCTGTTGCCCAAGCCCTGATTATTCCCGCAATGGCGTGAGAGAGAACAGTTCCACCCATGTTCTTGACTAAACGGTCCACATCGGCTGTTATGGACTAGTCGGTCAATAACGGGAAGTGGGAAGCTGCCATGAAGGTTCTGGAGGGCAAGGTCGCGGTCGTGACCGGGGGTAACGCGGGTATCGGACTGGCGATCGCGCGGGCGTACCTCGACGAGGGTGCCCGAGTGTTCGTCGCCGGCCGTCGCCAGGCGCAGCTCGACGAGGTCGAGGCCGAACTCGGTCCCGGGGTGACCGGGATCCGCTGTGACGTGGGCAGGCTCGAGGATCTCGACGCGCTCTTTGCAACGGTTGCCGAGCGGGCGGGTCGGATCGATGTCCTGGTCGCCAACGCCGGGATCGGGATCGTGGCGCCGTTGGGTGAGATCACCGAGGAGCAGTTCGACGCCATGTTCACCACCAACGTCAAGGGCTCGCTGTTCACCGTGCAGAAGGCATTGCCGCTGCTCTCGGCGGGGGCGTCGATCATCCTCACCGGATCGACGGCGGCCTCGCGGCCCGAGCCGTATCTGCCCGTGTACGGGGCGACCAAGGCTGCGCTTCGTAACCTGGTCCGCGGGTTCGCCCACGTCGCCGGGGAACGTCGATACCGGATCAACATGCTCTCCCCCGGCGGTACCCGCACGCAGGGTTTGGTCGACCTGATCTCAGCCGAGGCGGTCGCCTCCGCCGGGGCGTCGGTTCCACTCGGCCGGTTGGCCGAGCCTGAAGAGATCGCAGCGGCGGCCGTCTTCCTCGCCTCGGACGCATCCAGCTATGTCAACGGCTCCGAGCTCGCCGTGGACGGTGGCTTCGCTCAGATCTGAGCCGCGCAGATGCCCTACTGTTTCGGGCTCGAGCATCAGGGGATTCTCGACGGCTGCATCGTGTTGCCGGGTTTCGCGATCCCTCGGCTCCGGCGAAGTCGTTGAGCAAGTCTCCTGACCTGCCGTTCTCGCGGTAGCGGGGCGTGGCAACGCGCGGACATGCAACGCGGTGAATGCCCGCCGAGTTCTTGACGCAAGACAGGTCTCTCGTGCGTCAGGCGTTGGGGCAGAGTTCCGGACTCGGCGCATCCGGGCGTGCCCAGGCATCGGCGAACGGCAGCTGTGCTTAGCTGCGTGTATGGGGTGGGCGGGGCGGGAGATCGGTATTGCGGCCGGAGTCGGGGTTGCGGTGGCCGCCGCATGGTGTCTGCCGGCGGGGATCGGGGGCTTGACGCTGGTGGCGTTGGTGGTGGGCGGCTTCGTCGGGGTGGTGGTCGGTTCGATCTCGGTGGTGGGTGGCGCCGTGGCGGTGCGATCGGCAGCACTGTGGCCGCCGTCGGCGCAGGGTTGGCGGCACAGGTTCGCGACCTGTTCGGCTGCTGCGGTGTTCCTACTGGTCGCGGGGGTGTTCGTCTGGAGTGCGCTGGCGTCGGCGACCGCTGGGCAACTGCTTGCGTCGGCCGGAGTTTGGTTCCTGCTCATCTCGGTGGCGTGTTCGGCGGTGACCTACGGGTGCACGCTGTTCCTCGCGCCGGCGGCCGATTCCGCTTGACCGACGCGGACCGGAGCTAACGGCTCGTCAGCGCAGGGTGTGCAGTTCTTGCGCCGTTGCGGCATAGGCGGTGTCGTAGTCGAGCGCCGTCAGCGCCTCCACCTCGCCGACCCGGGTGAACTCCTCCCAGGCCCGTCCGTCCCGGCTGCGCCACGCGTTGCCGTTGCCGTCCATGCCCCACAGGGCGCCGTCGCGTCCCGCCGCTACCAGTCCGAGCGGCGGCGCGCCGGGGGTAGGTGCGAAGGTGCGGGCGCCGTCGGTGCTGAGCAGGAGCCCGTCCGGGGTGGCCGCCCAGATCCCCCCGGCGTTGACGGCCAGCGCCGACGCCCCGATGGCCGCGCCGGGCGCCCACGTCGCACCGTCGTCCGTCGACACCCGCAGGCCCGACGACGTGTCGAAGCCGACCAGGGTTCGGCCGTCGCTCGCGAGGGCGTGGAAGTCGACCTCTCCGACGAGGGATCGCGACTCCCACGTCACGCCGCCGTCGGTGCTGCGCGCGAGGCCCAGCGGGTTGGGGGCGTCGCTCGACGGCCCCGGGTGTCCGGACGAGAAGAGCAGGTCGCTGCCGGCGACGCCGCTGAGCCCCATGAGGTCGTCGTCGGACGTCCCGATGCGGGTCGTGTTCCCGGACGGCGCGAGCGCGATCAGTCCGGAATGCGTTCCGGCGAGGACGGTTCCGTCGGCGTCGACGTGCAGACCGTGCAGGTGGTCCAGTTCGGGGTTCAACTGCATGGTCGTCAGCCGCGGATTCACCACCGGGGTGGTGGTCGTCTCGGCGTCGGCCGTCGTCGGTGAGCTGCCGGTGCAGCCGGCGACGGCCAGGGCCGCCGCGGCGATGAAGGGCAGTGCGGCAGTGCGGAATCGCGCCATCGGTTTCTACTCCGTCTCGGGATGGAACTGTGGTGGGGAACGTGGGGTCAGTCGACGTAGGAGAGGACGGTCATCATCCCTGCCTCGCCGTGATAGAGGTTGTGGCAGTGCACCATCCACTGGCCCGGGTTGTTCGCGTCGAGATCGACCTCGACGGTCTGCCCGGGCAGCACCAGCGAGGTGTCCTTGCGTGCACCCGCGCCGGAACGGTCCACCACCTGATAGGTGTGACCGTGCACGTGCATCGGGTGGAACATCATGGTGTTGTTGACGAACCGCAGCCGCACACGTTCGCCCTCGGAGATTTCCAGCGGCGTGTGATCGGCGTAGGTCTCACCGTTGATCGTCCACGTGTAGCCCGACATCTCCATCCCGAGCACCAGGTCGTGGGTGCGGTCGGGTTCGCGTGTCGACAGTCGGACGTCGGCGGGTGCCCGCAACTGCGCGCCGGTCACCGGATTCACGGTCAGCTCCGCGGGTCTGACGCCGGCGCCGGGGGCCGCGCCACCGCCGGTGCGGAGGACGGCCAGGGCCTGCCCGTCCTTTCCTTCGGCCGACGCGACGATCGGGAACGCGCCGTCGCCGAGCGTGACAGTGACGTCGAATCGTTCACCCATGCCGATCAACAGAGACCGCGCCTCGAGGGGATCGACCGGGTATCCGTCGCTGTGGGTGACCGTCATCGAATGGCCGCCGACCGCGACACGGAAGGCGGTGTCCGCGGCCGCGTTCACGATCCGCAGTCGGATGCGCTGACCGGGACGCCCCGCGACGGTGATCGGGTCGAGCGCCGTGCGTCCGTTGATCAGGTAGTACGGGTACGTGACGTCCCCGGTGTCGGAGCCCAGCGGGTTCGCCGGATCGGAACCCATGCCCATGCCCATCCCGCCCATCGACCCGTGGTCCATGCCGCTCATGCCGCCCATCCCCGGCATGCCGTCCCGGCGCAGCGTCTCGAGTCGCTCGTCGGGGGTGCCGCTGACGCCGTCGAGCCAGTCGTCGAGCACGAGGACGGCCTCGAGGTCGTAGTCCCGTCCGTCGTCGGGATTCTCGACGATCAGCGGCGCGTACAGGCCCCGGTCGAGTTGCATGCCGACGTGCGGATGGAACCAGTGGGTGCCGGCGTCGGGCACGCTGAACTCGTAGCGGAACGAATCCCCGGAACGGACGGCCGACTGCGTCAGGTCCGGCACCCCGTCCATGTCGTTGCGCAACGCGATGCCGTGCCAGTGCACCGACGATTCCTCGGGCAGCTCGTTGGCGAAGTCGACGCTGAGCACGTCGCCGCGCCGGACACGAATCTCGGGGCCGGGCACGCGCCCGTCGTAGGCCCACGTGTCGACGACGACGCCGCCGAGGTCGATCCGATCGGGGCGTGCGCGCAGCGCGACGGGGACCGTCCGCCCGGTGCCGGTGCGTCGGGCCTGTTCGGCGGCGGTCACCGCCGCCGCGCTCGGGCCGACGGCCGTCGATGCGGAGGTGTCGGAGCTGCAGGCGGCCGTGACCGCGGCGGCGCCGACGCCCCCGGCGAGCATCATGAATCTGCGCCGCGACAGGCGGGTGCGTCGTTCGATCATCGGGACTCCTGGAAGAGGCGATCATCGAATCGCCGCGTTTCTACTGACCTACTAAGTAGGTTAGTAGAAAACGGTTCGGGGCGCCCGTGCGGTGACCCGGCTCACCCTCGAGTGGTATCGCGGAGCGGCCGATCAGAGCAGTGTGGTGATGCACAGCATCCGGCCGGCGACGGCCAGGACGGTGGCGCCGAGGGGGAGCGCCGCGAGGAGCGTGATCGCGACCCCGAGCTGCGCGCGATTGCGGAGGCGGTCGCGGCGGCCCGCGGGCGAGGCGAGCCGGCCCGCCCGGTCGAGGACCGCGATGTTCCCGGCTCCCACGGCGCCGTTCGGAACCGGTCCTCCGGCCAGGGCGACGAGCCCGTGCAGCAGGGTGCGCGGTTCGTGGGTGCGCATCGCTCGGTCGTCCGCGCACATCTCGAGCAGGCGGGCGATATCGGTGGCGCCCGTCGTGAAGAGTGAGATGCGGGGTGCGGTGTCGGCGAGGGCGCGGACGACGGCGAGGAGCTGCGGATGCCGTCCGGCCAGGTGTGCGCGCTCGTGTGCGAGCACCGCGTCGAGTTGGGGGTGGTCGAGCGCGTCCAGCGCTCCGCTCGTCACGATGATCGCGTCCGGACGTCCCGCCACGCAGTACGCGGCGCGCTCTGGTGCGTCGAGCACGACGGCGTCGACGCCGTCGATCCGGCGGCCCACCATTCGGGCCGAGCGGGCGTGGCCGAACGTCACCCGGCGCCGAGCGGCGAGATTCCGCGTGAGCCGGACGCTCGCGAAGGTGAAGGCCGCGCCCGCGGCCAGTGCAACCGTCGTCGTCGCGAACTGTGTGGCAGGAGCGCTGTGCGCGCCGGCGAGCGCCTGCACCAGGTGTTCGCAGGCCTCCATGAGTGATGTGTCGGTGAACGACTCGGCGGCGACGACGCCGACGAATGCGATCGATGCGAGCACGGCGGAAGCGATCGCCGCCAGCCAGGCGGCGACGCCCAACCGCGGCGCGATGCCGCTCCGAGTCAGTTTCGGCAGGATTCGTGGAGCGATGACGGCGACCGTGACGGCGTACGCCAGCAGGCACGCCGCGGCGCTCATCCAGCGTCTCCCGGGGAGGTGAGCCGGTCGAGTGCGATGCGCAGGCTCGCCGACTGCTCCTCGGACATCTGCTCGATGAAATGGGTGAGGACGAGATCCGAGCGGCCGCCGTCGTCGAACGCGTCGCGCATCAGCCGGGCGGTGTGCTGCTCGCGGGTGAGGGTGGGCCAGTAACTGAACGCCTTGCCCACCCGCTCACGCTCGAGCCAGCCCTTGCGGTGCAGGTTGTCCATAGTGGACATCACCGTCGTGTACGCGATCGCGCGCTCCTTGGCGAGCTCGTCGAAGACCTGTCGAACCGTGGTCGCTTCTCCGTGATCCCACAGTCGATCCATCACGACGGCCTCGAGCTCGCCGAATCCGCGAACACGCACACATGCCTCCCGTTATCGTCGCCCTCAGGATACGACGCCGGGTGAGGTCCGGTCGCCGCGCTGAACGTGTGGCAGGAATCGCGTTCCGGGATTCCGACCCTTTGCTACGGTCTACGTACGTAGATAGTAGATGGCCTGACGGTCGATGCCGTCATCCTGTCGCGAGAGGCGGATCCACACGTCATGCAATCGCTGTCACCTGCCCTGCAGCAACACGAGGCCGTCGTGGTCCTCGCGCAGGGGTTGGGGGAGAGCTTCCAGTCGGTAGCAGCCACGGGCCCCCTCGTGCTCGCGCTCGGCGCGGCGGCGCTCGCCGGGCTGGTGTCGTTCGCGTCGCCCTGCTGTATCCCGCTCGTTCCCGGCTACCTCTCCTACCTGGCCGGGGTGGCGGGGGCGGATGCCAATCCCGCGGGCGCTGCTGTCGTCGGCGGGGCGAGCGGCCGCGGGTCGACGGTGACGCTGGTCCGTGCGCCCGGGCGCTGGCGGGTGACCGGTGCCGCGTTGCTGTTCGTCGCCGGCTTCACCGTCGTGTTCGTCTTGGCGACGGCGTCGGTGTTCGGGTTGATCGGCGCGCTCAACCTGAACCGGGACCTGCTGCAGCGGATCGGTGGTGTGGTCACGATCGTCATGGGGCTCGCCTTCATCGGGCTGATCCCCGCGCTGCAACGCGACACGCGGCCGCGACCGCGGAGGGTTGCGCACCTGGCGGGCGCTCCACTGCTCGGTGCGGTGTTCGCACTCGGCTGGACGCCGTGTCTGGGACCGACGCTGGCCGGTGTGCTGTCGGTGGCGGCGGGAACCGAAGGTGCAACGGCGGCAAGGGGAGTCATCCTCATCGTCGCGTACTGCCTGGGGCTCGGTCTTCCGTTCGTCGCGCTCGCCTTCGGTTCCACCCGTGCCATGAGCGGAATTGGCTGGTTGCAGCGCCATTCGAGGGTGATTCAGGTTGTCGGCGGAGCGATGCTCATCGCCGTAGGAGTTGCGCTGGCGACCGGGATGTGGGAGTTCTTCGTGTCGTGGATTCGTGACGAGTTCGTATCCGATGTGGTTCTACCGATCTGATCTAACGTTCGACGAAAGGGTGTGGGATGGCGGGTTCGAAGTGGCGCTTGGGGATTCGGCGCATGGTGGCGGGAGTCGTGGCTGCGGCGGGGCTGACGACGGGGGTTGCGGTGATGTCCGCACCTGCCGCATCCGCGCAACCGGCGCTCCCGCCGTTGCCCAGCTCGTCCGAGATCACCGGGCTCATCGATCAGGCGACGTCGCTGGTCGGAACCGTCTCCGGTGCCATCCAGAGCATCCAGAACCTGGATTTCGGATCCAGTTCCGGTCTGCCGCTCGGTAGCCTCGGCCTAGGTGGCGTGGGACGTCCTGCGTCCGGGCCGATTTCGCAGCGCTTCGGTGGCGGCCACATGGGCATCGACATCGCGGCGCCCATGCGATCGCCGATCCTCGCGGCCGCCGACGGCGTCGTCATCGACTCCGGTCCGGCCTCCGGTTTCGGTCTGTGGATCCGGATCCGTCACAACGACGGCACCGTCACCACGTACGGCCACAACGACGAGAACTGGGTCAAGGTCGGACAGCGAGTGTCGGTGGGGCAGCAGATCGGCCTGGTCGGAAGCCGCGGCCAGTCGACCGGCCCGCACCTGCACTTCGAGGTCGACCTGCCGGGCTGGATCAAGATCGACCCCATTCCGTGGCTCGCCGCGCGCGGTGTGATCATGCTCTGACCCCACGCTGATCCGATCGCACCGTCCACGTCGTCGAACGACGCGGGCCGCCTGCCGATACATGCTCGGCGGGCGGCCCGGGGTGAAAGAGAATTGTCAGTCGGCGACGACGGCGTCGGCCTCGATCTCGATCATCAGATCGGAGTCGATGAGGGCGCTCACCTCGAGGATCGTCGTGGCGGGGCGGATCTCACCGAACACCTCACCGTGCGCGAGGGCGGCCTCCTCCCACTTGCTCATGTCGCGCAGGTACATCCGGGTGCGGATGACGTCGGTCAGCGAAGCGCCGGCCTCGGTCAGCGAGGCGGCGATCGTCGCCAGTGCGCCGCGGGTCTGCTCCTCGAGCGTCGCGCCGGGCGAGGTCGTGCCGGAGACAGCGACCTGGTTGCCGATCCGCACTGCGCGCGAGTAGCCGATCTTGGGCTCCCACTCGGAACCGGACGAGATGTTCTTTCTGGTCATGGCGAGAATTGTGGCAGCACGATGTTTCCGGCATGTTCCCGACTCGAACGACGCCGCCATCGAACATTGTTTCGAAGATATGGTTGACACTGATTCGCACGCGTGTTCGACTGGATTCATGAGGTGGCAGGGGCAGACGCTCGACGCGGACGACGGTGCGCTCCCGGGGCTCGAGCGGGCCGGGTTGGTACGCAGCGTTCAGACGCCGGAGTTCGAGGGCATCACGTTCCACGAGGTGCTCTGCAAGAGCGCGCTGAACAAGGTGCCCGAGGAGTCGGCGCTTCCGTTCCAGTTCACCGTCAACACGTTCCGCGGCTGCACCCATGCCTGTCGATACTGTTTCGCGCGCCCCACGCACGAATACCTGGACCTGGATGCCGGCAGCGACTTCGACTCGCAGGTCGTCGTGAAGATGAACGTCGCCGCCGTGCTGCGTAAGGAACTGGCCAGGCGGTCGTGGAAGCGTGAGCACGTTGCGCTCGGCACGAATACGGACCCCTACCAGCGGGCCGAGGGGCGTTACCGGTTGATGCCCGCGATCATCGGCGCCCTCACGGAATCGGGCACGCCGTTCTCGATCCTCACCAAGGGCACTCTGCTGCAGCGAGATCTACCGATTCTGCGGCAGGCCGCCGAGCGGGTGTCGGTCGGTATCGGGGTGTCGCTCGCGATCAACGACGCCGAAGTGCAGAAGGCCGTCGAACCCGGTACGCCGTCGCCGCGGGCGCGCCTCGACCTGATCCGGTCCGTCACCGACGCGGGGCTGCCCTGCAACGTCATGGTCGCGCCGGTCATTCCGTACCTCACCGATTCGACGGCGCACCTGGACGGGCTGCTGTCCGCGATTGCCGAGGCGGGGGCCACCGGGGTCACGATCTTCCCGATGCACCTGCGGGGCAGCACGCGCGGGTGGTTCCTGAACTGGCTGGCGTCCGAGCATCCGGCGCTCGTGCGGAGGTACCGGCAGCTGTACGGGCGCGGCGCCTACGTCACTCCCGAGTACAAGGCGTGGCTGCGGGCGCGCGTCGAGCCGATGGTCGAGAAGTACGGGCTCGGTGGACGATCCGAGCATCGCGACGCCCCGGCTCCGGAGTCCCGTGAACTCGTCGGGGCCGGCGCGGCGCCCGCGCTCACCCTGTTCTGAGGCGCCGCCCCCTGTTCTGAGGTGCCGGGGCCGGCGCTGTTTCAGCCGAGCCGTTCGACGATCAGCACGTTGGCGGTCCCGCCGCCCTCGCACATCGTCTGGAGGCCGAACCGCCCGCCGGTGCGTTCGAGCTCGTTGAGAAGGGTGGCGAACAGCTTCGTCCCGGTCGCGCCGAGCGGGTGTCCGAGCGCGATGCCTCCGCCGTTGACGTTGACCCGGTCCGGGTCCGCCCCCGTCTCGGCGAGCCAGGCCAGCACGACGGATGCGAACGCCTCGTTGACCTCGAACGCGTCGAAGTCATCGATGCTCATGCCGGTTTTGCGCAGTGCGTACTCCGTCGCGGGAATCGGGGCGCTGAGCATGAAGATCGGGTCCGCGCCGCGGACGCTGATGTGGTGGATGCGTGCCCGCGGCGTGAGATTGTGCGCCTTCACCGCCGCCGCGGAGGCGACAAGGACCGCGCTGGCGCCGTCCGAGATCTGACTCGCGAGCGCGGCAGTCAACCGGCCACCGGGCCGCAGTGGGGAGAGGCGCGCCATGGCCTCGAGGCTGGTGTCGCGGGGTCCCTCGTCGGTCGTGAAACGGTCGACCGGGATCGTCTCGCCGGCAAACCGTCCCGCCGCGATCGCCGCGTGTGCCCGTTCGTGACTACGTAGCGCCCAGCGCTCCATCTCGTCGCGGGCGATGCCCCACTTCTCGGCTATCAGTTCGGCGCCGTGGAACTGCGAGACCTCCTGGTCGCCGTATCGGCGCCGCCATTCGCTCGACCCCGAGAACGGATCATCGAACCCGAACTCGCGGCCGGCCGTCATGGCCGCCGAAATCGGGATCCGGCTCATGCTCTGCACCCCGCCGGCCAGGATGAGGTCGGCGGTCCCGCTCATCACCGCCTGTGCGGCGAAATGCAGTGCTTGCTGGCTCGACCCGCACTGGCGGTCGACCGTCGTTCCCGGGACCTCCTCGGGGAGGCCGGCTGCCAGCCAGGATGTGCGGGCGATGTTCCCGGCCTGCCCGCCGATCGCGTCGACGCATCCGAAGACGACGTCGTCCACCGCCGCCGGGTCGACGGGCGTCCGGCTCATCGCGGCCCGGATCACGGTGGCGCCCAGGTCGATCGGGTGGACGGCCGCGAGCGAACCGTTCTTCTTCCCGATCGGGGTCCGGATCGCATCGATGATGTACGCCTCGGTCATGGAAAACTCCTCACCGCTAATCAGGTAGATAATTAATCTATACCGGACGCGACGCGGAACGTCCACAGTCGATTCGGCTACGGGCAACCTGCCCGCCCGATCCTGCTGCGACGGGTAGGTTTCCGCGGTAGGGCAGCAACCGTCACGTGGTGGAGGGTGCGATGAGCGGAGAGGATTCGCGGGCCGGCCCGGACGGTCGGGAGGCGAACGGCGGCGACAGCCGACGGACGAATCTGCGCTCGCTGCGGGTCGCGATCATCTACATCCTGCTCGCGGTCGCCGCGTACCAGATCTCGGGATGGCTGTTCCACCACATCCGGGGCTTCCTCGGCATGCTGTTCCTCGCGTGGCTGGCCAGCGTCACCATCGAACCGGTCGTCGACCGGCTCGAGCGCATGGGGATGCGGCGCGGCGCCGGCACCGGGCTGGTGCTGTTCGGGACGATCGTGTTCGGGATCGGATTCATCGCGGTCTTCGGTGCGCTGCTCGCCGAGCAGCTCGCGCAGTTGCTCGGGGCGCTACCCGACGCGCTGACCCGCGTCACGGATTGGGCCAATCGCAAGTTCGGCACGGATTTCGCCACGGGCAAGGACCTCATCAACATCACGCCGGAAACGGTGCGGGATCTGGCGGAGAAGTACACGCCAGGGGTGCTGGGTATCGTCTCCACGCTGGTCGGGGTGGTCTTCCAAGCCGCGACGGTGCTGCTGTTCGTCTTCTACATGTCCGCACAGGGCCCGCAACTGCGCCGCACCATCTCGAGCTGGTTCCCGGCGCGGCAGCAGAAGGTGATCGCGTCGGTCTGGGAGATCTCCGTGGAGAAGGCCGGCGGCTACGTCGTGTCCCGGGTCATCCTCGCCGCGTTCAGCGCCGTCGCAACGGGCATCTTCTTCCTGATCATCGGCGTGCCGTACTGGCTTCCGCTCGCAATCTGGACGGGCGTCGTCTCGCAGTTCATTCCGACGCTGGGCACCTACCTCGCGATCGGCCTGCCGGCAGTCATCGCCGCAGCCGCGCAGCCCCTCGACGCGGTATGGGTGATCCTGTTCGGCACTGCGTACCAGCAGGTCGAGAACTACATCCTCCACCCGCGGATCACGTCCCGGACCGTGTCGATCCATCCGGCGGTCGCGTTCGGATCGGTGATCGTCGGGGCGTCGCTGTTCGGCGCGATCGGTGCGCTGGTCTCGGTGCCCGTGGTGGCCGTCATCCAAGCGATCGTCGAAACCTACGGTCGCCGATACGAACTCGTCCAGGAGGGGGAGTCGGCACCGGATCCGCCGTCCGGTTCCGACGGCAAGCAGACCGACACGGACTCCGACCGCGGTGAGTGAACGCGTCAGTTCGACGCCCAGTACGGCGCCCGCAGCACCCGCTTGGTGAGCTTGCCCATCGTGCTGCGCCCGAGGTCGTCGCGAAACTCGACAGCCCGCGGAACCTTGTAGCCCGCCAGGGCGATACGGCAGTGCTCGACGAGATCGGCGACGTCCGGCACCCGATCGCGCGGCACCACCAACGCCAGAACCGACTCGCCCATATCGACATCCGGCACCCCGATCACCGCGACATCCGCGACGTCCGGGTGGGTGACCAGCACGTTCTCGATCTCGGCGGGATAGATGTTGACGCCTCCCGAGATGATCATGTCGGTCTCGCGATCGGTGATGAACACGAAGCCCTCGTCGTCGACGTAGCCGACATCGCCGAGCGTGAACAGACCCGGCCTGATCAACGCCTCCGACGTCTTCTGCTCGGCATTGAGATACGCGACGGAGCGGCCGTCCCGCTCCTCGAACGCGAGCCGGCCCTCGGCGCCGACCGGGAGTTCGTTGCCGTCGGCGTCCACCGCGACGGCACGGACGAACGGCGGCCGCACCTGCCCGACGCTGCCCGGCCTGCGCACCCAGTCGGCCGACGAGATCCCGCACAGCGGACCGGATTCGCTGCCGCCGTAGGAGTCGAACAGCACCGGGCCGAACCAGTCGATCATCGCCTGCTTGACGTCGCGCGGGCACGCCGCACCGGTGTGGGTGACCAGTTTCAGCGATCCGACGTCGTAGCGGCCGCGGACGTCGTCGGGCAGCGACAGCAGTCGGTGGAAGTGCGTGGGCACCATGAGCGACGTCGCGATCCGGTACCGGTCGACGGTCGCCAGGACCGACTCGGCGTCGAAGCGCTCGAGCACGGTCACCGGCATTCCGCACGCCACGAGTCGCACACCCGCGAGCGGGCCGGTGTGGTGCAGTGGGCCGACCACGAGGTGTCCCGGCCACCGGGCGAGGGGCAACGCGCGCATGGACCGGACGTAGGCGTCCACCGTCGTCCCCGGGACCGGGCTGCCGGCAAGGGCGTTGACGCCCTTCGGTGTCCCGGTGGTGCCCGACGTGTAGGACAGGAACGGCAGGGCGGGGACGTCGGACGGCGGGTCGTCCGCCGACGCCGCCGCGAGCCACTCCGTCCACGAGGTCACCGCGGCCGAGTTGCATCGCCAGCCCACCACGAGGGGAACCCCGGCGAGGCGCGCGGCCTCGGCGCCGACATCGGCGTTCTCGGGTCCGACCAACACTGCCGCGGCCCGCGAATCCTCGAGGATGTACGCGAGCTCCGCGACCGTCAGGTGGAAGCTCGCGGGGACGGGGGAGCAGCCGGCGTGGATGATCCCGGCGTGCGCCAGGATCGTCTCGGCCGAGTTGCGGGCGAACACTGCCACCCGACGGTCGGGGCCCAGGTCGACGCCCCTCAGCGCGTTCGCGATCCGGTTCACCGTGCGGTCGACGTCGGACCAGGACAGCTCGACGCGTCCGTCGCGCAGCGCCACCTCGCCGGGCGCTTCGAGCTCGCGCTCACGGTGCACCATCGCCACTGCAGGCCTCCCCGGGACTGTCGTCGAATTTCGGTCCAGGACAGGCTAGGCGGAACCGGTCAGCGCAGCGCGGGGGGACTGTTCAGATCACGCGCCGCGTACGTGTCGCACGCCGCGACCTTGCCGGTCTCGAGTCCGGCGAGGAACCACTGCTGCCGCTGCTCCGACGACCCGTGGGTCCATCCCTCGGGGTTGACGCGGGTGCCGGCGGACCGCTGGATCCGGTCGTCGCCGACGGCGGAGGCCGCCGACAGCGCATCGCGGACGTCGGTCTGGGACAGCGGCCTCAGGAACGGCCGTGTGCTGCCCGGTGCGGGTTGAGTCGACGCGTAGTGGGCCCACAGGCCCGCGTAGCAGTCGGCCTGGAGTTCGGTGCGGACCGCCTGCGACGTCGCGCCGCGCGGGTCCTGCTGTGCGCGGCCGATATCGCCGAGCTGGTTCTGGATGTGGTGGCCGAACTCGTGCGCGACGACGTACTCCTGCGCCAGCGGTCCGGCGTTCGCGCCGTATCGGTCGACCAGAAGCTGGAAGAAGCTCGTGTCGAAGTACGCCGTGGCATCGGCGGGGCAGTAGAACGGGCCGACGTCGCTGCTCGCGTTGCCGCACCCGGTGCTCACCGACCCGGAGAAGAGGCGGACCTTCGGCGCGATGTAGTCGACGCCGGTCTGGGCCGGAAGCTGGGCGCCCCACACGGCATCGAGGCTTTCCGCGGTGCCGGCCACCCGGCACCCGACATCCCGGTTCGCGTCGACGCCGAACTCGCAGTTCTCCAGCCTGCCGCCGCTGACCGCGCTCGTTCCGGCGTCGTACTGACCGTCCGTCGCGCCGCCGAGGCCACCGAGGATCGATCCGGGGTCACCACCCAGGAGCAGCGCCAGCACGAGGACGACGAGACCACCCGCGCCGCCACCGAGCACGAACTTGCCGCCGCGTCCACCGCCCCGGCCGCCGCCCAGTGAGACCCGGTCGGCGTTGATCCGGACGTCGTCGTTGAACGTCATCGCGTGGGCTCCCTGTCCGAATCTGCGTGTGCTGGTCGTAACAGCATTCCAGCAATCCGGGCGTGAGTTTCCGGTAACACGAGGTGCCTCCGTAGGATCGCAGCAACAGAACACCGTGCTGCAAGCACGGATCGACCACTGTGCTGGAAGTTCGTGAAAGGAATCCCGTGCTGCGCACCCACCTGGCAGGCTCGCTACGACCCGAGCACGCTGAGCAGACCGTCACCCTCACCGGCTGGGTGGCCCGGCGGCGCGATCACGGCGGCGTGATCTTCATCGACCTCCGTGACGCGTCGGGCGTCTCCCAGGTGGTCTTCCGGGCCGGCGACGTGCTCGAGCAGGCGCACCGCCTGCGCGCCGAGTACTGCGTCAAGGTCACCGGCAAGGTCGAGGTCCGGCCCGAGGGCAACCAGAACTTCGAGATCCCGACCGGCGCCATCGAGGTCAACGCCACCGAGCTCGAGGTACTCAACGAGAGCGCGCCGCTGCCGTTCCAGCTCGACGACCAGGCGGGCGAGGAAGCGCGCCTGAAGTACCGCTACCTCGACCTGCGTCGCGAGGGTCCGGGTCACGCGATCCGGCTGCGTTCCAAGGCCAACGCGGCCGCGCGGGCCGTGCTCGCCCACCACGAGTTCGTCGAGGTCGAGACCCCGACGCTGACCCGCTCGACGCCTGAGGGCGCCCGCGACTTCCTGGTACCTGCCCGCCTGCAGCCCGGCAGCTTCTACGCCCTGCCGCAGAGCCCGCAGCTCTTCAAGCAGCTCCTCATGGTCGGCGGCATCGAGCGCTACTACCAGATCGCGCGCTGCTACCGCGACGAGGACTTCCGCGCGGACCGTCAGCCCGAGTTCACGCAGCTCGACATCGAGATGAGCTTCGTGACGCAGGAGGACGTGATCCTCCTCGCCGAGGAGATCCTGCACTCGGTGTGGAAGCTCATCGGCCACGAGATCACCACGCCGATCGCCCGGATGACGTACGCCGAGGCGATGCGCCGCTTCGGTTCCGACAAGCCTGACCTGCGCTTCGACATCGAACTCGTCGAGTGCATGGACTTCTTCAAGGACACCACGTTCCGGGTGTTCCAGGCCGAGTACGTCGGCGCCGTCGTGATGCCGGGCGGCGCGAGCCAGCCCCGCAAGCAGCTCGACGCATGGCAGGAATGGGCGAAGCAGCGCGGCGCGAAGGGCCTGGCCTACGTGCTCGTCGGCGAGGACGGCACGCTCGGCGGACCGGTCGCCAAGAACCTCACCGACGCCGAGCGCGACGGTCTGGCCGCGCACGTCGGCGCACAGCCGGGCGACTGCATCTTCTTCGCGGCCGGTGCCACCAAGCCGATGCGCGCGCTGCTCGGCGCCGCCCGCGGCGAGATCGCCCGCAAGCAGAACCTGATCGACCCCGACGCATGGGCGTTCGTGTGGGTCGTCGATGCGCCGATGTTCGAGCCCACCGCCGACGCGACCGCGAGCGGCGACGTGGCCCTCGGCTACAGCGCGTGGACCGCGGTGCACCACGCGTTCACCTCGCCCAAGCCGGAGTCGATCGATACGTTCGACACCGATCCGGGCAAGGCGCTGGCCTACGCCTACGACATCGTCTGCAACGGCAACGAGATCGGCGGTGGCTCGATCCGTATCCACCGCAAGGACATCCAGGAACGCGTCTTCAAGGTGATGGGCATCTCGCGCGAGGAGGCGGAGGAGAAGTTCGGCTTCCTGCTCGACGCCTTCGCGTTCGGCGCCCCGCCGCACGGCGGAATCGCGTTCGGCTGGGACCGCATCACCGCGCTGCTGGCGGGCGTCGACTCCATCCGTGAGGTCATCGCGTTCCCGAAGTCGGGTGGCGGCGTCGACCCGCTGACGGACGCGCCCGCGCCGATCACCGCACTCCAGCGCAAGGAGTCCGGAATCGACGCCAAGCCCGAACCGAAGGCAGCCGAGGCCGAGTAGGACACCGGGGCGGGGGGGAAACACACGTGCTGCATCTGCGCGTGATCTGTCCGACGGACTTCACGGACGAGGTCCTCGCACTGCTCGAGGAGGAGCCCGGCGCCACCCACATCACGGTGGCGCGGGGCTCCGCCGTCGAGCCGGCCGGTGACGTCGTCCAGGCCGACATCGCCCGCGAGTCCGCGAACGAGGTGCTCGATCAGCTCCACGAGCTGAAGATCGAACACCTCGGCGCCATCACGCTCGTGCCGACCGAGACGGTGCTGTCGGATTCGGCGCGGGCGGCGGAACGTGCTGCCCCCGGCGACCCGGACGACACGGTCGTCTGGGAGGAACTGATCTCCCGAACCCGGGAGGAGTCCACGCTCAACATCACGTTCCTGGCGTTCCTGACCATCGCGTGCCTGTTGGCCTCGGTGGGCATCGTGACGGATTCGCCCGTGACGATCGTGGGCGCGATGGTGGTCGGGCCGGAGTTCGGACCGCTGGCCGCGCTCGCCGTCGCGGTGGCCCGCAGGAAGTTCAGCCTCGCGCGCCGCTCGCTGATCGCGCTGGTGGTCGGCTTCCCGTTCGCGATCGCCGTAACGGTGGCTTGCACGTTTGTCGCGAAGCTTCTCGGCTGGGTCGACCTCGAGACGATCGAGGACCTGCACCAGGTCGACTTCATCTACCGAGTCGGTCTGTCGTCGTTCATCGTGGCGCTGCTCGCCGGCGCGGCGGGCATGCTGGCCCTCGTGTCGGCGAAATCCGCGGCACTGGTCGGTGTGTTCATCTCGGTGACGACGGTCCCGGCCGCCGGTTTCACGGCGGTTGCCGCGACGCTCGGCGAGTGGCGGGTGGCGGCCATGTCGGCGCTCCAACTCGGTGTCAACCTCACCGGCATCGTGATCGCGGCCATCGCCGTCCTGCTCCTCCAGCGGACCCGCACCCGCCGTGACCGAGCTGCAACCCGCCGTTTTCCCAGCTCAGTGCCATGGGTGCCGCGTCCCTGATCCTGAATGCCCGGCCTCGGACGGGTCGGCCAGGTAGGTTGGTGAGCGATGACCGCAATATTGGCGGAACCCCTCTCAGAGGTCGTTGCCGCAGCCGAGAAGTTGCTCGCCCGTCGCACGGGCGCTGCTGTCCGACTCGTCGACCCTGTCGATCTCGGGGGGAGCGGCCGCACGATCGTGCTCCGGGTCCGCGTCGCCGAGAACCCGTTCTCCCTGCCTCGGACGCTCGTCCTCAAGCAGGTACGCGAATCCTCGCGCAAGGCAGCCGACCCCCGGCGGATCGAATTCGACGGCGTCGACACCGACTCGGTGGACGTGGCCTTCCTGCGGGAGGCGGTGTCGTACCAGTTCGCGACCGCTCTCGCGACGGAGAACCGCCCCGGTGCGGAACTACTGGCCTACGACTTCGACGAGCGTCTGCTCGTCCTGGGCGATCTCGGTGACTCCACGCCGTTCGCGACGTTGCTCAAGCACGCGGATCCGGACTCGGTCTCCAACTCGCTGATGGCGATGGCGCAGGCCCTCGGCCGGATGCACGCCGCGACCGTCGGTCGCGAGGAGGATTTCACGGCACTGCTGCGGCGCGCCGAGGTGGCGCACTGCGGCGATGTCGTGGCGGAGCAGGCCGCCGCCTCGCTCGAGACGGTGCCGGCGCTGCTCGCCGAGCAACTCGGTGTCGAGGCCTCGCCGGCCGTGCTCGAGGTTGCCGCCCGTGCCGGGAAACTGTTCGGCGGCGGCCGGTTCCGGGCCTTCAGCCCGTCGGATCTGTGCCCGGACAACATCATCGTCAACGACGAAGGCGTCCGGTTCCTCGACTACGAGTGGGGCGGTTTCCGCGACGCCACGCTGGATCTGGCGTACGCCCTGGTCTCGTTCCCGGCCTGCCTGTGCAGCATCGATCTGTCGTACGAGCGGGCGCGGGCGATGACCGAGGCGTGGCGCGCCGAGGTCGTGGGTATGTGGCCGGCCCTCGCGGACGACGACTTCCTCACCGAGCGGGTGCTGGACGCACAACTCGTGTGGGTGTGGCTCAGCACGTTCCTGTTCCTGCCCGAGGACTACACCCGAATCGCCGCGGTGCGCGGGCACCAGTTGTCCGCGCCCCGCCTCGATGCCCTGCGCGCACGCTGGGAGGGCCTGGCGACATTCGCCGAGGAGTCCGGCCACGAGGCCATCGCCGACCACGCCGCACAGGTCGTCGCGCGGCTGCGCGAGCGCATCGGCTGAGCTCCGCCTAGTCCCGCTCCGGCGCGTTCGACGCGCCCGCGATCAGCAGTTCCACGGCTCGTCGCAGGTTCTCGCGGGCGGCCTGCTCCATGACCGGGACGTCCCCGCGCGCGGCGTGCCGTGCCGAACCGCCGTGTGAGAGCCCGTTCGCGAGGGGGAACCGGGCGGCGAAATCCGGTGCGGCCGCGGCGAGGGCCTCCAGCCGCGGGTTCCACCACGGTTCGTCGTCCACACCGGCGGCGGACTGCGCACGTCGGGCATCGACGATCGTGCGCGCCGCCGCGGCCGGAAGCGAGAACGCCGACGAGGCGATCGCCACCACGTCCCGACGATCGAATCCGTTGGGCACGAGCGTGCCGAGGAGCAGTTCGAAGGACTGTTGCTGGTGCGGGCCGAGCACCGGGCGGGCGTGCGCGATGTCGAGCATCCAGGGGTGTGCCAGATACAGCTCGAGGAGTCGCTCGGTCCACTCGATCACCGACACCGGCGGCGTCGTGCCGAACTCCGCGTGGGCCCGGTCGTACATCAGGTCGAGGAGTTCCTCCTTGCCGCCGATGTAGGTGTAGAGCGCCATCGCGGTGCACCCGAGACGTTCCCCGATCGTGCGCAGCGGCACCGCAGTGTCGCCGCGCTCGTCGGCGATCGCCGTTGCCGCCCGGATGATCGCCGCGAGTGTGAGCCCGGTCGGCGACGTGTCCGCCGTGTCCGGGGGGCTCCACAGCATCGACAACGTGCGTGACGCGTCGGGGTGTTCGGTGTCGGCGCCCATGCTGTCTCCTTACGTTGTAAAGCCTGCAGGTGATCGGCACTTTACAACGTAAGGACGGGCTTCGCGTGGAGGCGGGCTCTACGCAAGGAGGTTCCGCCGATCCCTGCCGCGGACTGTGCCCAGTGGGCAAGACTGGAGCCACCTGAAAGGGGTTTCGGCATGGGTGAGACGTCAGGGGATTCGATTCTGCGCGATGTCGCGTCCGGAGGTCCCGTGCTGGTGGTGGTGGCACACCCGGACGACGAGAGCTTCGGACTGGGCGGGGTGCTCGCGGCCCTGGCGGTGGCCGGCGCCGACCTCCGGGTGCTGTGCCTGACATCCGGCGAGGCCAGCACGCTCGGCGCCGGTGTGGACCTCGCGACGACACGCCGGGGCGAGCTGTCGGCCGCGGCGGACGAACTCGGGATCGGTCGCGTCGATCTGCTCGACTTCCCCGACGGCGGTCTCGACGCGGTGGATCCGGCCGTGCTCGATTCGGTGGTGCGGGGTGCGCTCCGGTCGGCCACGACGCTCGTGGTGTTCGAGGCGAGCGGGGTCACCGGCCACCCCGACCATCGCGCGGCGACCGCGTCCGCCGTCCGGGTCGCGCGTGCGCAGGATCTGCGGGTGCTGGAGTGGGGTGTCGCGCCGGCCGTCGCGGACGCGCTGAATGTCGAATTCGGTGCGGACTTCGCGGGATTGGAGGGCGCCGACGTGCTGGATGTCGTGGTGGACCGTGAGATGCAGGCGGCGGCGATCGCATGCCACGAGAGTCAGTCCACCGACAATCCGGTCCTGCGGCGGCGACTCGAACTGTCGGGGTCGATCGACCGGATCCGGTCGACCACTCCGTCGGCCTGATTCCTCTCGTGCGGACTGTGGGAACGAGCACATTGCGATGTATACCCCTGGGGGTATCGTTGGTGACACCCAACTACACCTCTCGAGGAGACCCATCGTGTGTTACCCCGTCACCTGCAAGACCTGTTCGAAGACCACCTGGGGTGGCTGCGGCCAACACGTCGACAGCGTCATGCGCACCGTCCCGGCCGGTGAGCGCTGCAAGTGCGAGAAGCCGGCCAAGTCGGGGTTCTTCGCGAACCTGTTCGGCCGCTGACCGGGCTCGTGTGGGGGCGGATCTGCCGATCCGCCCCCACACAACCGGCGCACTACTCGACCTGTAGGGCGATCCGCAGGTCCGCCTCGTCGAGCGAGGTGGTGATCCCGGATTCGACGGTGACTTTGTGCAGGACTCCCGTCCACGGGAACGGCGGACGATAGCGGTCGGAGACCGGCAGTCCGCGATCGCGGCCGAGCGTCAACGACGTGCCGCCGTGCTGCCATGCGTGCGGGAGGGCGTGCGGGCTGTCGGCCTCGACCAGGGGCACGTCGTCGACCGAGTACGTGATATCCAGTCCGCCGTCGGGCCGCGGCGCGATCCGCCAGGCCAGTTCGTGGCGACCGGTGTCGAGTTTCCCGGGTGCCGTCACGGTGACCTCGCCGCCTGCGGATGCGATGGTGAGCGACGCGATTCCCTCGACCACGTAGGCGGCGAATCCTCCGTTGTGGTCCCCGAGGGCGAACAGCACACCGTTCCCTGCTCCGTCCGGCACGTCGATCGTCGCGCGGAGCGTGCCGCCGCCGTGCAGGCGCGGCAGCACCTCGTCGGACACCGGGCCACCTGCCGGGCGCAACGTGACCGACACACCCGGGGCGTACGGCCGCGGCGTCAGCCGGACGACGCGGCCGACCAGGCTGTCGGCGAGCGGCCGTACACCGTGGCGGTCCGCTTCGAGTTCCCACCGAGCCTCGAGGTCGCGCACGACATCAGGGTGGGAGTCGGCGACGTCGTGGGCCTCGGAGAAGTCGTCGTCCATCCGGAACAGCGACCAGCGGTCGTCGGCGAAGTCTCGGCTGCCGGTCATGAGCAGCTCTTCGTCCAGGACGCCTGCCGAGACGTGGTCGGTGGTGGCCTTCCACCCGTCGCCGACGATCGAACGGGAACCGAGCATCTCGAAGTACTGGCTGGAGCGAGGCGCCGCAGCGATGGCGTCGACGAACGTCGGAAGCAGGCTGGCACCGTCGACCGCTTGTTGCGGCACACCGCCGACGTGGTCGGGCACGGTCACGCCACACGCATCGAGGATGGTGGGCGCGATGTCGACGGCGTGCGCGAACTGCGTTCGCACGTGCCCGGGGTCGGCGATCCGGCTGGGCCAGTGCACGACGAGGGGAACCCGGGTGCCGCCGAGCCAGGTGTAGCGCTTCCACAACCGGAACGGGGTGTTACCGGCCCACGCCCATCCCCACGCGTAGTGCGGGTACCCGTCGACACCGCCCCAGTCGTCGAGCCGCTCCAGGCTGTCCGCGAGATCGTCGCGGATCCGGTGCGTGAACCGGTGCTCGTTGAAGGTTCCCGCGACACCGCCCTCGGCGCTGGCGCCGTTGTCCGACATCACCATGATCAGGGTGTCGTCGGTGACCCCGAGATCGTCGAGGGTATCGAGGAGCCTGCCGATCTGGGCGTCGGTGTGCGTGAGGAAACCGGCGTACACCTCGTGCATGCGGGCGTAGAGCCGACGCTCGTCGTCGGTGAGGTCGTCCCACGCCGGAACCCAGGACGGCCGCTCGGTCAGGGTCGTTCCCGACGGCACCACACCCTCGGCGACCTGGCGGGCGAAGACCTGCTCGCGCCAGCGGTCCCAGCCGAGGTCGAACCGTCCGGAGTAGGTGTCGGCCCAGGACCGCTCGACGTGGTGCGGGGCGTGCATGGCGCCGGGCGCGAAGTACAGGAAGAAGGGCTTGCCCGGGGCGGACTGCTGCTGGCCCACCACCATCCGGATCGCCTCGTCGGTGAGGTCCTCGGTCAGGTGGTAGCCCTCGTCCGGTCCGCACGGCGGCTCCACGTAGGAGTTGTCCCGCACCAGCTCCGGCGCCCAGTGGTTGGCGTCGCCGCGCAGGAAGCCGTAGTAGCGCTCGAATCCGAGCCCGAGCGGCCAGCGGTCGTACGGGCCGGCGGCGGAGCGCTCACCGGACGGCGTCAGATGCCACTTGCCGACGGCCATCGTGTTCCATCCGGCGTCGCGCAGCACACGGGGGAGCGCGGCCGCCGTCGGCGGGATCTTGCCGGTGTAGCCGGGGTCGTCGGTGGGGACGTCGCACAGGAAGCCCATGCCGACGGAATGGTGGTTGCGGCCGGTGAGCAGCGCGGCGCGGGTCGGCGAACACAGTGCGGTCACGTGGAAGCGGTTGTACCGCAGACCGCCTCGCGCCAATCGGTCGATGTTCGGAGTCGCGATGTCCGAGCCGAAGCAACCGAACTGACCGAAGCCGAGGTCGTCGAGGAGGATCATGACGACGTTGGGTGCGCCGGCGGGCGCCTGTGCGGTGGTCATGTGGCGGAGGTCCTTTCGCGGTGGCCCGCTGGGTTCGGTGTCAGACCGCGGCGGGATGCCGGTCGGTCGAGTGGGCGTGGCGACGCGACGGATCGGCCAGCGGCACCGCGTCGATCAGTGCCCGGGTGTAGGTGTCGCGGGGCGCGGTGAACACGGTGTCCACCGGCCCCGCCTCGATCACCGACCCCGACCGCAGGACCGCGACCCGGTCGGCGACCTGGTGGACCACCGCCAGGTCGTGGCTGACGAACAGGCATGCGAAGCCCAGCTCCTGCTGGATCGCGGTGAACAGTTCGAGCACCTCGGCCTGTACGGACACGTCGAGCGCGCTCGTCGGTTCGTCCGCGATGAGCAGCTTCGGTCGCAGCGCGAGCGCGCGGGCCAACGCGACCCGCTGGCGCTGTCCACCCGACAGTTGGTGCGGGAGCCGGTCGGCGAAGGCGGCGGGCAACCGGACGGCCTCGAGCAGCTCGAGCACGCGACGGCGGCGATCGACCGCGGAGCCGACGCCGTGCACGTCGAGCGGCTCGCGGACACTGGCGGCGATCGTCAACCGGGGATCGAGCGATGTCGCGGGGTCCTGCTGGACGAACGCTACGTCGCGCCGCAGGTCGCGGAGGTGCCGGGCGGAGATCTCGCCGAGGTCGTGTCCCTCGACCAGCACCCGGCCGCCGGTGAGCGGCACCAGCCCGACGGCGGTCCGTCCGAGCGTGGTCTTCCCGGAACCGGATTCGCCGACGAGCCCGAGGACCTCGCCGCGACGGACCGTGAGGCTCACCTCGTCGACGGCGCGGAAGGCGGGACTCCCGTGACGCGCGGGGTACGTGACCGTGGCGGCGTCGAACTCGAGCACGACGTCGGTGTCGGGCATCGATGGCGGCGCCACGGCTGCCTGCTCGGGCAGTCGCGGAACCGCCGCCAGCAGCGATCGGGTGTACGGGTGGGTCGGGGCGTCGAACACCGAATGCACACCGCCGGTTTCGACGACGCGGCCGGCGCGCATGACGACGACGCGGTCGGCGTGCTGTGCCACGACGCCCATGTTGTGGGTGATGAGCAGGATGCCCATGCCGGTTCGGCGGCGGATGCGGTCGAGCAGCGCCAGGATCTCGGCCTGCACCGTGACGTCGAGAGCCGTGGTCGGTTCGTCGGCGACGAGCAGGTCGGGTTCGCCGGCGAGGGCGAGCGCGATCGCGACCCGCTGCTTCTGTCCCCCGGACAGCTGGTGCGGGTAGTAGTCCACGCGCCGGTCGGGGTCGGGGATCTCCACCTGCCGGAGCAGGTCGATTGCCGCCGCGCGTGCGTCCGCCTTCGAGATCTTCCGGTGCGCGCGGATCGCCTCCCGCAACTGCCACCCGATGCGGCGCACGGGGTTCAACGCGCTCTGCGGCTCCTGGAAGATCAACGACACCGTGGTACCGCGCACGCGGTCGAGATCGGCCTCGGGTGCGCCGATCAGTTCGGCGCCGTCGAGCACGATCGACCCCCGGACCGCGGCGCCGTCGGGCAGCAGACCGAGGATCGCGCGCGCGGTCATGGACTTGCCGGAGCCGGATTCGCCGACCAGGGCCACGACCTCACCGCGGGCGACCTCGAGTGAGGCGGAGTCGACGGCGGGTCGTGCCCGCCCGAAGGCGATGGTCAGGTCGCGGATGTCGAGTAGTCGAGTGGTCACGAGGAGTCCTTGGGATGGTGGGTCACCGCAGCCTCGACCGGGCGGCGAGGGCTTGCGAGATCAGGAGCAGTCCGAGCACGAGGACGACGACGACGGCGAGCGGGCCGACGACGAAGAACGGTGAGTGGTACGCGTTCTGCGTCCCCTCCTTGATGAGGGAGCCGAGCGACGGGGCCGGCGGAGTGATGCCGAGGCCGAGGAAACTCATGGCTCCCTCGATGAACACCCCCACCGACATCGCCAGCGCGAGTTGCACCGTCAGCGGTTCGAGGCAGTTCGGCAGGACGTGTCGGCGCAGGATCCACCCCTCGTCCGCGCCGAGCGTCCGCGCGGCTTCGACGTAGGGCGCCTGCCGCACCGTGAGCACCGAGGTTCGGGTCAGCCGTCCGAACACCGGGACCTCGGCGAGCACGATCACCGTCGCGATCGTCCAGACACCCGGCCCGATCACCATCGTGAGCGCGATCGCGAGGACGATGGTCGGGAACGCCAGGATCAGGTCGAAGGAACGCTGGAGAACGGTGTCGATCCACCCGATTCGCGTTGCGGCCAGGCCGAGCAGCGAGCCGATGACGGCGCCGAGCGGAACGGCCAGGAAGATCACGATCAGGTCGATCCGGATGCCGTACAGGGTGCGCGAGAGTACGTCGCGGCCGACCGAGTCGGTGCCGAACCAGTGGTCGCTGCTCGGACCGAGCAGGGTGGCGCCGGGCAACTGCGCGTCCGGCTCGAACGGGGCCAGCAGCGGGGCGAGAAGACCGGCCAGCACCACGACGCCGACGAGCGCCGCGCCGACGAGGCCACGACCGCTGCGCAGCGCCGCCCATCGACTGTCCCGGTCCGACCCGTCGTCGGTGGAGATCGAGTCGTCGAGTGCGGGCTCCGCAGTGGTGGTCATTCGTGGCCTCCCAGCCGGATTCGAGGATCGAGCGAGGCGTTGACCAGGTCGGTGACCAACTGAATGACGACGAACAGTCCGACCGAGAAGAGCAGCATCACCTGGACGACGGGATAGTCCCGGCTCGAGATCGCCCGCTCCAGGAGGTTGCCGAGGCCGGGCCACGCGAAGATGGCCTCGACGAGTACGGCGCCACCGAGTAGATGGCCGATCTGGATGCCGAGCACCGTCACCGTCGACGGCAGCGCGTTGGGCAGTACCTGCGTCAGGACGATGCGCCGCCGAGAGATCCCGAGGGCACGAGCGGTGGTGACGTAGGGCTCGGCAAGCTGACTGCGCAGCGACTCGGTGAGGAACCGGGTCAGTGCGGCCGCGATCGGCAGAGCGAGGCACACGGCGGGCAGCACCAGGTATTGCAGGGTGATGCCCGGATCGTCCAGAAAGCCCTTGCGGGGAATGCCACCCGCGGGCAGCACCGCCCACACCACCCCGAAGAGCACCATCAGGATCGCACCGGTGACGAAGTTGGGGATCGCGACGGCGACGGTGCCGAAGGCGGTGGCGAGGCTGTTCAGCCACGGCCGGTCGACGATCACCGAGACGGTGCTCAGGACGAACGAGATGACGAGCGCGAGCAGCAGTGCGGCCACGGCGAGGACCAGGGTGTTGCCCAGCGCGTCGAGCAGCAGTGTGCTGATGTCGCCGCCGAGGATGAGCGAGCGCCCGAGATCGAAGGTGGCAATCCCGCCGAGCCACGAGAAGTACCGGCCGAACTGTGATCCGGTCAGGCCGAGCTCGTCACGGATCGACTCGAGTGCCTCGGGGGAGGAGTCCGGGCCGGCCAGGATCACGGCCGGGTCGCCCGGCACGAGCCGTAGCAGGGTGAAGATCACCACCGAGCCGACGACGAGGACGATCAGAGCGGACGGGATCCGACGCAGGCTGTATCGCAGCACCGTTCGTCACCCGCCCAGGTAGGCGTCGCTCAGGTCGAGCTCGCCCTTCTTGGTCCAGCCCACACCGTGGACATCGGCGGACGTGGCCAGCTCGTTCTCGTGGTTGAACAGGCCGATCACGAAGGCGTTGTCGAGCAGCTCGGCGTTCAGTATCCGGTACGCGTCCTCGGCTTCGGCACTGCTCGGATCGGTTATTCTCCAGACCTTTTCGACGGCAGCCTGGTATGCGGGATCGATGAAGTTCGACGTGTTCTTGTTGGCGTTGTACACGTAGGCGCTGGTCGGCAGGGTGGCCGGGGTGTACTGCGCGAAGGTGTGTTCGGTGATCCACAGGCCGCCGTAGGTGCCCCCGATCAGGTTCTTGAGCGTGGTGGCCTGGTCCTGGGGCTGGAGCGTGGTCTCGATCCCGACCGCGGCGAGGTCGGCCTGCAGGATCTGCGCGACCGCCTCGGATTCGGTGGATCCCGCCGTGTACGCGACGGGGATGACCGGAACGCTGCCCGCCTCGGCGACCAGTGCCTTGGCCTTCTCGACGTCGTGGTCGTAGGTGTCGTTCAGGTCCGCGTCGAATGCGGGGGAGTACTCCGGCCAGGGCAAGGCGGCGACGTTCCCGTGCCCCTGGTAGACGTCGGCGACGATCCGATCACGGTCCACCGCATTGGCGATCGCCTGCCGAACCCGGATGTCGCTGAGCCCCGGAGCCTGCACGTTGGCGCCGATGTACGCGGTGCGCTGCACGCCGGTCTGGTCGATCACCTGGAAGCCGGCGTTGCTGCCCAGTTCGTCGGCGTCACGGGGCGCGACGTTGAGCAGCATGTCGAGTTGGCCGGATCGCAGCTGCGAGACCCGGGTCTGAGCGTCGGGGACGATGACGTACTCGACGCCGTCGAGGTGCGGCGCACCGCCCCAGTACCCCTTGTCTGCGTCGAACGTGATCGACACTCCCGGCTTCCAGGAGGTGAACCGGAACGCGCCGGTCCCGTTGTAGCCCTTGCCGGTACCGAGGTCGGGCAGGGTGTCCTGGTCGATGATCGGCATGACGTCGAGCAGGTCGAAGAAGTTGCCGGCGGGCTTGGCGAGCGTGAGCGTGATCGCGTGCGGGTCACTGGTGTCGAAGCCGGTGACGAGCGCGGCCGTCCGGGCGAGCTGTCCGGACCGGGTGGGGTCGGCGTACGTCCGGATACTGGCTTCCACGTCCGCCGAGGTGAACGGCTTTCCGTTGTGGAAGGTCACGTCGTCGCGCAGTGCCAGGTGCACCGACAGATCGTCCTCGGAGACCTCCCAGGACGTCGCCAGTCGTGGCTGCGGGTCGAGGCTGTCGGCGGGGTAGCGGATGAGGGTGTCGTAGACCAGACCGGTGATGGCGGCCTGCGCGGGGGCGCCCGAGTACAGGGACGCGGGGGTGAGATCGCCGCCGTCGCCGATCCGAAGGACGCCGCCCTCGGTGACCTCGGCGCCGGTGTCGGCGCCGGCCTGGTCGACCGCCGAGTTGCACCCCGTGACACCGAGGACGCCGACGACGGACAGGGCGAGGGCTCCCAGCAGGGAGCGGCGCCGGGGGAAGGCGGGGCGGCTGAACACAGGAGGTCCTTTCGGGGACGTGTGGAGGGTCGAACCTGTTGGGGTGGAGGTGGTTCGGGTAACCGGGCACGCGGTCGAGGGCGGCCCGGAGACGGTACGACCCCAAAGTAAGGGGGGCCAATTAAATTGGGGAGGTATCAGATCTCGATGCGTCGAACCCTTTGCAGGACTGCCGCTGTCGTTCGGCCGTCAGTGCGTGGAGAGCTCCGCTTCGAGCCGCTGGGCGCTGGTGGGCCGGCTGTCGGCGGCCTCGGTCTCGAGGGTGACCTCACCGACCCGGCCGGTGTACGGGTACTCACCGCCGCGGGCGTAGTCGGAGGTGACCGGCGTGCCGGGGTTCGCACCCACGGTCAGTCGACCGGATCCGAACAGGGCCGTGCGCTCGACGCGACCCTCCCCGACGATCCGACCGTCGATCAGGACCTGGCCGGTGCCGCCTCGCCCGATGCCGCCCCCGTCGTAGGTGAACAGGTACTCGACCAGGTGCTCGCCTGCGGTCAGTGGCTGGGTGGCGCGCACGTGCGTGGTAGCCACGCTGCACAGGTTGTGGGCGAACGTCACCAACCCTTCGCGGACGTAGAACGAGAGTCCGTTGAAGGAGTTGCCCAGGCTCACCAGGACGCCGTCGGACCCGTCGCTGTCGGCCACCACAGGCACGCTCACCCGGAACGACGTGTTCGACGTGCTGGGAAACGCCGCGGTCGGCAGCCGGCGAGTGCTTGCCGGCACGGTGACCCGGCCGCCCAGCTCGGGGCTGCGGCGTCCGGCGACGGCCGCGTCCATCCGCTCGATGCCGCGGTCGTCCAGCGGCAGTACCTGGTGCAACCGCGCCTGCTCCAGGAACAGCTCCTGCAGTGCGGCCAGCCGGTCCGGGTACTCGGAGGCCAGGTCGGTGGCCTGGGAGAAGTCGCGGGTGATGTCGTAGAGCTCCCACACGTCCTGGTCGAACGGGATGGGGTCGGTCCGCGACAGGTCCCACGGCGAACGGTGCTTGGTGACCGCGGTCCAGCCCTCGTGGTAGATCCCACGGTTGCCGAAGATCTCGAAGTACTGGGTGAGGTGCTCGTCGGGCGCGTCGCCGTCGCGCAGTGCGTACAGCATCGAGGTGCCCTCGATGGGGCGCTGGTCGATCCCGTCGACGCGCTCCGGCTGCGGGATCCCGGCGGCCTCCAGGATCGTCGGTGCCACGTCGATGACGTGGTGCCACTGGGTGCGGACGTCACCGCGCGCAGAGATCCCCCTAGGCCAGTGCACAACGAGTCCGTTGCGGGTGCCCCCGAAGTGCGATGCCACCTGCTTGGTCCACTGGAACGGGGTGTCCATCGCCAGGGCCCAGCCGACCGGGTAGTTCACATAGCTGGTCGGCCCCCCGATCTCGTCGAGGCGACCACGGATCTCGGCGGCGGTCTCCGGCAGACCGTTGTAGGTCCGCGACTCGTTGAACGTGCCCGTCAGGCGGCCCTCGCAGGAGGCGCCGTTATCGCCCAGGATGTAGAAGACCAACGTGTTCTCGAGCTCCCCGCCGGCGCGGAGGAATTCGACCAGCCGACCGACCTGCGCGTCGGTGTGCTCGGCGAAGGACGCGTACACCTCCATGAGCCGCTCCGCGACGACGCGCCCGTCGTCGTCGAGTTCGTCCCAGTGCGGAGCACCGTCGGGCCAGGCCGACAGGAGGGTGTCGGGCGGGACGACGCCGAGCTCCTTCTGCCTCGCGAGGGTCTGCTCACGCTGCTCGTCCCAGCCGTGTCCGAACTTCCCGCGGTACCGGTCCCGCCAAGAGTCGGGAACCTGGAACGGCGAGTGGGTGGCGCCGAAGGGCAGGTACGCGAACCAGGGGCGCGACTTGTCGACGTCGCGGACCGAACGGATCCAGTCCCGGGCCTTGTCGACAAGGTCCTCGGAGAGGTGGTAGCCCTCCTCCGGCGTCGACGGCGGCTCCACCTGCGTGGTGCCGGAGTACAGGTTCGGGTGGAACTGGTCGTCGGCACCGCCGATGATCCCGTAGAAGGTGTCGAAGCCCTCCCCGGTCGGCCAATGGGTGAACGGGCCGACCGGCGTGATCTCGTCCTGCGGGATCTGGTGCCACTTGCCGAACACGCCGGTCGCGTAGCCGTTCTCCCGCAAGGTCCGTGCCAGCGGCGCGGCGTCCTGGGGACGGATTCCGGTGTAGCCCGGGGCGCTGGAGGAGAAGTCGGTGACGACCCCCATCCCCACGCTGTGGTGGTTGCGCCCGGTGAGCAGCGCGGCCCGCGTCGGCGAGCAGATCGCCGTGGTGTGGAAGCGGTTGAACCTCAGCCCGTCGGCGGCCAGCTGCTCGGCGACCGGCATCGAGCACGGTCCGCCGAAGGCCGACGAGGCACCGAAGCCCATGTCGTCGAGCAGGACCACCAGGACGTTGGGCGCGCCCTCGGGGGCGGTCACCCTCGGGGGTCCGGGGAAGGGTTTCTGCTGATGGCGGACGTCGTGCGCGGCTTCGACTGCTTCCTGGGTGAGGTGGATTGGCAACTGCGTGCGATCCATCGGGATTCTCCTCTGTTCTGTGTGGAGGGCATGCCGGTGGCCGACGAGATCGATGCGCACCTGCGGCGATCTCGTCGCCACCGTCGTCCTCGGCACCGCATGCTCCCTCGCGCTCGTCCAGCGGAGCAGCGTCGTGCACTGATCATGTGCGGCCGTGTGGACCCGATTGTCGTCGCCCGAATCGCCACTCGTGATGGACTTCTGCGACGCAGGTTGATCAGGCGTCGAAGCCGGGGAATCGCTCGGGGCTGTCGACGACCGAGAAGTGCGACGCGTCACCGACACGGATGCGGCTGGTCGTGCCGTCGACGGACACCGGGACGTCACCGGCGAGGGTCACGCGGTGGACGCTGCGCTTGTGGGCGCCGAAGTCCGCGATGCCGTAGTGCTGGGTGGCGCGGTTGTCCCAGATCACCAGGTCACCCGGCGTCCAACTCCAGCGCAGCGTGTTCTCGAGCCGGACGACCCGCTCCTGGAGGAGCTGGAACAACGCGGCCGACTCGGACGTCTTCAGTCCGACGAAGTTCTTCACGAAGTGGCCGAGCAGGAGCGACTTCTCGCCCGTCTCGGGGTGGACGCGGACCACCGGGTGCTCGATCTCGAAGCCGATGCGCGTGAAGTCCGTCATCCGGTCCTTCACCGCCACGGCGATGCCGCGCTTGTCGGCGTGCACGCCCGCGTAGTCGTACTCGTTGCTGTGTACCGCCCAGAGGTTGTCCACGAGAGCCTTCAGCGGCGCGGGCAGCTGGTCGTAGGCCGCGACTGTCGAGGCCCACGTGGTGGCACCGCCGTACGGCGGGATGTCGACCGCGCGCAGGATGGACGCCTTCGGGATCCGGTCGATGAAACTGACGTCGGTGTGCCAGCTGTTCGCGGCCCCCTCGATCACCAGTGTCCGGTTGTCCGCGGACGTCAGCGTGGGGTGTGTCGTGGTCGGGGATCCGAGGGCCGAGGCGAACCGGTACTGCACGTCGTCGTCGACGTGGTGCTGGCCGCGGAAGACGACCACCTTGTTGGCGGCCAGGGCGTAGCGGATGGCGTAGGCGGTCTCGGCGGCGATGTCGCCCGAGACATGGACGCCCTCGATGAGCGCGCCGATGTGCTCACCGAGTTTGGTGACGGTGATGCCGCCGGCGGCGTAGACATCGGACGCGGTGGACGGGCGAACCTCGGTAGTGGTCACGATTGCTCCTTTGCGGGACGGGACGGGACGTTCGGTGCGGGTGGGTGTGATTCAGCGGGCGGGGACCGGTGCCTCGGGAGCGACCTCGATGCGGTGGATCCGGCGCGGCTGATCGCCGTAGTCGTAGATGGCGTTGTGCTGGACGAAGTGGTTGTCCCAGATCGCGATGTCCCCGACGTTCCAGCGACGGCGGACGGTGAACTCGGGCCGGATCGACACGGACTTCAGTAGTCCGAGGAGCGCGCGGCTCTCGTCGTCCGTGACGTCGTTGATCGCGGACGTGAACAGGTCGTTGACGAACAGGGCCTCGCGGCCGGTGTCCGGATGGCGGATCACCAGCGGGTGAACCGCCTCCGGGACGTTCGGCAGCGGCGCGATGCGATGTGTGGCCGTCAGGCCGTACAGCGCTTCGCGGATCGGCGGGGACAGGGCGTCGAGCGCTGCGTACTGGTTGGACCACAGCGTGTCGCCGCCGACCTCCGGCAGCACCTGCATGTGCAGGATGCTGAAGCGCGACGGCTCCGCCCTCCACGCGACGTCGCAGTGCCAGCGATTGGCCTGGTAGGCGCTGCCGTTGTCGGTGCTGATGACGCTGATCTCGCGGTATCCCTCGTCGCCGAGGTGGGCCAGGTGCTCGTGCGGGTACACGATCTCGCCGAAGTGCCGCGCGAACTCCAGGTGGGTGGCCGGGTCGGCCCCCTGTTCGGGGAAGAACAGCACCCCGTGGCGGTGCAGCGACTCCCGGACCAGGTCGACGTCGGCGTCGGAGAGGGCCGCCACACGCAGGCCGCGCACCTCGGCGCCGATCGCGCCGGCCAGGGGCGCGACGGTCACGGTGGGGCGTTCGAGTGTCGTCATCGGTCGTCCTCGAATCTGTTGGGGGACTGGGATGACCGTCAAAGTAATGGCGAGCTATTAATTTCCGGAATGGATGCGATCCGCGTGCGCCCAGGGGTTTACAGATCGACGTCCGCGCGATAGCCGCGCGGGGAACAGTGCGGCGTCGGCGAGCCGGGCCGAGATCCGGCTCGACTAGGGTGAGCAGCCATGACCGCCAGACGCGGCCGCTACAGCGCCGGCCAGGAAACGCGCGTCCTCCTGGTGGATACGGCCGAACGGTTGTTTGCCCAGCGTGGCTACGAGGCCGTCACGCTGGCCGAAATCCGCAGTGCTGCAGGGCAGAACAATTCCTCGGTGATCAGCTACTACTTCGGTTCGAAGGAGAAGCTGCTCGAGGCGGTGCTCGAGCATCGCCTGCCCGCGATAAGTGCCGACCGGGAGGCCATGATCCGTGAACGGTGCGCGCCCGACGGGCGGCTGAGCGTTCGAGATGCCCTCTGGTGCCTGGTCCGCCCGCTCGCCGACAGCCTCCGCGACGGAAACCACTACGTCGGTCTGCTCGACCGGTTGCTGGAGTCGGAGATCCTGGGAACCGTATTCGGATCCGCGGACCCCGTGGTGACGTCGAGTGGGCTCGCGATCGATCAGGCCCTGCACGCCGCCCTCGACGACCTCCCGGAAGATGCGCGGCGGCAAAGGATCATGATCGTCTACGAGAGCGTGCTCGGCACGCTGTCGCGATATGGGCGCTCCGGCAGCCCTCCCGACCAGGCGGAGCTGTCCGCACTCATCGACGCCTGGGAAGGATTGCTCCGGGCACCCACGTCCGCCGAGACCCGCAGTGCGCGCGGTCACTCCTGAGTGTGGCCGGATCGGCGCGTCGGTGCCGGCTAGTAGCGTCGGGGCGTGACTGATTTCTTCGGCGACACGGACCCGGCCGACGATTCGGGCCTGTTCGAGGCGCCGGCCACCGACTCTGAGCCCGAACCGCTCACGTCGGTACCGCGCTCGGTGTCGGCGCCGCATCCCGGTGCGCCTTTGGCCGTGCGGATGCGGCCTGCGGCGCTGTCCGAGGTCGTCGGCCAGCAGCACCTGCTGGCGCCGGGGGCGCCGCTACGTCGGCTCGTCGAGGGCTCGGGAGCCTCGTCGGTGCTGCTCTACGGTCCGCCCGGCACCGGCAAGACCACGCTGGCATCGCTGATCTCCGGCGCGACCGGACGCAAGTTCGAGGCGCTGTCGGCGCTGTCGGCGGGCGTCAAGGAGGTGCGCGGCGTCATCGAGTTGGCTCGGCGCCGACTGCTGCAGGGCGAGCAGACGGTCCTGTTCATCGACGAGGTCCACCGGTTCTCCAAGACCCAGCAGGACGCGCTGCTCGCGGCGGTCGAGAACCGCATCGTGCTGCTCGTCGCGGCCACCACCGAGAACCCGTCGTTCTCGGTGGTCTCGCCGCTGCTGTCCCGGTCGCTGGTGCTACAACTGCAGTCGCTGACCTCCGACGACATCCGCCTGGTCATCGAACGCGCCCGCACCGACGAACGGGGGCTCGGCGGCGCCGTCGAGATCGACGACGACGCGCTCGAGCACCTGGTCCGGCTCGCGGCCGGTGACGCCCGCCGCGCGCTGACCGCGCTGGAGGCCGCCGCCGGGACGGCGCTCGACCGCACCGACGAGCGCCCGGCGCTGCTCGATCTCGAGACCGTCGAATCGAGCGTCGACAAGGCCGCCGTCCGCTACGACCGCGACGGTGACCAGCACTACGACGTCATCAGCGCGTTCATCAAGTCCATTCGCGGCTCCGACGTCGACGCCGCGCTGCACTACCTCGCCCGGATGCTCACGGCGGGGGAGGATCCGCGGTTCATCGCCCGTCGGCTCGTCGTCCATGCCAGCGAGGACATCGGCATGGCCGATCCCACGGCGCTGCAGACCGCGACCGCCGCCGCGCAGGCCGTGCAGCTGATCGGTATGCCGGAGGCGCGACTCGCGCTGGCGCAGGCCACGATTCATCTTGCGACCGCTCCCAAGTCGGGGGCCGTCATCGCTGCGCTGGGTGCCGCGATGGCCGACGTCGCGGCCGGGAAATCGGGCCTCGTGCCGCCGCACCTGCGGGACGGCCACTACGCGGGGGCCGCCCAGCTCGGGAACGCGGTCGGCTACAAGTACCCGCACGATCACGCCGACGGCGTCCTGCCGCAGCAGTACCCGCCGGACGAACTGGTCGGCGTCGACTACTACGACCCGACCACGCACGGTGCCGAACGGGAGATCGCGGCGCGGGTGGGGAAGTTGCGGAGGATCGTGCGGGGACGCTGATCCGCCCCTGAGATTCGTGTCACAATCCGGTTGTGTGCTTCAGCGCAACCGCGAGCTTCGTCGGGGCGGGTGTCGTCACCGCCGCCGGTGTCGTCGCGCTGTCACTCGTGCGCGAACCGCGTCAGATCCCGTTCGCCGCGTTGCCGCTGCTGTTCGGAATCCACCAGGCGCTCGAGGGCGTGACGTGGCTGGAACTCGGCGGGTCGCACTATTCCGAGCTTCGGGGCTGGGGAATTCACGCGTGGGTGATGTTCGCGTGGGCGATCCTGCCGGCCTACGTGCCGTGGTCGGTGCGGCTGATGGAACCCGATCGGCGGCGCCGGACGTGGCTGCTCGGGCCCGCTGTCGTCGGCTCGGTGCTCGCCGTCTACATGGCGTACCTGGCCGTTCAGCCGGTGATCGGCGTCGCGGATTACGGCCACAATCTCGACTACGAGTTGGGTGTGCCGTTCTCCCCGGTGCTGCTCGCGATTCCGTACGTGTTCGCGACCTGCGTCGGGCCGATGCTCAGTTCCTATCGATGGGTCATTGCACTCGGCGTGGGCAACTTCCTCGCGATGTCGGTCGCTGCCTACCTCGAGATCAACGACTATTCGTCGCTGTGGTGCACGTTCGCGGCGTTCCTCAGCCTCATCGTCGTCGGACATTTCGTCGAGGACCGCCGTCGACGCGACCGTCTGTCCCGGGACGCCGCATACGTCGAGTAAATGCATGCGCCGAATAAATGGGACGCGGCAGGGCGTTAAGCTTGCCAATGGCTGATTCGCACCTCGTAGGCGAAATCGGCGGACGAACACTGTTTCACTCGACGGACATACGTAAGGACGAACCCCGGTGCAGACCCACGAGATCCGTAGGCGCTTCCTCGACCATTTCGTCAAGGCGGGCCACACCGAGGTGCCCAGCGCCTCGCTGATCTTCGACGATCCGAACCTGTTGTTCGTCAACGCCGGCATGGTGCAGTTCAAGCCGTACTTCCTCGGCCAGCAGACGCCGCCCTACGACACCGCGACCAGCGTGCAGAAGTGCGTGCGGACCGGTGACATCGAGAACGTCGGCGTCACCACCCGCCACAACACGTTCTTCCAGATGGCCGGCAACTTCAGCTTCGGCGACTACTTCAAGCGCGGGGCGATCAAGCACGCGTGGGCGCTGCTGACCAACAGTGTCGAGGACGGCGGCTACGGCTTCGATCCCGAGCGCCTGTGGGTCACCGTCTACCTCGACGACGACGAGGCCCGCGACATCTGGAAGGAAGAGGCCGGCATCCCCGACGAGCGCATCCAGCGCCGCGGCATGGCCGACAACTACTGGTCGATGGGCGTCCCGGGCCCGTGCGGCCCGTGCTCGGAGATCTACTACGACCGCGGCCCCGAGTACGGCGCCGAGGGCGGCCCCGAGGCAGACGAGGACCGCTACCTCGAGATCTGGAACCTCGTGTTCATGCAGAACGAGCGCGGCGAGGGCTCCGGCAAGGACAGCTTCGAGATCCTCGGCCCGCTGCCCAAGCAGAACATCGACACCGGCATGGGCGTCGAGCGCGTCGCGTTCCTGCTGCAGGGCGTCGACAACGTGTACGAGACGGACCTGGTCCGTCCCGTGATCACCAAGGCCGAGGAACTGTCGGGCCGCACGTACGGCGCCGACCCCGAGGCTGACGTCCGCTTCCGCGTGATCGCCGACCACGCGCGCACCGCCGTCATGCTCATCGCCGACGGCGTCAACCCGGGCAACGAGGGCCGCGGCTACGTGCTGCGCCGCCTGCTGCGCCGCATCATCCGCTCGGCGAAGCTGCTCGGTGCCGAGAAGCCGAGCATGCTCGACTTCGTGACCGTCGTGCGCGACACGATGTCGCCGTCGTACCCGACGCTCGCCACCGACTTCGACCGCATCGCGGGCGTCGCGGTCGGCGAGGAGACCGCGTTCCTGCGTACGCTCGCGGCCGGCTCGAAGATGTTCGAGTCGGAAGCCGACGAGGTCAAGGCCGCAGGCAAGAAGGTCTTCGGCGGTAGCGAGGCGTTCGTGCTGCACGACACCTACGGCTTCCCGATCGACCTCACGCTCGAGATGGCGGCCGAGGCCGGCCTGAGTGTCGACGAGGCCGGCTTCCGCTCGCTCATGGCCGAGCAGCGCAAGCGCGCCAAGGAGGACGCGCAGTCACGCAAGCATGCGCACGCCGACCTGACCGTCTACAAGGAGTTCGTCGACCGCGGCGCCACCGAGTTCACCGGCTTCAACGAGCTGGTCTCCGAGGCGCACGTGCTGGCACTCATCTCGAACGGCGTGCGGGTCCCCACCGCGACGGCCGGCCAGGACGTCGAGGTCATCCTCGACCGCAGCCCGCTGTACGCGGAGGCCGGCGGCCAGATCGCCGACATCGGCACGATCACGGCGAACGGCCTGCGGGTCAAGGTCAACGACGTGCAGAAGATCGCCAAGAAGGTGTGGGTCCACAAGGTCACCGTCAACGAGGGCCAGATCACCGAGGGCGACGTCGTCCTCGTGCAGGTCGACCCGGAGTGGCGCAAGGGCGCGACGCAGGGTCACTCCGGCACCCACATGGTGCACGCCGCGCTGCGACAGGTGCTGGGCCCCAACGCGGTTCAGGCCGGCTCGCTCAACAAGCCGGGCTACCTGCGCTTCGACTTCAACTGGCAGGGCCAGCTGTCGGAGTCGCAGAAGCAGGAGATCGAGGTCGTCACCAACGAGGCCGTCGCCGCCAACCACTCGGTGAACACCTTCGTCACCGATCTGGACAAGGCGAAGCAGATGGGCGCGATGGCGCTCTTCGGCGAGAACTACGGCGACGAGGTGCGGGTCGTCGAGATCGGTGGACCGTTCTCGATGGAGCTGTGCGGCGGCACGCACGTGCAGACGTCGGCGCAGATCGGCCCGGTCACGCTGCTCGGTGAGTCCTCGGTCGGCTCCGGTGTGCGGCGCGTCGAGGCCTTCGTCGGCCTCGACTCGTACCGCTACCTGGCCAAGGAGCGCGCACTGCTCGCCGGTGTCGCGTCGTCGCTCAAGGTGCCGTCGGAAGAGGTTCCGGGTCGCGTCGAGGCGCTCGTCGAGCGACTGAAGGCTGCCGAGAAGGAACTCGAGGCGACCAAGGCGGCCGCGGTGCTCGCGTCCGCGGGCACCTTCGTCGACAAGGCCCACCGCTTCGGTGAGGTGTTGCTCGTCGCCGAGCAGGCACCCGACGGTGTCGCCGGCAACGACCTGCGCGGCCTCGTCACCGACATCCGCGGCCGTTTCGGCACGCAGCCCGCCGTGGTGGTGCTGCTCGGCAACGCCGACGGCAAGGTCCCGTTCGTCGTCGCCGCCACGAAGGCGGCCCAGGATCTCGGCATCAAGGCCGGTGAGCTGGTGTCGAGCTTCGGCCCGCAGATCGGTGGCCGCGGCGGCGGCAAGGCCGACATGGCGCAGGGCTCCGGCTCCGACGTCTCCGGTATCCCCGCGGCGCTCGAGGGCGTGCGGGGCCGGGTCGCCGAGCTGGCAGGAAACTCCTAGAGGTGCCCGCGGCCTCGTCGGGTCCCGACAAATCTGCCCTGTCGGGTCCCGACAAATCTGCCCTGTCGGGTCCCGATCGGCCCGGGAGCGATGATCCCGGGCGCGGACGACGGATCGCCGTCGACGTCGGGAGCGTGCGGATCGGGGTCGCCTCGTGCGATCCCGACTGCATCCTCGCCACGCCGGTGGAGACCGTTCCCCGGTCGAAGGAGAAGGGGCCCGACGCGCCGGACATCCGGCGGATTGTCGCGCTTGTCGAGGAGTACGAGGCCGTCGAGGTTATCGTCGGTCTGCCGCAGACCCTGCGCGGCGAACGCGGCAAGGCCGCGGACCTGGCGTCCGCGTTCGCGCGGCGACTCCAGCGCGCTATCGAGCCGATCCCGGTACGGATGGCCGACGAGCGCCTCACGACGGTCACGGCGTCGCGGGCACTGCGCGAGAGCGGTGTGAGGGCCAAGGGTCAGCGGCCGATGATCGATCAGGCCGCGGCGGTGGCGATCTTGCAGGGATGGTTGGACGAGCGGAGCAGAGCGGTGAACGTGTCGGATCCGGAAGGTGGCGATCGACCCACGGGAGACGCCCTGTGAGCGATCAGCGGCCGCCGTCGGGTCGTCCCGAGTACGAGTCGGACCCCCGGTACGCCGGTGATCGCGACGGCGACTACGGCTACGACCACGGCCAGCCGTACGAGCCCGGGTACGCCCCCGAGTACGGGCAGCCGTACGACGGGGATTACAACCAGGGCTACAACCAGGACTACACCTCGGACTACGGGTACGAGCCCCAGTACGACCGCTACGAGTACGACGACGGGCGTCGCGCGCTGCCGACCGCGGTCGGCACCCACCCGATCAGCCGGGGCGAGGCGCGCCGGCTGCAGGCGGCGGCGCGACGCAGGCGCCGCGGCCGGATCATCGGCGTGCTGGCCGGTGCCGTACTGCTCGGCGGCATGGGCGCCGCCGCGGTCGCGGTGTACGACAAGGTGTCCGGCCGTGACGTCGCCGACTACGCCGGTCCCGGTGGTCCCGAGGTGGTCGTGCAGGTCCATCCCGGGGATACGGCGAACCAGATCGCCGACGAAATGGCCGCCAAGGACGTCGTCAAGAGCGAGGCTGCGTTCTACCGCGCGGCGCTGCGCAACGACGCCATGAGCGCGGTCCAGCCCGGCTACTACTCGATCTCCACGCAGATCTCGGGCTCGGACGCGGTGTCGGCACTCGTGTCTCCGGACGCCCGTGTCGGCGCGCTGGTGATCTCGGAGGGGCGCCAGCTCCACGACACCCGCGACGTCCAGACCGGCGCGGTCAAGAAGGGCATCTACACGCTCATCGCCGAGGCCAGCTGTGTCGGTCCGGTAGAGGCGCAGAAGTGCCTCACCTACGACCAGCTCAACCAGGCGGGTGCGGGCCCGGACCTCGCGGCGCTCGGCGTGCCGGACTGGGCGCGCGCAGCCGTCGCGAACGTCCCGGACCGGGACCGTCAGCTCGAGGGTCTGATCGCCGCCGGCAGTTGGGACTTCGATCCCACGCAGACGCCTGCCGAGATCCTTCGCCAGCTCGTGAGCTCGAGCGCCGAGAGCTACGAGGCGACGGGACTCGAGACTGCCGGTGGCAACGTGGGACTCGCGCCCTACCAGATGCTCATCGTCGCGTCGCTCGTCGAACGCGAGGCGCTGCCCTCGGACTTCGACAAGGTCGCGCGCGTCGTGGTGAATCGCCTCGCGGTGAACCAGCCGCTGCAGTTCGACTCGACGGTCAACTACGCCCTCGACACGACCGAAGTCGCCACCACCGACGCCGACCGCGCCCGGGTGACGCCGTGGAACACGTACGCGATGCCGGGCCTGCCCGCGACGCCCATCGCGTCGCCGAGCATCAACGCGCTTCGCGCGGTGGAGAATCCGGCGCCCGGTGACTTCCTGTACTTCGTGACGATCGACAAGAAGGGCACGACGCTCTTCACCCGCAGCTACGACGAGCACCTCGCGAACATCGAGTTGGCTCAGAAGAGCGGCATTCTCGACAGTGGAAGGTGATCGACGTGTCTGCTCGTGAAGCCAGGAAGGCTCGGAAGGCTGCGGTGCTCGGGAGCCCGATCGCGCACTCGAAGTCCCCGAACCTGCACCTGGCCGCGTATCGCGCGCTCGGGCTGGTCGACTGGACCTACGAGCGGATCGAGTGCACCGGCGAGGAGTTGCCGGGACTGGTGTCGGGACTCGGACCCGAGTGGGTCGGGTTGTCGGTGACGATGCCCGGCAAGGTCGCGGCCCTCGAGTTCGCGACCGAGCGCACCGACCGCGCCGTCACGATCGGATCGGCGAACACGCTGGTGCGCATCGACGGCGGTTGGCGGGCCGACTGCACCGATGTGGACGGGGTCCGCGGCGCGCTCGTCGAGGGCGGGGTCGGTGACCTGACCGACGCGTCGGCCGTCGTGGTCGGTGCCGGTGGCACCGCACGGCCCGCGCTGGTGGCGCTCGCCGATCTCGGCATCGGCTCGGTCACCGTCGTGGCCCGCGATGCCGGCCGTGCCCGCGAGACCCTCGACTGCGCCGAGGCCGTCGGTCTGACCGTGCGGCACCTGACGTTCGACGACGACCGGCTCGGCGACGTGTGTGCGGGGTCCGCGGCCCTCGTGAGTACCGTGCCGGCCGGGGGTGCCGCGCCCTACGCCGCGTCGATCGGCCGGGCACCGTTCGTGCTCGACGCGATCTACAACCCGTGGCCGACGCCGCTGGCGGAGGCCGTCGAGCGGGCCGGTGGCACCGTGATCGGCGGGCTCGCGATGCTCCTCAACCAGGCGTACGGCCAGGTGGAGCAGTTCACCGGCATGCCGGCGCCCCGTGCGGCGATGGCCGCCGCGCTCGATTCCTGACTTCGCCGACGGCGCGGTCACCGCGTGACACCTGCCTGTGGCGGGTGTGACGAGTGCGACCGACGGCCCGCTGTCGAAGGTGACCCTACGGACGTGGAAAGATGCTGGATGTGTTGCGCTGGATAACTGCTGGAGAGTCCCATGGTCCCGCCCTCGTCGCGATGCTCGAGGGGATGGTCGCCGGTGTCGAGGTGACGTCCGACGACATCTCGGCGCAGCTGGCGCGCCGCCGTCTCGGCTACGGCCGCGGTGCCCGCATGAAGTTCGAGGCCGACAAGGTCTCGATCGTCGGCGGTGTGCGGCACGGTCGTACCCTCGGCGGCCCGATCGCGGTCGAGGTCGGCAACACCGAGTGGCCCAAGTGGGAGACCATCATGTCGCCCGACCCGGTGGACGAGGCCGAGCTCGCCGGTCAGGCGCGTAACGCGCCGCTGACGCGTCCGCGCCCCGGGCACGCCGACTACTCGGGCATGCTCAAGTACGGCTTCGACGACGCCCGCCCGGTCCTCGAGCGCGCCAGCGCCCGCGAGACCGCGGCCCGTGTCGCCGCGGGCACCGTGGCACGCCAGTTCCTCCGCCAGCTGTTCGGCGTCGAGGTGGTCTCGCACGTGATCTCGATCGGTGCGTCCGACCCCTACGTCGGCGTGGGCCCCGAGGCCGGCGACCTCGAGGCGATCGACGCCAGCCCGGTGCGGGCGTTCGACAAGGCCGCAGAAGACTCCATGATTGCCGAGATCGAGGCCGCCAAGAAGGACGGCGACACCCTCGGCGGCGTCGTCGAGGTCATCGTCCACGGCCTGCCGGTCGGGCTCGGCTCGTTCATCAGCGGCGCCGACCGCCTCGACTCCAAGCTGGCCGCGGCCCTCATGGGCATCCAGGCGATCAAGGGCGTCGAGGTCGGTGACGGCTTCGAGACCGCACGCCGTCGCGGCAGCGCCGCACACGACGAGATGCGTCCGGGCCCCGACGGCATCCTGCGCTCGACCAACCGCGCCGGTGGCCTCGAGGGCGGCATGACCAACGGCGAGGCCCTGCGGGTCCGCGCCGCGATGAAGCCGATCTCCACGGTCCCACGCGCGCTCTCCACGATCGACATGGCGACCGGTGAGGAAGCCGTCGCGATCCACCAGCGCTCCGACGTGTGCGCCGTCCCGGCCGCCGGCGTGGTGGCCGAGGCGATGGTCGCGCTGGTCGTGGCCCAGGCCGCGCTCGACAAGTTCGGCGGCGACTCGATCGCCGAGACCCGCTCGAACTTCCAGCGCTACGTCGACGGCATCGCGGCACGTCCGCCGCGGTGATCGGATGACACCCCGCGCGGTGCTGATCGGGCCGCCCGGTGCGGGCAAGTCGACCATCGGTCGACGGCTCGCGCAGGCGCTCGACCTGGAACTGCTCGACACCGACGTCGAGATCGAACGCCGGACCGGTCGCACCATCCCCGAGATCTTCGCGACCGACGGGGAGCCGCACTTCCGGGAGATCGAGGAGCAGGTCGTCGGGGAGGCGCTCGAGACGCACGACGGGATCCTGTCCCTCGGTGGTGGCGCGATCCTGTCCGAACACACCCGCACCCGGCTTGCCGGGCATACCGTGGTGTATCTGGAGATCAGTGTTGCGGAGGGGCTCAAGCGAACCGGCGCGACCACCGGTCGGCCGTTGCTCAACGGGGGCGACCCGAAGGCGAAGTACCACGCGTTGATGCGGCGGCGCAGGCCGCTGTACCGGCAGGTGGCGACCATCCGGATGCGAACCGACAGCCGGAGCCCGAGCAGGGTGGTCCAGCAGTTGGTGACGAAGTTGACCGACGGGCCCGCAGCGGGCGCCCCGGCACACGACGAGACAGAAGCGGAGCAGTAGAGAAGTGACCGAACCGGTACGCGTCGAGGTGGCCACGGCCGATCCCTACCCGGTGATCATCGGGCGGGGTCTGCTCGGTGACCTCGTCGAGGAGCTCGAAGGCACCCGCACGGTGGCGATCTTCCACCAGCCGCCGCTCGCCGAGACCGCGGAAGCGGTGCGAGCGGCTCTGGCGGAGAAGGGGATCGATGCACACCGCATCGAGATTCCGGACGCCGAGGAAGGCAAGGACCTCGCGGTCGCGGGCTTCTGCTGGGAGGTCCTCGGCCGCATCGGTCTGACCCGCAGCGACGCGATCGTCAGCCTCGGTGGCGGTGCTGCCACCGACCTCGCCGGTTTCGTGGCCGCGACGTGGATGCGCGGCGTGCGGATCGTGCACGTGCCGACGACCCTGCTTGCGATGGTCGACGCCGCCGTCGGTGGCAAGACCGGTATCAACACCGAGGCCGGCAAGAACCTGGTCGGCGCGTTCCACGAGCCGTCCGCGGTCCTGATCGACCTCGCGACGCTCGAGACGGTGCCGCGCAACGAGATCGTCGCGGGCATGGCCGAGGTCATCAAGACCGGCTTCATCGCCGACCCGGTGATCCTCGACCTCATCGAGGCCGACCCGGAGGCCGCCCTCGACCCGACCGGAACAGTGCTGCCGGAGCTGATCCGCCGCTCCGTCGAGGTCAAGGCCAAGGTCGTCGCCGCCGATCTGCGCGAGTCGGACCTGCGCGAGATCCTCAACTACGGTCACACCCTCGGCCACGCGATCGAGCGGCGTGAGCGCTACCGCTGGCGTCACGGCGCCGCGGTCGCCGTCGGCCTGGTGTACGCCGCGGAACTCGGTCGTCTCGCGGGTCGGCTCGACGACGCCACCGCCGACCGGCACCGGTCGATCCTCGAACTCGTCGGCCTGCCCACCACGTACGACGGGGACGCGTTCGCGGACCTGCTGAAGGGCATGCAGACGGACAAGAAGAACCGCGCCGGCCTGCTGCGTTTCGTCGTGCTCGACGGGCTCGCCAAGCCGGGCCGGCTCGAGGGTCCGGATCCGTCGCTGCTCGTCGCGGCCTACGGTGCGATCGCGCGTGACGCGAGCCCGAGCGGCGGGACGGTACTGCTGTGAGGGTCCAGGTCGTCAACGGCCCCAACCTCGGCCGTCTCGGGAAGCGTCAGCCGGAGGTCTACGGCTCGACCACGCACGACGACCTCGTCGCGCTGTGCGAGCGGACCGCGAAGGAACTCGGCATCGAGGTCGTCGTCCGGCAGTCCGACAGCGAGGGTGAGCTGCTGGGCTGGATCCACGACGCCGCCGACGCGGGCGAACCGGTGATCCTCAACGCCGGGGGCCTGACCCACACGTCCGTCGTCCTGCGCGACGCGTGCGCCGAACTCACGGCCGGCCTGGTCGAGTTGCACATCTCGAACGTCCATGCGCGCGAGGAGTTCCGGCACCACTCCTATCTGAGCGCGGTCGCGACCGGGTCGATCGTGGGCCTGGGTGTAGCGGGTTACGCGCTGGCGCTGCGGTTCCTCGCCGAACGAGGCTGACCGAGCCGACAGATTTCCGAGTCCGACGAGAACGGGCCGGGGCGGTGAATCCGCCCCGGCCCGTCCTCGTCCTGTTCTCGTCCGGTCCGCCCGTCGCTGCTACTTGCCCGCGCGGTGTGCCCCGCCCTGCCCGCCGTCCGGATCGACCGGGCTGAAGACCTCGGTGGCGGATTCGTCGGCCGCGGGGTTGTAGCCGCTCTCGGTGCCGTGCTCGTACGACCACTCGCTGCCGACATGGTTCTCGGCCGCGTCCTCCTCGACTGCGAGGTCCGCGTCGTGCTCGTACGCCACCGAGTCGTGGGCGTCCTTCGATTCGCGGCCGGCGAGGAAACGGCCCAGTGCCACGGCGATCGACGCGGGAACGAAGACCAGCAGGACCGTGAACGCGGCGCCGGAGGTGACCTCGAAGAACAGCGAGCCGTTGGTGACAGCGATGTCGAAGACGAGTCCGACGAACCACGACACCGCCCCGGCGAGGATGCCGGCCACGAAGGCCGCCTTGAGCCACATCATCGTGAGATCCGCGGAGTCGTCGGGATCGGGATGGGCGCGCCGGTCCCGAATGCCGTCCAGGGCGCCCCACAGGAAGGCGGCGAGGATCACGACGATCAACGAGAACCACCGCAGGATGCTGCCCTGCTGGGGCCACTGCGTCACCGCGGCGCCCAGGAAAGTGCGCACCACAGCGTGTACCAAAGCCAGACCGAGACCACGTACGACCCACCCATTCATGTGACACAGCGTAACCAGCAGGATTCCGTGCTTGTGTCGTAACCCACACAAACGCCTCGAAGAGGCGTCGGACACGTCAGGGTGTCGGGGTAGTTTCGGTACATGTCGATCCATGAGGTGACCACGTCGACCGCGGCGCGTCGGGCCAGGCTCCGGGCGATCCTGCGGGAGCGGGAACTCGATGCGCTGCTCGTGACCGACCTGCTCAACATCCGGTACCTGACAGGGTTCACGGGATCGAATGCCGCGCTGATCGTTTCGGCGTCCGACGAGGCCGGGTCCGAGGATCGGACCGTCATCGCCACCGACGGCCGGTACCTCGTGCAGGTGGGGGAGCAGGTCGCCGATCTGCGTGCCGAGATCGCCCGGGCGTGTGCGCCGGGTCTCCTGGAACTCGCGACATCGTGGGGCGCCGGCCGACTCGGGTTCGAGAGCCATGTGGTCACCGTCGATCAGCACGCCGCGTGGCGCGACACGGCGCCGCGGGTCGAACTTGTGCGCTCACCCGGGATCGTCGAGCGACTGCGCGAGGTCAAGGACGAGGACGAGGTCGACCTGTTGCGGCGCGCGTGTGCGGCCGCGGACGCTGCGCTCGCTGCGCTGATCGAGCGCGGGGGACTCCGTCCCGGTCGTACCGAGCGGGAGGTGGCTCGCGAACTGGAGTGGCTGATGTTCGAACGGGGCGCCGACGGCATCTCGTTCGAGACGATCGTTGCCGCCGGTCCCAACTCCGCCGTGCCGCATCATCGGCCCACGGGAGCGGTGCTGGCCTCGGGCGACTTCGTGAAGCTGGACTTCGGCGCCCAGATCGGCGGCTACCACTCGGACATGACTCGCACGTACATCCTCGAGAAGGCAGCCGACTGGCAGCGCGACCTCTACGACCTGGTCGCGCGGGCGCAGGCGGCCGGTCGCGCGGCTCTGACGCCGGGCGTGCCGGTCGGTTCGGTGGACGCGGCGGCCCGGTCGGTGATCGAGGACGCCGGATACGGTGACCTGTTCCTGCACGGATTGGGGCACGGCGTCGGACTCGAGATCCACGAAGCGCCCGGGATCGGCAAGCTCGGCACCGGTACACTGCTTGGCGGTGCGGTGGTGACCGTCGAGCCGGGTGTGTACTTCTCCGGGCGCGGTGGCGTCAGGATCGAGGACACGCTCGTCGTTCGCGAGCAGGGGCCGGAACTCCTCACTCTCACCAGCAAGGATCTCGCAATCGTCTGAAGGAGACGCGAACTAAGTGGCAGACACCAGTGATTTCAAGAACGGGCTCGTACTGAAGATCGAGGGCCAGCTCTGGCAGATCATCGAGTTCCAGCACGTCAAGCCGGGCAAGGGCCCTGCGTTCGTGCGCACCAAGATGAAGAACGTCCTGTCCGGCAAGACTGTCGACAAGACCTTCAACGCGGGTGTCAAGGTCGAGACCGCCACGGTCGACCGCCGCGACATGACCTACCTGTACCACGACGGTAGCGACTACATCTTCATGGACGGCGACACCTACGACCAGATCCCGATCAGCGAGGGCACCGTCGGTGACGGCGCGCGCTTCCTGCTCGAGAACATGCAGGTCCAGGTCGCCACGCACGAGGACGCCCCGCTGTTCGTCGAGCTCCCGGTCACGGTCGAGCTCGAGGTCAAGCACACCGATCCGGGTCTGCAGGGCGACCGCTCCACGGGTGGCACCAAGCCGGCCACGCTCGAGACCGGCGCAGAGATCCAGGTTCCGCTGTTCATCAACACGGGCGACAAGCTCAAGGTCGACTCGCGTGACGGCAACTACCTCGGGCGCGTGAATTCCTGAGTGTCGGGCACGCATAAGAAACTCGGAGCACGTCACAAGGCCCGCAAGCGGGCCGTCGACTTCCTGTTCGAGGCCGAGGCGCGCGACGTCGATCCGGTCGACCTCGCGGACGAGCGGTCGGATCTGGCGGGCCGCGACGATTCGGTGGCGCCCGTCGCCCCGTACACGGTGACGGTCGTCCAGGGTGTCGCGGAGAACCTGGACCGGCTGGATCAGGTGATCGAGTCGCACCTGCAGGACTGGACTCTCGACCGCCTGCCTGCGGTGGACCGGGCGATCCTGCGGATCGCCGTGTGGGAGCTGTTCCATGCAACCGACGTGCCGCCCGTCGTGGCCGTCGACGAGGCCGTCGAACTGGCCAAGGAACTCTCCACCGACGATTCGCCGGGCTTCGTGAACGGGGTGCTGGGCCAGGTCGTCCTGGTCGCCCCCCAGGTTCGGGCTGCTGCTGCCGCGACCTCGCAGCGCTCGAACACCGAGAACACCGAAGACGACGAGTCCTGACGTGTCGACGCTGCCGCCCATTCCCGTCACGGGGTGGGCGGCAGCGTCGTCCGTACGACCCTGGGCGTAGTGGCGTCCGGGGCCGTGGAGTCGCACTACCCGGAATCTGGCGCGGCCGCGGCCGCTGATAGGCTGAGCCGCGTCAGACATCCTTTAACGATCCGTCCAGAGAGGCGGAGAAGGAGGTCGCTGTATGCCTACGCCCGAAGGGCCCTCGTCCGGCATTCCTGCGAACGCTCGCGAGTTGTTGTCCCCGGCCGATGTCGGCAGGACCATCGCCCGTATCGCACACCAGATCATCGAGAAGACCGCTCTCGACGCCACAGACGGCTCCGCCCCGCGCGTCGTCCTGATCGGAATTCCCACCCGCGGCACGACGCTCGCCGCCCGCCTCGCCGACAAGATCGAGGAGTTCGCGGGTGTCCGTCCGCCGGTCGGTTCCCTCGACATCACGCTCTACCGTGACGACCTGCGGACCAAGCCGCACCGTCCGCTCGAGCGGACGTCGGTGCCGGACGGCGGCGTCGACAACGCGCTCGTCGTCCTCGTCGACGACGTCCTGTTCTCCGGCCGCACGGTCCGCTCCGCACTCGACGCGCTGCGCGACCTCGGCCGACCGCGCGCAGTCCAGCTGGCGGTCCTGGTCGACCGCGGTCACCGTGAGCTGCCGCTGCGCGCCGATTACGTCGGCAAGAACGTGCCCACCGCACGCACCGAGGACGTCGCCGTGCTCCTGGCCGAGCACGACGGCAAGGACGGCGTCGTGCTGTCGAGTGGGAACGCAGAGGAGATCGAGAAGTGAAGCACCTGCTCTCCATCGCGGACCTGAACCGGGATTCCGCGACCGAGCTACTCGACGAGGCCGAGCGTTTCGAGCAGGCCCTGCTCGGGCGTGAGGTCAAGAAGCTGCCGACCCTGCGCGGCCGGACGGTGATGACGGTCTTCTTCGAGAATTCCACCCGCACGCGGGTGTCGTTCGAGGTCGCCGGCAAGTGGATGAGTGCCGACGTGATCAACGTCAGCGCGTCCAGCTCGTCGGTCTCGAAGGGCGAGTCGCTGCGCGACACCGCGATGACGCTGCGCGCGGCCGGCGCCGACGCGCTGATCGTCCGGCATCCGGCGTCGGGTGCGGCGCACCAGATCGCGGCGTGGACCGGTGCGGCCGAGGACGGCGGCCCCGCGATCATCAACGCCGGCGACGGCACGCACGAACACCCCACGCAGGCACTGCTCGACGCGCTCACCCTTCGTCAGCGTCTCGGTGGCATCGAGGGCCGCCGCATCGTGGTCGTCGGCGACATCCTGCACAGCCGGGTGGCGCGGTCGAACGCGCTGCTGCTGTCGATGCTCGGCGCCGAGGTGGTCCTGGTGGCCCCCCGGACGCTGCTGCCCGCCGGTGTCGAGACGTGGCCGGTGCGGGTGTCGCATTCCCTCGACGCGGAACTGCCCGGTGCCGACGCGGTCCTGATGCTGCGCGTGCAGGCCGAGCGGATGAACGGCGGGTTCTTCCCGTCGCCGCGCGAGTACTCGATCACGTACGGACTCAACGAGAAGCGTCTCGGGCTGCTCGACGATCACGCCGTGGTGCTGCACCCCGGTCCGATGCTGCGCGGCATGGAGATCGCGTCGTCGGTGGCTGATTCGCCGAAAGCTGCCGTGCTGCAGCAGGTCACGAACGGTGTCCACGTCCGGATGGCAGTGCTGTTCCGGTTGCTGGTGGGAACGGAAGAGGTCGCGTGAGCGACCTGAACACAACAAGTATCGAAAAGACGAGAAACGAGAAGGTGGCGCCGCAGATGTCCGCGAGCGGGAACGTGTTGATCCGAAACGTTCTGGTGTACGGGGAGGGCGAGCCGACCGATCTGCTGCTGGGCGGCGGCCAGATCCTCGAGATCGGCACCGGTCTGAGCGCAGGCGACGACGTCGAGGTGATCGACGGCGCGGGCCAGATCCTGCTGCCCGGCTTCGTCGACATGCACACGCACCTGCGTGAGCCGGGGCGCGAGGACACCGAGACCATCGACACCGGTTCCGCGGCGGCGGCCCTCGGTGGGTACACCGCGGTCTTCGCGATGGCGAACACCAGCCCGGTCGCCGACTCGGCCGTGATCACCGATCACGTGTGGCGTCGCGGCCAGGAGGTCGGCCTCGTCGACGTGCACCCGGTCGGTGCGGTCACGGTCGGCCTCGCGGGCAAGCAGCTCGCCGAGATGGCGACGATGGCCGCCGGTGTCGGCAAGGTGAAGCTGTTCTCCGACGACGGCCACTGCGTCGCCGACCCGCTGATCATGCGCCGCGCGCTCGAGTACTCGGCCTCGCTCGGTGTCCTCATCGCGCAGCACGCGGAGGAGCCGCGCCTGACCGTCGGTTCGGTCGCACACGAGGGACCGACCGCGGCGCGTCTCGGCCTGACCGGCTGGCCCCGCGCCGCCGAGGAGTCGATCGTCGCGCGCGACGCGCTACTGGCCCGCGATGCCGGTGCTCGCGTGCACATCTGCCACGCCTCCACCGCGGGCTCCGTCGAGCTCGTCAAGTGGGCGCGCGGTCAGGGCATCGCCATCACCGCCGAGGTCACCCCGCACCACCTGCTGCTCGACGACTCGCGTCTCGAGACTTACGACGCGGTCAACAAGGTCAACCCGCCGCTGCGCGAGGCCTCCGATGTCGCTGCGCTGCGCAAGGGTCTGGCCGAGGGGATCATCGACTGCGTGGCCACCGATCACGCGCCGCACGCCGAACAGGACAAGTGCTGCGAGTTCTCCCAGGCGCGTCCCGGCATGCTCGGGCTCGAGACGGCGCTGTCCATCGTCGTGGACACGATGGTCCGTCCCGGTCTGCTCGACTGGCGCGGCGTCGCCCGCGTGATGAGCGAGCGTCCCGCCGAGATCGTCGGACTCGACGACCAGGGCCGCCCGATCGCGGTGGGTGAGCCGGCCAACCTGGTGCTCGTCGACCCCGACACAGAGTGGACGGTGCACGGGCCGGAACTGGCCAGCGTCGCGAACAACACGCCGTACGAGTCGATGACCCTGCCGGCGAAGGTCACCGCTACCGTGCTGCGCGGCCGCGTCACGGCTCGCGACGGCAAGGTGCGGCCGCTCGGAGAGGCTCGGTAGTCATGGAACGAATCCTGTGGGTGGTCGGCTGCATCGCGGTATGGGCACTGCTGGTGTTCCTGATGTATCGCGGGTGGAAGGGCCGGGCCAGGCGCCAGGCCGACCGGATCGGCGAGCTGCCGCAGGTGCCCGCGGATCTCGGTGATCGGTTGATCGCGCCGAGCACGGGCCTGTACGTGGGCAGCACACTCGCCCCGAGCTGGCAGGACCGCGTCGCGGTCGGTGATATCGGATTCCGGGCGACCGGCGAGATCAGCCGGTGGTCGCGAGGCATCCTGCTCGAGCGCGACGGCGCGTCGGCGATCTGGATCCCGGAGGCGTCGATCCGGGCGATCCGGACCGAACGCGGACTGGCCGGAAAAGTTATGACGAAGGACGGAGTCCTGGTGATCCGGTGGGAGTTGCCCACCGGCACCGAGATCGATACGGGATTCCGTGGAGACGACAAGACGGTGTACCCGGACTGGGTGCGCGAGACAGACAGTGATGACACAGCGAATGCGGCGGGCTCTGGTGAGGTCGAGCAGAACGGAGAAGACGCATGAGCGGCTTTGACAGCAATACAGCGGTCCTGGTTCTCGAGGACGGCCGCGTCTTCCGCGGGACCACCTTCGGCGCCGTGGGACAGACCCTGGGCGAGGCGGTCTTCAGCACCGGCATGACCGGCTACCAGGAGACCCTGACCGATCCCAGCTACCACCGTCAGATCGTGGTGTCGACGGCACCGCAGATCGGCAACACCGGCTGGAACCAGGAGGACAACGAGTCGGTCGGCCCGACCGGCAAGTCCTCCGAGTCGAAGATCTGGGTGGCGGGCTACGTCGTGCGCGATCCCTCGCGCCGCACCTCCTCGTGGCGCGCGACCGGCTCGCTGCAGGACGAGCTCGAGCGTCAGGGCGTCGTCGGCATCGCGGGCATCGACACCCGCGCGCTGGTCCGCCACCTGCGCACCCGCGGCTCGATGCGCGCCGGCGTCTTCTCCGGCGAGGCCCTGGCCGACGTCGACGTCCTGCTGGATCGGGTCAAGACTCAGCCGTCGATGCTCGGCGCCGACCTGGCCGGCGAGGTGTCCACCCCGAACGGCTACATCGTCGAGCCCGCCGGCGGCGAGGCCCGCTTCACCGTCGCGGCCATCGACCTCGGCATCAAGACCAACACCCCGCGGATGTTCGCCGAGCGCGGCATGCGGGTGCACGTGCTGCCGTCCACCGCGACGCTGCACGACATCCTCGACATCAAGGCCGACGGCGTCTTCCTGTCCAACGGCCCGGGCGACCCGGCCACCGCGGACGGTGCGGTCCACCTCACCAAGGAGGTGCTGGGCCAGGGGCTGCCGCTGTTCGGCATCTGCTTCGGCAACCAGATCCTCGGCCGGGCGCTGGGCATGAGCACCTACAAGATGAAGTTCGGTCACCGCGGTATCAACATCCCGGTCGTCGAGCACGAGACCGGCCGTATCGCGATCACCGCGCAGAACCACGGCTTCGCCCTCGAAGGTGAGGCCGGCCAGGAGTTCGACACCCCGTTCGGTCGCGCCGTGGTCAGCCACACGTGCGCCAACGACGGCGCCGTCGAGGGCGTGCGCCTGCTCGACGGCTCGGCGTTCTCGGTGCAGTACCACCCCGAGGCCGCGGCCGGTCCGCACGACGCCGCGTACCTGTTCGATCGTTTCGCCACCATGCTCGAGGGAGTCAAGAAGTAATGCCACGTCGTACAGATCTCGAGCACATCCTGGTCATCGGCTCCGGCCCGATCGTCATCGGACAGGCCTGCGAGTTCGACTACTCGGGCACACAGGCGTGCCGCGTCCTCCGTGAGGAGGGCCTGCGCGTGAGCCTGGTCAACTCGAACCCCGCCACGATCATGACCGACCCCGAATTCGCCGACTCCACGTACGTCGAGCCGATCACGGCCGAGTTCGTCGAGAAGGTCATCGCCCGTGAGGCCGCGAACGGCCACAAGATCGACGCGGTCCTCGCGACGCTCGGTGGCCAGACGGCGCTCAACACCGCCGTCGCACTGCACGAGCAGGGCATCCTGGAGAAGTACGACGTCGAGCTGATCGGCGCCGACTTCGACGCGATCCAGCGCGGCGAGGACCGTCAGAAGTTCAAGGACATCGTCGAGAAGGTCGGCGGCGAGTCCGCGCGCTCGCGGGTCTGCTACACGATGGAAGAGGTCAAGGCCACCGTCGCCGAGCTCGGCTACCCGGTGGTCGTGCGCCCGTCCTTCACGATGGGCGGCCTGGGCTCGGGCATGGCGTACGACGAGGTCGACCTCGAGCGCATCGCCGGCGGCGGCCTGGCCGCGTCGCCCACCGCGAACGTCCTGATCGAGGAGTCCATCCTCGGCTGGAAGGAATACGAGCTCGAGCTGATGCGCGACGGCCGCGACAACGTCGTGATCGTCTGCTCCATCGAGAACGTCGACCCGGTCGGCGTCCACACCGGTGACTCGGTCACCGTCGCCCCGGCGATGACTCTGACCGACCGCGAGTACCAGGACATGCGCGACCTCTCGATCGCGATCCTGCGCGAGGTCGGCGTCGACACCGGCGGCTGCAACATCCAGTTCGCGATGGATCCGAAGGACGGCCGCCTCGTCGTCATCGAGATGAACCCGCGCGTGTCGCGTTCGTCGGCGCTGGCGTCGAAGGCGACCGGTTACCCGATCGCGAAGATGGCGGCCAAGCTGGCCATCGGCTACACGCTCGACGAGATCGTCAACGACATCACGAAGGAGACGCCGGCCTGCTTCGAGCCGACGCTCGACTACGTCGTCGTCAAGGCCCCGCGCTTCGCGTTCGAGAAGTTCCCCGGCGCCGACGGCACGCTGACCACGACGATGAAGTCGGTCGGCGAGGCCATGTCGATCGGCCGCAACTTCACCGAGGCGTTCGGCAAGGTCCTGCGCTCGCTCGAGACCAAGCGGGCCGGCTACTGGACGGGCCCCGAGGTCGAGGGCACCCTCGACGAGCTGCTCGAGGCCATCAAGGTCCCGACCGACGGCCGCATGTACCAGATCGCGCAGGCCTTCGAGCTGGGCGCGACGCTCGAGCAGCTGTTCGACGCCACCAAGATCGATCCGTGGTTCCTCGACCAGATGCAGCAGATCATCGAGCTGGGGGACAAGGTTCGCGCCGCGGAGACGTTCGGCGAGACCGACCTGCGGTTCGCCAAGCACCACGGCTTCTCGGACCGTCAGATCGCCGCGCTGCGCCCGCAGCAGTTCGGCGGCGACGGACAGTCGGGGGAGGACGCGGTCCGCGCACTCCGCAACGAGCTGAACGTCCACCCGGTCTACAAGACCGTCGATACGTGTGCCGCCGAGTTCGAGGCCAAGACCCCGTACCACTACTCGACCTACGAGCTCGATCCCGAGGCCGAGACCGAGGTCGCGCCGCAGACCGAGCGCCCCAAGGTCCTGATCCTCGGCTCGGGCCCGAACCGCATCGGTCAGGGCATCGAGTTCGACTACTCGTGTGTCCACGCCGCGCAGACGCTGTCCGAGGCCGGCTACGAGACCGTCATGGTCAACTGCAACCCCGAGACCGTCTCGACCGACTACGACACGGCCGACCGCCTGTACTTCGAGCCGCTGACGTTCGAGGACGTGCTCGAGGTGTACCGCGCCGAGACCCTGTCCGGCACCGTCGCCGGCGTCATCGTCCAGCTCGGTGGCCAGACGCCGCTGGGCCTGGCCAAGCGTCTCAAGGCCGCCGGTGTCCCGATCGTCGGCACCAGCCCCGAGGCCATCGACCTGGCCGAGGACCGCGGCGAGTTCGGCCGTGTCCTCACCGAGGCCGGTCTGCCGGCGCCGAAGTTCGGCACCGCCACCACCTTCGAGGGTGCGCGCGACATCGCGTCGGGCATCGGGTACCCGGTGCTGGTGCGTCCGTCGTACGTGCTCGGCGGCCGCGGCATGGAGATCGTGTACGACGAGAAGTCGCTCGAGAACTACATCTCCCGCGCCACCGAGATCTCCGACGACCGGCCGGTGCTGGTCGACCGCTTCCTGGAGGACGCGGTGGAGATCGACGTCGACGCGCTGTGCGACGGCACCGAGGTGTACCTCGGCGGCGTGATGGAGCACATCGAGGAGGCCGGTATCCACTCCGGTGACTCGGCCTGTGCGCTGCCGCCGATCACCCTCGGCCGCGCCGACCTCGAGAACGTGCGCCGCTCCACCGAGGCGCTCGCCAAGGGCATCGGCGTCAAGGGCCTGCTCAACGTGCAGTACGCGCTCAAGGACGACATCCTCTACGTCCTCGAGGCCAACCCGCGCGCGTCGCGGACCGTGCCGTTCGTCTCGAAGGCCACCGCGGTGCAGCTGGCCAAGGCGTGTGCTCGGGTCATGCTGGGCGAGTCGATCGCCGACCTGCGGGCCAACGGCATCCTCCCGGCCGAGGGCGACGGCGGCCACGCGCCGATCGACGCTCCGGTCGCGGTCAAGGAAGCGGTGCTGCCGTTCAACCGGTTCCGTCGCGCCGACGGCACCGGCATCGACACGCTGCTGAGCCCGGAGATGAAGTCCACCGGTGAGGTCATGGGCATCGACGCGGACTTCGGTACCGCGTTCGCCAAGAGCCAGACCGCGGCGTACGGCTCGCTGCCGACCAGCGGCTCGGTGTTCGTCTCGGTCGCCAACAAGGACAAGCGTTCGCTGATCTTCCCGGTCAAGCGCCTCGCCGACCTCGGCTTCCGGATCCTGGCCACCGAGGGCACCGCGGACGTCCTGCGCCGCAACGGCATCACGTGCGAAGAGGTGCACAAGCAGTCCGGTGAGGACCTGCCCGAGGGCGCCCGCACCATCGTCGACCAGATCAAGGCCGGCGAGGTCGACATGGTGATCAACACCCCGTACGGCAACTCCGGCCCGCGCGTCGACGGCTACGAGATCCGCAGCGCCGCGGTGTCGAAGAGCGTTCCGTGCATCACCACCGTGCAGGGTGCGTCGGCGGCCGTCCAGGGCATCGAGGCCGCCATCCGTGGCGACATCGGCGTCCAGTCGCTGCAGGACCTGCACTCGCGCCTGCGTCAGCCGGCGTCGCAGTGATGACCGCTCACAAGTCGTTCGGGGCGCGGCTCCACGAGGCGACGGGCCGGCACGGCTCGCTGTGCGTCGGCGTGGACCCGCACCCCGAGTTGCTCGAGGCGTGGGGTCTGCCCGACAGCGTCGAGGGTCTCGAGCAGTTCAGTGAGATCTGCGTCGAGGCGTTCGTCGGGCAGGTGGCGCTGGTGAAGCCGCAGGTCGCATTCTTCGAGGCGTACGGTTCCGGCGGCCTGGCAGTCCTGGAACGGACCGTCTCGGTGCTGCGGGAGGCCGGGACGCTCGTGCTGTCCGACGCCAAGCGGGGCGACATCGGGACCACCATGAACGCGTATGCGCGGGCATGGCTGGGCGCGGGGTCGCCGCTCGAGTCGGACGCGGTGACGGTGTCGCCGTATCTGGGATTCGGGTCGCTCGAGCCTGCGCTGGAGTTGGCGGAGCGCAACCACGGCGGACTGTTCGTCCTGGCGGCGACGTCCAATCCGGAGGGCGCGCAGGTCCAGCTGTCCACCGCGGCGGACGGCCGCAGGATCAGTCAGGTCATGGTCGACGAGGCCGCCGCCCGCAACGCCGGCGCGGACGTCCTCGGATCGATCGGTGTCGTCGTGGGCGCGACGCTGACCGAGGCACCCGACCTCGGTGCACTTCACGGCCCGATCCTGATGCCCGGCGTCGGGCATCAGGGCGGCACCGCGGACGACGTCCGACGACTCGCGGGCGCCAGCCTGCGCTCAGTCGTCCCGAGCGTCTCGCGTGAGGTTCTGCGTGCGGGACCGTCCGTGACGGCGCTACAGGAGGCCGTGGGCCGTTCGGTGGACGCCTTCGCATTCCTCCAGGACTGACCGCGCCGATTCGAGCGTGAAATCCGGCAGGGGCCGGGCCCGGTGAACTCACCGGGTCCGGCCCTTTGTCGTTGTGGGGGTGTCGTTTCCGGCACGATGCGGACGCGCGACACGCACACCGGCCGACGGATTTCCGTGATTTCTTCCGAATTTTTCCGACACGTCGTGCCGTTGTGACCCAACTGTGTGCCACGCCACGTCGAAAAGTCGGGTCTCGGGCGGTCCGGCGGTCGCAAAACACCACTTCACCTGCGATGTTGTTGTCAAACAGACTTTCGGGTCCGGCGTCGATGCGTGAATCGGCCGGCGTGTGGACAGCCATTCGAACACGCCATCGAACGGACACATATCCCACCCGAATCGGGCGTCTACGTCGGGGGGTGGGTTAGCAATCGTCGCCCCACGTGGGTACGGTCGCTATCGCCCCTGGTTATCCGGGGGTTGTAGACCATATGTGCACACGATGAGACGGAGGAACCGTGGCCCTTCCCCAGTTGACCGATGAGCAGCGCGCTGCTGCTTTGGAGAAGGCGGCTGCCGCCCGTAAGGCCCGGGCTGAGCTCAAGGAGCGCCTCAAGCGCGGCGGCACCGACCTGAAGCAGGTCCTGAAGGATGCCGAAGAGGACGAGATCCTCGGCAAGATGAAGGTCTCGGCACTGCTCGAGGCTCTGCCCAAGGTGGGCAAGGTCAAGGCTCAGGAGATCATGACCGAGCTGGAGATCGCCCCGACCCGCCGCCTGCGTGGTCTCGGCGACCGTCAGCGCAAGGCTCTGCTGCAGCGCTTCGATTTCGAGGCCTGAGCGCGACACGTGAATTCTGACGCAGAAAACGTGTCAGGCGGCAGTGTCGTCTCGGTTGAGTCCGAGACAGGCAGCGCAGTGCGGAGGGGTCGGCTGGTAGTACTGGCCGGCCCCTCGGCCGTGGGTAAGTCCAGCGTCGTGCGGCTGCTGCGGGAGCGTTTCCCCGAGGTTGTCTTCAGCGTCTCGGCCACCACCCGCGACCCGCGTCCGGGCGAGGTGGACGGTCAGGACTACCACTTCGTCACGCGCGAGGAGTTCGACCGCATGATTGCGGCGGGTGACCTGCTCGAATGGGCGGAGATCCACGGCGGTCTGCAGCGTTCGGGAACGCCGGCCGAGCCGGTTCGCCGGGCGCTGAGCGAGGGCAAGCCGGTTCTGCTCGAGGTGGATCTGGTGGGTGCGCGTTCGGTGCGGGCCGCGATGCCGGAGGCAGTGCTGGCGTTCATGGCGCCCCCGAGCTGGGACGTGCTGGTCGCTCGTTTGACGGGCCGTGGAACCGAACCCGCCGACGTCGTCGAGCGCCGACTCCAGACCGCGAAGGTGGAACTCGCCGCGCAGGACGAGTTCGACACGGTCATCGTGAACGAGGACGTCAGCGACGCCTGCGACGAGTTGGTATCCTTGTTGGCTGGACGACAGGTCTAGGCACCGTCGCCCCTATTTCCGACATTTCGATTTGCCAGTTACCCAGTCCAGTTCAGGAGAAACCGAGTGAGCAGCACCGAAGCAGTTGTGTCCGACACCGCAGGTCGGGGCGCCCTGCCTGCCTACGACACCCCGCTCGGCATCACCAACCCGCCGATCGACGAGTTGCTCGAGCGCACGTCGTCGAAGTACGCCCTGGTCATCTACTCGGCCAAGCGCGCACGGCAGATCAACGACTACTACAACCAGCTCGGTGACGGCATCCTCGAGTACGTCGGCCCGCTCGTCGAGCCGGGTCTGCAGGAGAAGCCGCTGTCGATCGCGCTGCGCGAGATCCACGCCGACCTGCTCGAGCACACCGAAGGCGAGTGAGCGGAGTAACGCCCGTGTCAGATCGGGAAGCCGATTCGGCGACCGACGAGTCGGGGGTTTCCCCGGCGCGCAAGCGGATCGTCGTCGGCGTCGGTGGCGGTATCGCCGCGTACAAGGTGTGTGCGCTCATCCGCAGCTTCACCGAGAGCGGCCACAGCGTCCGGGTGATCCCCACCGAGGCCGCGCTGCAGTTCGTGGGCCGCGCGACGTTCGAGGCTCTGTCGGGCAACCCGGTGCAGACCGGGGTGTTCGCGGACGTCCCGGAAGTGGCGCACGTGCGCCTCGGTCAGGAAGCCGACCTCGTCGTCATCGCTCCGGCCACCGCGGACCTCATGGCCCGCGCCGTGGCGGGCCGTGCCGACGACCTGCTGACCGCGACGCTCCTCACGGCGCGTTGCCCGGTGGTGTTCGCGCCCGCGATGCACACCGAGATGTGGGAGCACGCGGCGACCGTGTGGAACGTCGCGACGCTGCGTGAACGCGGCAACGTCGTCATCGAACCGGCTTCCGGCCGGCTCACCGGCAAGGACACCGGCGCGGGCCGGATGCCCGAGCCCGAGGAAATCTTCGCGCTGGCCTCCCTGCTCCTCGAACGGACCGAGGCGCTGCCGCGGGATCTCGAGGGCCACCGACTGGTCGTGTCGGCCGGCGGGACGCGCGAACCTCTCGACCCGGTCCGTTTCCTCGGAAACCGCAGTTCCGGCAAGCAGGGCTACGCGATCGCGCGCCTCGCCGCCCAGCGCGGCGCCCAGGTGACGCTCGTCGCGGGTGCGGTTGCCGATCTCGGGGACCCTGCCGCGGTCGACGTCGTCCGCGTCCGCACCGCCGAGGAGATGCGCGAGGCGGTCATGAAGCATGCCGTCGAGGCAGACGCCGTGATCATGTCGGCGGCCGTTGCGGACTTCCGTCCCGCAACCGTGGCCGCCAGCAAGATCAAGAAGGGTGCGGCGGACGAGCCGGATTCGATTCCACTGGTCCGGAACGAGGACATCCTTGCCGGACTCGTGCAGGCCCGTCGCGAAGGCACGATCGCGTCGTCGACAGTGATCGTCGGATTTGCGGCCGAGACCGGTGACGAGACCGGCGGGGTGCTCGACCACGCCCGCACCAAACTCGCCCGCAAGGGTTGCGATCTGCTGGTCGTCAATGCGGTCGGCGACGGCAAGGCGTTCGAGATGGACCACAACGACGGCTGGCTGCTCGGTGCCGACGGCACCGAGACGACGATCGAACCGGGTTCGAAGTCGCTGATGGCAAGTCGCGTCCTCGACGCGCTGGCCGGTCTGCTGGTCCCCGAGTAACACACTGCGCGAGCAGTTGCCGCCGGGGACGGCTTCCTGGCACTAGGGTCGTCCGCGGTATTGAATAGAAGTCGAAATCAAAATCAGCTCAGGTGTCGTATCGAGTCCCCGGAATCCGGTAGCCCGGGTTCGGCGAGGTGAGATTCGGGCAGAACGTCGAGAGGGAGATCTGTGAGCACGTCCGGCAAGCGGCTATTCACCAGTGAGTCCGTGACCGAAGGTCATCCGGACAAGATCTGTGATGCGATCAGTGACTCCATCCTCGACGCGTTGCTCGAGAAGGATCCGCGCAGCCGCGTCGCGGTCGAGACCCTGGTGACCACCGGGCAGGTTCACGTCGCCGGCGAGGTCACCACGGCCGCCTACGTCGACATCCCGAAGATCGTGCGCGACAAGGTGCTCGAGATCGGCTACGACTCCTCGGCCAAGGGCTTCGACGGCAACTCGTGCGGTGTCAACATCGCGATCGGCGCCCAGTCGCCCGAGATCGCCCAGGGTGTCGATCACTCGCACGAGGCCCGCGTCGACGGTGTCTCCGACGACGAGATCGACCGCCAGGGCGCCGGCGACCAGGGATTGATGTTCGGGTACGCGTGCACCGACACGCCGGAACTGATGCCGCTGCCGATCGCGCTGGCACACCGCCTGTCGCGTCGACTGACCGAGGTCCGCAAGACCGGCGTGCTGCCGTACCTGCGCCCGGACGGCAAGACCCAGGTCACGATCGAATACGACGGTGACCGTCCGGTTCGCCTCGACACGGTGGTCATCTCGACTCAGCACGCCGCCGACATCGATCTCGACAACCTGCTGACCCCGGATCTGCGCGAGAAGGTCCTCGGCCACGTCCTGTCGGAGCTGACCATTCCGCTCGATACCTCCGACGTCCGACTGCTGGTCAACCCGACGGGCAAGTTCGTGCTCGGCGGTCCGATGGGCGACGCCGGTCTGACCGGCCGCAAGATCATCGTCGACACCTACGGCGGCATGGCCCGCCACGGCGGCGGCGCGTTCTCCGGCAAGGATCCGTCGAAGGTGGACCGCTCGGCCGCGTACGCGATGCGCTGGGTCGCCAAGAACGCCGTCGCGGCCGGTCTCGCCGATCGCATCGAGGTCCAGGTAGCCTACGCGATCGGCAAGGCCGCCCCGGTCGGCCTGTTCGTCGAGGCGTTCGGCACCGAGAAGGTCGACATCGCGAAGATCCAGCAGGCGATCAGCGAGGTCTTCGACCTGCGTCCCGGCGCGATCATCCGGGACCTGGACCTGCTTCGCCCGATCTACTCGGACACCGCGGCGTACGGCCACTTCGGTCGCACCGACGTGGACCTGCCCTGGGAGCGCACCGACCGCGCGGAGAAGCTGCGCGCGGCCGCCGGCCTCTGATCGCGACCGAGAGATCGGTTCGCTGACCGGCACCGACAAGACAGCGGCAGCACACGCGCCCGTGGCGCGAGTGCTGCCGCTGCTTCCTGTTGCGCACCTGGACCGGGAGTTCGACTACCTGATTCCCGCCGAGCTCGACGATCAGGCACAGCCAGGAGTGCGGGTGCGGGTCCGGTTCTCGGGCCGCCTGGTCGACGGCTACCTCCTCGAACGGATCGAATCCAGCGATCACCCCGGCAAACTCGGCTGGCTGGACCGCGTCGTCTCGGCCGAACCCGTCCTCACCACCGAGGTTCGGGGCCTGGTCGACGCGGTGGCCCAGCGGTACGCCGGCACCCGGACCGACGTCCTGCGGCTGGCCGTCCCGCCCCGACACGCCAAGGTCGAGTCGGAGGAGTGGGCCCCGCGGCCGGCGCCGGAGCCCCCGAAGGCGGACCGGGAACCGTGGTCCGTGTACACCCACGGCGTCAACTTCCTGGAGGCACTCGAGGCGGGGCGTGGGCCCCGCGCCGCATGGCAGGCCCTCCCCGGCGAGGACTGGACCGCGCGGTTGGCCGAACTGGCCGGCGTAGTCGCCGCGACCGGCCGCGGCGTGATCCTCGTGGTACCCGACCAGCGCGACCTCGACCGACTGCTCGCGGCGTGCGAGAGCGTCGTCGGCGCCGATCACGTCGTGGGACTCGCGGCGGGCCTCGGCCCGGCAGCCCGGTACCGCCGCTGGCTCGCCGCCCTGCGGGGCACGGCACGGATCGTCGTGGGCACCCGGGCCTCGGTCTTCGCGCCCGCACCGGATCTCGGTCTGATGGTGGTCTGGGACGACGGCGACAGCAGTCTGTCGGAGCCGCGCTCGCCGTATCCGCACGCCCGGGAGGTCGCGCTGTTGCGGGCCCACTCGACCGGGTGCGCCGTGGTGATCGCGGGTCACGCGCGGACCGCGGAGGCGCAGGCCCTGGTCGATTCCGGATGGGCACACGATCTCGTGGCGTCTCGGGACGTCGTGCGGGCACGGGCGCCGATGATCACCGCGCTCGCGGACAGCGATCATGCGCTGGCCCGCGACCCGGGTGCGCGCGCGGCCCGGCTGCCGGGCATCGCGTTCGCGGCGGCCCGTCAGGCCCTGGCCGCGGGACACGGTGTGCTGGTTCAGGTTCCGCGTCGCGGCTACGTGCCCTCGCTGGCGTGTGCCAAGTGCCGGGCGCCTGCACGATGTCGTCGGTGCAACGGCCCGCTGTCGTTGCCGGCGGCCGCGGGACCGGACGGCGCGGGCTCGCCGACCTGCAAGTGGTGCGGTGTCGCCGACACCAACCACCGTTGCCACGCGTGCGGTGCCCGGGCGCTGCGGGCAGTCGTCGTCGGCGCCGGCCGCACCGCCGAGGAACTGGGCCGGGCGTTCGCCGGGTTCGCGGTGCACACGTCCGGCGGATCCGACGTCAAGACCGAGATCTCACAGGGGCCCAAACTGGTCGTATCGACGGTCGGTGCGGAACCGGTGATGCCCGGCGGGTACGGGGCGGCACTGCTGCTCGACGGCTGGGCGCTGCTGGGCCGTGCGGATCTGCGGGCCGCAGAGGAGACGCTGCGCCGGTGGATGACGGCGTCGGCGCTCGTGCGGCCGCACGGTGACGGGGGACAGGTCGTGGTGGTGGCAGACTCCGGGATCCCCACCGTGCAGGCGCTGGTGCGTTGGGATCCGGTGTGGCATGCCCGCGCCCAACTCGAGGAACGGACCGAGGTCGGCTTCCCCCCGGCCGTGCACCTCGCGGCGATCGACGGGACCGTCGCGTCGATCGGGGAGATACTCGACCTCGCGGCGCTGCCCGAATCGGCAGAGGTGCTCGGGCCGGTGCCGCTGCCCCCGGGTGAACGACTTCCGTTCTCGAGCGACGAACCGGAACCGGAGGATGTGGAGCGGATGCTCGTCCGGGTGCCCCGCGCCGACGGGCGGGCGCTCGCGAAGGCGCTGGCCGAGGCGCGGGCGGTGCGCAGTGCTCGCCGATCGACGGGGCCGGTGCGCGTGCAGGTGGACCCGCTGCGGATCGGCTGAGATGATGTCCGGACGGCGAGGAGGTGCACCGATGAAGCGTCAGCGTTTACGTCGAGCGGTCGTCGTTGCCGGCGCCGCGGCCGCGCTGTCGTTCGTGGCACAACCGGCGACCGCCGCGCCGACCGACACTGTCTTCCCGATTCCCATTGCAGGGTTCGGAATCTCTTCGCCGGGCCTCCCGGCCGCGGGTGCCGGCTACTTGATCGCCGGCACCGACCCGGAGACGCCGGGAGTCACCCGGTTCCGCCCCGCCGGGACGTACTGCTGCGTCCTCGTCAATTGGCGCAACCTCTCGACCGGAGCTGCCGACACCGTGTACCTCGGATATCCGAGTGTCGATGCCCGCACCGGCTCCGGGATCGTGGTCGCGACCGTCACGGCACCACCCCCGGCGCCCGGGTACCAACTCCTGGCAATGCTCCCGGGCGCCGGCGTCTGGACGGTGCCCTGACCGTCAGAACTGTCCCGGTGGTGCCTCAGCCGACGTCCGGAATCCCGGGCATCCCATCTAGCTCTCGTGGACCTCGACGATGTACATGCGGTTGCGGGACCGATCGAGGAACTTCTCCTCGTCGGCCTCGATCGCCGCGGCCACCTCGGGCTGCGAGTGCGTGGCGATCATGGCGTCGTAGGCGGCCCGGTCGGCGAAGAAGAACTCGCTGATCACGTCGAAGTCCGGATCCGGGGCGCCGGCCGCGCCCAGCATGTTGCCGCGGTCGAGGTAGTTGCGGCGGTACTCGCCGATCTGCGGCAGCAGGCTCCGGATGAGCTTGGCGTGGTTGTTCTCGTAGTAGTCGACGAACTCCGCGTGCGTGAGTTCGGGCTTACGGGCCAGGAGCGCAACGGCTTTGATCATGTCGGCACGCTAGAGGCTTCACGGCAGCATCGGCAGGTGTGATCCCGCTCACCGGTACGGGCTACGTGTCAGAGCCAGCGCTGGCGTTTGAACACGAGATACAGCGTCACCGAGGTCGCGACCATGAGCAGGACGGCCATCGGATAGCCGAACTGCCAACCGAGTTCGGGCATGTGGTCGAAGTTCATCCCGTACACGGTGCCGACCAGCGTCGGTGCGAAAAGTATTGCGGCCCAAGCGGAGACCTTCTTGACCTCCTCGTTCTGGGCGAGGCTGGTGAGCGTGAGACGGCGCATCTCCTCGTTCTGCTGCTGCGCAACGAGGGTGGCGTGCACTGTCAGAGCGGTCTGCAGGTGGGCGCGTGACGAGTCGGCGCGCTCGACGATCCGGAGGGTGTGGTCCAGCACGTCGCGCAGGTGCCGTCGGAGTTCGAGATCGACGTGGTACTTGTCGGATCCGCGTTCGAGGGCCTCGAGGATCGACACGAGCGGATGGGTGGCGCGCTGGAAGTCGATCACCTCGCCGGAGAGGTCGTAGATGCGCCGGGCCACGGCGGGGTCGCCGGTGAAGACCTGGTTCTCGATCTCGTCGATGTCGTTCTCGAGGCCCGCCGCGACGGGCAGGTACTCGTCGACGACCTGGTCGAGGATCGCGTACAGGACCGCCTCGGGCCCCAGTTTCAGCAGGTCGGGGGAGCCTTCGAGGCGGTGTCGGACCTGCGCCAGGTCGGGGGACTCCGCGTGGCGGATGGTGACGACGAAATCCTGTCCGACGAACAGGTGCACCTCGCCGAACTCGACCTTCTCGACGTCGTCGAGGTAGCGGGCGGGGCGGAGCACCACGAACAGGGTCTGGTCGTAGCGCTCGAGTTTGGGACGTTGATGGGCGGCGATGGTGTCCTCGACCGCGAGGTGGTGCAGGCCGAATTCGTGGGCGAGCGAATCGACTTCGGCCGCGTCCGGGCGGTACAGGCCGATCCAGGCCATGCCGTCGTGGTCCCGCATGCTGCGGTAGGTGCAGTCGAGAGACGTCGGCGTGTCCACACGCTTGCCGTCGACGTACACGGCGTTGTCCACGATGGCCATCAGTGCCCCTGATTCTCTCGCGCAATGGCCATATTCCACCACGTTCAGGGTCCTGCCGGTCCGATCTCCGAGGGGTGGTCGTCGGTGCTGTGGTGTCGTTCCGCGATCGTGATCTCATCCACCGGCCTGCAATGCGGCACCACGGGAACGATCTTGATAGACACACACCAGGAGTTCCTGTCGGGGGAGGTGCGCATGGGCCGAGTGATGCGAATGGTCGCGGTGAACGTGGGATTCGTCCTCGCGGTCGGTGTCGGGGGCGCTGGTGCGACCGCCGCTGCGGATCCGGTCGGGTCCGCCTCAGCAGTACCGTCCTACGTCGTCCCCGTGGAACCGGGGCCCGTGCAGACCCGGCACGCGGCGGCGCTGGCGTACGCGGAGGAGCATCCGGACTCGGCGCCGCCCGGCGCGAACGACTTCGGGTGCCGTCCGGTGCCCGCGCACCCGAATCCGGTCGTCCTCGTCCACGGAAGCGATTCCGACTCGTACACCGATTGGGCGGCATTGTCGCCGATGCTCGCCGATCGCGGCGCCTGCGTGTTCACGCTCAACTACGGTTCCGACGGCAAGCCCGGCAAGTACGCGCGCGGCGACATGGCCGGCAGTGCCCGCGAGGTCGGCGAGTTCGTCGACCGGGTTCGTGCGGCGACGAACGCGACGAAGGTCGACCTGGTCGGCTACTCGCAGGGCGCCACCGTCGCGCGGTACTACGTCAACCGTCTCGGTGGTGCCACCGTCGTCGATCGGTGGGTGGGCGTTGCGTCGCCCACCTACGGCGGAAACATGTACGGCATCGTGACACTGCTCAAACTGTTGCCGCGCCCCGACCGCATCGTCGAGTGGCTCACCTCGGAGGCGATCAGTCAGCAGATGCAGGGATCGCCGTTCCTCGCCGCGCTCAACGCCGGCGGCGACACGGTGCCCGGCGTCCGGTACACGACGATCGGGTCGCGCTACGACGAGATGATCCAGCCCCACGGCAACATCGCGTTGCGGGACCCGGGCGCGACGAATCTGCTGGTGCAGGACCTGTGTTCCGAGAACCGGGGCGGGCACTTCAACATGGTCTACGACCCGTTCGCGCTCGCACTGGTGGCGCGTGAACTCGACCCCGCGGCACCCGCGCCGGTGTGCCGCCCGGTTCCGTTGGGCACCGGGATCCTCGAGATGATCGTCGTCAGCAACTCCTGACGATCAGCTTCCGGCGGCCGCTGCGGTCACTCGGCGAGTTTCGCCACGGCCTGTGCCCAGAGGAAGAACTTGTTGGTGCCCAGGTCTCGCACGGTCCGGATGCCGAAGGCGGCCAGCAGGTGTTCGGCGTCGGAGTCGCTGACCCCCTGCAAGGCCGAGACCGGTGCGTCGGCGAGGTCGTCGACCGAGCGTGATTCGAAGGCCTTGTCGAACTTGCTGGCGATTCCCGTCATTGTCGACCTCCACACGGTGGGTTACGGTCAGGTTCGGCACTCGCAGTAGAGCGCAGGACACGGCGGACGCGCCGAGGTTGCGGCGTCGAAACGGTGTCGAGGCCTTATCGTTCCGGCCATGACTGCAGCTATCCGGGCATCCGACCCGGGTGCGGACGGTGCCGACGGCACCGCGGACGCACCCGGCGACGACGGTGCCGCCACCTTGTCCGTGAGTCGTCGTGCCGTGAGGCGGCTGCGGGACTACGGACGCGGGCTGCACCCGGTGGGACTCGCTGTCGCGCTGGTGCTGTTCACGTGGTCGATCAGCCCGTCGCTGCTGCCCCGGGCCTGGTATCTGCAGGGGGTGGCGACCGGTATCTCGGTCGCCGCGGGCTACGGCTTCGGTTGTCTCGCCGCGTGGGTGGTGCGCTCGTGCGGCGTGCAGCCGGCCTGGTCGGCGCGCACCAAACGGATCGGCTGGTGGATTCTCGGCGCCGCCGCCGTGATCCTCATCCCCGTATTCCTGGTACTCGGAGGGGTGTGGCAGAACTACGTCCGTGACCTCGTCGGAATCGAGCGCACCAATCAGGCCAACGTGCTGCTGGTGGCGCTCATCGCTCTCGTGGTGTGGTTCGTGCTGCTCGAGGCGTCGCGGGGGATCCGGGTCGGGACCCGGAAGCTCGCCGCGCTGGCCCGGCGCCTGATTCCGCGTCCCGCGGCCAATGTGGCGGGCCTGACGGTCGCCGTCGTGCTTGCCGTCCTGCTCGTCAACGGCGCGCTCTACAACGGCCTGGTCGCGTTCGCGAACTGGAGCTTCTCGGGCGCCGACACCGCGACCGCTGCGGGCGTCGAACAGCCGACCGTGCCCGAACGGAGCGGGTCACCGGCGTCCGCGCAGGCGTGGGACACGCTCGGGCAGGAGGGACGCACGTTCGTCGGCCGTGGGCCGGGAGCCGCCGAGATCACCGCCGTCACCGGGCGTCCCGCGAAGGAGCCGATCCGGGTGTATGCCGGACGGGAGTCGGCCGAGTCCGTGCCCGCGGTCGCGAACCTGGTCGTCGCCGAACTGGATCGGACGAAGGCCTGGGAGCGAAAGGTCCTGGCCGTCAACACCACGACGGGACGCGGCTGGGTCAACCAGAGCGTGGCGTCGTCGCTCGAGTACATCGAGGCCGGCGACACCGCGATCGCGTCCATGCAGTACTCGTTCCTGCCCAGTCCGCTGGCGTTCATCGCCGACCGGGAGAGCCCGCAGATCGCCGGGCGCGCCCTCTTCAACGCGGTGTTCTCGCGGTGGATCGACCTGCCCGTCGAGACGCGGCCCAAACTCGTGGTGTTCGGCGAGAGCCTCGGGTCCTACGGTGGCCAGAACGCCTTCGCGGGCTTCCAGGACATGGCCGCCCGTGTCGACGGCGGACTGTGGGTGGGAACCCCGAACTTCACGCCGCAGTGGCAGGAGGTGACCGCCGAACGGGATCCCGGCTCGCCCGAGATCCTGCCGATCGTCGGGGACGGCGCTTCGGTGCGGTTCGCGTCAGATCCCGAGGACCTCGATCTCGGCACGCCGTGGAAGCCGCGGCGGATCGTGTACTGGCAGCACGCGAGCGACCCCATCGTGTGGTGGTCGCCGAGCCTGCTGTTCAACCAGCCCGACTGGCTGAAGGAGCCGCGGGGCCGCGACGTGGATCCCAACATGACGTGGATGCCGTTCGTGACCTTCTGGCAGGTGACGCTGGACATGGTGTTCTCCGCCGACGTCCCGGACGGGCACGGTCATTCGTACGGGCCCGAGGCCACCGGAATCTGGGCGCGAATTCTGCAGCCCGAGGGGTGGTCCGACGCCGACACCGCGCGGGTGCAGGCGGCGCTGACCGGCGAGGAGAGCGCTCCGTAGAATCGCGGGGTGAACCCTCTTCCGGCACCGCCGGGATTCGACGCTCCGGGAGCCGCCCTCGTGAACTCTGTGACCACCCGCCCTCCGTGCAGGGAGGTCCGGCGCTGATGCGGATCGTCTTCGCCGGGACACCGGAACCGGCCGTGCCGTCGCTGCGACGCTTGATCGACTCCGAGCGGCACGAGGTGGTCGCCGTCGTCACCCGGCCCGACGCCGTCGCCGGCCGGGGCCGCAAGCTGGTGCGCTCGCCCATCGGGCAGCTCGCCGACGAGCACGGCATCGAGGTGCTCACCCCGAAGTCGGCGTCCGACCCGGAGTTCCTGGCCCGACTGCAGGAGCTCGCGCCCGACGCCTGCCCGGTCGTCGCGTACGGCAACCTGCTGCCGCGCCCGGTGCTCGACGTCCCGCGCTTCGGGTGGATGAACCTGCACTTCTCGCTGCTGCCCGCGTGGCGCGGAGCGGCGCCGGTGCAGGCCGCCATCAACGCCGGGGACGAGATGACGGGTGCGACCGTGTTCGCGCTCGACGAGGGCATGGACACGGGACCGGTGTACGGCGTGGTCACCGAGGCCATCCGCACCACCGATACCGCGGGCGTGCTGCTCGGCCGGCTCGCGGAGAGCGGTGCGATTCTGCTCGAGAGCGTGCTCGACGGCGTCGAGGACGGTGCGCTGCAGGCGGTCCCGCAGCCGCGCGACGGTGTCTCCCACGCCCCGAAGGTGTCGGTCGAGTCGGCGCGGATCCGCTGGGATCAGCCCGCGCTCGCGGTGCACCGCCACGTGCGGTCGGTGACCCCGGCGCCGGGCGCCTGGACCATGATTGGTGACCTCCGGGTGAAGATCGGTCCCGTGACGCTGGCGCAGGAGACGCTGCCGCCCGGCCGGATCGAGGTCCGCAAGGACGGCTTCTACGTCGGGACGTCGACGACCGCGGTTCGGCTGGATCAGGTGCAGCCGCAGGGCAAGAAGCAGATGGCGGCAGTGGACTGGGCGCGCGGTGCGCGCCTCGACGGAGAGGTTCGGGCACAGTGAGCGACGAGAAGCGGCCGGCACGGCGATCCGGTGGATCGGGCGGTCAGGGTGGTCGGGGCGGACGCCCCACGGGACAGGGACGGCGCAACGAGCGTCCCAAGCAGGCCCGTCGCCCGGATCCCGCGCAGGCCGGGATCGATCAGCCGCGCCGCGCGGCGCGTGATGTGCTGCGCGCCGTCCGTGAACGTGACTCGTACGCGAATCTGGTTCTGCCGGGTCTGCTTCGGGATCGTCGGATCGACGGCCGCGATGCCGCGCTGGCCACCGAACTGGCGTACGGCGCGGCCCGGGCCCGTGGCCTGCTGGACGCGGTGATCGCGCAGTGCGCGGGCCGTCCGGTCGACGAGATCGACGGGCCGCTGCTCGACGTGCTCCAGCTCGGCGCGTACCAGCTGCTGCGGACTCGCATCGCCCCGCACGCGGCCGTCGCCACGTCGGTGGACCTGGTCCGCGCGGAGGCCGGCCCCGGCAAGGCCGGGTTCGTCAACGCAGTGCTGCGCCGGGTGTCCGAGAAGACCGAGGACGAGTGGGTCGAGGCGCTCGCCCCGGACGCCGTGGCCGATCCGGTGGGCCATCTCGCGTTCCGTTACGCGCACCCGAAGTGGATCGCGCAGGCGTTCGCGGACTCGCTCGGCGCCGACGCCGCCGAGTTGCAGGACGTGCTGATCGCCGACGACGCACGTCCGGGCGTGCATCTCGTCGCGCGTCCGGGTGAGATCTCCGCCGAGGAGCTCGCCCTGGTCACCGGCGGCGAGGTGGGCCCGTACTCGCCGTATGCGGTGCACCTCGACGGCGGTGATCCCGGTCTGCTCGACGCCGTCCGTGAGGGACTGGCCGGTGTGCAGGACGAGGGCAGCCAGCTGGTGGCCCGCGCGCTGACGCTGGCGCCACTGGAGGGTCCCGACGGTGGCCGGTGGCTCGACCTGTGCGCCGGACCCGGCGGCAAGGCGGCCCTGCTCGGTGCGCTGGTGGGCATCGAGGGCGGCCGGCTGGACGCGGTGGAGCCGTCGGAGCACCGCGCGGATCTGGTGCGCAAGACGACCCGGGACCTGCCGGTCGACGTGCACGTCGCCGACGGCCGCGACCCTGGTCTGGAAGGCGGCTACGACCGGATCCTCGTCGACGCTCCCTGCACCGGCCTGGGTGCGCTGCGCCGGCGCCCGGAGGCGCGGTGGCGGCGACAGCCGTCGGACGTGGCCGGCCTGGTGAAGCTACAGCGGGAACTGCTGGCGTCGGCGCTGCAGCTGGTCCGACCCGGTGGCGTGGTGCTGTACTCGACGTGCTCACCGCACGTGTCCGAGACGGTCGCGGTCGTCGCCGACGCGGTCCGCCGCCACGGTGCCGTCGCGCTCGACACGCGCGAACTGGTGCCCGGCGTGCCGAACCTGGGTGACGGCCCGGGCGTCCAGCTGTGGCCGCACCGGCACGGGACGGACGCGATGTTCATGGCGGCGCTACGCCGGCCTCTGGACAGCTGAGCCAGCTGACGAACCCCGGTCGGGCAGGCGCGTTCTGCCCGACCGGCGACCGTGCGGAGATCAATTCGTCAGTGCGCGATAACCTTTCGCTCCGGCGCGGTCGACGGCAGCCTTGACGACGGCGAAGACGGCGCCCTGGAGCGCTGCGGCGACGAGGACTTCGCGGTTGGACCGTGCGAGGTCCTTGGGATCGGGAGCGTGGTCGTCGTCTCCGACGCGCTTCCAGATCTGACGGAACGCGGCGCCGGCCAGGATTCCCCCGAGCACGCCGGTGGCGAGGGACAGCGGCTTGTACAGCGCCTTCGCGGTGGTCTTGTTCATGTCGTTCTCCTCGTCGTTGTTGCGTATCGGTCGTATGCGGTGGTGGGAATGTGGCGGGTCACCCGAGCAGTCCTTCCCTGGCTGCGACGGATCCTGCATCCGGGGCCTGCGGTTCGAACGTCTCGACGAGGACGTCCGGATCGGCGTATCTGGCCGTTCGAACCAGATCGGATCGGGCGGCCAGAAGCTCGTGGACGGCGTCGCCGGTCTGGGGATACTCGGGGACCGCATGGCGCCAGTGCACCGCGAGGACGACGCCGTCGTCGGCCAGGTGTTCCCACAGCTCGTCGAGCGCCCGGTCCAAGGCCTCCGGCGAGAGGTAGTACGCGACTTCGCTCAGGACCACGAGGTCGAAGGTCGCGTCAGGCCAGGGATCGCCGAGGGCCCAGCGACGGAACGTGACATCGGCTCCTTCGAGTCGTGCCCGTGCACGTTCGAGTACGTCGTCGACGATGTCGGTTGCGAGGACGTGATCACAACGTGGTGCGAGCACCTCGGTGAGGTTGCCGATGGAGCACCCGGGTTCGAATGCCGACCGGAATCGTCTGCGGGGCAGAACGGCCGCGGTGAGGGCGCGCTTGCGTTCCTCGTACCAGCGCTCGTCGAAGCCCCACGGATCCGGGGATTCCGAGTACATGTCGGTGAAGTACTCGTCGGGCAACCGGTTCACGGGACGAACACCGTCTCGTGGTCCCGCAGCAGTCGGTCGAGGACGTGCCGCGGGAGGATGGCCCGATCGGCCGGCGCAGGGGACAGATCGGCAGTCTGACTGGTGAACTCCGACACGGCATCGCGCTTGCGCTGTTGCCGGTGCCGAGTCGGGTGGAAGGTCCGGGCGCGCGGCCACGGCACCGACGGATCGCGCGGATTCGACCAGTGCCACATCCACACCGGGTACTCGATCAACACGGCGCCGGAGCGTCGCGCGGCCTCCGCCGCGGCGCGCCCCGAGGCCTCGTGATCGGGATGCCCGTCGTGTCGATACGGTGCAGCGCACCAGGTGCCGCGGTGCAGGCGTTCGGCGATCGTCGTCGCAAGGTCCGTCTCGTGGTCGGCGACTCGACCGTCGGGCAGTCCGAGTGGGATCGCGGTGGGCAGCCCGAGACGCTCCGCCGCGCGGACGGACTCTGCGCGTCGAATCCCCGCCAGCTCGGTGGGCGTGAGGGTCGGCGAATCCGGATGTGACGCTTCGCCGTCGGTGACGGAGAGGATCGTGACCGGGACGCCGCGCGCCGCGAGTTCCGACGCGAGCGCCCCGACTCCGAGGACTTCGTCGTCGGGGTGCGGCGCGACGACGAGCAGCTCCGGACACGTGTGAACGTCGAGTTGAGCGAACGAGGTGTGCCCCGCCCACATCGACTCGGGGGTTCCTTCGGATTCGACAGGTGTGGCGGCGAATCTTTCGGCGGCGCTACCGGATCGGTCCGTCACGGAATTCTCTCTTCGTTGCGGCTGACAGCGGATCCCAGATCTGCGAGGTCGTGTTCGGCGTGGCTCTGCCGGAGATAGACGGTGAGGTCCGCGACCAGTTGGGCGTGCGTCGGATCGCCGCACAGTGGACCCGCGCCGAGTGCGCGTCCCACCCGATCGACGGTCTCGGTCGCGGCCGCCTCCACGACCGCCCTGACGCGGCGGGCACGGATGCGGGCTGCGTGATCGTCGGCAGGATCGCGGTCCAGTTCCTCTGCGGCGACGTCGAGAACACAGTTCGCCGCGTACAGTGCGGCGTCCACCGCGCCGAGATGTGCAAGCCGGTGGGGATCGTCGCCCGTGTTTCGCCGGAGTGCGTCCGCGACGGCCACCGCGCCGCCGTACCAGCACGCGGCCACACCGATCGCCCCGTGCCAGAAGCCGGGCCGAGTGAGATACGCGCCGGGTTCGCCGACCCGGACGGCCGCGGCGCCGACGAAATCGACGGCGCCGGAGTCGCTCGCGCCCATCCCGACCGCGTGCCACGTGTCGGGTACGGCGGCCGTCCCGGGGCCGCGGAGATCGACCGCGAAGAGTGCCCGTTCTTCTCCGGTACGGGCCGTCACGAGAGCGTGCGTGCAGGAGTGGGCGCCCGAACACCACAGCTTCCGGCCGTCGAGCACGTATCCGGTGTCGCTCTCGCGCGCAGTGAGTGCGGGCGACGGCGGCTCCGCGGCCCACACGCCCCACAGCTCGCCCGGCCGGGGTCGCGGTCCCTGCAGCTCGGCGAGTATCGCGACGGCGTCCGCGTGCGCCTCGAGAAGGCGTCCACCGACGAGGTCACGCCGGGCCGCATTCGCCAGCTCGGTCCACCGTGTCCTCGTCTCGCCCGATCCGGGCAGCGGCCACCGGGCGGCGTCGTCGGGAGAGACCGCGGGATGCACTGTCGCCGGACTCGTGGTCATCCCTCCTCCGAAGACGTTGCCGTGCCGACCAGGGTCGAACCCGAGCAGCCGGACCCGGCTGCGACGGAGCGCAGGTGATCACCGAATCCGCGGGGTGCGCGTGGGTCGCGCCGATCCGATGTCGTCACGACGGTGTGCTCGTCCCACGCGATGCGGTGTCCCGCACTGTCGAGACGAGCGACGAGGTCCACGTCCTCACCCGTCACGAGATGGCGAAATCCGCCGACGGCGTGATAGACGTCGGCGCGGACACCGAGGTTCGCGCCGTGGACGTGACCGTGTACCGGACCCCGGCGCCGCCGGTAGCCGCGGTCGTATCGTGTGCGGGTCTCGTCGTCGTACGCGGCCCAGTCGACGCGTACGGTGCCGGCCATCGCGTCGTGATCCGCCCAGTAGGCCAATTGGTCGAGGAACCAGGTTTCCGGAACGACGGAATCGGCGTCGGTCGTGGCGAACCACACGTCGCGTCGGCCGGACAGCCCGCTCGCTGCGAACCCGGCGGCCCGCGCGGCGCCGACGTTGCGGCGCTGCAGGTCCAGGCGGGCCATTCCGGCGGGGACCACCAGTTCTGTGCCGTCCGTGCAGGCGTCGAGCACGACCGTTGTGCGGACCGGCACCGGGGAGCGCCGTGCGGCAGCCTCGAGCGCACTCAGGCATCGGGGGAGGAGGTCGCGTTCGTCGTGGGCCGGGACGACCGCGACGATGCACGTCGGCGCGGGTGCGGCGCCCGTGGTGGGAGTGGGTCTCGGGTGAGTGCTTGCCATGTCGGACACAGGGACTCCTGTCGAGGCGATCTGGTGCATCTACGGGAGATAATCTGTGTCAAATGTTGCATATCGCAGTCGTCGGCGCACGGCAACGGGTGTGGTCACACCGGTTCGGGCCACACCCAGTTCCGGACCTCGGGCATGTCCTCGAGGTGCTCGCGCACGTAGCCGTGGTGGCGTTCGAGCATGCGCTCGCAGTAGCCGGTGAGGTCGTCGGCGCCGTCGGGGGTCCGGCGGGATCGGCGCAACGCCTCGATCGCCAGGTGGTAGCGGCTCATGTGGTTGAGCACGACCATGTCGAACGGCGTCGTCGTCGACCCCTGTTCGGTGTAGCCGCGGACGTGGAACCGGTTGGGCCGCATCCGCCCGTGCAGCAGCTGGTGGAACGAGCGGGCGTAGCCGTGCCATGCCACCACGACGTCGACGTCCTCGGTGAACAGGCGCGCGAAGTCCTCGTGCGAGCGACCGTGCGGGTGCACGTCGGGCGGGGCCATCGACATCAGGTCGACGACGTTGACGACCCGCACCCGCAGATCGGGGACGTGGCCGCGGAGCAGGGCCGCGGCCGCGAGGGTCTCCTCGGTCGGCACGTCGCCGACGCAGGCCAGCACGATGTCGGGTTCACCGGCCGCGGTCGTGTTCTCGGTGCCCGCCCAGTCCCAGATCGAGGCGCCGGCGCCGACGTGTTCGCGGGCCTGCTCGAGCGTCAGGTACTGCGGGTGTGACTGTTTGTCGACGACCAGCAGGTTGACGCAGTCCCGCGCCCTGAACACGTGCTCGGCCACCACCAGCAGCGAGTTGGCGTCCGGTGGCAGGTAGACGCGGGTGACCCCACCGGACAGCGAGAGCACCGTGTCGATCAGGCCGGGGCCCTGGTGCGAGAACCCGTTGTGGTCGTTGCGCCAGCAGGTGGAGGTGAGCAGGATGTTCAGGCTCGCTACGGGCGCCCGCCAGTCGAGGGACCGGGCGCGTTCGAGCCACTTGGTGTGTTGGATGGTCATGGACGCGCTCACCATCGCGAACGCCTCGTACGTCGCGAACAGCCCGTGCCGACCGGTGAGAAGGTAGCCCTCGAGCCAGCCCTGGCACAGGTGTTCCGACAGCACCTCCATCACCCGGCCGTGGTGACCGACGTGATCGTCGTCGGGAATCAGGGTGCCGGCGGAGCACCGGTCGGTCACCTCGAACACTGCACCGAGCCGGTTGCTGTTCGTCTCGTCCGGGCAGAACAGCCGGAAGTCGTCGGGGTCGGCGATGTAGATGTCGCGCAGCATCTCGCCGAGGGGGCGCGTCGTCTCGTGGTGGATCGCGCCCGGCGCCGGGACGTCGAGGGCGTAGCGGTCCGGCGCCGGGAGATTCAGGTCGCGCAGCAGGCGGCCGCCGTTCGCATGCGGGTTCGCGCCCATCCGCTTGTCGCCCGTCGGGGCCAGCGCCGCGAGTTCCGGCACCAGACGTCCCTGCGGATCGAACTGGTCGTCCGGCGCGTACGACCGCATCCACTGCTCGAGCATCTGCAGGTGCTCGGAATTCTCGCGGACGTCGGCGACCGGCACCTGGTGAGCGCGGAACGTCCCCTCGATCTGGAGGCCGTCGACGACGTCCGGTCCCGTCCAGCCCTTCGGGGTGCGCAGCACGATCGCCGGCCACCGCGGTCGGTCCGTCAGCCCGGACTCGCGGGCGTCCCGCCGGATGCGGGTGATGGCGGTGTGGGCGCGGTCGAGCGTCTCGGCGAGGTCGCGGTGCACCTCCATCGGCTCGTCACCCGCGACGAGCACCGCGTCCCAGCCGAACGCGCGCAGCACCGCGAGCACCTCGTCGTCGGTGCGGCGCCCCAGCACCGTCGGGCCGGAGATCTTGTAGCCGTTGAGGTGCAGGATCGGCAGGACCGCGCCGTCCCGGGAGGCGTCGAGGAAGAACGGCACCTTCCACGACGCGGCCAGCGGGCCGGTCTCGGCCTCGCCGTCGCCGACGACGCACGCGACGATCAGGTCCGGATTGTCCATCGCGGCGCCGGCCGCGTGCGCGAGGGAGTACCCGAGCTCGCCGCCCTCGTTGATCGAACCGGGCGTCTCGACCCCGGAGTGGCTCGGGATCCCGCCCGGCGTCGAGAACTGACGGGCCAGCCGGCGCAGCCCGGCCTCGTCGGGCGTGACGTCCGGGTACAGCTCCGAATACGTGCCCTCGAGATACGTGTTGGCGACGACTGCGGGGCCACCGTGCCCGGGGCCCGCGACGAACAGCACGTCGGCGTCGGTCTGCCGGATCAGCCGGTTGAGGTGCGCGTACACGAGCGACAGCCCTGGGCTGGTGCCCCAGTGTCCGAGCAGTCGGGGTTTGATGTCCGGCGGCACGAGTGGCCGTCGCAGCAGGACGTTGTCGCGCAGGTAGATCTGCGCCACCGTCAGGTAATTGGCCGCCATCCAGTACCGGTGCAGCAGGCGGAGTTCGTCGTCGGTCGCGGGGTCGTCCGGGCGTGGGGCCATCGAGCGAGTCCTCCGTTCGGGGGCGAAGGTGACTCCATCCTGACTGCTGGTTGCAGTCCGCGCACGGGAACTGCCGTCGAGCCGACCGGTTCCTCCGGTTCCCCCTTGTTGTGGGCGTGTCGAAGCAGGCATCCTGGTAGGTGGCGACCGCGGCACCGTCCGACGATGCCGTGTTCCGGTTCCGCCGGCGCCTCAGCGACGAAGTACGGATCTTGTATGCGGACGGACAACTCGCGCACCTCGGCAACGACGATGCCGGCCACCACTATGCGGGCCTGGCGGACGACGAGACCGGGCCCACTCACCGACCGTCCGCTCGAGCTGGGGCGTGAGCTGCTGCCCCGCCCGACGAGCAAGGACCTGTTGGTCAAGGTTCTGGCGTGTGGCGTCTGCCGGACCGACCTGCACGTCGTCGAGGGTGAGTTGCCACCGCACCGGCTCAACGTGGTGCCCGGGCACGAGGTGATCGGTGAGGTGGTCGGGGTCGGTGACGAGGCCGGTGGCCGTTTCTCGGTGGGGCAGCGGGTGGGTGTCGCGTGGCTGCGGGGCACGTGCGGACACTGCCGGTACTGCGTGCGCGGCGACGAGAACCTGTGCCCCTATTCGACGTACACCGGCTGGGATGCGGACGGCGGCTACGCCGAATACACGACGGTGCCCGCCGACTATGCGCTCGAACTGCCCACGGGCTATCCGGTCGTCGAGTTGGCGCCGCTGCTGTGCGCGGGCATCATCGGCTACCGCTCGCTGCAGCGGGCGGAGCTGCCCGAGGGCGGTCGGCTGGGGATCTACGGGTTCGGGGGGAGCGCCCACCTGACCGCGCAGGTCGCCCTCGCCCGCGGCGCACGGGTGCACGTGATGACCCGGGGCGAGGAGGCCCGCGAGCTGGCGTTCAGTCTCGGTGCGGCGTCCGTGCAGGGGGCGGCGGATCCGCCGCCGGAACCGCTGGACTCGGCGATCCTGTTCGCGCCCGCCGGCGACCTCGTGCCGCCCGCGCTCGAGGCGCTCGACGCCGGCGGGACGCTCGCGCTCGCGGGCATCCACCTCAGCGACATCCCGCCGCTGAACTACCAGCGCGACCTGTTCCGGGAGCGGCAACTGCGCAGTGTCACCGCGAACACCCGCGAGGACGCGCGCGAGTTCCTCGCCTTCGCGCAGCAGCACCGGCTGCGGGTCAGCGCGCACCGATACCCGCTCGACTCGGCCGACAAGGCGCTCGCGGACCTCGCGGGCGGAGTGTTCGGCGGCGCCGCCGTTCTCGTGCCGTGAGCGCGTCGCTGTCCTAGCGTGGACTGAGCGGTCCGATCACAGCGGACCGTGCCCCCGAGTGGGAGGACGGCCGCATGATCACCCATCCCGCCTTCACCGTCGAACCGTGGAGCCTGCGCGCCACCAGCCTGGACCTCGACGTCCTGGCGCAGAGCGAGTCGCTGTTCGCGCTGGCGAACGGCCACCTCGGGTGGCGCGGCAACCTCGACGAGGGCGATCCGCACGGGCTCCCCGGCAGCTACCTGTCCGGCGTGTACGAGGTGCGGCCGATGCCGTACGCCGAACCCGGCTACGGCTACCCGGACTCGGGCGAGACGATCATCAACGTCACAGACGGCAAGATCGTGCGCCTGCTCGTCGACGACGAGCCGTTCGACGTCCGGCGCGGGAAACTGCTGCTGCACGAGCAGGAACTGGATCTGCGGGCCGGCGTGCTGCGGCGGAAGGTCGAGTGGCGATCGCCCGCGGGCAGAACCATCCGTCTCACCACGACGCGGCTGGTGTCGTTCACCCAGCGCACGATCGGAGCGATCGAGTACGTGGTGGAGCCACTCGACGGACCGACTCGGGTGGTGCTCCAGTCGGAACTGGTGGCGAACGAACCGATGCCCCAGCAGGAGGCCGATCCGCGCGCGGCGGCGGTGCTGGCGGAACCGTTGTGTGCCGAGGAGCATTTCGACCACGAGGCGCTCGTCCAACTGACCCACACGACCGCGGGTAGCGGCTTGCGGATCGCCGTCGCGATGGACCACGAGGTGACCGGGCCGGATGTGCAGATCGACGTCGAGAGCTACCCGGACCAGGGGCGGGTGACGATAAGTTCGGAACTGGCGAAGGGCGAGCGCGTCCGCATGGTCAAGTACGTCTCGCACGCGTGGTCGGCCCGCCGCACCCCGCCCGCGATGCGGGACCAGGTGGCGGGGGAGTTGACGCTGGCTCGCGAGAGCGGCTGGAGCGGACTGGTTTCGGAGCAGCGCGCCTACCTCGACACGTTCTGGGCACACGCGGACGTGACCGTCGGCGGCGATCCCGAGGTCCAGCAGGCGGTGCGCTTCGCGCTGTTCCACATCCTGCAGGCGTCGGCCCGGGCCGAGGGGACCGCGGTCGCGTCGAAGGGGCTCACCGGCCGTGGTTACGACGGTCATGCGTTCTGGGACACCGAGATGTTCGTGCTGCCCGTACTGACGTCGGTGCTGCCGCAGGCCGTCGCCGATGCGCTCGGCTGGCGGCACTCGACGCTCGATCAGGCCCGCGACCGCGCCCGGCAGCTGGGATTCGCAGGCGCGGCGTTCCCGTGGCGGACGATCACCGGCAAGGAGTGCAGCGGCTATTGGCCGGCCGGTGCGGCGGCATTCCACGTGAACGCGGCGGTCGCTCGAGCGGCGATCGGCTACATCCGGACCAACGGCAACGGCGAGTTCGAGCGGACCGTCGGCCTGGACCTGCTGGTGGAGACGGCGCGGCTGTGGCGTTCGATCGGCTACTTCGACGACAAGGGCGCTTTCCGTATCGACGGCGTCACCGGCCCCGACGAGTACAGCGCGCTGGTGCGCAACAACCTGTACACCAACCTGATGGCCCGGGAGAACCTCGAGGCGGCAGCCCTGGTGGTCGAGCGCCATCGGGAGCGGATGCCCGATCTGGGTGTCACCGACGAGGAACTCGGCGGGTGGCGCACCGCTGCGGAGCGGATGTACGTGCCGTACGACGAACACCGCGGGGTTCACCCGCAGTCCTCCGGGTTCACCGATCGGCAGGTCTGGGATTTCGCGGCGACGCCCGTCGAGCACTATCCGTTGCTCCTGCACTTTCCGTACTTCGATCTGTACCGCAAGCAGGTCGTGAAACAGGCGGACGTCGTGCTGGCGATGCAGTGGGTTCCGGACGAGTTCACCGAGGAGCAGAAGGCGCGAAACTTCGCGTACTACGAGCGGCTCACGGTGCGGGACTCGTCACTGTCCGCGTGCAGTCAGGCGGTGGTCGCCGCCGACGTGGGCGCGCTGGATCTCGCGTACGACTACCTCGGCGAGACGGCGATGATCGATCTGCAGGACCTGGAGCACAACACGAGGGACGGGCTGCACCTCGCGTCGATGGCCGGGATCTGGATAGCGCTCGTGCAGGGATTCGGGGGTGCGCGCCGGCGCCGCGCCGGGCTCACGTTCCGGCCCACGCTCCCGCGCGGCATCGACCACCTCGCCTTCGGCGTCGCCGCCGCCGGATGCCGGCTGCGCGTCGAGATCGATCGGACGGAGACGCGATATCACCTCGCGGCGGGGGACGAGCTGACGCTGCATCACGACGGGAAGCCGGTGACGTTGCACCGCAACGAGGTTCGGGTGATGCCGACGGTGCATCCGCCCGCCGGCCCGGTGGTGACCCAGCCCGCGGGGCGGGAGCCGGCGCGGCGACGCCCCGGCACCGACGATCGGTCGTCGTCCGCCGACTAAACTCGCCGACGTGGCAACCCCGATGATCGCACCGTCCATCCTCTCCGCCGATTTCGCGCGCCTCGCCGAGGAGGCCGACGCCGTGGCCGGCGCCGACTGGCTGCACGTGGACGTCATGGACGCCCACTTCGTCCCCAACCTGACGCTGGGCCTGCCCGTCGTGCAGAGCCTGCTGAAGGCCACCGACATCCCGCTCGACTGCCACCTGATGATCGACGATCCGGGTCGTTGGGCGCCGCCGTACGCCGAGGCCGGTGCGCACAACGTGACGTTCCACGCCGAGGCCACCGACGACCCGATCTCGGTCGCGCGTGACATCCGCGCCGCGGGCGCGAAGGCCGGTCTGAGCATCAAGCCGAACACGCCCATCGAGCCGTACCTCGAGATCCTGAAGAGCTTCGACACGCTGCTCGTGATGAGCGTCGAGCCGGGCTTCGGCGGTCAGTCGTTCATCCCGGAGGTGCTCGACAAGGCGCGGGCGGTCCGCAAGCTCGTCGACGCCGGCGAGCTGCGGTTGCTCGTGGAGATCGACGGCGGCATCAACGTCGACACCATCGAGCAGGCCGCCGAGGCCGGCATCGACTGCTTCGTCGCCGGTTCCGCGGTCTACGGTGCCGCCGACCCGGCCGCCGCGGTCCGCGGACTGCGTGAGCAGGCGGCGAAGGCGTCGCCGCACCTGACGCTCTCGATCTGACGGCCCTCCGGTGACCACTCCCGACGCCGCGATGCGGCTCGCGATCGACGCGTCCGAGGCCGTGCGCGGCACCACCAGCCCCAACCCTCCGGTCGGTGCGGTGATCCTCGACGCGTCCGGTGAGGTCGTCGGCGTGGGCGCGACGCAGCCGCCCGGCGGCCCGCACGCCGAGGTGGTCGCGCTGGCCGCGGCAGGGGAGCGCGCCCGCGGCGGGATTGCGGTCGTCACGCTCGAACCGTGCAACCACCAGGGCCGCACCGGTCCGTGCTCGCAGGCCCTGATCGACGCGGGGGTCGGCGCGGTGCACTACGCGGTGGCCGATCCGAACCCCGCCGCGGCGGGTGGGGCGGAGACGCTGCGACGCGCCGGGATCGAGGTGACCGGCGGGCTGCGGTCCGACGACGTCGAGCGTGGCCCGCTGCGCGCGTGGCTGCACCGCCAGCGCACCGGTCGCCCCCACGTGACCTGGAAGTTCGCCGCCACCCTCGATGGCCGCAGCGCCGCCGTGGACGGCACCAGCCAGTGGATCACCGGTCCCGAGGCGCGGGCGCGGGTGCACACCGACCGGGCCCGGCTCGACGCGATCGTCGTCGGGACCGGGACGGTGCTCGCGGACGATCCCCGGCTCACCGCACGACTGCCCGACGGCTCGCTCGCCGAGCGCCAACCGCTGCGCGTCGTGGTCGGTACGCGGGACGTCCCGGCCACTGCGAGGGTGCTGGACGATGCGGCGCCCACCCTGATACTGCGCACCCACGACGTCGACGAGATCCTGGCCGCGCTCGCTGATCAGGACGACGTGCTGGTCGAGGGGGGACCGCGGCTCGCGGGCGCGTTCCTCGCGGCCGGGGCAGTCGATCGCATCCAGGCGTACATCGCGCCGGTGGTGCTGGGTGCGGGGTCCCACGCAGTGGAAGACGCTGGAGTGTCCACCATCGCCGAGGCGCTACGGTTTCGGCGGGAGAACGTCGAGGTCCTCGGCGACGACCTGTTGTTGAACCTGATCCCTCGGGCTCAGTAGTTAATCGATCCAAGGAGTGAGCGAAGACATGTTCACCGGAATCGTCGAGGAACTCGGCGAGATCGTCGCCAAGGAAGACCTGGCCGACGCGGCCCGCTTCACCGTCAAGGGGCCGCTGGTCACTTCGGATGCGGGTCACGGCGACTCGATCGCCGTCAACGGCGTGTGCCTGACGGTCGTCGACGTCCAGGGCGGCGAGGCGTTCACCGCCGACGTCATGCGGGAGACGCTGGTCAGGTCGAGCCTCGGGGCCCTCGAGATCGGCAGCCGGGTCAACCTCGAGCGTGCCGCGGCCGTCAACAGCCGACTCGGCGGTCACATCGTCCAGGGTCACATCGACACCGTCGGCACCGTCATTTCACGCAGCCCGTCCGAGAACTGGACCGTGGTGCGCGTCTCGCTGCCGTCGAGCATCTCCCGCTACGTGGTGGAGAAGGGTTCGATCACGGTCGACGGCGTCTCCCTGACGGTGTCCGCGCTCGGCGGCGAGCCCGGTGCCGAGTACTTCGAGATCTCGCTGATCCCGACGACGCTCGGGCTGACCACGCTCGGTGCCGCGGAGCCGGGCACGCCGGTCAACCTGGAGGTCGACGTCATCGCCAAGTACGTCGAGCGCCTGCACACGGCCGCCGGCCGCTAGCCGGAATAACGACCTCGTCTCACGAGGTCGTACTGTTGAGGTGCATCTGAAGCGATGCGCCGGGACATACTCGAGCACGCCAGTTCAAGATTTTGGAGCCCAAGCACGTGACCAGGTTCGACAGCATCGAGCGCGCAGTCGCAGACATCGCCGCAGGTAAGGCGGTTGTGGTCGTCGACGACGAGGACCGCGAAAACGAGGGCGACCTCATCTTCGCGGCCGAGAAGGCCACCCCCGAACTCGTGGCGTTCATGGTGCGCTACACGTCGGGCTACCTGTGTGTTCCGCTCGACGGCGAGGACTGCGACCGGCTGGGCCTGCCGCCCATGTACGCGACCAACCAGGACAAGCACGGCACCGCGTACACGGTGACCGTCGACGCCCGCGAGGGGATCGGCACCGGCATCTCGGCGTCCGACCGTGCCGCGACGATGCGCCTGCTGGCCGACCCGGAGAGCGGTGCCAACGACTTCACCCGACCGGGTCACGTCGTCCCGCTGCGCGCCAAGGAGGGCGGCGTGCTGCGCCGCCCCGGTCACACCGAGGCCGCGGTCGACCTCGCCCGCATGGCGGACCTGCGTCCCGCCGGCGTCATCTGCGAGATCGTCAGCCAGAAGGACGAAGGCCACATGGCCAAGACCGACGAGCTGCGCGTGTTCGCCGACGACCACAACCTGGCCCTGATCTCGATCGCGGACCTCATCGCGTGGCGCCGCAAGCACGAGAAGCACGTCGTGCGGGTCGCCGAGGCGCGGATCCCCACCCGGCACGGTGACTTCACCGCGGTGGGCTACAAGAGCATCTACGACGAGGTCGAGCACGTCGCGCTGGTGCGCGGCGACATCGCTGAGGGCGACGGCAACGATGTGCTGGTCCGCGTGCACTCGGAGTGCCTGACCGGTGACGTGTTCGGCTCGCTGCGCTGCGACTGCGGTCCGCAGCTCGACGCGGCGCTCGACATGATCGCGCAGGAGGGCCGCGGCGTGGTCCTGTACATGCGTGGCCACGAGGGCCGCGGCATCGGCCTGATGCACAAGCTGCAGGCCTACCAGCTGCAGGACGCCGGCTCCGACACGGTCGACGCCAACCTCCAGCTCGGTCTGCCGGCCGACGCCCGGGACTACGGCATCGGCGCGCAGATCCTCGTGGACCTCGGCATCAAGTCGATGCGCCTGCTCACCAACAACCCGGCCAAGCGGGTCGGGCTCGACGGCTACGGACTCCAGATCACCGATCGAGTGCCGATGCCGCTGCGCGCGAACGCCGAGAACCTCACGTACCTGCGCACCAAGCGTGACCGCATGGGCCACGACCTGGTCGGCCTGGACGAGTTCGAGGCCGGTGACGCGCTGTGAGCGGTGAGGGACGCCCCGATCTCCAGCTGGGGATGGCGAAGAACCTGAAGCTCGCGATCGTCGCCGGACAGTGGCATCCCGAGATCAGCGAGGCGCTCGTCGCGGGCGCCAAGCGGGTCGCCAAGCAGGCCCAGATCGAGGACCCGACGCTCGTCCGCGTCGCGGGCGCGATCGAGTTGCCGGTCGTGGTGCAGGAACTCGCGAAGTCGCACGACGCCGTCGTCGCGCTCGGTGTCGTCATCCGTGGCGGCACACCGCATTTCGAGTACGTGTGCGACGCGGTGACGGCCGGGCTGACGCGGGTCGCTCTGGACGAGGGTGTTCCGGTCGGCAACGGTGTGCTCACCACCGACACCGAGAAGCAGGCGCTGGACCGCTCCGGTCTGCCGGGCTCGGTGGAGGACAAGGGCGGCGAGGCGTGCGCGGCGGCGATCGACACCGCCGTCACCCTGGCCCAGCTGCGACGGAAGCGGACGGGGTCGACCTCGCGATGAGCAGCAGCGGTGACTGGGAGTTCGAGGTCCGGTCCAAGAAGTCGGCGCGCTACGCGATGGTCGCGGCCGGCGTGCTCGTGCTGGTGCACGTGACGTTGGCGATCCTGCTGCGCACGTCGGCGACGGGTGTGTACTTCCGTCTCGTGGACCAGTTCGCGATGGCGGGCATCGGCCTGCTCCTGGCCGGTGGTGTGCTTCTGCTCACCCGGCCGCGTCTGCGGGTCGGCCCGCGCGGGATCGCCGTGCGCAACATCCTCGGTGAGCGCGTCATCGACTGGGATCTCGATCAGGGACTGTCGTTCCGTGAGGGCGCGTCGTGGGCGCGGATCGACCTGCCCGACGACGAGTACGTCCCGGTGATGGCGATCCAGGCCAACGACCGCGAGCACGCCGTGCAGGCGGTCCGCCGGTTCCGCGAGCTCGAGGCGAAGTACACGGGATCGCGCGCCGAGTGAAGACCGTCGGTACCGCCGACTAGCCTGGAATCGTGCCCGATCCCTCCACATATCGACCCGCGCCGGGAACCATCCCGGTGGAACCGGGCGTCTACAAGTTCCGCGACCCGCACGGCCGGGTGATCTACGTCGGCAAGGCGAAGAGCCTGCGGTCGCGGCTCAACTCGTACTTCGCCGACCTGTCGTCGCTGCATCCGCGGACCCGGCAGATGGTGACGACGGCCGGCAGTGTCGAGTGGACCGTCGTCAGCACCGAGGTCGAGGCGCTTCAGCTCGAGTACAACTGGATCAAGGAGTTCGACCCTCGGTTCAACGTCCGCTACCGGGACGACAAGACGTATCCGGTCCTGGCTGTGACGCTCAATGAGGAGTACCCGCGGCTGTTCGTGTACCGCGGCCCCCGCCGCAAAGGGGTGCGCTACTTCGGCCCGTACTCCCACGCGTGGGCCATCCGCGAAACGCTCGACCTGCTGCTGCGGGTCTTCCCGGCGCGCACGTGCTCGGCCGGAGTGTTCAAGCGCCACAACCAGATCGGCCGTCCGTGCCTGCTCGGCTACATCGACAAGTGCTCGGCGCCGTGCGTCGGCCGAGTGAGCGCCGCCGAACACCGGGAGATCGTGGAGGACTTCTGCGACTTCCTGTCGGGCCGCACCGACCGTCTCGTCCGGCAGCTCGAGACCCGCATGCAGGAGGCGGCCGAAGACCTCGACTTCGAGACCGCCGCGCGGCTGCGTGACGACGTCGGCGCGCTCAAGAAGGCACTCGAGAAGCAGGCGGTCGTGCTCGGCGACGGCACCGACGCCGACCTGGTGGCGTTCGCATCCGACGAACTCGAGGTGGCCGTACAGGTCTTCCACGTCCGCGGTGGGCGCGTGCGCGGGCAGCGCGGCTGGGTGGTCGAGAAGGCGGGTGACGTCATCGAACGCGATGCGGTCGCCGCCGACGCCGGGGCGGAGTCGGAGTTGGAGATCCTCGTCGAACAATTCCTCACCCAGTTCTACGGCGAGCAGGCCGCGCTCTCCGACGGCGGCGCACCGGCCGATCAGCCCGCGAACGCGGTGCCGCGCGAGGTGCTCGTGCCCGCGCTCCCGCGTGACGTCGACGGTCTGCAGCAGTGGCTCGGCGGGCTGCGCGGAAGCTCGGTGAAGCTCCGCGTCCCGCAGCGCGGCGACAAGAAGGCGCTGGCCGAGACCGTCGAGCGGAACGCGAAGGAGGCGCTGGCGCAGCACAAGCTCAAGCGCGCCGGCGATTTCACGTCGAGATCGGCCGCGCTGCAGGGAATCCAGGAGGCACTCGACCTCGATTCGGCGCCGCTGCGGATCGAGTGCGTCGACATCAGTCACGTGCAGGGCACCGACGTGGTGGCCTCGCTCGTGGTGTTCGAGGACGGCCTGCCGCGCAAGTCCGACTACCGGCACTACGCGATCCGGGAGGCCGCCGGTGACGGACGCTCGGACGACGTGGCGAGTATCGCCGAGGTCACCCGTCGGCGGTTCCTGCGGCACAACAAGGACAACACGGCCGTCGCCGCCGGTGGTGGTGTCGACGGCGGTGCCGATGGCGGCGACCAGGCTCCCGAGGCGGCGCTGGATCCACAGACGGGACGGCCGCGCAGGTTCGCGTACCCGCCGAACCTGTTCGTGGTCGACGGCGGCGCTCCCCAGGTCAATGCGGCCGCGGAAGTGCTCGACGAACTCGGCGTCACCGACGTCGCGGTGATCGGTCTGGCCAAGCGCCTCGAGGAGGTGTGGGTGCCGGGGGAGGAAGACCCGGTGATCCTGCCCCGCACGAGCGAGTCGCTGTACCTGTTGCAGCGGGTCCGCGACGAGGCACATCGCTTCGCCATCACGTTCCACCGCAGCAAGCGGTCGCGTCGGATGACGGCGTCGGCTCTCGATTCGGTGCGCGGTCTCGGCGAGACGCGGCGGACCGCGCTCGTCGCGCACTTCGGCTCGGTGGCCAAACTGCGGGAGGCGACGGTCGAGGAGATCACGGCGGTTCCCGGCATCGGCGTGGCCACCGCGCAGGCAGTGCTCGCGGCGCTCGCCGAACCGCAATCCGGACAGACCGGAACGGCGGTCGGTGCCGAGCCCGCCGCAGATGTCGCTGCGGGAGGCGTCGTGGTGGGGGATGATGTGACGGACATCGGCGCATCGGAACGAACAGGACACAGTCGCGAGTGAACGACCAGCAGGAACGCGGTGGGGGAGACGTCGAGGTCGCGCTCGTCACCGGGCTGTCCGGAGCAGGGCTGAGCACCGCCGCCAAGGTGCTCGAGGATCTCGGTTGGTACGTCGTCGACAATCTGCCGCCCGAACTGATCACCCGGATGGTCGAACTCGGCGTCGAGTCCGACCCGCCGATCCGACGCCTCGCGGTCGTGATCGACATCCGCAGCCGCCCGTTCACGGGCGACCTCGGGCGCGTGGTCACGGACCTGGAGGCCATGCCGGTACAGATCCGGGTGCTCTACCTCGAGGCCAACGATCCGGTGCTGATCCGCCGTTTCGAGCACGTGCGGCGCAGTCATCCGTTGCAGAGCGACAGCAAGGAAGGCACGCTGTCCGAGGGAATCGCGGCGGAGCGGGCCAAGCTGGCGCAGGTCCGGGCGTCTGCCGATCTGGTCGTCGACACGTCCGCGCTCGCCGTGCGCGAGTTGCGGGAGAAGATCGAGACCGCGTTCGGCGGCGAGGCCAGCAGCGTGATCCAGGTGACGGTGCAGTCCTTCGGGTTCAAGCACGGGCTGCCCATGGACGCCGACCTGGTGTGCGATGTGCGGTTCCTGCCGAATCCGCACTGGATTCCGGAACTTCGTCCGCACACCGGGCTGGAGGAGGCGGTGCGGGACTACGTCCTGTCCCGTGACGGTGCCGAGGAGTACCTCGACACCTTCATGCGACTCCTCGAACTGACGACGGCGGGTTACCGCCGGGAGGGAAAGCGCTACATGACGATCGCGGTCGGTTGCACCGGCGGCAAGCATCGGAGCGTCGCGATGTCCGAGGCGCTCGCTGCGCGACTCGGCCGAGAGGGCGGCCTGGCCGTCCGTGTCGTCCACCGCGATGTGGGGCGCGAATGACAGACGCATCGACGACTACCGACTCTCGTCCGCCCCGGATCGTCGCGTTCGGCGGCGGTCACGGCCTGTACGCGACGCTGAGCGCGGCCCGCCGGCTCAGTTCCGACGTCACCGCTGTGGTGACGGTCGCCGACGACGGTGGCTCGTCGGGCCGCCTCCGCAGCGAACTCGGCATGATTCCGCCCGGTGACCTCCGGATGGCGCTCGCCGCGCTCGCCGCGCAGACCCCCGAGGTCCGGTCGTGGACGGAGGCGGTGCAGCACCGCTTCGGGGGGTCCGGCGCGCTCGCGGGCCACTCCGTCGGCAACCTGATCCTCGCGGGTCTGACCGAGGTCCTCGGCGACCCGGTCGCCGCGCTCGACACGGTTGCCCGGCTGCTCCAGGTGGAGGGGCGGGTGTTGCCGATGTCGACGCAGGCCCTGCAGATCGAGGCGGACGTCGTGGGTCTGGAGACGGATCCGCGGGTCAGCCGCTGCATTCGCGGACAGGTGGCGGTGGCCACCACGCCGGGCAAGGTGCGCCGCGTACGACTGCTGCCGACCGACCCGCCGGCCTGCCCCGACGCGCTCGCCGCTCTCGAGACCGCCGACCTCGCTGTTCTCGGACCCGGATCCTGGTTCTCGAGCGTCATCCCACACGTGCTGGTCCCCGAACTGCTCGACGGACTGCTGCGCACTCCGGCGCGGAAGGTGCTGATCCTCAACCTCGCGCCGGAGCCTGGGGAGACCGCCGGATTCTCCGCCGAGCGTCATCTCCACGTACTGTGCCAACACGCGCCCGAGTTCCGCGTCGACCACGTCGTCGTCGATTCGGCATCGGTCCCGGCGGGCCGCGAGCGTGACCACCTCTGCCGCGCCGCGACGCACCTGGGCGCCGAGGTGGTCTACGCGGACGTCGCCGAGGACGGCACCCACAAGCATCATGCGGGCAAGCTCGCGGATGTCCTCGCGAGCCTCGCGGTCCGGCAAGCGCCGGCCGGGTCGGCAACCGGGCACGACATCGAGCGAGCCACCGAACGGACAATCGGGGGAAGGGAGAGCGCCTCGTGGCGATGACAGCCGAGGTCAAGGACGAGCTCAGCAGGCTCGCGATCACGCAGGTCAGCTGCCGCAAGGCGGAGGTGTCGGCACTGCTCCGGTTCGCGGGCGGGCTGCACATCGTGGGTGGCCGGGTCGTGGTGGAGGCCGAGGTGGATCTCGGCTCGACCGCCCGGCGACTGCGCGGCGAGATCCTCGACCTGTACGGATACCAGTCGGACGTGCACGTGCTCAGCGCCGGTGGTCTGCGGAAGAGCTCGCGCTACGTCGTCCGTGTCGCGAAGGACGGCGAGGCGCTGGCGCGCCGGACCGGCCTGCTCGACATGCGTGGTCGTCCGGTGCGCGGGCTGCCGGCCCAGGTGGTCGGGGGCAGCGTCGGCGACGCCGAGGCGGCGTGGCGCGGGGCCTTCCTGGCACACGGTTCGCTCACCGAACCGGGCCGCTCGTCGGCGCTCGAGATCAGCTGCCCCGGTCCGGAGGCCGCACTGGCCCTGGTCGGCGCGGCCCGCCGGCTGGGCATCGCGGCCAAGGCCCGCGAGGTGCGGGGCACGGACCGGGTGGTGGTCCGCGACGGCGAGGCGATCGGCGCCCTGCTCACCCGGATGGGTGCACAGGACACGCGACTGACGTGGGAGGAACGCCGCATGCGCCGCGAGGTGCGCGCGACGGCCAACCGCCTGGCGAACTTCGACGACGCGAATCTGCGCCGGTCGGCGCGCGCGGCGGTCGCGGCGGCGGCCCGGGTGGAGCGGGCGCTCGAGATCCTCGGGGCCGACGTCCCCGACCACCTCGCGGCTGCGGGCACGCTGCGGGCCAAGCATCGGCAGGCTTCGCTCGAGGAACTCGGCCAGCTCGCCGACCCGCCGATGACCAAGGACGCGGTGGCGGGACGGATCCGCCGGCTGCTGTCGATGGCGGACCGCAAGGCGAAGGACCTCGGGCTCCCCGACACGGAGTCGGCGGTGACCCCCGAGTTGCTCGAAGAGGCCTGACGGCGACCGAACGGTCGCATCGACGTCTCGTCCCACCCTTCAGCGGCGACCTGAACCGGTTCCGGTGACCGGGTCAGATGCGCGCATTCAGGGGTGCGCCAACTAGGGTGGGACTCACATCGACCGATGAGGCCCGCGCGTTTCGGTTTCGATCGGCGTGGGTATCAACGCGCCCGTGAGGTTCTCGCGGGCGAAATTGCACACCAGAGTAGATGGGCAAAGGAGCTAACTGTGACGGTCCGGGTAGGCATCAACGGCTTCGGTCGTATCGGACGTAACTTCTTCAGGGCGGTCGATGCGCAGAAGGCGCTCGGCACCACCGACATCGAGATCGTGGCGGTCAACGACCTCACGGACAACGCGACGCTGGCTCACCTGCTCAAGTACGACTCCATCCTGGGTCGCCTGCCGTACGACGTCTCGCTCGAGGGCGAAGACACCATCGTCGTGGGCGACACCAAGATCAAGGCGCTGGCGCACCGCGGCCCGCTGAACGAGCTGCCCTGGGGCGAGCTGGGCGTCGACGTCGTCGTCGAGTCCACCGGCATCTTCACCGACGCCGCGAAGGCCAAGGGTCACCTCGAGGCCGGCGCCAAGAAGGTCATCATCTCCGCGCCCGCCAAGGGCGAGGACCTGACCGTGGTCATGGGCGTCAACGACGACCAGTACGACGGCAGCCAGAACATCATCTCGAACGCCTCGTGCACCACCAACTGCCTCGGCCCGATCGCCAAGGTGCTCGACGACGAGTTCGGCATCGTCAAGGGTCTGATGACCACGATCCACGCGTACACGCAGGATCAGAACCTGCAGGATGCCCCGCACAGCGACCTGCGTCGCGCGCGTGCCGCGGCCCTGAACATCGTCCCGACCGGCACCGGCGCGGCCAAGGCCATCGGCCTGGTCCTCCCGCAGCTGCTGGGCAAGCTCGACGGCTACGCGCTGCGCGTGCCGATCCCCACGGGCTCGGTCACCGACCTCACGGCGAACCTGCGCAAGCCGGCCACCGCCGAAGAGATCAACGCCGCGATGAAGGCTGCCGCCGAGGGCCCGCTGAAGGGCATCCTGAAGTACACCGAGGCTCCCATCGTGTCCTCGGACATCGTCACCGATCCGCACTCCTCGATCTTCGACGCCGGCCTGACCAAGGTCATCGACGACCAGGTCAAGATCGTGTCGTGGTACGACAACGAGTGGGGCTACTCCAACCGTCTCGCGGACCTCATCGGTCTCGTCGCGAAGTCCCTCTGACGCCGTGGCTGTCAAGACTCTGAAGGACCTGCTGGACGAGGGTGTCGAGGGCCGTACCGTGCTGGTGCGCTCCGACCTCAACGTTCCGCTGGACAACGGAACCATCACCGACCCGGGCCGCATCATCGCGTCCGCGCCGACCATCTCGGCGCTGGCCGAGGCGGGCGCCAAGGTCATCGTGATGGCGCACCTCGGTCGCCCCAAGGGCGAATTCGATGCCGCGCTGTCGCTCGCGCCGGTCGCCGCGAAGCTCGGTGAGGTGCTGGGCCGCAACGTCCAGCTCGCCGGTGACGTCGTCGGCCAGGACGCGCTCGCGCGTTCCGAGGGCCTGACGGACGGCGATGTCCTGCTGCTGGAGAACATCCGCTTCGATCCGCGTGAGACCAGCAAGGACGATGCCGAGCGCGAGGCACTCGCCAAGGCGCTCGTCGACCTGGTCGACGGTGAGGGCGCGTTCGTCTCCGACGGCTTCGGTGTCGTGCACCGCAAGCAGGCGTCGGTCTACGACATCGCCAAGCTGCTCCCGCACTACGCGGGCAACCTGGTCGCGGCCGAGGTCGAGGTCCTGCAGAAGCTGACGCAGGACTCCGAGCGCCCGTACGCGGTCGTGCTCGGCGGTTCCAAGGTGTCGGACAAGCTCGCCGTGATCGAGGCGTTGGCCCCCAAGGTCGACACCCTCGTCATCGGTGGTGGCATGTACTACACCTTCCTTGCGGCACAGGGCATCTCGGTCGGCAACTCGCTGTGCCAGGAAGAGATGATCGGCACCTGCAAGGAGCTGCTCGAGCGGTACGCGGACGTCATCCACATCCCGCAGGACGTGGTGATCGCCGACTCGTTCTCGGCGGACGCCGAGTCGAAGACGGTCTCCGTGATGGAGATTCCGGACGGCTGGATGGGCCTGGACATCGGACCGCAGTCGGTGGAGCGCTTCGCGGCGATCCTCTCGGGTGCCAAGACGGTGTTCTGGAACGGTCCGATGGGCGTGTTCGAGTTCGCGAAGTTCGCGGCGGGCACCAAGGGTGTCGCCGAGGCGATCATCGAGGCCACCGGCAAGGGCGCGTTCAGCGTCGTCGGCGGCGGCGATTCCGCGGCGGCCGTGCGTCAGCTCGGTCTGCCCGAGGACGGCTTCTCGCACATCTCCACCGGTGGTGGCGCCTCCCTCGAATACCTCGAGGGCAAGACGCTTCCCGGCATCGCGGCGCTGGAGGACTGAGGCATGGCACGTAAGCCTTTGATCGCCGGCAACTGGAAGATGAACCTCAATCACCTCGAGGCCATCGCTCTGGTGCAGAAGATCGCGTTCTCGCTGCCCGCGAAGTACTTCGAGAAGGTCGACGTGACGGTGATCCCGCCGTTCACCGACATCCGGACCGTGCAGACGCTGGTCGAGGGCGACAAGCTCCTGCTCACCTACGGTGCGCAGGATGTCTCCGCCCACGAGTCGGGCGCCTACACCGGCGAGATCAGCGGCTCGATGCTGGCCAAGCTGGGCTGCACGTTCGTCGTGGTCGGTCACTCCGAGCGGCGCACGCTGCACGGTGAGTCCGACGAGGCGGTCCTCGCGAAGACCAAGGCGGCGCTGGCGAACGGGCTCACCCCGATCGTCTGCATCGGTGAGGGTCTGAACATCCGCGAGGCCGGCGAGCACGTGGCGTACAACGTCGCGCAGCTGAAGGGTTCGCTCGCGGGTCTGTCGGCGGACGAGATCGCCAAGATCGTCGTCGCATACGAGCCCGTGTGGGCCATCGGCACCGGCAAGGTTGCCTCGGCCGCCGACGCACAGGAAGTCTGCAAGGCGGTGCGCGACACGCTCGCCGAGCTGGCCTCGCCCGAGATCGCGCAGGCCGTGCGGGTCCTCTACGGCGGATCGGTCAACGCCAAGAACGTCGGCGAGCTCATCGCCCAGCCCGACGTCGACGGCGGCCTCGTCGGCGGAGCCTCGCTCAAGGCGGACGAGTTCGCGACCCTGTCGGCCATCGCGGCCGGCGGACCGCTCCCGTGATCGGGTAGCAACCGAACGAGCGCGGGGCGCGTGACCGGAATGGTCACGCGCCCCGCGTTTTTCGTCTCGACAGGCCTGCAGGATGCCGGTCAGTTTCGCCAGAGGATTCGGTACAGAGCGTAGAGGCCGAACCAGCCGATGGCGGCGCACGCCGAGACGAAGAGGATGTCGAAGAACAGAACCACGTGAATGTCCTTTCACGGTTTGGGATCCGGCCGGGAGTTCGTCGGCTTCACGACCACGTGAGCGTCACCGGTCGCCGCGGGTTCACTCCCCAGTTCAGGGTGTACGAGCAGACCCGTTCCTTGACCAGCGCTCCGACGCGGCCCCCGACCACGGTGCCGCGGGGATTGTCGTGGGAGTCCGTGCGCTGGACGACGCCCGACCGGCGTCCCAGACTGATCGCCAGGCCGACGAACCGGGCCTCGACCTTCTCGGGCGTCCGGCCATTCATCCGGCGCAGCAGGGTGTCGGCGGCGTGGGCGCCGAGCGGGACGGCGGCCTGGCAGCTCATTCGCAGGGGCCGACCCTCGATCGAGACAGCGTCCCCGGCTCCGACGATGTTCGGCCAGGACGGGCAGGTCAACGTGTCGTCCACCAGGAGTCGTCCGGCTTCGTCGGTCGGTAGTCCGCTTCGACGGGCCAGGTCGGGCACCGCCGATGCCGCCGCGGTGACGGTGCATTCGCTCGGAATCGTTCGGCCGTCGGCGAGTTCGATGCCGCGCTCGCCGATCCGCGTCACCCGGGCGCCTTCGACGATGTCGACGGCGAGCGCCGTGAGTGTGCGACGGATTCGCGTGCGCGCCCTGTCGTGGAGTCCTTCCGCGATCGGCCCGCTCGAGACGACGGTGACGGAGAGTTCCGGTCGCTGCTCTGCGATCTCGGCTGCGGTCTCGATGCCGGTCAGTCCACCGCCGATCACCACGACCGGTGCGTCCTCCACCAGCGCGGCCAGTCGTTGTCGAAGTGCAAGTGCCGACTCGTATTCCGCGATCGCGAACGCGTACTCGCGAGCTCCGTCGAGCTCGTCGAGTCCGCCGGTGCTGCCGACCGCGTAGACCAGGTGGTCGTAGGGGAGGCCATCGCCCGCGGCGAGTCGTATCTCCTGCTGCGAGGGGTCGATCGATGTGATGCTGTCGACGATCAGCCGTGCGCGATCGGGGAGTGCGGCCGCCAGCGGCATCGCCGCCGCATGGTTGCCTACCGCGAGTTGGTGCAGACGGATGCGTTCGACGAAGTCGGAGCGCGGATTCACCACGGTGACCTGAAGATCCGGGTTCTTCGACAGCAGCCGCTTCGCAGCCACCGCCCCGGCATACCCCGCCCCCGCCACCACTACCTGTGTATTCACTGCCTCGGCCCCTTCCCGAACTGTTCCGGTATCCCTGTGCTCGCCGACGCTAGACCCGCCCTGTTGATAACTCCAATGCATTCGAATCATCGACCTGATGCGTCTAGGCTATTGCGGTGACGTTGGATCAACTCGCCTGTTTCGTTGCGGTCGCGCGGGTCGGGCATTTCACCCGGGCGGCAGACGAGGTCGGCGTCGCGCAGCCGTCGCTGAGCCGCCAGATCGCCGCGCTCGAGAAGGACCTCGGTGTGCGACTGTTCGACCGTGGGGCGGGATCCGTCGCGCTGTCCGTGGCCGGCGAGGTGCTTCTGCCGGTCGCGACGCGGATGCTCGAGGACCGAGAGGCTGCATATCGGCAGATTGACGAACTCGTGCGCGTCGCCAAGGGCCGGCTTCGCCTCGGGGCGACTCCCAGTCTGTGCATCAGTCTCGTCGCCGATGTCCTCGCGCGATATCGCGTCGCGTATCCGGGCGTCGAGCTGCATGTCACCGAGGCCGGATCCCGCTCTCTGACAAGCAAACTCGAGCAGGGTGAGCTGGACCTGGCGCTGGTGGTGGCCGAACGCGCCCGGGACCACCCAGGCCTGGTCCTCGCGCCGCTCCTGCAGGAGGAGTTGGTGATCGTGTCCTCGGCCGCTCTGCCGCCCCCGACCGACGGTGGAACGATCACGCTCGAGGAACTCGCGGCGCAGGAGTTCGTGGCCTGCCACGAGACCTACGACCTCCGAACGGCCCTCGACGAGGCGTTCGCGGCGGCCGGGCTGCGGTCGAGCATGGTGGTGCAGGGCGCCGAACTCGACGCGGTCCTCCGGTTCGTGGCTCGCGGGATAGGGGTGAGTATCGCGCCCTCGATGGCCGCGCTCCACTATCCGGGGCTGCGCATCACGCACCTGCAATCACCTCGGCTGACGCGCACCGTCAGCCTCGCCCGGCGCGCGAACCTGGCGCCGAGTCACGCGGCGGCGGCGTTTCACGCTCTGCTCGAGGACGTCGTTGCGGAGACGGCCGTGCGAGCGCGGGCCACGTGACCGAATGGGCCACGTGGCCCGAGTTCTTCGTCGTGCAGGCTCAGGCGAGGAGCTTGAGGCGGAGCTTCGTGATGGTGTCGAACGACAGTCCGAGCCCGTCGACGAGGTACCGATCGAACGAACCGTAGATGCGTTCGAGTTCGTCGAACGACGCCTCGAGATAGCTGGCGTCGACCCCGATGAGCTGTCGGTAGATCTCCGCGGCCTCCGCGCCCTTGTAGAGGGTGATCTGCTCGAGGGTCGCCCGGATCGTGTCGGCCGAATACTCGTTCGAGAGCAGATAGTCCGCCAGGATCGTCTCCCGCGGCACCCCGGCGATCCCGAGCAGCAGGGCGGTGGCCCATCCGGTGCGGTCCTTGCCGGCGGTGCAGTGGAATACCTGCGGCCCGGCGGTTTTCGCGAGCTCGGTCAGCAGTTGGGCGTAGCCACGGCGCGAGGTCTCGTCGGTGACGGTGTCGCGGTAGCCGTCCTGCACGTACGCGCGGGCCTCCTCGGGGCTGGTGAGGCCGGCGATGTCGCCGCTGGGATCGGCCGACATGACCTGGATCTGCCTGTACCGGACACCGTCCGGGAGGACGTCGGGCTTCGCGGCGATCTCCTGGTCGGTGCGCAGGTCGTAGACCGCGGTCAGTCCCAGCGCCGTCAGGGTCGCGAGGTCGGCAGGGTTCGGGGTGAGCGCATTGGCCCGGTAGAACACGCCAGGGTTCACCGTCAATCCGCCGAATCCCGTATAGCCGGTCCCGGTTCCGGCGATGTCGCGGAAGTTGTTCACCGAACTCAGTCGGGGCGCCTCGATTCGCTCGGGTGCGGTGGATGCGGATTCGGACGAGCCGAAGCTGGCGAGCGAAGTGGCGTCCGCGACGGCCGGCCCCGCGAAGAGCAGGACGCCCGTCAGGGCGAATGTCGTCGTCGCGCGGACGCGCGGGAAACGCTTGTGGTGCACAGGGTTTGTCACAGTGATTCCTTCCGCGATGGTGTGTGTTCCGTCGGGAAGGTAGCGCGCGCTCGAGTAGTTGATGTGATGCGTCTCACTCAGTGGTGGAGGGTGGCGCCGGGCGCGGGCGAATCCTGCTCGCGCCCAGCGCGGTTCACCGGTCGGTTCAGCCGAACAGCTTGATGCGCAGCTTGGCGAGCGTCACCGGCGACAGGTCGAGGCCGGCACGCAGGTAGTTCTCCACCGTTCCGTACTTCGCGGCGAGTTCGTCGAGACCGGCCTGCAGGTAGCTGGCGTCGACGCCGAGGAGGGGTCGGTAGACGTCCGCTTTGGCCTGGCCCTGGCCGGCCTTGATGCCCTCGTAGGTGCGCTCCATCGAGGCGGCCGTGTACTCGTTGGTGAGCAGGTAGCTGCTCATGATGTCGTCGCTCGACACCCCGGCGAGGCTCTGCAGCAGCATCGAAGCCCAGCCGGTGCGGTCCTTGCCGGCCGTGCAGTGGAAAACCTGACGGCCGTCGGTGTTCGCGAGATCCGTCAGCAACTTCGCGAATCCCGCGCGTGCTTCGGGGTCGGAGACGAACGTGCGGTTCATCTCGCGCATGAAGCTCCGGGAGTCGTCGGGGGTCCGAATCTGGTCGACACCTGCCGCCAGGTCGCCCGACAGGATCGGGATGCGCACGTAGTCGGCGCCCGCGGGCAGGCGGTCCGCCTTCTGTGCCACCTCTTCGTCGGTGCGGACGTCGTAGACGGCGGTCAGCTTCAGCGATTCGAGCGTCGCCAGATCGGCGTCGTTCGGGGTGAGCGCATTGGCGCGGTAGAACACGCCGGTGCGCATGTGGCCGAACGGGGTCTTGTAGCCGGGGCCGGCGACGTCGCGGAAGTTGTCGACGGTCGCGAGCCGAGGCGTCTCGACGCTCTCCGGGGCCGAGGACCCGAACGCTCCGAGCGTTCCGAAGGACGGCAGGTCGACCGAGCCGGCGGCGTTGGCCGCGGCGGTTCCGGCGAACAGGAACGAGCCGGACACGGCGATTGCCACGGTGGCTCGGGTGGTACGGCGCAGAGCTGTGGAGCGGTGCGTCATGGTGAGGCCTTCCTCGCAGGTGTGCTGACAGCTCGGAAGGTAGTGCGGCACGTTGTGCCACAGAAGTGGGGTCTCTCACTGGGCGGGAGGACTGTGTCGGCCACCACTGTCGGGGAGGTCAGTGCGTCAGGGCGACGAAAAGGCCCCGCGCACCTGATCGGGCGCGCGGGGCCGGATTCGCTGAGAGCGATCGCTAGTCGGTCGCATTCCAGCGAATCAGGCCCTGATTCTGCTCCGAGGTTGCGGTGGCGAGTGTGACGCCGCCGGCGACGGCGAGTGTTGTTGCGAGAGCGGTGACCAGACGTGCAGTGGAGCGAGTGTTCGACGACATTGGAGTACCTTTCCGATGCATTGTCACGCGTGGAGGTCCTGCAATCGTGATAACGGTTACAGAAGGTAAGAAGAACCAAACGTTCGATGCGTCCCTTTCGTCAGGAACAGCGCTTACGCCACATGGGGGTCGGTTCACGTTCGATTCGCCGGGTACCAGGTAAGCTGGGCGCGCTAGTGGCCGAATCCGTCGTGCGTGAAGGGCAGCGAATACCGAGATGGCACTGTTTCTGGACATCCTGCTGGTCATCACCAGCTTGCTGCTGATCCTGCTGATCCTGCTGCACCGCGCCAAGGGCGGCGGTCTGTCCAGCCTCTTCGGTGGCGGCGTCCAGTCGAGCCTGGCCGGATCGAGCGTCGTCGAGAAGAACCTCGACCGCATAACGGTCTTCACTGCGGCGATCTGGCTGATCGCGATCCTGGGCATCGGGCTCGAGATCAAGTTCAGCTGACGATGGCCGGGTACCACAGTTCCGCCACCATTCCCGATGCCGCGGCGGCACTGATCGATGCGCCGGAGTTCGCGACGCTCGCGACCGTCGAACCGGGCGGACAGCCGCAGCTGTCGGTCGTCTGGCTCGAGCGGGACGGCGACGACGTCCTCATCTCCACCGTCCGGGGACGCCGCAAGACGGACAATCTGCTGCGCGATCCCCGGGCGACGGTGCTCATCTACCCGGCGAGCGGGCCGTACAGCTACGTCGAGATCCGCGGCACCACCACGATCGCCGACGATCCCGGTGGTTCCCTCATCCACAAGCTGGCGCAGAAGTACACCGGCGCCGAGCGGTGGGAGAACGACACTCCCGACACCCCGCGGGTCATCGTCCGGTTGACCCCGTCGAAGGTGATCTGGAAGGGCTGACGCCCGTCGCGGCGTTGCCGTGCGGGGGACCGGTCGTCGGCCGATAATCGGGTGATGACCGGGACCTCGGATTCGTCGGCAGCCCCCTCCGTCCCCACCGCGTCGCGTGCGGCCACCGAACCGCTGCGCGACGACATCCGATTGCTCGGGGGGATCCTCGGCGACATCGTCCGCGAACAATCCGGGGACGACGTCTTCGACCTGGTCGAGCGGGCCCGGGTCGAGTCGTTCCGGGTGCGCCGGTCGGAGATCGACCGCGCCGACCTGGCGGAGTTGTTCACGACCGTCGACACCGCTGACGCGATCCCCGTCATTCGCGCGTTCAGTCACTTCGCGCTGCTCGCGAACGTCGCGGAGGACATCCACCGCGAGCGGCGGCGCGCGATCCACATCCGCGCCGGCGAACCGCCGCAGGACAGCAGCCTTGCGGCCACCTACGCGAAACTCGATGCGGCACCGGTGGATCCGGCGATCGCGGCCGCCGCGCTCACGGGGGCGCTCGTCGCGCCGGTCATCACCGCGCACCCCACCGAGACCCGTCGGCGGACGATCTTCGAGACCCAGAACCGGATCATGGAACTGATGCGGATGCGTGAGTGGGTTTCCGTCGATCCCGCCGAAGTGGACGTCGTCGACGCGCAGTTGCGGCGGCAGATCCTCACCCTGTGGCAGACCGCGTTGATCCGGCTGTCGCGCTTGCGGATCCAGGACGAGATCGAGGTGGGTCTGCGTTACTACGACGCCTCCCTGTTCGAGGTGGTCCCGCGGATCAATGCCGAACTGCGCGACGCGTTGCAGACCCGCTGGCCCGGGTCGGGGGTGCTCGCCGAGCCGATGCTCCGGCCGGGATCGTGGATCGGCGGCGACCGCGACGGCAATCCGTTCGTGACCGCCGACGTGGTCGCGCGGGCCACGCACCGGGCGTCGGAGACGGCGCTCGAACACCATCTCGCCGAGTTGGAGGTGCTCGAGCGCGAGCTGTCGATGTCGGCGCGGTTGGTCACCGTCACACCGGATCTGGATCGGCTGGCGAACGAGTCCGGCGACGAGTCGGCCTTCCGGGCGGACGAGCCGTACCGCCGGGCCGTCCGCGGTCTGCGGGCCCGGCTGACCGCCACGGCGGCGCGGATTCTCGGGCACCCCGCCGTCCATGCGGTCGCCGGCGACCTGCCGGACTACCGGGACCCGGCCGAGCTGCTCGCCGACCTCGAGATCATCGACGCGTCGTTGCGCTCACACGGCGACGGGACGGTGGCCGACGACCGGCTCGCGCAGCTGCGGAACTCGGTGGAGGTCTTCGGCTTCCATCTGTGCGGACTCGACATGCGGCAGAACTCCGAGGTTCACGAGACCGTGGTGGCGGAGTTGCTGGCCTGGTCCGGGGTGCATCCGGACTATGCCTCGTTGCCGGAGGACGAGCGGGTGGCGCTCCTGACGCGCGAGCTGGCGACGCGCCGGCCCCTCGCCGGGCCGCACGCCGAGTTCAGCGAACTCACCACGAAGGAACTCGGCATCCTGCGGGCCGCGGCCGACGCCGTCGACCGGATCGGGCCCGAGGCGATCCCGAACTACATCATCAGCATGTGCGAGTCGGTCAGCGACATGCTCGAGGCGGCGATCCTGCTCGCCGAGGTCGGGCTGTTCGATCCCGACGGCGAGGACGGTCCGCGGTGCCCGGTCGGGATCGTGCCGCTGTTCGAGACGATCGAGGACCTTCGGCACGGCGCCGAAACCCTCACCGCCACCCTCGATGTCCCGTTGTATCGGGCCCTGGTCGCCAATCGGGGTGACAGCCAGGAAGTGATGCTCGGCTACTCCGACTCCAACAAGGACGGTGGCTACCTCGCCGCGAACTGGGCGCTGTACCGGGCCGAACTGGACCTCGTCCGGGTGGTGCGGGAGACGGGAATCAGGCTGCGGCTCTTCCACGGTCGCGGCGGCACCGTCGGTCGCGGCGGCGGGCCCAGCTACGACGCGATCCTCGCACAGCCGCCGGGCGCCGTCGAAGGTTCGCTGCGGATCACCGAGCAGGGCGAAATCATCGCCGCGAAGTACGCCGAACCCAGGCTGGCGCGGCGCAACCTCGAGGCGCTGGTCTCGGCGACCCTCGAATCGACCCTGCTCGACGTCGAGGGTCTCGGCGACGACGCCGCGCCGGCCTACGCGATCCTGGACGAGCTGGCGGAACTCGCACGGGTGGCGTACGCGGACCTCGTGCACGATACCCCGGGATTCGTCGAGTACTTCGAGGCGTCGACGCCCGTCGCGGAGATCGGGGCGCTCAACATCGGCAGCCGCCCGGCGTCGCGCAAGCCGACGCAGTCGATCTCGGATCTGCGGGCGATCCCGTGGGTGCTGTCGTGGAGCCAGTCACGCGTCATGCTGCCCGGCTGGTACGGCACCGGTACGGCATTCGAGAAGTGGGTCGGCGACGACACCGACCGGCTGGCGACGCTGACCGACCTGTACGAGCGGTGGCCGTTCTTCCGGACGGTGCTCTCGAACATGGCGCAGGTGATGTCGAAGTCCGACATGGGCCTGGCCGCACGGTATTCCGAACTGGTGCCCGACGTCGCACTCCGGGACGAGGTGTTCGGCAAGATTGCCGCCGAGCATGCCCGGACCGTCGCCATGTACCGGGCCATCACCGGTCACGAGAACCTGTTGTGGGACAACCCGTCCCTCGATCGGTCGGTGCACAATCGGTTCCCGTACCTCGAGCCGCTCAACCACCTGCAGGTGGAACTGCTGCGCCGCTACCGCAGCGGCGACGACTCCGACAACGTCCGACGCGGCATCCAGCTCACCATGAACGGACTCGCGACGGCGCTGCGCAACAGCGGGTGATCGTCGTAGGGCGGTGCCGGTAGGGATCGAGACGCGAGGACAATCGGATTCGTGGATCTGACATTGATCGCCGTCCTCGGTGTCGCAAGTATCGTGGCAGTCGCCGCGCTGTCGAAACGTCTCGGGCTGGCTGCCCCTCTCGTACTCGTAGTCGTGGGGATCGTGCTGAGCTTTCTGCCCGGCGTTCCGGACGTCGATGTCGAACCCGAGTTGATCCTCGCGGTCGTGTTGCCCCCGCTGCTGTACTCGGCCGCTGTGTCGATGCCGGCGCAGGACTTCCGACGAAACTTCAAGGCGATCAGCGGCCTCGCGGTCCTGTTGGTGGTCGTTACCACCGCGGGCACGGGAGTCCTTTTCCACCTGCTGATACCGGATATCGGCTGGGCAACCGCCTTCGCTCTCGGAGCGGTCGTGAGCCCCACGGACGCCGTCGCGGCCACGTCCGTCGGACGCAGGCTCGGTCTTCCCTCGCGGCTGCTGACAGTGCTCGAGGGAGAGGGCCTCGTCAACGATGCCTCGGCTCTCGTACTGCTGCGATCGGCGGTGGCCGCGATGGCGGGCGCGGTCTCGCTGTGGCATGTGGCCGGCGACTTCGTCTACTCGGTGATCGTCGCCACCGTGATCGGTGCGCTGGTGGGCATCATCGGCGTGCGCGTCCGCGGCTGGGTGAACGACACGGTTCTCAACACGGCGTTGTCGTTCATCGTGCCGTTCGTGGCGTTCGTTCCCGTCGAGGAACTCGAGGCGTCCGGCGTGCTCGCGGTCGTCGTGTGCGGCCTCGTGACAGGACATCTCGCGCCTCGCTACCTGAAGGCGCAGCATCGGATCGGGGAGGAGATGAACTGGCACACAGTCGCGTTCCTCCTCGAGTCCGCCATCTTCCTGATCATGGGGTTGAGCCTCGAGCACCTGATCGACGAGGTTCAGGACTCGGGACTGTCCGTCGGCGAGGCCGTGCTGTTCGGCCTGTTCGCCGCCGCCTTCGTGATCGCGGCCCGGATGATCTTCGTCATTCCACTCGTCGCGGTACTCAAGCGGGACGAGCGCCGGGCGGCAGCGCGTATCCCGCGTCTCGAGCGCTGGCAGGCGGGACTGGATCGTCTGGACGACGAAGTGATCAGCACCCGGCGCAGATTCCACATCGAGCGCCGAGTCAACCGTGCCAGTGCGGACGCCGACTTCCTGCTCAGCGAGAGACTGGGCTGGCGTGGCGGGGTCGTCCTGGCGTGGTCGGGCATGCGCGGTGCGATCACGCTGGCGGCGGCGCAGACGTTGCCCGAGGACACGCCCTACCGCGCCGAGCTGATCCTGATCGCATTCGTTGTCGCCGTGACGACGCTGCTGCTGCAGGGATCGACGCTACCGATGGTGATCAGGAGGCTGCAGATTCCCGGCGACGATGCCGATCGCCTCCGCAGCCAGTACGACGACCTGCTCGACGAGATGGTCTCGGCCGCCGAGGAGGCGCTCGCGGACGAGGACGATACCGACGTGCTGGCCCGTGTCCGTGCCGACGGTCTGGTCGGGCGCCGCGCGGCCCGTGCCCGAGCCCAACTGGATCCCGACAACGACGAGCGGCGCGAGCAGTACCTTCGGCTCCGACTGAAATCCCTCGCGGCGGAGCGTGAAGCGCTGCTCGACGCACGTTCGCACGGTGCGTACAGCTCTCGGACCTTGCTGGCGGCCCAGCGGATGCTCGACGTCGAGGAAGCTCGGCTCGAGCAACTCCAGGAGTCCACGCTCCGTTGACCTGAGGTTTCCGGTCATCGCAGCGGGACCTCCTCACCTGTCCGGCGTGAGTGCGTCGCGCGCGTCGGTGGCGGCCTCTTGCATCCGGTCGAGGAAGGTCGAGATCGTCTGCTGCTCGTCCGGGGAGAATGTCTCGACCGTGGACACCACCCGTGCGATCAGTGGGCCGAAGAACGACCATCCGAGATCCTCGGCGCGTGGCGTCACGGTCACCAGCACCCGACGGCGATCGGTCGTGTCGCGCTGACGCTCGAGCAATCCCGCCACCGCGAGTCGGTCGATCAGTGCCGTCGTCGACGCGGAACTGATGCCCAGCTGTCCGCCCAGCCAACCTGGGGTCGACGGAATCCCTGCCCGCGCCGCATCCAGCAGTTCGATGAGTGCACGTAGATCGGTGGTGTGCAGGTCGTTGCGCGCCGCGAACTCTGCGGCGAGAAGGTTCAGCTCGACCGTCAGCGCCCTGATGCGGTGCACGTACTCGATCGCGTCGCCGTCCTGGCTCTGGGGCATATCGTCTCCGCTCCTCGACACACTTCTCTCGACAGCCTAGTCTCTCGATCATCGAGATAATCGATTCGGAGGGGGATGAGATGGGAAACGACGACACCGGATTCGCCGCCACGGCGGCGGGCAGCGAGTTCCTCGACCGCTACGACCGGGTACTCGGGAAATGGGAAGTGCCTGTGGTCGGTGTCGATGTGCCGACGCGCTACGGGCTTACGCACGTCAACGTGTGCGGACCCGAGGGGGGCCGGCCCGTGGTGCTGCTGGCCGGTGGCGGCGCGACCTCCACGTCGTGGTTCGCGGTCGCCCGGGCGCTGGCCACGAGCCGCCGCGTGCTCGCCGTCGACATGCCGGGGGAACCGGGCCTCAGTGTCGTCGGCGACCGGATGCGATCAGTCGACGACCTCATGGGGTGGCTGACCGAGGTACTCGATGCTCTCGGCGTCGGATCCGTTGCGCTCGTCGGGCATTCCTACGGGGCAATGGTGGCGCTCGCTTTCGGGTGTCGGCACGCCGATCGCGTCGACCGGTTGGTGCTGCTCGACCCCAACTCGTGCTTCGCCGGATTTCGCACGAGTTACCTGCTCCGGGCGCTGCCACTGCTCCTGCGTCCCACCGGCGTCCGTCAGCGCTCTCTGATCGGATGGGAGACAGCAGGTTCGGACGTGGATCGGGACTGGCTCGACCTCGTCGCGTACGGCGCCGAACACTTTCCGGCGACGCGGCCCGTCGTGCCCAAGCGCCCGCGACCGCGTGACCTCGAGCGCCTGCACTGCCCGACGACGGTGGTGCTCGCCGAACACAGTCGCGTCCACGACATCCGGCGGGTGGAGGCGGGCGCCCGAAAGAGCCTGCCCGACGCGCGCATCGTGACGGTGCCGGGCGTATCCCACTACACCCTGCCGATGGCGGGTGCCGAGGCCGGCACTGCCGTGTCCGACGCCCTGAGTGGATGAGCCGAGGCGGTGGCCGTCAGCGTTGAATCGGTTCGAACACCAGCGGAGTGACGGTCCCGCAGCCGTCCTCGCCGTCGACCAGCCACGGTAGTGGTGAGCGCGGCGCGCCGACCCTGGCCCACAGTTCCGTCAGCCAGGTCGCGGCTGCGTCGACGACGGCATCCTCGACGACGAAGGGGGCGTTGCGGGACATGAGCGGTACCTCGGGGTCGACGCCGTCCTCTGTGTACACGATGCCGAACAGATGGCGGTGGGCGTCGATCGGCTTGTTCAGCGCGAAATAGTCGGGTCCTTCGAGACGCACCCAGACGTCGAACGTGCCCTCACCGTCCTGGTCGGGAAACACGTCGATGCAGAGTTCGGTCGCCTCCGGGGGAAGCGCATCGATAATTGCCGAGAGCTTGGCGGCGGCGTCGTCGGTGAAACGGTCGAGCACGGCGGCGAGCGTCGACAGGTACTCATCACGATCCATGACCGCAGACTACTGCCGGTACCTGCTGTGCGAGTGAGGGAACCGATCGCTGTGCGTCCACGTCCTACTGATCGAAAGGAAGTGAACCGGGGGCCGACAGTGAGGGGGACAACCGATGGATCGGTACCCGCGCAGAACGACGTATCAAAAGCTCGGATCCAGCCGTCCGCGTGGTCCGCGCAGCCAGGCGTTGCTGGCGGCCGGGTGTCGGCCACGTGCAAGCGTGGCCGACACCGGTGAGCTTCCGCCGCCGCGTATCCCGGGCGAGCCGGTCGAGGGTCAGCCGGAATGACGGGCGACGTCAGTTGCGGGGGAGTCCGCTCGCCGCGGTCTCCTCGAGCAGCCAGACGGTCTTCTCGATGCCGCGTGCACCCGCAGCCGGGATCTCGTCCGGGTGGGCGCCGTCGACCGCCGCCGCGACCGCGTCGGCCTTCGCCTCGCCCGAGACGATCAGCCACACCTCGCGCGCGGACTGCAGAGCCGGCAGCGTGAGCGTCACGCGCACCGGCGGCGGCTTGGGGGAGTCGGTGACGGCCACGACCAACTGCTCCGCCTCGCGGACCGCATCCGTGTGGGGGAACAGCGAATTGACGTGGCCCTCGCCGCCCATGCCGAGCAGGTGCACGTCGAACAGGGGACCGGTGCGGTCCGCGCCGAACGTCTCGAGAACCTCGGCGTACGCGGCGGCTGCGGTGACCGGGTCGCTGCCGTACGCGCCGTCAGACGCCGCCATGACGTGCACACGCGCCGGATCGACCGGCACGTGGTCGAGCAGCGCCGCGTGCGCCTGCACCTCGTTGCGTTCCGGATCGCCGGTGGGCAGGAAACGCTCGTCGCCGAAGAACACGTCCAGCGCCGACCAGTCGATCGCACCCGGGTTGGCGCGCACGTGCTCGAGCAGTGCGATGCCGGTGCCGCCGCCGGTGAGCACGACGGCGGCCGAACCACGAGACTGCTGGGCCGCGACGACCGCGTCGACGAAGCGTTCGGCCGCCGCACGCACCAGGGCGTCGGTGTCGGCGAAGCGGTGAATCTCGTTCACGTCAGACATATTCCACCTTCGACAGTCCGGTCAGGGCGGCCTCGTAGATCTCGTCGGGATCGAGACGACGCAGTTCCTCCGCCAGGCAGTCGCGGGTCTCGCGTCGCGCCAGGGCGACCAGCGCGTCCGGCTGCCCGACGCGGCTCAGCGTCGCGGTGGTCTCGATCTGCGGGCGGCTGATCGAGATGCGGTCGTCGTTCGTGAGCTGCAGCTCCACGAACAGCGGCCCGGTCTGCCGACGCACCGGGCCGTCGATACGGCCCGCGAGCCAGCCCGCCAGGACGTCGAGCGCCGGCTCGGTCGCCAGCCCCGACACCGTCGCGGACACGATCTGCTCGTGCGGCGGCTGATCGAGCGCCGACGTCAGTAGCGCACGCCAGTACGTCACCCGGCTCCACGCCAGGTCGGTGTCGCCGGCCGTGTACGAGCCGAGGCGGCTCTTGATGGTCGCGGTCGGATCGTCGGCGCCGGTGGCGTCGGTGATCCGGCGAATCGCCAACCGCCCCACCGGGTCCAGTGCGGGCACGGTGGGCGCGTCCTCCGGCCACCACGCCACCACGGGGGTGTCGGGCAGCAGGAACGGCACCACGACGCTCGCCTCGTGGTCGGCGAGTTCGCCGAACACCCGCAGGATCACGACCTCGGACGCGCCGGCGTCGCCGCCGACCCGGATCTCCGCATCGAGATGTGTCTCCTCCGAACGGGATCCGCGCGCGACGACGATGACGCGACACGGATGCTCGCGGCTCGCCTCGTTCGCGGCGTCGATGACGTCCTCGGAGTTCTTGCTGTCGCGTGTGCACACGACCAGCGTCAGGACCCGGCCCAACGTGACCGCGCCACCGGACTCCCGAAGCTCGACGAGCTTCTTGTTGATCGCGCCGGTGGTGGTTCCGGGCAGCTCGATGATCACGGCCTTCTCCATTCACGACCGGTGCGGCGCATCATCTCCTGCGCCGAGGGCGGACCCCAGGTTCCAGCCTCGTAGGGCTCGGGCTTGCCGCCCGCCGCCCAATGCTCGAGGACCGGATCGAGGATCTTCCACGACAGCTCGACCTCGGCGTTGACCGGGAACAGCGACGGTTCGCCGAGCAGGACGTCGAGGATCAGCCGCTCGTAGGCCTCCGGGGAGGACTCGGTGAACGCCTGCCCGTAGCTGAAGTCCATGTTGACGTCGCGGACCTCCATGCTCGACCCCGGCACCTTGGAGCCGAAGCGCATGGTGACGCCCTCGTCGGGCTGGACCCGGATCACGAGTGCGTTCTGGCCGAGGTCCTCGGTCATCGTCGCGTCGAACGGCAGATGCGGGGCCCGCTTGAACACGACCGCGATCTCGGTGACCCTGCGGCCCAGACGCTTTCCGGTCCGCAGGTAGAACGGCACGCCGGCCCAGCGCCGGGTGTCCACCTCGAGCGTGATCGCCGCGTAGGTCTCGGTCGTGGAGTCCTGCGCGAACCCGTCCTCTTCGAGCAGGCCGACGACCTTGCGGCCGCCCTGCCAGCCGCCCGCGTACTGGCCGCGGGCGGTGGTCTCGTCGAGCGGTTCCGCGAGGCGGGTCGCGGACAGCACCTTGATCTTCTCGGCCTGCAGCTCGGCCGGCTCGAAGCTGATCGGCTCCTCCATCGCGGTGAACGCGAGCAGCTGGAGCAGGTGGTTCTGGATGACGTCCCGGGCCGCGCCGATGCCGTCGTAGTAGCCGGCCCGGCCGCCGAGACCGATGTCCTCGGCCATCGTGATCTGCACGTGGTCGACGTAGTGGGCGTTCCAGATCGGGTCGAACAACTGGTTCGCGAACCGCAGCGCCAGGATGTTCTGGACCGTCTCCTTGCCAAGGTAGTGGTCGATGCGGAACACCGTGTCCTCGGGGAACACGTTGTTCACCACCGCGTTGAGTTCGCGGGCACTCTCGAGATCGTGGCCGAAGGGCTTCTCGATCACCACACGGCGCCACTGCCCGTCCGCGGACTTGGCCAGCCCCGATTTCGACAGCTGCTCACACACCGTGGGGAACTGCGCAGGCGGAATCGACAGGTAGAACGCGTGATTGCCGCGCGTGCCGCGTTCGCGGTCCAGCGCGTCGAGGGTGTTCGACAGGTTGGTGAAGGCCTCGGCGTCGTCGAAGCTGCCCTGCACGAAGCGGATGCCCTTCGCGAGCTGCTCCCACACATCCTCGCTGAACGGGGTGCGGGCGTGCTCGCGGACGGCGTCGTGCACGACCTGTGCGAAGTCCTGGTCCGCCCAGTCACGCCGGGCGAACCCGACGAGAGCGAACCCGGGCGGCAGGAGGCCTCTGTTGGCGAGGTCGTACACCGCGGGCATCAGCTTCTTGCGCGCCAAATCCCCGGTGACACCGAAGATCACCAGGCCACAGGGGCCGGCGATGCGAGGCAGCCGCCGGTCCCTGCTGTCCCGTAGTGGGTTGGTCCAACCGTCCGCCGCGGGTCCGCTCACGGATCAGCTCTCTCGAGCAGCGGTGAGCTGCTCCGTGATCGCGTCGAGGAGCTCGTTCCAGGAGACCTCGAACTTGTCGACGCCTTCGGTCTCGAGCTTGTCGAACACGGCGGGGATGTCGATGCCGGCGGCCGCGAGCGCGTCGAAGACGGCCTGCGACGCCTCGCCGGTGCCCGAGATGGTGTCCCCGGTGACGACGCCGTGATCGGCGACCGCCTCCATCGTCTTCTCCGGCATGGTGTTGACGGTGTTCGGCGCGACCAGCTCCGTCACGTACAGCGTGTCGGAGTAGTCAGGGTTCTTCACACCCGTCGACGCCCACAGCGGACGCTGGACGCGGGCGCCGGCGGACGCGAGAGCCGCCCAGCGCTCGCCGCCCTCGAAGACCTGCTGGTACGACGAGTACGCGAGACGGGCATTGGCCAGGCCGGCCTTGCCGCGCAGCGCGAGGGCCTCGTCCGAACCGATCTTCTCGAGCTGCGCGTCGATCTCGGTGTCCACGCGCGATACGAAGAACGACGCCACCGAATGGATCTTCGACAGGTCGTGTCCGGCGGCCTTCGCGGCCTCGAGGCCCGCGAGGTACGCGTCGATGACGGCCTCGTAGCGCTCGACCGAGAAGATCAGCGTGACGTTGACGCTGATGCCCTCCGCGATCACACGGGTGATCGCGGGCAGGCCCGCCTTGGTGGCCGGGATCTTGATGAGCAGGTTGTCGCGGTCGACGAGCTTCCACAGCTCGATCGCCTGCGCGACCGTCGCATCGGTCTCGTGGGCCAGGCGCGGATCGACCTCGATCGAGACGCGGCCGTCGACGCCGTTCGATGCCGCGGCCTGCGGGGCCAGGACCTCGCACGCGTTGCGCACGTCGTCGGTGGTGAGCGCGCGGACCGTCTCGTCGACGCCGGCGCCCTGCTCGGCGAGCTCGCGCAGCTGGGCGTCGTACGCCTCGCCCTTGGTGAGGGCGCCCTGGAAGATCGTCGGGTTCGTGGTGACGCCGACGACGCTGCGGGTCGCGATCAGTTCCGCGAGGTTGCCGGTCTCGAGCCGCGTGCGGGACAGGTCGTCGAGCCACACGGACACACCCGCCGCGGAGAGTGCGGCGAGGTTGGCGTTCTGGGTGGTGGTGTCAGTCATGATGATTCATCCCTTCACACGTGCAAGGACGCGACGTGCCGCATCGGTGACCGCTTCGGCGGTGAAGCCGAACTCGCGGAACAGCGTCTTGTGATCGGCCGAGGCACCGTAGTGCTCGATCGACACGGCCTCGCCGTCACTGCCGAGGATCTTGTACCACGGCATCGCGATACCGGCCTCGACGGAGACACGGGCGCGGACCGCGGGCGGGAGCACGTCGTCGCGGTACGCCTGGTCCTGCTGATCGAACCAGTCGAGGCAGGGCACCGACACGACGCGGGTCGCGATGCCGTCGGCCTCGAGCACCTCACGGGCGGCCACGGCCAGCTGCAGCTCCGAACCGGTGCCGAGCAGGATCACCTCGGGGGTGCCGGTCGACGCCTCGGCCAGGACGTACGCGCCGCGGGCGACACCTTCGGCGGCCTTGTCCTTCGTGCCCTCGAGGACCGGGATGTCCTGACGGGTCAGCGCCAGCGCGGTGGGGCCGGTCTTGTGCTCGAGCGCGCACTTCCACGCCTGGGCGGTCTCGTTGGCGTCACCCGGACGGATGACGGACATGTTCGGGATCGCGCGCAGCGACGCGAGGTGCTCGATCGGCTGATGCGTCGGGCCGTCCTCGCCGAGACCGATGGAGTCGTGCGTCCACACGTACAGCGCCGGGGTCTGCATCAGCGCGGCCAGGCGGACCGCCGGGCGCATGTAGTCGCTGAAGACGAGGAACGTGCCGCCGTACGCGCGGGTCGGTCCGTGCAGGTCGATGCCGTTGATGATCGAGCCCATCGCGTGCTCGCGGATACCGAAGTGCAGGGTCCGGCCGTAGGGCTGGGCGTTCCAGTCCTTGGTGGAGATCGACGTCGGGCCGAACGAGTCGGAGCCGTCGATCGTGGTGTTGTTGCTGCCGGCGAGGTCGGCCGAGCCGCCCCACAGCTCCGGCAGGATCGGGCCGAGCGCGTTGAGCACCTTGCCCGACGCCTTGCGGGTCGCGACACCCTTCGCGTCCGCGTCCCACGTCGGCAGGTGATCGGTCCAGCCCTCCGGGAACTCACCGGCGTGCAGGCGGTCGAACAGCGCCTTGCGCTCGGGCTCGCGGGCGGCCCACGCGTCGAAGTCGGCCTGCCACTGCGAATGCGCCGCGGCGCCGCGGTCGACGACCTGACGGGCATGCGCGAGCGCGGCCGCATCGACGTCGAAGCTCTTCTCCGGGTCGAAGCCCAGTGCGCGCTTGACGCCCGCGACCTCTTCGGCGCCCAGCGCGGCACCGTGCACGTCGCCGGTGTTCATCATCGTCGGGGCCGGGTAGCCGATGATCGTGCGGAGCAGGATGATCGACGGCTTGTCGGTGACGGCCTTCGCGGCGGCGACGGCGTCGAGGATCGCGGAGACGTTCTCGCCGCCCTCGACGGTCTGCACGTGCCAGCCGTACGCCTCGTAGCGCTTGGCGACGTCCTCGCCCAGCGCGATCGCGGTGTCGTGCTCGATGGAGATCTTGTTGTCGTCGTAGAAGACGATGAGGTTGCCCAGCTGCTGGACACCCGCGATCGACGACGCCTCGGAGGTGACGCCCTCCTCCATGTCGCCGTCGGAGGCGATCACGTAGACGAAGTGGTCGAACGGGCTCGCTCCGGCGGCGGCCTCGGGATCGAACAGGCCGCGCTCGCGCCGCGCCGCCATCGCCATGCCGACCGACGACGCCAGGCCCTGGCCCAGCGGGCCGGTGGTCATCTCGACGCCGACGGTGTGGCCGTACTCGGGGTGGCCCGGGGTCAGCGAGCCCCACGTGCGCAGCGACTCGATGTCGGACAGCTCGAGCCCGTAGCCCGACAAGTAGAGCTGCAGGTACAGCGTCAGGCTGCTGTGGCCGCACGACAGGACGAAGCGGTCGCGTCCGACCCACTCGGGGTGCTTGGGGTCGTGGCGCATCACTCGCTGGAACAGGGTGTAGGCGACGGGTGCGAGGCTCATCGCGGTGCCCGGGTGGCCGTTGCCGACCTTCTGGACGGCGTCCGCGGCGAGGACTCGTACGGTGTCGACGGCCTTGGTGTCCAGGTCGGTCCAGTCGGTGGGGTGGACCGGTTGCGTGAGGACGCGGATCTCGTCTGTGATCGACACGGGCAGATGTCTCCTGACATGGTTGTACGTGGAGCCGGAGGGTATCCGGAGGGTGCAATGGGCGTCGCCGGACCTCGAGTGCGCTTCCAGCCTAGTGTGCCGCCCCGATCGGGTCGATTCGGTTCAGGGGTTTGCGCCGTCTACCATCGGTTGTAGTAGTGAAGTAACAGCGAGGATGTAGTCGCGTGGGGCAAGGAGAAAGCGTGCGTACAGGGCATCGGCCGAGCGGACATGGCTTCGGCGGCCCCTCCGGCGCATCGGAATCGAAGGCTGCGCGGGACACCACCACGCTGTGGGGCCGGGTGACGTCGACCGTTCTGGCGTACATCGCACTCACGAAGCCGCGCGTGATCGAGTTGCTGCTCGTCGCGACGATTCCTGCGATGCTGCTGGCCGACCGTGGTCATATCGACCTGGTTCTGATCCTGAGCACGCTGTTCGGCGGCTGGATGGGCGCCGCGAGCGCCAACTCCCTGAACTGCGTCGTCGACGCCGACATCGACAAGGTGATGAAGCGCACAGCGCTGCGTCCCCTCGCGCGTCAGGCGGTACCGACGAAGCATGCGTTCGTGTTCGGCATGACCCTCGGTGTGGCGTCCTTCGTGTGGCTGTGGTGGGCGGCGAACCTGCTCGCAGGCTTCCTCGTCGTGCTGACGATCGCGTTCTACGTCCTCGTCTACACGATGGTGCTCAAGCGCCGCACGTGGCAGAACGTGATCTGGGGCGGCGCCGCGGGCTGCATGCCCGTCATGGTCGGCTGGGCCGCCGTGACCGGCTCCCTCAGCTGGGAGCCGCTCGTCCTCTTCCTGATCATCTTCTTCTGGACGCCGCCGCACACCTGGGCGCTCGGCATGCGCTACAAGGAGGACTACAAGGCCGCGGGCGTGCCGATGCTGCCGGTCATCGCCTCCGAGGAGCACGTCACCAAGCAGATCGTCTTCTACACGTGGGCGACGGTTCTCGCGTCGTTGGTGTTGGTGCCGGCCGCCGGATGGATCTACGCGGTCGTCACGCTGCTGGCCGGCGCCTGGTTCCTGTTCGTCGCGCACCAGCTCTACAACAGCGTCCGCGGCGGCACGCCGATCAAGCCGCTCAAGCTGTTCCTGCAGTCCAACAACTACCTCGCGGTGGTCTGCTGCGGTCTGGCCGTCGACTCGGTCCTCGGCTGGAACACGATCGCCAGCTACTTCTGACCTGACACCGAACGAAAGGCCCGCTCACTCGAGCGGGCCTTTCGTCGTCTGTGCGCCGGCTAGGGCAACAGCACGATCGAACCGGTGGTCTTGCGGCCCTCGAGATCGCGGTGCGCCTGCGCGGCCTGGTCGAGCGGGTAGCTGCCGCCCACCCGCAGCTTCAGCGTCCCGGCAGCGATCGCGTCGAGCACGGCGCCGGCCCGCCACGTCAGCTCCTCCCGGTCCCGCACGTAATGGGCGAGGGTGGGCCTGGTCACGAACAGTGATCCGCCCGCATTGAGGCGCTGCAGATCGAACGGCGGAACCGGACCGCTGGCGGCACCGAACAGCACGAGGGTCCCGCGGACGCGCAGCGAGTCCAGACTCGCGTCGAACGTGTCCTTGCCGACGCCGTCGTAGACCGCCGCGACCCCCTCGCCGCCGGTGAGTTCGCGGACCTTGTCGGCCAGCCCGTCGCCGTAACGCAGGACCCGCCAGGCGCCCGCCTCGCGGGACAACGCCTCCTTCTCGTCCGTCGACACCGTCGCGATCACCTTGACGCCCTTCGCGGCCGCCATCTGGGTGAGCAGCAGTCCCACTCCGCCGGCGCCTGCGTGGACGAGGACGGTCTCACCGGATCGGGCCGAAAAGGCCGACTCGATCAGGTAGTGCGCGGTCATCCCCTGCAGCAGCGCCGACGCCGCCTGCTCGGGTGCGACCCCGTCCGGGACGTCCACCGCGACGGCGGCCGGCACCACGACCTTCTCGGCATAGCCGGCCGGCGCCGCGGCCCACGCCACCCGATCGCCGACTCCGAACTCTGTGACGTCGGAGCCGACCTCGAGCACCACACCGGAGCCCTCGTCGCCCGGTACATACGGAACATCACGCGCGTACGTTCCGGTGCGGAAATACGTGTCGATGAAGTTGACGCCGATCGCCTCGGTCGCGACCAGTAGATCGTTCGGACCGACCGGCGGATCGGGCACCTCCGTGGGGACGAGAACCTCCGGACCGCCGAACTGGGACACCACGATTGCACGCATGTTCTTGTTCTACACCGACCCGGCGGTCGCGTCGGCGGACGGTCGTGACGGGACCGGGGCTACCGCACAGTACGCTGACCCCATGAGCACCGATACCCAGAGCACCGCTGCGGCCCCGGTCCTGCCCTCGGGCACGGTCGCAGCCATCCGGAAGTTCATCTCCGAGCACGGTGGATCCGCGAGCGCGGTCATCCAGCCGGTCGGGCGTGCGGGCGTGCGGATCACCCTCGTCGGCGCCGACGGCATCCTCGGCGATCAGGTTGTCGACAACCTCGCGATCGCGAACGCGGTCGTCGCGTCGTTCGACGAGCTCACCGTCTCCGAGTGGGACCGCGCCCTCACCAGCATCGTGACGCCGCGCAAGGGCCACTTCGCGAAGATGGCCGGTTGGGTCGCACACCAGACGCGCTTCCCGAAGGCACGCAACGAGCGCTGACAAGAACCGAAGGCCGGGACCCTGCAATCGCAGGATCCCGGCCTTCGTCGTTCGTGGGTGACGCCGGTCAGGCGGTGGCGACGGCCTCGGCGTCGGTGTCGGTGCGGTCGCCGACAGGCTCGCGGACCCGGCCCGCCGCGTACAGGGCCGCGGTCGCGGCGGTGCAGGCACCGGCGAGTGCCACATGGATGGTCACCAGTGCCGCCGGCACGTGCGTCCAGAACTGCACCAGGCCGACGCACGCCTGCGCGACGACGAGCGCGATCACAACCTTGAGCCGCAGCTTCACCGCGGCGCGCGCGCCGACGGCGTAGAGGGCGAAGCCGAGGCCGACGAGCAGAGCGAGGTAGGCGACCAGGAGTTCGGCGTGCAGGTGCACCAGGTTGGTGATGTCGAGGTCGAGACGCTCGACCGTCCGCTCGGGGTTCTTGTCGCCCGCGTGCGGTCCGGCGCCGGTCACCATCGTGCCCGCGACCAGGGTGCCGGCCAGCGCGACGCCGGTGAGGGCCGTCAGCCAGCTCAGCTGCTTGGGGAGTGTGGTGACCTCGACGCCGTCGTCCGGCTGGTCGATCTTGTGGTACAGCATGACCGACAGCCAGACCATCGCCATCGACACCACCAGGTGCAGCGCCACCGTCCACCACAGCAGCCCGGTGAGCACTGTGATGCCACCGAGGACGGCCTGCGCGATGGTCGACAGCGGCATCAGCCACGCGTAGAAGAGCACCTCGCGGCGTCGTCCCGCGCGGGTCACCGCGAGGACGACCGCCGCGGCGGTCGCGACCACCAGGAACGTGAGCAGGCGGTTACCGAACTCGATGGACTGGTGGAGCCAGGGCGCCGTCGAATCGCCGGTCGGGATGAAGCTGCCCGGGTAGCACTGCGGCCACGTGGTGCAGCCGAGGCCGGACGCCGTGACGCGGACCACCGATCCGGTGACGGCGATGCCGCCCTGCGTCACGATCACCGCGATCGCGATCCACTTCTGGACCGCGAGCGACGGCAGCGGTAGACGGTTGACCAGGTTCACAAACCCGCGATACAGCACGCCCCGATGGTAGAGGGCGATCCACTACGAGGTGTAGTTGGCCCCGGTCCAACCGGTGTGACGTTCGGCGCAGGTCACGACCCCGACGACCCGGCCGACGCGCTCGAGCCGCCGCTTCCGGGGTTGACGGAGACGATTCCCGAGATGGTGCCCTGCATGTACCGGCCGTCGTCGGTGATGAGCGCCGACATCTGCAGCGTGTCACCGAGCAGCGTGCCCGTAACGGTCTTGGTGGACTTCACCGCGCCCGTCTCGGGGTCGAGGACGGCGTACGCGAAGCCGTCGAGCGGGGTCGTGGTGTCGAGTCCCTCACGGACCATCGTGTAGATGTTGCCGTCGGCCGTGGACAGGTGCGGGACAGCGGAGCTGCGGACCTGGTTCTGCCACACCGTCGTGCAGCCGTCGCCGCCGGCGTCGACGTCCACGCGGGTCATGCCCCCGCGGAAGGGTGCGGATGCCGGGACGGCCTCGCCGGCGCCGGCCGGGACCGTCGGGTACGGGTAGCCGTACGTGCTCGCGACGAAGACCGAGCGTCCGATGCCGATGGGGGAGTTCTCGCTGCCGCTACCCGACCCGGTGCTGCCGCTCAGGCTTCCCGACAGGCTGCCGCCCGAGCCTCCCGCGGAACCGCCGCTGCCGGACAGGCTGCCGCCGTCGCCCGGCGGCAGGACCGGCTCCTTGCAGACCTCGGTGCCGTCGGTGGAGCGGTAGACGAGCAGGTTCACCTGGCCGTCGGCGTTGTCGACGATTGTCAGGTACTCCGAACCGGTGACGGGGCCGAAGTAGGTGGGTGTCGATCCGGTGCCCCAGCTCAGCTGCCCGGGCTTGCGCGCCGAGCCGCGGTCGTACTCCCGGCGCCAGTCGATCGTCGGCTGGGCGTCCGGTCCGGCGCTCAGCTGATAGGTCGCGTGCGTCGTGGCGACGGCGGTGCCGCCCTCCGAGGTCGAGATGCTGTTCTGCACCTGCTCGCCCTCCGGCAGTGCGATCGTGCGAGACATACCGACCGAATCGACCGTGCCGACGACGCCGCCGCCCGTCGCGAACCACACGTTGCCCGCCCAGTCCGGGGCGAGTCCGGTGACGTTGTCGCCGTCAGGGATCGCCGACGTCAGGTCGACGCTGGTGTCGACGGCCAGTTCCCACTTGCCGTTCGTCTGCGAGTGACCGATCCGCAGCAGGTGCCGGGTGCCGTCCACGACGACCAGGCGATCGTCCGAGTCGAGGTACGCGTACACACCGCCGAGCAGGCTGCCCTTGGTGAGCTGCAGTTGGGCGAGCGAGCCGCCGACCGGGAACGTCGACGCCTCGGGATCGATCAGGTGCACCGTGGGGTTCTGCCCGATCATCGTCGTGCACAGCGCCACCACCAGGCCGTCCGAGCCCTCCAGCAGCGTCGGGCACGCCGACGCCAGGGGGTACTGGGCGATCGACACGGGGCCCGTGCCCGGGCCGGCCATCGCGGTGGCGTCGGAGGATCCCGCGTCGCCGTGCATCGTCGAGGTCCCGTCGGGGCCGAGATGCGGGTTCGCGGGGGCCAGCGGACCCCACACGGGGGCCGCGTCCGCCGTCAGCGGTGCCAGGGCGAGGGCGAGGGCGCCGCAGGCCGCGATCGAGGTTCGCCGGAGTCCGGTCATCAAGGAGTCGGTCACGACGGTCATTGTCGATCTGGACGGTCGGTTCCGGGAAGCATTTCGCCGGACACGCGCCGAATGCACGAATACTCGTGTCAGACGAACTTGAACGTGCGGGTTGCGAGGAAACCGGTCACCGCCGCCCACACGGCGAGGATTCCGACGCACGCCAGGTTGATGCTCCCGGCGGTGGCGTCCTCGAGGGCCTGCGCAAGTGCCCCGGACGGCACGATCTGCGCGGCGATCCGAACGCCGTCGTTGATCTGGTCGGCGAAGACGACGCTGCCGATGCCCGCCATCGCGAACCACAGGATGTTCGCGAGCGCCAGCACGATCTCGGCGCGCAGCGACCCACCCAACAGCAGGCCCATCGACGCGAACGTCACGGTCCCGAGCGCGATCACGACAGCCCCGAGGACCAGGCCCAGGACGCTCGGACGCCAGCCGAGCGCGAAGCCGATCGCGCCGAGCAGCAGCGTCTGCATCGCGACCACGATCACGACCGCAGCGCTCTTGCCGGCGATGATGCCCCACCTGGGCAGGGGAGTGGCGCCGAGCCGCTTGAGCGCCCCGTAGCGGCGGTCGAAGCCGACGGCGATCGCCTGTCCGGTGAACGCGGTCGACATGATCGCCACCATCATCACGGCCGGGACGATCGTGTCGACCCGGTCGGTCCCGAAGTCCCCGATCGGCAGCAGCGTGAGGCCGATCAGGAGGGTGATCGGAATCAGCATCGTGATCAGCAACTGCTCGCCGTTGCGCAGCAGCAGCGTCAGCTCGAGCTTGGTCTGCGACGCCAGCATCCGGGCCGGCGGTGCCGGCTGCGGACGAGGGGCGAACGTGCCGGCGGCGAAGCGGTTGTCGGCCAGGCGCTCGTGGTTCGTCACGCTCATCCCCTCAGATCCCGTCCCGTGAGTTCGAGGAAGACGTCCTCGAGGCGGCGCTGGTCGACCCGGATCTCCGTGGCCAGCGCGTCCTGTCCCGCGCACCACGACGTGACCGCCGCGACGATGTGCGGATCGATCGCGCCGCGCACGACGTAGTCGCCGGGCGAGACCTCCTGCGCCTGGAAGTCGGCCGGCAGCGCGGCGCGCAGCGGGGCCAGGTCGAGTCCGGACGGGGCGACGAGGCTCAGTAGTCCCTCGGCGCCGGTGCGGGTCACCTCGGACGGCGTGCCGGACGCGACTATCCGGCCGTGGTCGATGATGACCAGCTCGTCGGCCAGTTCCTCGGCCTCGTCCATCAGGTGCGTGGTCAGCAGCACGCTGACGCCGTCGCGGCGCAGCGCGTCGATGAGCTCCCAGACGAGCAGGCGGGCCTGGGCGTCGAGGCCGGCGGTCGGCTCGTCGAGGAAGACCAGTTCGGGCCGTCCGACGAGGGCGCACGCGAGCGCCAGGCGCTGCTGCTGCCCGCCGGACAGGCGGCGGTACGGGGTGCGGCGGGCGTCCTGCAGACCGAGGCTGCGCAGGAGCCACTCGGGGTCGAGCGGATTCGCGGAATACGACGCGACCAGATCGAGCATCTCGCCCGCCTTGGAGCCCGGATACGCGCCGCCGCCCTGGAGCATCACGCCGATGCGCGGACGGAGCGCCGCCGAATCGGCGATCGGGTCGAGGCCCAGCACCCGCACCGAACCGGCGTCGGGTGTGACGAAGCCCTCACACATCTCCACGGTGGTGGTCTTGCCCGCGCCGTTCGGTCCGAGGAGCGCGAGCACCTGGGCCTGTTCGACCCGGAATTCCAGCCCGTCGACGGCCCGGACCTCGCCGAACGCCTTGACGACGCCCTCGAGGCGCACCGCGGGCTCGCCCTTCTTCAACGTCGTCGCCGACGTTTTGCCAATCACGAGGATCCAGCCTAAGCCCCGGCCCGATCAGACCGGTGCGGTGGTCTGCTGCGCACGCCACGGCAGCAGGTTTCGAGTGAGGAAGATGATGGCCAGGCACGCGAGGGTGGTCGCGATCGCGGCCTGCACGATCATGAACGGCTGATACTCGGCGCCGTTGGGCATCAGGATGATTCCGACGACCGACGAGAACGCGATGGTCGGGACGCGGAACACCGGCCGGGTCGCCCACGCGGCGAGCGGGATCACCGCCCACAGGAGGTACCACGGCTGGACCACCGGGAAGAGCAGGACGATCGCGCCGAGGGACACTCCCAGCGCGCCGACCGGGTGGATCCGCCCGACGAGCACGGCGACCAGCATGCGGACCGTGATGAATGCGGCGACGAGCGATGCGATCGGCCGCGTCAGGCCGAGTACGGCGGTGGTGTGGTCGCCGAGTCCGAGCAGGACGCCGACGAGTCCGGTCCCGAGTCCCAGCAGGGTCGGTATGGACATCCAGCTGCGCACTTCCGTGGCGGTGCCGAGCGTCTGGGTCCAGCCCATGCCGAGCCCGCTGGCGACGCTCACGAAAACGGTGACAGCGATCGCGACGGCAGCCAGGAGCGCGGCGGCCGATGCGAGTGCCTTCAGATTGGCGCCCCACCGTCGGGCGAGCGCCATGCCGACGAAGCCGAGTGCGAGCAGGGACGGAATCTTGATCGTCGACGACAATGCGATCAGCGTCGCGCCGGCGAGTAGGAGTAGCAGTGCGCGTCCACGAATCGGCTCCTTGCCCTCGACGGCACGCAGTGCCAGCTCGACGCCCGCGAGCATGAGGCCGATCATCAGGGCCTCGTTGTGGATGCCGGCGACCAGGTGGAACAACACGAGCGGGTTCGCGGCACCGAGCCACAGCGCGCTGACGCTGGACACCCCGCATCGCCGGGCGAGCCGAGGGAGCGCCCACACGATCATCGCGACGCCGGCGAGCGCCAGGAGTCGGTGCAGGAAGATGCCGGCCACGATGTTGTCGCCGGTGATTGCGGTGATGCCGCGGCCCAGCCAGAGGAACAGCGGGCCGTACGGCGCGGGAGTCTCGCGCCAGATGTTCGGTACGGTCCGTGTGAGGACGTGGTCGACGCCGAGTGCCCCGGCGGGGCCGATCTCGTACGGGTCGAGTCCACGGGCCGTGATCTCGCTCTGTGCCAGGTACGAGTAGACGTCCCGGCTGAACATCGGCGGCGCAACCGTGAGCGGAATCACCCACAGGAGGAGGGTCCGGTCGAGCTGTGATCGGCTGAGCTGGCGGATTGCGCGCCCGCCCCGCATGCTGCCGACCGCGAACCGTCCGAGCAGCAGCCAGGCCAGCACGACCATCACGGTGCCCGTCATCGCCATGCTCAGTGTTGCGCTCGGCATCCGGGCGGGGAGGCCGAGGATGCGCAGGCCCTGGACCGGGTTCTGGAGGACGGGCTGTGCGCCGGCGCCGAGGGCGCCGACGGCCATGAGGACCGCTCCGGTCGCGCCGAAGAGCCGGATCCAATGCAGTTGCCGCGTCTCGCGGGAATCGAGTCCGGGGGCCTCCGGTTCGTCGCCGTGCAGGCGGTCCGACACCGAGGGCCGGTGAGAGCGTCCTTCGACGCCGAGCGCACGCTTGGCGAAAGCGGTGGCCCTCACGGCCCGAGACGGGGCCGGGGCTTCCGACTCGTGTTCCATCTCGGTCTGCGGCACAGGGTGCAGCGTAGCGGTGCGAACGATCTGTTCCGGCCACGGTCGGGCCCTCGGGCCGCGAATCCCGTGTGGCCCGCATCACGCAGGTAACCCTTCGTGGACCGGCGCGCCTAATTCCGTCACACTGGTGTTGTGAAATCGGAAGCGGCTCGACGCGCGAGTGGAGAAGGTGCAGGTCACGTGCCTGTCCATGCCTCCGCTGGTACGCCGTTGCCCGTGACCGGCGCGCACGAAGGTCATACGCGCGCCGCGGTGGTGCAGTTGCTCGTCGAGGAGGGGCCGATCTCGGCCACCGACATCGGTGCGCGGTTGGGCCTCAGCGCGGCCGGTGTCCGACGCCATCTCGATGTGCTCATCGAGGCGGGGGAGGCACAGGAGGCCAGCGCTGCCAGCTGGCGGCAACGTGGCCGCGGCCGCCCGGCGAAGCTGTTCCAGATCACCGCCGCCGGGCGGGGGAAGCTCGGCCACACGTACGACGACCTCGCGGGCGCGGCGATGCGGCAGTTGCGCGAGATCGGTGGCGACGCGGCCATCGAGGCCTTCGCCAAGCGTCGGGTGCAGTCGATCGTCGGCGCGGTCGAGCCGGTCGGCGACGACGAACCGGAAGCCGTCGAGTCCACGGCGGAGGAGATCGCGGAGGCGTTCACCTCGGCGGGGTTCGCGGCCTCGATCCGTCCGGTCGGCAACGGCGTGCAGATCTGCCAGCACCACTGTCCGATCTCCCACGTGGCCGAGGAGTTCCCCGAACTCTGCGAAGCGGAGCGGGTTGCGTTCGCAGAACTGCTCGGTACCCACGTCCAGCAGTTGGCGACCATCGCGAACGGCGACTGCGCCTGCACCACCCACGTTCCCCTCGCATTACCCCGAAAGACCTCATAGATGTACTCCCCGGTGGACAGCTCGCACCGGTACGTAACAAGACTCCGGAAGGAGCTCGCATGACCGTCACACCAGACCAGGTGACACCCGAGGCGCCGCTCACCCAGGAAGAGACGATCGCGTCGCTGGGCCACTACGGCTACGGCTGGTCGGACTCCGACGTCGCTGGTGCCAGCGCGCAACGAGGGCTGTCCGAGGCTGTCGTGCGGGACATCTCCGCGAAGAAGAACGAGCCCGAGTGGATGCTCGACATCCGTCTCAAGGCGCTCAAGACCTTCGACAAGAAGCCGATGCCGCACTGGGGCTCGAACCTCGACGGCATCGATTTCGACAACATCAAGTACTTCGTGCGCTCGAGCGAGAAGCAGGCCGAGAGCTGGGAAGACCTGCCCGAGGACATCAAGAACACGTACGACAAGCTGGGCATCCCCGAGGCGGAGAAGCAGCGCCTCGTCGCCGGTGTCGCGGCGCAGTACGAGTCCGAGGTCGTCTACCACTCGATCCGTGAGGATCTCGAGGCGCAGGGCGTCATCTTCCTCGACACCGACACCGGCCTGCGCGAGCACCCGGAGATCTTCCAGGAGTACTTCGGCTCGGTCATCCCGGCCGGCGACAACAAGTTCTCCGCGCTCAACACGGCCGTCTGGTCCGGCGGATCGTTCATCTACGTGCCGCCGGGTGTGAAGGTCGACATCCCGCTGCAGGCCTACTTCCGGATCAACACCGAGAACATGGGCCAGTTCGAGCGGACGCTGATCATCGTCGACGAGGGTGCCTCCGTGCACTACGTCGAGGGCTGCACCGCGCCGATCTACAAGTCCGACTCGCTGCACTCCGCGGTCGTCGAGATCATCGTGAAGAAGGGCGGCCACTGCCGCTACACGACGATCCAGAACTGGTCGAACAACGTCTTCAACCTGGTGACCAAGCGCACCAAGGTCGAGGCGGGTGGCTCGATGGAGTGGATCGACGGCAACATCGGCTCGAAGGTCACGATGAAGTACCCGGCCGTGTGGATGATGGGCGAGCACGCCCGCGGTGAGGTGCTCTCGGTGGCATTTGCCGGCGAGGGCCAGCACCAGGACACCGGTGCGAAGATGCTGCACCTGGCGCCGCACACGTCGTCGACCATCGTGTCGAAGTCCGTGGCCCGCGGCGGCGGTCGCGCGTCGTACCGCGGTCTGGTCCAGGTCAACAAGGGCGCTCACGGGTCCAAGGCGACCGTCAAGTGCGACGCCCTGCTGGTCGACCAGATCAGCCGTTCCGACACCTACCCGTACGTCGACGTCCGCGAGGACGACGTGACGATGGGCCACGAGGCCACGGTGTCGAAGGTCAGCGACGACCAGTTGTTCTACCTCATGAGCCGCGGTCTGACCGAGGACGAGGCGATGGCCATGGTGGTGCGAGGGTTCGTCGAGCCCATCGCCAAGGAGCTGCCGATGGAGTACGCCCTCGAGCTCAACCGCCTGATCGAACTGCAGATGGAAGGGGCGGTGGGCTAGTGAGCACCCCCGTGACGGGAGTACAGGGCGCGGCGGCCGGCGAGAACGCCGCCCCCGCAACCAACAAGGGTGAGGTCTTCACCTCGTTCGACGTGAATGCGTTCGAGGTGCCCGCGGGCCGTGACGAGGCGTGGCGGTTCACGCCGCTGCGCCGGCTGCGCGGCCTGCACGACGGCACTGCTGCGGCAGGGCCGCTCGGCACCGCGAAGATCGAGGTCACCGGTGGTGACGTTGCCGTCGAGACCGTGGGCCGCGACGACGCTCGCCTCGGTGAGGGCGGCGTGCCGTTCGATCGCGTTGCGGCGCAGGCATACTCGTCCTTCGAGTCGGCGACGGTCGTGACCGTCGGTCGCGAGGTCGAGGTCTCGGAGCCGATCAACATCGTCGTCACCGGACCCGGTGAAGGCGAAGTCGCGTTCGGCCACCTCCAGATCCGTCTCGAGACCTTCGCGAAGGCGACCGTCGTCCTCGACCAGAAGGGCAGCGGAACGTACGCGGAGAACGTCGAGTTCGTGCTCGGCGACGGCTCCTCGCTGACCGTGGTCGCAGTCCAGGACTGGGCGGACGACGCGGTGCACGCGGCGGCCCACCACGCGCTGCTCGGCCGCGATGCGGTGCTGCGGCACACGTCGGTGAGCCTCGGCGGCGACCTGGTCCGGATCACCCCGACGGTCAAGTACGCGGGTCCCGGCGGCGACGCCGAGATGCTCGGCCTGTACTTCGCCGACGCCGGCCAGCACTTCGAGCAGCGCCTGCTGGTCGATCACTCGCAGCCGCACTGCAAGTCGAACGTCGTGTACAAGGGTGCGCTGCAGGGTGACCCGGCTTCGGGCAAGCCCGATGCGCACACCGTGTGGATCGGCGACGTGCTGATCCGCGCGGAGGCGGAGGGCACCGACACGTTCGAGCTCAACCGCAACCTGGTGCTCACCGACGGCGCCCGCGCCGACTCGGTGCCGAACCTCGAGATCGAGACCGGCGAGATCGTCGGTGCCGGGCACGCCAGCGCCACGGGACGTTTCGACGACGAGCAGCTGTTCTACCTGCGCGCCCGGGGCATTCCCGAGGAGCAGGCGATGCGGCTGGTCGTGCGTGGCTTCTTCCACGAGATCATCAACCGCATTGCGGTTCCGGAGGTGCGCGAGCGCCTCGAGGCCGCCGTCGAGGCCGAACTGGCCGCGGTCGGCGCCTGATCCGGTCACCTGCCTTCCACCGATACCCGCATAGGAAATCGAATGTCTACGCTTGAAATCCGCGACCTGCACGTCGACGTCGCCAACTCGGACGAGAACGCCGAGCCGATCAACATCCTCAAGGGCGTGAACCTGACCGTCCGCTCGGGCGAGACGCACGCCATCATGGGCCCCAACGGCTCGGGCAAGTCCACGCTGTCGTACGCGATCGCCGGCCACCCCAAGTACGTGGTGACCTCCGGCTCCATCACCCTCGACGGCGAGAACGTCCTGGAGATGAGCGTCGACGAGCGCGCCCGCGCCGGACTGTTCCTGGCGATGCAGTACCCGGTCGAGGTGCCCGGCGTCTCGATGTCGAACTTCCTGCGTACCGCGGCCACCTCGGTCCGTGGCGAGGCTCCGAAGCTGCGCCACTGGGTCAAGGAAGTCAAGGAGGCGATGAACGAGCTCGAGATCGATCCGACCTTCGGTGAGCGCAGCGTCAACGAGGGCTTCTCGGGCGGCGAGAAGAAGCGCCACGAGATCCTGCAGCTGGGCCTGCTCAAGCCGAAGATCGCGATCCTCGACGAGACCGACTCGGGCCTCGACGTCGACGCGCTGCGCGTGGTGTCCGAGGGCGTCAACCGCTACAAGGAGCGTGAGGACGGCGGCATCCTGCTGATCACGCACTACACCCGCATCCTGCGCTACATCGAGCCGGAGTTCGTGCACGTGTTCGTCAACGGTCAGATCGTCGAGTCCGGCGGTGCCGAGCTCGCCGACGAGCTCGAGGCCAACGGCTACGTGCGCTTCACCCAGGCCGGGGCGGGAGCGTAGTCCCGATGACCACCACGGCAGCTGCGCTGGACGTCACCAGGATCCGGGCGGATTTCCCGATCCTGGGGCGGACCGTGCGTGACGGAAAGCCCTTGGTGTACCTGGATTCGGGTGCCACCTCGCAGCGTCCGGTGCAGGTGCTCGACGCCGAGCGGGAGTTCCTGACCACGTGCAACGCGGCGGTGCACCGCGGTGCGCATCAGTTGGCCGAGGAGGCCACCGATGCGTACGAGGGTGCCCGCGCCGCGATCGCGTCGTTCGTCGGTGTCGATCCGGACGAGCTGGTGTTCACGAAGAACGCCACCGAGTCGCTCAACCTGGTTGCGCACGTGTTCGGCGACGACCGTTTCGACAAGGTCGTCGGACCCGGTGACGAGATCGTCGTCACCGAACTCGAGCACCACGCGAATCTCGTTCCGTGGCAGGAACTTGCACGACGCACCGGAGCGACGCTGCGCTGGTACGGCATCACCGACGACGGCCGCATCGACCTCGATTCGCTCGAGCTGACCGACAAGGTCAAGGTCGTCGCGTTCACGCACCAGTCGAACGTGACGGGCGCGATCTCGCCGGTGACCGAACTGGTCCGCCGTGCGCAGGCCGTCGGTGCGATCACGGTGCTGGACGCGTGCCAGTCCGTGCCGCATCTCGCGGTCGACTTCCGTGCCCTCGGTGTCGATTTCGCGGCGTTCTCCGGTCACAAGATGCTCGGCCCTTCCGGCGTCGGTGTGCTGTACGGCCGCCGTGAACTGCTGGCGTCGATGCCCCCGTTCATCACCGGTGGTTCGATGATCGAGACCGTCACGATGGAGGGCAGCACGTACGCGCCGCCGCCGCAGCGATTCGAGGCCGGCGTGCCGATGACCTCGCAGGTCGTCGGACTCGGTGCTGCCGTGAAGTACCTCGAGAACATCGGGATGGACGCCGTCGCCCAGCACGAGCACCTGCTGGTGACCGCGGCGCTCGAGAGACTGGCGGGCATCGACGGCGTGCGGATCATCGGCCCCACCGACGGCATCGACCGCGGTTCGGCCGTGTCCTTCCTCGTCGACGGGATCCATGCCCACGATCTGGGGCAGGTCCTCGACGACGAGGGTGTCGCCGTCCGCGTCGGACACCACTGCGCGTGGCCGATGCACCAGCGGTTGGGGATCGCCGCGACCGCGCGGGCGTCGTTCGCGCTGTACAACACCCTCGACGAGGTCGACGCGCTGATCGCCGGAATCCGGCGGGCGCAGGACTTCTTCGGCGTGAGCGGAGGTAACTGAGCGTGCGCCTCGAGCAGATGTACCAGGAAGTGATCCTGGACCACTACAAGCACCCGCTCGGGCGCGGTCTGCGCGACCCGTTCGGTGCCGAGGTGCATCACGTCAACCCGACGTGCGGCGACGAGATCACGTTGCGCGCGCACCTCGCCGCGGGTGAGGACGGCCGACCGGTCGTCGCCGACATCTCGTACGACGGCCAGGGCTGCTCCATCAGCCAGGCGTCGACGTCGGTGCTGTTCGATCAGGTCGTCGGGATGCCGCTCGACGAGGCGCTGCGCACCGTCGACGCGTTCAGCGAGATGGTGAGCAGTCGCGGCACGATCGAGGGCGACGAGGACGTCCTCGGCGACGGCATCGCCTTCGCCGGGGTGTCGAAGTACCCGGCGCGCGTCAAGTGCGCGTTGCTGGGATGGATGGCTTTCAAGGACGCCGTTGTTCGAATAGTCGACGACGAGAACGACCTGGCTCGAACCGGAGGACAGACATCATGACGGACACCCAGGCCGAGCAGGCCCAGGCGGAGACCGCCGAGACCACCCCGGCCGAGCCGGTCGCCGAGTACGGCGCGACGCTCACCCCGGAGCGCCTCGACGAGCTCGAGGAGGCGATGCGTGACGTCGTCGACCCCGAGCTCGGTATCAACGTCGTCGACCTCGGTCTGGTCTACGACTTCAAGGAGCTCGACGAGAACGGCATCGACGTCGTGCTGCTCGACATGACGCTCACGTCCGCGGCGTGCCCGCTGACCGACGTCATCGAGGAGCAGTCCAAGCGTGCCCTGGTGAACAGCAGCCTGTGCGACGAGCTGCGGATCAACTGGGTCTGGATGCCGCCTTGGGGCCCGGACAAGATCACCGAGGACGGCCGCGAGCAGCTGCGCGCCCTCGGATTCACGGTCTAGTTTGCCCGCCCGGGTTTCCCGGGAACTGACCTATCGCGAGGTCGGTGCCACCGCCGGAGAGTTGCCGGCGGGGTATCGGCACCTCCGCGAGACGGTGTACATCGGACGCGGTGAGGACACATTCCTCACCGCGTCCGACGCGTTGACGGGCTGGGACGTGCATCGTCGCGCCGGGCTGCGGGTGGATGCCGGGACCCCCACCGCCGAACCCGGAAGCGATGTGGTGTTGCGCTGGTTGGGGTTCACGATTCCGTGCCGCGTGGTGTACGTGATCGACGAACCCGACCGCCGCGGTTTCGCGTACGGCACGCTCACCGGGCATCCGGAGTCCGCGGGTGAACGGACTCACGCCCGCTTGCGCCGCGCGGGTGCCTTCTTCTTCGCGGACGCGGGTTTGACCTCCTCGCCGGCTGCCTCGAGGCTGCGCTGCAGCGCGGCGACCAGGTCGACGACCTCGGCGTCCTCACCGGCCTCGGCGTGCTCGGCCGCCGGGATCACCTTCTTGCCGCCGCTCGCGATGGCGTCGTCGAGCAGCTGCCGCAGCTGGATCTGGTAGTCGTCGGTGAACTCGGTGGGGTCGAAGTCCTCGGCCATGCTCTCGACCAGCGTGCCCGCCATCTTCAGCTCCTTGGCCTGCGGTTCCTCGGCGTCGTCGAGGGACGGGAACTCGGCGGCGCGCACCTCGTCCGGCCACAGCAGCGTCTGGATCACCAGGACGCCGTCGCGCTCGCGCAGGGCGGCCAGCCGGGTCTTCTGGCGGAGGGTGAAGTGCACGAGCGCTGTGCGATCGGTCTTCGCGAGCGTCTTCGCCAGCAGGACGTATGCCTTGGGTGACGACGAGTCGGGTTCGAGGTAGTAGCTCTTCTCGAACAGGATGGGGTCGATCTGCTCGGTCGGCACGAACTGCAGCACCGGGATCTCGTGCTGCTCGGCCGCGGGCAGCTTGTCGAAGTCCTCGTCGGTGAGGATGACGCGGTCGCCCTCCTCCGAGTCGTAGGCCTTGTCGATGTCGGCGAACTGCACTGTCTGCCCACACTCGCTGCACACTCGGTTGTACTTGATGCGCCCGCCGTCCTTCGCGTGCACCTGGTGGAATCGGATGTCGTGGTCCTCGGTCGCGGAGTACACCTTGACCGGCACGTTGACCAGCCCGAACGCGATGGAACCCTTCCAGATTGATCGCATGCACCCCACTATCGCCCAGCGCGGCCCATTGCGGGTGGTGCGCAGCGAAGATCATCACCATCTCGAGACATTTCGCCGACATCCGAACGACCGTTCGGCAACCGCGAGGCATCTACGGCGAACGCGCGACGAACGCTGGGACAACAGTTGCCACAAAGTGGCGACAATTGGTCTAGTCCGATCCAGGCTGTTGTTCGTGACCAACAACATCACATCCCCCAAGGCCCTGTCCCTTCTCCTCGCCGCCGGGACCGTCGCGGCCGGCGTCATCGGCGCGGCGGGTACCGCGACCGCGGCGCCCGCGCCGTCGGTCACCAAGACCGTCGTGATCGGACTCGACGGCACGATGCTCGACCACGTCAAGAACGCGAACACCCCCAACCTGCACCGGCTGATCGCCGAGGGCACCAGCGGGCAGTCGTCGATCCTCGGCCACCCGACGATCTCCGGCCCGTCCTGGTCGACGATCCTCACCGGCGTGTGGCACACCAAGCACGGTGTCGTCGACAACTCCTACAACGGAGCCCGCTACGACCAGTACCCGACGGCGTTCACCCGGATCGAACAGGTCAAGCCCGAACTGCGCACCGCGTCGATCGCGACGTGGGGCGGCATCGCCACGATCTCGAACTCCGGCAACCCGAAGGCCGACCTGGTCGTCTCGACGCCGGGCGCGGGCAGCGACGCCGCGACCGACACGGCCACCGCGACCGCCGTCGCGTCCGAGATCGCCACCAACGGCCCCGATTTCGTGTTCACCCAGCTCGACCAGGTGGACGGCGCCGGGCACTCGTCGGGCACCGCCGGATCGGAGTACGCGCCGGCGCTCGAGCGTGTCGATGCCGAGGTCGGCCGGATCGTCGACGCCGTCGACGCCCGCAGCAAGGCGACCGGCGAGAAGTGGACGATCCTGGTCACCTCCGACCACGGCCACAAGCCGAACGGCGGGCACGGTGGCCAGAGTGCCGAGGAGGGAACGACGTTCGTGATCGCGCGCGGCGCCGGCTACCAGGCGGGCACGACCGACGACGACTACACCATCGCCGACATCACCCCGACCGTGCTCGACAACCTCGGCTTCGCGCAGCCCGCCGACCTCGACGGCGCGCCGCTGCCGAAGACGGCCCCGCCCGCGACCGGTTCGCTCGGCTGGCTGCCGTCGTGGATCCCGACGGGTTCGCTCGGATCCTGAGTCACGACCGCCGGACGCCGGCCAGTGCCAGCGTCCGGCGGATCGGCGGCGAGACGGCGCGGAACAGCTGCCACATCGTGCCGGCGGTCCCGCGGACGTCGTCGCGCCCCGACAGGTAGGCCCGCTGCCGCTCGGCGGGGAGGGCGAAGAAAGTGTCGAAGAACTCCGCGGTCCGGCCGGGGTCGAGACGCAGCAGCGCCGACAGCCCGACCTCGCGCAACGACCGAACGGCACGGGCCTGCCACGGCCACAACGCCTTTCCCGGATCGCGGCCCGTGGCGAGGGCGGCCACGACGTCGTCGACGGCGGTCAGCGACGCCGCGACGCTGTAGCCGGTGCCCGGGTGGACCAGTCCCGCCCGGGCGCCGAATGCGGCGACGCCGGGACGGGTGCGCGGAGCCTGGACCGGGAACCGGACGCGCTCCACCTCGAGGTTCGCCGGCGGTTCGACCCCGCGATTCTCTAGGCGCGCGTCGAGCCGTCGGCGCAGTTCGTCCAGCGGCAGCCCGGGTCGGCCGACCAGGCACGTCTCCTCGAGCAGGACGGTGTCGTCGCTCAGCGGCACCGCGTAAAGGAACGACGGCGGATCGGTCGGCGTCGTGCCGTTGTCGGGCCGCCAGTCCATGAACAGGCACTGCGCGTCGCCGAGTGCGGGGGCGGCCACGGCCGACGGCAGCACGATCCCGAACGCGGTCTGCTCGGCGAGGGCGGGATCGGGGCGCAGGCCGCGGGCGTCGATGACCTGGTGCGCGTGGATATCGGTGCCGTCCCGGAGCGCGACCAAGTTCTGGGACGTTGCACCGACGACCCCGCGGATCACGTGGGCATACGAGACGTCGAGGGCGCGGTGCAGCGCTGTGTTGTCGAGCACCGCATATGTCCGGTCGAGCACATGCGGCCGGGTGGTCCAGGCGTGCGGGCGGGGGACCGTCGAACGCAGCACGCCGGCGCCGAGCCACCCGGGCAGCTCGTCCACCCATGCCGCGTAGGTCGGCACCCACGGCCGGTCCGGGTGCGGATCGACCGCCACGACGTCCAGGCCGGCGCGGGCCGCGCGGTACACGAGGGCACGGCCGGCGGGACCGAGCCCGACGACCGCGAGATCGGGTGTGCCGGTCAGAGCGCGCCCGTCGCGAGCAGGCCGCCGTCGACGCGGACGGTCTCGCCGGTGATCCAGGCGGCGTCGTCGGAGACCAGGAACCCGACCAGACCCGCGACGTCCTCCGGGGTGCCGAGCCGGCCCATCGGATAGATCGACGACGCCTGATCTTCCCCGGCCGCGACGAGGGCGGCGGCGAACTGGGTCTTGACGACGCCGGGAGCGACGGCGTTGACGCGGATCTTCGGACCCAGCTGCCACGCGAGTTCCTCGGTCAGCCGGATCAGCGCGGCCTTCGACGCGCCGTACGCGGCGATGACGCCGGTCGACCGGATCCCGGCGACGCTCGCGAGGTTGACGACCGCGCCGCCGTGCTCGCCCATCCACGCCCGGTACGCCTCCTGCACGTAGCCCAGCGCCGCGACGACGTTCACGTCGAAGATCTTCCGGATCGCGTCCAGGTCGGCGTCCATGAGCGACCCGTACACGGGGTTGATGCCGGTGTTGTTGATCAGGATGTCGAGGGACCCGAGTGCGGCGACCGTCCGTGTGACGGCGTCGTGTCGCGCCTCGGCATCCCCGGAGTTGCCGGCGATCGCGAGCACCTTGCCGCCGTGGCCGAGGGCGCGCAGTTCCTCGGCAGCCGCCTCGAGGGGGTCGGGTTTGCGGGCGGTGACGACCACGTTCGCGCCCCGGGCGAGGAGTTCGGCGGCGATGGCCTTGCCGATGCCGCGGCTGGCGCCGGTGACCAGAGCACTTCGTCCCTGCAGATCGTTGACGCGTGTCATGGGATCGAACGTTAGCCGAGTCACTGGGCCGTGGTGTGGCGTCGAGCCCACACCACGGTAAAATCGGTGGTTCTTGTGCCCAATCACGGGCACGATGACCTCCGACGCTCCGGCTCAAATGTGCTCGGGGGGTCGTTCCACTGATTTTCCACTCGAGGAGTTTTGCTTGATTACCGCCACCGACCTCGAAGTTCGTGCCGGTGTGCGGACCCTGCTGTCTGCACCGGGTCCGGCGCTGCGTGTGCAGGCCGGAGATCGAATCGGTCTGGTCGGGCGCAACGGTGCCGGCAAGACCACGACGTTGCGCATCCTCGCCGGCGAGGGTGAGCCCTACGCGGGCGCGGTGATCCGCAGCGGCGAACTGGGCTACCTGCCGCAGGACCCCAAGGAGGGCAACCTCGACGTCCTCGCGAAGGATCGCGTCCTGTCCGCCCGTGGCCTCGACGAGATCATGCGCAGCATGGAGAAGCAGCAGACCATCATGGCCGAGGCCGTCGACGACGCCGTCCGCGACAAGGCGGTGCGCAAGTACGGTTCGCTCGAGGATCGCTTCTCCGCGCTCGGCGGGTACGTGGCCGAGTCCGAGGCCGCCCGCATCTGCAACAGCCTCGGCCTGGCCGATCGCATCCTCGAGCAGCCGCTGCGCACCCTCTCAGGTGGTCAGCGTCGACGCGTCGAGCTGGCGCGCATCCTGTTCGCCGCGTCCGACGGATCGGGCGGCAAGTCGAACACCACGCTGCTGCTCGACGAGCCCACCAACCACCTCGACGCCGACTCCATCACGTGGCTGCGCGGGTTCCTGCAGAACCACGACGGCGGCCTGATCGTGATCAGCCACGACGTGGACCTGCTCGACGACGTCGTGAACCGCGTGTGGTTCCTCGACGCCGTGCGCGGCGAGGCCGACATCTACAACATGGGTTGGAAGAAGTACCTCGACGCCCGCGCCACCGACGAGCAGCGCCGTCGGCGTGAGCGTGCGAACGCGGAGAAGAAGGCCGGCGCGCTGCGCGTGCAGGCGGCCAAGCTCGGCGCGAAGGCGACGAAGGCGACCGCCGCCCAGAACATGGCCAAGCGGGCCGACAAGATGATGGCTGCGCTCGACGAGGTGCGGGTGGACGACAAGGTCGCGCACATCCGCTTCCCGGAGCCGGCGGCCTGTGGCAAGACCCCGCTGATGGCGGAGAACCTCACCAAGATGTACGGCTCGCTGGAGATCTTCGCCGGCGTGGATCTGGCGATCGACCGCGGCAGCCGGGTGGTCGTGCTCGGACTCAACGGTGCCGGCAAGACGACGCTGCTGCGCATCCTCGCGGGCACCGAAACGCCGAATGCGGGCGAATTGGTCCCCGGCCACGGACTGAAGATCGGCTACTTCGCGCAGGAGCACGACACCCTCGACGACGACGCCACCGTGTGGGAGAACATCCGGCACGCCGCCCCGGACACCGGGGAGCAGGAACTGCGTTCCCTGCTCGGCGCGTTCATGTTCACCGGTCCGCAGCTCGAGCAGCCCGCCGGCACGCTGTCTGGTGGCGAGAAGACGCGTCTGGCGCTGGCCGGCCTGGTGTCGTCGGCGGCGAACGTGCTGTTGCTCGACGAGCCGACCAACAACCTCGACCCGATCTCACGCGAGCAGGTGCTCGACGCGCTGCGCAGCTACAAGGGCGCCGTCGTCCTCGTCACCCACGACCCGGGAGCAGCCGAGGCGCTCAACCCCGAGCGGGTCATCCTGCTGCCGGACGGCCAGGAGGACCACTGGTCGCAGGAGTACCTCGAGCTCATCCAGCTCGCCTGATTCGTCCATCTCCGCTGGCTGAGCGAGTTTTCGGTTTGTTGATCACGCGTCGATAGGTGATCTAGCCTGGAAACCGAGGCTCGCTCAGCTGACCGGAGGACGTCATGGCGGAGAGCACGGGAATCTCGCGGGGGGCCCGCATCACCGGGGAATCGCGTGACAAGCTCCGCGATGAACTGAAGGCCCAGTACGAGGCCGGCGCGAGTATCCGGACCCTCGCCAATCAGACCGGCCGCTCGTACGGCTTCATCCACAACGTGCTCGTCGAGGCAGACGTGACGCTGCGGCGGCGCGGTGGGCCGAACCGGCGCAAGAAGACGGAGTGAGCTCCGTCGATGCGCGGTGCTCGCGAGTCAATCGATGAACTCGATCCCCAATCCGCTGAGTAGACGGCGGGCCTCCGAGGCATGCCGAGTGATCGACCAGACATCGTTGCGCGGCGCGCCAGCGAGCACAATCAGGGCGCGGGTCTCGGCGTACGGAAGTCGGTTCTGCAGTCTGAGCTGAGCATCGTCACCTGAAGCGGTCCATGTCGCGGTTGTGGGATTGCAGTGTTTCCGATCGAGGCCGTACATCAACCTGCGGACGTCCTGCGGATCGCATTCGCGCCGGTCGATCACGATTCCTGCCTGCAGGTCGACGATCGAGTAGTCGGCCCAGCCCCCGATCATTGTGTCTCTGGCCAGGTAGCGGCCGGTCGATCGACTGCCGGGGGTGATCCATCGTTGGTCCTGTGATATTCCGCGAGGAGACTGGTCCGCCGCGTAGATGTGGGTCGCCTCCTCGGTGGACGGACGGGCCGGTCGAACAGGGGTGCCGTTGAGGATGGAGTTCGTCCACCGGTCAAGATGCAGCCGTGGCACGCGGGCCCAGTCTGCTAATGCAACGACGGGAAGGCCGAGTCGGTCCGCAGCGCGACTGTTGGAGAGGGTTCGAGTCGGTCCGTCGATGACAATGGCGGCGCGCAGATCATGGTCGATCGCACGTAGAGGAATGCCGCTGACGAGCATGTCTCGGTGGTTGTCACCCGTCTCGATTCGGGCCAGACATCCCACGACGGAGATCCATTGGCCTCGACCGATGTTGGCAAGGTCACCGATGGCCGCGAGATCGTCCAGTCGGTTTCTGAGGATACGCCGTCGTGTGAATTCGTCGATGTCGCCGCTGGTGGCAACAGCATCTGCCTCGACTGCTCGATCCAACAGCACTCGGGTCGCGACGGGAACCCGCCCCGCGGTGGATGCCCAAGCAACTGCACGCAGCAGTTCGTAGTCGCGTTCGCTCCGCGGTGTAGCGGCAGGGAGTCCGAGGGCTGCGACTACGGACCGCGCGGCGTCGTCGCCCGACAGCTTCTCGATACGGATCATGCCGAGATCAGGCGAATCTGTGGTGCAGGCGTTGAGCGTGTCGGTGCAGTTGGCGGCGTCGCCCGTCGGTCGGATTGCCCATGTGATCGATGAGTGTGTCGATCGACGCAATCAGATCAGGGCCTGCCAGCGATGTTGCCAGAGCCGGGATCAGGAGGCACTCGACGATTGCAGACATCATCATTCGATCTCCGACCTCGATGAGTGCTGCACCGAACCGGTTGGCCGCATCGACGACACCGTCGTCTATGGGCCAGTAGTCGCCGAGTGCGATGTCGAGGTCGTTGACAATCACATCGACCGGCACTGCGCCGGGAGACCCTCGGAACTCGGGGGCGGCCGACGGGCGCGACGTACCCTTGACGCGGGGCAGGAGCGGGACATCTATGGCGACACAGAATCCCCAGAGGTCGGGGTTCAGCGGTGCGGTCGTCGCTCCGGACACAGAGGTCGCCGCAACCAGTAGATCTTCGTGGGCCTGGAACTCGTTCGTCTCCAAGAGGTTCTGTGCCGAGATCGGTACGTCGATGGTGCGGTCGCGGGTCTGCAACCACGGCAAGAGATAGGACTCGGTTGGCGCGCGATTGAAGGCGTCGAGAACCAGGAGGCCGGTGCCTTCTGCACGGACAGAGTCGTCAGCAGCGAGGATCAGGCCTGGATGTAGCCTCGCGGATAGGGGGTCGGAAGCGCGGATACCGAGGAGATCGACGGGGTGTAGGAAGTCGTGGGTGACGGGCAACATGGTGATGCGATCGGAGCACGCGACAGATGCGTACGCAGCCAACGCGGAGGGGCCACCGTTGCCGGTCGTGATCGGGATCAGGCCGGCACGGAATGCGGCGTGAATGCGGCGAAGTGCCGCGACATCGGTGCCGGACTCGGTGCCGGCCGTCTGCAAACGGTTGATGATTCGCGCATCGTCGAGCGCGGGTGCGTCCGGAATCGCTGTCGGGAACGGGGAGTTCGTCGTCACCGCGGAAATCACGCGGGCGGTTGAGGGGGAGCCGACGCCGAGCGCGCGGAGGATAACCGACTCTGTGAGTAGATCTGTCGCGTCGTCGACCAGCTCGGCGACTCTCTCGGTCACGGAAGCTTCGAGTGTCGCGAGTTGTCGACTGACCTCATCGCCTACCGTGGTGAGCGCGGTCCTCGCCCGGGCAACTTCTGCGCCGAGTTCGTCGCGTTCCTTCTCGAGCGCAGCGTTCTCCACGCGCATGCGGTCCAGTCCGGCTCGTTCCGATTGCATTTCGGCTGCCAGTTGTACCCTGGTTGCGGCCGTTGCATCCTTGCGCGCCTGTTCTCGGGCGCGGTCCACCTCGATCGAGATCGCGGGGTGTTCGAGAATCGTTTCCATCAGTTCGGCGGCACGGGCGTGAACTTCATTGCTGTTCGCGCAGATGCGCAGCGCCCGTTCGATTCTGTCGAAGTCGATCTGACGTTCGTTGAGGTTGTCGCCCTCTCGTAGCGCGTCCGCAGCACTACGCAAAAGCGCCTTGGTGGAGAGGAAGTTCGGAACTTCGTCAGCTCTCTTCCTCGCGATCTCGACCGCGTGGCCCAGAGCGGTCTTCAGGACATCCGCGTCGGGTCGGCAGTCGAGATGGCCGGTGAACGGTGATGTCGGAGCGCAGTATGTCCGTTCAGTCGGGAACGGGAAGATGGCATCCTCTCCCTCCCGGAAGGGGACACGGTCGAGTCGGAAGGCTTCTGTACTGACGGTGTAGGTGTCTCCGTCTATGTCTGTGTCGAACGGGCCGAGGAGGAGGTCGTGCTTGCACCACAAGAACACCTTGCGCTTCGTGAGGATCTCGGTGCTTGTCGGAAAGTGCTCACTTGTCATGCGCTCTACACCCTCGGAGTAATCGAGGGTGTAGAAGTTGAGCACCGGGTATAGGGGCTCAGGCCGATCGACGATGAACGCGTCATCTTTGCCGGGCGCGTTGTCGTCCACGCTGAAGAGCACCGCGGAATCGCGGGACACACCGTGGGGTTTCGGCCAGAAGACTTCACCTTGTGTGGGGAAATCAGCAGAGTCGGCGGCGGCCCACGCGGTGCCTGTGTGAGTAAACAGGGGCTCGACGCCGGCGATCTTGTTGGTCTTGTTATCGACCCACTTGACGATTCCGACGACACGGGTCCCTGCTGCGACTGCCATGTCGACTATGTTAAGGCTCGGTTGGCGAGTGGTCGTCCGGCGTGGCTACGAGCTGCCGCGCGCCAGTGCGGAACGCTTGCATCCGCGGCTTGATCGGCCGCGATCGCATATGCCGTTGCCCAGTTTGGCCGATGAGGATTGGTCTTCCGTGCCGGCGCGGGTTCGTTGGGACGCTCGGCGTCGAACTCTAGGCGGATGAATCCCAGGTTCCCTGAATCGATCTCGATCTGCATCGCGGATTCTGCGTGCGTTCGAAGCCAGACATTGGCCGCGGCGAGCTCAGCTCCACGAAGTGTCTCGGTTCGGCCTTTCGAGAAGTGAACGCGGACTGTGAATTGCAGAGTCGGAAGGCCCGATTCGAGCGCAAGCGTGGTGTTACCACGAGGCAGTGTGTAGTCGGCAAAGGGGCGCAATCTGGCGCCGTCCGCCAGAACCGACCATGGTGAGGCGAAGGGTTCGGTCTGGCGATGGCCACGTGCTGCAACTTCGATCGACACGAGATCTTGCGGCACCTTCGAGCGCAATCGCAATGGACCGGCTGCAGCGGTGATTACCGCGAACTTGTCGTCGAGAGCCCCGCCGGTCCGTATCGCCTGGACTGATCCCGTCGATTCCGCCACGAGGACTTCGCCCATCGAGGCTGGAGCCACCACGATCGGCTCGTGTGGAGCGAAGACAGGGATTCCGTCGGTCGAGTACCCGATCGCAGGACTGAGCACTCGCGTCCGCGATGATCCGACCACGGCGATAGCGCCGAAACCGCTGAGCCATCTCGCTAGACCACGATGTTCGTGGCGTGGTAAGTCTATCGACCACGCGTACCAGGTGCCTTCCTGGTTCGTGATCGGGTGCAGTCGGCGTGCCGTCACCATCGGGGGCAGGGGTGAGTCCATAGACCGGACCAGTATCACCCGATCACCCCAGCGCACGCATGCGTGGCCGTGGACTCGGCGAAAAGCGCCTCCGCGGAAGCGTGCGAACAGCGCACCTTCCATCGGGATTCCTGCGAGCGCCTTCTCCCAACGCCGGTGGCGAACACTCGATGGCCAGCGTCCGACTGTGCGAAGGGTGGTGCCGCGTCGCGACGGGCCGATTCTGACCGTACTACGGCCGGTTCCCGGCCAAAGGTCTGTCGCAGGTACCGAGTGGATTCCTGTTCCAGGACCGTGGATCTCGATGCTGTCGCTGCTGAGCAGCGACAGCAAAGTGCCGTCGCTCTCGTCTGCGGGAATCTCGTCGAACTCGATGAACAACTGCCACTGCGGATTGTCGGTACCGAGCGAGAGATACACCGCGGCACCGGGCGATCCGAATGCAGACTCTCCCGAGAATGCCTGTCGAGAACTACTGGGGTGGTACTCCTCGCATAGGAGGCTGCCCTCTCCCTGCTGGTGCGCGAAATGCGGTACGCGGTGTCGCCCACTGCGAAGGAAAACTTGGACGAGACAGTGCGGACATACGTAGCCCGGTCGGCGATGGGCCGTGACGGCGTCTGAGAGGTTGCCGTTCGTCAGATCGATCGCGAACTGCACGTCGTGTCGGAACTTCCTCGGGCTGCGGAGATAAGGGCTGCGGGCAGTCGTCGACTCCCGGTCCGAACCATACCTGCGTGCCGAGCCGGTTCAGGAATCCCTGCGCCGCACCGACTCCTCGACGAGATCGAGGACGGCCGAAAGGTTCTCGGCGCCGTGCCCTGACGCGATGCGGGCGATGAGCCCGTCGAGCACGAGGTCGAGGTAGTCGAGCAAGACGTCGGTGGGCAGGTCGTCGCGCAGCCGTCCCGCGGACTTCTGGCGCTCGAGTCGGCGAACCGTGGCCTCGGTGAGTTCGGCGCTGCGCTGGGTCCAGTCCCGGGCGAACTCGGGATCGGTGCGCAGGCGGCGGGCGATCTCGAGGCGGGTACCGAGCCAGTCGAACTGTTCGGGGGAGGCGAGCATGTCGCGCATCACCTGGACGAGGCCGCCCTCGGCGACGACGTCGGCCATCCGCTTGGCGTCCTCGTGGGCCAGGGCGAGGAACAGCCCGTCCTTGTCCTTGAAATGGTGGAAGATCGCACCGCGCGAGAGCCCGGTGGTCTCCTCGAGGCGGCGCACGGTGGCGCCGTCGTAGCCGTACTGCGCGAAGCACTGGCGGGCGCCGTCGAGGATCTGGCTCCGCCGCGCCGCGAGATGGTCTTCACTGACCTTGGGCACAGCCGACTTCCTTTCGTACGAAACTGCAACGGCGGGCCCGAGACTGACGTCCCGAGCCCGCCGTCAGCGCACTGGATGATCCGGAAGGACCCGGATCACACGATCAGGTGACTAGCCCCGGATCATGTTGCGCAGCACGTACTGCAGGATGCCGCCGTTGCGGTAGTAGTCCGCCTCGCCGGGGGTGTCGATGCGGACGACCGCGTCGAACTCGACCTTGGAGCCGTCGGCCTTGGTCGCGGTGACCTTGACGGTCTCCGGGGTGACGCCCTCGTTGAGCTTCTCGACGCCCGAGATGTCGAAGACCTCGGTGCCGTCCAGGCCCAGGGACCCGGCGGACTCGCCGGCCGGGAACTGCAGCGGAACGACGCCCATGCCGATCAGGTTCGAGCGGTGGATGCGCTCGAAGGACTCGACGATGACGGCCTTGACGCCGAGCAGGCTGGTGCCCTTGGCGGCCCAGTCACGCGACGAACCGGAGCCGTACTCCTTGCCGCCCAGCACGACCAGCGGGATGCCGGCCTTCTGGTAGTTCTGCGACGCGTCGTAGATGAAGGACTGCGGCGCACCCTCGAGGGTGAAGTCGCGGGTGTAGCCACCCGAGACGCCGTCGAGCAGCTGGTTCTGCAGGCGGATGTTCGCGAACGTGCCGCGGATCATCACCTCGTGGTTACCGCGACGCGAGCCCAGGGAGTTGTAGTCCTTGCGCTCGACACCGTTGGCGTCCAGGTACTGCGCGGCCGGGGTGCCGGGCTTGATCGGGCCGGCCGGGCTGATGTGGTCGGTGGTGACCGAGTCGCCGAGCAGCGCGAGCACGCGAGCGCCCGAGATGTCGGTGACCGGAGCCGGATCCATCGTCATGCCGTCGAAGTACGGCGCCTTGCGGACGTAGGTCGAGTTCTCGTCCCACGCGAAGGTGTCGCCGGCCGGGGTGGCCAGGTTCTGCCAGCGCTCGTCGCCCTTGAAGACGTCGGCGTAGGACTTGCGGAACATGTCCTGGCTGATCGCCGACTTGATGGTGTCGTCGATCTCCTGGGCCGAAGGCCAGATGTCCTTCAGGAAGACGTCGTTGCCGTCCTGGTCCTGGCCCAGCGCGTCGACCTCGAAGTCGAAGTCCATGGTGCCGGCCAGCGCGTACGCGATGACGAGCGGCGGCGACGCCAGGTAGTTCATCTTGACGTCGGGGGAGATGCGACCCTCGAAGTTGCGGTTACCGGAGAGCACCGCGGTGACCGACAGGTCGTGCTCGTTGATCGCCTTGGAGATCTCCTCCGGCAGCGGACCGGTGTTACCGATGCAGGTGGTGCAGCCGTAGCCGCCCAGATAGAAGCCGAGCTTCTCGAGGTACGGCCACAGGCCGGCCTTCTCGTAGTAGTCGGAGACGACCTGCGAGCCGGGCGCCATGTTGGTCTTGACCCACGGCTTGGTCTCGAGGCCCTTCTCGACCGCGTTGCGGGCGAGCAGTGCGGCACCGAGCATGACCGACGGGTTCGAGGTGTTGGTGCAGGACGTGATGCCCGCGACCGCAACCGCGCCGTGGTCGAGGACGAACTCGCCGCGGTCGGTCTTCACCGTGACCGGCTTGGACGGACGGCCGTGCGAACCGTTGGCGGCCGACGGAACGGCGGGAGCCTGGTCGGAGGCGGTGTCCAGCGACGCCGGATCGGAAGCCGGGAAGGACTCCTCGACGGCCTCGTCCAGAGCGGAGTGCGCAGCCTCGGCACCGTTGGTGACGTAGGTGACGATGTCGCGACGGAACGCGTCCTTCGACTCCGACAGCAGGATGCGGTCCTGCGGGCGCTTCGGGCCGGCGATCGACGGCACGACGGTGCCGAGGTCCAGCTCGAGGTACTCGGAGTACGCGGGCTCGTTGGCGGCGTCGTGCCACATGCCCTGCTCCTTGGCGTACGCCTCGACGAGCGCGAGCTGCTCGTCGCTGCGGCCGGTCAGGCGCAGGTAGTTGATGGTCTCACCGTCGATCGGGAAGATCGCTGCGGTGGAACCGAACTCGGGGCTCATGTTGCCCAGGGTCGCGCGGTTGGCCAGCGGAACCTCGGCCACACCGGCGCCGTAGAACTCGACGAACTTGCCGACCACACCGTGCTTGCGCAGCATGTCGGTGACGGTGAGCACGACGTCGGTCGCGGTCACGCCCGGCTTGATCTCACCGGTCAGCTTGAAGCCGACGACGCGCGGGATCAGCATGGAGACCGGCTGGCCCAGCATCGCTGCCTCGGCCTCGATGCCGCCGACGCCCCAGCCCAGCACGCCCAGGCCGTTGACCATCGTGGTGTGCGAGTCGGTGCCGACGCAGGTGTCGGGGTACGCCTGACCGTTCCGGGTCATGACGGTGGGAGCCAGGTACTCGATGTTGACCTGGTGCACGATGCCCATGCCCGGGGGGACGACCTTGAAGTCGTCGAACGCGCCCTGGCCCCAGCGCAGGAACTGGTAACGCTCGCCGTTGCGCTGGTACTCGAGGTCGACGTTGCGCTCGAGGGCGTCGGCCTGGCCGAACACGTCGAGGATGACCGAGTGGTCGATGACCATGTCGGCGGGGGAGAGCGGGTTGACCTTGTTCGGGTCGCCGCCGAGGGTGGTGACGGCCTCACGCATGGTGGCGAGGTCGACGACACACGGCACGCCGGTGAAGTCCTGCATGATCACGCGCGCGGGCGTGAACTGGATCTCGACGCTCGGCTGGGCCGAGGGATCCCAGTTCGCGATGGCGCGAATGTGATCGGCGGTGATGTTGGCGCCGTCCTCGGTACGGAGGAGGTTCTCGGCGAGAACCTTCAGCGCGTAGGGCAGCTTCTCGGTGCCGGGGACGGACGCGAGGCGGAAGATCTCGTACGAGTTGTCTCCGACCTCGAGCGTTCCCTTGGCGCCGAACGAATCAATACTGGTGGTCACGTCAGCTCCACTCGTCTTTGAGGTTCGCCGTCGACGGGGCTGTGTCGACGGCTGAAGCGAGGCACGCGAGCAGGCACTGGCTCGATCACGGACCGAGCCCGGCAGCTCCGCGGGCGTCTCGTGAAGAGTCTAACAGTACGCTTGTCCTGTGAGGCTCCCGGGTCGCGGCGGGGCCGGACGGCGAAGCATCGGACTGTCGCGCCGACTCGCGTCGCTCCAATCCTCACGCAGTCGCCACGCGGGTGCAACGGACGGCGCGGCCCGTGGTCCGGTACGTCCCGTACTGTGCAGATCAGTCTGCCCGTCGCACCCGACCCCGGATGAGAGATGACTGCCTCTATCGCGCCCGTCCTGCTGCCGAACATCGCCAAGATCCCCGACGACGTCTCGCTCGACGCGGTGTTCGCGGATCTGTCCGACGACAATGTCTCGGCCCCCGCCTCGGATGTGGAGGGTCTGAAGGCGGTCGTCGCCCGGGCCCAGGAGGACGGGATCGCGCTGCGCATCGTCGTCGTCGACTCCGACCCGCACGGTCCGGAACCGCTGCGCGACCTGGCGACCGAGGTCGGCAAGGTCGACGGCGGCACGGTCCTGGTGCTTAGCCCGTCGGCCAACGGCACCTACAGCGACACGATCAGCCGCGTCGTCCTCGAGGAAGCCCAGGATCGGACGTTCACCGGGAACGCCGTCGACTCGGCCAACAATTTCGTGGACGGGATCACCGAACCGGCCCCGAAGTGGGGACTGGTGACCGCGCTGCTCGTGCTGCTGGTCGCAGCGGTCGCCGGGGTGTCCTTCGTGGCGAAGGCCCGCCGTGGTCGCGGCGCCGAAACCGCCGCCCAGCAGTCGGCGTCGGTGGACGGCGACCATTCGACCGGGTCCTGATTCCGGTAATCGTTCCAGCATTTCCGCAGGTCGAATTACGTCGACGTCATTTGTGACAAGAGTGCACCAGAGCGTGCAAAGTGTCGTACGGTGCCAGTGGCACTTTTTGGGGAAGAAGTGTCGCAAGAGTGACGTGACGATTCATGTGGCGACTTGGTCACGTGGTCTGCGCGTCGTCGCGGTGCACCGCCGCGGTGACGCACCTCCCCGCACGGATCCGGCAGGCAGCCGGGGTCGGTCACAGCAGTAGGGAGGGTGTTGTGGGGCGAAGGGGCTCACGCGCAGGCGTGCGGCGTCCGGCATTGGCACGTGCGCGCTCGGCCGGTGCACGGGCACTGCTGGGTGCGAGCGTCGTGTGCGCCCTCGTCGCGGGCCTCCCCGGCACGACGGCCGCCGTGCCACCGCCACCGCCGAATCCGTCCGACGCCGAGATCGAGAGCGGCAACGCCCGAGTCTCCGAGGGCGTCACGCAGGTCGGGGACCTCATCAATCAGGTCGCCACCGCGAATCAGCAACTCGCCCAACTCGACGACGAGGTCGCGATCAAGCGCGAGGACGTCAACAAGGCGCTCGTCGATCTGCAGACCGCGCGTGACGAGGCCGCGGCCGCGGGCACACAAGTGGCGCAGAGCCAGCAGGCGCTGCGGGACGCGGGCACCCAGATCGACCAGGCTCGAAAGCGTTTCACCGACTACGCGGTGTCGAGCTACACCAAGGGGCGCAACGTCGCATCGCTGTCGACCTTCTTCGGCGCGGACGGGCCCGAGGACATCCTCGACCGGGCACAGATGATGCGGATGCTGTCCGCGAGCCAGAAGGCCGTGCTGGAAAACCTCGAACGTGCGCGCACCGAGCAGGCCAACCGGGACTCGGCGGCCCGCGAAGCGAAGCAGCGCGCCGACGCCGCCGCGGGCGTCGCCGAGAACAAGAAGGCGGAAGCCGAAGAGGCGATCGTCGCAGCCCGCAACGCCCTGCAGGAACAGGCCGCCCGCAAGGCGCAGATCGAGACCGACCGGGACGGTGCACAGGCGCAGCTCGACGCGGCCCGCGCCAACGTCTCCGGTCTGCAGGGCCAGCGTGAGGCCTACCTCGCGTGGGACGACCAGCGTCGGGCCGAGGAAGCCGCGGCGGCCGCCGCGGCCGCCGCCGCGCAGGAGGCAGCCCGCCGCGCCGCCGCCGACCAGGCGTCCCGCGACCGCGCGTCCCAGCTCGCCGACGGCCAGCGGTCGCACACCCAGCTCGACGACGACGAGGGCGGCTGGACGCCGCCCGCGCAGTCCGCCCCGCGGCCGATGGCGCCGTCGGTGACCGGGGCCGGCGCGATCGAGGCCGTGATCGACCGCGGCATGTCGCAGCTCGGGCTGCCCTACGCGTGGGGCGGCGGCAACGCGAACGGCCCGACGCTCGGCATCCGGGACGGCGGCGTCGCCGACAGCTACGGCGACTTCAACAAGGTCGGGTTCGACTGCTCCGGCCTGATGATCTACGCGTTCGCGGGTGCCGGGATCTCGCTGCCGCACTACACCGGTTATCAGTACACCGCCGGCACGCAGGTGCCGTCGTCGCAGATGCGTCGCGGCGACATGATCTTCTGGGGCCCTGGCGCCAGCCAGCACGTCGCGCTCTACCTCGGTGACGGCCAGATGCTCGAGGCCCCGCAGTCCGGATCCACGGTCCGTGTCTCGCCGGTGCGGTGGGACGGCATGACTCCGTACGCTGTCCGTATGGTGTCGTAGCTCACGCCGGCTCCGTGCGGGGGTGGGGCGACACCTGGAATAGTTGAGCGGGCAGCAAGACTGGCAAGTCGATGGAACCGATCTAGGTGGAAGCGGGGAGTGTTGGTGACCTCACGTGACGGCGCGGTGGCTGGGTCGGGTTCGCAGGGGGCGGTCCATCCGGACTCGGGCCCCGGGACGTCGGACCTGGCGCGGGACGTGCACACGCTCGAACGCGCGATCTACGAGGTCAAGCGGGTCATCGTCGGCCAGGACCGGCTGGTGGAGCGGATGCTCGTCGGCGTCCTCGCCAAGGGACACGTGCTGCTCGAGGGCGTGCCCGGTGTCGCGAAGACGCTCGCGGTGGAGACGTTCGCGAAGGTCGTCGGCGGATCGTTCTCCCGCGTGCAGTTCACCCCGGACCTCGTGCCGACCGACCTCATCGGCACCCGCATCTACCGGCAGGGCCGCGAGCAGTTCGACACCGAACTCGGCCCGGTGGTCGCGAACTTCCTGCTGGCCGACGAGATCAACCGCGCTCCCGCGAAGGTGCAGTCGGCGCTGCTCGAGGTGATGGCCGAGCGGCACGTCTCGATCGGCGGCAAGACCTACCCGATGCCCGAACCGTTCCTCGTGATGGCTACGCAGAACCCCATCGAGAACGAGGGCGTCTACCCGCTGCCCGAGGCACAGCGCGACCGCTTCCTGTTCAAGGTTCTCGTCGACTACCCGTCGGTCGAGGAGGAGCGCGAGATCGTCTACCGCATGGGTGTCGCTGCGCCCGAGCCGAACCAGGTGCTCGACCCGCAGGAACTCGTCCGGCTGCAGAAGGTCGCGAGCAACGTCTTCGTCCACCACGCCCTCGTCGACTACGTCGTGCGCGTCATCGCCGCGACGCGCACGCCGCGTGAGTTCGGCCTCGACGACGTCGCCGGCTGGATCGCGTACGGCGCCTCGCCTCGCGCGACCCTCGGCATCATCTCCGCGTCGCGCGCGCTCGCGCTGCTCCGCGGCCGCGACTACGTCGTCCCTCAGGACGTCCTGGAGATCATCCCGGACGTCCTCCGGCACCGACTGGTGCTGTCGTACGACGCCCTCGCCGACGAGGTCACTCCGCAGGACGTGATCACCCGGGTGCTGCAGACCGTGGGGCTGCCGCAGGTCGGTGCGCAGCCGGTGCCGCAGACGGCCCCGCCCGCGCCCCCGGCGTACGACGCCGCGCCGCTGTCCCCGTCGGGCACGCAGCCGCAGTGACCCGGAATCCGGGTGCGGTGCCGTCCTTCCGGTCCGGATCGTTGCGCGATCCGGAACTCACGGCGGCGCTGCGCACGCTCGAACTGACGGTGCGACGCCGCCTCGACGGCGTGCTGCACGGCGATCACCTCGGCCTCATCCCCGGTCCGGGATCCGAGCCCGGCGACGCCCGCGAGTACCAGCCCGGCGACGACGTCCGGCAGATGGACTGGTCCGTCACCGCCCGGACCACGCACCCGCACGTCCGGCAGACCGTCGCCGACCGCGAACTCGAGACGTGGCTGGTGATCGACCTGTCCGCGAGCCTCGACTTCGGCACCGCGCTCTGCGAGAAGCGTGACCTCGCGGTGGCGGCGGCGTCGGCCGTGACGTATCTGGCGGGCGGCAGCGGCAACCGGATCGGGGCCGTCGTCACGACCGGCGATCGCCTGGTGCGAATCCCGGCCCGCGGCGGCCGCGTCCACGCCCAGGCGATGCTTCGCCGGATCGCGACCACCCCGCACGCCGCAGAGGGCGTGCGCGGAGACCTGCGGGGCGCGCTCGAGTCGCTGCGCCGCCCCGAGCGTCGACGCGGTCTCGCGGTGGTCATCAGCGACTTCCTCGGCCCGATCGACTGGGAACACTCGCTGCGGGCGCTGTCCGGCCGGCACGAACTGCTCGGCATCGAGGTCCTCGATCCGCGGGACCTCGAACTGCCCGACGCCGGCGACGTCGTGCTGTCGGACCCCGAGTCCGGTCGCACCCGGGAGTTCGCAACCACTCCGCGACTGCGTGCCGACTTCGCGCAGGCCGCGGCCGCACATCGCGCCGAGGTCGAAACGACGTTGCGTCGCTGCGGAGCACCGCGACTGAGCCTGAGTACCGACCGGGACTGGATCTCGGACGTCGTGCGCTTCGTCGGGTCCCGGCGGCACAGCTACGGCGCCCCGACGCTTGGGGCGGGCCGCCGATGAGTCTGTCCCAGTTCGCCTCTCCGTGGTGGCTGCTGTTCCTCGTCGTGGTGGCCGCCCTCGTGGCCGGCTACGTGGTGATCCAGCGTCGCCGCCAGAAGCACGTGCTGCGGTTCGCCAACATGGAACTGCTCGAGAAGGTCGCGCCCAACAGGCCGAACTACACACGACACATCCCGATCGCGCTGATGCTCGTCGGTCTGGTGTTCCTCACCGTGGCCCTGGCCGGGCCCACCGCGGACAAGCGCGTGCCGCGCAATCGCGCGACCGTGGTCCTGGTGATCGACGTGTCGCTGTCGATGAAGGCCACCGACGTCGAACCGAGTCGACTGGCCGCCGCGCAGGAGGCCGCGAAGTCTTTCGCGGACGGCCTCACACCGGGCATCAACCTCGGCCTGGTCGCGTTCGCGGGCACCGCGTCGGTGCTGGTGTCGCCCACACCGAATCGTGACGAGACGAAGGCCGCGATCGACAATCTGACGCTGAGCGAACGCACCGCGACCGGCGAGGCGATCTTCACCTCGCTGCAGTCGATCGACACGCTAGCGGCCGTGCTCGGTGGCAGCGAGCAGGCGCCTCCCGCCCGGATCGTGCTGCTGTCCGACGGCAAGCAGACGGTCCCGGAGAGCCCCGACGACCCGCGCGGCGGATTCACCGCGGCACGTCAGGCCAAGGACAAGGGCGTGCCGATCTCGACGATCTCGTTCGGCACCAGCTACGGCAGCGTCGACATCGAGGGCGACCGGATCCCGGTGCCGGTGGACGACCCGTCGCTACGGGAGATCGCGAACCTCTCGGGCGGCAACTTCTTCACGGCGTCGAGCCTCGAGGAACTGCGTGACGTCTACGACACGCTCGAGGAACAGATCGGCTTCGAGAACGCCCGCGGCGACGCGAGCCGTCCCTGGCTGGTGCTGGGTGTGCTGTTCAGCGCGGCGGGACTGGCCACCGCGCTCGTCCTCCGGCAACGCCTGCCCTGACCGGGAGGTCGACCGTCCAGTACGTCGATTTCGTCCACCTGCACCCGTAACCCGCCAGTGAGCAGATAGGTTGATCGCATGTCGAACACCAGCAGCCCGTCCCGTTCCGTGCTCGTGACCGGAGGCAACCGCGGCATCGGCCTGGCCGTCGCGCAGCGCCTCCTCGACGACGGACACAAGGTGGCCGTCACGCACCGTGGATCGGGCGCGCCGGAGGGGCTGTTCGGGGTCAAGTGCGATGTGACCGACGCGGACTCGATCGACCGCGCCTTCAAGGAGGTCGAGGACCATCAGGGCCCCGTCGAGGTTCTGGTCGCCAACGCCGGCATCACCGACGACACGCTGCTCATGCGCATGGACGAGGACCAGTTCACGCGCGTCCTCGACGCCAACCTGACCGGCGCCTTCCGGTGCGCCAAGCGCGCCAACCGGGCCATGCTCCGTGCCCGCTGGGGCCGGATGATCTTCCTGGGCTCGGTCGTCGGCATGGCGGGCCAGGCCGGCCAGATCAACTATGCGGCGTCCAAGGCCGGCGTCATCGGTATGGCACGCTCGCTCACCCGCGAGCTGGGTTCGCGGTCGATCACCGCGAACGTCGTGGCGCCGGGCTTCATCGAGACCGATATGACTGCCGAACTGTCCGAAGACCTGCGCGACACCGCCAAGAAGTTCATCCCGCTGCAGCGCCTGGGACAGCCCGAGGACGTCGCCGCAGTGGTCAGCTTCCTCGCCTCCGACGATTCCGCGTACGTCTCCGGTGCCGTGATCCCGGTCGACGGCGGCATGGGCATGGGCCACTAGCCCGCCCCCGGAACCTCTCTCGCACCCACAGACTTTCATCACAGGAGTAGCAACAACATGGGCGGATTGCTCGCGGGCAAGACCATTCTCGTCACCGGCATCATCACTGACGCCTCCATCGCGTTCCACGTCGCGAAGGTGGCACAGGAACAGGGCGCGAAGGTGATCATCACGGGCTTCGACCGGCTGCGGCTGATCGACCGGATCGCGCAGCGGCTGCCGCAGCCGGTGCCGCCGGCCGTCGAGCTGAACGTGCAGGACGACGAGCACCTCGCGACGCTCGCCGAGCGGGTTCGGGAACTTGCGCCCGAGGGCCTCGACGGTGTGGTGCACTCCATCGCGTTCTCGCCGCGCTCGGGTCTCGGCGCGCCGTTCCTGGACGCCCCCTGGTCGGACATCTCGAACGCGATGGAGATCTCCGCGTACTCGTACGCCTCGCTCGCCAAGGCGCTGCTGCCGGTGCTCAACGACAACGCGTCGATCGTCGGCATGGACTTCGATCCGTCCCGCGCTATGCCGTTCTACAACTGGATGGGCGTGTCGAAGGCCACCCTCGAGGCCGTCAACCGGTACGTCGCCAAGGAGGTCGGCACCCGCGGCATCCGCTCGAATCTCGTTGCGGCCGGCCCGGTCAAGACCCTCGCCGCGAAGGCCATCGCGGGCGACGCGACCGGCCCCGGCGCGGAGCTGAACAAGCTGAACACCGCGTGGGACACCGCCGCCCCGATCGGCTGGGACGTCGACGACCCGACTCCGGTCGCCAAGAGTGTCTGCACGGTCCTGTCCGACTGGCTACCGGGCACCACGGCGTCGATCATCTACGTCGACGGCGGTTTCCACGCGGTGGTCGGCTGACCCGTCGCGGGCAGCGATTTCGGCACTGGGCGAGAATGGACGCATGAGCGGACAGCGGGACACGGACTTCGACGCACTCCTCGTGCTCTCCTTCGGGGGACCGGAGAAGCCCGAGGACGTGATGCCGTTCCTCGAGAACGTCACCCGGGGTCGGGGCGTGCCGCCCGAGCGTCTCGCCGCGGTCGCCGAGCACTACATGCACTTCGGTGGTGTGTCCCCGATCAACGCCCTCAATCGCGACATCATCGCGCGCCTCGAGGCCGAATTGCAGGGCGCCGGAATCGATCTGCCGGTCTACTTCGGCAACCGTAACTGGCACCCGATGGTGGAGGACACGGTCGCCCGCATGCGTGACGACGGTGTCCGCAACGCGCTCGTGTTCCCGACGTCGGCGTGGGGCGGCTACTCCGGGTGCCGCCAGTACGACGAGGACATCGCGCGGGCGCGTACCGCGGTCGGTGCGGACGCGCCGACGCTGGCGAAGCTGCGCCAGTACTACGACCACCCGTTGATGGTCGCCGCGTTCGCGGACGCGATCCGTGCTGCGCGCGAAGAGCTTTCGGAGGACGTCCGGGATCGCGCCCGGTTGGTGTTCACCGCGCACTCGGTGCCCGTCGCGGCCGATGTGAACGCCGGTCCGCCGGCCGAGGGCGGCAACCTGTACAGCCGCCAGGTCGCCGACGCGTCCCGCCTGTGCGCCGAGGCCGCCGGCATCGACGACTTCGACCTGGTGTGGCAGTCGCGCTCCGGTCCGCCGCAGGTGCCGTGGCTTGACCCCGACATCTGCGACCATCTCGACACCGTCGCGGCGTCGGGCGCGCCCGCGGTGATCGTGTGCCCGGTCGGGTTCGTGTCGGACCACCTCGAGGTGGTGTGGGACCTCGACACCGAGGCCCGCGACAAGGCGGCCGAACTGGGAATCGAGTTCGCGCGCGTCGCGACACCGGGCACGGATCCTCGGTTCCCGCAGATGATTCGGGAACTCGTGGAGGAACGCCGCACCGGCGCCGCCCCGGCTCGACTGGGTCGGGAACCGCTGCTGGGCGCGACGGTCGACGGGTTGCCCTGCGCGGTGAACTGCTGTGCGCCGGCGCGTCGTCCGGGCGGAAACTAGAGAGATCGGTGCTTGACCTCAATCCACGTTGAGGTTCTAGGTTCGCGGAATGACCGAGATTCTGCGTATCGACAAGTTCCACGTCCCCGAGGCGTCCCTGCACGAGTTCTTGGCAAAGGTAGGGGAGACCCACGAGGTGCTGGGGCGCTTGGACGGCCTCGTCGCGAACGATGTCGTCCGGTTGCAGGAGGGCGAGAGCCACTTCAATGTGGTCACCGTCGTGAAGTGGAGGGACCGGCATTCATACGATTCGGCCGGGCGGATGATGGCCGAACGTGCCCGGACCACCGGATTCGACAGGACCGTGTTCTGGGAACGCCTCGGCGTCGAAGCGGATCTGGGGACTTACACGACGTAGGCTGTCGTCGTCCACCGGCCTGTTTCCGGATGGAAACCATCGGGCCGACTATGTTGTTCGGGTGCAGGACAGCCTCTATCACCGCTTCGAGTTCACGTTCATCGTTCCGCTGCTGACGGTGTCGCGGGAGGCCGCGATCGCGGACGAGTTCGACGTGAGTGTCCGCGATCAGGGTGGCCTGCAGTTGCTGACCGTGGCGGCCGAGGGAATGCGCTGTGCGACGGCGGGAATGAGCCTGGTCGATCAACTCGTCGCGCACGGGGTGACGCCGGAACGCACCCACCCCGATCTCGTCACCCGTCAGGACGTCGCGGACCGCGCCGGCGTGACCCGTCAGGCGGTGGGGCAGTGGGTGCGCGGGGTCCGGCAGCGCGGGACACCGTTCCCGGTGCCGTTCAACACCGTCTCCGGCGGCATCTGGCTGTGGGGTGACGTGTACGCGTGGTTGCGGCAGCACGACTACGGCCGAGACACCGGGATGCTCTATCCCACGCTCGACGAGCACGTGCGCATCGACCGGCACATCGTGATGAACCACCGCTGATCACAGCGGCCGCCGGGGGCGTCAGGCGCGGTGCGCATCCCGCGCGGAGGCGGACACCGCGGCCACCCGTGCGGTTCGGACCGCGGACCACAGTGGTCGCAGCAGTTCCTCGCGGGCCCCGGCGCTGGACGCGGACGGTGCCTCGGTCGGCGAATCGTGTTCCGCGACGGACAGAATCGTCGCCACTTGGTCGGCCGAGTCGAGGATGCGAAGGGCCCGCGTCGGGATCGAATCGGGGTAACGGTGGTGGGCGCGGTCGTCGAGTGCCTCGGCGATGCGGCGGCGGGGATCGCCGTCGGCCCGGCCCGTCCGCACCGACGACAACTGCAGCAGCGCGTCCGCGGCGTCACGGATCGCTTCGCGCATCGCGTACTCGGCCTCGCCCAGACCGGTGTGTTCGGTGACCGCGGGCACCGCCGCGATCGCGTGGACCGTCCAGCGCAGCACGTCCGGCCCCTCCACGACGGGGACCAGTCCGATCCCGGGCTGTCCGGGTTCGCCGACGATCACGCCCTCCTCGGCGGCGAGCGCGGCCCGCGCGAACTCGGTGCCGGCGGGCAGGCCCCGCACGTCGCCCGGTGCGGGCAGCACCAGGCGCAGTCCGCCCGGCGTCTCGGTGCACCGCCGGACGATGCGCAGCAGGATGGGCGCGGCGCCGTCCTGCACACCCGGCCACGCGAGGTCCGTCGCCAGGGCGGTCTCGGCGTCGGCGGCGCCGACGAGGTGCATCGGCGCCCACTGGTGGAGGGCGTCGATCACGTCGTCGGGTGCGCTGTCTCCCGCGAGCCAGGAAGCGGCCCACAGGGTCAGTGTCGCGCTGGGGGAACTCACGGTTATCGAGCATAGGACGGCGTGGCGGTGTCCGCGCACACCCCCGCCTGGCATAGCGTGAGGTGCCGTGAACGCGAGCAACAAGTACGGCGACATCTTCGCCGGCCACGCCCGGACCCGGAAGCCCAAGACACCCGAGGTGGCCGCCGAACGAGACCTCGTGGTGGAGGACGCCGCCACCGGATTCTGCGGCGCCGTGGTCGGCATCGAGCGCACGTACGACGGTGATTTCGTGCGCCTCGAGGACGGGGCCCGCCGCACCCGCCTGTTCGCGATGCGCGAGGCGGCGTTCCTGATCGACGGGCGGCCCGTGACCCTCGTCCGTCCCGCACCCCGGCAACAGAAGCCGGCGGCGCAGCGGTCGGCGTCGGGTTCGACGAAGGTCGAGGGGCTGCGGGCACGGACCGCGCTGCCGAGCCGGATCTGGGTGGAGGGCGTGCACGACGCGGCCCTGGTCGAGCGGGTGTGGGGACATGATCTCCGGGTCGAGGGCGTGGTCGTCGAACACCTCGAGGGGCTCGACAACCTGGGTGATCGACTGGCCGAGTTCCGGCCCGAGCCCGGTCGGAAGGTCGGCGTGCTGGTCGACCATCTGGTCACCGGCTCGAAGGAGGAGCGGCTGACGCAGGGCCTCGGCCCGCACGTGATGGTGACCGGTCATCCGTACATCGACGTGTGGGAGGCGGTGCGGCCCAAGTCGGTCGGCATCGCCGCCTGGCCGACGATCCCGCGAGGCCAGGACTGGAAGACCGGCGTGTGCAACGCGCTCGGCTGGGGCACCCCGCAGGACGGGTGGCGTCGAGTCTACGGTGCCGTCGAGAGCTTCCGAGACCTCGAGGCCCCGCTGATCGGTGCGGTGGAGCGATTGGTCGATTTCGTGACCGCCGACTGAACTGGTTGCCCCCTCGGCCGCGTTTCGCAGGCATCCCGGCGAACGGGACTTCTGGTTAGATGGTCTTGTGGCAGCTTTGATTTGGCTGGTAGCAGGCGTTCTCCTGGCCGCGGCGGAAGCCTTGGTGGGGGAGTTCTTCCTGCTGATGCTCGCGGGCGGCGCGCTGGCGACCGCCGGATTCTCCGCGGTGACCGACTTCCCGGTCTGGGTCGACGCGGTGGTGTTCGGCGTCGTATCGCTCGTGCTGGTGCTGGGCGTGCGCCCGGCGCTGCTGCGCCGCTTCGAGAAGCCGCCGCTGAAGCTGATGAACACCGAGGCCCTGCCGGGCAAGCACGCGCTGGTGCTCGAGGAAGTCGGCGAGCACACCGGCCGGGTCAAGCTCGACGGTGACGTGTGGACGGCCCGTCCGCTCGACGTCAACGAGGTGTATCCGCCGGGGACGACAGTCACGGTGATGGAGATCGACGGCGCCACCGCCGTCGTATGGAGGGGACCGTAGAGAAGATGGCAGCACTGATAGTTCTGGCGGTACTGGTCGTACTCGTCGTCATCCTGGTCGCGAAGTCGGTGGCGCTGGTGCCGCAGGCCGAGGCGGCCGTGATCGAGCGGCTGGGCCGCTACGCGCGCACGGTGTCGGGCCAGCTCACCTTCCTGGTGCCGTTCGTGGACCGGATCCGGGCGAAGGTGGACCTGCGCGAGCGGGTGGTGTCGTTCGCCCCGCAGCCGGTCATCACGCAGGACAACCTGACGCTGTCGATCGACACGGTCGTCTACTTCCAGGTCACCAACCCGCAGGCCGCGGTCTACGAGATCAGTAACTACATCGCCGCGGTCGAACAGTTGACCATCACCACGCTCCGTAACGTCGTCGGCGGCATGACCCTGGAGGAGACGCTGACGTCCCGCGACTCCATCAACGGGCAGCTGCGCGGCGTGCTCGACGAGGCCACCGGCCGGTGGGGGCTGCGTGTCGCCCGCGTCGAGCTCAAGAGCATCGATCCGCCGCCGTCGATCCAGGAGTCGATGGAGAAGCAGATGAAGGCCGACCGCGAGAAGCGGGCGATGATCCTCACCGCCGAGGGACACCGCGAATCGGCGATCAAGACCGCAGAGGGTGCCAAGCAGAGCCAGATCCTCGCGGCCGAGGGCGCCAAGCAGGCGTCGATTCTCGGGGCCGAGGGCGAGCGGCAGTCGCGGATCCTGCGCGCGCAGGGCGAACGGGCCGCGAAGTATCTGCAGGCGCAGGGCGAAGCCAAGTCCATCGAGAAGGTGTTTGCCGCGATCAAGGCCGGCCGACCCACTCCCGAGATGCTCGCCTACCAGTACCTGCAGACGCTGCCGCAAATGGCGCAGGGTGATGCCAACAAGGTGTGGTTGGTGCCCAGCGACTTCGGCGACGCCCTCAAGGGCTTCGCGAAGACACTCGGCGCCCCCGGCGACGACGGCGTGTTCCGGTACGAGCCCAGCCGCACCGACGACGAGGACCTGCCCCGGCCCGAGGACGACTCCGAGGAGATCGCCGGCTGGTTCGAGACGAAGGCCGATCCGGCGGTCGCTCAGGCGGTCCGCGCGGCGGAGGCCGTGGCGCGGACGCCCGTCGACAGCCCGCTGACGCAGGAGCACCTGCTCGGCGGCGGCGAGCAGCCCGAGGGACTTCCGCCGGGGCAGGCGTAGTCGGTGCTGCGCTGGCTGGACCGCGAACCGGTCCAGCGGTGGCTCGGGACGCTCTTCCTGGCGTGGGTCGTGATCCTGGTCGGACCGTCGGCGATCGACCGAGCGACGTCGGACCCGTCAGCATGGGACTGGGTGTGGCTCGGCATCTTTTTGATCGCCCTGGCCGGTTCCGCAGTGGGGGTGGTGTCGGCGTGGCGGAACCGGAACACGCCCGCCGTCGAGGTGGCTCGGGTGACGCCGGACGAGGTAGCGGTACCGGACGTGCTTGCGGCGATCGCGTCCTCGTCGGGCCGGATCGACGCGATCAAACGACTCCGGCAGATCTACCCGGGGCTCGGACTGCGCGATGCGAAGGAACTCGTGGAGAAGCAGTTGCCCGGTCCGGGCTGAGGTGCGTGGCGATCTCCGGTCAGAGCGTTTCGGCGAACAGATCTTCGACCTCGTCCAGGGCCAATCCCGTCGCCTCGGCGATGTCGTCCAGAGGTAGCCCCGCCCGGCACAGTTCGGCGGCCCGGGAACGTGGACCGTCGAGCCATCCGAGCGTCGTGAGGGACTGCTCGGCGGCCCGCCTGAGCTCGGCCCGCCGGCCGGGCGACCACGGTGCCGACCGCGACAGCGAAGCCCTTCCGATCCAGTGGCGCAGCAACTCCCCGAGCGTCTCCCGTTGCTGCGCTACGGTGCGTCCACCCATCGCTTCCTCTGACACGCAGACGTCGACGAGCATCGCGGGCTCGCTCCTCTCGAAGCGGGTGAACGACCGCCGGCCGACGCTCTCGGGTAGGCAGCGCAGACAGATCACGAGGGTGCCGGGGAGCGATTTCGTGGCGACGGCGAAGTCGGCTCCGGCGTCCTGCAATTCGCTCGCCAGCCGGTACACGTCGCCGACCGATCCGGTGTCCGACGTGACCACGAGATCCATTCGCCCGACGATACCGACGTGCGGCGGTAGGAGGAGGTCAGCGGGTCAGTAGTTGCTCGGCCCGGTCTTCGTCGAGACCACCACGCCAGGAGGCGAGGGGAACCGGGATGTCCGATCGCGGACCGCTCCTGACGGTGCGATAGGCCGCCCTGCGTTCGGTGTCGGGGATGAACCGATCCCAACTCGGAACGAGGGCAGGGCAGGGTAGGACGCCGATCTCCGACAGCCCGATCAGGATTCCGTAGCGCTGATACTTGTCGGTGCCCGGAACGATCTTGGACCGTGCGACGGCCTTCTCGAGGTCGCTCGGGAGCGTCCCCGCAGGCAGAGTGCGGACGAGGTCCAACAGCGCACGCAGCCGTTGTCTGTCGTCGTCGGTCGGAAGCGGCAGGCCCTGCGCCGCAGCGGCTTCCAGATCGGGAAGATAGTGCTGAGGCAGTTCGTTCCACGCCCATCCGAGAGCGAGTCGCAACAGCGCCTCCGTGACGTCGACCTCGTACGAGTCCTCGGTCAGGCCGCAGTCGGGGATGCCGTGGTTGCCCTGGTCGGCGGTACCGAGATGCCGTGCCCACCCGTACGAGATCACCGTCTGTCGGCCGCGCGGAGCGCTCCCCAGTCCGGCGACGAAGGCACCGAGTACACCGTCGACATCGATGGCGTCGGCGGCGACTGTCGCGCGTTCGACGATCTCCGGTGGCGTCCAGCGTTCCGTGCTCCGGACTGGCCAGCCGAACCCTTCTGCAGCGGCGACGTCCTCGGGTGCGCGCGACCGTTCTGTGCCCTTGACGGTTCCGGCCCGGGTGAGGCGGTAGCCGTAGCAGAGCAGCAGGGGCTCGAGTTCGGCTCCCTCGGGGATGCGACGCGGTGCGGCGCTCACCATCGGTCCTGAAGTGCTGTTCTCACTCATGGCGCTATGTCACCAGCGCCCGGCCGACGCCCGCAACGGCGATCGCCCACAGCACGCTGGTGAAGGTGCCGATGATGAACTGTTCCGACGCGTGCGGCTCGCGCAGTTCGGGGTAGCGCGCGAGGCCCTTGACGGCGAGGACGATCGCGATGCCCTCCGGCCAGCCGGCCAGGATCGACACCGCGACGGCCGTGCGCTCGAGCAGCCCGATCATGCGGCCCCCGCGCAGCGGTCCGTCGTCGGGTTCTGGTCCGGCATCGGGTTGGCGACGGGCGAATCGGAAGGCGGCCAACACCATCGGTGCGCCGCCGGTGGCGGCGGCCGCGACGGTGAGGACGTAGGTCGTGGCGAGCGCGAAGCCCTGGACCGGTGGCGCCGCGGTCGCGGCGAGTGCTGCCCCGCCGAGCGCGAGGACGGCGACGACGGGCGCCAGGCGGACGGCGGTGCCCGCCCGGTCGGACGTTGCACCGAGCCGGCCCGCGACCGCGCCGACGAGCGCCGCGATTCCGATGAGGATGAGACTGAGCGCGGTCATCGGTCGGCCCTCCCGAGCAGACGTGCGGCCAACTGTCTTCCGGCGACCTCGGCGTGCCAACCGGCGGCAATGAGGCGCTGCGACACGGCCTGCTTGCTGATGCCGAGTTCGGTCGCGGACTCGGCCTGGGTGAGCCCGCGTCGCGCGAGATCGACAGCGGCGTGGCCCTGCGGTGTACGGCGCGATACGAGCAGCGCCAGCAGCGTGAGGGCGGCGTCGGCGTCGGCTGCCGCCTGCGAGTCCGTGGCCTCGACGGCGACCCCGGACGGCGCCCTCTTGGCGCGTTCCACGGCGTCCCTCGCGGCCTCGAACGCGGGTCCGCGCCCGGCCCGGGTCTGTGTGGGGAGGGGTTCCTCGACCTCGCCCACCCCGATGCCGACGCTCCAGTGTTCCCGGCGCACGAGTTCGAGCGCGAGATCGACGACGGTGTCGGCGTCGTCGGCGACGGCCTGGACCTCGTCTCCGGCGGTCCGCTCGAACGGGCGGAGCAGCGGGCACGACGCGAGGTCGTCCAGAAGCGGTCCGACGCGGTCGATGTCTCGTCGACTGCCTCGTTGATCGACGGTCAGTACGAACATGGAGCAAGGCTATGGGCTTGATACTGCAAGATCAAGCCTCTGGGCCTTACTTTGATGAATCCAGTTCCTGAACTTGACCCGAGGGGACGGGCGTGCGGGCATCGACGAACAATCCGAACATCCCCACGACGATGCAGACTCCCGACACCACCAGCAGCCTCGGGTCGGTTTCCCCGGTCAGGGCGTCGGCGAGGAGCACGACACCGACCGTGCCGGGCAGGATGCCGGCCACCGTCGCGAGCGTGTAGGGCAGCACGCGGACCGACGAGACGCCGCAGCAGTAGTTCACCACCGAGAACGGGATCATCGCGATCAGCCGCAAGGAGCCGACCGCCAGCCAGCCGCGCCGCTCGAGGCGGGCGTCCACCGAGCGGACCGCGGGATGCGTCAGGTGCGCGGCGACGGCCTCGCGGCCCATCGCCCGCACGATGAGCAGGGCGAGGACGGCGCTGATCGTCGTGGCCGCCATCGTCACCGCGATCCCGGTGGCCGCACCGAACAGCACGCCCGCGCTGACCGTGAACAGGGTTCGGGGGACGGGTGCAATCGTCACGACGACGTGCACCAGCAGGAAGACCAGAGGGAACAGCGGTCCGACCGAATCCGCCCACGACCGGATCTGCTCGATCGACGGATGCGGGACCAGTGCCGCGGCGCCGAACAGCACCGCCAGCCCGACGAGGGCGCCGAGCACACGGGGATCCCTCAGTCGCGCAATCACAATCGCTCAGACTACCTGCGAGACCCGTGCCGACGCGCCTACCGGCTGGGGCGCCGGCACGTGACGGTGGCGACGGCGCACGCCCGGCCGTCTGCGCCGGTGCTCGTCACCCGCGCGACCGCGACCGAGCGGCCGGCGCGGACCACCTCGGCGGTGAACACGACATCGGCGTCGACGGGGGCGGGCCGGAAGAAGTTGATGCGCATCGACGCGGTGTACATGGGTGCGTCCGGCGTGCTGACGGCCGCGTTGCCGACCAGATCGATCGCGCAGGCCTGGATGCCGCCGTGCATCACGCCCAGCTTGTTGGCCAGCGCCGGGTTCGCGGGGACGACCAGGCGGGTGCCGTCGGCGGACTTCTCGAACCGGGCGCCGATGCGCGTCAGCGACGACACGGAGGCGTCCGGAACGGATCCCGGCGCGGCAGCGGGGCGCGCGACGGTCGTGCTGCGATCGGCGCCGCCGTCGACGAAGTTGCCCCACGCGGTCGCGGTGGCGAGCAGGGTGCCTGCGCCGTCCCGGAGCTCGGTCGAGGCGATGCCGCCGTCCTCGGTGATCGCCACGGCGCGGCCGTCGGCGACCACCTCGGGGCCGATCCAACCGGTCGGTGTGACGAAGTCCACTGACAGGTCGGCCGTCACGACACCGGTGCGGTCGCCGCGGCGGTCCCAGAGCGTGAATCCGAGGATGTCGTCAACCAGAATGCCCAGCGTGGCGGTGGGGGAGACGCCCTGTGGGGCGTGTCCGTCGATGTCCATCGTGAGACGGTTGACGCCGTCGAGACGCTGCGGGCGGCTCATCCGGAAAAGCCGCTGAGGGGTGATCGACACACCTTCTTCCAGCACGTTCGCAACGCTCATGAAACGAGGCTAGCGAACCGTGGGTGGCCTGGCGTCGGCGGCCGGAGTGATGCGGTTAGCATCACAGGTCAAGGGGACGGGAATCGTCCCATTTGTTTGCCCGATTGTTTGTCCGATTGGAAGACCGCTCGCCACGAGCGATCACGCACGAGAGTGAGAGGGAGCCGCCCCGTGTCACCAGCTTCACAAGCCGAGGACGCCGCGCGCGCCTACTCGGAATGGCAGCAGGCCGTCGCCGGCGTGCTTGCCAAGTCGCGTCGAGTCGACGCCGCCGAGCTGGGCCCGGAGCCGCAGAAGCTTCTCGATACCACCACGTACGACGGCGTGACCGTGTCGCCGCTGTACACCGGTCGCGACGAGCTTCCCGAGGCCCCGCTGCCCGGCCAGTTCCCGTACGTCCGTGGCGCCGACGCGAGCCGTGACGTCAACTCCGGTTGGCTCGTCAGCGCCCGCTTCGGCCAGGACGCCCAGGACGCCGCCGCGGTCAACCGGACGGTCCTCGACGGGCTCGAGAACGGTGTGAGCGCGCTGACGCTGTCGCTCGGCGGCAAGAACCTGCCGGTCGCGGAGCTCGACGCCGCGCTCGCCGGCGTGCTGCTGGATCTGGCGCCGCTGTCCCTGGACGCCGGTACGGATGTGGCGGCTGCCGCGCAGCAGCTCTACACGCTGCTCGATGCACGCGCCGCAGCCGGTGACGGCGTCACCGACCGGGCCCAGGTCCGAGTCGGGCTGGGCGCCGCGCCGCTGACCGACGCGTTCTCCGGTGCCGCCGGCATCGAGCTGGACGAGGCCGTCGCGCTCGCCGCGGCCGCTTCGGCCCGTACCGAGACGGTCCGCGCCCTCACCGTGGACGGCACCGCCTTCCACAACGCCGGTGCCGGCGACGCCGAGGAGCTCGGCGCGGCGATCGCTGCCGGTGTCGAGTACCTGCGCGCGCTCACCGAGCGCGGTCTGACGATCTCGGAGGCCCTCGGCCAGCTCGAGTTCCGTCTCGCCGCGACCGACGACCAGTTCCAGACCATCGCCAAGTTCCGCGCCGGCCGCCAGGTGTGGGCCCGCGTGGCGCAGGTGTGCGGTGCCTCCGAGTTCGGTGGCGCCGTGCAGCACGCGGTGACCTCGGCCGCGATGATGTCGCAGCGTGACCCGTGGGTGAACATGCTCCGCACCACCCTCGCCGCGTTCGGTGCGGGTGTCGGCGGCGCCGACTCGGTGACGGTCCTGCCGTTCGACGTCGCGCTGCCCGCGGGCGCCGCGGGTGTCTCGAAGTCGTTCTCCGAGCGCATCGCCCGCAACACCCAGCTGCTGCTGCTCGAGGAGTCGCACCTCGGCCGCGTCCTCGATCCGGGTGCCGGCTCGTGGTACGTCGAGCAGCTCACCGAGGAGATCGCGGCGAAGGCGTGGGAGTTCTTCCAGCAGATCGAGGCCGCCGGTGGCTACCGCGCCGCCCTCGCTGCCGGTGTCGTCGCCGACCGGATCGCCGCGACGAAGGCCGCCCGCGATGCCGATATCGCGCATCGCCGGACCGCCGTCACGGGCATCAACGAGTTCCCGAACCTCGGTGAGGCCGCGCTGCCCGCCGGTGCCGCCGAGGCCGGTTCCTCCGTCGCCGGTGTCACCGTCGCTCGTTACGCGGCCGCCTTCGAGGCGCTGCGCGACCGCTCGGACGCCTTCCTCGCCGCGAACGGTGCCCGCCCGCGGGTGCTGCTGGCGCCGGTCGGCTCCGTCGCCGAGCACAACGTGCGCACCACGTTCGCGACGAACCTCCTCGCGTCCGGTGGCATCGAGGCCGTCAACCCGGGTCAGCTGGATCCGGCGGACGGCGGCATCGCCACGGCCGTCAAGGAGTCGGGCGCGACGATCGCGGTGCTGTGCGGCACCGACAAGCGCTACGGCGAGCAGGGCGCCGCGGCTGTTGCCGCGCTCCGCGAGGCCGGCATCGAGCAGGTGCTGCTGGCCGGTCCGGAGAAGGTCTTCGCAGATGTCGAGGGCGCCGGGCGTCCCGACGGATTCCTTACCGCTCGCATCGATGCAGTCGCGGCTCTGACCGAACTGCTCGGCGCAATCGAAACTGGGAGCATCAAGTGACAACGAACGAGGTCAAGCACCTCATCGGCAACTTTGCCGACGTCGCGTTGACGGACCCGGAGTTCCCGCAGCCGGCCGCTCCCACCGCGGCGCAGGCCGAGGCACTGGTCGAGAACCTCGCGACCGCGAACGGCTACACCGCCGAGCAGGTCGTGTGGTCGACGCCCGAGGGCATCGACGTCAAGCCGGTCTACACCAAGGCCGACCGGGACGCCGCCGAGGCCGACGGCTACCCGCTGGGCAGCTACCCGGGCGCGGCCCCGTTCCTGCGTGGCCCGTACCCGACGATGTACGTCAACCAGCCGTGGACCATCCGCCAGTACGCGGGCTTCTCCACCGCCGCCGAGTCCAACGCGTTCTACCGCCGCAACCTCGCGTCGGGTCAGAAGGGCCTGTCGGTCGCGTTCGACCTCGCGACGCACCGCGGCTACGACTCCGATCACCCGCGCGTGCAGGGTGACGTCGGCATGGCCGGTGTCGCGATCGACTCGATCCTCGACATGCGTCAGCTGTTCGACGGCATCGACCTGTCGCAGGTGTCGGTGTCGATGACCATGAACGGCGCGGTGCTGCCGATCCTGGCGCTGTACGTCGTGGCGGCCGAGGAGCAGGGTGTCGCTCCCGAGCAGCTGGCCGGAACCATTCAGAACGACATTCTGAAGGAGTTCATGGTCCGCAACACCTACATCTACCCGCCGAAGCCGTCGATGCGGATCATCTCCGACATCTTCGCGTACACGTCGGCGAAGATGCCGAAGTTCAACTCGATCTCCATCTCGGGCTACCACATCCAGGAGGCCGGTGCGACCGCCGACCTGGAGCTGGCCTACACGCTCGCCGACGGCATCGAGTACATCCGCGCCGGTCTCGACGCGGGCATGGACATCGACAAGTTCGCGCCGCGTCTGTCGTTCTTCTGGGCGATCGGCATGAACTTCTTCATGGAGGTCGCCAAGCTCCGCGCCGGGCGTCTGCTGTGGGCCGAGCTGGTCGAGAAGTTCGCCCCGAAGAACTCCAAGTCGCTGTCGCTGCGTACCCACTCGCAGACGTCGGGCTGGTCGCTCACCGCGCAGGACGTGTTCAACAACGTCGGCCGCACGTGTGTCGAGGCGATGGCGGCGACGCAGGGCCACACCCAGTCGCTGCACACCAACGCGCTCGACGAGGCGATCGCACTGCCGACCGACTTCTCGGCTCGCATCGCCCGCAACACCCAGCTGCTGATCCAGCAGGAGTCGAACACGGTCCGTCCGATCGACCCGTGGGGTGGCTCGCACTACGTCGAGTGGCTCACCAACGAGCTCGCGAACCGTGCCCGCGCGCACATCGCCGAGGTCGAGGAGGCCGGCGGCATGGCGCAGGCCATCGGTGAGGGCATCCCGAAGCTCCGCATCGAGGAGGCCGCGGCCCGCACCCAGGCCCGTATCGACTCCGGCCGGCAGCCGCTGATCGGCGTCAACAAGTACGTGCCGGACGAGCCGGACAGCATCGAGGTGCTCAAGGTCGACAACACCAAGGTGCGCGCCGAGCAGATCGCGAAGCTGCAGCAGCTGCGCGCCGAGCGCGACGAGGCCGCCACCCAGGCCGCGCTCGCCGAGCTCACCCGCGCCGCCGCCTCCACCGAGGGCGGCATGGAGAACAACCTGCTCGCCCTCGCCATCGACGCGGCCCGCGCCAAGGCGACCGGCGGCGAGATCTCCGACGCGCTCGAGAAGGTCTACGGGCGCCACCAGGCCGAGATCCGCACCATCAGTGGTGTGTACCGGGACGAGGCCGGAAAGGTGAGCAACATCTCGAACGCCATCGCACTCGTCGAGAAGTTCGCCGAGGAGGAGGGACGTCGTCCCCGCATCCTCGTCGCGAAGATGGGCCAGGACGGTCACGACCGCGGCCAGAAGGTGATCTCCACCGGCTTCGCCGACCTCGGCTTCGACGTCGACGTGGGACCGCTGTTCCAGACCCCCGAGGAGGTCGCCCAGCAGGCGGCCGACGCCGACGTCCACATCGTCGGTGTGTCCTCCCTCGCTGCTGGTCACCTCACGCTGGTGCCGGCGCTGCGGGAGGCGCTCGCCGCGGCGGGTCGCCCCGACATCATGGTCGTGGTCGGTGGCGTCATCCCGCCGGGCGACTTCGAGGAGCTGTACCAGGCCGGTGCCGCGGCGATCTTCCCGCCCGGCACGGTTCTCGCGGACGCGGCGATCGGTCTGCTGCAGAAGTTGTCGGAGCAGTTGGGACACGATCCGATTGCCGCCGACTAACCGTCCGCCGCTCGATCTGGCTGCGCTCGGTGACGCGGTCCTGGAGGGCCGGCGAAGTGATGTGTCCAAGGCCATCACCCTCGTCGAGTCCACCCGGGCCGATCACCGGGAGCAGGCGCAGCAGTTGCTGCTGCGCCTGCTCCCGCACGCCGGAAACGCGATCCGGGTAGGCATCACGGGTGTCCCCGGCGTCGGCAAGTCGACGACCATCGAGGCCCTCGGGATGCACCTGATCTCGTTGGGACACAAGGTCGCCGTCCTTGCCGTCGACCCGTCGTCGACCCGCACCGGTGGGTCGATCCTCGGCGACAAGACCCGGATGCAGAACCTGTCGGTGGAGCCGAACGCGTTCATCCGGCCGTCCCCGACGTCGGGGACGCTGGGCGGTGTCGCGAAGGCGACCCGCGAGACGATGGTGCTGCTCGAGGCCGCCGGCTACGACGTGATCCTCGTGGAGACGGTCGGTGTGGGGCAGTCGGAGGTGACGGTCGCCAACATGGTGGACACGTTCACGTTCCTCACGCTCGCCCGCACCGGTGACCAGCTGCAGGGCATCAAGAAGGGCGTCCTGGAGCTCGCCGACATCGTCACCGTCAACAAGGCCGACGGCAAGCACGAGACCGAGGCTCGGGTCGCTGCTCGTGAACTGGCCGGTGCGCTGCGGCTGATCTACCCGCACGACGCGCTGTGGAAGCCGCCGGTGCTCACGATGAGTGCACTCGAGAACATCGGGGTCGACAAGTTCTGGGACGAGGTGCTCCGGCACCGCAAGGTCCTAGGCGACGCCGGTGAACTCGAACGCAAGCGGCAGAAGCAGCAGGTCGACTGGACGTGGTCGATGATCCACGACCAGCTGTTGCGCCGACTCGACTCGAACGAGCGGGTGAAGAAGATCCGCGGCGAGGTCGAGGACCAGGTTCGTGAGGGGTCGCTCACCGCGGCCCTCGCGGCGCACCGGATCCTCGAGGCGTTCGACGGCGCCGAATAGCGCTGTCCTGCAGTCGTCAACGACGACGAGGGCCCCGCACCATGCGATGGTGTGGGGCCCTCGTCGTTTCGCTCTCACATGTCGGTGCTCAGCCGTACCCGCCCGTCGGCGTCGACGCTCCAGCCCGGGTTGTGGCAGATCTCCCAGATCACGCCGTTCGGGTCGGCGAAGTGCCCGTGATAGCCGCCGAACGCGGCCCGCTGTGGATGCTTGATCAGCGATGCGCCGGCCCGTATCGCGGCGGCGACGAGGGCATCGACGGCCGCGGCATCGGAGACATTGTGCGAGAACGTGATTCCCGATGTCGCGACGTGTGTCCCGGGGCGCCCGATGTCCTCACGGAACTTCTCGGCGTCGAACAGTCCCAGCACCGTGCCCGGTGCGGTCTGGAAGAAGATGATCTCCCCGGGTACGTCGAGCAGCGCCTCCCACCCCAGCCCGCCGCAGTAGAACGCACGGGCCGCATCGAGATCCGGCGTCGCGAGCGTCACGAAGTGGATGTGTTGGTCCATGCGAGGAGTCTGGCACCGATTCCCGCGGCCTGCACAAATCGGCCGAAAGCGGTCGAATCGAGTGTCCTGTGGTGCACAATCGCCGCGTGGGCAAATGGTTCGAGCGGGCTCAGGTGCCCAAAGATCAAGTGCTGCAGGTTTCGTCATCTGTGGAGATCGCGATTCCGCGGCGACAGGTTTGGGACCTGATCAAACCGGCCGAGAGTTCGATGCTTCTCGATCCGTCGGTGGTGCGGTCGTTCCGTGCACCGGGAACTCCGGAAGGCGTCGGCGAGATCCAGGTTTTCATCAGTAGGGTCGACGGACGTGAACACGTCGGTGCCATCGAGGTTGTCGATGAAGTTTCCGGCGAATACGCCATGACGAGGCAGATCGGTGACGCAGATGATGCGGCTCGACTGACTTACTTGCTCGCTGACACACCAGGAGGGACCCGGCTCGAACAGCGGTCGGTGTTCACGGTCCCGGCGGCCCACGCCGAATACGTGCCGACGTATCTCGAGCACTATCACGTAGGTATCGAGTCGTACCTGCACCGGGTGAAACTCGTCGCCGAGGGTGGTTGGCGCGCTCCCGGCAGGCATGCGGCGTCCTGACGCCGCACCCGAGGGTTCCCGGGCGCGGCGACAGGACTGAACGGTTTCAGGCCTCAGGCGCCGAATCGGTTGCCGCGGCATCGGAGTCGACGGGCGGGGTCCACCGCGCCGCGCGGATGTCCGACAGTTCCGCCGCATCATCGGTGGTGGCGATCGCCGGAAGCAGGTACTCCCACATGTCGTCGACGCGCTGCTCGATGTCGGCGCGCAGCGTGAGGACCTGCGATACCAGTTGGACGCCGGTGAACGACCCGATCACGAACCGTGCGAGGGACGCCGGATCGACGGTGTCCGCGATCTCGCCCTGCTCGATGCCCTGCTCGACGACCGTCTGCGCGCTCTCGATCCACTCGACGTACGGCTGCGCAGGTTCGCTCGAACCGCTGAACTCGAGCGTGAGACGCATTCCGGCGCGCACGACCGGATCGTGAATGATCTGGCGCGCCATCTCGTGACACAGCATCACGAGTTGCCGCAGCGGGCTTGCGCCGGTTGCAGCGACCGAGTGGACCGATTCGATCGAGGTGCGGTGTTGCTCCTCGATGACGACGCGTGCCAGCTCGTCCTTCGAACGGAAGTGGAAGTAGAGAGCGCCCTTGGTGGTTCCTGAACCGTCGACGATGTCGCCTAGGCTCGCTCCCTCGAACCCGGATTGCTCGAACATGCGAGCTGCACCGGTGATGATCTGTTGCCGTGTTGCCACGGCGCGTGCCTGTCGTGCCACGTGTACCGCCTTTTTTCCCGACTGAACAACCTGGTTGACCGCAGCCGGGATGCCGACTGGACGCTCATCCAGATCGACGAAACGGTACCAGTGTCGAGCTACCGGTCGGTTCGCTACGAACGCCCCCCGAACGGCCGCGCGAGGGCGGCCAAGCGGGTGATCAGGTCCTCGAGAAAAACGGACTCATCGGTATTCCACGCAATTCGGGCATTGAGTGATCTTCCCCACAGTCCGTGCCAATCGGCGACCGTCTGCCCCCGCGTGATCCGGCCCTCGGTCTCGACGTCGACCGTGGCGGTTCGGTACGTGGCGATCGACGGATCGAGGGCGACCGCCGCCGCGAAGGGGTCGTGCAGGTGCGCGATGAATCCCTGCGCGTGGTCGCGATGGAACTCGAAGTAGAAGCGAACCGCGTCGGAGACGTGGCGTACCAGGAGGTTCGACGCCGCGGACCGGGCCCCGGGCGGATCGGTCGCCCCGATGTCCTCGGCCGGGGTGCTGCCGGCCAGTTCCGCGAACCGTCGAACATGATCCGGTGTGAGGACGATGCGTTCGGTCAGATTCAACCCGCAGACGATCGGCGCCCGTTCGGGTGGGACGGCGGAGAACGCGGCGAACACCTCGGCGGCGGCCTCGGGGTCGACGGAGATGTTCCACTCCGCGACCGGCGTCGTGTTGCCCGGATATTCGAAGGCGCCGCCCATCACGACGAGACCCCGGAGCCGCTGGGGGAGTTCGGGATCCCGGCGGATCGCGAGCGCCAGATTCGTCAGTGGACCGGTCACGAGGCCGACGAGTTCACCGGGCCGCTCGCGGGTCAGCTCCACCCAGGCCTCGGCCGCCGAACGTGCCGACGGTCGGAGCCCGGGGGTGGGCAGGGTGGCGTAGCCGATGCCCTGCGGCCCGTGGGTGTCCTCGGTGGTGCGCAGCGGGGCGGACAGGGGGCCGTCGGCGCCGACCGCGACCTCGATGTCGGTGCGCCCGCACAGTTCCAGCCAGGCCAGATTGTTGGCGGCGACCTGGGCGGTCGGAACGTTGCCGGCAGTCGAGAGGATCGCGACGATCTCCGCGTCCTCGCGCGCGAGCAGGTACAGCAGTGCGATCGAGTCGTCGATCCCGGTGTCGACGTCGACGATCAGCGGGGTGCGTTCGTTCACCGCGCACCCGCCTCGACCGCCACGGTGGCACGGTGTCCGACGACGAAGTTGACCGAGCGAGCGATGAAGCACATGTCGTGCGCCTGGGCATGGAGACGTTCGGCATCCGCGACCATGGATGTTTCGGTGACCGTGATCTGTGGGGTCAGCATCACCTCCGTGAACTGACCGGATCCATCCGGATTCATCTCCATCCGGCCGGTGGGGCGGTCGGTGTACCCGGTCACGACGATTCCCGCCTTCGCGGCCAGCGCGAGATACCAGAGCATGTGGCACTGGGACAGCGCGGCCACCAGCAGTTCCTCCGGATTCCACGCTTCCGGCACGCCTCGGAAGGCGGGATCCGCGCTGCCGTGCAGTGTCGGCTTTCCGGGGGCGGACACCGTGTGGTCGCGGTCGTACTCGCGGTATCCGGTCGTTCCGGAACCTCGGTTCCCGGTCCACTCGATGTCGAGGGCGTAGGTGTGGTCGGCCATGCAAGCATCATGGCTCAAACGCCGGTTCGATGGTGTCAGGGCGTCCGGGCCCTACCATGTGACGATGAATTCGCAGCGGAGCCTTCCGGTTCGGGTCGTGTGGACGGTTTTCGCGCTCCTCGCGGTGGCACACCTCGCGGCCCAACTGGCCGACGCAGACGAGACCGCAAACGTCACGCAGTGGTTCCTCATGCCGGTGCTGGCGGCGATCGTGTGGCTCTCGACATCGGTGCCGCGCGGTCGGCTGGTGACCCTCGTCCTTGTCGCGCTGGGCTTCTCGTGGCTCGGTGACACCGCCCCGGACCTGGCCGACGGTGACACGTCCTTCCTGCTGATGGTGGGCTTCTTCCTGTTGGCTCAGGTGACGTACATCGTCGCGTTCGCGCCGTACAACAGGGACGGCGTGATCCGACGGCACGCCCGGCTGGTCGCCGTCTACGTGGTCGCGGTCGTGCTGCTCGTCGTCGCGTGCGCTCCGGGCGCCGGGGCACTGCTCGTCCCCGCGCTGATCTACGGCACCGCGCTCGGGGTCATGGCGGTGCTGTCCGCCGGGCTCGGGCGCACCGCCGCGATCGGCGGCGGGTTGTTCCTGGTGTCGGACGGCATGATCGCCCTCGGCGCGTTCGCGGACTGGTTCGAGCCCCCGGCCGAGGGGTTCTGGATCATGTCCACCTACATCGTCGCGCAGGTGCTGATCGTGCTGGGCGTGCTCGCGACGGATCGCGATCACCACGCCGGCGCGTCCGTGCCCCAGGCTCTCGCCGGGAAGGGGTAGTCCGCGTACTCGGCGAACGGCGGTCGTGCCGTGGTGATCCCGTCGTGCGTGACGGCGGTGGTGGGCCCCGGAACGGCCGCGGCCGGTGGGGAAGGTCGCCGACCCGGTGCGTCGAGCAGCCACGCGGCGGTCCGGGCGAGGGCGACGTCGACCTCGCGTCCGAAGCCGTCGTCGTGGCGGCGGGCCAAGGCGTCGAGCACCCCGGACGCCAGCAGGTAACCGGACGCGTGGTCGAGGACCTGCGCGGGCAGGACGCCGGGCCGCCCGTCGCCCTCGATCAGCGCGATGCCCGACGCGGCCTGGACGATGCTGTCGAAGCCGCGCCGACGGGCCCAGGGCCCGTGGTGTCCCCACGCACAGACCCGGCCGTGGATCAGGCCGGGACGCTGTTCGGCGGAGTCACCGATCAGGCCCTCGAGGGCGCCCGGCCGATAGCCGGTGAGCAGGATGTCCGCGCGGGACAGCAGATCCCGGAACTGTTCGAGCCCGCGGGCGTGGCGCAGGTCGAGCAGCGCCGACCGTTTCCCCTGTCCGTTCTCGAGATGCTGCCATTCGATCTCGGGCAGATTCGGTGGGTCGATCCGCAGCACGTCGGCGCCGAGGAGTGCGAGCGCGCGCGACGCGACCGGCCCGGCGATCACGCGGGTCAGGTCGAGCACCCGCACGCCGGCCAGCGGCTCCGACGCGGTGCCCGTGAGGCGGCGGGTCAATCGGTCGGTCCGGGTGCGGACGGCCACGAGATTGCCCGACGCCGCCGCCACGCCGGGACCGCTCGACGCCCACTCCTGCTCGGTGCGGACGCGGACCGCGATCGCGTTGTTCGCGGCCGCCCGCTCCTCGACGTCTGCGGCGGGCAGGGTCGCGACGCGGCGGGCGAACTCGCCCCGTGAGCAGTCGTCGGGCAGTCCGAGGGCGTGCGTCAGGCGCGCACGGTGATGCGGGTAGTTGGCGTGGGTGCGGATCCAGCCGTCCGCGGCGTCGAAGAATCCCGACAGCTCTGCGAACCCCGCGACCGGTTCGCCGTCGCGGCGAAACATCCTGTCACCGGCGAACGAGGCCGCGATCCGCTCCGGATCGAGAGTCGCCGCGTGCGGCGCGAGTCCCGAGGCCGCCCGCACCCTGTCGGCGGCCGTGGTGAACGCGGACACCGCGAGGGCGGCGAGGTCGTACGCGGGCAGCCGTGCCGCGAGGTAGGCGTGCGTCGGGGGAGTCACGTCGTCGAGGGTAGAACCGGCGGTGCCTGTCCCACCCCGGACACGCGACTTTCCGGACTTCATTCGATTGAGGACCGAAATTGTCCGCAATTGTTCGTAACGTCGTTCCCATCGAGATCGACCCACTCCGATCGAAGGGCGAAACACCATGAGCGACATCACCAGCGAACGCGCCGACATCCTCGCGCTGCTCGACGACCAGCGTCACAACTTCCTGATCACCGTCCGCGGGATCGACGACGAGCAGGCCAGGACGCGTTCCACCGTCAGCGATCTGACGCTCGGCGGCTTGGTCAAGCATGTCACCCACACCGAACGGGACTGGGTCCGGAAGATCCTCGAGCGGGACGAGACGGCCGAGTTCGACATGGAGAGCGCGATGGGGACCTACTACATGGCCGACGGCGAGACGCTCGCCGGCCTGCTCGACGACTACCGCGAGACTGCGGAGGAGACGGCGCGGGTGGTCGCGTCGCTCGACGACCTCGATCTGCTCGTCCCGCTGCCGACCGCGCCGTGGGCTCCGGAACGCGAGTGGTGGACCGCACGCCGGGTACTGCTGCATGTCCTGCGCGAGACCTCGCACCATTCGGGTCACGCGGACATCATCCGCGAGTCGCTGGACGGCGCGAACACGACGATGCAGATGGGGGCCGACGCCGGCATGGAGTTCTGACGTCGGCGAACCCGCACCCCGGGTGGGTGCGCGCGGTCATACTGGTCCGAGACCGGCCTCGACGTGAGGAGGACGACGACCATGTGTCGACTGTTCGGAATGTCCGCGGCCCCGCACCGGGTGCACGCCACCTTCTGGTTGCTCGACGCGCAGGACAGCCTCGCGCAGCAGAGCCGGCGGATGCCGGACGGCACCGGGCTGGGCACGTTCGCCGAGGACGGAACGCCGCGTCTGGAGAAGCAGCCCGTCGCCGCCTACGAGGACAGCCGGTTCGCGTGGGAGGCCAAGGAGCGCGAGTCCACCACGTTCGTCGCGCACGTGCGCTACGCGACCACCGGCGCGAACAATCTCGCCGACACGCACCCGTTCGAGCAGAAGGGCAGACTGTTCGCGCACAACGGGGTGATCGAGGACCTGCCGGCGCTCGAGGCGGAACTCGGCGACTACCGCGATCTGGTGCAGGGGGACACCGACTCCGAGCGGTACTTCGCACTGATCACCCGGCACATCGACGAGAACGACGGTGACGTGGCCGCCGGAATCGCGGGCGCCGTCGGCTGGATCGCCGACAACCTCCGGATGCTCTCGATCAATTTCGTCCTGACCGAGGCGGACCAGATGTGGGCGTTCCGCTACCCCGACACCGACGACCTGATGGTGCTGCGACGCCGAGCGGGCGGACCCAGCGGGCGCCGGCACCTCGATCACTCCAGCGCGGCCGGCACCGTGAGGGCGCGGTCGAGCGCACTCGCGACGTTGCCGGCGGTCGTGGTCGCGACCGAGCAGATGGACGAGGACCCCGACTGGGAGTCGCTGTGTCCGGGCGAGCTGCTCCACGTGGGACCGAACCAGGAAGTGACCCGGACCATGATCCGCGAGAGCGCGCCGAAGTATCGGCTCACCCTCGCGGACCTGTCGGCGCGGGCCGCGTCGTCGCAGAGCGGGGACTGACGGTCAGGCGCGTCGGGCCCGGATCTCGACGCCCGCGGCGCGCAGACGGTCCGTCAGGACGTCGCCCATCGCGATCGCGGGGGTGAGGACACCGGCCCGGTCGGGCAGGTCGCCGCGCTGCAGCGCGAGCGCGAGCGCCGACTCGCCGAACATGACGGCCGTCGCCGCATACCCGGGATCGCCCTGCGCCGCCACCCGGGCCGTGTAGCGCGCGCCCGACGTGGTGTTTCCGTACAGGTCGATCGTGAAGTGACCGTTGCGACGTGCCTTCTCGTTGGGCCCGTCGCCCGGCTTGGGCAGCACCCGATCGAGCAGCCAGCGTGTCGGCGGGAACAGCAGTCCCGCGACGAGAGCCCCCATGCCCGCGGCGATCCCGCCGGCGATGACCGGGGACGCGAACGACGACCCGACGTTCATCACCTCGCGGTAGCGAAACTGCTTGCCGTATGCGTAGCCGGACAGTGCGTTGGACCGGCGGACCACGCGCGAGTTGGGGAGCCCCATGAAGAACGGCGCCTTCCAACCGGACAGCCCAGGCGCGATGTCCGACCCGCGGACGAGCGCCATGTCGGGTTGGCGTCCGAGGTCCGGCTCGGCCGCGCGATCCGGGCTGAGCGAGTACGGCGACACCGTGATCCGGCGCATGTCGGCGTCGCGCTTGGTGACGTCGAGTTGGGTGCGCAGCGAATCGATCGTGCCGCCGCTGATGCCGCCGCGGACCGACGTCACCACCAGCGTCGTGTCGGTGAGATCGCCCGCGCCGTCCGCCTGGACCTGCCGGTGCAGGACGTGCACGCCGAGGTCCGACGGAATCGAGTCGAACCCGCACGAGTGCACGATGCGCGCCCCGCTCGCGACGGCCGTGTCGTGGAAGCGGTCGATGCTCTCCCGCGTGAACGGTGTCTCCCCGGTGAGATCGACGTAGTCGGTGCCTGCTTCCGCGCACGCACCGACGAGCGGCAGACCGTACTTGGCGTACGGGCCGACGGTCGTCGCGACGACGTGCGTCGCGGCGGCGAGGTCCCGCAGCGACTGCTCGTCGTTCGCGTCCGCCCGCAGAAGGGGCCACTGCGCGGCTGCCGGACCGAGTCCCGCGCGGATCCGCTCGAGGCGGTCGATCGAGCGGCCCGCCAGGCCGATGCGGGTGCCGGCCGGGGCGTGGTTCGCCAGGTACTCGGCCACCAGGCGGCCGACGAAGCCGGTGGCGCCGTAGACGACGACGTCGAGCGTGCGCGTGCGCTGTTCGGAGGTCATACGACGACCCTACTAGCGGGTAAGAATTCGTGCGAGGTATGTCACACCGGGGCGCTGCGCCGGGAATCGTGGTGCCGGAGCAGCACGAACCCGATCCACGACGCCAGCACACACGCGGCGACGAGCGCGCGGACCAGGTCGACGGCGTTCGTCGGATAGATCACACCCGTCAGGTAGTGCGCGATGAAGCCCTCCGACGGGAGTTGCTGCTCGCCGGCCTTCTCGCGGGCCCAGTTCTCGAGGTGCGTCAGCGGGCAGTCGATCCCGACCAGTACCGTGCTGAACCCCCACAGGACGGCCGCGACGTGCAACCAAAATGGTCCGCCGCCAGCGCCACGCGAGGAACCCGCCCACCACGACGTAGCCGAGGAACGCCAGGTGAACGAGCACCGTGGCGTCCACGAGAATCCGATACGGCACCGTGCCACCTCCCCGGCGAGTCGGGACGGATCTTCGGGCGTGGGGCCTGGACCCAGGCTACTGCGGTTCCTTGACTACCAGCACCGGAACGTCGACCTCGAGTAGGATGCGCTGCAGCGACCGTTCGAGCAGGAACTTGCCGATCGGCGACATCCGTTTGCTGCCCGCCACGAAGAGTCCCGCGCCGCAGTCGGTGACGAGGTCGACGAGAGCACCGACGCGGTCGCCGCTGTGCTCCGACGTTCGCAGTTCCCACGGGGAACCACCGACGCCGCCACTGTCGAGCACGTTCTGCACCTCCGCCCGCACGGCCTCGAGGTCGGTGTCGGTGCCCGCGTCGTCGAGCACCTGCAACACCAGCAGTTGCTCGCGGCGCTGCATCGCCTCCCGCGCGGCGTACACCATGGCCACACGGCCTTCCGGGCTGTCGCTGTGTGCAACGGCAATCGCCATCAAGCCTCCAGGGCGGGGAGTGATCGGTACGCCAACCCAGTATCCCCGCTCCGCGGCGGAAACCGGGTGTGGCACACGTCGCTCTACCGGGTCACCAGGGTGACGGCTGGAAATCCTTGAGGAAGCACCCGTAGAGGTCGACGCCCGCCTCGCCCTGCACGATCGGGTCGTAGACGCGGGCCGCGCCGTCCACCAGATCGAGCGGGGCGTGGAAGCCCTCGTCGGCCAGGCGCAGCTTGGTGTAGTGCGGCCGCTCGTCGGTGATCCAGCCGGTGTCGACGGCCGTCATGAGGATGCCGTCGTCGAGCATCTCCTTGGCGCTCGTGCGGGTCAGCATGTTCAGGGCGGCCTTCGCCATGTTGGTGTGCGGGTGGCCGGGCCCCTTGTAGGCGCGGCTGAACTGGCCCTCCATCGCGGACACGTTCACCACGTACTTGCGCCGGGCCGCGGCCGCCGCCATCGACGGGCGGAGGCGGGAGACGAGGATGAACGGTGCAACCGAGTTGCACAGCTGCACCTCGAGCAGCTCGATCGGGTCGACCTCGCCGACCGTCTGCACCCAGCTGTTGGAGTGCGCGAGATCGGGCAGCAGGCCGCCGGCGTCGATCGCCACACCCTGCTCGATCCGGGCCGGGGTCGCGGAGCCGGCGACGAGGGCGAGCGAGCTCACCTCGTCGGCGGTCAGGTTCGAGGACGCCGCCAGGGCCGCCGTGGACAGCGATCCGGCCAGGGCGGCCGGGTGCGCCTCGCTGGTCTTGCCGAACGTCACGACGTCGGGCAGCTCGCCGGCCGGCAGCGGACCCGTCTCGGCGTCCGCGAGCGCACTGTAGGCGCCGGGGGAGCGGCGCACCGTCTGCGCGGCGTTGTTGATGAGGATGTCCAGGGGACCCTGCGCCGCAACGGAATCGGCGAGTGCGACGACCTGCGCGGGATCACGCAGATCGATGCCGACCACCCGCAGACGGTGGATCCAGTCGGCGCTGTCCTCCATCGCCTTGAACCGCCGGATGGCGTCGTTCGGGAAGCGGGTGGTGATCGTCAGGTGCGCGCCGTCGCGGAGCAGGCGCAACGCGATGTACATGCCGATCTTGGCGCGGCCACCGGTGAGCAGGGCCCGCCGGCCGGTGAGATCCGTGCTCTGGTCCCGCTTCGCGTGGCTGCTCGCCGCGCAGTCCGGGCACAGCTGGTGGTAGAAGGCGTCCACCTGGGTGTACCGCTGCTTGCAGATGTAGCACGGCCGCGGGCGGATGAGCGTGCCCGCGGAGGCGCCGGCGGTGTTCGACGTCAGGAGAATGCCCGCGGTCTCGTCGTCGATACGGTCGGGCGATCCGGTCGCGGTGGCCGCAACCACCGCGCGATCGGCCTCGGACACCGCGTCACGCGTCTCGTTCCGGCGCTTGCGCTTGAGCTTCTTGAACAAGTTTCCGACGGCACGCTGCAGCGTGACGGAGTCGGGGTGGTCGGCGTCGAGCGCGGATGCCTCCGACAGCACCCGCAGGCAGACGTCGAGGTCGGCGGGATCGATACTCGTCAACGGTTGTGCCATCGGTTTGTAGCTCAGTCCTGATCTCGTGCGGTGGCCGGATGCCCGTGCGGGTGGGCCGACCGGACATTCTACCGAGTCCCGGACCGGCGATTCGCGGTCGCCGGGCTGGTGACACGGCGCCCCCGTCGGAGGAGCATTTGAGATACCAGGGGGACTGCCCCCGGGGCAGCCTCCCGCTCGAGATATGACACTCGAGGAGGGTGAGGACAATGAACGAGTCGAACGGTTCCTCCGGACAACCCGGGAGAGACCGATCGCCCATGGGCACCGTCGTCGGCACCTTCGAGTCGCTGCACGGTGAGGCCGTCGTCCCGGTCGAGGCTCCGCTCCAGAAGGAGGGGCCGTTTCTCCCGGAGCTGACCGAGGTGGACCTGCTGGTGCGTGCGCCCGAGGCGCGCCGCGACTTCAACGTGTCGGGATCCGGCGTGACGGTCGCAGTGCTGGACACGGGCCTGCGGTCGACGCACGTCGACTTCGCGGGACGGGTGGTTCCGGGCCGCAACTTCACGTCCGACTACGGCGGCGACCCGTCGGAGGTGACCGACGGCCACGGCCACGGCACGTCCGTCGGCGGCATCGCGTGTGCGGGACGGATTCACACCGGCATCGCGCCGAACGCGCGGATCGTGCCGCTCAAGGTGCTCTCGAACGACGGCACCGGACGATTCGCCGACATCCGTGACGCACTCCGCTGGCTGCTGGATCGCCGGTCGTCGCTGGGGATCTCGGCGCTGTGCCTGGCCACCGGTGCGGCCGACAACCGGACCACCGACACCGACATGCCGGGCGACGCGATCGGCGCGCTGCTGCAGGAACTGACGGACGAGGGCGTGTGCTGCTGCACGGCGGCAGGCAACGACTATTACGCGCACGGTGGCATGCAGGGCATGTGCTACCCCGCGATCTTCCGGCAGACGATCAGCGTCGGCGCCGTGTACGACGCCGACGAGGGCAGCTTCCGGTACCGGGACGGCGCCAAGGCCTTCGCGTCGGATTCCGACAGGCTGACCCCGTTCACGCAGCGGCTGCACCGGACGATCGGCGGTCCGTGCGCGACCGACACGTTCGCGCCGGGTTCACCCATCACGTCGTCGGGCATCCTCAACGACACCGGTGAGTCGATCCAGTACGGCGCGAGCCAGGCGACGCCCGTGGTGCTGGGCGTGGTGGCGTTGCTGCAGTCGTTCTATCTGCGGACGATGGGGCATCTGCCGGCGGTGACGGACGTGAAGCGGTGGCTGGCGCGGGGATCGACCGTCGTCTACGACGGTGCGGACGACCACGACAACGTCAATCACACCGAATTGACGTTCCCGCGCGTGAGCGCGCTGGGCTCGCTGCTGGTGTGTGCCAAGGATCTCGCGGTCCGCGAACTGTCCCAGGCGAATCGTGCGGATCTGCGGATGGAGGCGATGCGGCACTGAGGCACTAAGGCACTGAGGGGTGAGCCGAGGGTCCCGAGGACGGAACGGCGAAGGCCCCGGTTCAATGAACCGGGGCCTTCGCCGTCTGTCTCAACTCAGAGTGTCCGAGGGGGGACTTGAACCCCCACGTCCGTTAATAGGACACTAGCACCTCAAGCTAGCGCGTCTGCCATTCCGCCACTCGGACTCGTTGTTTTCCCGCCTGTTCGCGGGGCCTTCAGTTGTTTTTCTCTTGCCCCCGTTCTCCGGGTGCCTGGAAAGATTATCCGATATTGCGCCAGGTCCAAAATCGGCTGGTCAGAGGGGGTTTTTGCGGCATATGTGTGTGCTTGTCGGTTCGTCGACGGGGCGCACGACGGTGGTAGGAAAGGGGAGTGGCAGCAAATGGAGAAGCAGTGACGTCGGATCGGTCCTCGGAGGGGTCCCCGGGCCGCGCCGAATCCGAGGTCGTCGACCTCGTCAGTTCCCTGATCCGGTTCGACACCTCGAACACCGGCGAACTCGAGACGACCAAGGGGGAGCGGGAGTGCGCCCTGTGGGTGCAGGAGCGGCTCGAGGAGGTTGGTTACGAGACCGAGTATGTCGAATCCGGTGCTCCGGGCCGAGGCAACGTCTTCGCCCGCCTGCGGGGCGCGGACCCCGCGCGGGGGACGCTGATGATGCACGGTCACCTCGACGTCGTGCCGGCCGAACCGGCCGACTGGAGCGTGCACCCGTTCTCGGGTGCCGTCGAGGACGGCTACGTGTGGGGCCGCGGCGCGGTCGACATGAAGGACATGTGCGGCATGATGCTGGCGCTCGCGCGGCAGTTCAAGGCCGAGGGCACGGTGCCCCCGCGCGACATCCTGTTCGCGTTCGTCGCGGACGAGGAGGCCGGCGGCAAGTACGGATGCCAGTGGCTCGTCGACCATCGGCCGGATCTGTTCGAGGGCGTCACCGAGGCGGTGGGTGAGGTCGGTGGCTTCTCGCTGACCGTCCCGCGCGCAGACGGCACGGAAAAGCGTCTGTATCTCGTCGAGACGGCCGAGAAGGGCCTCGGGTGGATGCGGCTGACCGCCAAGGCCACCGCGGGCCACGGGTCGTTCCTGCACGAGGACAACGCGGTGACGATCCTCGCGGACGCGGTGTCCCGGCTCGGCAACCACACCTTCCCGCTGGTGATGTCGGATTCGGTCGCCGAGTTCCTCACCGTCCTCGGGGAGGAGACCGGAGTCGAGTTCGACCCGAACTCGCCGGACATCGACGGCACCCTCGCGAAGCTGGGCAGCATCGCCCGGATCATCGGGGCCACCCTCCGCGACACCGCGAACCCGACCATGCTCAAGGCCGGCTACAAGGCCAACGTCATCCCGCAGACCGCCGAGGCGGTCTTCGACTGCCGGGTGCTGCCGGGGCGGCAGGCGGCGTTCGAGCGGGAGGTGGACGAGCTGATCGGGCCGAATGTGACCCGGGAATGGATCACCAAGCTCGACTCGTACGAGACGACGTTCGACGGTGACCTCGTCGACGCGATGAACGACGCCATCCTCGCGCACGACCCGAACGGCCGCACCGTCCCGTACATGCTGTCCGCCGGCACCGACGCAAAGGCCTTCGCGCGGATCGGGATTCGCTGCTTCGGCTTCGCACCGCTGCGGCTGCCGCCGGATCTGGACTTCGCGGCGCTGTTCCACGGTGTGGACGAGCGGGTTCCCGTCGACGCCCTGCGCTTCGGCACCCGCGTCATGGAGCATTTCCTGATGCACAGCTGACCGAGAGAGAGGAATCCCACATGGCTCACAACCCGTACGACGGACTTCCCGACCTGCCGTCCTTCACGCTGACCTCCGCCGACGTGACGGACGGTGCGCCGCTGAAGAACGATCAGGTGAGCGGGATCTTCGGGGCCGGCGGCCACGACATCTCACCGCAGCTGTCGTGGTCGGGGTTCCCTCCCGAGACCAAGAGTTTCGCGGTCACGATGTTCGACCCGGACGCACCGACGGCGTCCGGATTCTGGCACTGGGCCGTCGCGAACATCCCCGCCACCACGACGTCGCTGGCCGCCGATGCCGGTGACGAGAACGGCTCGGGGCTACCCGCGGGTGCCGTGACGCTGGAGAACGACGGCGGCCTCGCGCGGTACCTGGGCGCGTGCCCGCCGAAAGGACACGGCCCGCACCGCTACATGTTCGCGGTGCACGCCGTGGACGTCGAGGAACTCGACGTCACCCCCGACTCGAAACCCGCGTTCCTCGGCTTCAACCTGTTCTCGCACGCGATCGCGCGGGCGGTCGTCACCGGCACGTACGAACAGAAGTAGGCCACGACGCACGACGGCCCGCCACAGTCGTGGCGGGCCGTCGTCAGTGTTCAGGGGGCCTAGGTGCGTGCGCCCGCGCCCACGGCGTCCGAGATCGACCGGAAGCCGGACTCGCGAACCTTGCGGGCCAGACCCTTGTGCAGCTTCTTGGCGTAGAACGGGCCACCGTAGATGAACCCGGTGTAGCCCTGGACGAGCGTCGCGCCCGCCAGGATCCGCTCCCACGCCTGGTCGACGGTCTCGATGCCGCCCACCGAGATCAGGACCAGCTTGTCGCCGACCCGGCCGTACAGGCGCCGCAGCACCTCGAGCGAGCGGGCGGCGACCGGTGCGCCGGACAGCCCGCCCGCGCCGATCTCCTCGATCCGCGACTGCGGCGTGTTCAGCCCGGTACGCGCGATCGTGGTGTTGGTCGCGACGATGCCCGCCAGGCCCAGCTCGACCGCGAGGTCGGCGACCGCGTCGACGTCCTCGTCGGACAGATCGGGGGCGATCTTCACCAGCACCGGGATGTGCACGGTGTCGAGGACGGCCTGCAGCAGCGGGCGCAGCGATTCCACGGCCTGCAGGTCACGCAGACCGGGCGTGTTGGGGGAGCTGACGTTGACGACGAGGAAGTCGGCCAACGGGCCCAGCAGCTGGGCGCTCGCGGTGTAGTCGGCGGGCGCGTCCTCGGCCGCGACGATCTTCGTCTTGCCGATGTTGGCGCCGATCGGGACGTCGCCCCGACGGTGCCGCAGGTGGTTGGCGGCGTTGCCGGCACCGTGGTTGTTGAACCCCATCCGGTTCACCAGCGCCCGGTCATCGGGCAGGCGGAACAGGCGCGGCGCCGGGTTGCCGGGCTGTGCCTGCGCGGTGACGGTGCCGACCTCGGCGAAGCCGAAGCCCAGCGGGCCCCACGTGTCGACACCCGTCGCGTCCTTGTCGAAGCCGGCCGCCAGGCCGACCGGTGCGGGGAAGTCGACCCCGAACGCCTTCGTCCGGAGCACGGGATCGTCGACGACGAGCACCTTCGCGACCAGCGCACGGATCGGCGCGAAGCGCGTCACGAGCCGCATCGCGGCGAACGCGAGATGGTGGATGCGTTCCGGGGGAACCCGGAACATCAGACGAAGAAGCAGGTAGTACACGAATCTCCTCGAGGCCAGATGCCGGAAACGTGATGGGTGGCGGTGATCAGCCCGCCAGCGGGATCCGCTGCAGGCCGTCGCCGGTGGCCGAGCCGACGACGAGTGTGCCGGTCTTGGTGTCGACAGTGACGGAGTTCGGCTGACGGACGGTGTCGAAGCGACCCTTCTCGACGGGCACCCCGGTGGACAGGTCGAAGCCGATGACCTTGTTGCTGCCGGTGAGGGTCACCCAGACAAGGTCGGTGCGATCGTCGTACGCGAGCGCGTACGGGGCGTGCGGGACGGGGTAACGCTGCCGCATGATCAGCGCGTCGGTGGTGAAGACCAGCAGTTCGTCGCCCGCGGTGTCGGTGACGAGGATGCGTCCGTGTTCGTCGGTGACGAGGTGCGTGGCGCCCTCGCCGGCGCGCAGTGCCATGCCCAGCGACGAGTCCGCGAGGTCGATCTCGGTGAGCGAGGTCTGACGGCGGTCCAGGGCGCTCAGGTCGCCGTCGGTGAGCGCCAGTTCGTCGACCGAGGCAAGGCCGGAGATCGTCTCGGTGACCGAGCCTGCGGCGTCGACGAGCTGGATCTTGCCGCTGGCGAGGCCGACCGCGAGTTTGCCGTCGGGCAGGAACAGCGCGGAGCGGGCGTCACCGTCGACGGTGACCGCCGACTTCTCGCCGGACGCGGTGTCCACGATCTGCACCCGTCCGTCCATCGGCAGCAGCACCCGTCCCTCTGCGGCCACGGACATGTCGACGGCGCGCCCGTCGAGCGTGACGGTGCGCGGTTCACCGGCACCCTGCAGCAGCAGGTTCGTGCCGCCGTCGGTGAGGACAGCCGTCGTGCCGGTCACCGGATCGAACGCGAGCGCGTCCACCGGGCGGCCGAGGGCCTCGACCGATCCCGACGGGGTTGCCTCGGCCGGCGAGACCGCCGCGGTGGCCGGTTCGATCGTCTGGAGGCTGTCGCCGTCCTTCTCGCTCGAACACCCGGTGAGCAACAGCAGCGCGGCCCCGATCGTGCAAGCGGTGATTCGCGGCGCGGGTAGTCGCATGGGTGTGCTCCTTGGAGATGATGCAGGGATGCTGCGTGGTCGCTCGCCATCTAGCATCCATGATCGACAGGGCCCGCCCGAAACCTGGTCGTCGCGATCGTGAGGCGGACGACACCCGCGGGCGCTCAGTGTCGCGCGGTCGGCCCGTCGTCACGGCGGGGAAGGACCAGCGTGGCGCCCGAACGCGGGTGCTCGAACACCTCGACCGGATGCCCGTACACGCGGCTGAGAAGTTCCTCGGTGAACACCTCGGCCGGCGTCCCGTCCGCGGCGGCGTGCCCGTCCTCGAGAACACAGATCCGGTCGGCGTAGGCCGCGGCCAACCCCAGGTCGTGGAGCACTACGACGACGGCAGCGCCGTCTGCTGCACGCGCCCGGGCGATCGTCATCACCGACTCCTGGTGGCCCAGGTCCAGCGCCGCGGTCGGTTCGTCGAGGAGCACCGTCTCGGTGTCCTGGGCGAGGACCCGTGCCAGGGCGACCCGGGCGCGTTCTCCGCCGGACAGGACGCTGAACGGTCGATCGGCGAGGTGCGCGACATCACAGATCGCCAGGCTCTCGTCGATCACCCGCTCGTCGTCCGCTCCGCGATCCGTGCGCTGCCACGGGGCACGTCCCATCCGGACCACGTCACGTGCGGTGAACGAGAACCCGACGGTGTGCTGCTGCGGCAGCACCGCGCGGCGCCGTGACATCTCTGCCGGCGTCCAGTCGGCGAGGGATCGGCCGTCGAGTTCGACGGTGCCCGCCACGACCGGCTGATCGCCCGACAGTGCCGCCAGCAGGGTCGATTTACCGGCGCCGTTAGGTCCGACGAGGGCGAGGACCTCGCCGGCGCGAACCACGATGTCGACGCCGTCGAGGACGGTGCGTCCGCCGCGTTCGACGCTGATCCCGTTGGCCCGCATGGTGACGGACCCGGTTTCGGTGCGGCCCGGTTCGGCGACCTCGTGACCGAACAGATTACGGGCGCGGTCGAGTAGTGAGGTCATCACGCCCACCCTCCCTGCCGGGACCGGGTGCGGCGGAGCAGCCAGAAGAAGAACGGACCGCCGACGAGCGAGGTGAGCATGCCGAGCGGGAGGTCTGCGTTCTCCACGAGCGTGCGTGCGCCGAGGTCGGCTGCCAACAGGACCACCGCTCCGCCCAGCACGCTGGCGGGGAGCAGCAGGCGGTGTCCGGGGCCGACCAGCATGCGCATCACGTGCGGGACGACGAGGCCCACGAACAGGATGATGCCCGTGAACGCGACTCCGGACGACACCAGCACCGCGACGATCACGATCGCGAACAGACGCAGCTTCTCGACGTCGACGCCGAGGTGCCGGGCCGCGCTCTCGCCGAGCGCGAGCAGATCGAGCTTGGGGGCGATCAGCATCGACGCCGCGATACCGGCGATCGCCATCGGGGCGACGATCGCCACGGCGTTCCAGGTGGCGCCGTTGAGGCTGCCGAGTTGCCAGAACACGATCTGGTCGCGGGCCGCGGGGCTGGCCACGAAGGTGAAGAATGCGATGAGGCCGCCCGCGAACGCGTTGATCGCGACACCGGTGAGCACGAGCGTGACGACCTCGGTGCGTCCCTCCGACCGGGCGAGCAGGTAGACCAGCGTCGTGGTGATCAGGCCGGCGACGAACGCCGCACCCGCCACTGCGGCGCCGGCCGTGAACGCGCCGCCGAGGACGATGGCCGCGCTCGCGCCGACCGCCGCACCGGCGGAGACGCCGATGACACCGGGTTCGGCCAGTGGGTTGGAGAACACGCCCTGGAGCAGGGCGCCGGAGCACCCCAGCGCCGCGCCCACGAGGATCGCGAGGATCACGCGCGGGAACCGCACCTGCCACAGCGTGACCTCGCCGGCGGGATGCGACGGCATGGGTCCGATGTCGAGGCCGATCCGATGCAGGACACTGCCGAGGACCTCGGCCGGGCTGGTGGGCACCTGGCCGATGCACGCCGACGCGAGCGCCAGCGCTGCCAGCAGGACCACCAGCCCGATCACGACTGTGCCGGCCCGCACCCTCGGCCGACTGGTGACGGTCGTGCTCATTCCGCGGTGGGGTGGTAGATCGCCTCGGCCAGCGCCGCCAGTACCTGGCCGGTGTTGGAGCCGAAGCTGAGGAGCTGGGTGTCCGCCATGTCGACGACGCGCTTGTTCTGGCCGGCGGGCGTCTGGGCGATGCCCGGAACCTTCTCCAGCCCGTCGACGCCTCCGATGGACTGGAGACCGCCGCTCATCATGAGCATGACGTCGGGTGCTGCAGCGATCATGGCCTCGCTCGTGATCGGAACGAATTCACTGGTCAATCCGGAGGCGGTGCCGGCATCGGTGGCGCCGAGCGCCTCGATCAGCGAATCCGCTCCCGAGCCGGGGCCGGCCAGCATCGTGATCGATGGTCCACGCATGTAGAGGAACGCGATCTTCAGGTTCTCGGAACCTGCGGGCACCATCGCCTTCGCGTCCGCGATCTCCTGTTCGGTACGCGTGACGAGTTGCTCTCCCTGCTCCGGCACGCCGAGTGCCCGTGCCACCGCGGTGATCTGCCCGGACACGCCTTCGAGGGTGCGGGTGGGATCGAAGAACACGACCGGAACACCCGCCGCCCGCAGTTGATCCTGCACCGACTTGGGGCCGATGCTGGTGTCGGTCAGCACGACGGTCGGCGCGAGGTTCAGGATGGCCTCGGCGTTCATCGACTGCCCGCCGGGCGTGATGTTCGGGATGTCCTTCGCAGCCGGGAACGCCGACGCGGTGTCACGCCCGACGACGTTGCCGCCGAGACCGAGAGCGAACACCGTCTCGGTCAGGGTGCCGTACCGATCGGCGGTGACGATGCGGCTGGCATCGGTCACGGTGACATCGACACCGTCGAAGCCGCGCACCGTGACCGGCAACTGCGGGGCCGGATCGTTCGCGATGGGCCGTGGATCGGCGTCGGCGACCACCGCGGTGGTCTGGCCGCGCTGCTCGGTGTCGCCGGTGGTGACCGACGTACACGCGGCGAGCGAGACCACGGTCGCGGCCGAGGCGGCTACGACGAGGAGCCGGGAGAGCAAAGATCTCATTTCACAAGGTAGCGATCGATATCGGCCTCGAGGTCCGAGAACAGGGCGCCGTTGAGGCCGTATGCGATGTTCACCTCGGCGATGAAACGGGCCTGCTCGTCGGCCGACAGGGGCGCGGCGTCGAGGTTGGCACGGTACTCGTCCTTGAAGACCTTCGGCTTCTCGATCTGGTCGAAGATGTAGAAGCGCAGTCCGTCGACCTCGTAGCCGTAGGCACGCTCGAGCATGCGCCGGATGATCTGCCCGCCGGACAGGTCGCCCATGTAGCGCAGGTAGTGGTGCGCGACGAAATCGGCGGCCGAGTCGAACGCGACCTCCTCGAGGCGGGCGACGTACGCGGCCGTCGCGGGCGTCGCGACAACCTGCTCGCGCCAGGTGGGGCCGAGGAGAAACTCGAGGTCGGCCGCGAGGGACGGCAGGCGGACGAGATCGTCGGTGATGAACGGCGCGGCGATCGGGTTCGCGACGTGTGCGTCGGCGGCGCGCTCGAGCACCTCGTACACGAGGTACGTCTGCGCCAGCAGGGCCGCGTAGCCGTCCTTCGTCAGCTTGCCCGCAAGGAGATCGCCGACGAATCGGGACTGCTCGGTGGCGCGGTGGGCCGCATCCGTCTCGGCCTTGATGCGCTCGGCGAAACCGGCGAGTTCGCCCGCCTCGGTACCCTGGTCGAGCACGTCCATGTGATCTCCTTCACGACAACATCCGTCAAACACAACGGACACGAGGTTAGCCTATCCTCGCATGCTTGTCGTCGCTAACTACCGAGAATCAACCGAAAGTTGGACGCGCGCCCGATTTCACGCGCTCACGTCGTCGAGAGCCGCGGCGATCGCCGGGGGGAGGACGAGATCCTCGGCCGACAGCACGCCGGTCAACTGCGCCAGATCGCGTGCTCCGACAACGGCGCTCGCGATGCCCGGACGGTCCCGTGCCCATGCCAGTGCGACCGCGAGAGGTGAGGTGCCGAGACCGTCTGCGGCGGTGAGGACGGCGTCCACGACCCGGACCGACGTCTCGGTCAGATAGCTGCGCACCTCCACGGCGTGAGCCGGGTCCGCGCCGCGCGAATCGGCCGGGATGCCGTCCCGGTACTTGCCGGTGAGCACGCCACCGGCGAGCGGGACCGCCGCGAAGACGCCGATGCCGTGGTGCGCGGCGGCCGGCAGCAGTTCCTCCTCGACGCCGCGGGCGAGCAGCGAGTACTCGGCCTGGGTGGCGACGAGTCGTCCCGGGCCGGAGCGACCCGCGGCGGTGGCCAGTTGCCATCCCAGGTAGCCGCGCGCGCCGGTGTAGCGGACCCGTCCGCTGGTGACGGCGTAGTCGAGGGTGTCGGCGATCTCGTCGACGGGGGTCAGTCGGTCCCACGTCGCGACCTGCCACATGTCGAGGTGGTCGGTGCCGAGTTCGCGCAGCGTCGCGTCGAGCTGGGTCAGCAGTCCGCGGCGTGAGCAGTCCACCCGCTGCTCGGGCGGCGCGAACGGGTTGATCCCGGCGCTGCCGCCGAGGATCAGGTAGTCACGCGGTACGACGTCGTCGAGCAGTTCCGCGAGCAGCCGCTGCGCCTTGCCGTCGCCGTACGCGGGGGAGGTGTCCACGAGCGTGCCGCCCGCGTCGACGAACGCGGACAGCTGAGCCGCGGCCTCGTCGCCGTCGGTGTCCCGGCCCCAGTGCAGGGTGCCCAGACCGAGCCTCGACACTCGCAGCCCGCTCGATCCCACTGCTCTGTATTCCATAACCGCCCACGCCTCGACACCGGATGAATTTCGTCGGCGAGTGGTACCCGCCGATCAAGAACACTAGTGGCGCGCACGGCGCGCCGAGTACAGCCACGCCGGGTACCGTCTGTGCCGTGAAACTTGGACTACACGCGTGTAATCCGGATGCCCCCAACCTCATCCGCCGTACTGCCCGCTTCTCGTGTGGCCCGGGGTGCCTCGCGTGATCGGCGAGGCCATGACCTGGCTCCAGGCGATCGTCCTCGGAGCGGTGCAGGGTCTGACGGAGTTCCTGCCCATCTCGTCGTCCGGACACCTGCGCATCGTGTCCGAGATCTTCTTCGGTACCGATGCCGGCGCGTCCTTCACCGCCGTCACCCAGTTGGGCACGGAAGCCGCTGTGCTGCTGTACTTCGCGCGCGACATCGGACGCATCGTCGTCGCGTGGTTCCGGGGCCTGTTCCATGCCGAGCATCGCTCCGACCTCGACTACCGCATGGGCTGGTACGTGATCCTCGGCACGATTCCCGTGGGCGTGCTGGGGTTCCTGTTCAAGGACCAGATTCGCACCGGCGCAAGGAATCTGTGGCTGATCGCGACCATGCTGATCGTGTTCGCGCTGGTGATCGCGGCGGCCGAGTACTACGGACGCAAGACGCGTCCCATCGAGGACCTGCGGGCCCGGGACGGCATCATCATGGGCTCGGCGCAGGCGCTCGCGCTGATCCCCGGCGTCTCGCGCTCGGGCGGCACCATCAGCGCCGGTCTCTTCCTCGGACTCACCCGTGAGGCGGCCGCCCGGTATTCGTTCCTGCTCGCGATCCCCGCGGTGGTCGCGTCCGGATTGTTCAGTCTCCCGGATGCATTCGAGCCGGCAGGCGAGGGTCTGATCGCGTCCGGTCCGCAGTTGCTGGTCGCCACCCTCATCGCGTTCGCGATCGGCTACGCCTCGATCGCGTGGCTGCTCCGCTTCGTCGTCAACCACTCGATGTACTGGTTCGTCGGATACCGCATCGTGCTCGGCGTACTCGTGCTCGCACTGCTCACGACCGGCGTGGTCTCGGCGACGTGACCGGCGTCGGAGCGGGATCCCACTAGGCTGTAGCGCATGACGGTGATCCTGCTCCGACACGGACGTTCGACCGCGAACACGGCGCGCACACTGGCCGGTCGGTCGGCGGGTGTCGCGCTCGACGAACTGGGTGTGGAGCAGGCGAAGGGCGTGGTCGACCGGCTGGCCGGGCTCGCGGTCGCGGAGATCGTCCACTCGCCGCTGCTGCGCTGTGAGCAGACGGTCGCCCCGCTGGCCGTAGATCGTGGAATCACTCCCCGCGTCGAGGATCGTCTGGTCGAGGTGGACTACGGCCAGTGGACCGGGCGAGAGCTGAAGGAACTGGTCGAGGAACCGCTCTGGAAGGTCGTCCAGCAGCATGCCTCCGCCGCGGTCTTCCCCGGTGGCGAGGGTCTGGCGCAGGTGCAGGCCCGCGCCGTGGAGGCGGTGCGGGAGCACGACCGTCGGCTCGCCGACGAGCACGGGGCCGACGTGCTGTGGGTCGCTTGCAGCCACGGTGACGTGATCAAGGCCGTACTCGCCGACGCGGTCGGCACACATCTCGACGGGTTCCAGCGCATCGTCACCGAACCTGCCTCGATCAGCGTCGTCCGGTACACCGACACCAGACCGTATGTCCTGCGGATGAACGACACCGGCGGTGATCTGACAGGCCTGGACGGGCGGGGGCACAAACCCGACGCGCGCGAGCCGGTTCCCGGCGGTGAGGTCGGTAACGGCCGCTAGGCGGATAATGAGGCGGTACGCAGAATTCGAGGAGGTGCAATGCCGCGCGCGATACACGTTTTCCGCACCCCTGATCGATTCGTTGCGGGGACGGTCGGAGAGCCGGGCGACCGGTCCTTCTATCTCCAGGCCGTCCACGACGCCCGGGTGGTGAGCGTGCTGCTCGAGAAGCAGCAGGTGCAGGTGCTCGCGGACCGGATGGGGCTACTGCTCGAGGAGGTGCACCGCAGGTTCGGGACGGCGGTGCCACCCGAGGCCGGGGAACTCGGTGATCTGAGTCCGCTCGAGACACCGCTCGACGTGGAGTTCCGGGTGGGCACGATGGGCCTCGGCTGGGATGCGGAGGCCGAATCGGTCGTGGTCGAGTTGCTCGCGGTGAGCGAGACGGAGTTCGACGAATCGGTCGTCCTCGACGACACCGAGGAGGGGCCGGACGCGGTCCGCGTCTTCCTGACCCCGGTCCAGGCCCGCGAGTTCGCGCTGCGATCCGAGCGGGTCATCGCGGCCGGTCGGGCACCGTGCCCGCTGTGCGGGGAACCACTCGGTTCCGACGGCCACGTGTGCATCCGCACCAACGGATATCGCCGGATCGCCGGGTTCGACTCCTCCGTCGAGTTCGGGGAAGAGCTCTGACCGCGGTGCCGATCGACCCACTCGATCCCGCCGACGGCGCACTGCTCGCGGAGGGCGAGCTGACCCTGGTCGGTCGGATCGTGCACGCCAGCAACGCGACCCTCGTGTGTGACGCGTCCATCGACGGACGGTCGGTGCGCTGTGTGTACAAGCCGATCCGCGGCGAGCAGCCCCTGTGGGATTTTCCGGACGGGACGCTCGCCGGGCGGGAGGTCGCGTCGTACCTGATCTCCGAGGAACTCGGGTGGGGCGTCATTCCGCCGACGATCCTGCGGGACGGCCCGTTCGGTCCGGGCATGGTCCAGCGGTGGATCGACACCCCGGAACGGCATCCCGAGGTCGGTGGGCAACCGGAGCTCGTGGACATCTGCCCGCCCGAGGAGGTGCCCCCGGGATGGCTCGAGGTGCTGCGGGCACTCGACGTCCAGGGCACGGAGGTGTCGCTGATCCACGCCGACGATCCGCGGCTGCAGCGGATGGCGGTCCTCGACATCGTGCTCAACAACGCGGACCGCAAGGGCGGTCACGCGCTCGAGGGCGTCGACGGCTCGGTGTACGGAGTCGACCACGGCATCTGCCTGCACGAGCAGGACAAGCTCCGGACCGTGCTGTGGGGGTGGGCCGGGGCACCCGTCTCGGACGACCTCGTGGCCGATGTGTCCAGGCTGGCCGAGCGACTGTCGGGCGATGAACTGCCGTCGGTGCTCGCCGAGCACATCACGGTGGGCGAGATCGAGGCGCTGCGCGAGCGCGTGGCGATGCTGCTCCGGGAGCCGGTGATGCCGCATCCCGCGGGTTCGCGCCCCATCCCGTGGCCCGCGTTCTAGGTGCCGTCCTGCCGGGCGCGGATCAACTCGATCAGCAGCGCGCGTAGTGCGGACGGATCGGACACGGCCGAGGTGAGCGACTCGTCGTCCTGTTCGAGGGCGAGGAGCCTTGTGTAGGTGTCGCGGCCCGACGCGGTGATCGAGACTCGTTGCCGGCGTTCGTCGCCCGGATCGGTCGCGCGGGTGACGAAGCCGCCGCGTTCGAGGCGTTCGACCGTCCGGCTCATCGTCTGGTCGGTGACGCGGCATGCGCGGGCCATGTCGCGCTGCGAGCGAGGACCGTCGGTGAGGGTGTGCATCGCGATCAGGCCGGCATGGGTCGTGCCGTGGGCGCGCAGCAGCTCTTCCCACGAGTGCTCCACCAGGCGTGCCGCCGTCGACAGCAGCCGTCCGGTGGGCCACGCGTCGAAGCCGCCGGGGGCCGCCGGGCGGGTCGGATCGGGCTGGGACAAGGGCGTCTCCGTGCAATTGTTCAGCGGGCTGAATAAACTTCGGTGCGAAGTGTCCCGAGAGTAGCCGTCGACCGACCCCGGAGGCCCCGTGAGCAAGCCGGCAACCAACAATTCGGCACCCCGCCGCACGTCCCGCTGGCGGTGGCTGCTCCCGGCGGTGCTGGTGCTCGTGTGGCTCGGCGTCGGCGGCTTCGGCGGGCCGTTCGCCGGCAAGCTCGGCGAGGTCCAGCAGAACGACAACACCGCGTTCCTGCCGGCGTCCGCGGAGGCCACCGAAGCGGGGGCGCTGTACGAAGGCTTCACCGACACCCGGTTCGTTCCGGCGATCGTCGTCGCCGAACGCGATTCGGGGACAACGCCGTCCGATGCCGACTTCCTGGCACAGGCGGGCGCTGCGGTGGCCGGGCAGGAAGGCTTCGGCGACCGGACGTCGCCGCCGATCCCGTCCGAGGACGGCCGGGCTCTGCAGATGATCGTGCCGATCGATTCGACGGTCGACGTCGGTGACAGCGTCGAGGCGCTGCGTGGCGACCTGAGCAGCCCGCCGGACGGGCTGACCGTGCTGGTGACCGGTCCGGCCGGGCAGGTCGCCGACCTCACGACGGCGTTCAAGGGCATCGACGGGCTGCTGCTGTTGGTGGCGGCCGCGGTGGTCCTGCTCATCCTCGTGGTGGTCTACCGCAGCCCGCTGCTGCCGTTCCTGGTGCTGTCGTCGGCGGTGTTCGCGCTGGGCCTCGCGAGCCTGCTGGTCTACCTGCTCGCCGACGCCGGCGCGATCGCGCTCAACGGGCAGAGCCAGGGCATCCTGTTCATCCTCGTGTTCGGCGCCGCCACCGACTACGCGCTGCTGCTGGTGGCGCGCTACCGAGAGGAACTGCACAACGAATCCGACCGGTTCGACGCGATGAAGCGGGCCTGGCGGGCCACCCTCGAGCCGGTCGCGGCGTCCGCCGGCACGGTGATCGCCGGCGTGCTGTGCCTGCTGCTGTCGGACCTGAACTCCAACCGCGGCCTGGGGCCGGTCGCCGCGCTGGGAATCGCCGCGTCGTTCGTGGCGTCGATGACGTACCTGCCCGCGGTGCTGGTGCTGTTCGGCCGCGTCGCCTTCTGGCCCAAGCGCCCGGCGTTCGACCCGGCGCACGCCGACCGTGACGAGGCGGCCGATCACCGGTTCTGGGGTGGCCTGGCACGCCGGGTGGGCGCGCATCCGCGACGGTTCTGGGTCGCGTCGACGCTTGTGCTCGCGGCGTTCGCGCTCCTGCTGCCGATGTTCAAGGCGAGCGGTGTGGCGCAGTCCGACGTCTTCCTGCTCGACGTCGACTCCGTCGCCGGTCAGCAGGTTCTCGGTGAGCACTTCGACGCCGGATCCGGTTCGCCCGCGATTGTCGTCGCCGACGCCGGTGCGCTCGACGGCGTACTCGCGGCGTCCCGGGTCGACGGCGTGAGCGAGGTGCAAGCCGTCACGGCACCGGGGGAGACGGCCCCACGGGTCATGGATGGCCGGGTCGCGATCCAGGCGACGCTCACCGATCCGGCGGACTCGCTCGCCGCCGAACGCACGATCGAGCGGCTGCGCGAGTCGGTGCACGCGGTGCCCGGCGCGGACGCCCTGGTGGGCGGGCCGACCGCGACCGATCTCGACACCAAGAACACCTCGATCCGGGACCGGACGGTCATCATCCCGGTCGTGATCCTGGTGGTGTTCGCGATCCTCGCGCTGCTGCTGCGGTCGCTGCTGGCGCCGTTGCTGCTGATGGGCACCGTGGTGCTGTCGTTCGCGGCGACGCTCGGGGTCTCGTCGCTGGTGTTCGATCACCTCTTCGGTTTCCCCGGCGCAGATCCGGTGGTGCCGCTGTTCGCGTTCGTGTTCCTCGTCGCCCTCGGCATCGACTACAACATCTTCCTCATGACCCGGGTGCGCGAGGAGGCAATGCGCGTCGGCACCCGACGGGGTGCGCTGCGGGCGCTGACGGTGACCGGCGGCGTGATCACGTCGGCGGGTGTGGTGCTGGCAGCCACGTTCTCGGCGCTCGCGGTGATCCCGCTGCTGTTCCTCGCGCAGATCGCCTTCATCGTGGCGTTCGGCGTGCTGCTCGACGCCCTGCTGGTGCGCTCGCTGCTGGTGCCCGCACTCACCGTCGACATCGGGCAACGGATCTGGTGGCCGAGCCGTCTGGCGTCGGCACCGGAGCCGTCAACCACGCCGCCCGCGAGGGCGGAATCGACTCTCCACTAGGCTCGTTCCCATGCAGTCTTGGTCCGACACCGCAGTCCCGTCCGTGCCCGGTCAGGGGCCGGCCCTCCGGCTCTACGACACCGCGGATCGGCAGGTGCGGCCGGTCACTCCGGGCGCGACGGCGAAGATGTACGTGTGCGGCATCACGCCGTACGACGCGACCCACCTCGGTCACGCCGCCACCTATCTGACGTTTGACCTGGTGAACCGGGTCCTGCGGGACGCAGGCCACGGCGTGCACTACGTACAGAACGTCACCGACGTCGACGACCCGCTGTTCGAGCGCGCCGACCGTGACGGCGAGGACTGGGTGGTGCTCGGCATGCGCGAGACGGCCCTGTTCCGTGAGGACATGGAGGCGCTGCGGGTGCTCCCGCCGCAGGACTACATCGGGGCCGTGGAGTCGATCGGCGAGGTCGTCGAACTGGTCGAGAAGTTCGTCGCCTCCGGCGCGGCCTACGTGGTCGACGACCCCGAGTTCCCCGACGTGTACTTCCGGGCGGACGCCACCGCGCAGTTCGGCTACGAGTCCGGCTACGACCGCGCCACCATGGATCACTTCTTCGCCGAGCGTGGCGGCGACCCGGACCGCGCCGGCAAGCGCGATCCGCTGGACGCGCTGGTGTGGCGCGCGCAGCGTCCGGGTGAGCCGTCGTGGCCGTCGCCGTTCGGGCCGGGCCGTCCCGGCTGGCACATCGAGTGCGCCGCGATCGCCCTCAACCGCATCGGGTCGGGCTTCGACATCCAGGGTGGCGGCAGCGACCTGATCTTCCCGCACCACGAGTTCTCCGCGGCGCACGCCGAATCCGCCACCGGCACCGAGCGTTTCGCGCGCCACTACGTGCACACCGGCATGATCGGGCTGGACGGTGAGAAGATGTCGAAGAGTCGCGGCAACCTCGTGTTCGTGTCGAAGCTGCGCGGCGAGGGTGTCGATCCCGCCGCCATCCGGCTCGGTCTGCTCTCCGGGCACTACCGCGTGGACCGCCCGTGGACCGACCAGGTGCTGTCCGACGCGCAGGAGCGGCTCGCCCTGTGGCGCAAGGCCGCTGCGCTCGAGTCCGCGCCGTCCGCCGACGACACGATCGCACGGCTGCGGCAGCACCTCGCCGACGACCTGGACACCCCCAAGGCGCTCGACGCGATCGACGGTTGGGCACGTCGGGCCGTCGATCACGGCGGACCGGATGCGTCGGCGCCCGCGGCGTTCGCGACCGCGGTGGACGCGCTGCTGGGCGTCGAGCTGCGCTGACCTACAGCCGGGTGAACTTTCCGCTGTCCGACTCGAACTCCGTGAGCAGTTCGGTTGTGAGTGTCGGGCGGGTGTCGGCGATCGCCGCGAGGTAGTCCTCGGTGGTCGCCGGACGGCCCGACCGGTCGGCGACCTCGCGTTCGAACGCGGCCTGCGAGCCCTTCCGAGAGGCGAACTCGATGTCGGCGGGGGTGAACAACTCGCTCGCCTCGACCAGTCGATCGAGGTCGACATGGGCTGCCGAGGCGCCGAGATACCGTTGCCAGACGGCCTTCCGGGCAGGCTCGTCGGGCGGGCCGACCGGGATCACGTAGTCGAAGCGCCCCGGCCGCAGGAACGCCGAGTCCAGGGAATGCACCGAGTTGGTGGCGCACACCATCAGTCGGCGCTCGCCCTCGCGGAACGCGGGAATGAGCTTGAGGAGTTCGTTCGTGACCCCGTGCGCCGGGTTGGTGGCGACTCCTGTTCGGGCGCTGGCGATCTCCTCGACCTCGTCGATGAACAGCACCACCTCGTCGAGGTCGGCCAGATCCGCGAAAACCTCGCGTAGCGACGCGGCGAGACCGCCCTCGGAGGAGGCGGCGAGTCGGGACGGGAACAGTTCGACGAACGGCCAGTCGAGTCGGGAGGCGATGGCCTTGGCGAAGCTGGTCTTGCCGGTTCCGGGTGGGCCGAACAGGATCACCGCCTTGGGCGGCTGCACGCCGTAGCGGTCGGCGAGATCGGGGTTCTCGAGCGGCGAGACGATGCGGCGCTCGATGACCTCCTTGACGCCCTCCATGCCGGACATGGTGTGCCAGAGGCCGTCCGGCATGACCCGGCCACCGAGTTCGCTGAGCAGTGTCTTGTCCGGGCCCAGCGGTTCGAGCATTTCGTAGTAGACGAGGCCGTCGCGGCGGTGGTAGCCGGAGTGCTCGAACGCCGCCGATCCGGTGGCGGCATCCGGGAGCACTGCCGAGATGCGGTGCGCGCCGGCGCTCCGCAGCCGCCGCTCGAGGTTGGCGAGCAGTGCGCTCCCGATACCGCGGTTGCGCCAGCGTGCTCCGAGCGCGACGAGCAGTATCCACGCGCGTTCACCGTGGACCTGCGCGACGGCCATGCCCACCAGTTCGTCACCGACGGTCGCCACCACCGCGGGCTGCCCGGCCCGCGCAGCGGCCATCACCTCCGCGAGCGTGAACACCGGTTCCGGGGAGCCAGGCACCCGGCTCTGATCCCAGATCTGGATGGCCTGGTCCAGATCGTCGTTCTGGAAGTCGCGCAATCGCCACACCGGCATCTGTGTTCACCTCGATCCGATCGGGTCTTTCACATCGTCGGGTCTCTCAAGTAGACACCGCGGCTTCGGCGCTGTCAGCCCGTATCGCCGACCTCGACGGCCACGGGATCTGGGCAAATCGGCTGGTCAACGACCTGTTCGCGGGCAATCCGCTGTGGTGCGCCTCACCCGGTCGTTAGATTGTGGGTGGGTCTACTGCGACGCGTGGAGGCGATCGGCCATGACACCGGACGAACTCATGAACGAGGCGTGCCGGCTCGCGATCGAGTCGGTCGAGAACAACTGGGGTGGTCCGTTCGGGGCGGTGATCGCCCGCGACGGGGAGATTGTCGCGCGGGGACAGAACCGGGTGCTGCTGACCGGTGACGTCACCGCGCACGGCGAGGTCGAGGCCATCCGCAAGGCGATCCAGGTGCTCAACGCCGAGGCGCCCAGCATCTCGCGTGCGTACGTCGACGAGTCCACGCTGAAACTGGTGCCGCGGCCGGAGGGATCGCCGGATCGGGTGCCGGAGCGGGCGCGCATGCTGATGGGGATGGAGATCTTCACCTGCGGCGCGCCGTGCCCGATGTGCATGAGTGCGATCTACTGGTCCCGGCTCGACGCGGTCTATTTCGCGAGCGATCTGCCGGCCACCAGCCGCATCGGTTTCGACGACGCATTCCAGTACGAGGACTTCACCCGGCCGCTCGCGGACCGCTCCATCAAGATCGAGCAACTTCGGGCCGACCTCGGCGCCGCGGCCTACGAGACGTGGGCCGAGAAGCCCGACAAGCACCCGTACTGACATGGCGGCGCCGGATCCGCGCGCACGGACTCCGCGGCCCGCGACGGTCGTCGTCACGCATCGGTTGCGCCCCGGGATGGACGCCGACTTCCGACGCTGGCAGAACGAAGTCGACTCTGCGGCAGCATCGTTCACCGGCTTTCTCGGCACGGAGGGCACGCCTCCGGTGAATGGTGGGTCCGAGTGGTCGGTGGTGTACCGCTTCGACTCGCTGGACCACCTGCGGGACTGGCTCGACAGCGACCGGCGGCGGGATCTGGTCGACGGCGCCGGCGCGCTGTTCGTCGCGCCGCCCACCCAGAACGTGTTGCTCGAGAACGGTTCGGATGCGGTGACCGTCGTGGTGTCGCACCCGCCGGTGCCCGGCCGGGAGTCCGAGTTCCTGGCATGGCAGCACCGAATCACCGACGCGGAGAGGAAGTTCCCCGGCTTCCGGGGATCCGAGTGGCACCCGCCGATTCCGGGGGTGCAGGACGACTGGACGATCCTGTTCACGTTCGACTCGCAGGAGCATCTCGACCGGTGGCTGGATTCACCCGAACGCGCGTCGCTGCTCGCCGAGGGATCGGCGTTCAAGGACTTCACCGTGCGGCCCATCCCGAGCCCGTACGGATCCTGGTTCCCCGCGACCGGGGCCGGGGACGCGCCGGTGCCGTCGTGGAAGACCGCGCTGTCGGTACTGGTGGGGCTGTACCCGCTGGTCGTGGTGCTCACGATCACCATCGACGAGTTGTGGCCGGGCGCGCCGCTGTGGGCGAGCCTGCTGATCGGCAACATCGCGTCGGTGTGCCTGCTGACCTGGGTGGTGATGCCGGTGGTGACCCGCGCCCTGCGGTTCTGGCTCGAGCCCGGCGATGCGGGGGATCGGCGCATCGACACGATCGGGCTGATGGTCTCGGTCGGCTTCCTGGCGGTCGCCGCGATCGTGTTCTGGCTCGCCACGACGGTGGTGTGGTCGTTGCCCTGACGGCCCGGTTCGCCGGCTAACCCGATCCGGTGACCGTGAGCCACAGCAGTGCGATGTTGAGCGCGATGATGAGGCCGACGCACAGCCAGGCGGCCGCGGTGGTGGCCGTGGCGTTGCGTTCGGGACCCATCAGGTCCGGGTCCGACGTCATCCGCACGAGCGGCACGAGGGCGAACGGGATGCACAGGCTCAGCACGACCTGACTGATCACGAGTGCGTACGTCGGATCGACGCCGATCCCGAGCACGATCAGCGCGGGAATGAGCGTGACGATCCGCCGGGTGAGCACCGGAATCCGCATGTTCAGCAGTCCGTGCATGATCTCGGATCCGGCGGCACACCCCACCGATGTCGACGCCAGACCGGACGCGAGCAGGCCCACGGCGAACACCACCGCGACGCCCGGGCCGAGCGACGCCTGGATGGCTGCGTGCGCGCCCTCGATGCTGTCGGTGTCCGGTACGCCGCGCAGCGCCGACGCGGCGAGCAGCAGCATGCCGATGTTCACGCCGCCCGCGACGATCAACGCCGAGGAGACGTCCCAACGCGTGACGCGCAGCAGTCGATGGAGGCGTGGGCCGTGCCCCGCCGCGCCGTGCCGATCGCGGGCGAGCGCGGAGTGCAGGTAGATCGCGTGCGGCATGACCGTGGCGCCCAGCATGCTGGCCGCGAGCAGCACGGTCTCGCTGCCCTCGAATCGGGGAACCAGTCCGGCGACGGCGTCGCCCGCCGAGACGTCGGTGAAGAGCAGTCCGGTGAGGAATCCGATCGTGATGATCGCCAGCAGTCCCATCACCACGAACTCGAAGGTCCGCTGTCCGCGTCGCGACTGGATCGACAGGATGATCATCGAGACGACGCCGGTGATGAGCCCGCCGACGAACAGTGGCAGACCGAACAGCAGGTGCAGGGCGATGGCGCCGCCGATGACCTCCGCGAGGTCGGTCGCGGCGGCCATCGCCTCCGCCTGCAACCAGAACGCACGGCGGTTGCCCGTGCGCAGGCGTCGGCCCAGCATCTCCGGCAGGGACCGTCCGGTGACCAGGCCCAGCTTCGCGGACAGGTACTGGATCAGCACCGCCATCGCGTTCGCGAGCACGAGCACCCAGATGAGCAGATAGCCGTACTTGGCGCCCGCGGTGAGATTGGCCGCCACGTTGCCGGGGTCGACGTACGCGATGGCGGCGACGAACGCGGGACCCATCAGGGCAGCGGAGCGCAGGCCGGCGCCTCGACGTCGTGGCGCCGAGGGGGCGTCGATCTCGGTGCTCACTGGACTCCGCTCGCTGAACTCTCCGGGGACGGGCAGCGAGTACCGCCCGAGCGGTGATTCGCTAGTACGGACTATAGAGTTCGGGTCGCCGAACTTTCAAGCCTGTGCCCTGACCACGTGAATCGCCCCCTGCCGGACGTGCTGTCCGGCAGGGGGCGATCGGGTCGTGCGTCAGAAGTCGGGCGTCAGTGGAAGACGGCGAGTGCGCGCTGGAAGCTGTCGATCCGCTGGACCAGGCCGTGCGTGCCGCCGTTGACGATGCGGGACACCGACTCGATGCTGCCGGAGTCCGACACGGCATTGAGGTTGCGGGACTGCCAGTACCACGCGGCGGTCTCGAAGGCGTTCTCCGGCGTCGCCATCAGCTCGGGGTTCGCGATGAAGTCGATGCCGAGGTACTGGCTGACGCTCTCGTAGTTGTGGCGTCCGGTCACCTGGATGGCGCCGCGGCCCTTGAAGCGCTCGCCGTCGCCGGGTGCGAAGTTGCCCAGATCCGAGCGCCCCTCGTAGGCGCGACCGGACGCGTACTCCTCGAACGTGCGGAACGAGTCGGACTCGACCACCAGCTGCGCGATGAACGCGGCCTTCCGCAGCGGGGTGTCGATGGCGGCCTTCGCCAGCGCCTCGTTCAGCGGCGCGACGTACTGCGCCAGGCGGTCGGGAGCCACCTGCGGGACGATGTTCACGAGCTCGTCGAGCGTGACCGACGCGGGAGCCGGCGGGGGCGGGGGTGCGGGCAGGGTCGGTTCCGGCATGACCCGCGCCTGCGGGACGGGCGCCGGTGCCGTGGAGGACAGGGGAAGGTCGAGTGCCTTCAGCAGTCCGGCGGTGTCGAGGAACTGCGCGGGAGCGGCGGGTAACGCCGGTGCGACGCTCGCGTTGGCGACCGGGCCGGTCGCAAGGTTGCCGGCACACAGCCCGGCGACGGTGGCGGTGGCGAGGACGGCGACACGGGCTCGCGACAGGAGTCCGCGCTGGGTGCCGCTCTTGCGATCGGTCGTGCAGTCAGGGGTGTTGTGCAAGGCTCATGCTCCGGCTTTGGGCTGCGGGGGCAGCCATGTCGGGCGTGAACACCGGTATCATCGGAAGCGGTCGTCGTGATCGAGACCGTTTGATCACCGGGTGGTCACGGCAATGTCACAACCAGATAACAGGCCGTTACCGAAGATCTTCAAGTCATCGAGACGAGTGCCACTCTGGGCATTTAAAGTGACTCAGATCACATATTCGACGGCGCGTCGTTACAGGGTTTGTTACCTCAGCCCTGGTAATTGGGTCTTTCCTGGGTGTTCGGACGGGGTCGTGAAACAGCCTGTCGTGACCTTTCAGCAGCCGGATCGGCTCCGACATCGAGGCGGATCAATCTCCCGATCGTCTCTAGGTGCGCGACGTGCATCCGTTCGTGACATTCGTTCGTGACCTCACCGACCCACACCGATACGTGTCCGCGACCGTGGACTCAATCCCAGAAATCGGCCTTGGTGTACTCGGAGAGCGGCGAGAACCCCATACCTCTCAGTTCCGCCGACTCGCACGTGTGCCCGAACTCGTCGGTGCAGACGAGTGATCGGCCGACGTCGGTGCAGACGAAGGCAGCCGCCTCGGGAACGCGTGACTCAGCGATCTCGAATCGGGCGACGGACTCGAGAACCGGCGCGTCCGGGAGGTTGCGATTGCGGGACGGCTGACCGCTGTGAGGGTCGAGCTCGAGCTCGACGTCGGAGGCTGCCAAGTCGATCACCGAGGCCCACTCGCCCCAGCGCAGGTAGTTGTACCGCTTCGCGGCAGGATCGGGATCGAACGGGTCCCAATCCCACGGCCGATCGAGCGTCCCCCTTCGATACGGGCGGGCAGCCCGGCTCCCCGACGACGTACTCGAGAACCAGAGCGTCACGCGGCGGTGTCCTAGGCGTCCGCGAACTCGAGTCCGCCGGTGGCCGTCGCCGGGACACGCCGACGCAGTGGCGAGCCGAGGGCGCGCGCGAGGTCGCTGCCGTCGTGCTCGGCCAGCAGGTCGCCACCGGACCACACGAGCAGCGCCGCGCTCACGCTCTGTTCGGCGGTCGAGTGCGCGAGGTCGTAGTGAGCACAGCCCGGGACTCCCGCGTAGGTGATCCAGAGGTCGTAGCCCGTCATGAACAGGTCGAGGTCGAACTGGACGCTCAGGCCCAGCAGTTCGCTGCGCCCGTTGTCGTCGACACCGGCGAACGCCTCGTCCAGACCGAGCAGGCGCGGGGAGTGCGGATCGGCCGACGAGAGCATCACGTGTGCGGCAGCGAACAGGGGAAGGTGCAGGGACACGGACTGCTCGCCACCGGAGAGGGCACTGTGCCGTGCCACGGTGAGCCGGTCCTCGCTGCCGTCCCCTCCGATCAGCGTGAACGAGAACACCCGCCACCGCCGGTAGTCGAGTGCCGCGGCCAGGATCTCGGGGTACGAACGCTCCGGGTGCGCGGCCCGGGCGATCCGGACCTGCGCGGCGAAGTGTGCCCGGATCGTGGCCATCTCGTCAGCGCTCAGCGCCGAGGTCGCGCGGTCCAACAGTTTGGAGACGGCCCGAGAGCTGTCGTCCAGGTTGTCGGCGAGCACCCAGTGCACGCCGATCGTGCTGCCCGAGGACATGCGGCGCTCGCGCATCTCGGCACCCATCTGTGCGATCAAGTCGCGGGCGTCGGCGGTGCGTTCGTGGATCTGCTGGGCGAGCCCGGTCAGCAGGGCGTCCTCGAGGATGCGTCGCTCGGAATCGGTGAGCAGGACCTCCTGGTCCTGACGTGCCGCCGCGATCCGGGTCGAGAACTCGCCGATCGACGAGTAACCCTGATCGTCCTGGACGCGGACGACGGTCAGCCCGTCCGGCGCGTCCCACTGCAGGCGGTAGTCCTGGCCGGCCGCGGCGAGCTGGGCGTCGAAGTCCTGCAGTGCCGCGGTGAGCGCCGACCGGGTCGACTTCTTCGCGTTCTCGCTGGTCCGGACCGACGCGGTCGCGGTGTCCATCGCCCGATAGAGCGCCGACACCTCGGGCGGCAGGATCGGGGCGTCCGGGTCGCCCTCGGTGACGATCCGGTAGACCAGCTGGTCCGGGGTGAGCCACGCCGCAGAACTCTGCGGCCACGCGTGCTCGCTGTCGACGCCGAGCAGGTCGAGCAGATCGCGCCGTGCGTACGGCGCGAGCCGGTCGGCGTCGGTGCGGGTCTCGGTGAGCGCGCTGCGCAGGCCCTCGACCGCGGCGTTGTGGGCGCCCTCGGCCTTGCCGATCTGTTCGACAGCGGCGTCGTAGGCCTTGCGCGCGCCGCGCTGCTCGGTCTTGCACACCTCGATCCGCGCGCGGGCCTCCTCGAGATCGGCGTCGATCTGCTCGGCGCTCGCGCCCAGGGCCTCACGCAGCGTCTCGAGCCGGGAGACTTGCTGGGCGTAGTTCTCCTCCGCGACCGCGGCCTCCTCGACGAACTCCTCGGTGTTACCGCGGGCCTCGTCGAGCCGGTCCTCGGCCTCGCGATGAAGCTCGAGTTCCTTCTCGTGTTCGCGGCGGCAGCGCAGAAGCTGCTCGCCCTGACTCTCGAAATGCCGGATCGAGGCGGCGAGCGCGTCGATCTCGCGGGCATGGTGCGACGCGCGGTGCGTGACCGCGACCGAACGAAGCTGCTTCTCCTTGGCCGTGTGGTCGGCGATGGCCTGGTCGAGTTCCTGCCCGGACGACGCGGTCGACTCCGACCGGGTCCGTAGCGCGCCGGCCGCCTCGGTCAGCTTCTTGATCGCGCCGTGGACGGCGGAGGTGCGCGGCAGCGCCTTCGCGGCGCCCGCGAGACTGTCGAGCAGCGCCTTCGTGTCCGCTTCACCGGCGCGGGCCGTGGCCCGGGCCTCCTCGGCTGCGGCGATCTCGGCGTCGAGTTCGGCGATGCGCTGGGCACGCCGCCGCTCGCGGGCCGTGGTGCCGATGTACTCGGCCTCGGCCTTGACGTGGCGACCGCGCGCGATGCCCTGCCAGAACCGGCCGTCCACTCCGATGCCGACGGTCGCGTCGTGCGCGGTGCCGTCGCGGTCCAGCGACACCGACTCGAGGATCGCGCGGACCCGCTCCTCGGGCACGCCGGCATCCGCTTCCACGGTGAGGACGTCGGCCAGGGTCGGACCGTGCGGGCGGCGCTCCTCGGGCAGCGGCTCGAGGAACTGCTCGGACTCGAGGTCGGACGGAGCATCGTCGCCGGCGAAGACCCAGCCGTCGAGCAGATTGGCGGCGGCGAGCGCCGACTCGACACCCGCGGCGACGGCGGGGTCGACGTCGTCGGCGAAGCGCACCAGACGCCACAGCGGGGCACCGTCGAGCCCGCTGCGGTCGCCGGTGCGGGACGCGAATCCCGCAGGGGCATCGTCCTTCTCGGCCACAACGTGCTTGCGGTCCGCCTGCAGTTCCGCGATCCGCGCGGTTGCGGCCGACTGTTCGGCGGCGGCCTCGCGGCGGCGGGCCCGCTGCTCGTCGAGCGCGGATTCCACTTGCTCGTGCAGCACCGTGCTCAGGCTGGGCGAGTCGTCGTCGCCGGCCTGGGCCAGCGCCTTGTCGAGCGCGGAGAAGAGGTCTGCCGTGACCCCGATCGCGGCGTAGTCCGCGGAATGGTCGGTCCACCAGGCACGCAGTGACGCCGCGCAGTCGGCGCGCGCCAGTTCCACGGACGCCTCGGCCTCGGCCACCGCGGCCTGGGCTGCGTCGAGCAGCTCTCGGCCCTTGTCGGCGGCCCGGTCGGCCCGCTCGCGTTCGGTGCTCGCCTTCTCGACGGTGCCCAGCGCGGCCCGCACGGCCCGGACGTCGCCGTCGCGTTCCTCGGCGTGTCCGCGGACGGCGGCGATGATCTGGTCCGGCCGCGAGCCGTCCGGCAGCGGTGTCCACGCGATGCCGGCCTGCTCCGCGGCCTCGGCCAGCTCGGTCTCCGCCCGCACGAGGGCCGCGGTGGCGGTCCGCACCGATTCGGTTGCGCGGGTTGCCTCGCCGGTGCGCTGCTCGAGTGTGGCTTGCGCCTTGCGGGCCTTGTCGGCCTGCTGCTCGGTCGACAGCTTGAGCTGCGCGACGGCGGCGGCGAGGTCGTCGAGCTGCTGCTTGCCCTCGTAGGCACCCGAACGCTGCAGGGTGTCGAGATCGGCTCGGGCCTGCTCGAGGGCGCGTTCGGCGGCGGTGAAACGGTCCTCGGCGAGCAGTCGCTCCTCCTGCCGCGACGACTGCAGCGCGACCGCGGCATCGAGCACCGACTGCGCGCGCTCGACGGATTCGAGGCGCCGGGCCACCTGCTCGACATCGGTGCGGGCCTGCTGCGCCAGGTACTTCGAGTACACGGTCACGAAGCTCTGCGCGGCCTGGTCCGCGGCGGCCAGACCCTCGAGCGCCCGGCCGACCTCCTCCATGTCGCTGAAGGAGCGCGCGGCCTCGAGTACGAGCTGCTCGTCGAGCGGGCGCAGGCCGTCGGTGAGGGCCTGCGACAGCCCCTTGGGGTCGAGGTTCTTCGCCAGCTGTGGTCGGCGCAGCGTCAGGATCAGGTTGATCAGCTGGTCGTACCGCTCGGCGCCCAGCCCGAACAGGCGCGCGTCGATGGCGCCGCGGTAGTCGACCGGACGGTCGGTGATGGCGTCACTGCCGAGCTGTTCCGCGAGTTGCTTCTTCGTCAGCGGCCGGTCGTCGTCGCCGAGCAGCGAGAAGTCCACGCCGACGCGGCCGTCGGCGACGAAGTACCAGCGGGTGACCTTGTCGTTCTGCCGGCTCGCGCGCATACCGATACCGACGGTGACGGCCTCGGGATCGTCCTGCGGTCCGCGGGCGAACTCCATCCACACGTACGAGTGCGCCGAATCCTGGCCCCGGTAGAGCAGGTTCGACTTCATCGTCCGTTCCTCGCCGGCGAACGGATTGAGCCGCCGGGGCTCGATGCGTCCGTCGAACACGAACGGGAACAGCACCTCGAGCGCCTTCGTCTTCCCGGATCCGTTCGGACCGCGGAGCACGAGCCGGCCGTCCGCGAACGAGAACTCCTGGTCGCGGTAATCCCAGAGATTGATGATCCCGGCGCGGGTCGGCTTGAAACGCGCAGATGCCATGCGAAAGGTGCCTCTACTTCTCTAGGAGTGCTGGTCGGCGGGAACCGGTTCGTGGAACAACTCGGACTGGGCCGTGCGGTCGCGGATGTTGACGACGACGCCGCGGAACCGGGCGATCGGCGGCAGCACCAGGACGCCACCGTCGACGCTGCGGATCAGCTGCAGCCGGTCGAGGAGCGCAATCGCGTTGCGGCGCAGGCCGTTGCGGTCGGCCTGCCACTGCGCGGCGAAGGTCCGTCCGAACCGGAGGACGAGTTCGTCGACGGCGGCGGTGACCCACTCGTCGTCGAGGAGCGCGTACCGAGCGGGTTCGACGGTGTCGTCGGCGTGCTCCGCCGGGTCCGTCGGCAGGGCCGGCTCGAACGCGTCGGCCAGCTGCTCGAAGATCCCGGCGCGCGGGATCGCGGAGTCCAGTCGCTCGATCAGCTCGGCCTGGTCGGTCGTCGGCAACGGGTGCCGGGGGAGCGGTGGGGCGTCGAGATCGAGGACGCGGTCGGCCATCTCGCCGGCGAGGAGCAGGGCCACCTGCGCGATGGTGCCGGTGCTCGGGAACCGCACGTCGGACATCCGGCCCGACGGATCGATCATCGCGATGCCCTCGGCGCGGCGTTCGGCGACCAGCCCGGTGAGGTCCTCGACGTCGGCCGCCGTGCGGGGCAGCGCCAACTGCAGCCGCTCGTCGTCGGTGAGACTGTCCGCGTACACGACGGGGCGTTCGACCAGCGCGCGCCGCATCCGACGGGCGGTCTCCCGGGCATCGGTGGGGCGGTGGGCGGTGATGTCGTCGACGGGCACTGCCTCGCCGGCCAGCAGGGAACGCGCCGACGTCACGTGCTGCAGGGCCCGCGGTGGACGGAACAGCGCCACGACGACGGACCGGTCGATGTCGTAGAGGGCCTCGCCCGCATCGGGATTCGACGCCCACCCGCCCGCGTCGCCGTCGGCGAGGACGATCGCGCCTCGCGCGGCGAGCCAGCCGACGGCGTCGACGAACGCGTCTCGGTCCGCGGCCCGGTCGGTGGACAGCGCCACGCCGGGGACCTGCGCGGCCTCGGTCGCGACGTGATCCGCCAGCTCCGACAGCGTGATCTGGTTGCCGGCGCGGCCCAGGGCGGCGAGCGCCAGCGCCAGGTACGCGTAACGGTGCCGGTCGAACGCGCGGTCGTTGCTCGTGCGCGCCGGGGCACCCGGCTCGAGCCGGTCCGCGACCGTGAACAGCCGCGCGGTGGTCTCGGTGACCTCCAGCCGGTACCCGAACAGCTCGAGCAGGTCGTCGCGGAGCTCGGTGGCCCACCGCCGCAGCAGCGGCAGCGCTAGCCGATCGGGATAGGTCTGCGTCACAAGGTGGTTCGAGAGAATGACGCGGGCCGCCCGCTGGTACGAATCGAGGTCGAGCGGGGAGACTGAACGGTTCCTCATCGGACGCTCACCCGCAATCCGTCCAGGTGAAGCTTGCCGCGCGCGGTCTGCACGACGGTCGATTCGCCGTACGGGCTGAGCGTCAGCTTGACGCCGTTCTCCGATCCGGTGGAGCTGGGAACGGATCCGGTGACCGGAACCCGTGCGGTGAGTGCCGCGTTGAGCAGGCTGAGCAGGACGTCGGTCTCCTGCTCGTCGAGTACGCGGTCGTAGGCGCCGGACGCGGCCAGCGACGACGCCGCGATCGCGCGGGCGCGCTGCGAGGCCAACTGTTCCTCACGAAGTCGGCGGATGCTGCCCTCGTTGCGCTGCATGCGCGACGGCATCCCGGGCTGCGCGGCGCGGCCGGTCTCGGCGAGCGTGCGGGAGATCTCCACCGGAGTCGCGTCCCACCACGACCGGGACTCGGGAATGATGTCCGCGTCCGGATGCACCATCGACAGGTGCCGCGGCCGGCCCAGATCGAAGACGAGTTGGAACAGGGCGTGCGCCGAATCCTCGTCGGGTGTCGCGGCGAACCAGCCGGCGAGGTGCCGCAACTGGCTCTCCCGGCTCACGCCGCCGCGGCGGGTCTCGGTGACCCGGCGCAGCAGCGACAGCACCGCCGCGATCGCGCTCATCGTGCCCTCCCGCAGCCGGTCGGATTCGCTCGGCCCCGCGGCCGCGACGAACCACTGCGCCAGTCCGGACCAGCGCGCCCGCCAATCGGATTCGCGCTCCTCACGGGACAGGAAGACCCGGTCGTCGCTGGCGGCGGCCCGGGCGATCAGCGATTCGATCCCGGTCGCCTCCACGTTCGCGATGGCCGCGCCCAGCTTCGGGGCGTACCGCGCGAGGTCGGAGCTGAACTCGCGCATGTGGCTGAGCAGCGCGTCCTTGTGGGAGAGGAAGGCCTCCGGCGTGATCTCCGTGGTGCGCACCAGATCGCCGAGCATCAGGTAGAACTGGGCGGCCCTCGCGGCCATGTCGGTGAGCGTCGAGTCCAGGCGGGCGAGCTTGCGGTAGATGAGGTCGCCGTCGCCGTGCCGGTTGGCCTGGGCGAGTTCCTCGAGGTCGGCGAGCAGATCGGGCAGCGCGAGGCGCGAGAGGGTCGCGTCCTCGAGGCGTGCGCCCAGCAGCTCCTCGACGGCTCGGAAGGCCAGGTAGCCGGCCTGGCTGAACTGGTACACGAAGTGCCGGTTCCGGTACTCGGCGAGCGTCGCGGCGCGGCTGCCGTCGTAGCTGCGTTCGAGCACGCCCCACGTGTGCAGCTGCTCGAGCAAGGGAGTGATGTCACCGGAGGTGAGCGCGCCCGAGGGATCGTCGCCGGTGATGCGGGTGAGGATGTCGGCGACCTCGCCGGCATGCAGCAGCACAACGTAGTTGGCGCGCGCATGGTCGAAGGCGCGCATCACCCACAGATAGTCGGTGCGCTTCTCCGCCGTGGTGAAGGAGAACAGCCGCAACCGGTCCTCGCGCACCGCGAAGTCGACGTCCGCGACGGACGCGCGCGGGTCACCTGAATCGCTCACCGTGACAGCCTAGGGCGTGGGCCGGTCCACGAGCGAACACGCCGGTCGGTCACCTGTGGCGGCGCATCTCGCGGCGCCAGGCGGACTCGTCCGCGCGCAGCATCGTCAGCTGGTAGTCGGCGGCATCGGGATGCCGGAACGGTCCGGCGACGAGATCCGCGTAGGCGTGGGACTGGGCGACGCAGCGCACTCCGGCACGGATCTGCATGCGCTCGAACACGACCGCAGACCAGGGTGTCGCGATCACGACGTCGCCGCCGCCGTCGACGGGACGTAGGTCGAACTCGGACGCGAAGGCGTCCACGTCGTCGGCATACATTTCGAGCACGTCGGCCTTCGCGTAGTCGGTAGCGCCGATACCGGTCACCGCGTAACCGAGGTCGCCGTTGCTCGCGGCGAGCCGCTCACGCAGGTCGTCGAGTCCGTCGGGCGACGCGAAACGCCGCGTGGGGCAGGGCTTGCGATCGGTCGCCCACGCCCGCAGCATGTGCTCCCAACGGACGCCGGTGACGGGGCCGCGCGGCATGCGGCTGAGCAGCTCGCGCTCGAACAGCACCTCGACCACGCGATAAGCGGCACCGGTCGAGGCACCCGACAGCTTGATCAGTTCGGGCACCGACACCTCGCCGACGTGGTCGGCGAGGGCGCGAACGATCCGCTCGGACGGCTCACCCGTGAGGACCCCGGACGGGCGGCCCGGTCCCCGCCACGGATCCGCGTCGGCGCCCCGGTTGCGCACCCAGATCGCGGGACGGTCCGCGACGAGCGTGAGGTTGCCGGTGGCGTCGGCGTACGAGATGCCGTGCGAGTCGAGTTGCCGGCGCACCGGGTCCGACAGGTAGTGCGCGCACACGAAACCCCGGTCGCTGTCGGTGAGCTCGTTCGCGATGCGGGCGATGTCGCCGCTCAGGACGCCCTTGGACGTGATGATCGAGTACGACACCGTGTCACCGTCGGGGGCGGTGACGAGCAGCCGGTTCGGAGCGGCGGGGGAGCGGGGACGGTCGGCCGACACGCTCCAGCCGTTGGGCAGCGCGACTTCGAGCCACGACACGGCGCGACGGTAGATGTCGATGCCGCGCTCGGGGCGAGGGTTCGGTGCAACGTCCGTGATGCTCACATTCGTCACAGTAGTCACTCTGTGCACTACGGAACCACCAGAAACTCCGAAATCGGCTCGGCGTGTCGCGTGGAGATCTGCCCGGGACGGAAACGCTGGAATTACCGAATCTGGCCGGTTACCGGACACCGTTCGGCTGCGGTTCTCGAGAACCGCCTTCGACGCCGAGGGCGCGAGTCAGTCGGCCCGTGGATTGCGGGGCATGAGCAGCGGCGGCACCACCGCGAGGAGCAGTGCGGGCAGCAGGAAGCTTGCGCTCGGATGGGCCGCGTACAGCGGGGTGAGGGTGAGCGGCGCGAGCGCCGATCCGGAGAAGCGGAAGGACTGCACCACCGAGACCGCGCCACCGCGGTTGCCGCCTGCGCCGCCGAGGACCGCGGCGTTGACGCCGACCAGGAGGAACTGGGACGCCACACCGGCCACGAACCAGGCAACCGCCGCGACCGCGACGTAGCCGACGGTGCCGGCGACGGCCACCAGGGCCGCGCCGGCGAGGGCGCCGAGCACGACGGTCCTGCGGGCGCCGATCCGGTCGATCAGCGTGCCGACCGGGCGGGCGGTGAGGATGCCCGCGACGCCGAAGCCGGTCAGGAGCAGCCCGCGGGCTGCCGGGCTCATGCCGAAGACATCCTCGGCGCGGAAGGCGAGCAGGAAGCCCAGACCACCGAGCGCGCCCCAGCCGAGCAGCGCGACGACGCCGACCCGGAGCACGTCCGGCCGGAGCGCATCACGAAGCCGGGCGCCGGTGTCCGCGGGGATGGTGCGCGCGGCGTCGGGCAGGCCGACGGCGCCGAGCAGGCCCGCCACCAGGGCGATCGCGAGGAAAGCGAGTCGCCAGTTGGCTTCTGCGGCCAGGCCTCCGATCAGCGGCGCACTGGTCTGGCCGGCCGCCTGGAGTGCGCCGAAAGCCCCGAGCGCCCGGCCGAGTTTGTGCTGCGGCGTCATCGCGGCCAGCGTCGCCAGCAGGAGGGGAGTGGTGAACGCGTTGGCGCAGCCCTGGAGCACGCGGGCGCCGAGGAACAGTTCGAGTGTCGGAGCGGCGAAACAGGCCAGCGACGCCGCGAGATACACGCCGTACGCGACGCGCACCGTCCGCATCCGGCCCCACCGTGCGCCGAGCGTGCCGGACACGAGCATCACGAGCGCGAACGGCAGCAGATAGGCCGTCAGCGAGGTCGCCGCGGCGGCCGCGTCGACGCCGAGTCCGTCACCGATCTCCGGGAGCATCGACGTGACGACGCCGCCACCGAACGGGCCCAGGAAACCGCCCGCGTACAGCGCCGAGCGTTGCAGCGCCGGGCGCAGGCCGGCGCTGCCGTCCGAACTCACGCCCCGAAGCGACCCGGTCCGCGCCGACGCAGGTAGCGCTCGAACTCGGCCGCCAGGGCGTCCCCGTCGATCTTCGAGATCGCCTCGGAGATGTCGGTCTCCGCGTCTCCCCGTTCCTCGAGCGAGCGCACGTACTCGGCGATCTCCTCGTCGTCCTGGGTCATCTCGGACACCGATTCCTCCCAGTCCTCGGCCTGGTTCGGGAGGTCGCCCAGCGGCACCTCGATGTCGAGGACCTCCTCGACGCGCTGGAGCAGGGCGACCGTCGCCTTGGGGTTGGGCGGCTGCGACACGTAGTGGGGGACCGCGGCCCAGAACGACACCGCCGGAACGCCGGCCTTGACGCACGCGTCCTGCAGCACGCCGGCGATGCCGGTCGGGCCCTCGTATCGGGACTTCTCGAGGCTGAACTGCTCGGCAGCCTCGATGCTGTGCGCCGTGCCGGTCACCGGTACCGGGCGGCTGTGCGGGGTGTCGGCGAGGAGGGCGCCCAGGATCACGACGGTGTGGACGCCGAGTTCCTCGACGAACTCGAGCAGCTCGTCGCAGTAGCTGCGCCACCGCATGTTCGGCTCGATGCCGCGCAACAGCAGCACGTCACGGTCACTGCCCGGAGGGGTGCACAGCGACAGCTGGGTAGTGGGCCACACGATCTCTCGCGTGACCCCGTCGACCTGCCGAATGATCGGCCGGTTGACCTGGTAGTCGTAGTAGTCCTCGGAGTCCAGCTCGGCGAGCGGCTTGGCGTCCCACGTCAACTCGAGGTGCTCGACGGCCCCGCTCGCGGCGTCGCCGGCGTCGTTCCAGCCTTCGAAAGCGGCGATCAACACGGGATCGCGCAGGGGTGGCACGTCCGCGTCGGTATCGTCCGTAGCGGAGGTGTCGGGGAACTCGGGTGAACTCACGCACCCAGCCTACGACCAGGGGCCGACGAGCCGCCCACTACTCTGGACGGCATGTCTGCACCATTCCACTCTGCCCTGCTCGATGCGCTGAAGCAGCGCGTTGTCATCGGCGACGGCGCCATGGGCACGATGTTGCAGGCCGCGGATCTGACTCTCGACGACTTCCTCGGCCTCGAAGGCTGCAACGAGATTCTCAACGAGACCCGTCCCGACGTGCTGCGCGACATCCACCGCGCGTACTTCGAGGCCGGCGCCGACGCGGTCGAAACCAACACTTTCGGTTGCAACCTCCCGAACCTCGCCGACTACGACATCTCCCACCGCATCCGGGATCTCTCCGAGCGCGGCACCCGGATCGCCCGCGAGGTCGCGGACGAGATGGGCCCCGGACGCGACGGCATGGGCCGCTTCGTCCTCGGCTCGATGGGCCCGGGCACGAAACTGCCCACCCTCGGCCACGCCCCGTTCGCGGTGCTGCGCGACGCCTACACCGAATCCGCACTCGGCATGATCGAGGGCGGCGCCGACGCGATCCTCGTCGAGACGTGCCAGGACCTGCTCCAGGTGAAGGCCGCGATCATCGGCAGCCAGAACGCGATGGAGAAGCTGGGCCGCCGCCTGCCGATCATCACGCACGTGACCGTCGAGACCACCGGCACGATGCTGCTCGGCAGCGAGATCGGCGCCGCGCTCACGGCACTCGAACCGCTCGGCATCGACATGATCGGCCTCAACTGCGCCACCGGCCCGGACGAGATGAGCGAGCACCTGCGGCACCTGTCGCGGCACTCGACGCTGCCGGTGTCGGTGATGCCGAACGCCGGTCTGCCACAGCTGGGTCCGAACGGGGCCGAGTACCCGCTGTCGGCCGAGGATCTCGCGATCGCGCTCTCGGGCTTCGTGAGCGAGTACGGCCTCGCGTTCGTCGGCGGTTGCTGTGGCACCACTCCCGAGCACATCCGTCAGGTCGCGGACGCCGTCCGCAAGGTCGAGCAGGCACAGCGCACTCCGCAGCCCGAGGACGGCACGTCCTCGCTGTACCAGGCGGTGCCGTTCGACCAGGACGCGTCGATCCTGATGATCGGCGAGCGCACGAACTCCAACGGCTCCAAGGCGTTCCGCGAGGCGATGATCGCCGAGGACTACCAGAAGTGCATCGACATCGCGAAGGACCAGACCCGCGACGGCGCGCACATGCTCGACCTCAACGTCGACTACGTCGGCCGCGACGGCGCCGCCGACATGGCCGCGCTCGCAAGCCGGTTCGCGACCGCGTCGACGTTGCCGATCATGCTCGACTCGACCGAGCCGGACGTGCTCCGTGCGGGTCTCGAGCACCTCGGCGGCCGCAGCGCGGTCAACTCGGTGAACTACGAGGACGGCGACGGCCCGACCTCCCGGTACCAGCGAATCATGAAGTTGGTCAAGGAACACGGTGCCGCCGTGGTGGCCCTGACCATCGACGAGGAGGGCCAGGCCCGCACCGCCGAGCACAAGGTGCGGATCGCCGAGCGGCTGATCCAGGACATCACCACGACGTGGGGGCTGTCGCAGTCGGACATCATCATCGACGCGCTCACCTTCCCGATCTCCACGGGTCAGGAGGAGGTGCGCCGCGACGGCATCGAGACGATCGAGGCGATCCGCGAGATCAAGCGCCGCTACCCGGACGTCCACTTCACGCTGGGTATCTCGAACATCTCGTTCGGCCTCAACCCGGCCGCGCGTCAGGTGCTGAACTCGGTGTTCCTGCACGAGTGCACCGCGGCCGGCCTCGACACCGCGATCGTGCACGCCTCGAAGATCCTGCCGATGGCGCGGATCCCGGACGAGCAGCGCGAGACGGCGCTCGACCTGGTCTACGACCGTCGCCGTGAGGGCTACGACCCGCTGCAGAAGCTCATGGAACTGTTCGAGGGCGTCTCGGCGGCCTCGGCGCGCGCGTCGCGTGCCGAGGAACTCGCGGCACTGCCGCTGTTCGAACGTCTTGCACGACGGATCGTCGACGGTGAACGGAACGGACTCGAGGCCGATCTGGATGCCGCGATGCTCGAGCGTCCGCCGCTCGAGATCATCAACGACACGCTGCTGTCGGGCATGAAGACCGTCGGCGAACTGTTCGGCTCCGGCCAGATGCAGTTGCCCTTCGTGTTGCAGTCCGCCGAGGTCATGAAGGCCGCGGTCGCGCACCTCGAGCCGCACATGGAATCGACCGGCGACGAGGGCAAGGGCCGGATCGTGCTCGCGACCGTCAAGGGCGACGTGCACGACATCGGCAAGAACCTGGTCGACATCATCCTGTCCAACAACGGGTACGAGGTCGTCAACATCGGCATCAAGCAGCCGATCGCGACCATCCTCGACGTCGCGGTCGACAAGAAGGCCGACGTCATCGGCATGTCGGGCCTGCTCGTGAAGTCGACGGTCGTGATGAAGGAGAATCTCGAGGAACTCAATGCGAAGGGTGTCGCGGAGCAGTTCCCGGTCCTCCTCGGTGGTGCGGCGCTCACCCGCTCGTACGTCGAGAACGACCTGTCCGACGTCTACCAGGGCGAGGTCTCCTACGCGCGGGACGCGTTCGAGGGCCTGAACCTGATGGACACGATCATGGCCACCAAGCGCGGCGAGGGCCCGGCGCCGGACAGCCCGGAAGCCGTCGCGGCCGCCGAGAAGGCCGCCGAGCGCAAGGCGCGGCACGAGCGTTCGAAGCGGATCGCGGAGAAGCGCAAGGCCGATGCGGCACCGGTCGATGTGCCGGAGCGGTCCGATGTCGCCGCCGACATCGTCGTGCCGAAGCCGCCGTTCTGGGGAACGCGCATCGTGAAGGGCATCGCACTGGCCGAGTACTCGGGCCTGCTCGACGAGCGTGCGCTGTTCCTCGGGCAGTGGGGTCTGCGCGGTCAGCGCGCCGGCGACGGCCCGACGTACGAGGAGCTGGTCGAGACCGAGGGGCGTCCGCGCCTGCGGTACTGGCTGGACCGGCTCAGCACCGAGGGCGTGCTGCACCATGCCGCCGTCGTCTACGGGTACTTCCCGGCCGTCTCCGAGGGCGACGACGTGATCGTGCTCGAGTCCCCGGAACCCGATGCACCCGAGCGGTTCCGGTTCACGTTCCCGCGTCAGCAGCGCGACCGGTTCCTGTGCATCGCGGACTTCGTGCGCTCCCGCGAGGACGCCCGCAAGGACGGTCAGGTCGACGTGCTGCCGATGAATCTCGTGACGATGGGGCAGCCCATCGCGGACTTCGCGAACGAACTGTTCGCCGCGAACGCCTACCGCGACTACCTCGAGGTGCACGGCATCGGCGTCCAGCTCACCGAGGCGCTGGCCGAGTACTGGCACCGCCGGGTCCGCGAGGAACTGGTGCTGCCCAGCGGCCACAACCTGGCCGAGCAGGACCCGTCGAACGTCGAGGACTTCTTCAAGCTCGAATACCGCGGCGCGCGTTACTCGTTCGGCTACGGCGCCTGCCCGGACCTCGAGGACCGGCGCAAGCTCGTCGCGCTGCTCGAGCCGGAGCGGATCGGCGTCGAGCTGTCCGAGGAGGTCCAGCTGCATCCCGAGCAGTCGACCGACGCGTTCGTGCTGCACCACCCGGAGGCCAAGTACTTCAATGTTTGATCGAACGTCGGTGGAGGTCGGCACCCTGCGTGCCGTCCTGTGGGACATGGACGGCACGCTGCTCGAGTCCGAGAACCTGTGGGACATCGGGGTCCGCGAGCTGTCGCTGCACCTCGGTGGTCCGATGTCGGAGGAGACCCGGCAGGCGACCATCGGGGCGTCCAGCTACAACGCGCTGATCACGGTGTTCGCAGCGCTCGACCTGGATCCGAATCCCGGTGCGCTCGCGGACGCCAAGCGCTGGCTGTACACCCGGATGGGGGCGTTGTTCGAAGCCGGTCTGCCGTGGCGGCCGGGTGCGCAGCAGGCGCTGCGCACCGTCCGCTCGGCGGGGCTGGGTTCGGCGCTCGTGACCAACACCGACCGGGAACTGTGCGAGTTCGCGCTCGACACCCTGGGTCGCGAGCACTTCGACCACTCGGTGTGCGGTGACGAGGTGCCCGAGGGCAAGCCCGACCCGGCGCCGTACCTGCGGGCCGCGCACCTGCTCGGCGTCGAACCCTCCGACTGTCTCGCCGTGGAGGATTCGCCCACCGGCGCCGCCGCGGCGGACGCGGCGGGCTGCACGGTACTGGTGATCCCGTCCATCACGACGGTGCCCGAGTCGCCGCGGCGGATCTTCCGCACGACGCTCGAGGGCCTGACCGCGCCGGACCTGTTCGCGCTGCATCGGCAGGAGGTGGCCTGACATGGCGACCCCGAAGATCGTGCTGTTCTACCGGTTCACGCCGCTCGCCGACCCCGAGGCGATCCGGCTGTGGCAGCAGACCCTCGCGGCGTCGAACAACCTGACCGGCCGAATCCTGATCTCCGAGCACGGGATCAACGCGACCGCCGGCGGCGATATCGCGGACGTCAAGCGGTACGTGCGCGGAACCCGCTCGTACGCACCGTTCAAGGACGCCGACATCAAGTGGTCCGACGGCACCGGGGACGACTTCCCGCGGCTGTCGGTGAAGGTCCGCCCGGAGATCGTCACGTTCGGTGCCCCGGACGAGCTGAAGGTCGACGCGGACGGAGTGGTCGGCGGTGGGGTCCACCTCTCGCCCAACGAACTCCACGAGCTCGTCGGGCAGCGCGGGGACGACGTCGTGTTCTTCGACGGCCGCAACAAGTTCGAGGCCGAGATCGGGCGCTTCCGGAACGCGGTCGTGCCCGACGTCGCGACCACTCGGGACTTCATCGCCGAGCTCGACAGCGGCCGGTACGACCACCTCAAGTCCAAGCCCGTCGTCACCTACTGCACCGGTGGCGTCCGGTGCGAGGTGCTGTCCGCGCTGATGCGCAACCGCGGGTTCGAGGAGGTCTACCAGATCGACGGGGGCATCGTCCGCTACGGCGAGGCCTTCGGCGACGAGGGCCTGTGGGACGGTTCGCTGTACGTCTTCGACAAGCGGATGAACCACCAGTTCACCGGCAACGCAGTCACTCTCGGCACCTGCACGCTGTGCCAGGCCCCGACGTCGCGGTACCGCAACTATCCGGACACGGGCGGACGCGAGCTCACGCTCGTGTGCGAGTCCTGCGTGCCCGACGCCTGATCGCCCGACGATGGCACGTGCGCCCCTGCCGGTGCGAGGCGGTCTCGGCCCCGACCGGATCCGGATGCCCGCCGGTCCGGTCTCACCGACCATCGTCGAGTTCCTGACGACCTACCATCCCGATGAGGACTGGGCAGGGCGGATCGCCGCCCGCGAGGTCGTCGACGAACACGGGCGGGCCGTCGACGACGGCACCGGCTACCAGCCGACCCGGTTCGTGTACTTCTACCGGGAGCCGGCGCCGGAGGTTCCGGTGCCGTTCGACATCGACGTCCTGCACCACGCGGGCGGGCTGGTCGTCGTCGACAAGCCGCACTTCCTGTCGACGATTCCGCGTGGGGCGCACATCCGGGAGACGGTCGTCGTGCGCCTGCGGCGGGACCTGGACCTGCCCGATCTGGTCCCGGTGCACCGTCTGGACCGGATGACGGCGGGGGTGCTGCTGTGCACGGCCGATCCCGCACTGCGCCGGCCGTACCAGGAGATGTTCGAACGTCAGCGGGTGCGCAAGGTGTACGAGGCGATCGCGCCGTTCCGCGGCGACGTCGAGTTCCCGCGGACCGTCCGCAGCCGGATCCGTAAGGTGCACGGCGAACTCACCGCGTACGAGGAAGCGGGAGAGCCGAATTCGGAGACACTCATCGAGGTCGTCGAGCAGTGTGGTGAACTCGCCCGCTACCGCCTGCACCCGCGGACCGGCCGAACCCACCAGCTGCGACTGCACCTGAACTCGCTCGGGGCCCCGATCGTGGGAGACAACTTCTACCCGCAGTTCCGGCGCCGCGAGCCCGGCGACTTCACCGACCCGCTGCGGCTGCTGGCCCGGAGCCTCGAGTTCGACGATCCGCTCACCGGTGAGACCAGGCGATTCGAGAGCCGACGCGTCCTGGAGTACTGAGTGCGGGCGGCTCACCGCCACGTGAGACAATCGATACCCGTGAAGACCTTCGAATCCCTGTTCGCCGAGCTGACCGAGCGCGCCGCCTCCCGCCCCGAGGGATCCGGCACCGTTGCCGCGCTGGACGCAGGTGTCCATGCGCAGGGCAAGAAGGTGCTCGAGGAGGCCGGCGAGGTCTGGATCGCCGCCGAACACGAGACCGACGAAGCGCTCGCCGAAGAAATCTCTCAGCTGCTCTACTGGGTCCAGGTTCTGATGGTGGGCAAGGGGCTCAAGCTCGAAGACGTGTACCGACATCTGTGATCGCCGCACCGAGCCACTGACACCCCTGGGTTCCTGATACCCATCCCCGGAAGGACCACCCCACATGCTGCGCGTCGCAGTACCCAACAAGGGATCGCTCTCCGAGTCCGCGAGCCAGATCCTGGCCGAGGCCGGCTACCGTCGCCGCACCGATTCGCGTGACCTGACGGTCCTCGATCCGACCAACAATGTCGAGTTCTTCTTCCTGCGGCCCAAGGACATTGCGATCTACGTCGGCTCGGGCGAGCTGGACCTCGGCATCACCGGCCGCGACCTCGCGCTCGACTCCGGTGCCCCCGTCGACGAGCGTCTCGCGCTCGGCTTCGGCGGCTCCTCGTTCCGCTACGCGGCACCCGCGGGCAAGGACTGGAGCGTCGAGGACCTCGGCGGCCTGCGCATCGCGACGTCGTACCCGAACCTGGTGCGCACCGACCTGGCGGCCCGCGGCCTCGAGGCCACCGTCATCCGGCTCGACGGCGCCGTGGAGATCTCCATCCAGCTGGGCGTCGCCGACGCCATCGCCGACGTCGTCGGCTCCGGCCGGACGCTGCGTCAGCACAACCTCGTCGCGTTCGGCGATTCGCTGTGCGACTCGGAGGGCGTGCTGATCGAGCGTCAGGGCTCGGACCGCACCGACAAGGCCCGCAACCAGCTGATCGCCCGTGTGCAGGGCGTCGTCTTCGCGCAGCAGTACCTGATGCTCGACTACGACTGCCCCAAGACGGCGCTCGACGAGGCCGTCAAGGTCACGCCGGGACTCGAGTCGCCCACGCTCTCGCCGCTCGCGGACGAGAGCTGGGTCGCGGTGCGGGCGATGGTGCCGCGCAAGGGGCACAACGCGGTCATGGACCGGCTGGCCGACCTGGGCGCGAAGGCGATCCTCGCCTCCGACATCCGGTCCTGCCGCGCGTTCTGACGCAACACTTCCGAGTACGCCGACGGCGGTGGCCCCTTCCCAGGGGTCACCGCCGTCGGCGTACTCGGGTCTAGCGGGCGCGAACCTGGACGGTCTGGTTGATCCGTCCCACCGCGCCGGTCTCGTCGTAGATCACGCCGGCGCACATACCGACGCCGTCCGGGCCGTACGACGTCTCGGACGAGAGTCCGATCCATTCGCCGTCCGGCTCCCGGAACAGATGGACGGTCAGATCGGTGTTCAGGAAGGTCCACTCGCGCGGGTGGATCTTGGCGCCGACGCCGTTGGAGACGTCGACGACGGTGAACAGTCGCTGAATCGGGCTCAGCGACTCACCCTCGACCAGAACGGGATTGGGGCGCGCCCACACCTGGCCGGGGCCCTCGCAGCCGATCTCAGCGAGCCAGCGCCAGTCCAGGCTCGTCACGAAACCGCTGCCCCAGAACGGTCCGCCCATCTCGATCTCGTGGGCCTCGGACAGCGGGCGCAGCGGCGCGTCGGCGGTGTGCGCGACGGCCTCGGTGTCGACGGTCTCCATCCGCCACGCGGTACCTCGGGCGACAGCACGGGCGGTGCCGTCAGGTCCCGCGGCCCACAGTTCGGCGACGACCAGCTCGACGCGCCGGCCCGGGCGCTCGACCCACGAGCGCACCTCGATGTCGCTGATCGGGATGGGGCCGAGGATCTCGATCACGACGCGGGTCAGGCGGGCGTCGGGCCGGGCGTTGCAGCGCTCGAGCGCACGGACCAGCAGTGCCGAGGGCGGGGCGCCGTGCTGCATCGTGTCGGCCCAAGTGCTGGCGGTCAGCGGTGTGGACGCGAACCTCTCGACGCCGTCATCCGCGCTTCCGAGCGGTACGTAGTAGGCCAGATCGCTCACTCGACTATCTCCTCGAACTCCGAACTCTCCTCCGAGGGGACGTCCGGCCAGCCCGGATACGGGGGCGGTGTCCCTCCGAAGGCCGGGCAACGGGTCTTATGGTCGCACCAGTCACACAACCGACCCGGATTGGGGCGGAAGTCACCTGCGGTGCCGGCGTCCGTGATCGCCTGCCAGATCGCCGACAGCGTGCGGCCGAACCGCAACAGCTCGGCCTCGTCCGGTTCGTACGTGAGCGTCTGCCCGTCCCCGAGATAGAGCAGCTGCAGGCGCGCCGGGACGACGCCGCGGGTCCGCAACAGCACGAGCGCGTAGAACTTCATCTGGAACAGCGCCTTGGACTCGCTCAGCTCCCACGGCGCCCGGCCCGTCTTGTAGTCGACGACGCGGATCAGGCCGGTGGGGGAGACATCGACGCGGTCGACGAACCCGCGCAGGAGCACCCCGTCGTCGAGTTCCGTCTCGACGCGCAGTTCGCAGGACTCCGGATCGAAGCGCGTCGGATCCTCGAGCCGGTAGTAGTTCGAGATCAGCCTCCGGGCGTCGGTCAGGAACTGCCCGCGGTCGCCGGGGCCGATCAGGTCGGCGAGTTCCGGCGCGTCGGCGAGCACTCGCTCCCAGGCCGGTTCGACGAGTTCCTTCGCCCGGTCGGACACCCGGTCACCGGCGGGCAGCGCGAACAGTGCCTCCAGCGCGGCATGCACGACAGTTCCCCTGACCTGCGCCTTCGACGGGGTCTCGGGGAGCCGGTCGATCGCTCGGAAGCGGTACAGCAGAGGGCATTGTTTGAAATCGCTCGCCCGCGACGGCGACAGCGCGAGCCGACGGGGACGCCCCCTGACATGCTCCTGATCGGCGCCTTCGCCGTCGGGGGCAGGGTGCATCGGAACGCTCACGGTCACACCTGGCAGGCTATGCGCTGGGTCCGACACGGCGTCGGGCACGGTTGACGACAGGAGTGGGCGCGAGATGGCATCAGGCGGACTGGGACGTAGCGGACCGTTTCAGGTCGGTGATCGCGTCCAACTCACCGATGCCAAGGGCAGGAAGTACACGGTGGTCCTGGAAGCCGGCAAGGAGTTCCACACGCACCGCGGCGGAATCCAGCACGACTCGCTGATCGGAACCGACGAGGGCAGCGTCGTCACTTCCACCAACGGCACCCCGTACCTGGCGCTGCGGCCGCTCCTGACCGACTACGTGCTCTCGATGCCGCGCGGCGCGCAGGTGATCTACCCCAAGGACGCCGCGCAGATCGTCCACGAGGGCGACGTCTTCCCCGGTGCCCGGGTCCTCGAGGCGGGCGCCGGTTCCGGTGCCCTGACGTGCTCGCTGCTGCGGGCCGTCGGACCGACCGGACGGGTCACGTCCTACGAGGTGCGTGAGGACCACGCCGAGCACGCCGTCCGCAACGTCGAGACGTTCTTCGGCGAACGCCCCGACAACTGGGATCTCACGATCGCCGACCTCGCCGAGTACGACGCCGACGTCGACGGCAAGGTCGACCGCGTCGTGCTGGACATGCTGGCGCCGTGGGACGTGCTGCCGGCGGTGTCGAAGGCTCTGGTTCCGGGTGGCGTCCTGGTGGTCTACGTCGCGACCACGACGCAGCTGTCCAAGGTCGTCGAGGCGATGCGCGAGCAGGAGTGCTGGACCGAACCCCGCTCGTGGGAGTCGATCGTGCGCGGCTGGCACGTCGTCGGTCTCGCGGTGCGCCCGGAGCACCGCATGCAGGGACACACGGCGTTCCTCGTCACGGCCCGACGGCTCGCCGAAGGCACCGTCACCCCCAAGCCGCAGCGTCGCCCCAGCAAGGGCTGACCGCTCACCCGAAGTACGAAGAGGGCCTGTCGCGCGGTTCGCGCGACAGGCCCTCTTCGTACTTGTTCAGTCGATCAGGAGCAGGACAGCTTGCCCATGCCGAAGATCTCGCACGTGCTCGCGTCGGAGATCACCCACTTGCCGTCCTTCTGGACGAAGGTGACGGGCACGGGGGCGCCGCCGTGCGGGCCGGCGATCTGCGCGGTCGCGACGACGGTGTCGCCGTCGACCTCGACCTCGTTGACCGTCGCGGTCAGCGGGTAGCCCGCGAGGACGCCGTTGAACTGTCCCACGACGGCCGCGCGCTGCTCGCCGTTCTCGATGACCGCAGTCTTCTGCTCGACGGTGGTCGCCGGATCGAAGAACGTGGTGAGCTCCTCCTGCAGCACTTCCTTCGCCGGCGCTGCCACGGTGGATCCCGAAGTCGTCGTGGCGGAGGCGGCCGCGGACGTCGTGGAGGAGGTCGTGTCCGACGAATCGTCCGAGCTGCACGCAGTCATTCCGAGGGCGGCGACCAGCACGCCGGCGGCGACGAGGGATTTGCGGATGAACACCGTGAGGCCTTTCGGTTCGGGGGCACGATCGGGCTCGACCGGCCTTTAGAAAGGCAAGGCTAACATGGGTACCTGAGTCGGCTTCGGGCGTCACGGTTCGTCGGCGGCTGTGTCTCGGATCAGTTCGAGCCCGTGTCACACCCCGCTTTGCTCGCGCTGCCGGTAGCGTTGATGGATCGGACTGGGAGGAGCTGCACATGAACCCGACAGAGAATCCGGACCCGGTTGCGGCGGCGCGTGAACTCGACGCGCTGCGGGCAGAGTCGGCGGCGCTCCGCAGGCAACTCGCGGAATCCCCCGAGCAGTTGCGCGAACTCGAGTCCCGAGTGGATTCGCTGACCATCCGCAACGGCAAACTGATGGACACCCTCAAAGAGGCCCGGCAGCAGCTCATCGCCCTCCGCGAGGAGGTCGACCGGCTCGGCCAGCCGCCCAGCGGCTACGGAGTCCTGCTCGCCGTCCACGAGGATCAGACCGTCGACGTGTTCACGTCCGGGCGCAAGATGCGCCTGACGTGCTCGCCGAACATCGAGACGGACACGCTCCGGATGGGCCAGACGGTCCGCCTCAACGAGGCGCTCACGATCGTAGAGGCCACGAGGTTCGAGAGCGTCGGCGAGATCTGCGCTCTGCGTGAGGTTCTCGACGACGGGCAGCGTGCGCTGGTCGTGGGTCACGCGGACGAGGAGCGGGTCGTGTGGCTCGCGGCCCCGCTCGCGGAGATCGCCGAGGAAGACGACGTCAAGGATCCGGATTCCCCGTCGCGCCGGCTGCGTCCCGGCGATTCGCTCCTGGTCGACACGAAGGCCGGTTACGCGTTCGAGCGCATTCCCAAGGCCGAGGTCGAGGACCTCGTGCTCGAGGAGGTCCCGGACGTCGGTTACAACGACATCGGCGGTCTGGGCCGGCAGATCGAACAGATCCGCGACGCGGTCGAGTTGCCGTTCCTCCACAAGGACCTGTTCCACGAGTACGCGCTGCGCCCGCCCAAGGGTGTGCTGCTCTACGGTCCGCCGGGCTGCGGCAAGACGCTCATCGCCAAGGCAGTGGCCAACTCGCTCGCCAAGAAGATCGCCGAGGCCCGCGGTGAGGACAGCAAGGAGGCAAAGTCCTACTTCCTCAACATCAAGGGCCCCGAGCTGCTCAACAAGTTCGTCGGCGAGACCGAGCGGCACATTCGGATGATCTTCCAGCGGGCCCGCGAGAAGGCGTCCGAGGGCACCCCGGTGATCGTGTTCTTCGACGAGATGGACTCGATCTTCCGCACCCGCGGGTCGGGCGTCTCGTCGGACGTCGAGACGACCGTCGTCCCGCAGCTGCTCAGCGAGATCGACGGCGTCGAGGGACTCGAGAACGTCATCGTGATCGGTGCGTCCAATCGTGAGGACATGATCGACCCCGCGATCCTGCGACCGGGACGACTCGACGTGAAGATCAAGATCGAACGGCCGGACGCCGAGTCCGCGCAAGACATCTTCTCGAAGTACCTCACCGAGACGCTGCCGCTGCACGCCGACGATCTCGCGGAGTTCAACGGCGATCGCGCGGCGTGCGTGAAGACGATGATCGAGCGGGTCGTGGACCGGATGTACGCGGAGAGCGACGACAACCGGTTCCTGGAGGTCACCTACGCCAACGGTGACAAGGAGGTCCTGTTCTTCAAGGACTTCAACTCCGGCGCCATGATCCAGAACATCGTGGACCGGTCGAAGAAGTACGCGATCAAGGCCGTGCTCGAGACCGGTTCGCCCGGCCTGCGGGTGCAGCACGTGTTCGATTCGATCGTCGACGAGTTCTCGGAGAACGAGGACCTGCCGAACACCACCAACCCGGACGACTGGGCCCGGATCTCCGGCAAGAAGGGCGAGCGGATCGTCTACATCCGCACGCTGGTCACCGGCAAGAACGCCAGCGCCAGCCGCGCCATCGACACCGAGTCGAACACGGGCCAGTACCTCTAGGTCCGGTCTCTGCCGAGGTAGTCGGCCAGCAGGGCCCGCGTGTCCGGTACGAACGGCCACGCCGGGTCCTGCAGGTGTGCCTGCAGGTCGTGTTCGGTCCACCACCAGCCGTCGGTGATTTCGCTGGGCTGGTGGTGGATCGGTCCGTCGTAGCGGGCCTCGAACGCGAAGAGGTGACAGCGCAGCGGGGCCCCGTTCCAGGTTCCGTCCCACGCGATCCGGGAGATCGGGGTCAGTTCGACGCCGGTGACGCCCAGTTCCTCCGCGAGCTCGCGTCGTGCGGTCTGCTCCGGCGTCTCGCCCGGATCGACGACACCGCCGGCCAGGCAGTCGTGCATGCTCGCGAACACTGCCTTCTGGGGTGTCCGGCGGTGGACGTAGATGCGGGAGCCGTCGAGCGAGCGCAGCAGCACGCCCGCACTGGCATGCCACAGCCCCTCGGCGTACACGCGCGAGCGTGGCGCCGTGCCGATCGGTTCACCCTGCGCGTCGTAGACGGCGACGACCTCGTCCATACGACCATCGTCGCACCGCGCGCGGGGAGTCCGATCATCGCTGTCGACGATGTGGTCCGTCGCCGCCCCGCAGACGCACGATCGCCGATGCGGTCCCGGCGACGGTCCGATCCCGGTCGCCGGTGAGCGTGGTGAGTACCTCGGCGGCCGCGGTTCCGGGAACCTCCGCGAGCGCCTGGGTGATTCGCAGGCGGGTGGGGGCGTCGTCGGTGGCGTCGAGGGCGTTCCGGATCATCCGGACGACGTCGTCGGGCTCCGGTGTGATCTCGGCCAGTTTCCCCAGCACCTCGGCGGCCTCGACATCCGACCGGCCCTCGACGATCATCGCAACGAGAGCGGGCATCGAATCGGTGCCGCCCCGCGCGCCCAGGGCCAGCGCGGCGCGGCCGCGGACCGTCGTGTCCGGATCGTCGAGCGCGTGTGTCAGCAGTGCGGTTGCCTCCGAGGTGCGGACGGACGCGATCGCGGCGATCGCGCGCCGGCGGACCTGGACCGACTCGGAGTCGAGACCGGCGGCCAGATCCGCGAGTCCGTGACCCGCGACCCGCGCCAGCGACCACTGCAGCGCCCCGGCCACATTCGGGTTGTCCTCCGCCAACGCTGCCTCGACCAGTGCCGAGACGGGCAGCGACGCCTCGGAGCCCTGGGACAGGACCGCCTGCTGACGGCGGCCCGCCGACTCGGACTCGAGGGCGTGCAGCAGGCCGACGATGCGCAGCACGTCGTCCCACTGCGCCGGTGCCGCGGCGTCGACGCGCTCGAGTTTGGCGAGCAGTTCCTCCTTGGCGGCGATCCGTCGGCGGGTGTGCCGGATGAGGTCGCCGACCAGATCGGCCGGCGCGAAATCGCGCTCGTCGAGTGCCCGTTTGGTGTCCTCCAGCGACAGGCCGAGGGTCCGCAGGCTCTCGACGTGGAAGAGCCGTCGGATGTCGTCGGCGGAGTACTCGCGGTACCCACCGGACGTCCGCCCGGTGGGTGTCACCAGCCCCAACGCGTCGTAGTGGCGCAGCATGCGAGCACTGACGCCGGAGCGCTGGGAGACCTCACCGATCAACATGCCTGCTCCTCGCCGCTAAGTGTCCCGGCCGGTGGCCGCGACGCGCCTGGCCAGCTCGACCGAGACGTCGAATCCGCTGTCCGGATCGCGATGGAGACGCAGCGTGGCCTCGGCGTGCCCACGCACGTACGGCTCGCGGTCCGCCGTTGCCACCTCGAGCACGGGTAGCGCGTCATCCCCGAGTGCCACGAGCGCTCGGCTGAGACTGAGCTGCCGGTCCCGGTCGCCGCGTCCGAGTTCGATCGCGAACTCCGCGGCGAGGGCGGCCTCGTCGCCGTCCGGCACGAGCGCGACGGCGGCCCGCCAGGCGCTGCGGGCTACGTCGTCGTGCTCGTCGTGCAGCAGGACGCGAACGGCGGGCCACGCGCTCCGGTCCCCGATCTTGGACAGCGTGTGCAGTGCCTGACTGCGCGCCTGTGTGGTGTCGGACCGGAGTTCGTGCACCAGGAGCGGGACCGTGACCTCCGCGGGCAGCCGGCACAACGCCCAGGTCAGCATGTCGCGGACGTAGAAATCCGGTTCGACGGCGCACCGGGCGACGAGGGACCCCACAGAGTGGGGATCGCCTTCGGTGCCGATGGTGAGCGCCGCCCGTAGCCGCTCCGACGGATCCGGCGCCCCGAGGGCATCGACGAGGCGGGCAGCAGACCCGCCGTGGTTCGTGGTGTTCACGACAACCACCTCCTTCGCCGACCATTCGAATCCTTGTCACTGTGTCAGGGTCAAGCGCCGATGTCAGGTAGGCGGTCCGAGGTGGCGATACGCTGACACGGACGAGAGGTGGTGACGCCGTGCCCCTTCCACGTTCACTCGCGCGGGCCAACCGGGTGGGACTCAATCGGGTCGTCGTCCACGTCGCGGGGCGAGTTCCCGGCTTCGCGCTGATGCACCACCGTGGTCGACGCTCCGGCCGGCAGTACACGACCCCGGTCAACGCGTTTCGGATCGGAAACGGCTACCGATTCGCCCTGACCTACGGCAACGACAGCGACTGGGCGCGCAACGTCCTCGCGGCGGGGGAGTGCGAGATCACCGTTCGGGGTCGAGCGGTGCACCTCGTCGATCCCCGTCTCGAGAAGGATCGGAGCGCGCGGTGGGCCCCGGGTCCGGTGGCGATGGTGCTGCGCCGAATCGGTGCGGACACGTACCTGCAGTGCCGGATCGACGAGCCCCGATGACGATCGCGACCGCCGTCGTGCGGTTGCGGACGCGTCGAACGATCTAGGCTCGTGCCATGCAGCGGATCATCGGTATCGAGGTCGAGTACGGCATCTCTTCGCCCGGAGAGCCTTCGGCGAACCCGATTCTGACCTCCACCCAGGCGGTCCTGGCGTATGCGGCGGCCGCCGGAGTTCCGCGCGCCAAGCGCACCCGCTGGGACTACGAGGTCGAGTCGCCGTTGCGGGACGCGCGTGGATTCGACCTCGGTCGGCTCAACGGCCCCGCGCCTGTGATCGACGCGGACGAGGTCGGCGCGGCCAACATGATCCTCACCAACGGTGCGCGCCTGTACGTCGATCACGCGCATCCCGAGTACTCGGCACCCGAGGTCACCGACCCGATCGACGCCGTCATCTGGGACAAGGCGGGAGAGCGGGTGATGGAGGCCGCGGCCCGGCACGCCTCGAGCGTTCCCGGTGCGCCCCGATTGCAGCTCTACAAGAACAACGTCGACGGCAAGGGTGCGTCGTACGGCACCCACGAGAACTACCTGATGTCCCGGGAGACGCCGTTCTCCGCGGTGATCGCGGGCCTCTCGCCGTTCTTCGCCTCCCGGCAGGTGATCTGCGGTTCGGGCCGCGTCGGTATCGGCCAGTCCGGGGACGAAGCCGGTTTCCAGCTCTCGCAGCGCGCCGACTACATCGAGGTGGAGGTCGGACTCGAGACGACGCTCAAGCGCGGCATCATCAATACCCGCGACGAGCCGCACGCGGACGCCGACAAGTACCGCCGGCTGCACGTCATCATCGGCGACGCCAACCTCGCGGAGATGTCCACCTACCTCAAGGTCGGTACGACGGCGCTGGTGCTCGACCTCATCGAGGCGGGCATCGATCTGACCGATCTGCAGCTCGCGCGCCCGGTCACGGCCGTCCACCGCATCAGCCACGACCCGACCCTGCGGGCAACCGTCGCGCTCGCGGACGGGCGCGAGCTGACGGGCCTTGCCCTGCAGCGGATCTACCTCGACCGCGTCGCGAAGTTCGTCGATCGTGAGGGCAACGACGATCCGCGGGTGGCCGACATCATCGACAAGTGGGCGATGGTGCTGGACCTGCTCGAACGCGACCCGATGGAATGCGCGCACCTGCTGGACTGGCCGGCCAAACTCCGCCTGCTCGAGGGATTCCGGAGTCGTGAGGGGCTGGCGTGGTCGGCGCCGCGCCTGCACATGATCGACCTGCAGTACTCCGACGTCCGGCTCGAGAAGGGCCTGTACAACCGACTGGTCGCGCGGGGATCCATGGAGCGCCTGGTCTCGGAGCAGCAGGTGCTCGATGCCGTGCACAATCCACCGACGGACACCCGTGCGTTCTTCCGGGGCGAGTGCCTGCGACGTTTCGGCGCCGACATCGCCGCGGCCAGCTGGGATTCGGTGATCTTCGATCTCGGTGGCGAATCGCTCGTCCGGATCCCGACGCTCGAGCCGCTCCGCGGCAGCCGCGCTCACGTCGGAAAGCTGCTCGACTCGGTGGATTCGGCCGCTGAGCTGGTGGCGCAGCTTACGAACTGATCACGCCGACAAATCGCGCTGCGCGCTTGCGGCCCCACGGTCACTGTCGGTCGGTAGGGTTAGGGTCCGAGCAGGACGGACCGCCGGAGGGATTGCTCCGGCGGCACCGCGGTGAAGAGGAGGTCGGTGGCTATGGCCCAGGAGCAGACCAAGCGCGCTGGTGGCGGCGACGACGACGATGCCCCGATCGGCGAGGGCGCAGCCGGGCAGGAACGGCGCGAGAAGCTCGCGGAGGACACCGACGATCTGCTCGACGAGATCGACGACGTGCTCGAGGAGAACGCCGAGGACTTCGTGCGCGCATACGTCCAGAAGGGCGGCCAGTGACGGCCGGTCGTGCAGGGGTGCCGTCGACTGCAGGCGGCCTCGGTGCTGGACTCGGAGCGGGGTTCGCCTCGAACCTGTCCTCCTTCACCGAGCACCTGCGCCTCCATGCGCCGGAGATGCTGCCGGGTAATCGAATCGACATGAGCCGCAACGGTTCGGACGGGGACATCGCGCCGCACGGCACCACGATCGTCGCGTTGACGTTCGCGGGTGGTGTCGTGATCGCCGGTGACCGGCGCGCGACGATGGGCAACCTGATCGCCAGCCGGGACGTCGAGAAGGTGTTCGTCACCGACGACTACTCGGCGGCGGGCATCGCCGGCACCGCGGGTGTGGCGATCGAACTGGTCCGGTTGTTCGCTGTCGAACTCGAGCATTACGAGAAGATCGAGGGCGTCCAACTCACGTTCGACGGCAAGGCCAACAGGCTGTCGTCGATGGTGCGCGGCAATCTCGGTGCGGCGATGCAGGGCCTCGCTGTGGTGCCGCTGCTCGTCGGCTACGACCTGGACGCGTCCGACTCGGAGCGGGCGGGCCGAATCGTGTCCTACGACGTCGTCGGTGGACGGTACGAGGAGCGGGCCGGGTACCACGCGGTCGGCTCCGGATCGTTGTTCGCGAAGTCCTCGCTCAAGAAGCTCTATCGCGAAGGCGTCGACGAGGACTCGGCGCTGCGGATGGCGATCGAGGCGCTGTACGACGCCGCCGATGACGATTCCGCCACCGGCGGGCCGGACCTGGTGCGCTCGATCTATCCGACGGCGGTGTCCATCACGTCGGCGGGCGCGGTGAGCGTGCCGGCGGATCGGACCGCAGAACTGGCTCGCGCGGTCGTCGCCGACCGCACAGAGGAAGGACGCACCCCGCGATGACGCTGCCGTATTACGCCTCCGCCGAGCAGATCATGCGCGATCGCTCGGAGTTGGCGCGCAAGGGAATCGCGCGCGGCCGCAGTGTCATCGTGCTCACGTTCGCCGACGGCGTCCTGTTCGTGGCGGAGAATCCGTCCACGGCGCTGCACAAGGTCAGCGAGCTGTACGACCGGCTGGGGTTCGCCGCGGTAGGCAAGTACAACGAGTTCGAGAACCTGCGTCGCGCGGGCATCGTGCACGCGGACATGCGTGGCTACTCCTACGACCGGCGCGACGTGACCGGTCGTTCGCTGGCCAACGGGTACGCCCAGACTCTCGGCACGATCTTCACGGAGCAGCCCAAGCCGTACGAGGTGGAGATCTGCGTCGCCGAGGTGGGCCCGCACGGTGCCCCGCCGCAGGCGCAGCTGTACCGGATCACGTACGACGGGTCGATCGTCGACGAACAGCAGTTCGTCGTGATGGGCGGCACCACCGAACCGATCGCGACGGCGCTGCGGGAGTCGTACCGCCCGGATATGGACCTGGCCGCGGCGGTCGCGGTGGCGGTCACAGCCCTCCGGGACGGAACCCCTTCAGGCAATGGCGATTCCGAAAGGCGGGCCATAGGCGTGTCGGGTCTCGAGGTGGCGGTCCTGGACCAGTCCCGTCCGCGTCGGGCCTTCCGGCGGATCACCGGTGCGGCGCTCGAGCCGTTGTTGCCGGCACCCGGCACTCCGAAGAAGTCCGAATCGAACGAAAGCGGCGAGCCCGGCGATACCCCCGAGTCCGGGGATACCGCCGGATCCGACTAGAGCTGCCGGTAGAGCACCACACGCTGGGGTTCACTGCGGAACTCGAAACGGCGACCGTCGGCGACCACCTCGCCGTCGGTCGCCAACGCGACTGGATCGCCGTCGATCTCGACCGACACCGACGGCGTATTGCGGTGCACGTAGGTACGTGACGTGCCGAGGGTTCCGGTAAGGGCTGCCGCGACCAGACGCGACCGCGAGAACCTGTGGTCTGCGAGCAGATATCGCACGTCGAGGGTGCCGCGGTGGATCTCCGGCCGCGACATAGGCACCTGGTCGGCGGGGGAGTAGCGGCCGTTTCCGACGAACAGCATCCAGATGGCGTGCTCGGCTCCGTCGATCGTGACCTTCAGGGGCTGCGCGGACTTCAGCACCCTGACCATCGCGAGTGCCGCAGCCGGCCACTTGCCGAGCCGCGGCTGCCAGCGGTCGCGCAGGCGCACGGAGTCCGGGTATCCGCCCAGGCTCGCGGTGTTCACGAAGGGCGCCTCCTGGCCGCCGTCCACTCGGATCCGGCCGAGATCGACCAACTCGGCGCTGCCGTCGGCGATCGCAGACGCCGTCGAGGCGACGTCGCCGACACCGGCGTCGCGGGCGAAATGGTTGAGCGTGCCGCCCGGAAAGACCGCGAGCGGAAGATCGTGCCGGACGGCGGCCTCGGCGACGGTCACGACCGTGCCGTCGCCCCCACACACCCCGAGCGCCTTGGGTGACTGTGAGGCCACGATCTCGTCGATCTGGGCACCGAAGTCCCGGTCGGCGTCGAACTCGACTGTCCGAGCCCTGGGGAGACTGTCCTCGACTTCGGCGCGGACGGCGTCGTCGTCGCTACCGGACCCAGGGTTGACGAACACGACCAGGCCGTCGCCTTCGACCAGCGCCTGCGTGGTGCGATCAGGGCCCAGCGTCGCCGGTTCCTCGTCCCGGACCGCCCACCACCGCCGCGTCGCCACTGCCACCGCGGCCCCGACGCCGACACCGACCACGATGTCGGACGGCCAGTGCACGCCGGTGTGCACCCGCGAGTACGCGACCGCCGCGGCGAGCGGTGCGAGCGCGGCGCCGACGGCGGGGTATTCGAGCCCGACCCCGGTGGCGAACGCCGCCGCGGAGGCGGAGTGGCCGGACGGGAACGACGACGAACGCGGTGCGGTCAATCCCCGGCGAACAGCGAATTCCGGTGTCCCGGCGGGCGGCCGACGTCGTGGGAACACGGGTTTGAGGACCGCATTCGACAGCGCGCTCGCGCCTGCCACTGCCAGGATTCCGCGGACGGCGGCCCGGCGGGCGCGACCTCCCGCGAGGCCCATGCCTGCCGCGACCCCCATCCAGAGGACGCTGTGGTTCGCGGTGTTGCTCAGTGCGCGCAGTCCGCCGTCGAGTCGCGAAGGGGGCAGATCGGTGCTGAGGCGCATGAGTATCCGGTCGGTACGTTCGGGGAAACATCTCACTTCGGCCACGTTCCCACCCTAGGGCCGCGAGGCTGTTCGCGAACGGCAAGGCAAACGCGTTCGGCGCTGTACTGTCGAAGTGTGCAGCGACGAATCATGGGAATTGAGACCGAGTTCGGTGTCACCTGCACCTTTCACGGTCATCGACGGCTGAGTCCGGACGAGGTTGCCCGCTACCTCTTCCGGCGGGTGGTCTCGTGGGGCCGCAGTTCCAATGTCTTCCTCCGCAACGGAGCGCGTCTGTATCTCGATGTCGGTTCGCATCCCGAGTACGCGACCGCTGAGTGCGACAGCCTGCTCCAACTCGTCAACCACGATCGGGCAGGCGAACGCGTGCTCGAGGACCTCCTCGTCGACGCCGAACAGCGGCTGGCCGAGGAAGGCATCGGCGGAGACATCTATCTGTTCAAGAACAACACCGATTCGGCCGGCAACTCGTACGGATGCCACGAGAACTTCCTCGTGGTCCGGGCGGGCGAGTTCTCCCGGATCTCGGACGTGTTGCTGCCGTTCCTCGTGACCCGGCAGTTGATCTGCGGTGCGGGCAAGATCCTGCAGACGCCCAAGGCGGCGACGTTCTGCCTGTCTCAGCGTGCCGAACACATCTGGGAGGGCGTGTCGTCCGCGACCACGCGTTCGCGGCCGATCATCAACACCCGCGACGAGCCGCACGCGGATGCCGAGAAGTACCGGCGGCTCCACGTCATCGTCGGCGACTCGAACATGTCCGAGACCAGCACGATGCTCAAGGTCGGCACCGCGGCACTCGTCCTCGAGATGATCGAGGCAGGCGTTCCGTTCCGTGACTTCGCGCTGGACAACCCGATTCGGGCGATCCGCGAGGTGAGCCACGACCTGACGGGCCGGCGGCCGGTTCGGTTGGCCGGCGGCCGGCAGGCCAGTGCACTCGACATCCAGCGGGAGTACTACTCCCGGGCGGTCGATCATCTGCGGACCCGGGAGCGGGATCCGCAAGTCGACCAGGTGGTCGATCTGTGGGGCCGCACGCTCGACGCCGTCGAGAACCAGGATTTCGCGAAGGTCGACACCGAGATCGACTGGGTGATCAAGCGCAAGCTGTTCCAGCGCTACCAGGACAAGTACGGGATGGATCTGGCGGATCCGAAGATCGCTCAGCTGGACCTGGCGTACCACGACATCAAGCGTGGCCGCGGCGTGTTCGATCTGCTGCAGCGCAAGGGCCTGGCCAAGCGGGTGACCGAGGACGAGACGATCGAGGCGGCTGTGCAGACACCGCCGCAGACGACCCGCGCGAAGCTGCGAGGCGAGTTCATCGCCGCGGCCCAGGATGCCGGTCGCGATTTCACCGTCGACTGGGTGCATCTCAAGCTGAACGATCAGGCGCAGCGGACCGTGCTCTGCAAGGATCCCTTCCGATCGGTCGACGAGCGGGTCGAGAGGCTCATCGCGTCGATGTGAACGAAGCTGTCGTTTCGCCCTGGTAGGAATCCGGGCGAAACGACTGTTTTGTTACCGCCCGGTCGGCTTCGCGGCCGCTACTCTTCTCCGAGTGGCGACCACCAAAGTCGAGCGGCTGATGAATCTCGTCATCTGCCTGTTGTCGACGCGACAGTTCCTGACCGCCGAGAAGATTCGCGAAAGCGTCGTGGGGTACCACGAGTCGCCCAGCGACGAGGCGTTCAACCGGATGTTCGAACGGGACAAGAGCGAACTCCGGGATCTCGGCATTCCGCTCGAGACGGGTCCGGCAAACCGCTTCTCCACAGTCGAGGGCTATCGCATCAACCGCACGGCTTACGAACTGCCCGATGTGGACCTCGACAGCGGTGAGGCCGCGGCGGTGGCGGTTGCGGCCCGGCTGTGGGGCTCACCCGAACTGATGTCGACGTCCCAGAGCGCGATGATGAAGCTGCGAGCCGCGGGCGTCCAGGTCGACGCGGATGTCGACTCCGTTCCTGTCGCCGCGGTGCCCGCCCGAACCCGCGGGTCGGAATCGGCGTTGCGGCAGTTGCTCGAGGCGATCGATGCCGGCCGCAAGGTCACGTTCCGGCACCGGAGCGCGCCCACCGACCCGTACATCGACCGGACCGTCGAGCCCTGGGGCGTCGTGACCCTGCACGGTCGGTGGTACCTCGTGGGCCACGACGTCGACCGTGACGCGACCCGCACGTTCCGGCTGTCCAGGATCAGTGAACCGGTCGTTGCGGTGGGTCCGGCGAATGCGGTCCACAAGCCGGCCGACGCGGATCTGCGCGGCATCGTCGATGCCGTCACCGGCGCCGGTTCGGCGACCGGCACCGCGACGGTGTGGGTGGCTGCCGGCCACGCGTACGAACTGCGCCGGCTCGGAACCGTGCGGGCGGAGCGCGAACTCGGCGGCCGTGCCGGGGTGGTGCTCGACATCCCCGTCCGGTCCTGGGGCTGGACGGCCCGGCTCATCGCCGGCCACGGTCTGGACGCGCTGGTCCTCGCGCCGGACTCACTGCGCGCGCACGTCAAGGAGAAGCTGCGGTTCGCGGCGGGCGAGACGCCGGCAACCGACGAAGGGGGAGACGTCCGATGACAGCCGGACTGTCGCGGCTGGCGCGACTGCTGAACATGGTTCCGTACTTCATCGCGAATCCGGGGATCAGCAAGGAGGAGGCAGCGCGGGACCTCGGCCTGAGCGTCTCGAATCTGACGAAGGATCTGCAGCAGCTGTTCGTGTGCGGGTTGCCGGGCTACGGCCCCGGCGATCTGATCGACCTGTCCTTCGAGGGCGAGACCGTGTCGGTGATCTTCTCCGCGGGCATCGATCGGCCGTTGCGGCTGACGTCGACCGAGGCGACGGTCCTGCTGATCGCACTGCGCTCGCTGGCCGAGATGCCGGGGATGGTCGATCCGTCTGCGGCGCAGAGCGCCATCGCGAAGATCGAATCGGCCGCCGGCAGCGCGGCGCGACGAGAGGTCACCGGCGCCGACGACGACACGGCGGACAACGGAGATCGGACGGCTCGGGAGAACCCGGTGGCCGCGACCGTCCGCGACGCGCTGCAGCACGACCGCGCGCTCCGCCTGACGTACTACTCCGCGTCGCGGGACGCGCTCACCGAACGCGTAGTCGATCCGATCCGCTCGCTGCTCCTGGACGACCACACGTACCTGCAGGCGTGGTGCCGGCAGGCCGAGGGCGTGCGTCTGTTCCGGTTCGACCGGATCGACGCCGCGGTCGAGTTGGACGACCCGTCGGAGCCGCCCGCGCAGGCACTCGGCACCGACGAGCACCTCGAGTTGTTCAGTCCGGACGGTGATCTGCCCCAGGCGGTGCTGCAGGTCTCGGCCGACCACGGATGGATTCTCGAGAACTATCCGCTCGATCCCGTGCGGACGCTGCCGGACAGATCTGTCGAGGCGACCATGCGGTACGGCTCGCAGGAATGGATGGCGCGCCTCGTGCTGGGATTCGGGTCGGGCGCGCGCGTGGTCGGGCCCCCGGAATTGGTCGAGGCGGTTCGGCAGCGCGCGCGTGCGGCGCTGGAGGCGTACGACGCTCTCGACGCATGACATCCGCCACTCCGGTGGCGGTATTTCCGCGTCGTCCGATCGGCCGTTCGGCCACCGCGCAGGCGTCGGAAAGTGTAATTTCGGGTTGCTGCTTCGTTAACGGCATTGCCGGTTCTGCAGCAGTGGCTCCGGTTGGTTGTTACGTCACGGTGAACTGGACATTTACCGCAAGATCGACGCACACACGTCCGGTAGCATCGTTGGCATCTGATACCTGGAGGTAATTATGGGAGCCATGAGCCCCTGGCACTGGGCCATTGTGGCGCTGGTCGTCATCATCCTGTTCGGCTCGAAGAAGCTGCCCGATGCAGCTCGCGGACTCGGACGCTCGCTGCGCATCTTCAAGAGCGAGGTCAAGGAGATGCAGAACGAGGGCAACCAGACTCCGAACGCCGCGCCGCAGTCGCCCGCCGCACCCACCGGCCAGCTTCCGTCGGCGCCGGTCGACGCGACGGTCGTGGAGACGCCGCAGTCGCACACCGAGCCGAAGTCGGCCTAGTTCACGTACCACACACACCGGGGTGAGCAGCTCACCCCGGTGTCCGGCTGATCAAGGCTAGGGCCCACTGTGCGAATTCCGTTCGACCCGCGTCGCAGCAGGCGCAGGACAAATCCAGACGGCACGATGTCGCTCGTCGATCACCTGTACGAGCTTCGGACACGACTGCTGATCGCGGTCGCCGCGATCATCGTGACGACGATCATCGGCTTCGTCTGGTACTCGACCCGCATTCTCGGGATCGAGAGCCTCGGCGAACTCCTGCGGGGCCCGTACTGTTCCCTGCCCTCGTCGAGTCGGGCGGATCTCAGCACAGACGGCGCGTGCCGGTTGCTGGCAACCGGTCCGTTCGACCAGTTCATGTTGCGCTTCAAGGTCGCCATGACTGCCGGCATCGTCCTGGCGTGCCCGGTCTGGCTCTATCAGATCTGGCGTTTCGTCACCCCCGGCCTGTACTCCAAGGAACGCAAGTACGCGATCAGTTTCGTCATCGGCGCTTCGGTGCTGTTCATGGCCGGCGCGGTCCTCGCCTACGTGATCGTCGCCAAGGCGCTGCACTTCCTGATGACGATCGGCGACAACGTCCAGATCACCGCGCTGAGCGGTAACCAGTACTTCGGCTTCGTGATCAATCTGCTGATCATCTTCGGCGTCAGCTTCGAGATTCCGCTGCTCATCGTCGCGCTCAACGTCGTCGGTGTGCTGCCGTACGCCAAGCTCAAGGCGTGGCGCCGCGGCCTGATCATGGCGCTGTTCGTATTCGCCGCGGTCGCGACGCCGGGCCAGGATCCGTTCTCGATGCTGGCACTCGCCCTGGCGCTGACGGTTCTGTTCGAGATGGCCGTGCAGATCGCCAGGCTCAACGACAAGCGGAAGGCGCGCCGCGAAACCGAGAACTGGGGAGACCTGGACGACGAGGACGCCTCGTCGATCACGTCGCCGTCGCCGATCGACGGCACCGCCCCGGTCGAGGCGTCCGCCGCTCCGAAGACCGGCGCACAGGACTACTCGGACACGCTGTGACCACGAGTGATCGACTCGGCACCTTCACCTCCCAGCTGAGCTTCCCGCTCGACCCGTTCCAGCTCGAGGCGTGTGCCGCACTGGAGGCGGGGCACGGCGTGCTGGTGTGTGCGCCGACGGGTGCCGGCAAGACGGTCGTCGGCGAGTTCGCGGTGCACCTGGCGCTGGAGTCGGGCCGCAAGTGCTTCTACACGACGCCGATCAAGGCGCTAAGCAACCAGAAGTTCAACGAGCTCGCCGCGCGCTACGGCAGCGACGCGGTGGGCCTGCTGACCGGTGACACGAGCATCAACTCCGACGCTCCCGTGGTGGTCATGACCACCGAGGTGCTGCGGAACATGCTCTATGCGGATTCGCCGACGCTGCGTGGTCTGTCCCATGTGGTGATGGACGAGGTGCACTACCTCGCCGATCGGTTCCGCGGCGCGGTGTGGGAGGAAGTGATCCTGCACCTTCCCGAGGACGTCCGGCTGGTCAGTCTGTCCGCCACCGTGAGCAACGCCGAGGAGTTCGGCGCCTGGATGGAGACCGTCCGCGGCGACACGACGATCGTCGTCGACGAAACCCGGCCGATTCCGCTGTCGCAGCACATCCTCGTGGGGCGTCGGCTGTTCGATCTGTTCGACGCGAAGGCCGCCGCGGGCGCGAGTCACAAGGTGGTGGTGGACCCCGACCTGGCTCGGCACGTCAAACAGCGCCTCGCGCTCGACCGGATGAACTCGTGGGAGCCGCGTGGCCGTGGTGGCTACCGCTCGAGCGACTTCCGTCCACTGCCACGGCCCGAGGTGATCGCCCGCCTCGACGAGGAAGGCCTGCTGCCGGCGATCACCTTCATCTTCAGCCGCGCCGGTTGCGAGGCCGCTCTCGCACAGTGCGTCCGGTCGAAGCTGCGCCTGACGACACCGGAGCAGACCGAGCGGATCCGCGAGATCGTCGACAAGCACACGCGGCACCTGCCGCGCCCGGATCTCGAGGTGCTCGGCTACTGGGGTTGGCGGGAAGCACTCGAGCGTGGTTTCGCCGCCCATCACGCGGGAATGCTGCCGGCCTTCAAGGAGACCGTCGAGGAGTTGTTCGTCAACGGCCTGGTGCGAGCGGTGTTCGCCACCGAGACGTTGGCGCTGGGCATCAACATGCCCGCGCGGTCCGTCGTGCTCGAGCGGCTCGTCAAGTACAACGGCGACACCCACGCCGAGCTCACCCCCGGTGAGTACACGCAGCTGACGGGCCGGGCAGGTCGGCGCGGCATCGACGTCGAGGGACATGCTGTCGTGCTGTGGCAGCCCGGCATCGAGCCCACCGACGTCGCGGGCCTCGCATCGACCCGCACGTTCCCGCTGCGCAGTTCGTTCCGGCCGGGCTACAACATGTCGATCAATCTGGTCGACCGGATGGGCGCCGTGGAGTCCCGTGCGCTGCTCGAGCGTTCCTTCGCCCAGTTCCAGGCCGACAGGTCCGTGGTGGGCCTGACACGGGGGATCGAACGCAACGAGGCCGCTCTCACGGAACTGCGGGACAAGCTCGGTGGGGCAGACGGCGAGTACTTCGAGTACTTCCGGATCCGGGAACAGTTGCGCAGCCGCGAACGCATGCTCGAGCGGCAGGGCCGTGCCGATCGCCGTGGTGCGTCGGTGTCATCGTTGGTCGGCCTCCGGCGTGGCGACGTCGTCGCGATCCCCGTCGGCAAGCGTTCGGGACTCGCGGTCGTTCTCGAGCCCGATCAGAACCCGAACGACCCGCGACCCCTCGTGCTCACGGAGGACAAGTGGGCGGGCCGGGTCAGTGCCGCCGACTTCCCGGTGCCGGCGCGCTCCCTCGGACAGCTGCGCCTGCCGCGGCACGTCGATCACCGCACCGCGCGGGTGCGACGAGATCTGGCCTCGGCGCTCCGATCCACCGGCATCGTCCCGCCCCGCAAGCCCAAACGACTCAAGGGCGGGCGTGAGGACGGCGAGGTCGTGGCGCTCCGAAAGGCACTGCGGGATCATCCGTGCCACACGCGGCCGGACCGCGAGCAGCTGAGCCGGATCGGTGAGCGGTACAACCGCCTTGCACGCGAGACCGACACGATGCGGCAGAAGGCAGCCGCCACCACGAATTCGCTGGCCCGCACCTTCGACCGGATCGTCGCGCTTCTCACCGAGCGGGGCTTCATCGCAGGCGGCGCCGAACCGAAGGCGACGGAGGAGGGGCAGCGGCTCGCCCGGATCTACAGCGAGAGTGATCTGCTGGTGGCCGAGTGCCTGCGACGCGGTGCCTGGAACGGGCTGTCGCCCGCCGAGCTCGCCGGTGTCGTGTCCGCCGTTGTGTACGAGTCCCGCCAGGATGCGGAAGCTCCCGATCGTGGCCCGACCGTGCCGCTGCGGCAGGCACTCGCCGAGACCATGCGAGTGTGGGGTTCGCTGCAGGCCGACGAGATCCGGCACAAGCTTCCGGTCACCCGCGAACCGGATTCGGGCTTCGTCTCTGCCATCTACCGGTGGGCCAACGACGAACCGCTGGTCGACGTCCTCGTGGCCGCCGGTTCGGGCGGCAAGGAACTGGCTGCGGGTGACTTCGTGCGGTGGTGTCGTCAGGTGATCGACCTTCTGGACCAGGTCCACGCGACAGCGCCGGACCCTGCCGTCGCCAAGGCGGCCGCGCGCGCGATCGGGTCGATCCGCCGCGGAGTCGTCGCGATCTCCGCAGCCTGACTGCGTCCGTGTCCGTTCGGGCACTGGTGTTTCTCGGGTGTCCGTCGTTGACTGGTTCGTAGGGGCGCATCTCGCGCGTGCGCGTGAGTGGCGCCGGTGTCGGCGAGAGGAGAAGACGATGGACGGGAAGAACTGGTCGGTGGACATCGCCATCGACGAGCACGAGGCGCAGACCCGATCGACGGCCCGCCTGCACATGGTGGAGTCCACGATCGTGGGTGTCGGTCTGGCGCGACGGAATCCGGTCGATCGGAACGTGCCGTCGATCGGCGACGAGTTGGCGACCGCGCGTGCCCTGGCCGATCTTGCGCACCAATTGATCGACAGCACGGTCGGGGACATCGAGGCGGTGACCCACGCGAAGGCGCACCTGACGCAGTGAACCGGGCTGGATGGGCTCGGCAGCTCGACACGGACGGCGTGGGGCAATGTTCCGCGTCGTTCCCCGTAATGCGTAGTGTGGCAGTCGTCTCGCGCCTGGGGAGGGATTCGATCGGGGGATCGAGGAACGAGTTCCGGAGCTGGCGAGGCCTTCAGTGCGGCACAGATGGCCGCGGACCGGACACGAGGAGACGACATGAGCGGCCCGCACGGACCGAACGAATCGACCACGGGCTGGACACCTGACCGCGGTGCCGCCGAGGGCTCGGGCGCACCGGGGCCCACCGAGCAGTTCCCCAACTATGCGTACCCTGCCGACGTCCACGGCGCCGGCGCCTACCGTGGTCCCGAGCAGGGACAGTGGCAGCAGGGCCAGACCTGGGGACAGCCGCACCAGGGCGCGCCGAACCCCGTGCCGGGCCAGCAGTGGGGGCCGACACCGCAGGGCTGGCCGCAGCAGAATCCCGGCCAGCAGCAGTGGGGCGCTCCCGCCCCCGGCCAGCAGCAGTGGGGTCCCGGGAACCAGGGCATGCCTCCGGGATACCCGCAGCAGTTCGGCCAGCCGGGCAACCAGTGGGCACCGCAGCAGCCGGACCGGCAGCAGGGTGGCAAGAAGACGATGCTGTGGGTCGGGATCGGGGTCGGGGCGGTCGTCGTCGTGGGTCTGGTCGGATGGTTGCTGGCGTCCGCGCTCGGCGGGAAGACGCTCGACCAGCAGGCGGCGCAGCGCGGTGTCGAGCAGATCGTCACCGAGTCCTACGGCGCGCGTTCGGTGACCGGCGTCAGTTGCCCGTCGGGCCAGAAGGTCGAGAAGGGTGCGTCGTTCGAGTGCACCCTGACCGTCGACGGCTCGCCGAAGTCGGTGAAGGTCACCTTCACCGACGACGCGGGTACGTACGAGGTCAGCCGGCCCAGCTGACCCCGTACGGCGGGACTCAGGAGCGTTCGGTCGCCATCGCTGCGAGCAGGCGGGCGACCGAAC
>NZ_JAIVAH010000023.1 GCF_020171745.1 Prescottella equi
TCGAACAACGCTACCGCCGCGGTCCGCTGATCTTCGGACAGTGAACTCGTCGCCCTCATCAAACTGCTCCCCGGAAGTCGGAACTGAATTTCTCAGTCCAACTTCCGGGGAGCAGTTCACCAGGCGAGAGGAATCCTTCACGATCGGCGTTTGCGGAGCTTTACGCGGTTTCCGCGCCCGATCCCAGCCGGGGGAAGGGCTCGGTGGAGAACACCACCTCCACCGCCACCTCGAAGTAGGCGGCGATCCGCAACGCCAGATGCAGGCTGGGGCTGTACTCACCGCGCTCGAGATAGCCGACGGTCTGGTAGTGGACCCCCAGAGCCTCGGCGAGCTCTCGGCGCGAGATGCCTCGTTCGGCGCGCAGCATCGAGATGCGGTTGTAGATGACCTCAGAAGGCACGCTGCATCGCCTTCTCCCGCCGTGCAGCCATGCTCGAACCCGATTCGTGACGCGCCATGTGCCGCAACACTACCGGGGCGATCAGGAGCCCCGCGACGGCCCACACGCCCAGGACCGCTGCCGTTTCGAGGTGTCGCCAGGACTGGTCGAGCTCGACGGTGACCGCGTCGGCGGGGAGCAGCGCCGAGCGCATCCCGAGGCCGCTCCAGTAGACCGGAAACACCTGGGCAATGCCCTGCAGCCAGCCCGGCAGCGCGGTGATCGGATAGAAGATCCCGGAGATCGCGACCAGCCCCATCAACGGCATCGTCAGCAGGAAGGTGGCACGCGGGCCGTCGAGGACGGCGCCCAGGATCGCGCCGAGCGGCAGCGTCGCGAGCAGGCTGATCGCCACGACCCAGACGAACGTCGCCCACGCGCCGGCCCCGTCCAGCGACGACCCACCGATGATCACCATGCCGGCCACCAGCACCACCGCCACCTGCACGAGGACGGACCCCGCGGCCGCGACGATCTTGCCGACGAAGTAGCCGATCATGCCGCTCGGGACGGCCTTGGCGCGCAGGAGTGTGCCGTCCTCGCGGTCGAGCACCAGGACGTTGGCGATCGCGAAGATGCCGTTGAAGGTGATGATCGTGCCGATCAGTCCCGGCAGCGCGAGTTCGGCGATCGAGAGGTCGCTGCCCGCGTACTCCTTGTGGCGCAGCAGGAAGAGGACCGCGAGCGAGATTGCCGGCGTCAGGAACTGGCCGATCAGATCCGGGGCCGTGGTGAACAGCTGACGCAGTTCGATCCACCCGCGGGTGAGCCCGGCGCGGACCGCGTTGGCAGTGGGATTCATCGGGTGACCTCCGCGAGGGTGAGTGTTTCGGTACCACCGTCGCCGGACTCGTGGCGGCGCACCAATGCCATGTAGGTGTCCTCGAGTGAGGCGCGGCGGACCTCGAGTTCGCCGATGGCATCGCCGTGCTGCTTGAACAGTTCGTGGACGAACTTGGTGGACTCGGTGGTGGTGTGCACGAATCGTTGATCGTCGACGGTCCACCGGACCTCCGCTTCGACGGCGATCTCGCGGGCCAACGCGTCGGGCGAGCCGTCGGCGACGATGCGGCCGTTCGCCAGGATCAGGATCCGGTCGGCGATCTTCTCCGCCTCGTCGAGATCGTGCGTGGTGAGCAGTACCGTCGTGTCCTCCAGGTCGGACAGGCGGTGCACGAGGTCGTGGAAGTCGCGGCGGGCCGCAGGATCGAAGCCGGCGGTGGGCTCGTCCATGAACAGTAACTCCGGGCGGCCGACGATGCCGATCGCCACGTCCAGCCGGCGGCGCTGACCACCGGACAGGGTGGAGATCTTGGCGCCCGCGTGCTCGGTGAGCCCGACGAGATCGATGAGTTCGTCGGTGTCCCATGGCCCTCGGGACGGCTCGGTGGCGTAGGGGCGATAGAACGCCGCAAGATGGTCGAGCAGATCGCGCACCCGCCACTTGGCATGATCTCGCCACGACTGCAGGACGACGCCGATGCGGGCGCGCCAGCGTTCGTCGCCTTCTGCCGGATCGATGCCCAGGACGGAAACGCTTCCGGCCGAGCGTTTTCGGAAACCCTCGAGGATTTCGATCGTGGTGGTCTTGCCCGCCCCGTTCGGGCCGAGCATGACCAGAACCTCACCGCGTCGCGCCTGGAACGTCACGTCGCGCAGAACATCGTTGTCGTCGTACCGCATTCGCAGTGCGTCGACCTCGAGTACAACCCCGTCTCTCGAACTCACGATTCCTCCCCATCGTTGGTCTTCGATGGTTTGTAGCATACCTACTACATTTCGCAGCGACAATGCTCTTGGGAAACCGATCTTGCGGTGATCCTGAAGGATTCCTCTCGCCGGGCGACGGAAATCCTTCAGGATCGACTGTCCGGTGTGTCGGATTCAGCGAGCGCTGCGATCCCTCGTACCGTCGTCGCCGAGGGGCGAGGAGGGTGGGCATGCTGAATGCCGTTCGGGCGGGGTGGATTCTGCTGGCGTGGGTCTGCGCCGGGCTGGCGGTCGTCGCCGCGACCAGTTCGATGATGCAGATCACGTCGTGCGAGCTGGGATATCCGGACGACGGGATCATGCCCGGGGAGGAGTGTGAACGGTCGATCGCCCGCACCTACGGGCCGTCGATCGTGGCCGCGCTCGCCGTCCCGGCGCTGCTGTGCCTGCTCCCCGCCGTCGTCTTTCGGCGCTGGGTCGGGGTGCTGGTCGCCGCGGTTCTGGTCGGCGGTTCGTTCGGCACGTTCTTCGCGCCCGCGCCACAGGCCGTGTTCGGCTTCTTCGTCCCGGCGGCCGTGCTGGCGGTGCTCCTCGCGGGATGGCACGCCTGGCTGCCCGACCGTAGGGTCGCGCTCAGTTCGACCCGAGGAGTCCGAGGAGGCTGACCGACCCGAGTGAGCCGACGACCCCTCCGGGCCCGAGCGAGCCCAAGGACCCCAGGGGGCTGGGTCTGCACTCGGGATCGTCCGATTCACTCTGGCACGCGAACGCCTTGGTGATGAACGTGACCGCGTCCGCCTCGTTGGCGAACAGGCTGCCGATGTGGTCGGCCGGATAGATCCTGAAGTCCGGACGGGTGCCGGCGAGGTTCATTTCCGTGATGAGCTTGACTGTCAACGGAAGCGGTACCGTCGGGTCCTCGGCCCCCTGCGCGATCATCAGCGGCCGGTCGTACCCTGAGGTCGGCACCCGCAGATAGTCGCGCAGTGCGGTCAGTAGTGCCGAATCGTCGAGCGATCGTGAGAGCATCTGGGCCACCGAGACATTCGCGGCAAGCTGGGCGAACTGTCGGTACGGCAGCTCCGGCGCCGCGTCGACCAGTGTGCGGCCGATCGGTGTCAGATAGCTGTCCACGTCGAGTTCGGGATGGATGTCGCGGAATCCGGCGATCACGAACGTCATGAAGTTGGTCAGCCCGGCAATGCCTTTCGGTGGGAAGTCCGGTCCGGCCAGCGGGGTGAATGTCTCGATGTTCGACGGCACGCCGGCCGCGACCGCGCCGCGGTAATCGAGTTCGGGCGCATACGCGGTGGCGGTGCGCGCGGTGAACACCGCGGCCTGTCCACCCTCGGAAAGTCCGATGACCGCCCACCGCGACGAGAGGGTGTCGTCGACGGCGCGGGCCGCCCGCACCGAGTCGATGACGCTGTGTGCCGCGGACTCCCCGTGTAGGTAGGGCGGCACGCCGGGAGTGCCCAGGCCGACATAGTCGGTGGCTGCGACGGCGTACCCGCGGGCCAGCCAGTTCTTCACGTATCGGGCGCTGTCCGAGTCGATGCCGTTGCGCGACGGGGCGTCCGCGTCGGAGTTGCCGATCGTCCCGTGCGCCCAGGCGATCACCGGCCAGCCTCCCGGCGGCGGTGTGCCCTCGGGGACGAACACCAGGCCGGTGCACGGGGTGACGCCGCGCGGGCCCGTGGTCAGGTACGTGACCCGGTACGCCGCGCCGGTGCCCGGCAGCCAAAACGGCTGCGGCAGTGGGGCGGACTCGAGGACTGTCCCGGGTGCGTCGAGTGCCGGTGCGACCATCGGGGCGGCCGACGCAGTGGGAGTGAGGATCTTCGGTGCGCCCGCGACGAGCGCGACGGCGATCGCAGTGACGATACGGCGGCCCATCCGGGAACCCATCATCCGCCGAATCTAGCTCAGCGCCAACGATCGTCGAGGCGGTTCGGCGGAACCGCGTCGGCTCAGATCTCCAGACCGAGCAGCGCGTTCTCGACGACCTCGGGCAGCGCCGGGTGGATCCAGTACTGACCGGTGGCCATGTCCTGCGCCGACAGCCCGAAGCTCATCGCCTGGATGAGCGGCTGGATCACCGTGGGGGCCTGCGCGCCGATGACGTGCGCGCCGAGGAGGCGTCCGGTGCCGCGCTCGGCGATCACCTTGCAGAAGCCCTCGTCGTCCTCCATGGCCCAGCCGTACGCGACGTCGCAGTAGTTCTGCATCTTGACCGTGATGTCGAGGCCGGCCTCGCGGGCCTGCTCCTCGGTCATCCCGACGTTCGCGATCTGCGGGTCGGTGAACACTGCCGCGGGCACGAACCGGTGATCGGTGCGGCGCAGGCGTGCCGTCGAGCGCTCGCTGGGGTTCCAGGCGTCGAGCAGCAGATTGTGCTGGACGACCCGCATCTCGTGGTTCGCGACGTGCTTGAGCTGGTACGGCGACGACACGTCGCCGAGCGCGAACACGCCCTCCGCGGTGGTGCGCTGGTACTCGTCGACGATCACCCGGCCCGACTCGTCGACCGCGATGCCGCCCAGCGCGGCGTCCAGGCGGTCGCCGTTGGGGGTGCGGCCCACCGCGACGAGCAGTTCGTCGCCGGCGACGATCGTGCCGTCCGACAGTTCGATCTCGATGCCGTTGCCCGCCGTCCGTGCGGCGACCATCGGGTTCCCCAGGTGGACGTCCCACTTGCGCTGCGCCAGTTCGGTGAACCACGCGGAGACGTCCTTGTCGAGGTGGCGCAGCAGTCGCTCGCTGCGGCCGATGATCGACACCCGGACGCCCAGCGCCGAGAAGACGTGCGCGAATTCCGCTGCGATGAAACCGGATCCGAGGATCACCAGGCGCTCGGGCAACTCCGGCAGACGCATGATGTCGTCGTTGGTGTGGTAGCGGACGCCGCCCTCGAGGACCTGGTTCGGGATCGTGGGTCGCGATCCGGCGGCGATCACGACCTGGTCGGCGGTGATGACCTCCCCGGTTCCCGTGTCGATGGTGCGCGGACCGACGAACCGGGCGTGCCCCCGGAACACCGTCACGTTGTCGCAGTCCTCGGTTCGGTACCGCTCGCCGCCGGCGGAGATCGGATCGATCCGGCCGAACACTCGCTTGACGATGTCGGGCCAGCGGACGTCGTCGAGCGTCGCGTCGATGCCGAGCTTGGAGGACTCGGTGATCGTGCGCGCCACCTCCGCGGCGTACACGTACATCTTGGTGGGGATGCAGCCGACGTTGAGGCACGTGCCGCCGAAGATGCCCTCTTCGATGATCGCGATCTTCTTGCCGTCGTAGCGTTCGTCGAGGATCGAGTTGCCCGATCCGGTGCCGATGATCGCGATGTCGAAGTGGGTCACGCAGGTGCTCCAGTCTCTCGGGTGGCGTCGAGGTGGTGTGCGTCGAGCCAGGCCAGCCACAGGTCGACCTCGTGGAACGCGTCCGCCAGCGGCTTCTCGGTGGACAGGAAGACATCGTGACGAGCGCCGTCGATCGGAACGATCGTAGTGCGGTCGCCGAGGCAGCCTGCCCACTTGGCGATCTGTTCGACGTCGAGGACGGCGTCGGCCGCGTCGACGGTGGCGTTGTAGCGCGACGCGAACACGGTCCGCTTCGATCGCAGGATCAGCGACGGCACCCCGATGTCGAGACCCTGGTGCAACTGGGCGTGCCCGCGGCGGATCGCGCGGAGCCAGCCGAACCGCACCGGGAAACCGGTGAGTGGCTTCCAGTCGAGGTTGTAGTCCCAGGCGCCGTTCGACCCGATGTGCAGGCTCGAGCCGTACGTGTCGAGCTTCTGGCCGGGCAGCGGGGTCTTGCTCGACACCCGGCCGAGCGCGTCGATCGCCGCCGAAGTGCCGGCCGTGCGCAGCAGCGCCGGTCCCTGCAGGTCGAACCACGGGCTGTTGAGGATGACACCCGCCACACCCGCACCCGCAGATCCGCCTGGTTTGCGCTCGAGCCGGTCGAGCCACAGCGGCAGGATCAGCCCGCCCGTCGAGTGCGCGACGAGCAGGACCTGCCCGCCGCCGATCTGCTCCCGGACCAGGCGTAGCGCCTCGTCCAGTTCCGCGTCGTACAGCTTCAGGTCCGTCACGAAGTGCGGGGTCTGGCCCGGCCGCCGCGAGCGGCCACATTTACGCAGGTCGAGGGCGAAAAAGGAATAGCCCTGCTCGGCGAAGTGCTCGGCGACGTGCTGCTGGAAGAAGTAGTCGGTGAACCCGTGCACGTACAGCACCGCGCGGTTCCCGGTCAGATTGCCGGGCTGGTAGCGGACCAGCGTCGCCTCGGCCTCGCCCTCCCCGTCCGGGTCGGGACCCAAAGGGATCGTCAGCTGCTGGTATCCGTCGCCGAGGACGTCGGGGGCCCAAGTAGTCACGATCACACTCTATTGGGCGAACGAAGTCGTTTGCGAGGGGCACAATTGGGGAAGGTGACGCACAGGTAACCTAAGCGCCACAGGCGCGCGAAAAGCGGTCTGTCCACGCGATGTGTCCGAGCGGGCGATGCGTGCGAATCAGGTCGCGTGTGAACAGACAAGGAAGTCGATTCTCCAGTGTCAGAGCAGAACGTAGTGGCGAAGACCGATGTAGTGCTCGTGGGTGCGGGCATCATGAGCGCAACGCTCGGCGCGATCCTGCGTCAGCTGCAGCCCGACTGGTCGATCACCACCTTCGAGCGACTCGACGCCGCCGCGGCCGAGAGCAGTGACCCGTGGAACAACGCGGGCACCGGCCACTCGGCGCTGTGTGAGCTGAACTACACCCCGGCCAAGGGTGACGGCGTCGACATCAGCAAGGCGATCAACGTCAACGAGCAGTTCCAGGTCTCGCGGCAGTTCTGGGCGTACGCCGTCGACAACGGGATCCTCACCGATCCCAAGGAGTTCATCAACCCGATCCCGCACGTGAGCTTCGTGCACGGCGCGGACAACGTGAAGTACCTGCGTGCGCGCTACGAGGCCCTCGCCGGCCACCCGCTGTTCGCCGGTATGGAGTACTCGGAGTCCGAGGGCTTCTTCGCCGAGCGTCTGCCGCTCATGGCCAAGGGTCGCGACTACACCGATCCGGTCGCCCTGAACTGGACCGAGTCCGGCACGGACGTCGACTTCGGTGCGCTCACCAAGCAGCTCCTGGGCTACGTCGGCAAGTCCGGCGGCCAGGTGTTCTTCGGTCACGAGGTCCGCAACCTCACCAAGCAGTCCGACGGCAGCTGGCTGGTCAAGGTCGAGAACCTGCGCACCGGCGCCAAGAAGACCGTCAACGCCAAGTTCGTGTTCGTCGGCGCCGGCGGCGGTGCGCTGCACCTGCTGCAGAAGTCGGGCATCAAGGAGGCCAAGGGCTTCGGCGGCTTCCCCGTCAGCGGCCAGTTCCTGCGCTGCACCAACCCCGAGCTCATCGCCCAGCACCGTGCCAAGGTGTACGGCAAGGCCGCCGTCGGTGCGCCTCCGATGTCGGTGCCGCACCTCGACACCCGCGTCATCAACGGCCGTCAGGGCCTGCTCTTCGGCCCCTACGCCGGCTGGTCGCCCAAGTTCCTCAAGAACGGCAAGGTCACCGACCTGCCCGGCTCGGTCAAGCCCAACAACCTGACCTCGATGCTCGGCGTCGGTCTGACGGAGCTGGGCCTGACCAAGTACCTCATCGGTGAGCTCATGCAGTCGCCCGCCGACCGCATCAACACGCTGCGCGAGTTCGTGCCGCGCGCCACGGGCGGCGACTGGGAGCTCATCACCGCCGGTCAGCGCGTGCAGGTCATCCGTAAGAAGGGCAAGGGCGGCGTGCTCGAGTTCGGCACCGCCGTCGTCAACGCCGAGGACGGCACCATCGCCGGCCTGCTCGGCGCCTCGCCGGGCGCGTCCACCGCGGTTCCCGCGATGCTCGACGTCCTGCAGCGCTGCTTCCCGCGCGAGTTCCAGGCGTGGACCCCGAAGCTGCAGCAGATGGTCCCGTCGTTGGGCCTGAAGCTCTCGGACAACACCGACCTGTTCCAGCAGGTCTGGGACTGGAGCACCCGCTCGCTCGAGCTCGGTGACGTCCCCGCGTCGGTGCCCGCGCATGCGGCCCCGGTGGTCGAGTCCGCCACCGTCTGACATACCCCCACCCGCCGCGGCCCGGAGTCTCACTCCGGGCCGCGGCGGCGTGCTGTCGGGCCCTCACCCGGCACACGGTAGGGTGCTGCAGCAGAGAAACGTCTGCGGGGAAGTCCTGTGAGAACCAGGCGCGGTCCCGCCACTGTGAGGGCGCACGAGGTGCACCCGAAGCCAGAATGCCGCAACGTTTCGCAAGGCCAAGCTCTCGGCGAGGAAACCGAGAAGTGAAGGGATTCGATCGTTGCGTCACAGTCACGAACCTGCCGGTTATCCGTTCAGTGCCATCGTCGGGCAGGACCGCCTACGGCTGGCGCTGATCCTGTGCGCAGTCCACCCCGGCATCGGCGGAGTGCTGGTTCGGGGCGAGAAGGGCACCGCCAAGTCCACCGTGGTGCGCGCGCTCACCGCGCTGCTGCCCGAGGTGGGGGAGGGCCGCCGGGCCCGGCTCGTGGAACTGCCGGTCGGGGCGACCGAGGACCGCGTCGTCGGCTCGATCGACCTCGAGAAGGTGCTCCGCGACGGCGAACGCGCTTTTCAGCCCGGACTGCTCGCCGACGCGCACCAGGGCGTGCTGTACGTCGACGAGGTCAACCTCCTGCACGACCATCTGGTGGACGTGCTGCTCGACGCCGCCGCGATGGGCCGGGTGCACGTCGAACGCGACGGTGTCTCGCACTCCCACCCTGCCAGGTTCGTGCTCGTCGGCACCATGAACCCCGAGGAGGGCGAGCTGCGCCCGCAGCTGCTCGACCGGTTCGGTCTCGCCGTCGACGTTGCCGCCTCGCGCGACGTGGACGTGCGTATGCAGGTGGTCCGCCGACGCCTCGACTACGAGCGCGACCCCGACGGCTTCGCCGCCCGGTACGCCGACGAGGATGCCGACCTGGCCCGCCGGATCGCGGACGCCCGCGCCGTCGTCGACGGTGTCGCACTGTCCGACACCGAACTGCGCCGCATCGCGTCGGTGTGCGCGTCGTTCGACGTCGAGGGCATGCGCGCCGACCTGGTGCTCGCGCGCACCGCGACCGCGCACGCCGCGTGGCGTGGCGCCGACGCGGTCACCGAGGAAGACGTGCGGATCGCCGCGGAACTGACTCTGCCGCACCGACGTCGGCGCGACCCGTTCGACGAGCCCGGCCTCGACCCGCAGCAGCTCGACGACGCGATGGACCAGGCCGACGCCGACGCGCGTGCGCAGGACGAGCCCGAACCAGATCCCGACGGTCCGGGCGGCGGCGAGTCGCCGACCGAGCCCGAGTCGCCCGTCGGCGACTCGAAAACCGAAACGGGTGAACAGGATTCACCGGCGCCGGGCAGTGGATCGGGGTCGGAGCGAGGCACAGGTGCGCCCGGCCCGCAGTTCCGGGCGCGACTGCTCGAGATTCCCGGACTCGGCGAGGGTGCTCCCGGCCGGAGGTCCCGGTCCCGCTCGACCCGCGGCCGCACCGTGCGGGCGACGACCGAGCCGGGCACCGGCCTCCACTTGGTGGGCACGCTGTTCGCCGCCGCCGAGCATCAGGTGACGCGGGGACGTGCCGGTGGTCCGATGCGGCTGGCAGCCGGTGACATTCGCGGAGCCGTCCGAGAGGGCCGCGAGGGCAACCTGGTGCTGTTCGTGGTGGACGCGTCCGGTTCGATGGCCGCGCGGGATCGCCTGGCCGCCGTCACCGGCGCCGTCGTCTCGCTGCTGCGCGACGCCTACCAGCGCCGGGACAAGGTCGCCGTGATCACCGTCCGCGGCAAGAACGCCGAACTGGTGCTCCCGCCGACGTCGTCCGTGGACGTCGCGGTGCGTCGCTTGCGGGCGATGAAGACCGGCGGACGCACGCCCCTCGCGGCGGGCTTCCTGAAGGCGCGTGAGGTCGTTCTGCGCGAGCGGGTGCGTGATCCGCGCCGCCGCGCCCTCGTCGTCGCGCTCACCGACGGCCGCGCCACCGGCGCGAAGGATGCCGTCGCCCGCGCGCGGCGGGCCGCGGGGATGCTGGCCGACACGAACGCCGCGTCGATCGTCGTCGACTGCGAGACCGGCATGGTCTGCCTCGGGTTGGCCGCCGAACTCGCGCGCGACCTGCGCGGCGGCTACGTCCGTCTCGCGGAACTGTCCGCGCAGCAGGTCGCCGGCGTCGTCCGCGCGGCCGCCTGAGCTGGGTCAGCCGAACAGACAAGCCCGAGAAAGGGACTGCACATGCCTCAGGGCGTACCCGAGAACGTGCCCGCCGACGGGCTCACCACCCGTCAGCGCCGCAACCAGCCCGTCCTGGCCGTCCACACCGGCCCCGGTAAGGGAAAGTCGACGGCCGCCTTCGGGATGGCGCTGCGCGCCTGGAACCAGAGCTTCGACGTCGGCGTCTTCCAGTTCGTCAAGAGCGCGAAGTGGAAGGTGGGCGAGGAGGCCGCGTTCCGGGCGCTCGGCGAGCTGCACACGAACAGCGGCGTCGGCGGTGCGGTGGAATGGCACAAGATGGGCGAGGGCTGGTCCTGGACCCGTAAGCACGGCACCGAGGAGGACCACGCCGCCGCGGCGGCGGAGGGCTGGCAGGAGATCGCCCGCCGTCTGGCGGCCGAGACGCACCGGTTCTACGTGCTCGACGAGTTCACCTACCCGCTCAAGTGGGGCTGGGTGGATGTCGACGAGGTGGTCGAGGTGCTGCGGAACCGGCCCGGCAACCAGCACGTCGTCATCACCGGCCGGGACGCGCCGCAGGCGCTGATCGACGCCGCCGACCTGGTGACCGAGATGACGAAGATCAAGCACCCGATGGATGCCGGCCGCAAGGGCCAGCGCGGCATCGAATGGTGAACGCTCCCAGCACCCCGGCCGTCGTGATCGCGGCCCCGGCGTCGGGCAGCGGCAAGACGACCGTCGCGACCGGCCTCGTCGGCGCGCTCCGTGCCGCCGGCCCTCGGGTCGCGCCGTTCAAGGTCGGACCCGACTACATCGATCCCGGCTACCACGCGCTGGCCGCCGGGCGGCCGGGCCGGAACCTGGACACCGTACTGGTGGGCGCCGAGCGGATCGGCCCGTTGTTCCGGCACGGCAGCGACGACTGCGACATCGCGGTGGTCGAGGGCGTGATGGGGCTGTTCGACGGCAAGATCGACCCCGGATCGACCGAGCCGTCGGCGGAGGGCTCCACCGCGCAGGTGGCCGCCGCCCTGGGTGCGCCGGTGGTCCTGGTGATCGACGCGCGCGGGCACAGCCAGAGTTTGGCCGCTGTGCTGCACGGCTTCTCGACCTACGACGCAGCCGTGCGCATCGGCGGGGTGATCCTCAACCGGGTCGGCAGTGCCCGGCACGAGCAGGTGCTGCGCCAGGCGTGCGAGCGGGTGGGGCTGCCGGTCCTCGGGTCCGTGCCGCGCCTGGCCGAACTCGAGGTCCCGTCCCGGCACCTCGGGCTGGTGCCGGCCGTCGAACACGGCCGCGCTGCCCTCGACGCCGTCGCCGCGATGACGGAACTCGCGGCCGCGCACCTTGACCTGGATGCGATCCGGGCGCTCGCGCGCTCGTCCGTCGACGATGCCGCGTGGGATCCGGCCGCCGAGGTCGGGCCGGTCCCGAGCGGCCCGCGTCCGGTGATCGCGCTGGCCGGGGGTGTCGCGTTCACGTTCGGGTACGCCGAGCACCGCGAACTGCTCGACGCCGCGGGCGCCGACGTCGTGGCGTTCGACCCGCTGCAGGACGAACTGCCCACCGGCACCGCCGGTCTGGTGTTGCCCGGCGGCTTCCCCGAGGAGCACGCGGTGGCGCTGTCGGCGAACACGGCACTGCTGCAGCAGGTTCGACAGCTCGCCGCCGACGGGGCTCCCATCCACGCCGAGTGCGCGGGACTGCTGTACCTGACCCGCAGCCTCGACGGGCACCCGATGGCCGGTGTGATCGACGTCGACGCCCGCTTCGGCTCGCGGCTGACGCTCGGCTACCGGGAGGCCGTCGCCGTGACGGACTCGGTGCTCTTCGACGCCGGAACCCGCGTCACCGGACACGAGTTCCACCGCACCGCGCTCGACACGGAGACGGCCGATGGGTTCGGCCCGGCCTGGGGCTGGCGGGCGTGGGACGCCGGGGCCACCCGGGAGGGCTTCGCCGCCGGATCGGTGCACGCGTCGTACCTGCACACCCATCCCGCCGGGAACCCCGACGCGATCCGCCGCTTCGTGGAGGCCGCTCGTGGGTGACCTGTGCGTCGGCGTGGGCGCCGGCAGCCGGGTAGGCGCCGCCGACATCGTCGCCGCGGTCCTCGAGGTGTGTGGCGACGAGCCGGTGCGGGTACTGGCCACGCTGGACCGGAAGACCGTGCTGGCGCCGTTCGTGGACGCGGCCGAGGTGCTCGGCGCCGCACTGGTCGGGTACCCGGCCGAGGACCTCGCGGCGGTGACCGTGCCGAACCCCGCCGAGACGGTGGACGGCGCCGTGGGGACGCCCAGCGTTGCCGAGGCCGCCGCGATCCTCGCCGCGAACGACGGCCCGCTGATTGTGACGAAGCACGTGACGAATGGCGTGACCCTCGCGGTCGCCCGTAGTGTTTCGTGATCTGTCGAGATGACAACCGAACGATTCTGGAGAACGGGGAGACGAGTGTCTGCTTCCGCCGGTGACGAGACCAGCTACCTGGTCGGACTCAACCTGACGGACCGTCGTGTCGTGGTGGTCGGTGGCGGCACCGTCGCGCAGCGCCGCCTCGGCCTGCTGGTGGCGTCCGGCGCGAACGTCCACCTCATCAGCCGCGAGGTCACACCCGCGGTCGAGGGCATGGGTACGTCCGGGCAGATCACGGTCGAACTGCGCGACTACCGGGACGGCGACCTCGACGGCGCCTGGTACGCGATCGCGTGCACCGACGAACCCGACACCAACGCCGCGATCGTCGCGGAGGCCGAGCGCAGCCGGATCTTCTGCGTCCGCGCCGACAGCGCCCGCGAGGGCACCGCCGTCACCCCGGCCACCGGAACCTTCGACGGTCTGTCCCTCGGGGTGCTCGCGGGCGGTGCACACCGGCGCTCGGCCGCGGTACGCACCGCGCTGCTCGAGGCGCTGCAGTCCGGGGCCGTCACCGACACCGACGAGGCCCCGGCGCCCGGCGTCGCGCTGGTCGGTGGGGGACCGGGCGACCCCGACCTCATCACCGTGCGCGGTCGTCGCCTGCTGGCGCGCGCCGACGTCGTCGTCGCGGACCGGCTCGCGCCGCCGGAACTGCTCGCCGAACTCGGACCGCACGTCGAGGTCATCGACGCCGCGAAGATCCCGTACGGCCGCGCGATGGCGCAGGAGGCGATCAACGCCGCCCTGATCGACAACGCGAAGGCCGGCAAGTTCGTCGTCCGGCTCAAGGGCGGCGACCCGTACGTGTTCGGCCGCGGCTACGAGGAGCTCGAGGCGTGCGCGGAGGCCGGCGTTCCGGTGACCGTCGTGCCCGGCATCACCAGTGCGATCTCGGTGCCGTCGGCGGCCGGCATCCCCGTCACGCACCGCGGCGTCACCCACGAGTTCGTCGTCGTCAGTGGGCACGTCGCCCCCGACCACCCGGATTCGCTCGTGGACTGGTCGGCGCTGGCGAAGCTGCGCGGCACGATCGTGCTGCTGATGGCCGTCGAGCGGATCGAGAAGTTCGCGGCCGTTCTCGTCGAGGGCGGTCGCCCCGCCGAGACGCCGGTCACGGTGATCCAGGAGGGCACGCTGCGCACCCAGCGGGTGCTGCGCGCCGACCTCGCGACCGTCGCCGCGCGGGTCCGGGAGGAGAACATCCGCCCGCCGGCGATCGTCGTGATCGGTCCGGTGGCCGGGTTTTCCGTCGACCCTCGGTAACGTGAACTCTTGTGTCTGACTCCATCGTCGTGAAGTACCCCGTGACCACACGGGCGTTCGGTCTCGCGATCGTCGTCCTCAGCGGCATGCAGCTGATGATGGTGCTCGACGGCACGGTCGCCTCGCTCGCGCTCGCCAAGATCCAGGAAGACCTGGGGCTCAGCGATTCCGGGCGCAACTGGGTGATCACGTCGTACGCGCTGACGTTCGGTGGCCTGATGCTTCTGGGCGGTCGCCTCGGTGACGCGTTCGGCCGCAAACGGGTGTTCATCGGCGGCGTGGCGTTGTTCACGGTCACCTCACTGCTGTGCGGACTCGCCGTCAACGAGGCCACCCTGGTCGCCGCGCGCGCCCTGCAGGGCGTCGGCGCGGCGATCGCGTCGCCGACGGCACTCGCCCTCGTCGCCACGACGTTCGCGCCCGGCCCGGTGCGCAACCAGGCCATCGCGATCTTCGCGGCCATGACGGGCATCGGCTCGGTGCTGGGTCTGATCGTCGGCGGCGCGCTCACCGAGGTGTCCTGGCGGTGGATCTTCCTCATCAACGTTCCGATCGGCCTGGTCATCCTGCTGCTCGCGTTCCGGGCGCTGGAGGAGACCAATGCCGAGCGCCTCAAGCTCGATGTCCCGGGCGCGATCCTCGCGACCCTCGGCTGCACCGGCGTCGTGTTCGGCTTCACCGAGGGACCCGAGATGGGCTGGGGCAGTCCGCTCGTCCTGGTCGGGCTGGTCGGCGGTCTGGCCCTGCTGGGTGCCTTCCTGGCCGTGGAGCGGCGCGCCGAGAATCCGCTGCTGCCGTTCTCGCTGTTCCGCAACCGCAGCCGCGTCGCGACGTTCATCTCGCTCGCCCTCGTCGGCATGGTGATGTTCTCGCTCGCGCCGTTCGTAGCGCTGTTCGTCCAGGACGTCCTGAAGTACACGCCGCTGCACGCCGGCCTCGCGTTCGTGCCGTTCGCGTTCGGTCTCGGCGCCGCGGCGTTCGTCGCCTCCAAGATCGCCGTGAAGGTGCAGCCGCGCTGGCTCGTCGTCGCGGGAACCCTGATCACGTTTGTCGGCCTGATGTACGGCTCGACCCTCGACGCGTCCGCGACGTACGTCGGCAACCTGTTCGTGCTCGTCGTCGGGGTCGGTTTCGGTGTCGGCCTCGCGGTGGTGCCGCTGCCGCTGTGTGCCATCGCCGGTGTGGGGCCGAGCGAGATCGGTCCGCTCGCCGCGATCGCACAGGTGGCGCAGACGCTGTTCGGGCCCGTCGGTCTCGCGATCGTCGGCGCGATGGCCACGTCCAAGACCATGTCGCTCGGCGGCGTGTCGGGTGTGCCGGCCACCGAGATGAACCAGACCCAGCTCGACGCCCTCTCCAGCGGTTACACCTTCGCGCTGCTCGGCTGCGCGATCCTCGCCGCGCTCGCCGCGCTTGCCGCGCTGTTCATCCGGTTCACGCCCGAACAGGTCGCACAGGCCCAGGTCGCGGAGAAAGCCGCGCAGCAGGCCTGAACCGGTCCCGGCGCTTAGGATCTCGCGAGTGGTCGACACCCTGCTCTCCGTCCTGCTCGCTCTCGGTTCCGCGCTGTGCATCGCGATCGGGAACGTGATGCGGCAGCGGGCCGCGACATCGGCGTCGGACTCCCTCACGGAGTCGATCCGCGACCGCGCCTGGTGGACGGGTGCCCTTGCGGGCGCCGCCGGTTACGGCCTGCAGGCGGCGGCGCTCGGTGTCGGATCGCTGCTGTTGGTGCAGCCGCTGCTGGTGCTGTCGCTGATGTTCGCGCTGCCGCTGAGCGCGCGGTTGTCGGGCCGGACGGTGCGCGTATCGGACTGGGCGTGGGCGGCGACGTTGACCGTGGCCGTCGCACTGCTGGTCGTCGTCGGCGACCCGAAACCGGGTGCCGAGCGCGCGGAGACCTGGCACTGGATGGTCGTCGCGGCGATCGGGGTGCCCGCGCTCGCACTGTGCCTGCTCGGTGCGCGGAGCGGGTCCGCCGCCCGGCGCGCACTGCTGTTCGGACTCGCCGGTGGCGCGCTGTTCGGCGTGGGGGCGGTGCTCACCAAATCCGTTGTGCACCTGCTCGCGCGGGGCCCGGTGTCGCTGCTGACGTCACTCGAGGTGTACGTGCTGGTCGCGGTGTTCGCGGCCGCCGTCGGGATCCAGCAACTCGCGTTCCGCACCGGAGAGCTGCAGGCGTCGCTGCCCGCGACGACGGTGACGGAACCGGCCGTCGCCGCGCTCCTCGGGTTCGTGGTGTTGGGTGAATATCTCGACGTGGGCCGCGGCGTCGGCCTGCTGCTGATCGCCGCGCTCGTCGCGACCGCCGTGTCGGTCGTCGCGCTCGCGCGCGGCGCCGCCGAACACGAGGGCGGCGCCCCGGTTCGTGACGTCGTGACCGGCGTCAGGTCAGGATGATCAGTTCGGAGTCCGACGCGATCTCCACCCGCAGCCCCGCCTTCGCCGCGACCCGGGCGACGCCCTTGATGTCGGACGGCTCCGCACGGGTCACCGTCAGTGCGCGCGCCAGCAGACCCTTGTGATGTTTGTTGAAGTGGCTGACCACCTTGCGGGAGCCGTCCGGCTGCTCGGTGAGGACAGTCGCGATCATCGCGTCCGGCACCGGGCCGAGCTGCTGGTAGGTGCCCGAACGCAGGTCCACCACCAGCCCGCCGTCGGCCTCCGTGACCAGTGCGTCGGTCAGTTCCGGCTTCCACAGGGACTGCAGCGTGCCGAAGCCCGGCAGCCTGGAGCCGCCGGACAACCGGTACGCCGGGATCGGGTCGCCCGCGCGGACGGCGCCGAACAGCGCCGACCCCATCGCGAGTCGGCGGAACGCCTTCTCCCGCTGCACCTTCGTGAACGACTTCGCGTCGAGGGCGTCGAACAGCACGCCGGTGTAGCGCTCGAGCGCGGGACGGGTGGGGGAGACCCACAGCTTGGCGTTGCGCTCGATCTCGTCGGCCTGCTTCGGTCCCAGCCCCAACGCCAGGTTCGACGCTTCGGTGTCCGCCGCGAGGTCGACGAGCGCCGTCGCGAGCATCTCGCGGGTCTCCGTCAGCTGCGGCATCGACAGCTCGCCGAGATCGAGCGGCACGCCCTTGCCGCCGTCGGACTTGGTTTCGGAAGGGGGAAGCAGCACCAGCACAGTGGGTAACCGTACCGGTGTTGCCGACCGGAAACAGGTCTGGCCTCCGCCCCGTGGGGCGAAGGCCAGACGTGCGACCGATGTCAGGTCAGGGTGTCAGCTCAGGCGCGACGACAGCTCAGGCGCGACGACGCAGTGCCGTCACTGCCAGGCCGGCGGCGATGGCGCCACCGATCGCGAGCGGAGCCACCGGCAGGCCGCTGTCCGACTCGTTCTGGACGCTCGCGGCGTTCTCGATCTCCGGAGCATCGACGACCAGGTTCGCGGGCGGCAGCGGAGCGAACGTGATCGGCGTCGTGGTGTCCTGGGTCCGGTCGGTGGAGCCGTGTGCCATGACGGTGTAGATCGAGCACGTGTTCACGAAGCAGTTCGAGTCGCCCTTGATCGCGGTCGCGGAAATGGTCGCCGTCCAGGCGCCGTCCACGATCTGACCCGGGGCGAGGTATCCGGTGGTGATCCACGCGCCGGCGTTAGTGGTCGAGAACTTGTTGTCCTGGACGATGCCGTAGTAGATGCCGGTGTCGGCCGCGGCGCCCTGGAACCCGGTGCCCGAGACGGTGATGGTCTCACCCACGGTCAGGTTCGTGGTCTTCGATGCGGTCACCGCAGGAGTGGTGGGCGCGACGACCGGGGCAAACGTGACGGGGGTCTGGGTGTCCTGGCTGCGGTCGGTGGGCGTGTACCGGTCCGCGAACGTGAAGATCGAGCAGGCGTTCACGTAGCAGTCCGCGTCGCCCTTGATCGCGGTGGCCTTCAGTGTTGCGGTGAAGCCGCCGTCGACAACCTGCGCTGCCCTGATCCATCCGTAGTCGTTGTAGGCGCCGATATTGCTGGTCGAATACTTGTCGTTCTGCGCAAGACCGAAGTAGACGCCCTGGCCCTCGCGACCGAACCCGGTGCCGGTGATCGTGAGGTCTTCGCCGTTCGTCAGCCCGGTCGTCTTCGACACTGTCAGGGTCGGGCCGGCCGGGGCGACCGGTGCTGCGAACGTGATCGGGGTCTTGGTGTCCTGGCTGCGGTCGGTGGACCCGTGCGCCATGACGGTGTAGATCGAGCAGGCATTGGCGACGCAGTCCGCGCCGCCCTGGATGGCCTTGATGTTGAGCGTGGTGCTCCAGGCGCCGCCGACGATCGAGGTCGGAACGACGAAAGTCTGTGCGCCCCAGGCATCCGCGTCAGTGAAGGACCACTCGTTGTCCTGGATGACGCCGACGTAGATGCCCTTGCCAGCGGCACCCTCGAAGCCGGTGCCGGAGATGATGATGTCTTCACCGGCGGCGGCGATGTCCGTGGTCTTCGAGGCGGTCACCTGCGGCGCGGGGGTCTCGGGGCCGGGATCGCTCGATCCGAGGCTGCCCAGCGAGCCGAACGGGCTGGTCTGTGCTGCGGCGACGCCCAACGGCAGCGTGCAGGCGACCGTGGCGGCAACCGCCACGACCGCGGACTTTGTTAACGCGCGCATTTTCCTACCTTCTGGTGTGTGTCGCCGAAACATGGCGAGTGTTAGGTAAAGCTAGCCTTAATTAGGCCGTACGTAAAGAGGTTTGTTCGGTCCTGTGTGTGTGCCGAACTGGTTGTGATTCAACGATTTTGGGCGTGTCTCACGAGGGGTGCCCGGTGTGGGCACCCCTCGGTCAAACGCTGGGTGCTAGGTCCGGCGGCGAAGCGCGACGGTGGTCGCGACCGCGAATCCGGCCCCGATGACCGCGCCGATGAGAAGTGGGATGATCCACGCGGTGCCGTCGGAGATCGCGTCCGCGAGATTGCGGATTGCGGAATCGGACGTGCTGTTCGACTCGTCCGCAGCGGAGATGTCGCCGTCGGTCGGGCCGCCGTCCGCGGTCAGGGCTGCGGCCGCGGCCTTGTCGGCGTTGGGCGCGTTGGGGTCGTCGCCGAAACTGACGGGCGTCTGGGTGTCCTGGCTGCGGTCACTCGAGCCGTGCGCGGCGACGGTGTAGATCGAGCAGGCGTTCTTGGTGCAGTCCGAGTCACCCTTGACGGCCTGGACCTTCATGCTGGTCGACCAGGCGCCGTCCTTTATCCTGCTGGGCGTGATGTACGCGGTGGTCATCCAGGCGCCCGCATCGGTCGTAGAGAACTTGTTCTCCTGGATCAGGCCGACGTAGATACCGGGCTGCTCACCCGAGAAGCCGGTGCCCGAGATGGTGATCTCGTCGCCCTCGATCTTCAACCCCTTGGCCTTCGACACCGTCACGGCAACGGTCTTCGCGGCACCGGGCGCGCCGGCGGCAGTCAGCGCGGGCGGCGCGGTGACGGTGCCCGGGGCGACTCCGCCGACGAAGCTCACCGGGGTCTTGGTGTCCTGGCTGCGATCCGAGGAACCGTGTGCCATGACGGTATAGATCGAGCACGCGTTCTTCATGCAGTCGAACGCTCCGGACGTGGAGACGAGGTCCATCGGCAGCGACCAGTTGCCGCCCGAGATCTGCTCGGGCTTGACGAACGCCGAGGTCATCCACACCGACGCGTCGGCGGCGGAGAACACGTTGTCCTGCACGAGACCGACGTACAGGCCGGGGGCCGCGCCGGAGAAGCCCGACCCGGAGATCGTGATGTTCTCGCCCGCGGGATTGATGTCGGACGCCTTCGACAGCGACACCGACAGGTTGCTGTTGGCCGTGAACGTGGTGCCGGGCGCAGCGCCCGCTGCACCGGGTCCCGTTGCGCCCCCACCGGTTCCGGTGCCACCGCCACCGGTGACCGGCGGTGCGGTGCCGACGAAGCTGATCTTGGTCTTGGTGTCCTGGCTGCGGTCCGACGAGCCGTGCGCTGCGAGCGTGTAGATGGCGCACTCGTTGTTGACGCAGTCACCGTTCGCAAAAGCGCCGATGACGTCGATCGTCACCGAGAACGAGCCACCCGGCATGTCGGCCGGCTTGATGTACTTCGTGCCGTAGAACATGTCGGCATTCGTCGACGAGTACTTGCTCGTCTGCGCCATGCCCACGTAGATGCCCATGCCGGTCGTCGCGAACCCGCTGCCGCGGACGCTGATCGTGTCGCCCTGGGCATTGAGTCCGGTGGTCTTGCTCGTGCTGACGCGGGGTCCGCTGCCCGTCACCGGCGGCGTCGTCGTGGTCGTGGGTGGCGTGGTCGTCGGAGGTGTCGTCGTCGGCTTCGGCGTCGTGGTCGTCGGCTTCGGAGTCGTCGTGGTCGGCGGCACCGTCGTCGTCGTGGTGGGAGGCGTCGTGGTCGTCGTCGGCGCGGTTGTCGTCGTGGTGGGGGCCGGAGTGGTCGTCGGAGTCACGGCCGCGAACGACACCGGGACGTCGGTGTCCTGGGTGCGGTCGCTCGAGCCGTGGGCTGCGACGGTGTAGATCGAGCAGGCATTCGCGATGCAGTCGAACGCGCCCGCCTTGGCGACGACCTTGACGCTCGTGCTCCACGCGCCGCTCTTGATGTCGGCCGATGTGATCCACTTCTGGGTCATCCAGACGCTGCCGTCGGTGGTCGAGAACTTGTCGTCCTGGACCAGTCCTACATAGATGCCGGCGCCCGCCCCGGAGAAGCCTTCGCCCGAGACGGTGATCGTGTCGCCGTCCTTCAATCCGGTCTTCGGGGTGACGGTTGTGACCGGCGAACTCGGAGCTGCTTGGGCAACGGCTCCGCCGCCGGTGGAAGGGGCGGAAACGGCAATGCCGACCGGCAACGCCAGCGACATCGCGACTGCCATGGTCGCGAGGGCAGCCCTGCGTAACGCGTGCATCTTTCTTCTTCCTGGTCGCAGCCGCGGTTGCGCGCTTGGGGACGCGCGGAACCTCGGGGGAAAGCTAAGCCTATGGTTATGAAGGCGAGGCTAAGCTACCTCGAGTTCCGGGAAATTGGGTGAGTTACGTCATTTCCCGTGAATTTTGTGGCGGACCAGCGCCGGTCCGGGGGAGCGCCGAGGATGTCGCCGACCGGTGCCCTCGATCGGTCTCCGCACTTCACCGACTAGGCTGGTGCCCCGTGATCACTCGCATGTCGCACCTGTTCCTTCGCACCCTCCGCGACGACCCGGCCGACGCCGAGGTCGCCAGCCACAAGCTGCTGGTTCGCGCCGGCTACGTGCGCCGCATCGCGCCCGGCGTCTACTCGTGGCTGCCACTGGGCCTGCGGGTGCTGCGCGAGGTGGAGCGAGTGGTCCGCGAGGAGATGAACGCGATGGGCGCGCAGGAGATCCTGCTGCCCGCGCTGCTGCCGCGCGAGCCGTACGAGACGTCGAACCGCTGGACCGAGTACGGCGCCGGCCTGTTCCGCCTCAAGGACCGCAAGGGCAACGACATGATGCTCGGTCCCACCCACGAGGAGCTCTTCGCGCTCACCGTCAAGGGTGAGTACAACTCGTACAAGGACTTCCCGGTCACGCTCTACCAGGTGCAGACCAAGTACCGCGACGAGGAGCGGCCCCGCGCCGGCATCCTGCGCGGCCGCGAGTTCGTCATGAAGGACTCGTACTCGTTCGACCTCACCGACGAGGGCCTGACGGCGTCGTACCAGGCGCACCGCGACACCTACGAGCGGATCCTCGCCCGTCTCGACGTCAAGTACGTGATCGTGTCCGCCACCTCGGGTGCGATGGGCGGCAGCGCGTCGGAGGAGTTCCTGGCCGAGAGCGAGATCGGCGAGGACACCTACGTCCGCTGCATCGAATCCGGCTACGCCGCCAACGTCGAGGCCGTCAAGACGCTCGCTCCCGCGCCCATCCCGTTCGACGGCCTGCCCGCCGCCGAGGTGCGCGACACCCCCGGAACCGAGACCATCGACACCCTCGTCGAGTGGGCCAACGGCGCCGACCTCGGTAAGACCGTGACCGCCGCGGACACGCTCAAGAACATCATGGTGAAGACCCGCGTGCCCGGCGGCGAGTGGGAACTGCTCGCAATCGGCATCCCCGGCGACCGCGAGGTGGACGAGAAGCGACTCGAGGCCGCGCTCGAGCCCGCCGAATACGTGCTCATCACCGAGACCGACTTCAAGAACAACCCGTTCCTCGTCAAGGGCTACATCGGCCCGAAGGCGCTGCAGGAGAACGGTGTCCGCTACCTCGTCGACCCGCGCGTGGTGGACGGCACCAGCTGGATCACCGGCGCCGACGAGGAAGGCAAGCACTACGTGGGTCTGGTCGCCGGCCGCGACTTCACCCCCGACGGCACCATCGAGGCCGCCGAGGTGCGTGACGGCGATCCGTCGCCCGACGGCGCCGGCGCACTGGTGGCCGCCCGCGGCATCGAGGTGGGCCACGTGTTCCAGCTGGGCCGCAAGTACACCGATGTGTTCAACGTCGACGTGCTCGGCGAGAACGGCAAGCCGGTCCGTCCGACCATGGGCTCGTATGGCATCGGCGTCTCGCGCCTGGTCGCGGTGATCGCTGAGCAGCACCACGACGACAAGGGCCTGCGCTGGCCGGCCGAGGTCACCCCGTTCGACGTGCACCTGGTGATCGCGAACAAGGACGACGCCGCCCGCGAGGGCGCCGAGGCCCTGGCCGCCGAGCTGGACAAGGCTCGCGTCGAGGTCCTGTTCGACGACCGCAAGGCGTCGCCGGGCGTGAAGTTCAAGGACTCCGAGCTGATCGGCGTCCCGCTGGTCGTGGTCGTGGGCCGCGGCTTCGCGGAGGGCAACGTCGAACTGCGCGACCGCTTCACCGGCGAATCCCGTGAGGTGCCCGTCGACGGTGCGCTCGCCGAGATCCTCGCCGCGATCCGTAGCTGATCCGATCCCGAGGCCGGGCGTCGCTGTTGCGGCGCCCAGCCTCGGTCTCAGTCGCTCGGTTCGGCCGGGTTCACGTCCCGAGCGATCCGGGCGTCGTATTCGGCTCGGCCGGAGTCGATGTCGAGGAACACGGTGTCCAGCCCGAGGGTCCGGCGCAGTGTCCTGGCGACCGGCCGCGGGAACAGTTGCCACACGGCACTTCCCGTCGACAGGCGGTGCGGTACGACGGCCTGGCGCCGCCCCCGCCGTAGTGTCGCGACGATGGCCGCGGCCACCTGCTCCGGAGGAATGGGCCGGGTCATCCGGCCCGGCGTGGTTCCCGAAACCAGCGCGGTGTTCGTGAACGACGGCAGCACTGTCGACACCCGGACGCCGTGAGCGGCCAGTTCGGCGTCGAGCGCCTCACCGAACCCGACCACTGCGAACTTGGTGCCGTTGTACACGGCCATGCCGGGCGCCGGGATGCGTCCGGCGATGGACGCGACGTTCACGATCCGCCCCTCGCCGCGCGGCACCATCCGCCGCGCCGCGGCCCGGGCGCCGGTCATCACGCCGATCACGTTCACGTCGACCGCCCGGCGGATCACCGCGTCCGTCTGCTCGAGCACCGGGCCGATCGGCATGATCCCGGCGTTGTTGATCCAGATCGCGACCGGACCGAGGTGGGCTTCGACGTCGTCGAGGAAGGTCTCGACCGATGCCGTGTCGGTGACGTCCAGTCGGCTGCCGTGGACGCCGAGTTCCTCGGCGGCCAGTGCGGTGCGGGCCGGGTCGAGGTCGCCGATTGCGACGTGCGCCCCGGCGTCGCGCAGGGCCGCGGCCGTCGCCCAGCCGATTCCACGGGCGCCGCCGGTGACCACCGCGACGCGACCTCTCGGGTCGATACCCCTCATGCGTGGTTCTCCTTCAGGTCGTCCAGCGTGCGGTGCAGGACCTTCCCCGACGATCCGCGGGGCAGGGTGTCGACGAAGACGACGTCGCGGGGCATCCGGGACCGGGGGAGTTCGGCCGCGAGGTAGTCGCGGACCGCCCGTTCGTCGAGGTCCCCGACGCACACGACATACGCGCGCAGGCGCTGCCCGAACTCGGTATCCGCGACCGGGGTGACGGCCGCGTCCGCGATCGCCGGATGGTCGAGGAGTGCGAGTTCCACCTCCTCGGGAAACACGTTCTCGCCGCCGGAGACGATCATCGAGTCCGACCGTCCCGACACGTGCAGGCGGCCGAACGCATCGACGTGCCCGAGGTCGCCGGTGTCGAGAAACCCGTCGGCGCCGGAGCGCCGGGTGCCGTCGGTGTAGGCGTCGATCTGGGCCGGGGTGCGCACCAGGATCCGGCCCGTGGCGCCGGCGGGCAGGACGCGTCCCGCGGCGTCGGCGATCCGGAGCGTGGTGCCCAGCGTTGGACGTCCGGCGCAATTCGGGGCGTTCGCCAGATCCGACGGCGTCGCGATGCTGATGTACGCGGCCTCTGTGGAGCCGTACAGGTTGTGCAGCACCGGGCCGAGAGCCTCGGAGACCGCCTGGACGAGTGCGGGTTCCAACCGTGCCCCACCGCTGGCGACGATGCGCAGCGCGGACAGGTCCGTGGTTCGGACGCTGCCGCCGAGGTCGACGATGCGGCGGAGCATTGTGGGCACCGCGATGAACGCACCGCAGCGGAACCGTTCGAGGTCGGCCAGCGCACCCGCCGCGTCGAATCGTCGACGGAGCACCAGCGTCCCGCCCAGCATAAGAGTGAGGACCGCGACCAGTAGTCCCCATCCGTGGAAGACGGGCGCCGACAACAGGACCCGCTCGCCGCCCCGGAGGGAGATGCGCTCGAGCAGGCCGGCGGTCAGCAGCAGCGTTCGGGGCTCGGCGCGCGGCGCCCCCTTCGGGATCCCGCTGGTGCCGCTCGTGAGGATGACCAGCGACGCGGGATGCGGGGGACGGGGCGGCGGAGCGTGGGCACCGCGGTCGACGAGACGGTCGAGCGCGTCTGCGGGAGCTTCGTCGTCGTACCACGCGCACCAGCGGTGACCGTCGAATTCGGCTACGGCAGAGCCGAACTCCCCGTCGTAGACGATCGCGTCGAGGCGTTCACGCTCGGCGACGACGGCCACCTGCTGCGGACCGAAGTCCGCGCCGAGCAACACGACGCGCGCACCGACGGCGGCGCCCGCGCACAGCGTGACGAGGGCATCCGCATGGTTGCGGCACAGGATGCCGATGCTCGGTTGCCGCCCACGATCGGGAAGTTCGCCACGGAGGGCGTTCGCGAGGCGGTGGGTGCGTTCGGCGAACTCGGCGAACGTGAGGCTCCCGTGGTCGTCGATCACCGCGACAGCGTCGCCGTGCACGGCCGCGCAGTACGCCGGTAGCCCGCCGAACGGCCCCAGTCGTGCGACGGCGCGGACTCCGGCGACCGCCGCGCGGGGCTCGCGGGGGACCATCCCGGCGGTCCACAGGACGCGTGCGGCGGCGGCCTCGTTGCGGAGCCGTGTGGCCGTGGTTCGAAGCTTCATCGTGCTCCTCGTCAGCGGTGCGGGAAGAAGAGTTTCGCTCGATTGCCCAGATTGAGGGCGCGCAGCAGCGTGGCCCGGAATCGGTCCGGGTACGCGATCGGGATGCGCTGGGAGGTGACGGTCTGCGGTTCGGTGTAGCGCACGATGCCCTCCCGGCCGTGCCGGCGGCCGACCCCGCTCGCGCGCATCCCGCCCATCGGCGCGCCGAGGGCCGCGATCGCCGACAGGTAGCCGTCGTTGACGCCCACACCCCCGGCGACGATCCGCTGTGCGATCGCGCGGCCCCGTTTCGGATCCCGGGACCACACACTCGCACTCAGCCCGTACTCGCCGGCATTGGCGGCCCGGACGGCCTGGTCGTCATCGGCCACCCGGTACACCGACACGACGGGCCCGAAGGTCTCCTCGGCGAACACGAGCATGTCGTCGGTGACGTCGGCGAGCACGGTCGGCTCGTGGAACAGCGGACCCAGATCGGGGCGCGGTCGACCCCCGGCGAGTACCGTCGCACCCTTCGTGACCGCGTCGTCGACGTGGCGGACGGTGTTCTCGAGTTGTCGGTCGGAGGTCAGGGATCCCATGTCGACGTCGTAGGTGTACCCGGGCCCCAGCCGGAGTCGGCGCGTCCGTTCGACGAGCGCCGCGACGAACCGCGGATACACGTCCTGGTGCACGTAGATCCGCTCGATGCCGATGCACATCTGCCCGGCGTTCGAGAAGCACGCCTGCACCGCTCCCGTTGCGGCGGAATCGACGTCGGCGTCGGCGCACACGATCATCGGGTTCTTGCCGCCGAGTTCGAGCGACGCCCCGATCAGACGGTCCGCGCAGCGGCGGCCGATCTCGCGCCCGGTGGCGGTCGATCCGGTGAAGGACACGTAGTCGACGGCGTCGATCACCGCAGGCCCGATCCGGCTGCCGGAACCGGCGACCACCTGCCAGAGCGGTGCGGGTAGCCCGGCGTCGACGGCCAGTGTCCGGGCCAGCAGCAGCGTCAACGGCGTCTGCGAATCGGCCTTGCTGAGCACCGCATTGCCGGCCACGAGCGCGGGGATCACGTCGCCGACCGCGAGAAACAGCGGGTAGTTCCAGGGGGCGATCACCCCGACCAGTCCCTTGGGTCGGTAGCTCACCCGGGCCGTGACGACGCCGGGGACCGCGCTCGTCGCGCGATGCGACTTCAGGTGCACGGCGCCGGTCGTCCCGTAGTAGGTGGCGACCTGGACGACGCCCTGCACCTCGATCGCGGCGTGGACCCGGGCCTTGCCGGTCTCCCACTGCATGAGGTCGCACAGTTCGCGCTCGTGGGCGATCAGGGCACGGGCGAAGCGCCGCACCAGCTTCTCTCGATCACCGACGGGTGTGTCGGCCCAGCGTGACTGCGCTCGGCGGGCGGCGGCGGCCGCGGCCGCGATCGAGTCCGGATCGGACTGCGGCACCGCGGGGAGCAGGTCGCCGTCGAACGGCGCGCGGGCGCGGTGCAACTCCGCGGAGCCGGGGAGTTGCCGGAGCAACTCGTCGAGCAGGCCGGGTCCGATGCCGGGAGGTGGAGTTGCGGAGCATTCGGCTCCGGTGGTCGCGAGCGAGGTCACGCGTACCTCCTCGGCGGGGTGCGCTCGAGGCCGAGTGCCCCGGTCACCAGACCAGTCGCACCAGGTACCGCTCCGCGTACTGGCGAACCGCAGCCTGGTCCGAGAGGTCCAGCTGCCCTTGCGGATTGAGCATCAACGAGACCGCGATGCGGATGAGGATCTCGGAGACCGCACGCAGGTCGTCGTCGGACATCGTGACGCCGCTGCGCCGCAACGCCACGGCGACCTGGGCTGCGGCCTGCGCGATCGGTGCCCCGTCGGTGCGCGTGCTGAGCCCGAGGATCATCTCCGGTTCGCTCTCGAGGATCCGGGCGATGAGCGGTATCTCCTGCGCCATCCGGACGCCGCGGGCGAAGCACTCGATCACCGCGCCGTGCGGATCCCGGTTCTCGGCCACCCGGTCCAGTTCGCCGAAGAACAGTGCGGTCTCGCGCAGCAGCAGGGTCTCGACGAGGGCGTCCTTGTTCGGGAACCGCCGGTAGAGGGTGCTGCGGGAGATGCCCGCCCGGCGGGCGATGTCGTCCATGTTGGTGCGCCGGATCCCGTAGCGCTCGAACTCCGCGCGCGCGGCGTCGAGCATCACCTGCTCCGGTGACACGGACGGGGTGGAGGACTCGGCTGGTATGGACATCAGGGGGAGCATATCGGCTGCCGGCGGTCGTCACGGTGTCCCCCGCAGGCGCCGCATCCGGACCGGCAGGTGATCCTTGGGGACCGGCAGCGTCGAGTTGTCGAGCTTCCACTCGTAGCCCTCCGGCACCGACCATTCGTACCGCAGCAGCAGGTTGTGCATGATCGTCTTGATCTCCATCTGCCCGAAGTAGAGGCCGATGCACTTGTGGACGCCGCCACCGAACGGCATCCACGCGAAGCGGTGAACCCGGTCCTCGGCGCGTTCGGGCGAGAATCGTTCGGGATCGAACCGCTCGGGGTCGGTCCACAGCGCCGGATCGTGGTGGCTGACGATGTTGATGGCGCTGACGTAGGTGCCCTTCGGTATGAAGTGGCCGCAGATCTCGGTGTCCTCGACGGCCCGGCGGGGCAGTCCGGGCACCGGGGCGTTCAGCCGCAGGGACTCCTTCATGATCGCGTCGAGCACGGTGAACCGGTCGAGCGTGTCGTACGAGATCTCGGGTGGCAGTTCGCGGGACTGCTCGCGTGCCTTGGCCTGCCATTCGGGATGCTTGGCCATGTAGTACGCCATCGTGGTGAGCGTGATCGTCGAGGTGTCGTGTGCCGCCATCAGCACGAAGATCATGTGGTTGACCACGTCCTCGTCGCTGAAGGTGTGGCCGTCCTCCGACTGCGCGTGGCACAGCACCGAGAACAGGTCGGGGGTCGCGGTGGCGCGCTTGGCCGGCAGGTGCCGGTAGAAGAACTCCTCGAGCGTCCGGCGCCCGGCCAGTCCGCGCGACCACTTCGTGCCCGGGACGTTCTTGCGGATGATCGACAGGCCCGCGGCGACGCAGTCCACGAACGCCTTGTTGATCCGGTCCGCCTCGGCGCGGGGAAGATCGAGTCCCAGGAAGATCTCGAGCGCCAGATCCAGCGTCAACTGTTTGAACTCGTCCAGCAGTCGGACATCGTCGCCCACCGGGAAGTGCGCCACCCGGTCGGCGAGCATCGGCTGCATGTCCTGCAGGTACCCCTTGAGGTGGGTGTTCGTGAAGGCCTGCTGCATGATTCGCCGATGGTGGCGGTGTTCCTCGAAGTCCATCAGCATGATGCCGCGGCGGAAGAACGGTCCGATCAGGAAACCCCACGCGGGTTCGTTCGCGAAGGCCTTCTGACGGTTCATCGCCACCGCCTCGGAACCGTCGGCGGTGAGCGGGATGACGAACTTCAGTCCGAACGCGTTGAGATACGTGATGTCGCCGAACATCTCCCGGCGGCGGGCCACCATCGCGAGCGGATCGCGGACGAAGCGCAACACCTCGATCACACCCGGATCGCCGGTGCCGTGAATGGGTTCCAGATCGCTGCCCGCGGGAACCGGGGCCAACTGCTTGTTACGCATGAGCACTCCTGGGCGTTCGATGTCGTCGGGTCAAGCAGGTCGGTTGTGCAGGGGGCGGGGATCGACGCCGACGCGGCGCCACGCGTCGCGAGCCCAGGGCAGATAGAGCGCGCCGAGCGGGAGCCGGTTGAACACCGGGTTCAGTGCCCGTACCGCCCGCGCGAACCGCTGGAAGCGCTTCTCCTGCTTCGTGTCCCACTCCAGCCCGCAGACCTCGCGCATCTGGGCTGGCAGCGTGCCGACCACGATGTTGCGGGTCAGCGCGTCGATCGGTGCGGCCAGGACGGCCCACACCGGGGCCGGGATGCGTTGCGGCCGGGGGACTCCCTTACGGATGTAGCCGGTCGCGTACACGATCGTCTTCGTCGGTACGAACCGATCGAGCATGCCGTTCCAGTACTCGACGAACTCCTCGTAGGTCTGCGGTTCGTTGCGGGCGCTGACCCCGTAGAGCGCGTACCACCGCTTGCTCTCCTCGAAGATCTGCACCTTCTCGTCGTACGAGAGCCGCCGGATGAACGTGTCGGTGACGTACAGGACCTGGTCGACGAACGTCGCGTGCGCCCAATAGAAGAGCTCCGGGTTGAGCGCGTGGTAGCGAGACCCGTCGGCGATCGTGCCCTTGATGGACCGGTGGAAGTCGCGGACGGTTCGGCCCCAGCGGTGTGGATCCTCGCTGTAGACCGTCTTCATGATCGGCGGTCCGCTCCGTCGGGCCCGGCCGAGCGTGTCCGAGAAGATCACCGAGTGGTCCTCGACGGCCTTGCCGAGTTGCTCGATGCAGTTCTCGGTGCCGGCCAGACGTTGGAAGCCGAGAACCCCGCGAACGTCGCCGTAGAACTTCCAGACCAGCGAATCGGGGCCGAGCGGAGGTGCGTGCTCGGTCGTGTCGTCATCGACGAGTACGGGCTCGGCTTCGCGGATGAGGGCGTCGAATGCCGGGTCGAAACGAGGTGACGTCATGAGTGCCTTCTGTCGAGAGTGGGACAGTGGAACAAACATGTATCTCTGTGTCAGAACGTAGCAGTGGGTGACCGGCCGGACAAGATTTCCCGACGATTTCGCGCAGCGGTGGCGCCGTCTGGCGCACAGTGGACGTGGAAGACCCGAACCGGGTGTCCCATCCACACTGCGGAGGGCGAGGACATTGGGCGAGCTGCTGCTGAACCCGCGCGAGTACGACCCCGTGAACCTCGATCCGAACACGCGCAGACTGCTGCGCGCGACGATCGCCTGGTTCGAGGCCCGCGGGAAGCGGCGTCTGCTCCAGGACGACCTCCACGCGGTGTGGACGGGGGATTTCCTGGATTTCGTGGGGCACGAGAAGCTGTTCGCGACGTTCCTGACGCCCGCGGCCGAGTCGAAAGGCGACCCCAACAAGCGCTGGGACGCCGCCCGCAACGCGGCCCTCAGCGAGATCCTCGGCTTCTACGGCCTCTCCTATTGGTACCTGTGGCAGGTGACGGTGCTCGGCCTCGGACCGATCTGGATGAGCGCCAACGCCGTGGCCAGGGAGCGTGCCGCCGACCAGCTCGAGGCGGGCGGTGTCATGGCGTTCGGGCTGTCCGAGCGCGAGCACGGCGCCGACGTCTACTCCACCGACATGCTGCTCACCCCGAGTGCGGACGGCGCCGGCGACGCGGTGTTCCGTGCGAACGGCACCAAGTACTACATCGGCAACGGCAACGTGGCCGGCATGGTGTCGGTCTTCGGGCGTCGCACCGACGTCGAGGGGGCCGAGGGGTACGTGTTCTTCGTCGTGGACAGCCGGCACCTGCACTACCGGTTGATCGACAACGTCGTGCACGGCCAGATGTACGTGAGCACCTTCGCGCTCCGCGACTATCCGGTGCGCGAGCAGGACATCCTGCACACCGGCCCCGACGCCTTCTCCGCGGCCCTCAACACCGTCAACGTCGGCAAGTTCAACCTGTGCACGGCGTCGATCGGTATGTGCGAGCACGCGTTCTACGAGGCGATCACGCACGCGCACAACCGGATTCTCTACGGCAAGCGCGTCACCGATTTTCCGCACGTGCGGGCGAACTTCGTCGACGCCTACGCCCGGCTGATCGCGATGAAGCTGTTCAGCGCCCGCGCCGTCGACTACTTCCGAAGCGCCGGTCCCGAGGACCGGCGCTACCTGCTCTTCAACCCGATGACCAAGGCCAAGGTCACCTCGGAGGGGGAGACCGTGATGGCGCTGCTGCACGACGTAGTCGCCGCGAAGGGCTACGAGAAGGACACCTACTTCCGGGAGGCCGCCGAACTGATCGGCACACTGCCCAAGCTCGAGGGCACCGTGCACGTCAACGTCGCGCTCATCCTCAAATTCATGCCGAACTACCTGTTCAACCCCGCCGAGTACCCCGAGATCGGAACCCGCACCGACGACGCCGACGACGAGTTCTTCTGGGCGCAGGGCCCGGCCCGCGGGTCGGCGAAGGTGCAGTTCCACGACTGGACCCGCGCGTATGTCGAACACGGCGACATCCCCAACGTCGCCCGGTTCCACGAACAGGCGCTCGCGTTCCGTGAACTGCTCGCGACGGCCGGTCCGGACGCCACCCAGCTCGAGGACCTCGACTTCCTGCTCACGCTCGGGCATCTCTTCGAGCTGGTGGTCTACGGGCAGTTGATCCTCGAGCAGGTCGATATCGCCGGCATCGACCGCGACCTCGTCGAGCAGATCTTCGACATCCTCATCCGCGATTTCTCCGGTTACGCAGTGGCGTTGCACGGCAAGCCGTCGTCGACCGACGCGCAGCAGGAGTGGGCGCTGGGTGTGATCCGCAAGCCCGTCGTCGACACTGCTCGCTTCGGGCGGGTGTGGGAGCAGGTCGTCGAGTACGACGGCGCCTACGAGATGCGGGGCTAGGCATCTTCGGTGGTCAGCGGCCGGTGTCGTCCGACCGGATGACGGGTGACCGTTTCACCCGTAGGGTGTGATCCGCGTCATCGATACAGACCGCCGAACCTGGGGAGACACAGGCGAATGCAGAAGTTGAGAACGATCGTCGTCGCGGCCGCAGTGGCCGCCCTGCCCGTCGTCGCCGCGGTGCCGGCTCATGCGGCCTCGCTGAACATTCCGGGACTCATCAGTCAGGGCATCGACACCCTCGAATACACTGCGGCGTCCGGGATTTCCGACACCGTCTCGTCGCTCGGTCAGTACGCCGCGGCACATGCCTACCTCACCACCGGCGACCCCGCTTCCCGGTACATCGTGGTGCTGGGTGCCCGTCTGAACGCCGACGGCCTGCTGCCCGCAGTCCTCAACTCCCGGTTGAACACGGCGGCCGCGATCGCCCGTCTGCATCCGGCCAACAAGGTGATCGTCTCCGGCGGGCCGACGCAGCCGCTGCCGTACACGGAAGCGCAGGCGATGCTGGCCGGTCTCGTGCTCCGGGGCGTCAATCCCGCGAACATCATTCTCGAGAACGATTCGTTCTCGACCGTCGACAACGCACGCAACACCGCCCAGATCCTCTCCGGCGCAGGGGCGGACGGTGCCGTGCTCGTCACCTCTGCGTCGCACATCGACCGTGCTCTCGGAGCGTTCCAGTCGGCATCCGGTCAGTTCCGGTACGTCCCGGTGGCGGCCCCGGGCTTCTGACGCTCCAGGGCGTGAGTGTCAGTTGACCTGCAGCGGAACGGGGTTCGTCCAGTACGGCGGGATCTCGTGGGCGATACCGTCGGCGAGCTTCGTTCCGTTGTGCGACTGATTACACGGCCCGGACCAGTACACCTGCACCGGAGGTCCGTCCGAGTAGTGGAAGGTGGCCCACGTGATCGTCGCTGCGCTCAGGGCCATCGGGGCCCCGCAGCGACGCGGATTCGTCGGGCCCGCGGCGTTGAGGGCATCGACGACGGCGTCGAGCGCGGCGCCCTCGAGGCGCCCCGACGATGCCAGGTGCGGCGGGACCGGTTCCGCTTCCCCGCCGGGCCTGTCGTAGCGACACACCTCGGCGAACAGCGGCGTGTCGGGCACCATGGTCTCGGCGACGCCCGCGCGGGCGGGCCCGAAGTCGAGACCTCCTGCCGGGCACGCCACCGGAACCGCCGTGGGCGATTCGGCGACGGCCCCCGGTTCTGTGCGCGCTGCGTCCGCCGAGTCGGTGAACAGCAGGACTGCGCCCGCGCACAGCGCTGCCGTACCTACCCCGACCGCGATGCGGGTGGATATTTTCGTTGTTTCCCCCATACTCGGCAGACTAGCGGCAACCCGATTCCGGGAACGGCCGAATCGGACTCGCCTCCCGGTGCGCCGGGGGCTGCGGTCGTAGCATCGGATCCGTGGCCAATCCGACCGTGCGCTCCGACGACTCCGTGACGCTTCGCGTGCTCGTCTACAGCAGCGACGCCTCGACGCGGGAGCAGGTGATCCGAGCGCTGGGCACGCGCCCGCATCCCGATCTTCCGGAGTTCGCATACCTCGAGGTCGCGACTGCGCCGGTGGTGATCCGCGAGATGGACGCGGGTGGCCTCGACCTGGCCGTGCTCGACGGTGAGGCGCAGCCCGCGGGTGGAATGGGCCTCGCCAAGCAGCTGCGCGACGAACTCGACGCGTGCCCGCCGATCGTCGTGCTCACCGGACGCGCCGACGATCGGTGGCTGGCCGACTGGTCGAGGGCGGACGGGGTCGTTGAGCACCCGATCGATCCGTTCGCGCTGGCCCAGGCTGTGGTGTCGCTGCTCCGCCCGGCGTGACGCGCTCGCGTCCGGTCCGAGTCGATCTCGTTGCCGGAAGACTCGCGGGTAAAACCGAGGCCAAGCCGGGGGGCAATCTGGGTAGGCTGAGGCGTAGATCACATTCGGCGGGTGGGTTTTCCTGATTGCGTGATTGTGCGTCGTCCCTGGCTACCCGCCGTCCGTGATTGCCGTACGGGCTGGCGCACAGGCAGAAAGGGCTGACCAAGCTTCTCCGAAGGCACTGCTCCTGCGCTTGCTCGCACGGTCGACCGTCCGGCACCGGACGGCCCAGGCTCACGACCGGAGGAGCTGAGGCAGGGTGAACGCCTACGTGCCGATTCTCGTGTTGGGCGCCATCGCGGTGGCCTTCGCGGTCTTCTCCGTGTTCGTCGCGTCGGCGGTCGGACCCAAGCGCCTCAATCGGGCGAAACTCGAGGCGTACGAGTGCGGGATCGAGCCGATGGAACAGCCCGGTGGGAGGGCGAGCGGACAGCGCATCCCGGTGAAGTACTACCTGACGGCGATGCTGTTCATCATCTTCGACATCGAGATCGTCTTCCTGTACCCGTGGGCCGTCCACTTCGACGCTCTCGGTGTCTTCGGTCTGGCCGCGATGGCGGTGTTCGTCTTCAACGTGTCGGTCGCCTACGTCTACGAGTGGCGGCGTGGGGGTTTGAGCTGGGACTAGCGGATCTCTGGGTGACCACGGAGCGGAGGTGATCGAAGGATGGGGCTCGAAGAGAAGGTGCCGGGCGGCTTCCTGCTGAGCACGGTCGAGACCGTGGCCGGCTACGCCCGCAAGGGCTCGCTGTGGCCGGCGACGTTCGGCCTCGCGTGCTGCGCGATCGAGATGATGGCGACCACGTCGGGGCGCTACGACCTGGCGCGTTTCGGGATGGAGGCCTTCCGCGCGTCGCCCCGGCAGGCCGATCTCATGATCGTGGCGGGACGGGTGAGCCAGAAGATGGCCCCGGTGCTGCGGCAGGTCTATGACCAGATGGTCGAACCCAAATGGGTTCTCGCGATGGGGGTGTGCGCGTCCTCGGGCGGCATGTTCAACAACTACGCGATCGTCCAGGGCGTCGACCACGTGGTCCCCGTCGACATCTATCTGCCGGGCTGTCCGCCGCGGCCCGAGATGTTGCTCAACGCGATTCTCGCGCTGCACGCGAAGATCCAGGACACCCCGCTCGGCGTCAACCGTGAGGAGGCCGTGCGGGCGGCGGAGACGGCGGCCCTGACGGCGCGGCCGGTCGTCGACCTCGGCCTGCCGGGCCACACGGCGGGGGCGGTGCGGTGATGGCGATCGACCACGACGACGTGCTGGGCGGGTCGGACCCGGAGGCGACCGCGGGACCCGAGGGCACCGTGCCCCCCGAACGGGTCGCCGGCGGCGAGATGATCGGACTGCGGCAGGGCATGTTCGGTGTCGGCGGTACCGGCGACACCTCCGGATACGGGCGCCTGGTCCGCCCGGTCACGCTGCCCGGCAGCACCCCCCGCCCGTACGGCGGGTGGTTCGACGAACTCGTCGACACGCTCGCCGAGGCTCTCGGGACCGTCGGCGTGCTCTTCGACGACGCCGTCGAGAAGGTTGTCGTCTTCCGCGGCGAACTCACGCTGCACGTGCGACGCGAACACCTGCCGACCGTCGCGCGACGCCTGCGCGACGATCCGGACCTGCGTTTCGAGTTGTGCCTCGGGGTGAGCGGGGTGCACTACCCGCAGGACCCGGGCCGTGAACTGCACGCGGTGTACCCGCTGATGTCCGTCACCCACGGACGCCGGGTCCGCCTGGAAGTGGCTGTGCCCGATGCGGACCCGCACCTGCCGTCGCTGCACGCGGTGTACCCGACCACCGACTGGCACGAGCGCGAGACGTACGACTTCTTCGGGATGGTGTTCGACGGCCATCCGTCGCTCACCCGGATCGAGATGCCCGACGACTGGACGGGGCATCCGCAGCGCAAGGACTACCCACTCGGCGGCCTCCCCGTCGAGTACAAGGGGGCGAAGATTCCGCCGCCGGACGAGAGGAGGGCGTACCAGTGAACCGTCCTCGCGAGCACTCCGGCGAGACCGACAGCGGCGATGCAGTGTTCACCGTCGGCGGTCAGGACTGGGACGACCTGGTGGACGCGGCGCAGCACGCCCACGAGGCCGGGGCCGAGCGCATCGTCGTCAACATGGGGCCGCAGCATCCGTCCACCCACGGTGTTCTGCGGCTGATCCTCGAGATCGAGGGCGAGACCGTCACCGAGGCGCGTTGCGGAATCGGCTACCTGCACACCGGGATCGAGAAGAACCTCGAGTACCGCAACTGGACGCAGGGCGTCACATTCGTCACGCGGATGGACTACCTGTCGCCGTTCTTCAACGAGGTCGCGTACTGCCTGGGCGTGGAGAAGCTGCTCGACATCACCGATCAGATTCCCGAACGCGCGACCGTCGTGCGGGTGCTGTTGATGGAACTCAACCGGATCTCCTCGCACCTGGTGGCGCTCGCGACCGGTGGCATGGAACTGGGTGCGATCACCCCGATGCTGTTCGGGTTCCGGGAACGCGAACTGGTCCTCGACATCTTCGAGATGATCACCGGGCTGCGCATGAACCACGCGTACGTGCGGCCCGGGGGACTGGCGCAGGATCTGCCGGACGGTGCCGTGGCCAAGGTGCGTGAGCTGCTCGATCTGATGCCGCGGCGCCTGCGCGACATCGAGGATCTGCTGAACGAGAACCCGATCTGGAAGGCCCGGACCATGGGGATCGGGTACCTCGACCTGACGGGCTGCATGGCGCTCGGCGTCACCGGTCCGGTGCTGCGGGCGACGGGCCTTCCGCTGGACGTGCGGCGCTCGGATCCCTACTGCGGCTACGAGAACTACGAATTCGACGTCGTCACCGACACGGGCAGCGACTGCTACGGCCGCTACCTCGTGCGTGTGAACGAGATGGCCGAGTCGCTGAAGATCGTCGAGCAGTGCCTCGACAGGCTCCGGCCGGGACCGGTCATGGTGGCGGATCGGAAGATCGCGTGGCCCGCGGACCTCGCAGTCGGCGCCGACGGGCTGGGCAACTCGCTCGAACACATCCGGCGGATCATGGGCACCTCGATGGAGGAGCTGATCCACCACTTCAAGCTCGTCACCGAGGGGTTCCGGGTCCCGCCCGGCCAGGTGTACGTGCCGGTGGAGTCGCCGCGCGGCGAACTGGGCGTGCACATGGTCAGCGACGGCGGCACCCGGCCGTTCCGGGTGCACTACCGCGACCCGTCGTTCACGAACCTGCAGGCCGTGGCGGCGATGTGCGAGGGCGGGATGGTGGCCGACGTGATCGCGTCGGTCGCCAGCATCGACCCAGTCATGGGGGGAGTGGACCGATGACCGAATCGCGCGCCGCCGGGCCGGTGTTCCTCGAGTTGGGCCCGCGCCCGCACGAGCGGGCCGCATATCCGCCCGACGTCGCGGCCCGTCTCGCCGCCGACGCGGAGGAGATCGTCGCCCGGTACCGGTCACCCGGCGACGTGCCGCAGGGCACCGCGCGCTCGGCGCTGCTGCCGCTGCTGCACCTCGTCCAGGCCGAGGACGGCTACGTCTCGAAGGCCGGAATCGAGTTCTGCGCAGCGCAACTCGGACTCACCGCCGCCGAGGTGACGGCGGTCGCCACGTTCTACACGATGTACCGGCGCGAGCCGACCGGTACGTACCACGTCGGGGTGTGCACAAACAGCCTGTGCGCGGTGATGGGCGGCGATGCAATCCACGCCGCCCTGCGCGAGCACCTCGGTGTCGGAGACGGCGAGACCACAGCGGACGGGGCGATCACCCTCGAACACATCGAGTGCAACGCGGCGTGCGACTTCGCGCCGGTGATGACGGTCAACTGGGAGTTCTTCGACAATCAGACGCCGGACTCGGCGACGGCGGTGGTCGATGCCCTGCGGTCCGGCGAGCAGGTCACGCCCACGCGCGGTGCGCCGCTGTGCTCGTTCCGGGACACGGCCCGGATCCTCGCCGGGTTCCCGGATCGCCGACCGGGCGCGCTCGAGGCGGGTGGGGGAGCCGGGCCGGCGACGCTGGCCGGACTGCACTCGGCGCGCGGGGACGCCGCGACGCTGCTCACCCCGGTGCTGAGCAGCCACTGGGACGAGGACCGGTCGTGGACCCTCGGCGCCTACCACGGTCACGACGGGTACACCGCTCTCCGCAAGGCGCTGCGGATGAACCCGGACGAGGTGATCCAGACCGTCAAGGACGCCGGACTGCGGGGCCGCGGTGGCGCGGGATTCCCCACCGGCATGAAGTGGTCGTTCATCCCGCAGGACCCGGCGACGGACGGAACCGCCAAGCCGCACTACCTGGTCGTCAACGCCGACGAGTCGGAACCGGGTACGTGCAAGGACATTCCGCTGATGTTCGCGACCCCGCACGCACTGATCGAGGGTGTCGTGATCGCGGCGTATGCGATCCGCGCCGGGCAGGCCTTCGTCTACCTGCGTGGCGAGGTGGTGCCCGTGCTGCGGCGACTGCAGGCCGCCGTCGCCGAGGCCTACGACGCCGGATACCTCGGACGCGACGTCCTCGGCTCGGGGTACGACCTCGACATCGTCGTCCACGCCGGGGCCGGCGCCTACATCTGCGGCGAGGAGACCGCGCTGCTCGACTCGCTCGAGGGGCGGCGTGGGCAACCTCGGCTGCGTCCGCCGTTCCCGGCCGTCGCCGGTCTCTACGCGTGCCCGACCGTGGTCAACAACGTCGAGTCGATCGCGAGTGTCCCGCCGATCATCCTGCGCGGGCCGGAATGGTTCCGCGGCATGGGCAGCGAGGCGTCCCCGGGCTTCACGCTGTACTCGCTCTCGGGCCACGTGACGCGGCCCGGACAGTACGAGGCGCCGCTCGGGATCACGTTGCGGCAGTTGCTCGATCTCGCGGGCGGCGTGCGCGCGGGACATCGGCTCAAGTTCTGGACGCCGGGCGGGTCGTCGACGCCGATCCTGACCGGCGATCACCTCGACGTGCCCCTCGACTACGAGGGTGTCGCGGAGGCAGGATCCATGCTCGGCACCAAGGCGCTGCAGATATTCGACGAGACGACGTGCATCGTGCGGGTGATATTGCGCTGGACGCAGTTCTACGCGCACGAGTCCTGCGGCAAGTGCACGCCGTGCCGCGAGGGCACGTACTGGCTGGTGCAGATCCTGGAACGCCTCGAGCGCGGTGAGGGCAGCGAGGCCGACCTCGAGAAGTTGCTCGACGTCTCCGACACGATCCTCGGCAAGTCGTTCTGCGCGCTCGGTGACGGCGCGGCCAGCCCGATCATGTCGTCGCTGAAGTACTTCCGCGACGAATACATCGCGCACGTCGAGGGCGGCAGGTGCCCGTTCGACCCGGAGGCGTCGGAGCTCGTCGCCCGGGTCCCGTCCGGACCGGAAGGGGGGAGATCGTGACCGTCAACATGGGCGCCGACGCGTCGGGCCAGCCGGTGCCGTCGGACCGCGTCACACTCACGATCGACGGAGTGGAGGTCACCGTTCCCAAGGGGACCCTGGTGATCCGCGCCGCCGAGGGCATCGGCATCCAGATCCCGCGGTTCTGCGACCACCCGCTGCTCGATCCGGTGGGTGCGTGCCGTCAGTGCCTCGTCGAGGTCGAGGGCCAGCGCAAGCCGCTGGCGTCGTGCACGACGGTCGCCACCGACGGCATGGTCGTCCGCACGCAGGTCACCTCGGAGGTCGCCGACCGCGCCCAGAAGGGCGTGATGGAATTGTTGCTGATCAACCATCCGCTCGACTGCCCGGTCTGCGACAAGGGCGGCGAGTGCCCGCTGCAGAACCAGGCGATGTCCAGCGGGCGGGCGGAGTCCCGCTTCGGTGGCGTCAAACGCACGTTCCCCAAACCGATTCCGCTGTCGAGTGAGGTGCTGCTCGATCGGGAGCGGTGCGTGCTGTGTGCCCGCTGCACCCGGTTCTCCCGCCAGATCGCGGGCGATCCGATGATCGAACTGCTCGAGCGGGGTGCGCTGCAGCAGGTGGGCATCGCCGACGACGAGCCCTTCGACTCCTACTTCTCCGGAAACACCGTCCAGATCTGCCCCGTCGGTGCCCTCACCGGCGCCGCCTACCGGTTCCGGGCCCGGCCGTTCGATCTGGTGTCGACCCCGAGCGTGTGCGAGCACTGCGCGGGCGGGTGCGCCCAACGCACCGATCACCGCCGCGGGACGGTGCTGCGCCGACTCGCCGGCGACGATCCCCAGGTCAACGAGGAGTGGAACTGCGACAAGGGTAGGTGGGCGTTCACCTACGCGACCCAGCCGGACCGGTTGGAGACCCCGCTCGTGCGTGACGGCGGAGGACAGTTGCGGCCGGCGTCCTGGCCCGAGGCGCTCACGGTCGCGGCCCGGGGCCTGGCCGCCGCGGCCGGCCGGGCCGGGGTGCTCGTCGGCGGACGTGCCACGTTCGAGGACGCGTACGCGTACGCGAAGTTCGCGCGCGTCGTGCTCGGCACCGACGACGTCGACTTCCGTTCCCGGCCGCACTCCGCGGAGGAATCCGCGTTCCTGGCCGCGCACGTGGCCGGCCGCGGACTTTCCGCGGATCCCGCGGCCGTCACGTACGACGACCTCGAGAACGCGTCCGCCGTCGTGCTCGTCGCGTTCGAACCCGAGGAGGAATCGCCGATCGTTTTCCTCCGCCTGCGGAAGGCCGTGCGCACAAAGCGTGCGGTGATCCTCTCCATCGCGCCGTTCGCGACCCGCGGGCTCGAGAAGATGTCCGGCCGATTACTGCGCGCGGTGCCCGGCGACGAACCGGCGATCCTGGACGAGTTGGCCGGGTCCGAGTTCCTGCGTCGTCCCGGCGCGGTGATCGTCGTCGGGGAGCGCGCCGCCGCGATTCCCGGCACTCTCACCGCCGTCGCGGCGCTCGCCGCCGACACCGGGGCGCTGGTGGCGTGGATTCCGCGGCGGGCAGGGGAGCGCGGCGCACTCGACGCCGGTGCTCTCGCGGGCGTCCTCCCGGGCGGCCGCCCGCTCGTCGATCCGGAGGCTCGCCGGCAGGTCTCCGAGGTGTGGCAGGTTCCGGATCTGCCGGGCCGCGTCGGCCGCGACACGGGCGGCATCCTCGCCGCCGCGGCGTCGGGCGAGATCGGTGCCCTCCTCGTCGGCGGTGTCGACCCCGACGACCTCCCGGATCCGCGCGCGGCCCTCGCCGCCCTCGATGCCGCCGACTTCGTCGTGAGTCTCGAACTGCGGCACAGCGCCGTCACCGATCGTGCCGACGTGGTGTTCCCGGTCGCGCCCGTCGCAGAGAAGACCGGCAGCTTCGTGGACTGGGAGGGACGGGTGCGGCCGTTCGAGACGGCGCTTCCGCGGACCGGCGCCCTCCCTGACCTGCGGGTGCTCGACGCGATCGCCGCCGAGGCGCGCAGGCCGCTGGTCCTGCCCGACGTCGCGTCCGCTCGGGCCGAACTCGACCGCCTCGGCTTCTGGCGGGGTGCGCGTCCGCCGATGATCGGCACGCCGCCGTCGGCGACCCCCGAACCCGGCCCGGGAGAGGCGGTCCTGGCGGGCTGGCGAATGCTGCTGGACGCGGGCCGCATGCAGGACGGCGAACCCTTCCTCGCGGGGACCGCGCGGCCGTCCGTCGTGCGTCTGTCCGCCGACTGCGCCGCCGAACTCGGTATGCGTGAAGGCGATCCGGTGACGGTCGGGACCGACCGAGGGTCGGTGACGTTGCCGCTCGCGATCACCGACCTGCCCTATCGGGTGGTGTGGCTGCCGATCCACTCGCCCGGGTCGGCGGTCCATCGGCAACTCGGGGCCCGGCCCGGGGACGTCGTCCGCGTCGGGCCGGCGGAGGACGACGGCGTCACCGGACGGCCCGCCGAAGGTGAGGTCGTGCGATGAACACACTGGCTGTCGCCGACCTGTCGATGTTCGGCCACGACCCGTGGTGGCTCGTGGTGGTCAAGGCGCTCGGCATCTTCGTCTTCCTCGTGCTGACCGTGTTGATCGCGATCTACGCCGAACGAAAAGTGCTGGCGTGGATGCAGATGCGCGTCGGACCCGACCGGGTCGGCCCGCGCGGAATCCTGCAGTCCCTCGCCGACGGCGTCAAACTCGCGCTGAAGGAGGGCATCGTCCCCGCAGGGGTCGACAAACCCGTGTACCTGCTCGCGCCGGTCATCGCGGTCGTGCCCGCGTTCATGGCGTTCGCGGTGATCCCGTTCGGGCCCGAGGTGTCGATCCTCGGCCACCGGACGCCGTTGCAGCTCACCGACCTTCCGGTCGCGGTGCTCTACATTCTCGCGGTCACGTCCGTGGGTGTGTACGGCATCGTGCTCGCCGGCTGGGCGTCGGGTTCGACGTATCCACTGCTCGGCGGACTCCGGTCCACCGCGCAGGTCATCTCGTACGAGGTGGCGATGGGCCTGACGTTCGCGGCAGTGTTCCTCGACGCCGGGACGATGTCCACGTCGGGCATCGTGGCCGCCCAGGATGGGAACTGGTACGTGTTCCTGCTGCTGCCGGCCTTTCTGATCTACGTGACGTCGATGGTCGGCGAGACCAACCGCGCGCCGTTCGACCTGCCGGAGGCCGAGGGCGAGCTGGTCGGTGGGTTCCACACCGAGTACTCGTCGCTGCGGTTCGCGATGTTCATGCTGGCCGAGTACGTCAACATGGTCACCGTCTCGGCGCTCGCCGCCACGATGTTCCTCGGCGGCTGGCACGCGCCGTGGCCGCTGAACATGTGGGACGGCGCCAACTCCGGGTGGTGGCCGCTGCTGTGGTTCACCGTCAAGGTCTGGGGCTTCCTGTTCGTCTTCATGTGGCTGCGCGCCACCCTCCCACGGTTGCGCTACGACCAGTTCATGAACCTGGGCTGGAAGGTCCTCATCCCCGTCGCGCTTGCATGGATCATGATCGTCGCGACCGTCCGGGCGTTGCGCAACGAGGGCTACGAGTCCCGATGGATCGTCCTGGTGGTCGGCGGCAGCATCGTGGCCCTCGGTCTGCTGGCGTTGCTGTATCGCCGGCTGCGCGCCGCACGTGCCGAATCGCAGACCGTCCAACCGGACGCCGGCACACCCTTCGACCCGCTGGCGGGTGGCTTCCCGGTGCCGCCGCTGCCGGGGCAGGAGCCTCACCCTGCCCGTCCGCTCGTGCGGTCGGGACATCCCGGAAGGGAGGATTTCGATGCCTGAGTTCCTCGACTCCGTCGCGGGTTTCGGCGTGACGTTCTCGACGATGTTCAAGAAACCCGTCACGGAGTTCTATCCCGAGCAGAAGGCCCCCACCGCGGAGCGCTACCACGGCCGGCACCAACTCAACCGACACCCGGACGGGCTGGAGAAGTGCATCGGCTGCGAACTGTGCGCGTGGGCGTGCCCGGCCGACGCGATCTACGTCGAGGGCGCCGACAACACCGACGACGAGCGCTATTCGCCGGGCGAACGATACGGGCGGGTCTACCAGATCAACTACCTGCGCTGCATCGGCTGCGGACTGTGCGTCGAGGCCTGCCCGACGCGGGCTCTGACGATGACCAACGAGTACGAGATGGCCGACGACAACCGCGTCGACCTGATCTACGGCAAGGACCGCCTGCTCGCGCCGCTGCAGCCCGGGATGGAACCACCGCCGCACCCGATGGCGCCGGGCACCACCGACGAGGACTACTACCGCGGCAACGTGATCGGAACGATCGCCGGGTCGGTACCCGAGGCGGAGCCCGAGTCCGTGTCCCGGTCCGAGGAGGTGACGTAGTGGATGCCGCGACCGCACAGTCGACCGCGCTGCTGGCCGCGGACGTCTTCACCCGGACCTCCACCGGTGAGGCCGTCCAGTTCTGGATCCTCGGCACGATCGCGGTGCTCGGGGCACTCGGAGTCGTGTGCGCACCCAAGGCCGTCTACTCGGCGATCTGCCTCGCCATGACCATGATCGTGCTCGCGGTGCTCTACATCGCGCAGGGTGCTCTGTTCCTCGGCGTGGTGCAGGTGGTCGTATACACCGGCGCGGTGATGATGCTGTTCCTGTTCGTACTCATGCTGGTCGGGGTCGACTCGTCGGACTCGCTCGTGGAAACGCTGCGCGGGCAACGCATCGCGGCCGTCGTCGCGGGCCTCGGCTTCGGGCTGCTGCTGATCGGCGGTCTCGGCAACGCCACCGTCGGGGTGGTCCGCTCCGGAGAGGTGGGCTTCGTCGGACTCGACCAGGCCAACTCCGCGTCGGGTGGCAACGTCGAGGGCATCGCCGAACTCGTCTTCATCCGGTACGTGTGGGTGTTCGAACTGACCGGGGCGCTGCTGATCACCGCGACGATCGGTGCGATGGTCCTCGCGCACCGCGAGCGGTTCGAACGCCGCCTGAGCCAGCGGGAGATGTCGGAGCAACGCTTCCGTGAATGGGGCGCAGGCGCAGACGAATCCGCCCGGGTGACACCGCTGCCCAGCCCCGGCGTGTACGCCCGGCACAACGCGGTCGACCTGCCTGCACGTCTGCCCGACGGAACGTACGCGCGGGAGTCCGTCAGCCGGATCCTAACTCCGCGCGGGATGGGCCCCGACAGCCAACGGGCCGACGGGGAGGAGCCCCGATGAACCCGGACAACTACCTCTACCTGGCCGCGCTGCTCTTCACGATCGGCGCCGCGGGAGTACTGCTGCGGCGCAACGCGATCGTGGTGTTCATGTGCATCGAGCTGATGCTCAACGCCGCCAATCTCGCGTTCGTCACGTTCGCGCGGATGCACGGCAACCTCGACGGCCAGGTGTTCGCGTTCTTCACGATGGTGGTCGCCGCCGCCGAGGTCGTCATCGGCCTCGCGATCATCATGACCATCTTCCGCACCCGTCGCTCGGCCTCGGTCGACGACGCCGACCTGCTGAAGTACTGACATGAACGGGGGGACGGGAATTCACGCGCTCATCTGGCTCCTGCCGGCACTGCCCCTGCTCGGCGCCGCCGTCCTGCTGCTCGCCGGACGCCGCAGCGACCGCTGGGGGCACCTGCTCGGGTGCGCCGCCGCGCTCGCGTCGTTCGCGGTGGCCGTCGCGCTGTTCGCCGACATGGTGGGCCGCGACGGCTCGGACCGGGTATTCGAGCAGCACCTGTTCTCGTGGCTTCCGGTGGCGGGTCTGCAGGTCGACTCCGGCCTCCGGCTGGACCAACTGTCGATGTGCTTCGTGCTGCTGATCACCGGTGTCGGATCGCTCATCCACATCTACTCCGTCGGCTACATGAAGACCGACCCCGGTCGCAGGCGCTTCTTCGCCTACCTCAACCTGTTCCTCGCCGCGATGCTGCTGCTCGTGCTCGCCGACAACTACCTGGGCCTGTACGTCGGGTGGGAGGGCGTCGGTCTCGCGTCGTACCTGCTGATCGGGTTCTGGCAGTACAAACCGACGGCGGCGACGGCCGCGAAGAAGGCGTTCGTCGTCAACCGCGTCGGTGACATGGGGTTGATGGTCGGGCTCATGATCATGTTCGCGACGTTCGGCTCGGTGTCGTTCGCCGACGTTCTCGGCGGCGTCGACGACGCGAGCGGGGGAGTGACGACAGCGCTCGGCCTGGTGCTGCTGCTCGCCGCGTGCGGCAAGTCGGCACAGGTGCCGCTGCAGTCGTGGCTCGGCGACGCGATGGAGGGCCCCACCCCGGTGTCGGCGCTCATACACGCCGCCACCATGGTCACCGCCGGCGTCTACCTGATCGTGCGGTCCGGGCCGATCTACGAGGCGGCGCCGGGCGCACAGGTCGCGGTGGTCCTGGTCGGAGCGGTGACGCTGCTGTTCGGCGCGATCATCGGGTGCGCCAAGGACGACATCAAGAAGGCCCTCGCCGCGTCGACGATGAGTCAGATCGGCTACATGGTGATGGCCGCCGGACTCGGTCCCGCCGGGTACGCGTTCGCGATCATGTTGCTGCTCGCGCACGGGTTCTTCAAGGCGGGCCTGTTCCTCGGCGCCGGATCCGTGATGCACGGCATGAACGACGAGACCGACATGCGCCGCTACGGCGGCCTCCGGACGTTCATGCCGATCACTTTCGCAACCTTCGGACTCGGCTACCTCGCGATCATCGGGATTCCGCCGTTCTCGGGGTTCTTCTCCAAGGACAAGATCATCGAGGCCGCGTTCGGGTCCGGGGGCGCCGGTGGGGCGGCGCTCGGCACGGTCGCCCTGCTCGGCGCGGGGCTCACGGCGTTCTACATGACCCGCGTGATGCTGATGACGTTCTTCGGTGAGCGCCGATGGGGCCCCGCGGGAGCGGAGCCTGCGGAGCGACCAGAAGGCGCAGTCACCCACCCGCACGAGTCGCCGGGTGTCATGACCGCCCCGATGATCGTGCTGGCCGTCGGATCCGTCGCCGCTGGTGGCCTGCTCGCGATCGGCGGCACACTCGAGCACTGGCTCGAACCGGTCTGGACCGAGTTCGGCGGCGCAGCCGAACACGGCGAACTCGCGGTCCCGGTGTGGGTGGTCACCGCCGTCACGCTGGCCGTCGTGCTCGTCGGCGTCGGAATCGCTTACCGGCAGTTCGGAACCCGGCCGGTGCCGGTCGTGGCGCCCGCGCAGGTGTCGGCTCTGACCGTCGCCGCTCGGCGCGACCTGTACGGCGACGATGTCGACGAGGCCGTGTTCATGCGGCCCGGTCAGCGCGTGGTGAAGACACTGACAGTGGTCGAGGACAAGGGGATCGACGGCGCCACCAGCGGTATCGGCGCGGTGCTCGGGCTGCTGTCGGTCGCGCTGCGCCGACTGCAGACCGGGTTCGTCCGGTCGTACGCGTTGTACATGTTCGTCGGAGCGGTCTTCGTGGTCGCGGCGGCACTGGTGGGGAGGGTGTGATGGACGGCTTTCCCTGGCTGACGACGCTGTGGCTGTTGCCGCTCGTGGGAGCGGTGGTGGCCGGTGCGCTGCCCGCGCGGCAGCGGTCGGCGGCCCGGTGGCTCGCGCTCGTGGTGGGATTCGCGACGCTCGCGATCGCCGTCGTGCTCGCGGTGCGGTTCGATCCTGCCGGTGAGCAGTACCAGTTCGTCGAATCCCATTCGTGGATACCGGCGTTCGGGACCCGCTACGAGCTGGGACTTGATGGCATCGCGCTCGCGCTGGTGCTGCTCACCGCGGTCCTGGTGCCGCTGCTGCTCCTGGCCGGCTGGCGCGACGTGCCCGCCGACGACGCCAGGCCGCGCGGGACGCACGCGTACGTCGCGCTCATCCTGGTGGTCGAGTCGATGGTGCTGATGTCGTTCCTGGCCCTCGACATCCTGCTGTTCTACGTGCTCTTCGAGGCGATGCTGATCCCGATGTACTTCCTCATCGGCGGATACGGGCAGCCGGGTCCGGGCCGATCGCGGGCCGCGGTGAAGTTCCTGCTGTACAACCTCTTCGGCGGGCTGATCATGCTCGCCGCCGTGATCGGTCTGTACGTCGTGACGGCCGGGGCGGACAGCCCGTTCGCGTCGGGCACCTTCGACTTCCGGGCGATCGTCGACGCCGTGTCGTCCGGCGAGCTCGCGATCAGTTCCCCCGTCGCCAACGCGCTGTTCCTCGGCTTCATGTTCGCATTCGCCGTCAAGGCGCCACTGTGGCCACTGCACAGCTGGCTGCCGGACGCCGCGGTGCAGTCGACCCCGGTGACCGGCGTGCTGATGATGGCCGTCGTCGACAAGGTCGGCACGTTCGCGATGCTGCGGTACTGCCTGCAGCTCTTCCCCGACGCCGCACAGTACTTCGCGCCGCTGGTCGTGACCCTCGCGGTGATCAGCATCGTCTACGGTGCGCTGCTCGCGATCGGGCAGACCGACGTGATGCGGTTGATCGCGTACACCTCCATCTCCCACTTCGGGTTCATCGTGCTCGGGGTGTTCGCGATGACCAGCCAGGGGCAGAGCGGTTCGACGCTCTACATGGTCAACCACGGCTTCTCCACTGCCGCACTCATGCTGGTTGCCGGATTCCTCGTGTCGCGCCGCGGGACGCGGGTCATCGCCGACTACGGCGGCGTGCAGAAGGTCGCGCCGCTGCTGGCCGGCACGTTCCTGATCGCGGGGCTCGCGACGCTGTCGCTGCCGGGCCTCGCGCCGTTCGTCAGCGAGTTCCTCGTCCTGATCGGTACTTACACGCGGTACCCGGCGGCCGCCGTCGTCGCGACCATCGCGCTCGTGCTCGCGGCGCTGTACATCCTGTGGCTCTACCAGCGGATGATGGCGGGACCCGTCACGTCCGGCAACGACCGCATCCGGGACCTGCGACGCCGCGAAATCGCGGTCGTGGCACCGCTGATAGCGCTGCTCCTGGTCCTCGGGGTCTACCCGAAGCCGATCCTCGACGTCGTCACCCCGGCGGTCACCAGCACGCTGACCACGATCGACCGCCAGGACCCGGCGCCCGTCGTCGCCGAGCAGGACGGAGGTGAACCCCGATGAATCCCACGGTGTTACCGGCGCCCAACATCGAGTACAGCCTGCTGTCGCCGATGCTGATCGTGTTCGGCGCTGCGGTCGCCGGCGTGCTGGTCGAGGCGTTCTGGCCGCGCCGCACGCGCTACGCCGCTCACCTGGTGCTCACCTTCGGCGCATTGGGTTCGGCGGGCGTCGCGGTGATCGCGCTCGCGGGCACGAGGCAATCGGCCGCGGTCGGATCGGTCGCGATCGACGGTCCGACGCTGTTCCTGCAGGGCACCATCCTGTGCGTTTCGCTCCTGGCGGTGCTGCTGATCGCCGATCGCGGCCTCGACCGCGCCGCGGCCGCCGCCCCGGCCGAGGCCGTCTCGGCAGTGGCGCGAGGCGTGGACGCGTTCACCCCGCGCGCGTCGGCGGTGCCGGGCAGCGACGCCGAGCGGGAGGCTGCCCGGGCCGGGGTCACGCAGACCGAGGTCTTCCCGTTGGCACTGTTCGCGATCGGCGGCATGCTGCTGTTCCCCGCGGCCGACGACCTGCTGACGATGTTCGTCGCGCTCGAGGTGCTCTCGCTGCCGCTGTACCTGCTGTGCGGGCTGGCCCGGCGCCGACGGCTGCTCTCGCAGGAAGCGGCGCTCAAGTACTTCCTGCTGGGCGCGTTCTCGTCGGCGTTCTTCCTGTTCGGGACGGCGTTGCTGTACGGCTACGCCGGAACCGTGGACCTGCCGGGCATCGGCCGCGCCGTCGACGAGCAGGTGGGCGACGTGATTCTCGCCCAGATGGGCCTGGCGATGCTCTCGGTGGGCCTGCTGTTCAAGGTCGGCGCGGTGCCGTTCCATTCGTGGATCCCCGACGTCTACCAGGGCGCGCCGACGCCGATCACGGCGTTCATGGCGTCGGCCACCAAGATCGCGGCGTTCGGCGCGACGCTGCGCGTCTTCTACGTCGCGGTGCCCGGCCTGGCCGTGGACTGGCGCCCCGTGCTGTGGACGGTCGCGATCCTCACCATGCTGGGCGGCGCGCTCCTCGCGATCACGCAGTCCGACGTCAAACGGATGCTGGCGTACTCGTCGGTGGCGCACGCCGGGTTCATCCTCACCGGCGTGATCGCCGGCAACGACGCGGGCATCTCCGCGACGCTGTTCTACCTGCTGGCGTACGGCTTCAGCACGCTCGGCGGGTTCGCGGTCGTGAGCCTGGTGCGGGACCGGTCCGGGGCCGAAGTGACCGACCTGTCGCGGTGGGCGGGCCTGGGCCGGACCTCGCCCCTTCTCTGCGCGACGTTCGCGCTGCTGCTGCTGTCGTTCGCCGGCATCCCCCTCACCAGTGGGTTCGTCAGCAAGTTCGCGGTGTTCCAGGCCGCCGCGTCCGGCGGAGCGGTGCCGCTGGTGATCGTCGGCGTGGTCAGCAGCGCCATCGCCGCGGTGTTCTACGTGCGTGTCGTCGTGTTGATGTTCTTCGCGGATCCGCCCGAGGATGCGCGCCCGGTCGTGGTGCCCAGTGCGCCGACGGTGGGCGCGGTCGTCGTCGCGGCAGTGGTCACCGTGGTGCTGGGGATCGTGCCGCAGCCGGTTCTCGACCTCGCCGAGCGGGCGGCCGAGTTCCTGATCTGAGCGTCGCCGGGCACAACGAAAAGCGCTGGCGGACACCGTCTCGGTGTCCGCCAGCGCTCGTGTGTCGGAGATCAGGATCCGAAGTTGAACCCGCCACCGCCCTGACCGCCACCGTTCGCGCCACCGGTGGAGCCGGCGGCACTGCCGTCGCCTCCTTCCGAGCCGAATCCGAGGTTGGCGCCGAACATTGCGGAGAGCAGGGCGTTGAAGATCGCGGAAATGGACATCGTGGCTCCTAGGTGTCGCTCGATCCAAGGGTCGACACCGTGTGGTGTCGGTTGTCATTCCACCGTGCGTGGGGCGTCGCCGCGAGGGATCATCGACAGGTTAGGGGGCAATTGGGGGGATCGATAGGGGATCGCCCCGGGGGACCCTCATCCGTGACGAATCCCCTACCGGCAACCCCTGATTCGGGCAATCCGGATTCGGTGTCAGTCGCCGTCGCCGACCGCCGCGGCGAGGCTGTTGCCGAACGCGCACACCGAGAGTTCGGCGAGGGCCGGATCTCGGTCGGCGTGCTGCGGTGCCTCCATCGCGACCAGGGTGTTGAGCAGCATGCCGTTCGCGATGAAGGTGCGCGCGTGTTCGGGCGTGCACCCGGTGCGGGTGCGGATCTGCGTGTAGATCTTCGCCATCCAGTCCCGGGCCTGCGCACCGATCTCGGGCGTCGAACCGGCCGCGAAGCCGTGCATCATCACGAGCAGCAGGTCCCGGTCGGCCAGTAGTTCGGTGTAGGTGGCGCCCATCCGGGCCCACAGTTCCTCGTTCTCGGGGTCCTCGGCGACGCGGTCGAGGGCGGGGTCGAAGGCATCCATGATCCGGCCGATGGCGTGGGCGAACACCTCGCGGAAGAGGTTGGCCTTGGTCCCGAACATGCGGACCACGTACGGCTGGGACACCCCGGCTTCCCTTGCTACGGCGTCGGTGCTGGTGCCGTGGAACCCGCCGCGGGCGAACGCGCGGGTCGCGGCCGCGAGCACCAGCTCACGCCGCGCCTCGGCGCTCATCCGGGTCTGCTTCTCCGCTTTTTCCGCCGTCGCCATGTTGACAGGTTATCACTCGATAACTAGCGTCGAGCGAGATAAGTAATCATTCGATGCTTACAAACGGGTAGTTCCCGACAGATCCCGACCGTTTCCGGCAGTTTCCGTCCTCAGGCCTCAGGAGCCGACATGACGACGCTCTCCGATCAACTCGATCCACAGTCCTCCGAATCGGCCGGTGCGCCGCCGCCCGGGCGTTCGGTTCCCGTGTGGCTGGCCATCGTGGCAGCCTCGATCCCCATGTTCATGGCGACGCTCGACAACCTCGTGATGACGAGCGCGCTGCCGGTCATCCGGGCGGATCTCGACGCCACGGTCGGCCAGTTGCAGTGGTTCATGAACGCCTACACCCTGGCCTTCGCAACGCTCATGCTCTCCCTCTCCACGCTCGGTGACCGACTCGGACGTCGTCGCGTGTTCCTCTGGGGCATAGCGGTGTTCACGGCCGCCTCGATCGCCTCCGCGTTGTCGACCACGGCGGGCATGCTCATCGCGGCCCGGGCGATCCAGGGCGTCGGCGCCGCGGCGATCATGCCGCTCTCGTTGACCCTGCTCGCGGGCGCCGTACCGCTGGCGAAGCGTGCGCTGGCGATCGGCGTCTGGGGCGGTGTGTCCGGGCTCGGTGTCGCGCTCGGTCCCGTCGTGGGCGGCGCGGTAGTCGACGGCGTCTCGTGGCAGGCCGTCTTCTGGCTCAACGTTCCGGTCGCGGCACTCGCGGTGCCGCTGGTGCTCTACGCGCTGCGGGAATCGACGGGCCGGCGCCAACCGCTCGATCCGATGGGCGTGCTCTTCGCCGGTGGTGCCGTGTTCCTCGGCGTGTGGGGCATCGTGCACGGCAACGACGACGGCTGGACCAGCGTGTCGGTTCTCGGCACGCTCGGCGCCGCTGCGCTGCTACTCGCGGCGTTCCTGGTGCGGGAATCGCGGGCCGAGTTCCCGGTGATGCCGCTGCGGCTGTTCCGGTCACGGCAATTCTCGATCGCGAACGTCATCGCGTTGACGTTCACGCTCGGCATGATGGGCGCGGTGTTCCTGCTGTCGCAGTACCTGCAGATCGTGTCCGGGTACAGCCCGTTCGCGGCGGGGCTGCGGACGCTGCCGTGGACCGCGGCCCCGATGGTCGTCGCGCCGATAGCGGGCCTGTTGGCGCCGCGCGTCGGGCTGCGGGCACTGCTGGTGACCGGTCTGGTTCTCCAGGGGCTCTCGCTGGTGTGGATGGCGGGGCTGATCGAGCCGGGGGTGGCGTACTCGAGTCTCGTTCCGGCGTTCGTGATGGCCGGTGTCGGAATGGGATTGACGTTCGCGCCCAATGCGACGGCGGTACTCGCCGACATGAAGGAGGCCGATCAGGCGACGGCCAGTTCGATCAACTCGACCCTGCGCGAGATCGGTGTCGCGCTCGGTATCGCGATCCTGACCGCGGTGTTCCTCGGTGCGGGCGGCAGTCTCACGCCGACCGGGTACACGGACGCGCTGGCGCCGGCGCTGTACGTGGGGGCGGGGTTCGTGGCGGTGGCGGTCGCCGCGGCAGCACTGATGCCACCGCGGCGAGCCGCGAAGTCGGAAGGCGCCGATCAGCCTTCGGTGACGACGGTGCCCTCGGCGAGCGGCCGGGTCATCGACCACAGCGTGATCGACTGACACTTCGACATCTTCCATTCACCGTTCTCGATCACGTACTCGTCGACGTATTCGATGGAGCGAACGGTCTCGGTGTTGTCGATGAGGTTGACCTGGCGGAAGGCGAGAGTCCACTTGCCGTCCGCCAGGTCGTCGCCGCGCAGGGTGATGTCCGGGTGGAAGGCGTGGTGCATGTCGAGGATGACGTTCTTGCCGTCGACCTTCTGCAGTGCGATGGTGCGGAAGACCTCGGCGATGGGGTCGGCGTCGTCGAACTTGCCGAGCGGGCCGTAGTCGATCTGGGCGCCGCGGTCGATGAAGCAGGCGCGGAAGGTGTCGGCGTCCTTGGCGTCGCACGCGCGCAGGTAGCGGTGCTTGAGTGCCTTGATGGCCTCGATTCGCTCGAGGTCGTCGAGGCGCTGTTCGATGGAGCGTTCCGTCACGGGAAATCCTCTCGGTTGCGATCTGTGTCACAGAACCTAGGTCCTGCAAGGCGATTCGCGAGAGGCTTTCCCGCTCAGTGGAGAACTCAGGGCCGACCCGGGAACGCCGTCGTCGCGGGGTTCATCCCGAGGATCGCGCGCCAGTTGCCCGCGCGGACGGCCGTCTCGGTGAGTGCGGTGACGCCCACCTCGCGGGTGTGCTCGGACTGGCTGCGTTCGATCACCGACAGCCACGCCGCGGCGGTGTCGGCCTCGACCTGGGCCGCGAGTTGGGCGGCGGAGATCGGATCGGTCACCGCGAACGGGATCGTGTATCCGGCCTCGGGTTCGGGCGCGTCGACGTCGGCAGCCGCCAGGGCATCGAGGGTCGCGTCGCGACGGGCGCGGTGGGCGGCGGTGTTCGCCGCGACGAGGTCGGTGCGGTTGGTGTTTGAGAAGGCGGCGACGATGCCGTACGCGAACACGGCCGCGTACTCGGCCTGCAGTGCGTCGATCAGGGCCTGCTGTTCGGGCCCGGGACTGGTGGAACTCATGGCAGCAACACCACCTGCTGCGCGGCGCACGACGCGCTGATCGAACCGAGGAGGCCCGCGCGATACCCGGTCTGGGTCCGGGCGAGCGTGCCGGCGTCGCGCTGCGCCGACGCCAGGTCGGCCCTCAACTGATCGATGTCGACCGGCGCGGCCGCCGGCGTCGTCGCGGTCGTCGATGACGGCGTGCTCGCGGCCCGCGCGATCTCCTCGTCCAGTGCGTCCCCGTGCGCTGTCCGTTCCGCCGCGATGACGCCGAGCGCTGCCGCGAGATCGGGGCGGGCGGCGATCGTGGCCGTCGCGTTCGCGGCGTCGCGGCGCGCGGACCGCGCCTGCTCGGTGAGCGCGTCCACCTCCGCCGGGGTGACGGCGTCGCCGGAATCCGAGCAGCCGGTGACAAGCGTGAGCGCGGTGGTACCCAGCACGGCGCCGCCTGCGGCACGCAATGCGGCGCGTCGTGACACCGGGGTGGTGAGGAAGGTCGTTCGCACATGATCATCGTGCCAGCCCGACACTCGATCGGCGGTACCGAGCAGGTCGCGGGGCGCAGGCGGCGGGTGGGCGCGCCGGGGCGGTCACGACCAGTCCCGCGGCGCGATACCCTTGAGACTCCACAGTCCAACCGGTGGTGTGTCTTGTCGTGCTTCGTCGAAGTCGACAATCGACGCTATCGCCGCACGTCAGCGATGACCACAACTGAAGCGAGGAGCGTCCCAGATGCCGGTGCCGTCGAGGGAGAGGGTGATCGAGCTTCTCGCCGATCCCATCGCGCGTGAGGGCTACGACCTCGAGGATGTAACCATCACGCTCGCAGGTCGCCACAGCGCGGTGCGCGTGATGGTCGACAGCGATGCGGGGCTCGAACTCGACGAGGTCGCCCGCCTCAGTCATGTCATCTCCGACGCCTTCGACGCCGTGTCGGATTTCGGGGAGTCGCCGTACACCCTCGAGGTGACGTCGCCGGGAATCGACCGGCCGCTCACCGAGGAGCGGCACTGGCGCCGCGCTCAGGGGCGCAAGGTTCTCGTCGAACTCCCGGAGGAGTCGGTGACCGGCCGGGTCGGACGGCTCTCCGGCGGCGGCGTCGACATCGTCGTCAAGGCCAAGGGTGGTCCGGTCGTGCGCCGGGTGGAACTCGAAGATGTCCGGAAAGCTGTAGTGCAGGTGGAGTTCTCGCGTCCGGACGCGAAGGAGCTCGAGCTTGCGGGAGGAATTCCCGAGGGCCGGGTAGCGCCTGCGGACGTGGAAGCGTCGAACGAAGAGAACGAAGAAGGGTCGGACAAGTGAATATCGACATCGCAGCGCTGCGCGCAATCGAGGCCGAGAAGGGAATCTCCGCGGGCACCATCATCGCCGCGATCGAGACGGCCCTGCTGACGGCGTACCGCCACACCGAGGGGCATCAGCCCCACGCCCGCATCGACGTGGACACCAAGTCCGGTGTCGTCCGGGTCATGGCCCGCGACGTCGATGCCGACGGCAACCAGGTGGGCGAGGAGTGGGACGACACCCCGGAGGGATTCGGGCGGATCGCGGCGACCACCGCGCGCCAGGTGATCCTGCAGCGCCTGCGCGACGCGGAGCACGAGCGCAGCTTCGGCGAGTTCGCGACGCACGAGGGCGAGATCGTCGGCGGCGTCATCCAGCGCGACAATCGCGCCAACGCGCGTGGCATGGTCGTGGTCCGGATCGGCAGCGAGGCCAACGGTGCCGAGGGCCTCATTCCGCCGGCCGAGCAGGTGCCGGGGGAGACCTACGAGCACGGTGACCGGATCAAGTGCTACGTCGTCGGGGTCTCGCGTGGCCAGCGTGGACCGCAGATCACGTTGTCGCGCACGCATCCGAACCTGGTGCGCAAGCTGTTCGCCCTCGAGGTCCCCGAGATCGCCGACGGTTCCGTCGACATCGTCGCGGTCGCCCGTGAGTCCGGCCACCGCTCGAAGATCGCGGTCCATTCGCGGGTTCCCGGTCTGAACGCCAAGGGGGCGTGCATCGGTCCGATGGGGCAGCGCGTCCGGAACGTGATGAGCGAACTCGCCGGCGAGAAGATCGACATCATCGACTACGACGACGACCCGGCGAAGTTCGTGGGCAACGCGCTGTCGCCCTCGAAAGTGGTGTCCGTCACTGTTGTCGACCCCGAGGCGCGGGCCGCGCGGGTGGTCGTCCCCGATTTCCAGTTGTCGCTGGCCATCGGCAAGGAGGGGCAAAATGCACGTCTGGCTGCGCGATTGACCGGATGGCGCATCGACATCCGCAGCGATGCAGCGACCGACCCCGAGTCACAGATCGGTCGCGAAACGACAGGTGCTTAGGAACAGAATGCGGAGTTCGCGGGTATACAGCGGTAGAGTGGTCGATGGTTCAGCGTGAACTGGCTGTATCGACGCGTGTCCGAGCCGGGATTCCGGAGCGAACTTGCGTCGGGTGCAGACAGAAAGGGCTGGCCACCGACTTGCTCAGGGTCGTGGCGCGAGAGGCCGAATCCGGCGGATTCGTCCTCACTCCCGATCCGAAGCGAAGGCTCCCGGGGCGAGGTGCATGGTTGCATCGCGATCCGAAGTGTCTGAGCGAAGCAGGGCGGCGCCGAGCATTCGGCAGAGCACTGCGGGTGTCCGGAAGTCTGGACTCCTCGGAGCTCGACCGCTTGGTCGAGAATTCCGAGTCGTCGTAGGCGGACCATCCGAACCTGTGCGAGCACGACAGTGAATACGCGGGACGCAGTACCACTCGAGCCCCCTCGAGTTGCACAACCACTCGAGAACGTCGAGCAGTACCTCAGAGAACAGGCACAAGCACTCATGAGCACACCGTGAAGCACCAGCGATGAACGTCCTTCGGAGATAACCGAGGTCGTGCGGGCACCAGTCGCTCGCTCGACCTCTCAGTAGAGGAGAGCAGTGGCAGGCAAGGCCCGCGTGCACGAGTTGGCTAAAGAACTCGGTGTCACAAGTAAGGAACTACTCGCACGGCTCAAGGAGCAGGGCGAGTTCGTGAAGTCGGCGTCCTCGACCGTCGAAGCCCCGGTCGCGCGTCGTCTGCGGGAGTCCTTCCCGTCGGCGAATGCGAAGCCGGAGGGCGGCGATGCGTCGCGTCCGTCGGCGAAGCCCGGTGTTCCCGGTGCTTCCGCACCCAAGCCGGGCGCCCCGCGCCCCGGCCCCAAGCCCGCACCGGCGGCTCCGGCAGCCCCCGCAGAGCCCGCGGCTCCGGCGGCCCCCGCAGCACCGAGCGCTCCGGCAGCCCAGACCCCCGGACCGCGTCCGGGTCCGGCGCCGAAGCCGGCCCCGGCAGCTCCGGCTGCTCCGGCGCCTGCAGCTCCGGCCGCCCAGGCCCCCGCAGCTCCGGCTGCGTCGGCCGCCCCGGCGGGTCCCAAGCCCGGCGGTCCGCGCCCCGGCCCCAAGCCGCCGCGCGTCGGCAACAACCCGTACTCGTCGGCTCCGGCCGAGCGCCCCGCGCCGCGTCCGGCTCCCGGCGCTCCGCGTCCGGGCGGTCCGCGCCCCGGCCCGCAGGGTGGTGCGCCGCGTCCCGGCGTGCCCGGTGCTCCGCGTCCGGCCGCCGGCCCCGGTGGTCCGCGTCCGGCTCCCGGCCAGGGCGGTCCCCGTCCTAGCCCCGGATCGATGCCTCCGCGCCCGAACCCGGGTGCGATGCCGCAGCGTGCGGCGCGTCCGGCACCCGGTGCCGGTCGTCCCGGTGGCGGTCGTCCCGGTGCTCCCGGTGGTCGTCCCGGTGGCGGCGGCGGTGGATACCGTGGTGGCGGCGGCGCTCCCGGTGCAGGTGCCGGTGCGGGTGCAGGCGCAGGTGCAGGCGCTCCCGGTGGCTTCCGCGGTCGCCCCGGTGGCGGCGGTGGACGTCCGGGCGGTCGCGGCGGTGCCGCGGGTGCGTTCGGTCGCCCCGGTGGTGCTCCGCGACGTGGTCGCAAGTCGAAGCGGGCGAAGCGCGCCGAGTACGAGAGCATGCAGGCGCCCGCCGTCGGTGGCGTGCGGTTGCCCCGCGGCAACGGCGAGACCATCCGTCTCGCCCGTGGCGCGTCGCTGTCGGACTTTGCAGACAAGATCGACGCGAACCCCGCAGCATTGGTCCAGGCGTTGTTCAACCTCGGTGAGATGGTCACGGCCACTCAGTCGGTGAACGACGAGACCCTGGAGCTGCTCGGCGGCGAGATGAACTACGTCGTCCAGGTCGTCAGCCCGGAGGACGAGGACCGCGAGCTGCTCGAGTCGTTCGACCTCACCTACGGCGAGGACGCGGGCGACGAGGACGATCTCGCGTCGCGTCCGCCGGTGGTCACCGTCATGGGTCACGTCGACCACGGCAAGACCCGCCTGCTCGACACGATCCGCAAGGCAAACGTCCGCGAGGGCGAGGCCGGCGGCATCACCCAGCACATCGGCGCCTACCAGGTGCTGACCGAGCTGGACGGCAACGAGCGTCTGGTGACGTTCATCGATACCCCGGGTCACGAGGCCTTCACGGCCATGCGTGCTCGTGGTGCCAAGGCCACCGACCTCGCGATCCTCGTGGTCGCAGCCGACGACGGCGTCATGCCGCAGACGGTGGAAGCGATCAACCACGCCCAGGCGGCCGACGTGCCGATCGTGGTCGCGGTGAACAAGATCGACAAGGAAGGCGCGAACCCGGACAAGATCCGTCAGCAGCTGACCGAGTACGGCCTGGTCACCGAGGAGTACGGCGGCGACACCATGTTCGTCGACATCTCCGCCAAGCAGGGCACCAACATCGATGCCCTCCTGGAAGCGGTGCTGTTGACCGCGGATGCCTCCCTGGATCTGCGCGCCAACCCGGACATGGACGCCCAGGGTGTCGCGATCGAGGCTCACCTCGACCGTGGCCGTGGTCCCGTCGCGACCGTGCTCATCCAGCGCGGCACGCTGCGGGTCGGCGACTCGATCGTCGCGGGCGATGCCTATGGCCGCGTCCGTCGCATGATCGACGAGCACGGTGACGATGTCGAGGAGGCTCTGCCTTCGCGTCCCGTCCAGGTCGTCGGCTTCACGTCGGTCCCCGGTGCAGGCGACAACCTGCTCGTGGTCGACGAGGACCGGATCGCCCGCCAGATCGCGGACCGGCGTAATGCACGCAAGCGCAACGCGCTCGCTGCCCGCAGCCGCAAGCGCATCAGCCTGGAAGATCTGGATGCCGCGCTCAAGGAGCACAACGAGCTCAACCTCATCCTCAAGGGCGACAACTCCGGCACCGTCGAGGCGCTGGAAGAGGCCCTCATGGGGATCGAGATCGACGACGAGGTGCAGCTGCGTGTGATCGACCGCGGTGTCGGTGGCATCACCGAGACCAACGTCAACCTGGCGTCCGCGTCCAACGCGATCATCATCGGCTTCAACGTCCGTGCCGAAGGCAAGGCGACAGAGCTGGCGAACCGCGAGGGTGTCGACATCCGGTACTACTCGGTGATCTACCAGGCCATCGACGAGGTCGAGAAGGCCCTCAAGGGCATGCTCAAGCCGGTCTACGAAGAGGTGGAGCTCGGCAAGGCCGAGATCCGCGCGATGTTCCGTTCGTCGAAGGTCGGAAACATCGCCGGCTGCCTCGTCACCTCGGGCATCATGCGTCGCAACGCGAAGGCACGCCTGCTGCGCGACAACAAGGTTGTCGCCGAGACCGTCACCATCTCCTCGCTCAAGCGGGAGAAGGATGACGCGACCGAGGTCCGCGAAGGCTACGAGTGTGGTCTGACCGTCACGTACTCCGACATCAAGGTCGGCGACGTGATCGAGGCCTACGAGCTTCGCGAGAAGCCGCGGGACTAGTCGTACCGAACGTGTCCCTCCCCGGTGGCCTCGTGCCACCGGGGAGGGACGCTCCGGCTGTGCCGGGGTCGACAAGTCTCACACCGGAGGGAGGACTGGTGTTTCTCGGCGCGCTCGAGATGGACATTCTGTTCGGCGATGTGCGGTCATTGAAGGAGAAGCGGTCGCTGGTGCGGCCGATCCTGACCGAACTGCGACGATACGGGGTGTCCGCCGCGGAGACAGGTGAGCACGACCGCTACCGACGGGCGCTACTCGGCGTCGCGGTGGCAAGTTCAGGGGTGGGACACGTCCACGAGGTGCTCGATCAGTGCGAGCGGCACGTCGCCGGACGACCTGAGCTGCAACTACTTGCGGTTCGACGAAGAATTTTCGGCCCCAACGACTAGCACCAGCTAGCGCGGGCAGACGCTGGAGACAGCTGGAGAAATCCGGGAGAGGAGACTGATTGCCATGGCAGATCCTGCACGCGCGCGCAGGCTCGCGAAGCGCATCAGCACGATCGTCGCGACGGCGATCGACCACGAGATCAAGGACCCGCGTCTTGCCTTCGTGACCATCACCGACGCAAAGGTGACGGCCGACCTGCACGACGCCACGGTGTACTACACCGTCATGGGCGAGAACATCGACACCGAACCGGACGTGGCCAGTGCCGCTGCGGGCCTCGAGAAGGCCAAGGGCGTTCTGCGGTCCAAGGTCGGCGCGGGAACCGGAGTGCGGTTCACGCCCACCCTGACGTTCGTCGCCGACACGGTGCCCGACACCGCGCGGCACATGGAAGAACTGCTCGCCCGGGCGCGCGCCGCGGACGACGCGGTGGCCCGTGCACGGGAGAACGCGAAGCCGGCCGGCGACGCCGACCCGTACAAGGAGGCGCGCGACGCCGCGGACGATGTCTCCGACGAGGACGCCTGACCCGAGGCCGTCATGACTCACCGCCCGGAAACCATGCCCCCGGCCCTCGCGTCACAGCCCCTGCAGTTGCAGGACGTGATCGAGGTGCTGGCGGGTGCGACGTCGGTGACCGTCCTGTGTCACGTCCAGCCCGATGCCGACACCATCGGTAGCGGGCTTGCGCTCGGAATTGTGCTCGAGCGCAAGGGAATTCCGGTGCAGGTGTCGTTCGCCTCGCCGGATCGGCTGCCGGTGTCGATGTCGGGTCTGCCCGGCACGCACCTGATCGTCCCTGCCGACGCGGTCGCCGAGTCCGTCGACCTGCTCGTCACGGTCGACTGCGGCAGCGCGGGGCGTCTCGGCGCGCTCGCCTCCCGGCTCGGGGGAGCGCGACGCTCGCTCGTGATCGACCATCACCGGTCCAACACCCGCTACGGGACGTTCGACCTGATCGACGATTCCGCCGAGGCCACGACCGCCGTGCTGGCCCGCCTGTTCGACCTGTGGGGTGTCGAGATCGACGCCGATCTCGCGCACTGCCTGTACGCGGGTCTCGTCACCGATACCGGGTCCTTCCGGTGGGTCCAACCGGGCACGCATGCGCTCGCCGAGCGTCTGCTCGCCACCGGCATCGACGGGGCGGGCATCGCGCGCCGTCTGCTCGACACCCACCCGTTCGGCTGGCTGCCGATGCTGGGCACGGTGCTCTCGTCGGCCGTGTTGGTGCCGGACGCCGCGGCCGGACGCGGTCTGGTCCATGCCGTCATCCGCTGCACCGACTCGGCCGGTCTCGGCTCAGAGGAGGTCGAGAGCGTGATCGACATCGTGCGTACCACCGCCGAGGCCGAGGTGGCCGCGGTGTTCAAGGAGTCCACTCCGGGCTCGTGGTCGGTGTCGCTGCGCTCGAAGGAATCCGTGGACGTGTCGGCGGTGGCCGAACGTCTCGGCGGGGGCGGCCACCGATTCGCTGCCGGCTACACCGCGACCGGTGCCGTCGAGTCCGCGATCGCCGCACTGCGCGAGACCCTCGACTGACTTGACCGGGACCGCCGAGCACACCCCGCAGGAGCGCGAGCCGACGGAAGCCGGCCCGCGCAGGATCCTCGGGCTCGCCGTGCCCGCTCTGGGCGTCCTGGCGGCAGAACCGCTGTACCTGCTCCTCGACATCGCCGTCGTGGGGCGTCTCGGTGCGCTCGCTCTCGCCGGCCTCGCGGTCGGCGGTCTCATCCTCGCCCAGGTCAGCACCCAGCTGACCTTCCTCTCGTACGGCACCACCGCGCGGGCGTCCCGCCTGCACGGTGCCGGCCGCGAACGTGACGCGGTCCGCGAGGGGGTGCAGGCGACGTGGCTCGCGCTCGGGATCGGTGCGGTAGTGGTCGCCGCGGTGCAGGTCCTCGCGGGTCCGGTCACGGCGCTGATCGCCGGGTCCGGCGACATCGCCGCTTCGGCGGAGCGGTGGCTGCGGATCGCCGTGTTCGGTGCGCCGCTGATCCTCGTCGCGATGGCCGGCAACGGCTGGATGCGCGGCGTGCAGAACACGATGCGGCCGCTGCGCTTCGTCCTGGTGGGGCAGGCGGTCTCCGCGGTCCTGTGCGTGCTGCTCGTCCACGGGGTGGCGGGTGCGCCGCGCTGGGAACTGGAGGGCTCGGCGGTCGCCAACGTGGCCGGACAGGCGACGTCGGCCGCATTGTTCGGCGTCGCGCTGCTGCGCGCCCGGGTGCCGTTGCGTCCGAGCTGGACGGTCATGCGGGCGCAGATGGTGCTCGGCCGCGACCTGATCCTGCGGAGCCTCGCGTTCCAGGCATGCTTCCTGTCCGCTGCGGCCGTCGCGTCCCGCTTCGGGGCGGCGTCCGTCGCGGCGCACCAGGTGGTGCTCCAGCTGTGGAACTTCGTGGCACTGACCCTCGATTCGCTCGCGATCGCCGCGCAGACCCTCGTCGGCGCCGCGCTGGGGCGCAGCGACGTGCGCGGCGCTAACCGTCTGGCGTGGCGGGTGACGCGGTGGTCGGCGGTGTTCGCCATCGTCCTGGCGCTGGTTTTCGCGGCCGGGGCCTCGCTGATCCCGACGTTCTTCACCGACGATCCCGACGTGCTCGGCCAGACCTCCGTCGCGTGGTGGTTCTTCGTCGGGATCATGCCGGTCGCCGGTGTCGTCTTCGCGCTCGACGGCGTCCTCCTCGGCGCCGGAGATGCGGCGTTCCTGCGGACGGCCACACTGGCGTGCGCGCTGGTCGGCTTTCTGCCGCTCATCTGGTCGTCGCTGGTGTGGGATTGGGGGCTGGCCGGAATCTGGCTGGGGCTTACCGTGTTCATGGTGTTGCGGATGCTGACGGTGTTGTGGCGTGCCGCGTCGGGTCGTTGGGCCGTCGGCGGTTCCGACCGCCAACTGCAGGAGGCGAAAGGGTAGTGGTGTGGCAGGCAAACTGATGGCGGTGAGCGACACGCACGTCGGGCACCGGGGCAACCGGCCGATCACCGAGGAGATCTTCCCGGATTCGCCGGACGACTGGCTGATCGTCGCGGGCGACGTGTCGGAGAAGACCGACGACATCCGCTGGGCGCTGACGTTGCTGAAGAGTCGCTTCGCGAAGGTGATCTGGGTGCCCGGCAACCACGAGTTGTGGACCACCGCGAAGGATCCCGTGCAGATGCACGGCAAGGCGCGCTACGACTATCTGGTCGACATGTGCCGGGAGATCGGTGTCGTCACCCCCGAGGACCCGTACCCGGTGTGGGAGGGCGACGGCGGTCCCGCGACGATCGTCCCGATGTTCCTGCTGTACGACTACACGTTCCTGCCGGACGGGGCCACCGACAAGGCCGACGGACTGCGGATCGCCCGCGACAAGAACGTCGTCGCGACCGACGAGTTCCTGCTCTCGTCCGAGCCGTACGCGACCCGCGACGCGTGGTGCCGCGCCCGACTCGAGGAGACGCGGAAGCGCCTCGACGCGTTGGACGCCACGATCCCGACGATTCTGATCAACCACTTCCCGCTCGTGCGTCAGCCCACCGAGGTGCTCTACTACCCGGAGTTCGCGCTGTGGTGCGGCACGATCTCGACGGCCGACTGGCACACCCGCTACAACGCCGCGTGCTGCGTCTACGGCCACCTGCACATCCCGCGCACCACCTACTACGACGGTGTTCGCTTCGAGGAGGTCTCGGTCGGCTACCCGCGCGAGTGGCAGCGGCGCGGCCTGCCGGACAAGTTGCTGCGTCAGATCCTGCCGGTGCCTGAGTACGCGCCCGGCACGCTCAACAAGTTCGGCGGCCACTTCCGGATCACCGCCGAGCAAGAGGCCGAGTACGAACGCATGCGCGCACAGCGCTGACAGGGGAGTTGGATTGATCGAGCGCATTCTGCCCACCGGCGTGAAGTCCGCGGAACTCTTCGAGGATCCGCCGGGACTGCAGCCGCATCCGCAGGAGGAGTCGCTGATCGCCAAGGCGGTCGAGAAGCGGCGCCGCGAGTTCATCGGAGCCCGGCACTGCGCCCGCCTCGCGATGGCGGACCTGGGAGTGGAGCCGGCGCCGATCCTGCGCGGCGACATGGGTTCTCCGGTGTGGCCGCGCGGCGTCGTGGGGAGTCTGACGCACTGCGACGGCTACCGCGCCGCGGTCCTCGGCTACGCGATGCAGGTGCGCAGCGTCGGCATCGATGCCGAACCGAACGGCCCGCTGCCGAACGGCGTCCTCGACGCCGTGAGCCTGCCCCAGGAGCGTGAGTGGCTGGCGTCGGTCGGCCCCGCGCCCGTCCATTGGGACCGGCTGCTGTTCTGCGCCAAGGAGGCCACCTACAAGGCGTGGTTCCCGCTCACCGGCCGGTGGCTCGGGTTCGAGGACGCGCACATCACGTTCACGGCCGGCACCGAGACCTCCGACGGGATCGCCGGGACGTTCCATTCGCGGCTCCTGGTGCCGGGGGACACGACGGACGGCGGTGCGCCGCTCGCGAATTTCGACGGCCGCTGGATCGTCTCCGACGGACTCATCGTCACCGCCATCGCGGTGAGCTGACGGGGGAGCCGAATCGGCGAACCGGGCGACGGCTGGCAGAATCGGACCACGTGCCCAAGTCTCAGAAACCGTCCTCCGGCCTCGTCGGCGCCGGCCTGCTGATCGTCGACAAGGAAGCTGGGATGACCAGCCACGATGTCGTCTCGCGTTGCCGGAAGCTGCTGAACACCCGCAAGGTGGGGCACGCGGGCACCCTCGATCCGATGGCGACCGGCGTGTTGATCCTCGGCGTGGAGCGGGCGACCAAGCTGCTCGGCCTGCTGGCCCTCACCACCAAGTCGTACAGCGCGACGATCCGGCTGGGTCAGGCCACGACGACCGACGACGCGGAGGGCGAGGTGCTCACGACCGCCGACGCGTCCGCCGTTACCGACGAGCAGATCGCCGCCGAGATCGCGAAACTGACGGGCGACATCCAGCAGGTGCCCGCGAGCGTCAGCGCCATCAAAGTGGACGGACAGCGCGCGCATGCCCTGATCCGGGCCGGCGAGGAGGTCACCCTCGCGGCGCGTCCCGTGACGGTGTCGCGCTTCGACGTGTTGGCGCGCCGGGACGTCGCGACGGAGGCCGGGGGTTTCGTGGACCTCGACGTCGACGTCGACTGCTCGTCGGGCACCTACATCCGGGCGCTCGCCCGTGATCTGGGCGCGGCACTGGGCGTCGGGGGACACCTGACCGCGCTGCGCCGCACGAAGGTCGGACCGTTCACGCTCGAGCACGCGCGCACCCTGGACCAGTTGGCCGAGGATCCCGCAGTCAGCCTCGACATCGACCAGGCCGCGCAGACCGCGTTCCCGCACCGGCAGATCAGTGACGCGGAGGCCGAGTCGATCAGCCAGGGACGCTGGCTCGAGCCGATCGGCCGCAAGGAGATCTACGCCGCCATCGACCCGAGTGGACACACGATCGCGCTCATCCAGGAACGCGGCAAGCGGGCCAGTTCGGTGATGGTCGTGCGCCCCGCGACGCTGCGGTAGCGGTGGTCAGCTACCCGGGATGAAGCCCGGGTAGACGAAGTGGCCGGGGCCGCCGCCGGGCAGTCCGCCGCCCAACGACCCCGGGTAGTCCTGAGCCAGCTTGGTGAGCTTGTGCGGGTTGCCCTCGCGGTCGGCCTGCCAGCACTCGAGCAGAACGCCGTGAAAGCCGGTGCACACGATGCGGGTGCTGGTGCCGAACGGCGACGTGAGCCGGTTCTGGCTGACGAACGGGTTCCAGTAGTCCAGGTCCGTGGGCGTGAGGAAGCCGTTGTAGTCGAACGGCGCCAACGGGCTGGGATAGGGCGGGGGCGTGGGCCACTCGTCCGCCGACGCGATGCCCGCGCCGGCCAGGACGACGGTCGCGGCCGCGCACAGCGACGCGGCGACACGGGCGGTACGGCGGACGGTTGTGCTCATCGCGGACCTCGTCTCGAACGGCTGCCCGCCTCGGACGCGGGATGCGTGAGCCGAGCCTAGACCAGCCAGATGGCCTGTGCCGCAGGGTTGCCGAGGTCGACGTTCCCGGTGCCCGCGTCGCTGCCGAGCCGGATCGAGACGGTGCCCGCGAAGTCGCGCCGCTCGACGACCGTGATGTCGGTGTCGAGGGCGATCCCGACGGAGTCGAAGTACCGGAGCATCGCCGGATCGGCGTCGGAGATCCGGGCGACCCGGCCGGACTCGCCGTCCTGGTAGTCGCTCAGCTGCCGTGCGGGGGGAGTGGGCACCGACCCGTCCGCGGACGGGATGGGGTCGCCGTGCGGATCACGTTCGGGGAAACCGAGCTTGGCGTCGATCCGGTCGATCATGCGGTCGGACACCGCATGCTCGAGAACCTCGGCCTCGTCGTGGACCTCGTCCCAGCCGTAGCCGAGTTCGTTGACGAGGAAAGTCTCGATCAGCCGGTGCCGGCGCACCATGGACACCGCCGCGGAGCGACCGGCGTCGGTGAGGGCGATCGAGCCGTACCGGGCGTGATCGACGAGTCCCTGATCGGACAGCTTGCGGATCGCTTCGGAGACCGTGGAGGCGGATACGCCGATGCGCTCCGAGAGCAGCTTGGTCGACACCCGCTCCCGCGACCATTCCTGGACCGTCCAGATGACCTTGAGGTAGTCCTGTGCCACCGACGACAAGGTCTCCGGGCGCGTCACCTCGCTCGGTGCGGGTACGTCTGATTTCTGCGTGGCCACGGATACGAGCTTAGGCAACCATCACGTGGGACACACATCACCTCCCGTTCGGTTCGGCGATTGCGCAACATGATCAGCGGATTCGGGGCGCAGGGTCGGTCCGAACGTGACCGGTGTGTGCCGTGGCCGTAGGCTGCCACCTGTGCAGAGATGGCGAGGTCTGGACGATGTGCCGGCGGACTGGGGGCGTTGCGTCCTGACGATCGGCGTTTTCGACGGCGTGCATCGTGGGCACGCGCAACTGATTTCCCGTGCGGTCGACGCGGCGCGGGTGCGTGGAATCCCCAGTGTCCTGATGACATTCGATCCGCATCCGGCGGAGGTCGTGCGGCCGGGAAGTCACCCGGCCCAGTTGACGACGTTGCCGCGGCGTGCGGAGTTGGTCGAGGAGTTGGGCATCGACGTCTTCTGCGTCATGCCGTTCACGACCGAGTTCATGAAGCTCTCGCCCGAGCGGTACGTGCACGAGATCCTCGTCGAGCGTCTCCACGTCTCCGAGGTCGTCGTGGGGGAGAACTTCACGTTCGGACGCAAGGCGGCCGGAAACGTCGATCTGCTGCGCGAGACCGGTGCGCGGTTCGGATTCGCGGTCGACGGCGTGAATCTGCTCGCGGAGCACGCGGTGACGTTCTCGTCGACCTACATCCGCTCGTGCGTCGACGCCGGGGACGTGTCGGCGGCGGCCGAGGCGTTGGGTCGCCCGCACCGCGTCGAGGGCGTCGTCGTGCACGGCGACGGTCGCGGTCGTGGACTCGGGTTCCCCACCGCGAACATCGCACCGCCGATGTACTCGGCGATCCCCGCCGACGGCGTCTACGCGGCCTGGTTCACGGTGCTCGGTCCGGGTCCCGTCGAGGGCACGGTGGAGCCGGGCAAGCGATACGCGGCGGCCGTGTCGGTCGGTACGAACCCGACGTTCTCCGGTCGCACCCGGACGGTCGAGGCGTTCGTCCTGGACCGGGAGGCCGACCTGTACGGCCAGCACGTGGCTGTCGATTTCGTCCAGCGCGTGCGCGGGATGGAGAAGTTCGACTCCGTCGATGCGCTCATCGAGGAGATGGGGCGCGACTCCGACAAGGCCCGCGCGATCCTCGCGGAAGCGGCCGATCGCTGACGGCCCGAACCGCCTGGTAAGATCTTCCGCTGGTGTGTGCTGCGGTTCGCGGCGGCCGCACCGTCGGATGTCCGGGGTGACCCGCGATCGCCGATTCCTTTCACGCGGACGTCAGTTACAGGAGTGCACCAAGTGGCATTGACCACCGAGCAGAAGAAGCAGATCCTCGGCGAGTACGGACTGCACGAGACCGACACCGGTTCGCCGGAGGCGCAGGTGGCCATGCTCACCAAGCGCATCGTCGATCTCACCGAGCACCTGAAGATGCACAAGCACGACCACCACTCCCGCCGCGGCCTGCTGCTGCTGGTCGGACGCCGTCGTCGTCTGCTGAAGTACGTCCAGAAGGTTGACATCGCGCGTTACCGTTCGCTCATCGAGCGTCTCGGCCTGCGCCGATAAGACGCGCTCACGGCGAGTCGCCTCGCCGACCTCACCGATAGCCAGCGAGGCACTGTTTAGACTGAGCCTCGTTGGCTATCGGTGTTTGCACCACCAGGGTGTGTACGACTGCCACCCGACCCCGTAGCCGTGGCGTCGGTCTTCGGTAGTGGCCCTCCGGACGAGTTCCGGCTGGCTTCGATCGACGGCCGCCTCCGCGCTGCAAGGGGTGAACAGCCGCGACCACGCCGGGCACGATGCCTGCGCGGAGCGGCAAAAGACGAGAGGGAAGAGAAGAAAAGTAATGACAGACAACACCGCAGTAGAGGTCGAAGAGGGCGTGTTCGAAGCCACCGCCGTCATCGACAACGGGAGCTACGGCACCCGCACCATTCGTTTCGAGACCGGTCGCCTCGCGCAGCAGGCCGCCGGCGCCGTCGTCGCCTACCTGGACGACGAGACCATGCTGCTGTCGGCCACCTCGGCCAGCAAGCAGCCCAAGGAGCATTTCGACTTCTTCCCGCTGACGGTGGACGTCGAGGAGCGCATGTACGCCGCGGGCCGCATCCCCGGCTCGTTCTTCCGTCGTGAGGGACGTCCCTCCACCGACGCGATCCTGACCTGCCGCCTGATCGACCGGCCGCTGCGCCCGTCGTTCGTCGACGGTCTCCGCAACGAGATCCAGGTAGTCGTCACGGTCCTGAGCCTCGATCCCAAGGACCTGTACGACGTCGTCGCGATCAACGCGGCATCCGCGTCGACGCAGATCGCCGGTCTTCCGTTCTCCGGCCCCGTCGGTGGCGTGCGCGTTGCGCTGATCACCTCGGAGGAGAACAAGAAGGGTCAGTGGGTCGCGTTCCCGACCGTCGAGCAGCTCGAGGGCGCCGTGTTCGACATGGTCGTCGCGGGCCGCGTCGTCGAGTCCGGTGACGTCGCCATCATGATGGTCGAGGCCGAGGCCACCGAGAACGTCATCAGCCTGATCGACGGTGGCGCGCAGGCGCCGACCGAGGCGATCGTGGCCGAGGGCCTCGAGGCTGCCAAGCCGTTCATCGCGAGCCTGTGTGCCGCGCAGCAGGCGCTGGCCGAGAAGGCTGCAAAGCCGACCGGCGAGTACCCGCTGTTCCCGGCCTACCAGGCCGACGTGTACGCCGCTGTCGAGGCCGCTGCCACCGAGAAGCTGTCGGCGGCGCTGTCCATCGCCGGCAAGCAGGAGCGCGACGACAAGACCGACGAGGTCAAGGTCGAGGTCCTCGAGCTGGTTGCCCCGCAGTTCGAGGGTCGCGAGAAGGAGATCGGCGCAGCGTTCCGCTCGCTGACCAAGAAGCTTGTGCGCCAGCGCATCCTGCGCGACCAGTTCCGCATCGACGGCCGCGGCATCACCGACATCCGGTCGCTGTCCGCCGAGGTCGCCGTGATCCCGCGGGCCCACGGTTCGGCGCTGTTCGAGCGTGGCGAGACCCAGATCATGGGCGTCACCACCCTCGACATGGTCAAGATGGCGCAGCAGATCGACTCGCTGGGCCCCGAGACCAGCAAGCGCTACATGCACCACTACAACTTCCCGCCGTACTCGACCGGTGAGACGGGTCGCGTCGGTTCGCCGAAGCGTCGCGAGATCGGCCACGGCGCCCTCGCCGAGCGCGCCCTCGTGCCGGTGCTGCCGAGCCAGGAAGAGTTCCCGTACGCGATCCGTCAGGTCTCGGAGGCGCTGAGCTCCAACGGCTCCACCTCGATGGGCTCGGTCTGCGCCTCGACCCTGTCGCTGCTGAACGCCGGTGTGCCGCTGAAGGCTCCGGTCGCCGGCATCGCCATGGGCCTGGTCTCCGACGAGGTCGACGGCGAGACCCGCTACGTCGCGCTCACCGACATCCTCGGCGCCGAGGATGCCTTCGGCGATATGGACTTCAAGGTCGCGGGCACCAAGAACTTCGTCACGGCGCTGCAGCTCGACACGAAGCTCGACGGCATCCCGTCGCAGGTTCTCGCCGGCGCGCTGTCGCAGGCGCACGATGCTCGTACCACGATCCTCGAGGTCATGGCCGAGGCCATCGACGCTCCGGACGAGATGAGCCCGTACGCACCGCGGATCACCACCATCAAGGTGCCCGTGGACAAGATCGGTGAGGTCATCGGCCCCAAGGGCAAGATGATCAACTCGATCACCGAGCAGACCGGCGCCAACATCTCCATCGAGGATGACGGCACGGTTTACGTCGGTGCCGCGGACGGCCCGTCCGCGCAGGCTGCGATCGACATGATCAACGCCATCGCCAACCCGCAGCTGCCCAAGGTGGGCGAGCGCTTCCTCGGCACGGTCGTCAAGACCACCGCCTTCGGCGCGTTCGTCTCGCTGCTCCCGGGCCGCGACGGACTGGTGCACATCTCCAAGCTGGGCAACGGCAAGCGGATCGCCAAGGTCGAGGACGTCGTCAACGTGGGCTCCAAGCTCCGCGTCGAGATCGCCGACATCGACAACCGCGGCAAGATCTCGCTGATCCCCGTCGAGGAGGGCAACGAGTCTGCTGCCCCCGCCGAGGGTGACGCCGCCGCCGAGTAGTTCGGCACACAGCACTGCCCTCGGCCCCGCACGGTTCGTCCGTGCGGGGCCGAGGCTTTTCGTCCGCGGTGTATCGTGGATCGACGTTCACCACCCCCTCCGGCACCTGTCCGGACTGTCGCAGACTCTCCCGCTGTCGCAGACACCCCTGGACTCGAGGAAAAACGAACCGCCATATGGCTCAATCTCTTCGCGAGAAGCCCCGCCGGGGCTCCGCACCGAACAGTCGTCCGCAGACCGGCGTCCAGCGCACCGTCCTTCCCGGTGGTCTCCGGGTGGTCACCGAGCACGTGCCCGGTGTGCGTTCGGCTTCCGTCGGCGTCTGGGTCGGGGTGGGGTCGCGCGACGAGCAGCCCTCCGTCGCGGGTGCCGCGCACTTTCTCGAGCACCTGCTGTTCAAGTCCACCCCGACCCGCACGGCGCTCGACATCGCGCAGGTGATGGACGGTGTCGGCGGCGAGCTCAACGCCTTCACGTCGAAGGAACACACGTGCTTCTACGCGCACGTCCTCGACGACGATCTTCCGCTCGCGGTGGACCTGGTGAGCGACGTGGTGCTGCGGGGTCGGTGCCGGTCGGTCGACGTCGACGTCGAGCGTCAGGTGGTGCTCGAGGAGATCTCGATGCGCGACGACGACCCGGAGGACCTGCTCGGCGACGCGTTCCTGACCGCGCTGTTCGGCGACCATCCGGTGGGGCGTCCGGTGATCGGCAGCGTCGACTCCATCGAGGGGATGACCCGGAGCCAGCTGCACTCGTTCCACGTCCGCCGGTACACCCCCGAGCGGATGGTGGTCGCGGTCGCCGGCAACATCGAGCACGAGCACACGGTGGAACTGGTGCGGCGGGCCTTCGCCGGGCATCTCGACCGTGCGGTCGATCCGGCACCGCGGCGAGGCGGCGCGATCCGGCTGCGGACGGCGCCGACGCTGAGCCTGACCAAGCGGGACAGCGAGCAGGCCCACCTGGCTCTCGGTGTGCGGGCCTTCGGCCGCCACGAGGGACACCGCTGGCCGCTGTCGGTCCTCAACGCCGCCGTCGGCGGCGGCCTGAGTTCTCGTCTGTTCCAAGAGATTCGGGAGGAGCGGGGCCTCGCGTACTCCGTGTACTCCGGCGTGGACACGTTCGCCGACACGGGCGCGTTCTCGGTGTACGCAGGATGCCAGCCCGACAACCTCGGCGAGGTCGCGACGCTGATCCGTGAGGTGCTCGCGAACGTCGCATCCGAGGGCATCACCGATGCCGAGTGCGCTCGGGCCAAGGGATCGTTGCGCGGATCGCTGGTGCTCGGACTCGAGGATTCGGGGTCGCGGATGACGCGGATCGGGCGCAGCGAACTCAACTACGGCAACCACCAGTCGGTGTCGGAGACGCTGGCCCGGATCGACGAGGTGACCACCGAAGAGGTGCGTGAGGTGGCGCGCGTGCTGCTGCAGCGCCCGTTCGCAGCGGCCGTCGTCGGGCCGTATCGGCGCAAGCGGGACCTGCCGGCGTCGGTGCGGGGGATCGTCCGGTAGATCCGGCGGTCACTGTCGGTACATCGCGACGCGCACGACGTCCGCGGGATCGACCAGGTGGTCGTGGCCGTCCTCGCCGGCGTCGATCTGCACCCAGTCGATGCGGCCGGTGAACGCGTTGTCGCCGGCCGGGTACTCCGGCGTGACGGTGGACAGGCTGTCGCGCCCGACGTCGGTGTACTCGTAGCCGAAGCCGATCGGCTCGGTGCGTTCGATCCGTCCGGTCGCGACCGACGCGCCGTCGACGAAGAGTGTCACGGTGCCGCCCTTTCCGAGCCCGCCGCCGTCGTACGCGAACTCGCTGCGCACCTGGTGCAACCCGGCGGGGACGGGGCCGGGGGCGCGGGTGTAGCTCCGCTCGAGCCCGAACAGGTTGTAGCAGAACGTCGGTCGGCCGTCGTGGAAGTAGAACGACCAGCCGCCCGCGTGCCCGCCGAGGTTGAGGATCACGCCGCGGGCGCCGCCGTCGGGCACGTCGACCTGTGCCGTCAGTGACCAGGATCGATTGCGCCAGTTGACGATGTGCATCTCGAGCAGCGCCTCCATGCCCGGCAGCAGCACCTGCCGGTTGCCCGGGACGAGGCTCGGCTTGCCCGACAGCCCCGGCAGCACCCGCTCGAACGTCCGGTCGTCGAGCGGCAGCACGTTGTGCCGGGTCGCCTCGATCAGGAACACCCGCTGCAGTTCGTGCAGCCGATCGGGATGCTCCCTCGACAGGTCGCGGGCCTGCGTCCAATCGGAGCTGCCGTCGTAGAGCTCCCACACGTCGTCGTCGAACGCGATGCCCGTCCCGCCGAGGATCTGCCACGGCGTCCGATGCTTGGCCACCGCCGACCAGCCCCGGTGGTAGATCCCGCGGTTGCCGAACATCTCGAAGTACTGCGTGACGTGCCGCTCGGGAGCCGACGCGTCGTCGAAGCTGTAGGTCATGTCGACGCCCTCGACGGGATCCTGCCGGACGCCGTTCACCGTCGTCGGCGCCGGGATGCGGGCGGCCGCCAGCACGGTCGGGACGACGTCGACGACGTGATGGAACTGGTCGCGGATCTCGCCGCGGGCGGCGAAGCCACGCGGCCAGTGCACCACCGTGCCGTTGCGGGTGCCGCCCCAGTGCGACGCGACCTGCTTGGTCCACTGGTACGGGGTGTCCATCGCGTGCGCCCAGCCCACCGCGTAGTGCGGAGACGAGTCGGGGCCGCCGAGCTTGTCGAGCTGGCTCACCAGGAACTCCGGCGTCTCGATCTCCGCCATACCGTTGAGGCTGATCAGCTCGTTGAACGTGCCCTGCAGCGTGCCCTCGGCCGACGCACCGTTGTCTCCGATGATGTAGAAGACCAGCGTGTCGTCGAGGGCGCCGACCTGCTCGATCGCGTCGACGACCCGGCCCACCTGGTGGTCGGTGTGTTCGAGGAACCCGGCGTAGTTCTCCATCTGCCGGCGCAGCACCGGCAGCAGCATCTCGTCCATGTCCTCCCACGCGGGAATCACGTCGTGCCGGCGGGTGAGTTCGGCGTCCGCGGGCACGACGCCGAGTTTCTTCTGGCGGGCGAACGTCCGCTCGCGGAGGGCGTCCCAGCCGTCGTCGAAGCTGCCCCGATACCGTTCGGCCCACTGCGGCGGAACATGGTGCGGGGCGTGGGTGGCGCCGGGCGCGAAGTACAGGAGGAACGGCTTGTCGGGGGTGAGGGCCTTCTGCTGCCGCACCCACGTGATCGCCTTGTCGGCCAGGTCCTCGGTGAGGTGATAGCCCTGCTCCGGGGTGCCCCACGGTTCCACCCGGGTGGTGCCCTCGTGCAGCGTGGGATACCACTGGTCGGTCTCGCCGCCGAGGAAGCCGTAGAAGTACTCGAAGCCGTTGCCCGGCGACGGCCAGCGGTCGAACGGTCCCACCGGGCTGGTCTCCCAGATCGGTACCTCGTGGCACTTGCCGACGTGGGCGGTGGCATAGCCGTTGAGCTTGAGGATCTCCGCGAGGGGCGCGCACGAGTCCGGCCGGACGGATGTGTATCCGGGCGCTGCCGTCGCCATCTCGGTGATGCTGCCCATCCCCACGGTGTGGTGGTTCCGCCCGGTGAGCAGCGCGGCCCGTGTCGGGGAGCACAGCGCGGTCGTGTGGAACCGCGTGTACTTCAGGCCGGCGTCGGCCAGGCGCTGCGCGGTGGGTGTCTGCGCCGGCCCGCCGAAGGTGCTCGACGCCCCGAACCCCACGTCGTCGAGCAGCACGATCAGCACGTTCGGTGCCCCGGCCGGGGGTCGCAGCGGCCGAAGGGGCGCGAACCGTGCGTCCGGGTCCTTCGCGTCGTACAGGACGGTGCCGGTATACCTTTCGCTCGGTATCGGCAGGATCTGCCGGCCGATGTCGCCGGGATCGTGGTTTTCGCTCGTTGTGCCCACCGGGACGACCTCCCTGACGATTCGCGTGCCGTCGGCGTCCTCTCTCGACGGTACGGTCCGGTCGCCGCGGTTCGCAGGGAAATCTCAGCCTCGGCGTGTGTGGACGGGAGTAGCCTCGGAACTGCGTCGGTCGGTGGGGTCGGGCGCCCGTCCGATCCGTGGTCGGTGTCATTGTTGGCGCCCGAAATGACTGTCCGACATCGAATTCCGATAATTGCGTCGATGGCAGAGACGGGGCTGACGGAACATGGACGAACTGGCGGAGTGGGACATCGTCACCGGCGTCGGGATCACGGCGCTCGGGGTGGCGGCGGGCCGGGCGATGGAGACGCACCGGGACGGCGGCCTCGTCGCCGATCCGTACGCGGAGGCGTTCGTGGAGGCCGCGGCGCCACCGGCCCCGATGCCGACCCGACTCGAGGACGCCGACGACCGCGAGGTGCCGTGGCGATCGATGGCCGACTACATGGGAGTGCGCTCACGCTATTTCGACGAGTATCTCCGCGGCGCGAGCGGGGCGGGGATCGGGCAGGTGGTTCTGCTCGCGGCGGGTTTGGACGTGCGCGCGTACCGGCTGGACTGGCCGGACGGCACCACCGTGTACGAGCTGGACGCGCCGAAGGTGCTGTCCTTCAAGGATGATGTCCTGGCGGCGCAGGGTGCAAGTCCACGCGCCGAGCGTCGGGCAGTTGCAGTGGACCTGCGGGAGGACTGGCCGAAGGCATTGCAGGAGAAGGGGTTCGATCGTTCGGCCCCGTCCGCGTGGCTGGCCGAGGGGCTCCTGCCCTTCCTCCCGAACGTGGCGAAGGAGAGGCTGTGCCGATTCGTCACCGACCTGTCCACGCCGGGTAGTCGTTTCGAGGTGGAGCACATCGACGACGTGCGGGGAATGATGCAGGAGGAGTCGACGCAGCGTGCCCGCGATCTGTTCGGCGTCGACATCGAGTCGCTGTGGCCCGACGACGGACCGTTCGATCCCGCAGAGTGGCTGGCGGACCACGGCTGGGACGTCGACGTCGAACGCTCGGCAGATGTCGCCGAGCGATTCGGCCGCACGCTCGAGAGTCCGGGCGGGGATCCTGCGCGGTCGAGCATGTTCATCACCGCGGTCCGTGTGTGACCGGTGAATGTCGGATGCGGGCCGCGGAGCCGCACATCGTAGGCTTGTGGCGAACACATTCAGGGATTCAGGGATTTCGGGCGGAGCGTGTACGTGACTTCAGCAGCACCCATCAGGGTCGGTGTCCTCGGCGCCAAGGGCAAGGTCGGTCGCGCGATGTGCGACGCCGTCGAGCAGGCCGACGACCTCGAGCTGGTGGCCGGCGTCGACCAGGGTGAGCGCATCGAGCACTTCGTCGATCAGCGCACGCAGGTGGTCATCGACTTCACCCACCCCGACGTGGTCATGGACAACCTGCAGTTCCTGATCGCCAACGGCATCCACGCCGTCGTCGGCACCACCGGCTTCGACGACGCCCGCCTCGCGCAGGTGCAGTCGTGGCTCGACGAGCGCCCGGGTGTCGGCGTGCTGATCGCCCCCAACTTCGCGATCGGCGCGGTGCTGTCGATGCGGTTCGCGGCGGCTGCGGCACGCTTCTTCGACTCGGTCGAGGTCATCGAACTGCACCACCCGAACAAGGCGGATGCGCCGTCGGGCACCGCGTACCGGACGGCGGCGCTCATCGCCGAGGCACGCGAGAAGGCCGGCCGCGGGGCGAGTCCCGACGCCACCACCACCGAGCTCGAGGGCGCACGTGGTGCGGACGTCAACGGTGTACGGGTCCATTCGATCCGGCTCGCGGGTCTGGTCGCGCACCAGGAGGTGCTCCTGGGCACGCAGGGCGAGACCCTCACCATCCGGCACGACTCGATCGACCGGAACTCCTTCGCACCCGGCGTGCTGCTGGGCGTGCGGGAGATCGGTAAGCGCCCGGGGCTGACCGTCGGCATCGACCCCCTGCTCGACCTGTGAAGAACCAGTCCACCCGCGTCGTCGTCGCGATCGCGGCGATCGTCGTGGCGCTCTCGTTCTACTTCGTGCTGCTCGGTCAGCGCGGCGTTGCGCTGATCCAGGACGGCCGCGCTGTCCCTGTCGTGCTCGGTATCGCGGTGCTGGTGCTGCCGTTCCTCGGCGTGTGGATGGTCGTCGCGACCATTCGGTCCGGTCTGGCGCACCAGCACCTCGCTCGCCGCATTCACGACGAGGGCCTCGAACTCGACGTCGAGGATCTGCCGCGCCGGCCGTCGGGCCGCATCGAGCGCGACGCCGCCGACGAACTGTTCGCGCAGGTCAAGCAGGAGTGGGAGGCCGACCCCGACAACTGGCGCAACTCCTACCGGCTCGCGCGGGCGTACGACTACGCCGGTGACCGTGGCCGGGCCCGCGACACGATGCGCCGCGCCGTCGCGCTCGAGAAGCACGAGCGGGAGAGCTGACCCATGGCTGACGGGTCGCCCGAGAAGACACTGCTGGTCGTGCACCACACGTCCTCTCCGGCGACCCGAGAGCTGCTCGAGGCGGTGCTGGCCGGCGCCCACGACCCCGAGATCACCGGCGTCACGGTGCGGTCGGTCCCGGCACTGCACGCGACGGCCGTCGACGTCCTCGGCGCCGACGGCTACGTGTTCGGGACGTCCGCGAACTTCGGCTACATGTCGGGCGCCCTCAAGCACTTCTTCGACACCGTCTACTACCCGTGCCTCGACGCGGTCGCCGGACGCCCGTTCGGGCTGTGGGTGCACGGCAACAACGACACCGCGGGCGCCGTGAAGTCCGTCCAGAAGATCGTCACCGGCCTGGAGTTGGTGCAGGCGGCCGGCATCGTCGAGGTCACCGGACCGATCGACGCGGCGGTGCGCGAGAGCTGTTACGAACTCGGTGCCACTGTCGCGGTCACCGTCGCCGGCGACGTCTGAGGTCAGTTCATCGGGACCGTGTTCGGATCGGAGCGATCCGGCGGGCCCGCCTGGAACGGCGGGGGATTGTCGACGTCGAAGACATCCGGCAGCGTGGCGCAAGTCGCGCCCGGTTCGGGAAACGTGTTGCGGTTCAACCGAAGTGCGTCGACGAAGTGATCGATTCGGCTGTCCGACGGTCCGTCGACCACCAGTTGGTGACCCCACGACTGCAGTGAGATGGGAACGGACAGGCCGGGATACGGCGACATCATCAGGTACGGCCGGCCGTCGACGCGGTCGACCAGACCGTCGAGGGCCGCGCCGGTGACCAGTGCCGGGTCGTAGGTGATCCACACCGCGCCGTGCTCGAGCGAGTGCACGGCGTTCTCGCTGCGAATCGGCTTGTCGTACACCGTTCCGGTGCACGCCGCCCACACCGCGTCGTGTGGGCCGCCGAACGGGGGAGTGCGGTCGTACGCCACCCGCTGTGTGGGGCGGACGTGCAGGGCTGCCGGGTACTCGACCACGGTGATGCCCTCGATCCCCAGTGACGGATCGGGGTTGTCCGCCGTCGGTGCGAATGGATTCGCGACCGCGGCACCGTCGACGGTGGTGCCGCACCCGGCGGCGGCGAGGACGAGTGCGCTCGCCGCCGCGGCCCGGAGGTAGGCCCTCACGGGTGACGGCCTACTTGCCGTCGACGAACTTGGTGAGGCCCTGGCTGGCCGTCTCGAGGGCCATCTTCTGGGCCTTCTTGAGCAGGAATCCGGGCAGCGGGATCTTGGGATCGACGGTGAGCGCGAACTTCACGAGTGTCCCGTCGCCCTTCGGGGTGAGGGTGTAGGAGCCGTCCTGGCTGTTCTGCTGCGTGCTCTCGACGAGGGTCCAGGACATGCCGGTATCGCCGTCCCACGAGTAGTCGACGACCTGCTCGTCGTTGATGCCCATGATCGAGACCGTCATCCGCACGCGGCCGGGACGCCCGTCCGCGTGCGTGCTCTCGATGATGACCTTCTTGTGAGCGGACGACCATTCGGGCAGTCGGTCGACGGCGGCGATCGCTGCCATCACATCGGCCGGTGCGGCCTTGACCTGGAATTCCTTTGCCCCGGAAACAGCCATGCTCTCCACTCCTCAACGCTGTGAAAACAGTGAACGACGAGACGCAATTAGACCATTACCGGTGCCGGGATTCCGGCAGGTGGCGATCGGAAGCGTCGAACAGCGGCGGTGCGGTCACAGGTCGTCGTCGGGGCGGGCGCGACGCATCTGGTCACGCAACGCGCCCTGCACCGCCTGGGAGACCCAGGAGTTGAGCGACATCCCGTCCTGCAGGGCCGCCTCCTCGGCGCGGGACTTGATCTGATCGACCAGGCGCAAGGTGACGCGGCTGATGTCGCCGGTGACGTCCTCGAGCGTGCGGTACGCGTCCGACGGGTCGCGCGGGTCGCGGGTGTCGCCGGCCCGCTCGGAGGTCCCGGCGGAGTGGTCGGGGCGACGACGGGACGACTCGACGGTCGCCTCGGTGCCGTCGAACCGCACGTGGAGCGCCCGGTCGCCCATCTCCTCCGACGCCTCGCGTGCGAGGTCGGACAGCGCCGACACCAGCATCAGCTGCGCCGAGCGTTCCATTGCGGCCGCGAGGGCCAGGGCGGTCTTCTGTGTCTGTTCGTCCCCGAGTGCGGCGGCGGCGGTCAGGTCGTCGCGCAGGCGGGCCGTGTACTCGGTGAGATCCATGACGTCAGTGTGACGCCATTCGTGGCGTCACGTCAATGGTGGATGATGTCACGTCGACGTCGCTGTGCAGTCGTCTCCGGAAGGCGACGTGGGGTTATGGTGCGGTCTGACAGGTACGAACGATCCCGGGAGGATGTGCAGTGCCCAACGCGGTATCCCTGAAGGTGCAACTCGTCGCGAAGACGGAGTTCCTCCCGCCCGCGGACATCCCGTGGGAGACCGACGCGGACGGCGGTGAGGCGCTCGCGGAGTTCGCCGGGCGGGCGTGCTACCAGAGCTGGTCCAAGCCGAACCCGCGCACCGCGACCAACGCCGGGTATCTACGGCACCTCCTCGAGGTGGGTCACCTGTCCGTGCTCGAGCACGGCAGCGTCAGCTTCTACATCAGTGGCATCTCGCGTTCGTGCACCCACGAGTTGATCCGGCACCGGCACTTCTCGTACTCGCAGCTCTCGCAGCGGTTCGTCCGCGAGAACGACGCCAACGTCGTGATTCCGCCGGCGATCGCCGGAGACGAGCGGCTCGAGGCGCTGTTCGCGAAGGCGACCGAGGCCAGCCGCGAGGCGTACACGGAACTGCTCGAAGAACTCGAGGTGAAGCTCGCGGACGAGCCCAACGGGCCCGTTCGCAACAAGCAGGCACGGCAGGCGGCCCGATCGGTACTGCCGAACGCCACCGAGACCCGCGTCGTGGTCACCGGCAACTACCGGGCCTGGCGGCATTTCGTCGAAATGCGGGCAACCGAGCACGCCGACGTCGAGATCCGCCAGGTCGCGATCGAGTGCCTGCGGCAACTGCAGGCGGCCGCGCCGAACGTGTTCGGCGACTTCGAAATTGTCACGTTGCCCGACGGTTCCGAGGTGGCGACGAGCGAGTTCGCTGCAGTCCTGTGAGCTGGCGGGGGTTCCGCGGTGCCGTCGCGTTCAAGTCTGCGACCGAGACCGGGTAGCCTTCTGACCATGACCTACGGTGATTCAGCTGCTTCCGTCGAGCGTCCGTTCGGCACCGTCCTCACGGCGATGGTGACCCCGTTCACCAAGGACGGAAAGCTGGACGTAGACGCCGGCGTGCGGCTGGCCACCCACCTCGTCGACAACGGTTGCGACGGACTCGTGCTCGCCGGCACCACCGGCGAATCGCCCACCACCACCGAGGACGAGAAGCTGGAACTGCTGCGCGCGGTCATCGCCGCCGTGGGCGACCGGGCCAAGATCGTCGCCGGTGCCGGCAGCAACGACACCGCGCACAGCGTCGAACTCGCGCGTGACGCGGCCCGCGCGGGCGCGCACGGTCTGCTGGTCGTCACGCCGTACTACTCGCGTCCGCCGCAGGCAGGTCTGTACGCGCACTTCACTGCGGTCGCCGACGCGACGGACCTGCCGGTGATGCTCTACGACATTCCGCCCCGCTCCGTGGTTCCCATCGAGACCGAGACGATCCGTCGTCTCGCCGACCATCCGCGCATCCTCGCGGTCAAGGACGCCAAGGGCGACCTCAATGCCGGTGCAGAGCTGATCGGCACCACCGACCTCGACTTCTTCTCGGGTGACGACCCGCTCAACCTGCCGTGGCTGTCCGTCGGTGCCGTCGGCTTCGTCAGCGTCATCGGCCACCTCGTCCCGCAGCGTCTGCGCGAACTCCACAACGCGTTCGCCGCGGGCGACCTCGTCAAGGCGCGCGAGATCAACCTCAGCCTCATCCCGGTGAACCGCTCGGTGGCGCGCCTCGGCGGCGTCAGCGCATCCAAGGCGGGTCTGCGACTGATGGGCCTCGACGTCGGTGATCCGCGCCTGCCACAGGTTGCCCCGACGACCGAACAGATCGACATTCTGGCCGCTGATCTGGCTGCTGCGGGGGTGCTGGCATGACCCGTCCCACACGTCGTCGCAGCGCTTCTCGTCAGGCCGGCCCGCCGGCCCCCGCCGCCGAGGTTTCCGCCGCAGCACCAGCAGCACCAGCAGCCCAGGAGCCGACTCCGGTGGCGCCGGCCAGTGAGCCGGCAGCCGCCGAGCGGCCCGCCGCGAAGAAGTCGGGTGCCCGGAAGTCTCCGGCCAAGCGATCCCAGCGGTCCAAGGCCCCGGCTCCCGTGGCCTTGGACCCCACCGACCGGCTCGGCCTGCCGCCGAAGGCGCCCAAGACGGGTCTGCGTGTCGTCGCGCTCGGCGGCATCGGCGAGATCGGCCGCAACATGACCGTTTTCGAGCATCAGGGCAAGCTCCTGATCGTCGACTGCGGTGTGCTGTTCCCCGAGGACCAGCAGCCCGGCGTGGACCTGATCCTGCCCGACTTCCGGTACATCGAGGACCGGATGGACGACGTCGAGGCGATCATCCTCACGCACGGCCACGAGGATCACATCGGCGCCGTGCCGTTCCTGCTGCGCCTGCGCCCCGACATCCCGATCGTCGGAGCGAAGTTCACGCTCGCGCTCGTCGCCGCGAAGTGCCGTGAGCACCGCCTGCGCCCCAACCTCGTCGAGGTGGTCGAGGGCGACAAGACCAACCACGGCCCGTTCGAGTGCGAGTACTTCGCCGTCAACCACTCGATCCCCGACGCGATCGCCGTTGCGATCCGCACGTCGGCCGGCGTGGTGCTGCACACCGGCGACATCAAGCTCGACCAGCTGCCGCTCGACGGCCGGCTCACCGACCTCGCCGGCTTCTCGCGGCTCGGCGACGAGGGCGTCGACCTGTTCCTCGTCGACTCCACCAACGCCGAGGTGCCGGGCTTCGTCACCCCCGAGCGCGAGATCGGCGGCGTGCTGGACAACGTCATCGGCAAGGCCACGCAGCGGGTCATCGTCGCGTCGTTCGCGAGCCACGTGCACCGCATCCAGCAGGTTGTCGACGTCGCCAAGCGGTACAACCGCCGGGTTGCGTTCGTCGGCCGCTCGATGGTCCGCAACATGCAGATCGCGCAGGACCTCGGCTACCTGTCGGTGCCGGACGGCCTCGTCGTCGACATCGACACCGCCGCGAACCTGCCCGACGACAAGCTGGTGCTGATCTCGACCGGTTCGCAGGGCGAGCCGCTGTCGGCGCTGTCCCGGATGGCCCGCGGTGAGCACCGTCAGATCAACATCCGCGCCAACGACCTCGTCGTGCTCGCGTCGTCGCTGATCCCCGGCAACGAGAACTCGGTGTTCGCCGTCGTCAACGGTCTCGCCAAGCGCGGCGCCACCGTCGTCACGCAGCAGAACGCCAAGGTCCACGTCTCCGGGCACGCGTCCGCCGGCGAGCTGCTGTACCTCTACAACGCGGTGCGGCCCACCAACGCGATGCCGGTGCACGGCGAATGGCGTCACCTGCGCGCCAACGCCGCGCTGGCCGAGGCCACCGGCGTGCCGAAGGAACGCATCGTGCTCGCCGAGGACGGTGTGGTCGTGGACATGGTCGACGGGCTCGCCGAGATCGTCGGCCGGGTCCCGGTCGGGCACGTGTACGTCGACGGCAACTCGGTCGGCGACGTCGGGCACTCGACGCTGTCGGACCGCCTCATCCTGGGCGAGGGCGGCTTCATCTCGATCTCCGTTGCGGTCGACACCGAGACCGGCCGGGCCGTCAGCGAACCCGAGGTCAGCGGCCGCGGCTTCTCCGACGATCCGCAGGCGCTGTCCGAGGCGGCGCGCCTCGTCGACAAGGTCCTCGGCGATCTCGCGTCCGAGGGCATCAACGACACCCATCGGATCGCGCAGGCCGTGCGCCGCGTGGTGGGACGTTGGGTGGCGGAGAAGTACCGCCGTCGGCCGATGATCGTGCCGACCGTCATCGCGGTGCCCTGACCCGACTCGGGGTGGCCGCGCCCGGCGGGTGAGGAGGTCGTCGTCCCGTCATGACCGAGCGCAAGCCGTCGCGGGCCACGTTCGAGTCGTGGGTCGAGACCCAGATCCGCGGCGCGTACGAGCGCGGCGAGTTCGAGGACCTCGAGGGGGCGGGCAAGCCGATCCCCAGTCGTGAGGGCGACGACTGGTGGGTCCGCGGCTACCTCGAACGCGAGGGCATATCCGCGGACGACTTGCTGCCCGAACCGCTGCGGCTGCGCAAGGACATCGAACGGCTACCCGACGCGGTGCGCAGCACGCGCACCGAGCGTGAGGTGCGTGACGAGGTCGCGCGCCTCAACCGCCGGATCGCGGCGTGGCTGCGCAATCCGTCCGGGCCACAGGTGCCGATTCGGCGCGTGGACGCCGACGCGGTCGTCGAACAGTGGCGCGTCGATCGGGCGTCGGCGCCTGTCGTGGACGTCGGAGCGATCGACGAGGAACAGCGCCGGGCGCGGCGGGCACAGGCGAGCGCCGCGCTCGCGGAGGCCGGCTACACCGAGATCCGTCGAGGGCAGGTGCGCTTCGACCGACGGCGACGGATCACCGGCCGATTCGCGTGGCCGTTCCGCCGTCGGCAGAAGGTGAAGTGAGCGTTGGGGTTTCAGTCCTCTAGCTTGCCGTAGTCGACGGTGAACCACTTCTGTGGGCGCATCCGGATCAACACGGCCCGGTCGTTGAAGGAATCCGCGATGAACTTCTCGGCCTCGTCTGCCGGGAGGTAGCGGCGAACGAGGGGCCGGACGTCGTCGGGTGTGACCTGCTCCTGGAACGTCGCCGGGCCCTCCACACTGACGTACCGGTACGGCGGCGCTTCCTGCTGCGCGCACAGACTGAACCGCCCGCTAGCGCGGATGAGTTGCTCCTTCACCGTCCCGCGCTCGGTCCACACGGCGACGTCGCCGCCGGGGGAGTAGTGGTACCAGATCGGCACCGCCAGCGGAGCCCGGCCGTCGCGTTCCGCGGCAATCACCCCGACATGGAGGTCTGCGAGGAACCCCTCGCGTTCGTGGGCGGACATGGTGGTCTTCGACATTCGTCGCTCCTCACCGCATTTGTCGCTGAGAGTGTTGGCACTCTCCACGCTATGGGCAGGGACCGACAACCTCGCGCGTTCGGGTGGAGATCCGGTTACGGTGTGGTGTGCCCTACGCCCGTGACGAACGCCACGCCCTCGTCGAGACGATGCGCACCGTCGGCCCCGACGCCCCGACGTTGTGCGGGGACTGGACCGCCCGCGACCTCGCCGCGCATCTCGTGCTGCGCGAGCGTCGCCTCGACGCGGCGCCCGGAATCATGGTCTCGGCCCTGGCGGGCCACACCGAGCGCGTCCAGCGGGGCATCGCCGCGCGGGAGTGGAGTGTCCTGCTCGATGACGTGGACTCCGGCCCGCCGGTCTGGTCGCCGTTCCACTGGGTCGACGAGCAGGCCAATCTCGCCGAGATGTTCGTCCACCACGAGGACGTGCGCCGCGCCCGCGACGACTGGTCGGTGCGGACGCTGCCCGGCGGCATGCAGGACAAACTGTGGAAGGTTGCGACCGGGATCGGTCGCCGCAGCTACGGGCGGTCACCGGTCGGCATCGTTCTCGAACGTCCGGGCGGCGAGCGGGCCACAGTCCGCTCGGCGGGCGACCGCTCCGTCACGCTGCGGGGCGAGCCCGCCGAGCTGCTGATGCACGCGTTCGGCCGGGACCAGGCGCGGGTGGAGTTCGTCGGATCGGCCGAGGATGTGGCGGCAGTCACGGGACTCGATCGCAGCATGTGAGTACGACGGCGTGGTGACGCACGTCAGGACGGTTCGACGGGTGTGGCGGGTGTTGCGGATGGTCCGGATGGTGCCCGAGCGACTAACCTGACCCCTATGGCAGGTAAGACGAGCGCCCGCGGATCGAGTTCGACAGCATCCACCTCGCGGACCCGTGCGCGCTCGTCGGCCTCGACCGGGGGCGGCTCGAAGGGGTCCGGACGCGGCAGCGCGTCGTCGGGGGCACGCAAGCCCGCCGCCACTCGCCGGGCCCCGGCGCAACGTAAGCCCGCCGCATCCCGCGGTGCTGCGGGCGGCCGTCGACCGGCGCCCAAGAAGTCCTCACGGGGATCCGGCGCACTGGCGTCGATCGGGAAGGGCGTCGGCTCGGGGTGGTCTCTGGTCGCCAAGGGGGTCGGTGCCACCACCCGAACCTTCGGGAAGGCCACCGAGATCGAGCACGGCCACCGTCGGGACGGGATCGCGCTGGGCCTGATCGCCGTCAGTGTCGTGATCGCCGGCGGAATGTGGTTCTCGGCGGGCGGACCGGTGGGGGAGTGGATCGAGACCGCGGTCCGCGCGGTCGTCGGTGCGGTCGCTGCGGTCCTGCCGCTCCTCGGTATCGGCATCGCGATCGTCCTGATGCGAACCGAACCCAGGCCGGACATCCGTCCCCGACTGATCCTCGGATCGCTCCTCGTCGGTCTACCGGCCGTCGGCCTCTGGCACATCGCCGCGGGATCACCCACCACCTCGGGCGGCTGGCCGTCGGCGGCCGGGGTCGTCGGCTACGTCGTGGCCGGCCCGCTCACCAGCGGGGTGACCGCATGGCTGTCCGCCCCGCTGCTGCTGATGGCGATGTTCTTCGGCGTCCTGTTGCTCACCGGGACCACCGTCCGTGAGGTTCCCGAACGCTTCCGCTCGTACTTCGGCACGTCGTACGACGACGACGAGTACGACCACGCCCACGATCCGGACTTCGACGACGAGCACGACGGCTACGGGACCGATGACTACGACCCCGCAGGCTTCGACGCCGACGGCTACCCGGTCGACGGCGGCCGCCCCGCCCGTCGCACACCGCGTCGTCGCCGCACCACCCCCGAACTGAACTACCCGACCGACGAGGTCCACCCCGAAGCGGCCACCGAGGTGCTCGGGCTGTGGGATCCGGGCGACCCCGTGCCCACCCCGCCCGAACCGGAACCCGAACCCGAGCCGGAACCGGCGCCGCCGGTGCGGCCGAAGCCGCGCGCGAAGGTCGCACCGACGCCGAAACCGGAGCCCGAGCCCGCGGACCGGATGGAAACGCTCGTCCCCGACCGGGTTGTCGAGGGCGACTACGCGCTGCCGCCTCTGTCGCTGCTGGTCGAGGGCGATCCGCCCAAGCTCGGCAGCAAGGCCAACGACGCGATGATCGAGGCGATCACCGAGGTCCTGCAGCAGTTCAAGATCGACGCGGCCGTGACCGGCTATACCCGTGGCCCCACCGTCACCCGCTACGAGGTGGAACTCGGACCCGGTGTGAAGGTCGAGAAGATCACCGCACTCGCCCGCAACATCGCGTACGCGGTCGCGACCGACAACGTGCGACTGCTGGCGCCGATCCCGGGCAAGTCCGCGGTCGGCATCGAGGTGCCCAACTCGGACCGCGAGATGGTGCGCCTGTCGGACGTCCTCGGGGCGCCGTCGACCCGCAAGGACCACCACCCGCTGGTGATCGGCCTCGGCAAGGACATCGAGGGCGACTTCGTCAGCGCCAACCTCGCCAAGATGCCGCACCTTCTCGTCGCCGGTTCCACCGGTTCCGGTAAGTCCAGCTTCGTGAACTCGATGCTGGTCTCGCTGCTGACCCGCGCGACCCCGGACGAGGTCCGGATGATCCTCATCGATCCCAAGATGGTGGAGCTCACCCCCTACGAGGGCATCCCGCACCTGATCACGCCGATCATCACGCAGCCCAAGAAGGCGGCCGCGGCGCTCGCGTGGCTCGTCGAGGAGATGGAGCAGCGCTACCAGGACATGCAGGCCAGCCGGGTCCGGCACATCGACGACTTCAACGCCAAGGTCAAGTCCGGGGAGATCACGACGCCGCTCGGCAGCGAGCGGGTGTACCGGCCGTACCCGTACATCCTCGCGATCGTCGACGAGCTGGCCGACCTGATGATGACCGCGCCGCGCGACGTCGAGGAGGCGATCGTCCGCATTACGCAGAAGGCACGTGCCGCCGGCATCCACCTGGTGCTTGCGACGCAGCGGCCGTCGGTCGACGTCGTCACGGGCCTGATCAAGACGAACGTGCCGTCGCGTCTCGCGTTCGCGACCTCGTCGCTGACGGACTCGCGGGTCATCCTCGACCAGCCGGGCGCCGAGAAGCTCATCGGCATGGGTGACGGGCTGTTCCTGCCGATGGGCGCGGGTAAGCCGGTCCGCATGCAGGGCGCCTTCATCACCGACGAGGAGATCTCCGCCGTCGTCGACTTCACCAAGAACCAGGCCGAGCCCGAGTACACCGAAGGCGTGACGGCGGCGAAGGCGGGGGAGAAGAAGGACGTCGACCCCGACATCGGCGACGACATGGATGTTCTGCTGCAGGCCGTCGAGCTTGTGGTGTCGAGCCAGTTCGGTTCGACGTCGATGCTGCAGCGCAAGCTGCGCGTCGGTTTCGCCAAGGCCGGCCGCCTCATGGACCTCATGGAGACGCGCGGTGTCGTGGGTCCGAGCGAGGGGTCGAAGGCGCGCGAGGTCCTGATCAAGTCGGACGAGCTCGAGGGACTGCTGTGGTCGATCCGGGGCGGAGACCCGGAGTCGGCGCCCGGGGACGGCGAGTGACCTGACCGTTCTGTCCGGATTCAGCGGCGCCGCCGCGCCTGTGGTTGAATAGGAAGCACTTTGGAGGGGAGTATCCCCATTCCTGCGGCAGATACGTCAACACGATCGGCACCGTTGCCGGTCCGGGTCTGTCGGCTGATCGGAACCGGCATCGCCGGCCGATCGGTGGGAGAGACCTCCGGTGGTGACGCTTACCTACCGGAGGGCAATTAGCTGATGCATGTCTCCCCACTCGTCTGGATCATCACCTGCTTGGTGATCCTCGGACTCTTCGTCTTCGACTTCTTCGCGCACGTGCGCACACCGCACGCCCCGACGTTCCGCGAGTCGGCCTTCTGGTCGGCGGTCTACATCGGACTGGCGATCGTGTTCGGCCTGATCGTGATGTCGATCTGGGGCACGACATTCGGCGGTGAATACTTCGCCGGATACGTCACGGAGAAGGCGTTGTCGGTGGACAACCTCTTCGTCTTCGTGATCATCATGTCCACCTTCGCGGTGCCACGTGAGTACCAGCAGAAGGTGCTACTCATCGGCATCGTGATGGCGCTGGTCATGCGTGGCATCTTCATCGCGGTCGGTGCCGCGGCGATCAACACCTACAGCTGGGTATTCTACCTCTTCGGTGCCTTCCTCATCTTCACGGCTGTGAAGCTGGTCAAGGACTCGGGCCACGAGGCCGAGGTGGAGGAGAAGCGCGACAGCCGGATCATCAGGCTGACGAAGAAGCTGCTGCCGACAACCGAGGAATACGACGGCGACAAGCTCGTCACCAAGATCGACGGCAAGCGCGTCGTGACCCCGCTGCTGCTGGCGCTGGTCGTCATCGGCTTCACCGACGTCCTCTTCGCGCTCGACTCGATCCCCGCGATCTACGGCCTCACGCAGGAGCCGTACCTGGTGTTCACCGCGAACGCATTCGCGCTCATGGGCCTGCGTCAGCTGTACTTCCTCATCGGCGGCCTGCTCGAGCGTCTGGTGTACCTGTCCTACGGCCTGTCCATCATCCTGGCCTTCATCGGTGTGAAGCTGGTGCTGCACGCGCTGCACGAGAACACCCTGCCGTTCATCAACGGCGGCGAGCACGTCTCCGTCCCGGAGATCTCCACCGTGATGTCGCTCAGCGTCATCATGGGCGTGCTCGTGGTGACGACGGTCGCGAGCCTGATCAAGACCCGCAACGACAAGTCCGACAACACTCCGGTCGCCAGCTAGCGGGCACCGCGGTGACAGCGACGCCGGCCGGGCCCATCGTCCGGCCGGCGTTCGCGGCTCACTTCACGAAGACACCGAACACCGGGATCCATTCGCGGACGACGCGGTGCTCCACCAGGTCGCGCTTCGCGAACGGATCCTGGTCGAACAGCGCTTCCACGTCGCCGGCGGTCGCGGCCTCGACCATCATCAGGGCGCCGCCGCCGTCGGCGAACGGCCCGGACGAATGCACGATGCCCCGGCGGACGAGGTCCGCGAGCCACGCACGGTGATCCGTGCGGTGGTCGTCGCGTTCCGCGGACTTCTCGTGTGCGTACGTGTACTGGACGGCGAACAGCGGCATTGTTTCCTCGATCCCTGAGTCCGGACGTGCTCAGAGGGTGAGCAGCATGCGGGTATTACCCAGCGTATTCGGCTTGACATAGCTCAGGTCCAGGAACTCGGCGACACCGGTGTCGTAGGACCGGCACATCTCGGCATACACCTCCGCGGTGACGGGTGTGCCCTCGATCTCCGCGAATCCGTGCTTGGCGAAGAAGTTGACCTCGAAGGTGAGTACGAACAGTCGCTCGAGTTCCAACTCGCGTGCCACCTCGATCAGCTTCGCCACCACGAGATGGCCGGCGCCTCGTCCCTTGACCGACGGATCGACCGCGACGGTGCGGACCTCGCCGAGATCCGACCACAGCACGTGCATCGCGCCGCAGCCGACGACGTTGCCGGCCTCCTCCACCACCCAGAACTCCTGCACGGCCTCGTAAAGCGTCACGAGATTCTTCTCGAGCAGGATCTTTCCGGCATAAATGTCGATGAGGCGCTTGATCTCCGGTACGTCCGAGGTGCGCGCGCGTCGCACCTTCATCCCTTCAGCCTCGTTCGTTCCAGCCGTCGGAGTCCCAGAAGTCATGTGGTGCACAGTAGTCATCCCCCGAACCGATATTGTGAGCAGTGTGCCGCCCCGATCCGTCGCCCCACATCACGTCCCGTTCGTCTCGGGCGTGCCTCGGCGAACCGTCGGATCGGATCGGTCATGAGCGCCCCGCGCCGTGACACGGCCGCCGCAGCACCCGACGCCCAGCCCGGCGTCGGTATCGCCCCGCACACCCCGGTGCCGCTGCTGAACATCGCGAACATCCTCACGATCCTGCGCATCGTGCTGGTACCGGTGTTCCTGGTGGCGCTGTTCATGGACGACGGGCATTCCACGGGGTGGCGGATCGCCGCCACATCGATTTTCGCGATCGCCGCCCTGACCGACCGGGTCGACGGACAACTGGCCCGCAAGCACGGGCTGGTCACCGATTTCGGGAAGATGGCGGATCCGATCGCGGACAAGGCGCTGATCGGCGCCGCCCTGGTCGGGTTGTCGTTGCTCGGCGACCTGTCGTGGTGGGTGACCGGCATCATCGCGGCGCGCGAGCTGGGAATCACGCTGATGCGCTTCGCGGTGCTCCGCCACGGAGTGATTCCGGCCGGACGCGGCGGCAAGCTCAAGACGCTCGTGCAGTCCGTCGCGATCGGCCTGTACCTGGCCCCGCTGCCGGACGCGTTCGCGCCGGTGAGTGCCACGTTGATGGGCTTCGCCGTCGTGCTGACGGTGGTCACGGGACTCGACTACGTGATCCAGGCGGTGCGCTTGCGCGCCGGGGTGCGGCGCGCAAGCGCATGACGGACCCGCTCACGGCGGTGGTACCCGCCCACGAACTGGTCGAAGCGCTGGTTCGTCGGGGCCAGACCCTGGCCACGGCCGAGTCGCTCACCGCGGGCCTGCTCGCGGCCACCGTGGCGGGCGTGCCCGGCGCGAGCGCTGTGCTGCGCGGCGGGCTGATCGTCTACGCCACGGATCTCAAGGGCAGTCTCGCCGGTGTCGACTCGGCCGTGCTCGCGTCGGACGGCCCGGTGGCTGCCTCTACGGCGGCGCAACTCGCGGAGGGCGCGCGGGACCGCTGCGCTGCCGACTGGGGGATCGGGCTGACCGGTGTCGCCGGACCGGACCCGCAGGACGGGCATGCTCCCGGGACGGTGTTCCTCGGGGTGAGCGGACCGGACGGTACCGAGGTCACCGCCCTGCAGTTGTCGGGTGAGCGATGGGAAATACGGTTCGGCAGTGTGCGACTGGCAGTGTCGAGTTTGCTCGATCGTCTGGCGCGATAGGGTTTCGGGAACCAATCGCTCGCGTTCGTGCGTTTGTATTCACGAGTGGGGTGTCGGAAGAAGGAGGAGCGAGATGGCGCTGCTATTGCGTGAGGCAATCGGTGACAGTCTTCGGCGCACACGCGTGTCGCAGAGCCGAACGCTGCGTGAGGTGTCGAACAGCGCGCGCGTCAGTCTCGGGTACCTCTCCGAGATCGAGCGGGGTCGCAAGGAAGCGTCGAGCGAACTGCTCGCCGCCATTTGCGACGCCCTCGAGGTTCCGCTGTCCGAGGTGCTGGTCGACGTCAGCGAGTCGCTGGCGGTCAAGCCGCCGGAGACGGCCGGCACGGCCACCGGGGCACAACAGGTCAGCGGGCGCATCGCACAGGACACCCGGGTCGTGATCCCGGCACCTACGGCGCGCGCACTGGCAGCGGCCTGAGTCGTGCACCCGGCACGTACGAACGGATAGATTCACAGGTAGACGGTCGTCGGGGATGCCGCGAACCACGCGGTTCGTGGCACCCATCGATCGGCAGGGGCAGAACTCGTATTCGATGTGCGACGGTCGCGCATCGGGTCGCGCATGGCGCGGCGCACCAGATGGAGGCAGGATCAACCCATGGCTAATCCTTTCGTCAAGGGCTGGAAGTACCTGATGGCGCTCTTCAATTCCAAGATTGATGAGAAGGCCGACCCCAAGGTTCAGATTCAGCAGGCGATCGAGGACGCGCAGCGTCAGCACCAGGCCCTGTCGCAGCAGGCGGCGTCTGTCATCGGCAACCAGCGCCAGCTGGAGATGAAGCTCAGCCGTCAGCTCGACGAGGTCGAGAAGCTGAATGCGAACGCGCGCCAGGCTGTCACGCTCGCCGATCAGGCCGCCACCGCCGGTGACAACGAGAAGGCCATCCAGTACACCAACGCGGCCGAGGCGTTCGCGGCGCAGCTCGTCACGGCGGAGCAGTCCGTCGAGGACCTCAAGGTGCTGCACGACCAGGCCCTGCAGGCGGCCGCGCAGGCGAAGAAGGCCGTCGAGCAGAACGCCATGACGCTGCAGTCGAAGGTCGCCGAGCGCACCAAGCTGCTCAGCCAGCTCGAGCAGGCCAAGATGCAGGAGCGCGTCTCGGACTCGCTGCGGTCGATGGACCAGACCCTGGCCGCGCCGGGCAACACCCCGAGCCTCGACGCGGTCCGCGAGAAGATCGAGCAGCGCTACGCCAACGCGCTCGGCGCCGCGGAGCTGGCCCAGAACTCGGTGCAGGGTCGCATGATGGAGGTCCAGCAGGCGAGCGTCCAGATGGCCGGACACAGCCGTCTCGAGCAGATCCGCGCCTCGATGAAGGGCGACGCCCTCCCTTCCGGTGGCGCCACCGCGACTCCGGCGCAGCCGGCAGCCGCCCCGGAGCCTCCGGCGGCGTCCGCCAACGGTGAAACCTCCGCGCAGTAGGAACGCTGAGCGGCGAACACGAAGACGGGTTCGATGAGCAACGCACGAGACGGCCGGTCCGGGAGACGATCCCGGCCGGCCGGCTCTGTATTCGGAGAGGCATCGACGCTCGCCGGCAACGCGGCGTCCGCGGTGACGAGCGCGCAGAACGTGCTGCGTGAGGTAAGCGGCAGCGTCGCCGACAGCGTCCGGCGATGGTCGGATCCACGCGAGCGGATGCTCCGTAAGCGGCGTCGGGCCCGTAAACGCGCGACCCGGTTCGGCATCGCGTCGGGCGCCGGTGTCGTGGGCACGGCCTCGCTCGCGGTCGCGTCGGCGCCGGACTGGACCGTCGTCGCCACAGGCGGTGCGGCCGCGCTGTTCGCGGTACCGGCGGTCGTCGCAGTCGGCACCTACCGCCGGCTGACGGCCACCCCGCTGCCCCCGGCCACGGTCACCCGCCAACCGCTGCCACCCGCGGGGTCGGCGGCGCGGGCGCCCATGGAACGACTCACGGCCGCAGAGACCAGCCTGAACCAGATCCTCGGGGTCCTGGGGCGGTCCGCGGTGGTCGACGTCGACGAGCTCGACCACACGGGCGAGACAGCGCGAGCGGCGTCAGCGGCCCTGCGAGCGGTCGCGTCCGACGTCGTTGCGATGGAGAACGCGGGGCGGGGGACCGCCGCGGCTGCCCCGCATCTCGAGCACGCCGTCCGCAACGCCGAGCAGCAGCTCGCCGACGGTGTAGTGCAGTACGAGGGGCTCGTCACCGCGGCCGCGCGGATGACCGCTCCCGCGCAGTCGTCGTCGTACTCGCTGCTCGACCAGCAGCGGCAGGAGCTGCTGTCCGCGTCGGACCGGCTGGAAGGCTGGGCCGACGCGCTCGGCGAGGTCGACGAGATCGAGCGCCGGTTCCGTCGCTGAAGTGCGGGTCCGTCAGTCGTCGACGCCGCGGGCGGCGAGCGCGTCACCCATCGCCTCGGCGGTCATGAGCGCCGACACGACGGCGGGAACGGCCAGCGCGCGCAGCGAGAACCCCAGTCCGCGCGCCTTTCGGGCGTCGGACACCTGCTGCACGATTGCGGTGAGCAGCGGAATACAGCGCAACGTCATCGCGAGCACCAGCCCCGCACGCTCCGGATTCACCCCGACACGGCGCAGCGGGCGCAGTGCCCGGCTGACGGTGTCGAGCATGTCGGTCACCCGCGTCGTGAGCGTGACCAGTGCCGCGAGCGACACGGCGAGCACGATCGTGCCGCACACCACCGTCGCGCGGGCCCATCCGGTGAAGATCACCTGGAAGACACCGATGAAGATCAGCGCCCACAGGAGCGGTCGCAGCTGAGCGAGCGCGACCCGCACCGGGATCCGGGCGATCGCGTAGAGCGCGGCGACCGCGGCCAGTGCGGGAATCAGGTGCCACGGCTGGCGCACCAGGATCGTGCCCGCCCCGATCGCCAGCACCATCGCCACCAGCTTGAAGCCGGGTGGGAGGCGGTGCAGGAGCGACGATCCGGGGGTGTACAGGCCGAGCGTGGTCATCCGATCAGCCCGCGGTAGTGGGCGATCGCCTCTCGCGGTGCGCCGTCGGCCGCGACCCTGCCGCCGTCGATCACGATCACCCGGTCGAAGTCGTCGAGGAGATCGAGGTGATGGGTGACCACCACGAGTTGCTGCGGCAGCGCCGCGAGCGTCGAGCGCATCAGCCGGGCGTTACGCAGGTCCAGCAGCGTTGTCGGCTCGTCGGCGACCAGCACGTCGGGGTCGGTCACCATCACCGCGGCAAGCGCCAGTAGCTGCTTCTGCCCGCCGGAGAGCAGGTGCGTGGGGTGGTCGGCGTGGCCGTCGAGGCCGAAGTCGGTGAGCACCTGGGTGACCCGGTCGGCGCGCTCGGCCTTGCTCAGGGCACTGCGGCGCAGCGAGAAGGCGATGTCCTCCGATACCGTCGGCATGACGATCTGATGGTCGGGGTCGGTGAAGACGAACCCGACCTTCTTGCGCACCTGACGGCCCTTGCGGGCAGCGTCGAGGCCGTCCACGGACACCGATCCCGACGTCGGGGTCACGAGCCCGTTGATCATCCTGGCCAGCGTCGACTTGCCGCTGCCGTTCGCGCCGACGACGCCGATCCGCCGCTCGGTGAGGGTGAGGTCGATCCCGGCGAGAACCGTGCGCTCACCGTAGGAGTGGTGGACAGCCTCGAACCGGATCTCGCTCATCGTGCAGGTACGGCCCTATACGGCGTCGACTCGAACCGGGGCCGTGGGCAGGCTCCGGGCGGCAAGTGCCGGGTATGCGCGGTGGACCTGGGCGGCTACGACCGCGGCGACCACCGCCTTGATCACGTCGCCGGGCAGGTAGGTGAGGTTCGCGGCGAAGGCAGCCGAGACCGTCAGATCCGTCTTGAGCAGCATGCCGGGGATGCCGAACGCGTACAGGACCACGATCCCGCCGAGCAGGTTGATCGCGACGCCGCCGAAGACGTTGTACTTGGGCAGCATCCGGTAGCTCAGCCAGCCGATCACCGCGGCTGCGGGCAGCCAGCCGATGAGGAAGCCCGCGGTAGGGCTCGACAGCGACACGAGCGACGTGCGGCCGCCGGCCAGGACCGGCAGGGCCAGGCCGAGGACGATCACGGTGAGCACGGACAGGGTGCCCTTACGGGGGCCGAGCAGTGCGCCGGCGAGCATGACGCCGAGGGTCTGCAGCGTGATCGGCACCGCCGAACCACCGACGTTGATCGTTCCGGGCAGACCCAGCGCGATGATCAGGGCCGCGAAGACGGCGATCTGCGCGAGATCGCGAGCGGTGTTCCGGGGAGTGCCCGTGGTGGAAGTCGACGACACGGCTGCCTACTGCTCCTCGTGGTGTTCGCGAACGGGACGGATCGGGTCCAACCTGGCGAGCTTATGTCAAGCAGCCTGTCGGGACGCATTCCCTCCCGCTCGGTGGTCTCAGGGTCTTCCCCCATCTTTCCCTGATCTTGCCGCTGACCTGCTGATTTCCGGACCCGGCCGTGACAGCATCAAATTGCCGCGGTCGTAGGATCGTCGGTGAGGAACGAAGCGGGAGGCACATCGTGTTCTGGAAGATCGTCGGCGCCGTGGCACTGGTCTGGATCGCGTTCGCGCTGATCGGAGCCCTGGTCAAGGGCCTGTTCGGGATCCTGGTGGTGAGCGCGATCGTCTTCGGGCTATACATGTTGTTCAAGGCGATGTCGGGATCGTCGGAGCGTTCCGACAACTCGCGACTCTAGGACTCCCGGCCGCCGGTGAGATGCCGCTCGATCAGCTCGGCGAACTCCCGTCCGGGCGGCGTGAGCAGGGTCGACTTGCTGATCATGTGCACCGTCCGGATCGGGGCGTCGGCGATGCGCAGCACGTGCAGACCGGGCCGGGTGACGGCGTCGGACTCCGGGAGGAAGCCGACCCCGACGCCGGCCTCGGTGAGCGCGGCGACGAGCGTCGCCGATCCGGCCTGGGCGACGACGTTGCGGGGGAGTCCGGCCATCGTGAACGCGTCGTCGCTCTGCCGCCGGGCCCCGGTTCCTTCCGGGAAGTCGACGGTCGGCACGCCCGCGAGATCGAGGAGCGTGACGGTGGTGCGCGTCGCCCACGGGTGATCGCGTCCGACGACCGCGACCAGTTGTTCGGTGCCGAGCACGCGGGCGGTGAGCCCGGCGCGCGGGCGGGTGTGCCACAGGCCGATGAAACCGAGGTCCAGTTCGCCGGACTCGACCTGCGCGACGATCGATTCGCTCATCGACGACACCACGTGGACGTCGACACCGGGATGGGCGTCGAGGAACGTGCGGAGGTGCGCGGCCAGGTCGATCTGTGTGAGCGTCGTGATGGTGCCGATCCGCAGGGTGCCGGTCACCGCGTCCGCGGTGGCGGCGACGTCGCCGCGCAGTCTTTCGGTGGCGGCGAGCACCTCGCGGGCGCGCAGTACGAACGCCTGGCCCGCGTCGGTCAGTTCGACCCGACGGCTCGTTCTGGTGAACAGGGCCGTGCCGAGTTCGTTCTCGAGTTGCTGTACCTGATGACTGAGCGCGGACTGCGCCACGTGCAGTCGCGACGCGGCCCGGGTGAAGTGGCGTTCCTCGGCCACCGCGATCGCGTACCGCAGTTGTCGCAGTTCCATCCGTCCTCCTCGCTGATCGTGCTGAGCGATCAATTCGATCTGATTCAGATGCTAGACAGATGATTACCCAGGGTAAAGAATTGCCCGGTGAGCGTTACCGAATCCCGAACCGTCCGCCCCGCTCTTTCTCCGGGGCTGCTGCTCGTCATGGCCGTCGCGTGCGGACTGTGCGTGGGCGGCAACTACTTCAATCAGCCACTGCTCGACTCGATCGCGAGCGCGCTCGGCGTCGAGCAGTCGACCGCCGCCGTGACGGTCACGGTGTCGCAGGTGTTCTACGGCCTCGGCCTGCTGTTCCTCGTCCCGCTCGGTGACCTGGTCGACCGCCGGGCGCTCAGCGTCGGGTTGATGGTTCTCGCCGCCGTCGGGCAGGCGGTGTGCGGATTCGCGCCGTCGATCGGGTGGCTGATTGTCGGCACCGCGATGGCGGGTCTGTTCTCGGTGGCGGCACAGGTGCTGGTCCCGTTCGCGGCGGCGCTCGCCGAACCCGGACGCGCCGCCACCGCGGTCGGCACGGTCATGAGCGGGCTCATGGTCGGAATCCTGCTGGCCCGCAGTGTCGCCGGCCTGCTCACCCCGCTCGGCGGATGGCAGACGGTGTATCGCGTGAGCGCGGTCGCGATGCTCCTGATCGCCGTGGCACTGTGGCGCGCGTTGCCGACGTCGCGGGACAGTCACGGGCTGGGGTACGGCGCGATCCTGGCGTCGATGGGCACGCTGCTGCGGCAGCATCCGCGGTTGCGGACCGCGACCGCGATGAGCGCACTCAGTTTCGCGGCGGCCAGCACGGTGTTCGCGGCGATGGCCTTCGTGCTCGCCGCCGAGCCGTTCGGCCTGGACGACGTCGCGATCGGGTTGGTCGGACTCGCGGGCGTGGCCGGTGCGGTCATGGCGAACGTCGCGGGACGTCTCGCCGATCGCGGCTTCGCGCGGGCCACGGCCGGGGTCGGCGCCGCGGTGCTAGTGGCGTCGTGGGCGCTGTTCGGTCTGGGGGCGAGCAGCCTCGTCGCGTTCGTGCTCGCCGTGCTGATCTCCGACGTCGCGCTCAAGTGCGTGCACGTGAGCAATCAGGGTGTCATCTATGCGCTTGCACCACAGGCGCGCTCGCGGGTGACGGCGGTGTACATGACCGGCTACTTCGTCGGCGGCGCGGCCGGATCGGCGCTCGGCTCGCTGCTGTGGGCCACCCACGGGTGGGCCGGCATCTGCTGGGCCGGCGCCGGACTGTCCGTCGCGGTCCTCGCGGTGTGGTGGCTCGATCTACGGATTTCGGCGCGCGCGAGTGCCCCCGTCGGGGCATGCTGACCTCATGGAGTCGATTCCCGAGGACTGGCAGCGCGGGTTGGTGATCGTCGCCCACCCCGACGACATCGAGTACGGCGCCGCTGCGGCGGTGGCGCGGTGGACCGACCAGGGCAAGGACATCCGGTACGTCCTGGTGACGAGCGGGGAGGCCGGCATCGCGGGCCTGCACCCGGCCCAGTGCGGAGCGCTGCGCGAGGACGAGGAGCGGGCGTCGGCCGCGATCGTCGGGGTGACGAAGGTGGAGTTCCTCGGCTATCCCGACGGCCGGATCGAGTACGGGCCGCAGCTGCGGATGGACCTCGCGCGGGTGATCCGGCTGCACCGCCCCGAGATGGTCGTGACGATGAACCACCGCGAGACGTGGGGGCCGGGGTTCCTCAACAGCGCCGACCACCGTGCCGTCGGACTGGCGGCGCTCGACGCCGTCTCCGACGCCGCGAACGAGTGGATCTTCCCGGAACTCACCGAACCGCCGTGGACGGGAGTCCGGTGGGCCGCCGTCAACGCGATGGTCGGCATCACCCACGCGGTGGACGTGACCGCCACCGTCGAGCGGGCGGTGCAGTCGCTGTGCGAGCACCGCGCCTACCTCGAGGCGCTCAGCGGCGAGCCCGTCCTGGACCAGGCGGCCCGGCAGATCGAAATGGCCACCGGGCCCAAGCCGGGCTTCGACGCCGAACGCGCGGTCGGGTTCGAGCTGTACGTCTTCGGCGGCTGACGCTCAGGTCAGCGGCGCGCCGACGATGACGCGTCCGGCACCGCGGACGGCCTCGACGTCGATCGGCAGTTGTCCGACGAACTCGCCGTCGGCATACGACGTGACGGGCGTCCCGGTCTCGAGCCGCAGCGTCCGGGTCCGGTACGTCTCGACCTCGTCGAGGTCCACGTGGGTGCCCTTGTAGACCGTCGGGAACAGCCGCACCAGCTTGAATCGCCCGCCGGACTTCACGACGGTGACGTCGAGCAGTCCGTCGTCGAGCTTTGCGTGCGGGGTGATGAGCATGCCGCCGCCGTACGACGTCCCGTTGCCGACGGACACCATCGTCGCGTCGAGTTCGACCGTGCGGTCGTCGAGCACGATCCGATAGGGGATCGGTTTCAGTTGCGCCAGTTCGACGATCATCGCGAGGTTGTACCGCATCGGGCCCTTGGGCCATCGCATCTGGTTCGCGCGGTCGGTGACGAGCGCGTCGAACCCGCTCGACAGCACGGTGCCGAACCAGCGTTCGCCGACCCGCGCAAGGTCGACGGTGGCGACCTCGCCGGACGCGACGAGGTCGGCGGCCTTCACCGGGTCGTCGACCGGAATGTGGAAGAGCCGGGCGTGGTCGTTGCCGGTGCCGCCCGGGATGATCCCGAGCGGAGTTCCCGTCTGGGCCAGCGCCTGCCACGCGATGTTGACCAGCCCGTCCCCGCCCGCCGCGACGAGGGCGTCGGTGCCCTCCGCGACGGCCTTACGGGCCAACGCGAGCGCCTCCTCCGCGGAGCTGCCCTCGATCTCGGTGACGGTGACACCCTGCTCGCGCAGTCGCGTGACGGCGGCGGCGGACGCCCACGGGGCGTGACCGCTACCGGCGGCGGGGTTGGTGAGGACGGTGACCGATCGCGTCATGGGATGAGCTTGCCAGGGTTGAGGATTCCGGCGGGGTCGATTGCGTCCTTGACGGCACGCAGGATCCGGCCGCCGAGTTCTCCGACCTCACTGCCCATCCACGGGCGGTGGTCGACGCCGACCGCGTGGTGGTGGGTGATGGTGCCGCCGGCCGCGACGATCGCGTCGCCGGCCGCGCGCTTGGCTGCGGCCCACTGGTTCAGGGGATCGGCGGCCTGCGCGCACACCACGGTGAAGTACAGGGACGCGCCGGTCGGGTAGGTGTGCGAGATGTGGCACATCACGATGCCCGGAGTGCCCTGTGCGGTAAGCGATTCCGTCAGCGCGGTCGTGACGGCCGAACGCAGGTTCGCGAGATTGGACCAGCGCGTGGCAGTTTCGAGGGTCTCGGCGATCGCGCCGGCGTTCAGCAGTGCGTCGCGCAGATACGGGGCGCCGAAGCGCCCGTGCTCCCACGCCTGTGCGGGCGCGTCGCCGAGCGCAGTGCCGCCCGCGGCGGCCAGCAGTGCGGTGGCCTCGGCGTACCGGGCCTCGACGTGCGCGTCGGTGCCCTCGAACGTGGTGATCGCCAGGCAGCCCGACGTCGGGCTGTCGCCTCCGACATCGCCGGCCAGGGCCAGGTTGATCCCGGTCTCGGCCTCGTCGGACAGGCGCATCACGGTGGGTGCCGAACCCGACTGGGCGACGGCTCGCAGCGCGGCGGCGCCGGTCTCGAAATCGGGGAACGACCACGCCTGGTAGGCGGTGCGTTCCGGGACCGGATGCACCCGCAGGCCCACCTCGGTGATGATGCCGAGCGTGCCCTCGGAGCCGACGAACAGCTCGCGCAGGTCGGGCCCGGCGGCGGAGGCGGGTCCGCGGCCCAGGTCGACGGTGCCCGACGGTGTCGCGACACGCATCCACTCGACCATGTCGTCGAAGCGGCCGTAGCCGGCGGACGCCTGCCCCGAGGACCGGGTGGCGGCGAACCCGCCGATGGTCGCGAACTGGAAGCTCTGCGGGAAGTGGCCGAGCGAGAAGCCGTGCTCGCCGAGGAGTTGTTCGGCCTGCGGTCCCGTCACTCCGGCCTGCAGGGTCGCCACGCCGGAGATCGGATCGAGGTCGACCAGCGCGTCGAGGCGGCGCAGGTCGAGGGCGACGACGGAGCCGAAGCGGCCGCGGACCGGATCGACGCCGCCGACGACGCTGGTGCCGCCACCGAACGGCACCACCGCGATGCCCTCGGCCGCGCAGAACCGCAGCAGGGCCAGGACCTCGTCGTGCGTGCCGGGCAGCAGCACCGCGTCGGGGGCGTCCTGCTCGCCGGTGGACTTGCGGCGCAACAGGTCCGGCGTGCTCTTACCGCCGGCGTGCCGCAGTCGGGTGGGGCCGTCGGTGCGGACGTTGTCGGCGCCGAGGAGGTCCTCGAGGGCGTGGACGAGTGGGGCGCCGAGTGCGCTTGCACGCACGATCGCGTCGGCCTCCTCCGGCGGCGCGGACTGCTCGGCAGAGACGCCGAGCGCCTGCTGGAGGAGCGCGATGACCTGCGGCGAGAGGTGGCGGCGGAACTCTGCGACACCCCAGGCATCCCACTCCATGTCGGGGGCGGGAGTGGTGGGGAACTCGGGGACGAAGGCGTCGGACATGCGTTACAGTGTTACACACGATGTCTATCTGTAACGAGCTTTCGGACTCTCTCAGCGTCGACGACCAGATCCTGGACGCGGCGCGATCGTGCGTGCTCGACTTCGGCCTCCGTCGGACGACGCTCGCCGAGGTGGCGCGCCGGGCGGGCGTGAGCCGTCCCACCGTCTACCGGCGCTGGCCCGACACCCGGGCCGTCGTCGCGGACCTGCTCACCCGCGAGATCCGGGTCGTCATCCCCGACATGGACGGCGACGAGCCCGCCCGGGTCCAGCTCGTGCGCGCCGTGGTCGACGTCGCGACCGGCATGAGCGAGCACCCGCTGTTCGTGAAGATCCTGCGCTCGGACCCGGACCTGCTGATGACCTACATCGTCGACCGCCTCGGCACGAGCCAGCGGGCGATTGTCGAGCGGGTCTCGCAGGCGGTGGCCGCCGGTCAGATCGACGGATCCGTCCGGGCGGGCGACCCCGTCCACATCGCGGCGATGGTGCTGCTGATGGCGCAGTCGGCCGTCCAGTCGGCGGGCATGGTGGCCGAGGTGCTGCCCACGGACGCCCTCGCCGCGGAACTGCGGGTCGCTGTCGACAACTACCTCGCGCCGCGCTGACGCGGCATCCCCAGCACCACAACCAGGAGGAACCCGTGCAGGACAATCCGAAGTCGGCGCTCAATGCCGACCGGCGTCGTCGCGAGCTGGCCGATCTCGGCGAGCGCACCGACGTCGACGTCCTCGTGATCGGCGGCGGCATCACCGGTGTCGGCACGGCGCTCGACGCGGCGGCGCGCGGTCTGCGCACGGTCCTGGTCGACAAGCACGACCTCGCGTTCGGCACCAGCCGCTGGAGTTCCAAGCTGGCGCACGGCGGACTGCGCTACCTGGCGTCGGGCAATGTCGGGATCGCCCGGGAGAGCGCCGTGGAACGCGGCATCCTCATGACCCGTACCGCCCCGCACCTGGTGCGCGCGCTGCCTCAGTTGGTGCCGCTGCTGCCGTCGGTGAGTCTGTTCGAGAAGTCCCTGGTCCGAGTCGGATTCCTGGCCGGGGACGCGCTGCGCGCCACGGCCCGGACCCCGTCGTCGGTGCTGCCGCGGTCCCGGCGGGTCGGTGCCGAGCGGGCCGCGCAGCTGGCCCCGGCGGTGCGCCGCGACGGACTGCGCGGCGGCCTGCTCGCGTACGACGGCCAACTCGTCGACGACGCCCGCCTGGTCGTCGCGCTCGCCCGCACGGCCGCCGCGCACGGCGCCACCGTCCTCACCCGCGTCGGCGCGTACGACGTCACCGGCGACTCGGCCCGGCTGCGCGACGAGCTGACCGGTGAGGAACTGACGATCCGGGCACGCGCCGTCGTCAACGCGGCCGGTGTGTGGGCGGGTGAGGTCGACTCGGACATCCGTCTCAAGCCGAGCCGCGGCACCCACCTGGTGCTGCCGGCGGAGCTGCTGGGCAACCCGACCGCGGCGCTCACGGTGCCGATTCCGGGGGAGAGCAACCGCTTCGTGTTCGCGCTGCCCGCCCAGCTGGGACGGGTGTATCTGGGGCTCACCGACGAGGCCGTCGACGGTGCGATCCCCGACGTCCCGGTGGCCTCCGACGGCGAGATCGACTTCCTGCTGAACACCGTCAACACCGCGCTCGCCACGCCGGTCACCCGGGCCGACGTGCTCGGGACGTTCGCGGGCCTGCGCCCGCTGCTCGACACCGGCGAGGGGGAGACCGCCGACCTGTCCCGCAATCACGCGGTGCTGCGGTCGTCGAACGGCGTCGTCAGCGTGGTCGGCGGCAAGCTCACCACCTACCGCAAGATGGCGCAGGACGCGGTCGACGCCGCGATCGCGGCCGGCGGGCTGACTGTCCGCGCGTGCGCGACGACGAATCTCCCCGCGGTCGGCGCGGATCGGACGGCGCCGCGAAATCTTCCCTCGTCGTTGGTCGCGCGGTACGGCAGCGAGGCCGGGATCGTCGCCGAGTGCGGCGAACTCACCCCGATCGCCGACGGTATCGACGTCACCCACGCGGAACTTGCGTTCGCGGTCGGCCACGAGGGCGCGCTCGACGTCGACGACCTCCTCGACCGGCGCACCCGGATCGGTCTCGTCGCGGGCGACCGGGAGCGGGCGCTGCCGGCCGCGGAGCGGGCGCTGACCGGGCGATGAGCTGACGCCTCACCAGCGATTGCGGACGTCCTCGGCCCAGCCGACCACGTCGTCGAGCCGTACCCAGGCGCCGGTGTCGTCCTGGACCTTCCCGGACCAGTGTCCGAAGCACTGGTGTGTGCGGGAGGAGAACACCTTCAGATCGGTGACCGACTCCTTCAGGTGGAACGGCGTGAAGGTGAGATCGACGGTGTCGCCGGTGATCCGCCACGGCGCCATCCAGTCGTCCGTGGCGTACCTCCAGACGAGTTCCTCGCTGATCTTCGACAGGTGCCCGTCGACGACGAGTGCGTTCTCGACCGATCCGGTGCCGTCGGTCCACTTGCCGCCGACCTGGATGCCGATCACGCGGCCGTCGGTGCGGCCGGACCCGGCGCCCCAGTTCCAGTGCACCGAGTACGGCCAGCGTCCACGGCCGTGGTCGAGGGTCGCCCAGGACTCGCCCTCGGGTACGACTACGGAAACCCCGTCGACGCGGATCGTCCCGGTCGCGGGTCGCGCGACGTCCTTGACGGTGTACTGGAACAGTGTCTCGGTCCAGGGGACGACGACGCCGAGGCACTCGTGGCCCTCGGGCCGGTGGGCGATCACGTCGATCTCCACCCCCTCCGCGCGCGCCCGCAGTCGCGTCCCGCCGGCGACCTCGTCGATGTCGATCTGCAGCTTGCGGGTGCGGGCCCGGACCGGACCGGCGCCGAGGGTGCCGGGCAGCGTCGCGCTGCCGCCGCCGAGACCGATCGCGTCGAACGAGTGGGTCCGCCCGGTGGCCCGGTCGAGCAGCCAGATGCCGTGTACCGCCGCGTAGTCGATGTCGGAGACCACCAGGGTGACCACGTGCGTCGGCGTCGTCACCGCCCAGTACTCCCAGCGCTTGTTGCGGCCGTTGCCCACTCGGCCGCGACCGACCCCGTCGGTGGTGACCACCGGCGTCCGCGTCCAGCCGACCGCGTCGGGGTTCAGGCGTCCGCCGGGCCGGGTCAGGGAGACCGGCGCGGTGATCTCGCGCTCGCGCACCGCGAGGGGGAGCGCCTGGCCGCCGGCCGCGCGGGCGTGCCGCTGCCGCAGGCGCCGATTCGAGGATCGGAGCGCGTCGGCATCCACCTTGAGCACCCGGCGGTCGTAGGTCATCAGGCCGTTGGTCTCGTCCTCGACATCGGCGAGCTGTGTGTAGACGAACGCCGTCAGCCCCTGCTCGACGGCGGGCCCGATCTGGGTGTGCTGCAGCCGCAGGAACGCCCGTTCGAAGGCGCCGCGGTCGGCGTACTTGCGGTAACCGAACTCGTCGTCGTTCCACACGTGTCCGGGCACACGGTGGGAGTAGCCCCCGTACTCCGAGAGCACCGCGGCGCGCGGATCCTCGGCGTCGGCGCGGGAGAGCTGATACGGCCGGAAATAGACGTGCCGGCTGGCCATGTCCCCGCCGCCCTGGTCGTGCCAGCCGCTGACGTGGTCGACGGAACGGGTCGGATCGAGCGCCTTGACCCGCCCGGCGGCCGCAAGCGCGTCGAACTGCCCCCAGCCCTCGTTGAACGGCACCCACGCCGCGACGCTGGGAACCGAGCGCAGCAGTGTGACGGTCGCGTCGAGTTCGGTGAGGAACTCCGCCCGACCGTCGGCGTCCTGCCGTCCGAACAGGGCGTAACGGGAGTCGTCCAGCTTGACCGGCAGCAGCACCGGTGCGGTCACGACGGCGCTGCGGTAGCTGCGTCCGCCGTTCACCATGTCCTGCCACACGAGCATCCCGAGCCGGTCGCAGTGGTGGTACCAGCGCAGTGGCTCGATCTTGATGTGCTTGCGCAGCATCGTGAATCCGAGATCCTTGGCCGTCCGGACGTCGTGGATCAGGGCCTCGTCCGACGGCGCGGTGTACAGCCCGTCGGGCCAGTAGCCCTGATCGAGCAGGCCCGCGTGCAGGTAGGGCTCGCCGTTGAGCAGTAGCCGGGTGCGACCGGACGCGTCCGGGCCGAGGCCGAACGAGCGCATCCCGAAATAGCCGGTGACGCGGTCGTCGCCGAGCCGCACCTCGACGTCGTACAGGAACGGGTCCTCGGGCGACCACCGGCGCACGTCGACGCCGAGGCTCAGACGGGTCGGGACACCGACGGCGACCGTCTCGCCGACGACCTCACGGCCACCGGCGCTCACGACGATGTCGGCCACGGAACCGCCACTGCCGCCCGGCCTCACACACACCTCGACCTCGCCGGTCTCGAGGTGCGGCACGAGCACGAGGTCGTCGACCCATCGGTCGGGAACCGATTCGAGCCACACGGTCTGCCAGATTCCCGACTGCGGTGTGTACCAGATGCCGCCGCGGTCGAGTTTCTGTTTGCCGCGGCTGCGCCACGACGTGTCGGTCACGTCGCGGACGCGGACGACGAGCTCGTGTTCGGCGCGATCGTCGAGCGCGTCGGTGATGTCGAGCGCGAACGGGAGGTAGCCGCCGCGGTGCCCGCCGACCGCAGTCCCGTCGACCCAGACGTCACAGTCCTGGTCGACCGCCCCGAAGTGCAGCAGCACCCGATCCCGGACGAAGCCGTCGGGCAGCGTGACGGTGCGGCGGTACCAGAGTGCCTCGTCCGGTTGCAGCGTCCGGTGCACTCCCGACAGCGGCGCCTCGGGGGAGAACGGCACCACGATCTCGCCGTCCCAGCGGCTCGGCCGCTCGGTGGCCCCGGCCGCGGTGAAGGCGTACACCCACCGGCCGTTGAGGTTGAGGTACGAGTCGCGCACCAGTTGCGGGCGCGGGTACTCGGGCAGGACGTGGTCGGGGTCGAGGGCGTCGCCCCACACGGTCGTCACGGGGCGGTCTCCAACGGTTCGGCTGCGGGCGTGGGGGTGTCGTCGATCCTCCGCAGCAGGACGACGGGAACGACGATCAGTGCGACGACGACGGCGGCGGCCGGGAAGATCCACGGCGTCGGCACCTGCTTCACGACGCCCAGGTCGACGAAGGTTTCGTCGGCGCCGGAGATCACGGCCGCGCCGAGGAAGGGCCCGACCACCATCGGTACGAGGACCGCGAAGATCATCCGCAGCCCCTGTACCTGGCCGGCACGCTCCGGTGGTGTGAGGTTGCGGACGGTCGCCGAGATGGCGGCGACGCCGAGCATGAAGCCCGACATCATCACGATCCCGGCGCCGATGACCGCGCCCATCCCGCGCGCGGGAAACATCAGCAGCAGACCCACGGCGTAGATCGCGGCGACCGGTGCGATGGCGCGGGACGGGCCGACCCGGTCCAGCACCCGGCCGCCGACGATGCTGATCACGGCAGCGCCGATCAGGACCGAGGCCAGCACGACCGCGTATCCCTCGATGTCGAGGTAGCGCTGCACGTAGATGATCAGGTACGGCAGGAAGACCTGCGTGCTGGTGCCGAGGATCGCCCACGCGACCAGCGCCACGTACAGCCGCGGATGCGCGCGCACGGTGCTCGGTCGCAGTCCGTGGAGAACCGAGGACAGGTAGGTGCCGCTGGGGCGTGGGCGGGTGGGTTCCCGGAGGCCGAACCACGCGACGATGCCCACCAGCGCGGTGACTCCGCCGATGATCGAGAAGAACAGGGTCCAGTGACCGTCCTTGGTGAGCGGGTCGAGCGCGCCGAAGACCACCAGCATCGCGAGCAGTGGCATCGTGGCGAGCACGCCGTCGACGCGCCCGCGGTTGCCGGGATTCGTCGAGTCCGTGACCCACGCGTTGAAGGCGGCGTCGTTGGCGGTCGAACCGAACACACTCATGACGCAGTCGAGGACGACGATGGCGACCACCGCGACGACGACGGCGTCGAGCATCGGCAGCGTCGACGCCGCGGCATCGATGCTGACCAGGCCGAATCCCGCGGTGCACGCACCCCACAGCACGTAGCCTGCGGCGATGAACTCGCGGCGGCGTCCGGTGCGGTCCGACGCGGCACCTGCCAGCAGCGTCGCCACGGTCGCCGCGACGGCACTCGCCGCGACCAGGCTCGCCAGAGCCGTCGGGGAATCGGTGATCGTGTCGTAGACGAACACGTTGAGATACATGTTCTCGACCGTCCAGGCCAGTTGGCCCGTCAGGCCGAGAAGGACCACCCAGGTCCACAGGCGTCTGTCCACCGGCCGCTCGCGCATGACGCGACGATAACGGCATTCGCGACACGGTAGGACGGAATTCGTCTGGGTGGTAAGGCATTCGAAGTGCCGATCCGAGGATTCGGCGTAGCGTCGATCCACATGAGTATTCGACTGGGCTACCAGATTCCGAATTTCAGCTACTCGACTCCCGTCCGGGACCTGTTTCCGACTGTCATCACCCAAGCGCGCGAGGCGGAATCGGCCGGATTCGACGCCGTCTTCGTGATGGACCACTTCTATCAGCTTCCGGGCATCGGGGAACCCGACGAGCCGATGCTCGAGGCGTACACGTCGCTCGCCGGAATCGCCACGGCCACCGAGACGATCCAGCTGTCCGCGCTCGTCACCGGCAACACCTACCGGAACCCGGCAATGCTGGCGAAGACGGTGTCGACGCTCGACGTCGTCAGCGGCGGCCGCGCGGTCCTGGGCATCGGGGCCGGCTGGTTCGAGCTCGAACACCAGCAGCTCGGGTTCGAGTTCGGCACGTTCACCGATCGCTTCGAGCGCCTCGACGAGGCGCTGCAGATCATCGCCCCGATGCTGCACGGCGAGCGGCCCACGTTCGAGGGCAAGTGGTACCGCGCCGAGAACGCCATCAACGAGCCGCGGATCCGGGACGACCTGCCGATCATGCTCGGGGGTGGCGGCGAGAAGAAGACGTTCGGACTGGCCGCGCGCTACGCCGACCACCTCAACATCATCGCCAACGCGAGCGAACTGCCCCGCAAGCTCGACGCGCTCGCGCAGCGCTGCGAGGAGGCCGGACGCGACCGCGCGACCCTCGAGACGAGCTTTCTCGCGTTCGTCATCCTGGACGAGGACGGCGACAAGGCGCGTGAGCTGCAACGACAGTTCCTGCTGTCGCGCGGCGTCGATCTGTCGGCCTTGTCGGTCGCCGAACGCGCGGTGGCCACCGACCGCCAGTTCGTCGGCAGTCCGGACGAGGTGGCCGACCAGATCAAGGCCGCGGTGCTCGACGTCGGCGTCGACGGGGTGATCCTCAACCTGGTTGCGAACGGCCACCAGCCGGGCATCGTGGAGCTGGCCGGACGCACCCTCGGGCCGCTCGTGCGCGGCTGACCGTGTGCCGGGCGGCGGGTGTGGCACGCTGTCCGGATGCGCGTAGCAGTCGTCGCCGGCCCCGAAGCCGGACACGCCGTCCCGGCCCTTGCGTTGTGCCGGAAACTCGTTGCCGCGGGCGACGATCCGGTGTTCTTCTCGGACGGGCGGTGGCTCGACGTCGCGCGCGACAGCGGAATCGAGGCCCGCAAGCTCGGCGGTCTCGCGCCCCGCGAGTTCGACGACGACTCGGACACCGGCTCGAAGATCCACGGCCGGGCCGCGCACGTCTCCACGGAACTGCTGCCCGACCTGCGGGACGTCGATCCCGATCTGGTGGTCTCCGACATCATCACCGTCGGCGGCGGCATGGCGGCCGAACGGCTGGGTGTGCCGTGGGTGGAACTGTCGCCGCATCCGCTGTACTTGCCGTCGAAGGGGTTGCCGCCCATCGGGTCCGGTCTCGCTCCCGGGACGGGGATTCGCGGCCGGGTCCGTGACGCGGTGTTCCGGGCGATGACCGCGCCCGCCATCCGGAAGGGCGCGGCCCAGCGCGGCGAGGCGCGCGCGAGTGTCGGTCTATCGTTCGACGACCCCGGGCCCGCGGCCCGGCTGATCGCGACACTGCCCGCGCTCGAGGTGCCCCGGCCCGACTGGCCGGCGAATGCGCACGTCGTCGGTCCGCTCGTGTGGGAGCCCGCCGACAACGTCCTCGAGCCGCCGCCGGGCGACGGCCCGCTGATCGTGCTCGCGCCGTCCACCGCGTCCACCGGGGCCGGCGGAATGCTCGACACTGCGATCCGTGCCCTCGACGGCCTGGGGGTGCGGATGCTGGTCACCGTGTTCGAGAAGCCCGACGTCGACCTGCCCGACTGGGTGCGTGCCGGCTACGGGCGGCAGGACGAGATGCTGCGGCACGCGTCCGCGCTGGTGTGCGGCGCCGGACACGGCGTCCTCGCCAAGGGGCTGCTCGCCGGGGTGCCGCTCGTGACCGTGCCCGGCGGCGGCGACCAGTGGGAAGTGGCCAATCGCGTCGCCCGGCAGGGCAGCGGTGTCCTGATCCGGCCCCTGACGGTCGACGCCCTCCGCGACGGTGTCCGACGCGTCCTCGACGACCCTGCCTTCGGGGCCGCGGCGCGCCGGGCGGCCGCGGGGATCGCCGACGTCGCCGACCCCGTCGCGGTGTGTCACTCGGTTGCCGGGTGAGCGGGGGAGGCGTCCACCCGATTCGACTACGGTGGCACGTGTGCGACTGACCCAATTCCATGATCTCGTCCGCGACGAGTTCGGGCAGGTCCGTGGCGACTCCCTGCTGGTCGACCACGTGATCCTGAGCCTGGGCGGGAAGACCGCCGCCGACGCCATCGAGGCCGGACTCGACCCCAAAGAGGTGTGGCGTGCGCTGTGTGACGAGTTCGACGTCCCGCCGCGGCGCCGATAGCGCGGCACCGCCACGGTGTCGATAGTGCGGCACCGCCACAAACAGACCAGCGCCGGTGATTGACTCGAACACGTGTTCGCTTATGCTGGTCGTATCCGATGCGTCCACGGGTTGCGGCTGATCGTGGCGGTTCGGAACGTTCGCGCCGGCGAAGTTGTCGGTACCGGGCTCTAACCTGAACCTCAGATCGCTGGACGAGACTTCGAAAAGGGGACCACGATGGCACCACAGGCACACGACCGCGACAAGGCACTCGAACTGGCGCTGGCTCAGATCGACAAGAGCTTCGGCAAGGGTTCGGTGATGCGTCTGGGTGAAGAGGCCCGTCAGCCCATCGCCGTGATCCCCACCGGATCGATCGCGCTGGACGTGGCGCTCGGTATCGGCGGACTGCCGCGCGGTCGCGTCGTCGAGATCTACGGCCCGGAATCCTCGGGTAAGACGACGGTTGCGCTCCACGCGGTCGCGAACGCGCAGGCCGCCGGCGGCGTCGCGGCCTTCATCGACGCCGAGCACGCGCTCGATCCGGAGTACGCCCGCAAGCTGGGTGTCGACACCGATGCGCTGCTGGTCTCGCAGCCCGACACCGGTGAGCAGGCCCTCGAGATCGCGGACATGCTGATCCGTTCCGGCGCCCTCGACATCATCGTGATCGACTCGGTCGCCGCGCTCGTGCCGCGCGCCGAGATCGAGGGCGAGATGGGCGACAGTCACGTCGGTCTGCAGGCCCGCCTCATGAGCCAGGCGCTGCGCAAGATGACCGGTGCCCTCAACAACTCGGGCACCACCGCGATCTTCATCAACCAGCTTCGCGAGAAGATCGGCGTCATGTTCGGCTCGCCCGAGACCACGACCGGTGGTAAGGCGCTCAAGTTCTACTCCTCGGTCCGCCTCGACGTCCGTCGTATCGAGACCCTCAAGGACGGCACCGACGCGGTCGGTAACCGCACCCGCGTCAAGGTCGTCAAGAACAAGGTGTCGCCGCCGTTCAAGCAGGCCGAGTTCGACATCCTCTACGGCCAGGGCATCAGCAAGGAGGGCTCGCTGATCGACATGGGTGTCGAGCACGGGTTCATCCGCAAGTCGGGCTCCTGGTACACGTACGAGGGCGATCAGCTGGGCCAGGGCAAGGAGAACGCCCGCAAGTTCCTGCTCGAGAACACCGACATTCGCGACGAGATCGAGAAGAAGATCAAGGAGAAGCTCGGCATCGGCGCGGTTCTGACCGCCGACGAGTCCGACGAGTCGGCCGACTTCTAGGCCCTGGGTAGCAGTCTCAGCCCCGGCCGGACTCTACGGTCGGGGCCGAGACGAACCATCAGCCATGAGTGACGACTACAGCCACGACGACAACAGTCACTACGACCGGTACGGCAGCGACGACGTCACCACCGGCCGGCGCCGTGCCTCGAACCGGGGGCGCGGACGGCCGGTCGGGGAGAACGGTGAACCGTTCGAGTTGAAGGGCAGCCCGGAGACGCTCGCGGCCCGGGCCAAGGACGTGTGCCTGCGGCTGCTCACCGACCGCGCCCGCAGCCGCGCGGAACTCGACCAGAAGCTCGAGCAGAAGGGCTACCCGCGGGCGGTGATCGACACCGTCCTCGACCGGCTCGCCGAGGTCCGGCTCGTCGACGACGCGGCCTTCGCCGAGCAGTGGGTCCATTCTCGCCACACCTACTCCGGCAAGGGGCGTCGCGCGCTCGCAACCGAACTGCGCCGCAAGGGGATCGACCAGCAGACCTCCACCGAGGCGCTCGCGCAGATCAGTGCCGACGATGAGCACGAGCGGGCCGCCGAACTGGTGCGCAAGAAGCTGGTTCGAACGACGTCGGCGGACATCGCCGACCGCGACGACCGGGAAAAATTGATGCGGCGACTGGTCGGCATGCTTGCCCGGCGCGGGTATCCGGCGGGTCTGTCTTTCGCGGTCGTCAAAGCTGAACTCGCGAATCTCGGAGCCGACACCGAAGGTCTCACGGGGGACTGAGTCCCCGCGATTCTCCTGCCGATCAGGGCAGGGGACCGGGTGCCCGTCTGCCGCGGCGGCCGGTCAGCCAGGCGCCCCGGACGGCCATCAGCACGACCAGTCCGATGCCCCAGCCCAGTTCGGAGAACGCCACACCGATTCCCTCCTGGCTGGTCACCCCGACACTGGCGGCGACGGTGAATGCGGTGGTGAACCCGGCCGCCGTGCCCGCCGCGGCAGCGAGGCCGCCGGAGACCGCCCAGCGGGACAGGTGGGCCGCGACGAGACACGCCAGCACCACCGTCACTCCGCAGGCGACCACCTGCCAGGTGGGGAACTCGGTGGGTGCGGGCAGAGCGGGTCCGCGGACGTCGCCGTTGGAGTCGGCCGACCAGCTGAGCCAGCCTGCGCAGGACAGGAATCCCAGCACGAACGCGATCAGGCCGGTCGCCCACAGTCCCAGTCGGCCGGTGCTCGTCGGCCGGGAGATCGACGTGGTGAGGCTCGTGCGCTCCGCCCGCCAGGACGACCAGATGACGCCCGCGCCGATCGCGGTCGGCACACCCACGAAGATGACCACCGTCGTGAGGAACCGGGACCAGGAGAAGTCGAAATCGACTGTCATGGAGCGAGACTAACGGCGAAGGGCTCGCGCAGGAACGATTCCTCCGCGAGCCCTCCGGGTGTGTCCGTCGATCAGCGCGGTGGCCGCGACTGCACGGTGTCACTGAAATCGTCGATGCCGGGGGCGCCGTCGAGTTCGTTGGTGTCGATCGGGACGACGGCCGGGCGGCGCCCCTTCTTGCCGCCGGTGCGCAGGCGCTTCTCGAGCCACGTCGCGAACGAGGTCAGCGCGAAGTTGATGATCACCATGATCACGCCGACGACGATCAAGGCGGCGAAGAAGTTGCGGTAGTACGACGCCGCCTGCTGGCCGCTGCGGATCAGCTCGATGTAGCCGATCTGGTAGCCGAGCGCCGAATCCTTGAGTGCGACAACCATCTGCGACACCAGGGCCGGGAGCATCGTGGTGATCGCCTGTGGCAGCAGGATCAGCCGCATCATCTGGCTCTTGCGCATACCGAGTGCGGAGGCCGCCTCCGTCTGCCCCTTGGGGAGCGAGAGGATGCCGGCCCGCAGGATCTCCGCGATGACCGAGCCGTTGTAGAGCGTCAGGCCCACCACGACGGCGGCGAGCGCCAACTGGCTCGACGGGAAGACGCCGTACTGCGCGAACGCCTGGTAGGCGAAGATCATCAGGATCAGCACCGGGATGGCGCGGAAGAACTCGACGAACGCGCCGCTGATCCAGCGCACCCAGCGGTGATCGGACAGCCGCCCGATGCCGAGGATCGCGCCGAGGATCAGTGCGAACACGATCGACAGCGCCGCCGCCAGCAGGGTGCCCTTGAGTCCCGGCAGCAGGTAGGTCGTCCAGGTGAAGTGGTCGAGGAACGGCGACCACTTGTCGGCCTCGAGCTGGCCGTTGTCGGCGAGCACGTTCAGCACGTACAGCGCGAGAGCGACCAGCACGATGCCGAAGCCGATCGCGATCAGCCGGTTGCGGACCCGGGCGCGCGGCCCGGGGATGTCGAAGAGAACGCTCGACTGCTGGGTCATCGCTTCACCGCCAGACGCTTGCCGAGGTAACCGAACAGGAACCCGACCGGCAGCGTCAGGATCATGAAGCCGATGGCGAAGATGCCGAAGACCAGGAACAACTTGTCCGCCTCGTTCTCGATCATCGTCTTCATCAGCAGGGACGCCTCGGCCACGCCGATCGCCGACGCGATCGTGGTGTTCTTCGTCAGGGCGATCAGCACACTGCCCAGTGGCGCGATGACCGCGCGGAACGCCTGCGGCAGCACGATCATCCGGATGCCCTGGGTGAACGTCAGACCGAGCGAGCGGGCGGCCTCGGCCTGCCCGATCGGCACGGTGTTGATGCCCGACCGCAGCGACTCGCACACGAAAGCGGCGGTGTAGACGACGAAACCGAGCACCGCGAGCCGGAAGTTGTTCTGATCGATGAACGTCGCCGAGTCCTCGGGCGCGAAGTGCACGCCCAGGTTCTGGTAGAGGCCCACCGAGCAGAACACGATGATCAGCGTCAGCGGAGTGTTGCGGAAGATGTTGACGTACCAGGTCGCGAAGATCCGCAGGATCGGCACGGGGGAGACCCGCATTGCGGCGAGGATCGTGCCCCAGATCAGGGCGCCGAGCGCCGACCAGAAGGTGAGCTGCACCGTCGTCCAGAATGCACTGACGAGCTGGTCACCGTAAGTATCGATAAGTCCCATGTCACCTCCTCCGCATCAGTACCGGTCGACGGTCGGCGGCGCGGGCAGCGCGTAGCCGGAGTCGCCCATGGTCTCTTCGAGTGCCCGCTGCCACGCACCGGTGGCGATCATGTCCTCGATGGCGTCGTTGATCTTCATGCGTGCTTCCGTGTCGCCCTTCGGGAGCCCGACGCCGTACAGCTCGGTGGTGAACGGCTTCCCGGCGAGCTTGAACTCGCCCGGGTACTGGGCGGAGTAGCCCGCCAGGATGATGTCGTCGGTGGTCAGCGCGTCGACCTTGCCGCGGTGCAGGGCCTCGACGCACGACGAGTAGCTGTCGAACTGCTGCAGCTGAACGCCGGGATACGACTTCTTGATCTTCTGCGCCGGCGTCGAGCCCGACACCGAGCACAGCTTCTTGCCGCCCTCGAGGGATTCGGCGCCGGTGATCGAGTCGTCGTCGGCGCGCACCAGCAGCGACTGGCCCGCGACGTAGTACGGCCCGGCGAAGTCGATGACCTTCTTGCGGTTGTCGGTGATCGAGTAGGTGCCGACGACGAAGTCCACCTCACCGTTCTTGATCAGGTTCTCGCGCTGCGCCGACGGGGCCTCACGCCACGTGATGCCGCTCTCGGGCACCCCGAGGTAGTTGGCGATGTACTTCGCGACCTCGACGTCGAAGCCGGTCATGTCCTTGTCGGGCTCGCGTAGGGCCAGACCCGGCTGGTCGTACTTGGTGCCGATCGTCAGGTGACCCTCGGCGGCGTCGGCCAGCACGTCCCGCGGTTCACTGCTTCCGCACGCGGACGCGGTCAGGACGACTGCGGTCAGGGCGGCGACGACCGCGAGCGCGCGAGGCGCTCGGATGCGTATGCGTCTCATGATGTGTGTTCCGTCCCCGTCAGTGTCCGAGGATCTTGCCGAGGAAGTCCTTGGCGCGGTCCGACTTCGGTGCGGTGAAGAACGTGTCCGGGTCGGTGTCCTCGATGATCGAACCGTCGGCCATGAAGATGATGCGGTCGGCGGCCTTGCGGGCGAACCCCATCTCGTGCGTGACGACGATCATCGTCATGCCCTCCTTCGCGAGGTTCACCATGACGTCGAGGACCTCGTTGACCATCTCGGGGTCGAGGGCCGAGGTGGGCTCGTCGAACAGCATCACCTTGGGGTCCATCGCGAGCGAACGGGCGATGGCCACGCGCTGCTGCTGGCCGCCGGAGAGCTGGGCCGGGTACTTGTCGGCCTGGGAGTCGATGCCGACACGTTCGAGGAGGGCGTGCGCGCGTTCCTTGGCCTTCGCCTTGTCGATCCCGCGAACCTTGATCGGTGCGAGCATCACGTTCTCGAGCACCGTCTTGTGCGAGAAGAGGTTGAAGCTCTGGAACACCATCCCGACATCGGAGCGGAGCCGGGCGAGGGCGCGGCCCTCCGCCGGGACCGGCACGCCGTCGATCGTGATGGCACCCCGGTCGATGGGTTCGAGGCGGTTGATCGTCCGGCACAGGGTCGACTTGCCCGACCCGGACGGGCCCAGCATGACGACCACTTGGCCGGTCGGGATCTCGAGGTCGATGTCCTTGAGGACGTGCAGGTCGCCGTAGTGCTTGTTGACCCCGTTCATGGAGATCATCGACGGGGTTCCGGGAGCCGCTCCGGTGGTCTCAGGCTGCGTCATAACGCGTAACCCTATAGGGACTTATTACGTACCCGCTGGTCTAGCGCCTGTAGATCTTGAACGATCAAGTGCTCCGATCCTTGAACGATCAAGGCTCGGCGGCTCGGCGTGGGCGAACAATGTGGCCGTGACGGGCGGTTTTGCCGGGGGCCGTACCCTTGAATGCGTGGAGACGATCGACCAGAACGCCGGGCGCAGCTACGAGGTCCGCACCTACGGCTGTCAGATGAACGTGCACGATTCCGAGCGGCTGTCGGGTCTGCTCGAGGACGCCGGTTACACGAAGGCGGTACCGGGGGAGCAGGCCGATCTGGTCGTCTTCAACACATGCGCGGTGCGCGAGAACGCCGACAACAAGCTGTACGGCAACCTCAGCCATCTCGCGCCGGTGAAGGAGGAGCGCCCCGGCATGCAGATCGCGGTCGGCGGCTGCCTCGCGCAGAAGGACCGCGACACCGTCGTCAAGAAGGCCCCGTGGGTCGACGTCGTCTTCGGCACCCACAACATCGGATCGCTGCCCGCACTGCTCGAGCGCGCCCGACACAACGAGCAGGCCCAGGTCGAGATCCTCGAATCGCTCGAGGCGTTCCCGTCGACACTGCCGGCCAAGCGCGAGTCCGCGTACGCCGGCTGGGTGTCGATCTCCGTCGGCTGCAACAACACCTGCACCTTCTGCATCGTGCCGGCGCTGCGCGGCAAGGAGGTCGATCGCCGTCCCGGCGACATCCTCGCCGAGGTCCAGGCACTCGTGAACGAGGGCGTGCTCGAGGTGACGCTGCTGGGGCAGAACGTCAACTCGTACGGCGTCTCGTTCGCCGACCCGGAACTCCCGCGCGACCGCGGCGCGTTCGCGAAGCTGCTGAGCGCGTGCGGACAGATCGAGGGACTCGAGCGGGTGCGGTTCACGTCGCCGCATCCGGCCGAGTTCACCGACGACGTCATCGAGGCGATGGCCACCACCCCGAACGTGTGCCCGCAGCTGCACATGCCGCTGCAGTCCGGCTCGGACCGCGTCCTCAAGGCAATGCGCCGCTCGTACCGCAGCGCCAAGTTCCTCGGGATCATCGAGAAGGTGCGTGCCGCGATGCCGCACGCCGCGATCACCACCGACATCATCGTCGGCTTCCCGGGCGAGACCGAGGAGGACTTCCAGGCCACCCTCGACGTCGTCCGGCAGGCCCGTTTCACGAGCGCGTTCACGTTCCAGTACTCCAAGCGTCCCGGCACGCCGGCCGCGGAGATGGAAGATCAGCTTCCGAAAGCCGTTGTGCAGGAACGCTACGACCGCCTCATCGCGCTCCAGGAGGAGATCACGCTCGACGAGAACCGCAAGCTCGTCGGCACCGAGGTCGAGCTGCTGGTGACCGCGGGTGACGGCCGCAAGAACGCCGAGACCGCGCGCATGAGCGGCCGGGCCCGGGACGGCCGACTGGTCCACTTCAAGCCCGAGGGCAACCTCGACGGCGATCTGCGTCCCGGCGATGTCGTCACCGTCGTCGTCACGTCGGCGGCCCCGCACCACCTCGTCGCCGACGACACCGTCCTCACGCACCGCCGCACCCGCGCCGGTGACTCGTTCGAACGCGGAATCACCCCGAAGACTCCGCCGATCGGCGTCGGGCTGGGACTGCCCCAGGTGGGCGTCCCCGCGCCGCTGCCAACACAGATGGGATGCAACGCATGAGCGCCAGCGGCGACGCGGCCGACCACGAGAACCGCCCGGGCGACCCGGCCCCCGACCCGATCGAGGAGTACCAGAAGGACTTCGAGGCCGCCGAGAAGAAGATCGCCGGTGAGATCGATCCCGGCATGCGCGCTGTGGTCGTCGCGGTGTGTGTTCTCGTCCTGCTGCTGTCGTTCACGTTGCCGCACACCGGTTCCGCGAACGGCTGGGACGTGCTGATCTACGCGCAGCCCGCTGTCGACGAGCACGTCAAGCTGCCGTCACGGATCTTCGTGTGGCTCGCGCTCGTGTTCGGCGGTGTGTTCTCGATCCTCGCGCTCGTCACCCGCCGCTGGGTGCTCGCGTGGATCGCCCTCGCCGGCACCGCCGTGTCCACGGTCTTCGGCATGCTCGCCATCTGGTCGCGCCAGACGCTCCCGGTGGCGGACGCATCCGGTGCCGGCCCGGGAATCGGCCTGGTGCTGGGATGGATCACGGTCATCGTGCTCACGTTCCACTGGCTCAAGGTGGTGTGGACCCGCACCGCGATGCAGCTTGCCGCGGAGGAGGATCGCCGCAACGCCGCCGACCAGGATCCGCACAACGACTGGACCGTCTGACGACGGCGATCCGATCCGGAAACGAGTGAGGGGTGCGACGCCGATCGGCGTCACACCCCTCACTGGTTCGTCACTCAGCGCTCGTTGACCGCGCCCTCGGCCGCCTCGGCCCACTCACGCCACTGCTGGGCCTGAGCGAGCGCCTTCTCGGCGTCCTTGGTCTTGCCGGCGGCCGTGGCCTTCGCGGCCTGCTCCTCGAACTGCGCGACGCGCTCGCGGAACTGTGCGGCACGCGCCAGCGCCTCCGGATCGGTACGACGCCACTCGGAATCGGCGGCCTCTCGGACACGCTTCTCGATCGCGCGGAGCTTGCCTTCGAGGTCGTGCATGCGTTCGCGGGGAACCTTGCCGATCGCGTCCCACTTCTCCTGCAGATCGCGGAGGGCCGCGCGGGCCGCATCGATGTCCTTGTCGGGGTCGATGCTCCCGGCGCTCGCGAGCAGTTCCTCCTTGGCGACCGCGTTCTCGGCGAACTCGGCGTCGCGCTCGGAGGCGGCCGCGTTGCGGGCGGCGAAGAAGACGTCCTGCGCCTCCTTGAACCGGCGCCACAGGGCGTCGTCGGCCTCCCGCGGTGCGCGTCCGGCCGCCTTCCACTCGGCGAGCAGGTCACGGAACTCGCCCGCGGTCGGACCCCACTCGGTGGAGCCGGCCAGCGCCTCGGCCTGCACCACGAGTTCTTCCTTGCGGGTCTTCGCGGTCGCGCGCTCCCGATCGAGTTCGGCGAAGTGGGTGCCGCGGCGACGATTGAAGGCCTCACGGGCCTTGGAGAACCGCTTCCACAGGGCGTCGTCGGTCTTCCGGTCGAGTCCGCGCAGCGTCTTCCACTCGTCGAGGATTTCGCGCAGGCGGTCGCCGGCGGCCTTCCACTGCGTCGACTCGGTCCCGAGCTGCTCGGCCTCGGCGGCGAGCGCCTCCTTGCGGGCCGTCTGCTCCTGGCGAGACTGGTCCTTCTCCTGCTTCGCTTGCGTCGCGGCCTGTTCGGAGCCCTCCACGATCGCGGCCAGTCGCGTGCTCAGTGCATCGATGTCACCGATGACCGTCGCGGTCGGCAGCGACTCGGCGAGCGACTCGGCGGCCGCGCGGGTCTTCTTGGGATCGCCGGCGCCCGACGCGAGGCGAGCCTCGAGCAGGCCCACCTCGGTCGCGAGATCGTCGTAGCGACGTCCGAAGTGCGCGAGGCCCTCCGCGGCGTCGCCCGCCTGCCAGGAGCCGATCTGTCGTTCACCGTCCGCGGTCTTCACCCAGGCAGTGCCGTCGTCGTCGACGCGGCCGAACAAACTCGGATCGCTCGGGGCGGCGGTGTGAGGGGCGTGCGCCGAGGCCGGACCGGGCTTGGGGGCGCCGGTCTTCGCGGCGCCGGGCTTGGCCGCGCCCGGCTTCGGGGAACCCGGCTTGGGGGTACCCGGCTTGGGTGCGTTGCTCTCGGTCATAGCTCCTCGTCTCTGCCGCGCGTCACGGCTGCCTGATCACACTGTCGCCTCTCCACCGCACCCCTGGGGTCGGGGCCGGTGAGAGCGTGCAGCGACTGTCCACGACTATTGAAACAGGTATGACCCTCCGAGGGCGTCACCTCGGGGTCGACTACCGTGGCGCAGTGTGTTGACAGCCGCTGCCTTCGTGCCCTCGCCGCCACTGTTGGTTCCCCAATTGGCCGGTGCCGCAGCGTCGGAAACCGACCGGTTGCGCCGGGCTGCGCTGGATGCGGCAGGCCGCTTGGCGGACTCGTGCACCGAGTGGACGGCGATCGGTGTCGCCGAGGCCGGGCGGGGGGCGGTCGAGGTGGCCGCCGAATCGTGCGGCACGTTCCGGGGATTCGGCGTCGACGTCCGGGTGTCGCTGTCCGAGGTCGCGTCCGCCGAACCCGACCCCGAGATGCCGCTCGCGGCGCTCATTGCCGGTTGGCTGCGGGGGCGGGCCGCGCCGTCGGCCCGCGTGCGGGTACGGATCCCGGCGGCCGACACCCCGGCCGCCGAATGTGCGCGGCTGGGTGCGGAGCTGCGCGCCGAGTTCGACGCGTCCACCGCTCCGCAGGGTCTGCTCGTGATCGCGGACGGCGCGAACACGTTGACGGACAAGGCTCCGGGCGCGTTCGACGAACGCTCCGCCGACCTGCAGACGGCGCTCGACCGGGCCCTGACTGACGGTGATCCGGCCGCGCTCGCCGCACTGGACCCGAACCTGTGCGCCGCGGTGGGACTGCCCGGACGTGCTGCGTGGCAAGTGCTTTCGGGTGTCTTCGGCGGCGCGGCCGGAGTCGAGCGACCGCGGAAGGCCGAATCGCTGTACTGTGGCGCCCCGTACGGCGTCGGCTACCACGTCGGAATGTGGCTGCCGTGAGTTCTGCCCAGGCCCCTGACCCGACCTCCGGCCCGACCCCGATCGCCGTCGTCGGCCCCACCGCCACCGGCAAGTCCGATCTCGGGCTCGACCTCGCGGAGCGGCTCGGCGGCGAGATCGTCAACATCGATGCGATGCAGCTGTACCGCGGCATGGACGTCGGCACGGCCAAACTGACGGTCGCCGAGCGCCGCGGCATTCCGCACCATCAGCTCGACGTCCTGGACGTCACCGAGACCGCGACCGTGGCTCGGTACCAGGAGTCCGCGGTGCGCGATGTCGAGGCCATCCGGGCCCGTGGCGCGGTGCCGGTCATCGTCGGCGGCTCGATGATGTACGTGCAGTCGCTGCTCGACGAGTGGGCTTTCCCCGCGACGGATCCGCAGATCCGCGCGCACTGGGAGTCGGTGCTGGCCGAGGGCGGGGTGGCCGCGGTGCGCGCCGAGCTGGAGCGGGTCGATCCCGATGCTGCCGCGTCGATCCTGCCGACCGACGGGCGGCGGATGGTGCGCGCGCTCGAGGTCGTGCAGCTGACCGGCAAGCCGTTCGCGGCGTCGGCCCCGACGATCGGCGAACCACGCTGGGGCACAGTCATCGTCGGTGTCGACCGGGACACCGAGGCGCTCGACGCGCGGATCCGGCTGCGGACCGAGCTGATGTTCGAGCGGGGACTCGTCGACGAGGTCGAGCACCTCGTCGGGGTGGGTCTGCGCGAGGGCGTCACGGCGCAGCGCGCGATCGGCTACGCGCAGGTGCTCGCGATGTTCGACGGTGAGTACGACCGCGCAGAGGCGTTGGAGCGCACCTTCATCGGCACCCGCCGGTACGTGCGCCGGCAGCGGTCCTGGTTCCGGCGCGATCCCCGGGTGCACTGGGTGGACGGCGCCGATCCGGCGCTGCTGGACGGCGTGCTGCGCGTGGTCGAGGGGATCTGACACCCCGCTAGAGTTGGTGTCATGGAATTCAGCAAGGGCCACGGCACCGAGAACGACTTCGTGATCCTCCCGGATCCGGATGTCGACCTCGCGCTGCCGGCACACCGCATCGCCGCGCTGTGCGACCGCCGTCGCGGCCTGGGGGCGGACGGTCTCCTGCGCGTCGCCCGCGCCGGTGCGCTTGCCGCGGTCGGTGTGCTGCCCGAGCTGCCCGAGGGCGTCGGCGCCGACGACTGGTTCATGGATTACCGCAACGGCGACGGGTCGATCGCCGAGATGTGCGGCAACGGTGTTCGGGTGTTCGCGCACTACCTCCGGGCGACCGGGCTCGAACTGCGCGACGAGTTCGTCGTGGGCAGCCGGGCCGGCGCCCGGCCGGTCCGGGTGCACTCCGCCGATCACGTGCACGGCGACGTCACCGTCGACATTGGCCGGGTGCGCGAGCTCGGGACGTCCACCGCGACGGTCGGCGGACGCGTTCTCGAGGGCATCGGTATCGACGTCGGTAATCCGCATCTGGCGTGCGTCGATCCCGACCTCACGCCGGCCTCGCTCGCGGCCCTCGACCTCACGGCCGCGCCCGGATTCGATCCCGGTTTCTTCCCCGAAGGCGTCAACATCGAGATCCTGACCGCGCTCGCCGACGGGGCGGTGCAGATGCGCGTCCACGAACGCGGCGTGGGGGAGACCCGGTCCTGCGGCACCGGCACGGTGGCGGCGGCGGTCGCCGCGCTGCGCGCGCACGGCGACGCCGACGGCAAGGTCGAGGTGCGGGTGCCCGGCGGTCGCGTCGAGGTCTCGGTCGACGGTGGCCGCGCCGCGTTGCGTGGTCCGTCGGTGCTGGTCGCGGCCGGTGAGATCGACGATCGCTGGTGGACCGAGCTGGGCTGATCGGGGTTGTTCCCGACGTGCGGGGGCCGGGTCGAAATCGACGTGCACGGCATTCACGCTTCGTGGGACCATGAACGTGTATGACGAAAACACATCGCACCCATTCCCCGTCGGCCGACGGCTCCGCCGAGCACACGGCGCCGGACGAGACTGACCACTTCGACGACCACTCGGCGCCGTCCGTCGGCGACATGCAGCTCGACGAGCGCGCCGCGTTGCGCCGTGTGCAGGGTCTGTCGACCGAGCTCACCGACGTCACCGAGGTCGAGTACCGGCAGCTGCGGCTCGAGCGCGTCGTGCTGGTCGGCGTCTGGACGTCGGGCACCGCCGCTCAGGCCGACGCGAGCATGGCCGAACTCGCCGCGCTGGCCGAGACCGCGGGCTCCGAGGTGCTCGAAGGCCTGGTGCAGCGGCGCGACAAGCCCGACGCCGCCACCTACATCGGCTCCGGCAAGGCGGACGAGCTTCGGCAGGTGGTTCTCGCGACCGGCGCCGACACCGTGATCTGCGACGGCGAGCTCACGCCCGCCCAGCTCACCGCGCTGGAGAAGGTCGTCAAGGTCAAGGTGATCGACCGGACCGCGCTGATCCTCGACATCTTCGCCCAGCACGCCACCTCCCGCGAGGGCAAGGCCCAGGTGGCCCTCGCGCAGATGGAGTACATGTTGCCGCGACTGCGCGGCTGGGGTGAGTCGATGTCCCGGCAGGCCGGTGGTCGTGCCGGCAGCAACGGCGGCGTCGGCCTGCGCGGTCCCGGTGAGACGAAGATCGAGACCGACCGCCGGCGCATCCGTGAGCGGATGGCGAAGCTGCGGCGCGAGATCAAGGGCATGAAGGCGTCGCGCGACACCAAGCGCAGCCAGCGCCTGCGCAACGAGATCCCGTCCGTCGCGATCGTCGGCTACACCAACGCCGGCAAGTCGAGCCTGCTCAACGCCCTCACCGGTTCCGGTGTGCTGGTGCAGAACGCGCTGTTCGCGACGCTGGATCCGACAACCCGTCAGGCGTCGTTCGAGGACGGCCGCGAATACGTGCTCACCGACACCGTCGGGTTCGTGCGGCACCTGCCGACCCAGCTGGTCGAGGCGTTCCGGTCGACGCTCGAGGAAGTCACCGACGCCGACCTGCTGCTGCACGTCGTCGACGGGTCCGACCCGCTGCCGACCGACCAGATCAAGGCGGTCCGCGAGGTCATCACCGAGGTGATCCGCGAGAACGATACGACCGCTCCGCCCGAGTTGATCGTGGTAAACAAGATCGACGCTGCGGACCCGGTGGTACTGACCCAGCTGCGCGGGCTCCTGCCCGGCGCGGTGTTCGTGTCCGCCCGAACCGGGGAGGGCATCGATGAGCTTCGCGAGCGGCTGGGCGAGATCGTTCGGCGACCGGAGGTCGAGGTCGACGTGCTGGTGCCCTACTCGCGCGGCGACCTCGTCGCACGTATCCACGCGGACGGCCAGATCCTCGACACCACCCACGAGGAGGACGGCACCCGGATGCGCGTGCGAGTGCCCGAGTCGCTCGCCTCGGCACTGGTCGAGTACGCGGGGCGTGGGTAGCCGACGCGGCACGGCCGGGCTCGCGCTCGCCGGCGCCGCGCTCGCGCTCGTTCCGTCGCTGCTGCTGGCGGGTCCCGCGGTGGCGCAGAGCACCGGTTCCGGCGTGCTGCTGCCGAACGCGCGATTCGAACCGGTCTGCACTCCCACCGATCCGGCGCTCGCAGAGCTGTCGGGGCTGGCCGTGCTGGACGGGAAGACGTACGGCATCGGCGACAGCGGCACCGACGACGCCGTCGTCGTGCTGGACGGGGACTGCGCCGTCACCGGCACCGTCCCGGTCCCCGTCGACCCGTACGACATCGAGGACATGGGGGTGGGCCCGGACGGCCGGCTGTGGCTGGCCGACACCGGCGACAACCTGCGGGCCCGGTCGACGGTGGCGCTGATCGATCTCGATCCGGCGTCGGGCGAGGGGCAGTTGCACCGGCTCACGTATCCCGACGGCCCGCACGACGCCGAGGCGCTGCTGGTCCAGCGCGACGGTGTACCGCTGATCGTCACGAAGGAAGTCCTCGTCGCCAACGGTATCTACCGTCCGGCAGGCGCCGCGACGGTCGACGGTCTCGCCTCACCCGGCCCCACCGCGCTCGAACGGGTCGGTGAACTGCGCCTGGGACCCACCACGACGCCCGGCGGACCGGTGCCGGTCGGCGGATCGACGCTGGTGACCGGTGGCGCGGTCAGCGCCGACGGGACCGTGGCGGCGCTGCGCACCTACACCGACGTCTACCTGTTCTCGGCCCCGGACGGTGACCTCGTCCGGGCGCTGACCACGACCACCCCGGTGCGGGTGGCGCTGCCGAACCAGCCGCAGGGCGAGGCCATCGCGTTCACCGCGAACGGCGACCTGCTTGCGGGTTCGGAATCCGCCGGCGGGCCGCTGCCCCCGTTGCAGGTCCTGCCCGGCGCCGTCGACCTGGCCCGCGACGAGTCGTGGTCCGGTGGATCGGTGTCGCTGTCGGCGTCGACGGGAGAACCCGCCGTGTCCGAGGCGTCGGAGGCGGCCGGTGCAGACGAAGGTGCCCCGCAGTGGTCCACGTCGGTTCTCCTCGGCGGTGCGCTCGTGGCCGGGCTCGCGACGTTCGGGCTGGTGTTGCGGCGGTCGCGGTCGCGGCACTGACCGGAGTTGGCCGTCAGGCGTTCCTGATCAGGTCCGCGCAGCGCTCGCCGATGAGCATCGTGGTGATGTTGGGGTTGACCGCGACGATCTTCGGCATCACCGACGCGTCCGCCACCCGGAGTCCCTGCACGCCCTTCACCCGCAGCTGCGGATCGAGCGGGGAGTCCGGGTCGGGTCCCATCCGCACCGTGCCCACCGGGTGGTAGACGGTGTTGTGGGTGCGTCGGATGTAGTCGGCGATCTCGTCGTCGGACTGGACGTCGGTGCCGGGGAACAGTTCCCGACCCGCCCACGCCTCCATCGCCGGCTGCGCGACGATCTCCCGCGCCCGGCGGATGCCCTTGATCATGACGTCCATGTCATACGGGTCGGTGAAGTAGCGCGGATCCACCCGCGGCTTGTCGCGGAAGTCGATGCTGCGCAACCGAACCGTGCCCCGGGAGCGGGCGTGGGTGACGTTGGGCGTCAGGCAGAATGCGTTCTCCGACGTCGGATAGCCCTGCCGCACCGTGTGCATGTCGAACGGCACCGACCCGTAGTGGAACATCAGGTCGGGGCGGTCGAGGTTCTCCTCGGTGGGGGAGAAGATGCCGATCTCCCACCACTGCGTCGATCTGGTCACCATGGGCTGCTTCGCCTCCCACTGGATGACGCCCTCGGGATGGTCCTGCAGGTTGCTGCCGACGCCCGGGGAGTCGACGAGCACGTCGATGCCGATCTCCCGCAGGTGGTCGGCGGGCCCGATGCCCGAGAGCATCAGCAGTTTCGGGGAGTCGATCGCGCCGGCCGACAGGATCACCTCGCGCCGGGCGGTGATCCGACGGGAGTGGATGCCGTCCGGCAGCAGCACGTCGACGCCGACGCAGCGGCCGTCCTCGACCGGCAGCTTGCGCGCCCGGTGGTCGGTGAGGACGGTCAGGTTTCCGCGATCGAGGATCGGGTGAAGGTAGGACACCGACGACGACGAGCGGACGCCGTCCTCCCGGCCGTTGATCTGGAAGAAGTTGGCGCCGTTGACGATCGTCTCGCCCTCGTTGAACCGGGCCCGCGGAATGCCTGCCTGCTCGCACGCATCGAGGATCGCGACGCCGCACGGATCCTCGGGCGGGACGTCCCGCAGTACCACCGGGCCGTCGTGGCCGTGGTGCTCGCCCGGCCGGGAGTTGTTCTCGAGCCGCTTGATCAGCGGGAAAATCGTCTCGGCTTCCCATCCGGTGCAACCGAACTGGCCGGCCCACTCGTCGAGATCCTCGCGCGGCGGCCAGAACGCGATGCACGAGTTGTGCGACGAGCATCCACCGAGCACCTTGGCGCGGGCGTGCCGCATGAAGGAGTTGCCGTTCTCCTGCGGCTCGATCAGATAGTCCCAGTCGTAGCCGGATTCGAGTAGTGCCATCCAGTCCTCGAGGATCAGGATCTCGTCGAGCCCGACATCGCTCGGACCGGCCTCGATGAGTGCGACGGTCACCGCCGGGTCCTCGCTCAACCGAGCCGCGACGGCGGCTCCGGCGGATCCACCGCCCACGACGACGTAGTCGTATTCGTGCTGCTGGGACGTCATGGTCACTCCTTCTCCGATCGCTCCGAGGTCCGGTCCGTGAACCAGCCGCTCACCCCGGGATCGATGTTCTGATAGACGTGCTTGGCCTCGCGGTACTCGTCGAGGCCGGTGGGGCCGAGTTCGCGGCCGAAGCCGGACTCACCGAAGCCACCCCATTCGGCTTGCGGCAGATAGGGGTGGAAGTCGTTGATCCACACCGTGCCTGCGCGCATCCGGTTCGCGACGCGCTGTGCGCGACCCGCATCCTGCGTCCAGACCGCACCGGCCAGGCCGTAGCGGGTGTCGTTGGCGATACGCACCGCGTCGTCCTCGTCGGTGAACGTCTCGACGGTCACCACGGGGCCGAAGCCTTCGTCGACGACGACGGACATCCCCTGGCGGACGCCGTCGAGCACGGTCGGCAGGTAGTAATAGCCGTTCTCGAGGTCGCCGGATCCCCACTCGCCGCCGCAGCGCAGCACGGCGCCCTCCTCGACACCCTTGCGGACGTACTCGCTGACCTTGTCCCGGTGGGCAGCCGAGATCAGTGGGCCGGTCTCGGCGTCGTCGTCGAACGGTCCGCCGAGACGGATCTGCCGGGCGCGGGCGACCAGTGCGTCGACGAACTCGTCGTGGATCGACTCCTCCACGATCAGTCGTGCACCGGCCGAGCACACCTGGCCGGAGTGGACGAACGCGGCGTTGAGCGCGTTGTCGACGGCGGCGTCGAACAGCGCGTCGGCGAACACGACGTTCGCGTTCTTGCCACCCAGTTCGAGGGCCACCTTCTTGACCGTCGCCGCCGCGGTCGCCGCGATCCGGCGTCCGGTGACGAGTCCGCCGGTGAACGAGACCATGTCGACGTCCGGATGCTCGGACAGCGGGGCACCGGCCACTGCGCCCGCGCCGAGCACCAGATTCGCCGCCCCGGCGGGGACGCCGCACTCGGTGAGCAGATCCATCAGCAGGATCGCGGTCGACGGGGTGAGCTCACTCGGCTTGAGCACGAACGTGTTTCCGGCCGCCAGACACGGTGCGACCTTCCACGCAGCCTGCAGCAGCGGGTAGTTCCACGGGGAGATCAGCCCACACACCCCGACGGGTTCGTACTGGATTCGGCTGAGCACGTTGGCGTCCCCGGCGTCGACGAGGCGTCCGGCGTCGGTCGCGGCGATCGAGCCGAAGTACTCGAAGCACGCCGCGACGTCGTCGATGTCGATGCGGCCCTCGACGATTCGCTTGCCGGTGTCGAAGGACTCGGCGCGAGCGAACTCCTCCTTGCGCTCCCGCAACCGGTCGGCCACCTTGCGGAGGATGCGGCCGCGCTCACCGGCGACCGTTCGCGGCCACGGACCGTTGTCGAATGCGTCGCGGGCAGCGGCGATCGCCCGCTCGACGTCGGAGGTTCCGGCCTCGGAGACGGTTGCGACGTGGCTGCCGTCGGCGGGGCACTGGATGTCGCGGGTCTCCCCGGACTCGGCGGCCACCCAGGTGCCGCCGATGAACAGGCTCGTTGCGGTGTCGGTCATGTCTTCATCACTCCATCGTCGGGGTATGTCGGAGGCGGAGGAATTCGATGTGGCGTTCGTACTGGTCCAGGACGTCGCCGATGAGCTGCTCGCGGGTGTAGCCCATGACGTCGTACTGCTGGCTGCCCTCGGTGAGGTAGACCTCGAGGCGGTAGTAGACGGCGTCGCCGCTGGCCGAGTTCATCGCGAACGACGGGATGTCCGTCTTCTCGGGCCACAGCTGATAGCGGAACGGTGGGTCGTCGCCCATCTCGACGGTCAGGTCGAGGTGCGGGACGCCCGTCTTCTCTTCTCTGTTCTCGGTGAGGTCCGCGGGGATCTCACGAGTCGCGAGTTCGTCGACGACGGCCTGCAGCGCGGGCCGAGCCGTGGAATCGACGTATCCGCGCAGGTCCTTGCTGTCGGGATACGCGAGGGTGCGGGTGAGGCGCTGGCGCCATGTGCGCTGGACGCCGCGCTCGGAGCCCACCCGTTCGGACAACGACGAATGCAGGACCGCGCGAATGCTGTCCTCCCGGAAGCCTTCCGTGCGCAGGGCCCGGTGAAGGCCGGCCATGATGAGCAGCATCACGAACGAGAACGGCAGCCCCATGATGATCGTCGCGTTCTGCAGCGTCGTGACGCCGCCGACGATCAGCATTGCGAGCGTCAGTAGACCCGTTGCGACGGCCCAGAAGATCCGCCCCCATTTGGGGCCGTCCTCCTCCGGATCGTTCAGGTGGGAAGTGAGGTTCGTGAGCACCAGCGCGCCCGAGTCGGCGGAGGTGACGTAGAACAGTAGCCCGGTGAACGTCGCGATACCCGCGCTGAACAGCGCGCCGGGGTACTGGTCCAGCAGTGAATAGAACGCGCTCTCGGGAGCGGACATCGCGGATTCCCCGAACTCGCTGTTTCCGTCGATCACCACGGACAATGCGGCGTTGCCGAAGATCGCGATCCACAGTGCGATGAACGCGAACGGGATGGTCAGCACCGCGCCGATGAACTGACGGATCGTGCGGCCCCTCGAGATTCGGGCCAGGAACAGACCGACGAACGGTGCCCAGGCGATCCACCACGCCCAGAAGAACAGGGTCCACGAGTTGAGCCATTCCTGCGGGGCGTCGAACGCGAAGGTATCGAGCGTCATCCCCGGGAAGCGGCTGACGTAGTCGCCGACATTCATCACGATCGCGTCCAGCAGGAATCGGGTCTTGCCGGCGAACAATACGAACAACATCAGCGCGAGCGCGAGCAGAGCGTTCAACTCGGACAGTCGCCGGATGCCGCGGTCGACGCCCGAGACGACGGACACCGTCGCCATCAGGACAGCGAGCGCGATAAGCGCGATCTGCATCGCGGTGTTCTGCGGAAGGTCGAACATGAAGTGCAGCCCGTAATTGAGCTGGACCACACCGATACCGAGGGATGTCGCGATGCCGAAGATCGTGCCGAGCACGGCGGCGATCTCGACGCCGTCGCCGACGGCACCCTTCACTCGCTTGCCGATCACGGGGTACAGCGCCGAGCGGATCGACAGTGGCAGTCCACGCCGATACGCGAAGTAGGCGAGTGCTGCGCCCATCAGCGCATACATGGCCCAGCCGGTGATGCCGTAGTGGAACAGGGTCCACACCACGGCCTGACGCGCGGCCTCGGTGTTCTGGCCGTCGCCGACCGGTGGCGCCAGATACTGCGTGACGGGTTCCGAGACCGAGAAGAACATCAGGTCGATGCCGATGCCTGCCGCGAACAGCATTGCTCCCCAGGTGAAGACGTTGTAGCGCGGCAGCGAATGGTTGGGGCCCAGCTTGATCTTTCCGTAGCGCGAGAGTGCCAGGAACAGCACGAACACGACGATCAGCGTCGCGACCAGGAAGTACCACCAGCCGAAGGCGCCCGCAATCCAGTCCACGACACTGCCGATCACGGAGTCCGCGTTGTCCGGGGCGATCATCGCCCACGCGGTGATCGCGACGATGATCGCCGACGAGATGTAGAACACGGGCTTGTTGATCCCGGATCGCCCGGTGGCCGTCTGCTGTGGCTCGTCGTGGAACGCGGCCTCTGAAGGCTGTCGATCCGTCGTGCTCATGTGTCTCCTCCGTCGGGTTCTGCGACCGGATCGAGTGGTCTCGGCGGCGATATCGAACTGTCCGGGCAAAAGGTGAACGCCCGTCCGACTGCTGGTCTGAAGCTACCGCCGACCTGGCGGTTCCGCTGGGGAGTGGAAGTGACGCTCCCGTTTCGGGCTGTTGCCTTTCGGCTGCGGGCAACTGAGATCGGCCGTCCGGCGCAGTCTCGAGAAGCGTTGCATCCAAGGCGTTCCGGTCGAATCGAGGACGGGCCGTGGTGGCTCCGGCGTGGGCGGCCGAAGTGTGACGAAGAAGGCATTCTCGCGCCAGCGGCGACTCGAATCGGAGTCAAACGGTCAATCAACCAATTTCGGGCGATGGTCCGCTAGCGTCCCGTGGTGCCGGATTCGAATGGCGGACAAAGAAAATGACATAGGGAGGGCACAGTGCGAAGGCTCTGGACAGCGGTCTTCACGGCAGTTCTTTTATCAGCGTTCTCCACGACGGCGGGCGCAGCCCCGTTGTCCAGCGCCTTGGGGTCGAGCGGTTCGCTGGGGTCTTCGCTGGGATCCTCCGACGAGTCGGCGGGATATGTCGCGGTCGACCCGACCTCGGGAATTCTGATCGCGACCAGTGGATTCGACGTCAAGCGCGACGGGTTCTCGTTCGAGAACTGGGCGAGGCCGGACGACCAGGTTCACCGCCGTGGACTGACGCCCTCGGTCATGCAGTCGCTCTACGGCGACCGGATCTGCTCGAGAATCGTCGACGGCGGCTGCGTTCTCACCGCGACCGGTCAGGCGCTCCAGGACGATCTGAACGAAACGTGGAGTATCGGGCATTGTTTCGGGTTTGCCGCGTTGGCAGGTCTCTTCGCCACCGGTCAACTCGACAAGGCGGACCATCTTGCGGTGGGGCCGAATGTCTACGACGAGCCGACGTCGGATCATCTCGACGGATTGATCTCTCGGTACGCCAGTACGCAGATCTCCCCTCCGACCAGCGATGCGAATTCTGCGACTTCGGTCGCCGACACTCTCGACAAACTCGACGCAGCCTGGGCGCGGGGCGACAGTTACATTCTCACGATCGCTGGGGAGATCGGTGGGCACGCGGTAACGCCGATCGCATTGCGTGACCTCGGCAACGGCAAGACCGGAATTGTCGTGTACGACAACAACTATCCCGGTGTCGAGAAGATGATTGTGGCGAATGCTGCTGCCGACGAGTGGTACTACACCACTGCTCTGAATCCAGCGGACAAGAGCTATCTGTTCGTCGGATCCTCGGAGAACCCGATGGTGCTGGTCGACCTGCCGCAGACGACCGCGGTACACGAATGTCCCACGTGTCGCGACTCCGGCGACGATTCTGTCCTCGTCCTGGTCAAGGACAATGCAGAGAACCGGGACGGCACGATCATCGACTGGGATCTCGACATCACGGCGCCCGGCGGGGGCGAGGTCGCCGGGCTCGAACAACTCGCGCTGCAGAACAATCAGAAGGCGGCGCTGTTCCGTGTTCCGGCAGGCGTCGCGTTCGAGATGACGATGGGCAAGGTCCCCGTCGGTCCGGCCGCGGACATCGACATCTCCCTCTACGGTGACGGCTGGATCAACGAGATCGACGACATCAAGCTGTCGGCCGGAGCGAGCGCCTCGGTGAAGGTCGATCAGGATCAGCGCAAACTCAGCCTGAACAGCAACTTCCCGGTCGAGCCGACGCTGAGGCTGGCCAGTGAGCAGGCGAACTGGTCGGTGGCGGCCCAAGGTACCGGGCTCCGCGTGCTGCCGGGCAGCACCTTGTCGGTCGAACGCCAGACCGATGGCGACTACGTGTACGCGCTCGGCGGCATCGGGCTTCCGGGTTCTCTGAAGCTCGACGTCCGGCACCGAGACGCCGTTCGGGATCGGAACGTGACCACCGGTGGTCCGGTGAGCATCCCCGTCAATTCGTCCGCGTCGGTGGCCGCGCACGCGTGGAACGGGGAAACCCCGCTCGCGGTGCGCGTCGACGGGAACGGGGTCGATCGCACGTACCCGATGGTTCCCACGAGTTAGCGAATCCGTTCGAGAGGCTGCGGCCATCCACCGTTCGGTGGGTGGCCGCAGCCTTGTAGTCGGTCGGCCCGTCGTCGAACCGGGCACTCGGTACGGATGTGATTCGGATGGCGAGTCCCGGTGCGGTGGTGTATCGCCGCAGGCGGTGGCCCTAGTATTGGCCAACTGTGACGAGTACAGAGGACCGCGCGGGAAGCGCGCCCGAACAGGAAGCCGGCACCGGGATGTTCGGATGGGCGCTGCACGGCGACGGCCGACGGATCAGCGACGGCGCGGTGGTGGCACCGCACGAGCGGCTGTCGTGGCCGCGCACCATCGGCATCGGCATGCAGCACGTGATCGCGATGTTCGGTGCGACGCTGCTGGTGCCGACGATCACCGGATTCCCGGTGACGACCACGCTGCTGTTCTCGGGTATCGGCACCGTGCTGTTCCTCCTCATCACCCGCGGCCGGATTCCCAGCTACCTCGGTTCGTCGTTCGCGTTCATCGCGCCGCTCACCGCGGCCGCCGGTGACGGGCCTGCTGCGCAGCTCGGCGGCGTCGTCGCGGCCGGTGTCGCGCTGATGCTCGTCGGCCTCGCGGTCAAGTTGATCGGCGCCCGCGTCATCGACGCCGTCATGCCGCCCGTCGTCACCGGCGCCGTCGTGGCACTGATCGGACTCAACCTCGCGCCCACCGCCGCCGGGTCGTTCCAGGCGCAGCCGCTGATCGCCGCCGTGACGCTCCTCGGCATCCTGCTCGCCACCGTGATCGGGCCCGGGATCATCGGGCGTCTCGGCATCCTCATCGGTGTCGTGGTCGGCTGGGTGTTTGCCGCGATCACCGGCGGCCTCGCCGACGAGCGCGTCGACGCGCTGCGTGAGGCCGCATGGTTCGGTGTGCCGCATCTGCGCGGGCCGTCGTTCGATCTGTCCGTGATCCTGCTCGCGCTGCCGGTCGTGATCGTCCTGATCGCCGAGAACGTGGGCCACGTCAAGGCGGTCTCCGCGATGACCGGCAAGCCGCTTGACGACCTCGCCGGCAACGCACTGTTCGCCGACGGACTCGCCACCACCCTCGCGGGCGCCGGTGGTGGCTCGGGAACCACGACGTACGCCGAGAACATCGGCGTCATGGCGGCGACCCGCGTGTACTCGACGGCCGCGTACTGGGTGGCCGCCGTCACCGCCATCGTCCTGTCCTTCTCGCCGAAGTTCGGGGCGCTGGTCTTCACGGTTCCGGACGGCGTGATCGGCGGCGCGACGATGGTGCTGTACGGCCTGATCGGCGTCCTCGGTGTCCGGATCTGGATGGACGCCAAGGTGGACTTCACCGACCCGGTCAACCTCACCGTGGTCGCGACCGCGCTCGTCGCCGGCATCGGCAACCTGACGCTGTCCATCGGATCCGTCGAACTGGGCGGCATCGCGTGGGGTTCGGTCGGCATCCTCGTCGCCTACCCGGTGATGCGCCGGCTGTACTCGTTGCGCCGCGACTAGTCCGCGCACTCGCCACGAGAACTCTCCACGAGCACGATTCGTGACCTGAACCACACGGTCACGAATCGTGCTCGTCTCGGTCATGGATCGCCACTGATCCTCGCTTTACGGTCATGTCGAGGAAGCACGTCCGCCGCTGCGTGCCCGCACGCCGGCGAAGTCGACACGAGGAGACGCAGTGGAACGCACCCTGTTCGAACCCGAGCACGAACTCTTCCGGGAGTCCTACCGCAAGTTCCTCGACCAGCACGTCGCGCCGTTCCACGATCAGTGGGAAGAACAGAACATCGTCGATCGGTCGGTGTGGGTCGAGGCCGGTAAGCAGGGATTCCTCGGAATGGCGGTACCCGAGGAGTACGGCGGCGGGGGAGTCGACGACTTCCGCTACAACGCGGTCCTCACCGAGGAGACCACGCGTGGCGGTTACAGCGGCGTCGGCTTCATGCTGCACAACGACGTCGTCGCCCCCTACCTGATCAACCTCACCAACGAGGAGCAGAAGCAGCGCTGGCTGCCCGGCTTCTGTTCGGGCGAACTGATCACCGCGATCGCCATGACCGAACCCGGCACCGGCAGCGACCTGCAGAACATCAAGACCCGCGCCGTCAAGGACGGCGACCACTGGATCCTCAACGGCGCCAAGACGTTCATCACCAACGGCATCAACGCCGACGTGGTGATCGTCGTGGCCTGCACCGACCCCGACAAGGGTGCCCAGGGCTTCTCGCTGCTGGTTGTCGAACGCGGGATGGAGGGCTTCGAGCGGGGTCGCAACCTCGACAAGATCGGCCTCAAGGCGCAGGACACCGCGGAACTGAGCTTCACCGACGTCCGGGTGCCCGCGGAGAACCTCCTCGGTGAGGAAGGCATGGGCTTCATCTACCTGATGCAGAACCTGCCGCAGGAGCGCCTGTCGATCGCCGTCGTCGCGGCCGCCGCGATGGAGTCGTGCCTCGACATGACGATCCAGTACTGCCGCGACCGCAAGGCGTTCGGCAAGTCGATCGGTAGTTTCCAGAACACGCGGTTCGTCCTCGCCGAACTGGCGACCGAGACCACCGCGGTACGCGTCCTCGTCGACAAGTTCATCGAACAGCTCAACGACGGGAAGCTGACCGTTCAGGAGGCCGCCATGGCCAAGTGGTGGACGACGGAGGCCCAGGTCAAGCTCATCGACCGGTGTCTGCAGTTGCACGGCGGCTACGGCTACATGCGCGAGTACCCGATCGCGAAGGCGTACATGGATTCGCGGGTCCAGACGATCTACGGCGGAACCACCGAGATCATGAAGGAGATCATCGGTAGGGGTCTGAACCTGGGCTGACCGGACCGATCGACAACGGCGAAGGGACCGCGGCACGCCGCGGTCCCTTCGCCGTTGGTGTCGTCGTCAGAGCTTGCGCATCACGGTGACGACCTTGCCGAGGATCGCGGCGTCGTTGCCGGGGATGGGCTCGAACAGGGGATTGTGAGGCATCAGCCACACGTCCTTGCCGGTCCGCTTGAACGTCTTGACCGTCGCCTCGCCGTCGATCATCGCCGCGACGATGTCGCCGTTCTCGGCGACGTTCTGCTGCCGGACCACCACCCAGTCGCCGTCGCAGATCGCGGCGTCGATCATCGACTCGCCGACGACCTTCAGCAGGAAGAGAGAGCCCTGGCCGACGAGTTCGCGGGGCAGCGGGAACACGTCCTCGACGGCTTCCTCGGCCAGGATCGGGCCACCGGCCGCAATGCGTCCGAGGACCGGAACGAACGTCGGAGCGGGGCGGTCGGTCGATCCGTCGCGGTCGGGCGTCGTCTCGTCGATGGCGTCCAGGCCGCGAACATCGACGGCGCGGGGCCGGTTGGCGTCGCGCCGCAGGAAGCCCTTGCGCTCGAGGGTTCGCAGCTGGTGCGCCACCGACGACGTGGACGTCAGGCCCACCGCGTCACCGATCTCGCGGATGCTCGGGGGATAGCCGCGCTCGGCGACGGATGCCCGGATCACCTCGAGCACCTTCCGCTGACGCGGCGTGAGCTGGGAGGCGTCGAGTGTGACCGTTACTTCCTCGGTCGAGGAGTTCCCGGAAGACGGAGTCCCGGAACGGCCCGAGGTGCTCGTGCTGTCGTCCTTCATCGTGGGTGCGCCTCCTTCGCGGATACGTCGCATGCGTATCAGTTTGTGTGTCGAATCTATCCCGATCGGTCGGCTACTTCAAACATCTGTTCGAGCCGTGTCGGCGATTCTGCTGACTTTGTCGGAGTCGCGTGGTAGAAATCGAATATCTGTTCTATCGAACGCATGATCGAACAGGGTGACGGCGGACGGTTCGCATGGTCTCCACCAGTACGGCGAGCTGCAACGATTCGACGATTCGCAGGAGGGTTCGGATGGGTACGGCACTTTCGGAGCAGCGAGCGGCACGGTCGTTCGAGGGAGTGACCAGGGGGCGCGCCGTGTACGTGCGGGCGGACGCCTCGGGAATCGAGTACGGGTGCCGGCCGGCGCCGTCGCGTGTTCGGGCGGTCGACGTCGCCGAACCCGACATCGTGCGCGGGCGGACGCGGCAGCGCAGCACGGCCCGTCCCACGACGGGGGGTGTGCGGTACGGCACGGCGCCGCGGAACGGGTCCACCGGCACGCAGGTGTCCCGGGCCGACGGGCCGTCCCACGGCAGGAAGCGCCCGCTGTCCGGACTGTCCGCCGTGGTGGCGACCTTCGTCATCACCGCCGGCGTCGTGGCCGGTCTCGACGCGATCGCCAACCTCAGGTCGGCGCAGACGGATTCCGCCCCGGCATCCACCGACTCGTCGCAGGTCCATCGAGGAGAGTCTCGTGGTGACGGCGCGGCGCGGACTGCTCCCGAGGCTCCCGTCGACCGGATCGTCGAGCTGAATGCGATGTCGGGCGCTGAGATTCGTCCGGGGCAGATCCTGATCAGCCCCGCGTCGCACGGGGGCTGACGTGGTGCGGCCGCGGAAGGCGCTTGCGGTCACCTCGCACCCTTCGCGCCGGCATCCGGCAGGTGCGGTTACCCGTGAGTCGGTACCGGGGCCGGTCGGGCGGGTATCCTCGAATCCTGTCAGTCCCACCACATCGCGTGGTCGCGTCGATATCGCGTCTCCCCTGCACGGGCCGGTCCTGCTGGTTCCCGCGGCGATCGAGGAGCAATCCAGCGGCCACGATGGCCACGAAGGATTCACCATGCACTGCCCGTTCTGCCGGCACCCCGATTCGCGCGTGGTCGATTCCCGTGAGGCAGACGAGGGGGCGGCGATCCGTCGTCGTCGGTCGTGTCCGGAGTGCGGTCGCCGCTTCAGCACGGTGGAGACCGCGGTGCTCTCGGTGGTCAAGCGCAGCGGCGTCACCGAACCGTTCAGCCGGGAGAAAGTGGTGCAGGGCGTGCGGCGCGCGTGCCAGGGCCGGCAGGTCGACAACGATGCGCTGTACCTGCTGGCGCAACAAGTCGAGGACGCGGTTCGCGCCGCGGGCTCTCCCGAGATTCCCAGCCACGAGGTCGGATTGGCCATTCTCGGCCCCCTCCGCGACCTCGACGAGGTGGCCTACCTCAGATTCGCGTCGGTGTACCGGTCCTTCAGTTCGGCGGAGGACTTCGAGCGTGAGATCAAGGATCTGCGCGCCCACCGTGACACCGACCTGGCCGAGGCCGACGCCGCCGAATAGCAGCGTCGGCTCTTCTGTCAGGACCGGCGCACCGAGCCGATCAAGGCTGATAGGTGCCCGATCAGCGCCGGATGGCGTCGATCGCCTTGAGGACCCGCTTCTCGGAGATCGGGATCGACGTGCCCAGCGACTGGGCGAACAGACTCACCCGGAGTTCCTCGATCTTCCACAGGATCTCGTTCACATCGTCGTCGCCGCGCCGCTCCTCGGCCAACGCCGACAGCATGCGGTCGTACGCCGCATACACACGATCGAGTGCGTCCATCCCGACCCGGTCCCGCTGCGCGCTGCCCGGCAACGATTCGAGGCGCACCGATGCGGCCGCCAGATAGCGCGGAAGCTCCCGCAGTCGGCGGGACCCCAGTTCCGTGACGAAACCGGGGAACAACAGTGACTCCCGTTGCTCGCGAACGTCGTCCGCGGCCTCGCCGGAACTGCGATCGAGGACGGCCGACAGGCGATGAGCCTCGGTGAGTGCCGGCAACAGCATCCGCAACAGGCGCGCGACCCGGGTCGCCAACTGGGCGCGCACCTTGCCGGTGAGTTCCTCGAACGCTGCCGGATCCTGGACCGGCCCGCCGTTTTCGGCGATCAGTTCGTCCACCGCGCACGCCCGGCAGTCCTCGATGAGGGCATCGAAACTGCCGTCCGGGTTCTGTCCCAGCGCCAGTCGGTCGGTGTTGCTCATCCCGTTGGTCACCGACTTGGCCTGCGTCGGAATCGCCTTCAGCAGCAACTCTCGGGTGCCCGCCCGCATCGCGGCGCGCTGGGCCGCGGGCGTCGTCAGGACCCGCACCGCGACTCCCGACTCCTCCGCCACCAGCGCCGGATAGCCGGTGACCTTCTGGCCACCGAGTTCGCGGGTCACCGACGACGGCAGGGTGCCCAGTGTCTGCGCGGTCCACGCCAGCGCGGGCTTGCGTTCCGTGGTCGCGGTGGCCTTGGACACCTCGACCTCGACGCGGGGTGCGAGAGTCCGGCGCAGTGCCGCCAGGCTCTTGTCACGCCCGAGGACCTTGCCCTTGTCGTCCACCGCGGCGAACGTCATGCGCAGGTGCGCCGGCAGGGATGCGACATCGAAGTCGGTGGGTTCGATGCGGCAGTTCCCCAGGCGGGACAGTTCCCGCGCCAGTGCGTGCACCAGCGATTCCGAGCGCGGCTTCACCGAGGCGAGCGCGGCCGCGGCGAAGTCCGGCGCGGGCACCACTTGACGACGAAGCTGCTTGGGCAGCGTCTTGATCAGCGCCGTCACGAGTTCGGTGCGCATGCCCGGGACCAGCCAGTCGAAGCCCACCGGGCGCAGACCCGCGAGCAGGGCGACCGGGATCCGCGCGGTCACGCCGTCCTCCTCCTTGCCGGGCTCGAACTGGTAGGTCAGTGGGAACTGGATGTCGCCCTGACGCCACGCGTCCGGGTAGTCGCCCTCGAGGACGGCCGCGGAATCGGCGTTGACGACCGTGGACGTGGTGAAGTTCAGCAGGTTCGGGTTCTCCCGGCGGGCCTTCTTCCACCAGGTGTCGAAGTGCCTGGCGGACACTGCCTCCGCGCCGACCCGCTCGTCGTAGAACTCGAACAGCGTCTCGTCGTCCACGAGGATGTCGCGTCGCCGGGCGCGATGTTCGAGCTCCTCGACGTCGTCGAGCAGCGCCCGGTTGGCGTGGAAGAACTTGTGCTGGGTCTGCCACTCGCCCTGCACCAGCGCGTGCCGGATGAACAACTCGCGCGAGGTTTCCGGGTCGATGGTGCTGTAGGTGACGGGCCGTTCGGTGACGAGCGGGACCCCGTAGAGGGTGACCCGCTCGTACGCCATCGCGCACGCCCGCTTGGTGGACCAGTGCGGTTCGGAGTAGGTCCGCTTGACCAGGTGCGGCGCCAGTTTCTCCGCCCATTCGGGCTCGATCCGGGCGGCCATGCGGGCCCACAACCGCGACGTCTCGACCAATTCCGCCGCCATCACCCAGCGCGGTGGCTTCTTGAACAGGCTCGATCCGGGGAAGACCGCGAACCGGCTGCCGCGCGCGCCGAGGAAGTCACGCTTGTCGCCCTCCCGCAGGCCGATGTGCGAGAGCAGGCCTGCCAGCAGCGACTGGTGGATCGACGTTTCGGATGGCACCGAACCGGAATCGGATGTCTCCCAGCCGAGCCCGCGGGCGATCTGGCGCAGCTGACCGTGCAGGTCCTGCCACTCCCGGATTCGCAGCCAGTGCAGGAACTCGTTGCGGCACATCTTCCGGAACTGGCTCGAGCTCAGTTCCTTCCGCTGCTCGCGCAGGTACTCCCACAGCTTCAGGTAGGCGAGGAAGTCGGAGTTCTCCACGTTGAAGCGGGCATGCTTCTCGTCGGCGGCCTGCTGGAACTCGGCCGGACGTTCCCGGACGTCCTGGATGGACAGGGCCGAGACGATCACCAGCATCTCGTGCAGGCAGCCGTTGCGGTGCGCCTCGACGAGCATCCGGGCCATGCGTGGGTCGACCGGCAGCTGGGCCAGTTCGCGGCCGGTGGCCGTGAGCTGCGGGCCCGCCGGGGCCGGGCCGTCGCCCTTCGCGGGCTGCTTGCCGGATGCGATCGCGCCGAGTTCCTCGAGGAGCGCGATGCCGTCGCGGATCGCCCTCGGATCGGGCTTCTCCACGAACGGGAAGGCCTCGATCTCGCCGAGCCCGAGTGCCGTCATCTGCAGCACGACCGACGCGAGGTTGGTGCGCAGGATCTCCGGCTCGGTGAACTGGGGCCGCGCCTCGAAGTCGTCCTCCGAGTACAGCCGGATGCAGATGCCGTCGGCGACACGGCCGCAGCGACCGGCACGCTGGCGGGCCGACGCCTGCGAGATCGGTTCGATCGGCAGGCGCTGGACCTTGGTGCGGACCGAATAGCGGGAGATGCGGGCGGTGCCCGGGTCGACGACATAGCGGATGCCGGGCACGGTCAGCGACGTCTCGGCGACGTTGGTGGACAGCACCACCCGTCGTCCGGTGTGCGGCGTGAAGACCTTGTGCTGCTCGGCCGCGGACAGCCGCGCGTACAGCGGCACGATCTCGGTGTTCCGGAGCTTGCGGTCGCGCAGCGCGTCCGCCGTGTCGCGGATCTCGCGCTCGCCGGACAGGAAGACGAGGATGTCGCCGTCACCCTCTCCGGACAGCTCCTGAACCGCCTCGCACACCGCGTCGACGGGGTCGCGGTCGAAGCTCTGATCGCCGACCTCGACGGTGAGCGGTCGGTACCGCATCTCCACCGGGAACGTCCGGCCCGACACCTCGACGATCGGAGCCGGGACGCCGTCGACCTCGAAGTGTTCGGCGAAACGCTCGGGATCGATCGTCGCCGAGGTGATGATGACCTTGAGGTCGGGCCGACGGGGGAGCAGCTGCTTGAGGTAGCCGAGGATGAAGTCGATGTTGAGGCTGCGTTCGTGCGCCTCGTCGATGATGAGCGTGTCGTAGCGGCGCAGCATCCGGTCGCGCTGGATCTCGGCGAGCAGGATGCCGTCGGTCATCAGCTTGACCAGGGTGGAATCGGAGACCTGATCGGTGAACCGGACGGTGTAGCCCACCGTGTCGCCCAGCTCGCGCCCGACCTCCTCGGCGATCCGTTCGGCGACGGTGCGCGCGGCCAGTCGCCGCGGCTGGGTGTGGCCGATCATTCCCCGGATACCGCGGCCCAGTTCGAGGCAGATCTTCGGGATCTGCGTGGTCTTGCCGGAGCCGGTCTCGCCGGCGACGATCACCACCTGGTGGGACGCGATGGCGGCGGCGATGTCGTCCCGGCGTTGCGTGACCGGCAGGGCCTCGGGGTAGGTGATCGCCGGGACCTGCGCGCGGCGGCCCGCGATCCGCGTCTCGGCCGCGGTGATCTCCTCGTCCAGGGCAGCGAGCGCGGACGGGGACTTGGCACGATCGAGGCGTCGGCGCAGCCGGTGCTCGTCGCGCAGCGTGAGCGCACCGAGACGCTTCTTCGCCTCACGGCGATCGGTCTGGATCTCGGCTGCAGATGGTGATGTCGACATGCTGCGGACAGCCTATCGAAAGCGTGCAACGGCAATTCCTGCTGCGACCGGGTGGGGCATGCGCACGGCAGCTGCTGCACGATCCCGAGCGACGTCCCGGCCGCCGTCGCGGCGACCGGGCGGTCCGCTCCGGAACCGTGGCATAGTCGCTGAGGGAGCGGGGAAATAAGTCTCGGATGAGTGGAGCACTGTGGTGAGTGGAGCGCTGTGGCACGGGTTCGCCGACATGGGGGCGGTGCAGCGCGACGGCGCTTTCGTCGTCTCCCGCGGTGAGGGCGCGTACATCTGGGACGACGCGGGTACCCGCTACCTCGACGCGACCGCGGGGCTGTGGTTCACCAACGTCGGGCACGGCCGCACCGAGATCGCCGACGCCGTCGCCGCACAGCTGTCGAAGGTGGCGCACTTCTCGAACTTCGGTGACTTCACCTCCGACACCACCGTCGCCCTCGCCGAGCGTCTCGGGGCGATCGCGCCGGTGCCCGGATCGAAGGTGTTCTTCACATCGGGCGGCTCCGACTCCGTCGACTCGGCTGCCAAGCTCGCCCGCCGGTACTGGAACGAAGTGGGCCGGCCGGGGAAGAAGCTGATCGTCGGACGGCAGAAGGCGTATCACGGCATGCACGTCGCCGGCACCGCGCTCGCCGGCATTCCGGTCAACCGGGAGGGCTACGGCGAGCTTATGTCCGACGCCCGGACCGTCGGCTGGGACGACGCGAAGAGCCTGCTCGAGTTGATCGAGCGGGAGGGTGCGGACGCGATCGCGGCCTTCTTCTGCGAACCGATCATCGGCGCCGGCGGCATCTACCTGCCGCCCGAGGGCTATCTGACCGAGGTCCGCGACATCTGCCGTGAGCACGAGATCCTGTTCGTCGTCGACGAGGTCGTCACCGGCTTCGGGCGCATCGGTGGATCGTGGTTCGCATCCACCCGGTTCGGCCTCGAACCCGACATGATCACCACCGCGAAGGGCCTCACCTCCGGCTACGTCCCGATGGGCGCGGTGTTCGTCGCGCCGACCGTGGCCGAACCGTTCTTCGGCGGGGGCGTGTGGTGGCGGCACGGCTACACCTACGGCGGTCATGCCGGTGCCGCCGCGGCGGCGATGGCGAACCTCGACATCGTCGAGAGGGAGAACCTGCTGGACGAGGCGAAGCGGCTCGAGTCCTCGCTGCACGAGCATCTGGCGCCGCTCGCCGACCACCCCCGGGTGGCGGAGGTGCGCAGCGGGCTCGGCGCCGTCGCCGCCGTCCAGTTGGCTGATCCGTCGGAGGCGCTGCCGTTCGTGAAGACGCTGCGCGCGCACGGCATCTCGGGTCGCGCGGCCGGTCAGGGCGCGATGCAGTTCTCGCCGTCGTTCGTCATGACCGACGAGCAGGTCGCGGAGATGGCCGCCGGCGTGCGCGCCGCCCTCGGCTGACCGAGGTCAGGGCAGAGTCGAGCCCCGCGCCACGAGCGTGGGGGTGATCGCGATCCGCTGCGGCGGCGGGCTGTCCGAGCGCGCTGCCGCGGCGTCGAGCAGTCGTACCGCCTGCGCGGCGATCTCGTCCTGCGGCTGACGCACCGTCGTCAGCGGCGGCCGTGACAGCGCCGCATACGGGGTGTCGTCGAACCCGGTGACCTGGATGTCGGCGGGGACCCGTACCCCGGCGGCGGCGAGTCCGTCCAGCACGCCGAGCGCGATCATGTCGTTCCCGCAGATCACGGCGTCGGGCCGGGGTGTGCGCGCGGCGATCCGGCGGGCGGCCTCGCGTCCCCAGTCGGTGCTGAAGTTGCCGAGCAGGACGTCGGGGTCGGTCAGTCCGTGGCGGGCCGTCGCCTGTCGGTAGCCGTCGAGCCGCTCCTGTGCGGACGAGTCGACGGGTTCGGCGCCGACGAAGACCGGGCGGGACGCCCCGCGGTCGAGGACGTGATCGACGGCCAGCCTGAGGCCGAACTCGTTGTCGACCGTGACCGAACTGCCGGCGTGGTCGTCGACCCGCAGGTCGACCTGCACCGTCGGCACCCGGGCGGCGGCGTCCGCGGTGGCCGCGCGGCTCGACGCGCGATCGCACGGCACCAGGATCAGCGAGTCGACGCGGCGGTCGAGGAGGGCCTGGATCTGGCGTCGTTCGGTCTGCGGCTCGTAGCGCGAATTGGCGAGCAGCAGACTGCGGTCGTCGTCGCGGAGTTGATGTTCGACGGCCTCGACGAGCGTCGCGAAGTACGGGTTGGCGATGCTGGGCACCACCATGCCGACGGTGTACGTGGTGCGTCCGCGCAGGGCGGCGGCGAGGATGTTGGGCTGGTAGGCGAGTGCGGCCGCGGCGGCCAGCACGCGTTCGCGATTCTCGGGGCGAACCCCGCGCTCACCCGACAGCGCACGGGAGGCCGTCGCGACCGACACTCCGGCTCGCGCGGCGACATCGCGGATGGTGGCACTCATCGGACCCTCGTACCCCTCGAGATCGTGGAAACGCAACGGTAATCGATTTCCGTATCAGGGGGCAATTCAGACCGGGATGTATGCATTAGCCGCCTTGACGCGGGCGTAGCACTCCGTCATCGTGGGTGACGTCACGGAAAACGTTTTCACCCGCGATGCAATCGTTCTGCACGACCGAGAGGCCGCCCCCGATGTCCCAGACGCGACCGTCCCAGCGCCCGCACGATCCGGATCGCGCATCACCGCCGGCGTCGCCGGAGATCGTCGTCGTGGGGTCGGTCAACGTCGACACGGTGATCCGCGTTCCGCGTCTGCCGGCGCCGGGTGAGACGGTGCTCGGGACCGGCGCGACCGAGCACGTCGGCGGCAAGGGTGCGAACCAGGCCGTGGCCGCCGCTCGGCTCGGTCGCCGCGTCGGGCTCGTGGGCGCGGTCGGCGACGATGCCGGCGGGGCCGCCGTGCGCGACGCGCTGGGGGCCGAGGGCATCGACCTCACCGGGCTCGGCGAGTGTGCCGGCGCTCGCACCGGCACTGCCGTGGTGCAGGTCGACGGCTCCGGCGAGAACTGCATCACCGTGCTCGCCGGTGCCAATGGTGACCTCGATGCCGCGGCCGTGCGCACCGCCGCCGACGACCTGCGACGCGCGCTGGTGACCATCGTGCAGTTGGAGATTCCCGATGCCGCCGTCGCCGCCGCGATCGCGCTCGCGGGCGGCACCGTCGTCCTCAATCCCTCGCCCGCACGGCCGGTCGCCGACGCGGTGCTGAGCCGCGTCGACGTCCTGATCGTCAACCGTTCCGAATTGGCGTTCCTTGCGGGCGAAGCCGAACCGGAGACGTCGCGGCAGGCCGCGGCGATGGCGGGTCGGCTGACCGGACCGGCGGCCGTCGTGGTCACCCTCGGCGCCGACGGCGCGGTACTCGTACGCGCCGGCGCTGTCACCGAGGTGCCGGCCGTGCCCGTCGCACACGTGACGGATCCGACCGGTGCCGGGGACACGTTTGCCGGTGCTCTCGTGGACGCGCTGGTGCGCGGCGAACCGCTCGAGGACGCCGTGCGCTGGGCCGCGGAAGCCGCCGCGATCGCGGTGACGGGCGCGGGCGCCCAGTCCGCGATGCCCACCCGCGATCAGGTCCTCGCCGCGCGGCAGGGGAGCCCGTCGTGAGCGGTGCGCGGCCCGGACGGCTCGAGCTGGACGGTGTCTCCAAGCTGTATCCCGGTGTGCGGGCTCTCGATTCGGTGAACTTCGACCTGCACGGCGGCGAGGTGCACGTGCTGCTCGGCGAGAACGGCGCCGGCAAGTCCACGCTGATCAAGATGATGGCCGGCGTGCACCAGCCGGACACCGGGGAGATCCGGGTGGACGGCAACCCCGTGCGGCTGCGCGGGCCCGGCGACGCCGAGGCGCTGGGCATCTCGACGATCCACCAGGAGATGGCACTGGTGCCGCAGTTGACGGTCGCCGAGAACATCTTCCTCGGCAGGCCCCCGCGCCGCCTCGGTCTCATCGACACCCGCGCGATGCGGCGGCAGGCCCGGGAACTGCTCGACCGCACCGGTCTCGACCTCGACGTCGACGCGATCGTCGGCGATCTCGGTGTCGCCCGGCGCCAGATGGTCGAGATCGCGAAGGCCCTGAGCATCGACACCCGCTTCCTCGTGATGGACGAGCCCACCGCCGTGCTCAGCCGCGGCGAGGTCACCGCGCTGTTCGACATCGTGCGCAGCCTCACCGACCGCGGCGTCGGCGTGGTGTTCATCTCGCACCTGCTCGGCGAGGTCGCCGAGATCGGGGACCGGGTCACGGTGCTGCGCGACGGCACCAAGGTGGGGGAGGTCCCCGCCGACACCGACGTCGACGAACTGGTGCGGCTCATGGTCGGCCGGTCGATCGAGCAGCAGTATCCGCCGCGGCACAACGAGATCGGTGACGTCGTGCTCGAGGTGCGCGGTCTCGGCCGGGACGGCGAGTTCGACGGCGTCGACCTCACCGTGCGCGCCGGGGAGGTCGTCGGCATCGGCGGCCTGGTCGGCGCGGGCCGCACCGAGGTGGTGCGCGCGATCTTCGGCGCCGACCGGTACGACCGCGGCGAGGTCCTGGTCGACGGCCGTCCGGTGCGCCGCGGCGACGTCGTGGCCGCCCACGAGGCCGGGCTCGCGCTGGTCCCGGAGGACCGGGCAGGGCAGGGCCTCGTGCTCGGTGCGTCGGTGGAGGAGAACCTCGGCCTGGCCACGCTCGGCGACCGCACCCGCCTCGGCCTGGTCGATCTGAACGATCAGGCCGAGAAGGCGCGGACCGCCGTGCAGCGCATGGGGATCCGCGTGTACGGCCCCGAACAGCCGGTGGTCACGCTGTCCGGCGGCAATCAGCAGAAGATCGTCATCGGCAAATGGCTGATGGCCAAGCCGCGGGTGCTGATCCTCGACGAACCCACCCGCGGCATCGACGTCGGTGCCCGCGCGGAGATCTACGAACTGATCGCCGAACTGACGGCCGACGGCACGGCCGTCGTGGTCGTGTCGAGCGATCTGCCCGAACTGCTCGGGCTCAGCGACCGTGTGCTCGTCATGGCGGACGGCCGAGTCCGCGGCGAGCTGGACGGTACCCAGGCAACCCAGGAGAGCGTCATGGCTCTCGCGGTCACGGAAGGATGAGGGCGGTGCCCGAGAACAACACCGATCCCGCACGAGCGGGAACATCGGCGGCGGGCGAGCAGCCCCCATCGTCCAAGGGAGGGCTGTGGCGGTGGGTGACGTCGGTGCGCGGCACGGGCGGCCCGCTCGCGGCGCTGGTCGCCCTGGTGGTGCTGCTGGCGCTGCTGTCGGGGGACTTCCTCACCACGAACAACCTGCTCAACGTCGGCGTGCAGGCGTCTGTGACCGCGGTGCTCGCGTTCGGTATGACGTTCGTGATCGTCAGTGGCGGCATCGACCTGTCGGTGGGTTCGATCGCCGGACTGTCCGGCATCGTCACCGGCTGGACCGCGACAACCGCGGGCGTACCCATGTGGCTGGCGGTGCTGGCCGGTGTCGCTTCGGGTGTGCTGGCCGGGGTGGTGTCGGGCATCCTCATCACCGCCGGGCGGATGCCCCCGTTCATCGCGACGCTCGCGATGCTCTCCGTCGCCCGCGGTCTCGCGCTGGTGATCGCCGACGGACGACCGATCCCGGTCGACGGCTGGCTCGCCACCCTCGGCAGCGGTGAGCTGTTCGGCTTCCTGCCGTACCCGGTGCTGGTGCTGATCGCCGCCGCGGTCGCCACCGGACTGATCCTGCGCCGCACCTACGCGGGGCGGGCGATGTACGCGATCGGCGGAAACCCCGAGGCGGCCCGCCTGTCCGGGATCCGGGTCAATCGGCAGCAGGTGCTGGTCTACGCGCTGTCGGGCATGTTCGCGGCGGTCGCCGGCATCCTGCTCGCGGCCCGGTTGGCGTCGGCGCAGCCCGAGGCGGGCACCGGATACGAGCTCGACGCGATCGCGGCCGTGGTCATCGGCGGCGCGAGCCTGTCCGGCGGCGTCGGCACCGCGGTCGGCACCCTGATCGGTGCGCTGATCCTTGCGATCCTGCGCAACGGCCTGAACCTGCTCGACGTCTCCGCGTTCTGGCAGCAGGTCGTGATCGGTGCAGTCATCGCCGCAGCGGTCCTGTTCGACACGCTGCGTCGGCGCCGTCGCTCCGGTGGCAAGGGCGGAGGTCCGCTGCGAAGTCCGGCGGTCCGCAAGGCCGGTGCCGCGGTGCTGGTGCTGGTGGTGATCGCGGCCGGGTGGGCCATCGTCGACCGTCAGCGCGGGGGAGGCGTGTCCGGTACCCGCATCGCGCTGTCGCTGTCGACCCTGAACAACCCGTTCTTCGTCGATGTTCGGGAGGGTGCGCAGGAGGAGGCGGACCGGCTCGGGGTGAAGCTGACGGTCACCGATGCCGGTTCCGATCCGTCTCGGCAGGCCAACGACATCCAGAACGCGATCGCGCGCGGCGTGGACGCGATCGTCGTCAATCCCGTCGACTCCGACGCCGTCGTGCCGTCGGTCCAGGCCGCGAACGCGGCCGGCATCCCGGTGATCGCGCTCGACCGCGCCCCCAGCGGCGGCATCGTCGTGACGACGGTGGCCTCCGACAACGTCGAGGGTGGGCGCCTGGCCGCCCGGCAGTTGGCCGAACTGGTCGGCACGGGTCCCGTCGCGGTGCTCGAGGGCAAGCCGGGCACCTCCGCGGCCCGCGATCGGCAGGCCGGCTTCGACGAGGAGATCGCGAGGCATCCGGGCATCACGGTGGTCGCGTCGCAGCCCGCCGACTTCGACCGGACCAAGGCGCTCGACGTCATGTCGAACGTGCTGCAGTCCAACCCGGACATCCGCGGGGTGTTCGCGGCCAACGACGAGATGGCACTCGGTGCGGTCAAGGCGCTCGGCGCCCGCGCCGGCGGTCAGATCAAGATCGTCGGATTCGACGGGACGCCGGACGGATTGGCCGCGGTCGAGGCGGGCACGGTGAATGCCGATGTCGCGCAGCAGCCGACGGTCCTCGGCGTGGACGCGGTCCGATTGGCAGTCGAGGCGACCGGTGACTCGGTGCTCGTGGACACCGCCGAGACCGGAGCGGTGCACAGCGTGCCCGTGCGGGTGGTCACCGCGGACAACTGACGGTCAGCGTCGCCTGAAGCGGCGCGAGAGACGTTGCCGGACGGTGGGTCTGACAGAGGTCAGATCCACCGTCGGGCGACTTTCCGTATCTGCGGCAGCGCGGGCGAACCGCGTGTGCAGGCGGTCGCGTACCTCGTCGGGGGTGTAGGCGCGGCGCTGTCGTTCGGCGCGCACTGCGAGCGCCCCGGTCGCGGCGACACCCACCGCGCCCGCGAGTCCGAGTGCCTTCCACAGATGTCTGCCGTCGATGCGCATCGCTCTAGGCTAGGCGGATGATTCGGCGGATGCACCCATCGGAGATCACCCTCGACGAGGCGGTCGAGGCGACCCGCACCGGCGACATCTGGATCTTCCGGGGGCAGTCCGGCGCCGACCGGGCGATCCAGACCCTCACCAACAGTCCCGTCAACCACGTCGGGATGTCCGTCGTGCTCGACGATCTGCCGCCGCTGATGTGGCACGCCGAACTCGGACGCTCGCTGCAGGACATGTGGACTGGCAAATTCCAGCGCGGCGTCCAACTGCACGATCTGCGGGCTGCGGTGCAGGTGTGGGGTGCGCGCTACGGACAGCGGGGCTGGCTGCGGCAGCTCGAGGATCCGGTGACCCGTGAGCAGGAGGACGCGATGCTGCGGACCATCGCGCGGCTCGACGGCACCCCGTTCCCGTCCACCGCGCGGCTCGCGTCGCGGTGGTTCGGCGGTCGGCTGCCGTCGTTGCGCCGACGCTCGGGCCACGCGGAGCGCGCGGGTCTCGAGAGCGCCTACTGCGCCGAGGTGGTCGCGTCGACGTACGAGGCCATGGGACTGCTCACCGCCGAGCGACGGACGAATTGGTACGACCCGGGGCGATTCTGGAGCGGTGACCGGCTGCCGCTGGCGCCGGGCGTCGAACTGGGCGACGAGATCGCGGTTCTGCTGAGCCCCGAGGATCTCGCCGAAGGCGGCGCAGAACGGGGCTGAGCGTGTGACCCGGAGCACCGATTTCGAGTGAGGGTTATCACATAACGACTGGATAACGACCGGTCTGGCGACTTGCGGACACGCCGAACGCAACTGCGGAAACCGGTCGGTTAAGACGGTGAAGTCGCACGGCCGTACCGAAAATGCAGACCGTGACCTTTCCGTGACAGTCCCCTAACGTCGTTACCGGCCCGAGACGAACGGGCCACGCCGGACCGCCGCTGCACCAACCTGCCCTCGCGGTCCGGACACCCAATCCTTCGAGGGGGCAGGGGTGAGTCGGAGAGAAGCTCCGCCGGATGCGTCCGGTGCGTGGGCGCCGCCTCACCTGCAGGAGCGGAGAGGATTTACCCGAATGACCAGCTTCACCATCAAGCGCGCCCTCGGCGCAGTCGTTGCCACCGGCGCCGTCGTCGCGATTCCGCTGGCTCTCGGTGCCGGCACCGCCTCCGCGGCCGGCGGCCACGACTGGTCCGGCGTCGCAGAGTGCGAGTCGTCCGGCAACTGGTCGGCCAACACCGGCAACGGCTACTACGGCGGCCTGCAGTTCTCGCAGAGCACCTGGGAGGCCTACGGCGGCAGCGGCAGCGCGAGCAACGCGAGCCAGGCCGAGCAGGTCCGCGTCGCCGAGAACGTCCTCGACGGCCAGGGTGTCGGCGCGTGGCCGGTATGCGGCCAGTACCTCACCGGCGGCAGCACCCCGACCGGCTCGGTCGAGTCGATCGCGCAGCAGGCCCCGGCCCAGGTCACCGCCCCGGCTCCCGTCCAGCAGCAGGTCGCCGAGTGGGTCCAGACCGTTCCCGCGGGTGTCGGCAACTACATCGTCCAGCTGGGTGACACCCTGTCTCAGATCGCGCAGAACCACGGCGTGGCGCTCGCGAACCTCGCCGCGCAGGTCCAGAACCCCGACCTGATCTTCCCCGGACAGACCCTGTCCCTCTGATCGGCCTTCGCGCCGCACAGCTCACAGCCCCGCCGGTATCCCCCTCCCGGTGGGGCTGTGTCGTGTCTCGGGGTCGTGTTTCCGGACAGGAATGGCGTAACGATCGGTCTATCCGGGGCGACGTCACGGACGTCGGCCCTGTCTACCGCGAAGGAGTTGTCGTGATGCGATCTCATCGGTCTGTTCGACGCACAGCCTCGGTGCTGGCCGCGGTGGCGGCACCGTTGGTGGTCGGCTCGTCGCTCGGAGTCGGTTCCGCGGAGGCGACCCCGTGGCGGATCGGTCCCCTGTATCGCGCGGAGTCCTCCGGCGAGAGCGCCGAGTACGTGTGCAACAAGGCGCTCGGGTTCGAGAAGTCCTATCGGGCGGTCGTCATCGAGCCGTGCACCTACGACGCGGCCGAGGGCGTCTGGTACCGAGTGGTCTTCGCTCCGGACACCCTGGGCTTCGGCAGCAGCAGTTGAGTTGTCAGCGGTCGAGTTGTCGTCGCCGTAGCCGGCCCCTCAGACCGTGAATGTGCGGTCCGGTCGCACCCGGCCGCCGACCTCGACCCAGTCGTCGTCGAACTTCGTGCGGATCTGCGACCCGCGGCCCTGATTGATGAGCAGTGAGCGGCGCAGGTGGGCGGTGATCCGCACCGCCGCCGCGCCGGTCGCCTCGTCCTCGGGGATACCGAGGCCCGGCGCGAACATGCGGGATCGGATCCGTCCCTCGACCTCGTCCTCCCACGCCCACACGTAGTGGTGGCCGTCGGCGAAGTCGCGGGGATGGGCGTGCAGGACGTCGTGCAGGTCCGGCAGCGGATACAGGGCGAAGTCGGGCGCCCACTCCGGCTGCGCGCGAACCCACGTCGCGCCGTGCCGATCGGACGTCGCGACCCGGCCGGCGGGCACGTCGAGGGCGGTGACGCCCCGGCCCTGCTCCGTGAGCCACCACGACAGGCCCACGGTGGGATGGCCGGCGAACGGGAGCTCGGTGGCGGGCGTGAAGATCTGCGCCCGGGCGGTGCTCGCGCCCGGCGAAGGCAGATCCACGAACACCGTCTCGCTGAACCCGAGGAGCTTCGCGAGGCCCTGGCGTTCGGCGGCCGGGAGCGTCGACGCGTCGACGATGCCCAGTGGGTTTCCGTGTCGGCCGTCCTCATCGGTGAACACCCGGACGACGTGCACTTCGATCGGCATGCCGCCCACGCTATCGCCGGACCGGTCCGGTTTCCGGATGACGCCTCGCGAGCCGTCGACCGATTCTCGAGAGGGTAAGGCGATAGGTCCTACTACACTGATAGGTATGGCTGATGGGACCTATCAACCGACACTGTCGCAGCTGCGGGCCTTCGTCGCGGTGGCCGAATACCGCCACTTCGGCACCGCCGCCGCGCGGTTGAGCGTGAGCCAGCCGACCCTGTCCCAGTCGCTCGCGTCGCTCGAGAACGGTCTGGGGGTGCAGTTGATCGAGCGCAGCACCCGACGGGTCCTGGTCACCGCGGCCGGTGAGCAGCTGCTCGCGCAGGCCAAGCTGATCCTCGATGCCGCGGACGGGTTCGTCGCCGCGGCAGCGGGGGTGGGGGACAGCCTCGTCGGCCCGTTGCGCATCGGTCTGATCCCGACCGTCGCCCCGTACGTGTTGCCGGCGCTGTTGCCCGCGATCCGGCGGGAGATGCCGGCCCTGGTGCCGCAGGTCATCGAGGACCAGACCGCTCGGCTGCTCGAGTCCCTCCGTGCCGGTGCGATCGACGTCGCCGTCCTCGCGTTGCCGTCCGAGGCGCCCGGTCTGATCGAGATCCCGCTCTACCGGGAAGACTTCGTCGTCGTACTCCCGCGGGAGCACGTCTTCGCCGGACGCGACGATCTGCCCCTGCAGGTGCTCGACGAGCTGCCCCTACTGCTCCTCGACGAGGGGCACTGCCTGCGTGATCAAACGTTGGACCTGTGCCGCTCGGTGGACGCGCACCCGCTCTCCGGGGACACCCGGGCGACCTCGCTCGCGACCGTCGTGCAGTGCGTGGCAGGGGGATTGGGAGTGACGCTGGTCCCGGACTCGGCGGTGCCGGTCGAGACGCGGCGCGGCGACCTCGGTACCGCCCGTTTCGCCTCGCCGGCCCCGGGGCGGACCGTCGGTCTCGTCTTCCGGGCCTCGAGCGGTCGGGCCGAGGGCTACCGGCAGCTGGCCGGGCTGTTGCGGGCCTCGGCGCCGGCGGGGGTCGTCACCATGCCCGCCTGACGCCGCACCGATTCGCGGCGGCGACTTAGCGCCGCTTGCGTCCGCCCGGCTTGGCCTTGCTGCCGGGCTTGCCGCGACGCGAGTCCTGGGCGCGCGCCTTGCCTGCCTTGGCCGGCTGCTGTTTCGCGGTGTGCGGCTTGGCCGTCCGCGGCGCCCTCTCCTTGGTCTTCGGGGTCTCGTGCGGGTTGGGTCCACGTGAGCTGTTGGCGGTTCGTCCGCGCACGATGCCGATGAACTCCTCGACCAGTTCGGTCGTGCGATCCGCTGCCCACGACAGCGCCACCTGTGATTCGGGCGCCTCGGCGACGGGGCGATACGTCAGATCCTTGCGATGGTGCAGGCGGGCGATCGACATCGGCACCACCACGACCCCGACGCCGGCGGCAACCAGCTCGATCGCGTCGCCCGTCGTCACGGGGCGATCCTGAGCCGCGCGTCCCGGGAGCGTGTCCCACACGAGCGGCGTGTCGAGCGGGTCGAGGACCAGTTCCTCGGCGAGGTCGGCGAGGGCGACCTCGTCGGCGGCCGTGAACACGTGGTCCTTGGGAACCACGACGACCGGGACCTCCTCGTAGAGCGCGATGACGCTCAGCCCGTCCCGGTCGATCGGCAGTCGCAGCAGTGCCGCGTCGGCGCGGTCCTCGTGCAGGGCCACCGGTGCGTCGGCAGCATCGACGGCCACCAGTTCGAGCGGGGTATCGGTCACACGCTCGCCCCAGATGCGAACCCATTTCGCGGGGACGACACCGGGAACGTATGCGAGCCGGAACGGTCGGGATGCAGTCGCCTCGGTCACCGGCCAAGGCTACCCGGAGGGTCTCGGGAGCCGCCCGTGCAGCCGCCTCACCCGTGCTCGATACCCTTGACGCATGACGTCGCAGAAGACCCCCCAGACGATGAAGCCCGCGACCGCGGCGAAGAAGCTGGGTGTGTACCTCCAGGCCACCCCCGCCGAGTTCCAGGACGGTGTGGTGACCCGCGACGAACTCAACGAGTGGCAGGCGAACGCGCCGGAGTGGCTCACCACTCTCCGTAAGGAGGGCCCGCACCCGAAGGACGTCGTCGCCGCGAAGCTCGGCGTCTCCATCTCCGGCCTCACCCGCGGCGGCGTCGACGAGGCGCTCACCACCGCGCAGATCGACGCGCTGCTCGCCGACCAGCCCGATTGGCTCGTCGCCGAGCGCGCCAACCTCGTCGAGGTCCGCAAGGACGAGAAGCGGATCCGCGAGCAGCAGGCCGCCAAGCGCGAGGAGTCCAACCGCAGGCCTCGCAACGCCGGACCGTTCAAGCCGTCCGCGTAGATCTCCGCCCCGGCCGGGCCGCGTTCGGACCCGGCCGGGTCAGCGGGGGCTGAAGGTGAGGCAGCGTGCCGCGTGGTCGCCGGCGCCGGCGCCGACACGGATCTCGGTGGCGCTGCACTCGAGATTGCGATTGTGCTTGCAGTCGGCGCGCTGGCAGGCCCCGACCATGCTCGTCACGGTGTCGAGCCCACCCTTGGTGGACAGCGGGATGAAGGTCTCGCAGTCGGCGCTGCCATTGCTGCCCGCGACATTGATCGCGAAGGCGTGGCAGCCGTCGTGGTTGTAGGAGCATTTGGTCACCGAACAGTCGGTGACGTGGGGCATTTCCATCGTGGTCATGTGGCCCTCCGGACATCTCGACGGTTGTCCTCGTGCCACCTCACGGTATCCGCGCGCTGGTGGCCTGACCAGCAAGGATGGGCTGCCCTAAGCGGACTGGGTGTACTCGGGGACCTGCTGCCACTGCGCGCGCAGTGACCGTTCACGACCGAGGAACTGCAGCTGCGCCACCACGCCCGCGACGGCGAGCACGAGGTAGAACGCGTACCACCACCAGTCGTCGTCGACGGTGCGGGTGATCGACGCGTGTCCGAAGTCCGCGGCGTCGAGCACACCGGTCAGGAGCATCGCGCCGCCGACGATGGCAACCGCTCCACCGAGGGCGCTGACGATAATCAGCAGCACGGCCGGGAGATCCGCTGCCAGGGCGAGCACCGCCAGCGCGATCCCGATCAGTGCGCCGACGAGCACGATCACCCAGTTCCACGTCACGCCCAGCGCCACCGTCACACCGGCGCCGAGGGCGAATCCCGCCGATGCCATCGCCAGGACGACGGCCACCGTGTAGTAGAGGTACGCGAGGACGGAGAACAGGATCGCGACGAGGACGCCGACGATCCAGCCCAGCCCGGTCGACAGGTAGCCGTCCCCACCGATCGCGGCGACCAGTGCCGCACCGAGGCCGAAACCGGCGAAGGCACCCCAGAATGCGATGACGATGCGCATCGCAGGAAGGCCGCGGAAGCAGAACACGGCTCCGGCCAATACGGCGAGGATGCCCAGCACGATGTCGGTCATACCGCGACCGTAGTCCGGAACGGTCGGTTTTCACGGGAACCCGCTGGGTAACACGCGGATGCCTCGGGCCGAATCAGCCCTCGGCGACCTCGAATTCGTCGAAGACGACCTCGCCGGCCGCGTCTGACTCGGCCAGGTTGACCTCGCCGAGCAGCGCCCAGCCGTGGTCGCCGTTCGGATCCTCGAGGACCTGACGGACCCGCCACAGCGTCGGTTCGACGGTGACCTGGAACAGCAGCGGCCCGCGCGCCGACGGGCCGGTCCCGATCTCGTCGTACTCGTCGAAGTACAACTCCAGCAGGTCGGCCCAGTCGTCGGCGTCGAGGCCGTCGCCGAGTTCGGCGAGTTCGGCCCAGCGGTGCCGCGACGCCAGCTCGACACGGCGGAACATCGCGTTGCGCACCATCACCTTGAAGGCGCGGGTGTTCGCGGTGATGGGCCGCGGGATGTCGGCGCCGAACGCCACCTGCTGGTCGTCGGACTCGGCGCCCGGGTTGGTGAGCTGCTCCCACTCGTCGAGCAGGCTCGAATCGACCTGGCGGATCAGCTCACCGAGCCACTCGGTGAGGTCCTCGATTTCCTCGGTCCTGGCCTCGGTCGGAACAGTCTGCCGCAGAGCGCGATACGCGTCGGCGAGATACCGCAGGACCAGGCCCTCCGAGCGGGCGAGGCCGTAGTGGCTCACGAGCTCGGCGAACGTCATGGATCGCTCGACCATGTCGCGGACCACCGACTTGGGGGAGAGGGCGAACTCGCTCATCCACGGATGCCCGGCGCGGTACGTCTCGAACGCGGGAAACAGCAGGTCCGCCAACGGCTTCGGCCAGGTGATCTCCTCGAGGAGCTCCATGCGCTCCTCGTACTCGATGCCGTCGGCCTTCATCTCGGCGACCGCCTCGCCGCGCGCCGCGTGCTGCTGCGCCATGAGGATCTGTCGCGGATCGTCGAGGGTCGATTCGATGATCGACACCACGTCGAGTGCGTAGCTGGGGGATTCGGGATCGAGCAGTTCGAGCGACGCGAGCGCGAACGGCGACAGCGGCTGGTTGAGCGCGAAATCGCGCTGCAGGTCCACCGTGAGCCGGGCCATGCGGCCGTGCGCGTCCGGCTCGTCGAGCTGCTGCACGATGCCCGCCTGCAGCAGTCCGCGATAGAGCCGGATGGCCTTGAGGATGTGCTTGCGCTGGGCCGGACGCGGCTCGTGGTTGTCCTCGAGCAGATGGCGCATCGCCTGGAAACAGTTGCCGGGGCGGGCGATCACGTTGAGCAGCATCGAGTTGCTCACCGAGAACCTCGAGACGAGAGGTTCGGGAGAGGCCACGATCAGCTTGTCGAACGTGCCCTCGCCCCACGAGACGAACCCCTCGGGCGCCTTCTTGCGCTGCACCTTGCGGCGCTTCTTCGGGTCGTCGCCGGCCTTCGCGAGCGCCCGCACGTTCTCGATCTCGTGCTCGGGAGCCTGCACGACGACCGTGCCCATCGTGTCGAAGCCGGCCCGGCCCGCGCGCCCGGCGATCTGGTGGAACTCGCGGGCCCGCAACTGGCGGGTGCGGGTGCCGTCGAACTTCGTCAGGCCGGTCAGCAGCACGGTGCGGATCGGCACGTTGATGCCGACGCCGAGGGTGTCGGTGCCGCAGATGACCTTGAGCAGGCCGTCCTGCGCCAAGCGTTCGATGAGCCGGCGGTACTTCGGGAGCATGCCCGCGTGGTGCACGCCGATGCCGTGACGGACCAGGCGCGACAACGTCTTTCCGAAGCCCGTGGTGAACCGGAATGCCCCGATCGCCTCGGCGATCGCGTCCTTCTCGGCGCGGCTGCACAGGTTGACACTGGTCAGTGCCTGGGCGCGCTCGAGCGCGGCCGCCTGCGTGAAGTGCACGACGTACACCGGGGCCTGGTGGGTGGTGACGAGTTCCTCGATCTCCTCGCCGATCGGGGTCTGCGAGTACGAGAAATGCAGTGGCACGGGGCGTTCGGAGCCCGATACCTCCGTCGTCGGGCGTCCGGTCCGGCGCGTGAGGTCCTCACGCAGGTGCGTGACGTCGCCGAGCGTCGCCGACATCAACAGGAACTGGGCCTGCGGCAACTCGATCAGCGGCACCTGCCACGCCCAGCCGCGGTCCGGCTCCGAATAGAAATGGAACTCGTCCATCACGACCTGGCCGATGTCGGAGCCCGCGCCCTCGCGCAGCGCGAGATTCGCGACGATCTCGGCGGTCGCGCAGATGATCGGCGCCGACGAGTTCACCGACGCGTCGCCGGTCATCATGCCGACCTTGTCGGCCCCGAACACCTCGCACAGCGCGAAGAACTTCTCGCTCACCAGCGCCTTGATGGGCGCGGTGTAGAACGTGCGACGGCCTTCGGCGAGTGCGAAGAAGTGGGCGCCGAGCGCCACCATCGACTTCCCCGACCCCGTGGGCGTCGCCAGGATCACGTTCGCCCCGGAGACCAGCTCCATGAGGGCTTCCTCCTGCGCCGGGTACAACTGCAGGCCACGATCGCTCGTCCACGAGGTGAACGCGTCGAACAGGGCGTCGGCATCGACGTCGGAAGCGTCGACGGTGTCGGGGAGCAGATCGGGAAGCAGCACCGTTACAGGCTAGAGCCTCGCAAGGACAGGAGGGCCAGGCGGGCATTCCGGACCGGTGGGTGCGTCGGCCGTCGGTCAGGTGGCGCTGCGCTCGTCGGACCCCATCGCGTCGAGCACCGCCATCCGGGTCTCGGGAGCACCGGTGATCGTGGACTCGCCGGCGCCATTCGTCAGCAGGGCACGCCAACGGTCCCCGTCGAATTCGAGCGGCGGCGTCGATTCCAGGAAACCCTCGAGCACATCGAGGAAGCGCATCGGGTCGTCCCGGAACGGGAAGTGGCCCGCGTCCTCGAAGACGTCGAGACGCGAGCCCGGCATCGCCGAATGCGCGAGTCGCGCGTGGCTGACCGGGATGACCGAGTCGCGCGCACCCCAGATGAGCTGGACGGGCAGATTCTCCGTCAGATAGCAGCGGTCGAGCATCGTCACGACCTGCCCACGCCAGTCCACGACGGACCGCAGCGTCCGCAGGTACGCCTCGTAGGCGGTGGGGTCCGGCAGTGCGCCGAGTACCCGGATCAGATCGGGCGTGTCGTGCAGCATGGTGCCCGGGCGCAGCGGGGAACCGTGCACCCGGGAGACGACGTCGCCGATCGCCCGGACGGCGGTCATCGCGCCGGGAAGCCGCAGCAGCTTGAGCGCCTCGTTGACGACGGGCATCGAGATGAGCCGCAGCAGCGGATGGACGTCCTTGGTGACGCCGCCCGCCGACACCAGCACCAAACGGTCGACCATGTGAGGGAACTGGTACGCGAACTGCATCGCGACACCGCCGCCCAACGAATGCCCGACAAGGGTCACCCGGTCGATCCCGAGGACCGACAGCAGATCCCGCATCCCGTTCGCGTACGCGGCCACCGAGTAGTCGGCGCGCGGCTTGTCCGAACGGCCGTGGCCGAGCAGGTCCGGTGCGATGACGGTGTGGTTCTGCGCCAGGTGCGGGATGATCTCGCTCCAGGTGGACGAGTTGTCGCCGATGCCGTGCAGTAGGAGGACGGCCGGGCCCTCGCCGGCCATGCGGAAGGCACGCCGGTAGCCGTGGATCGTGCGGAACAGCAGGCGTGGCTCGGTGTCGGGCACCGGGCGGAGCACGCGCGTGCGACAGTCGCTCATATCGCCTCCTGAAGCCGTCGCCCGGCACAGCGGGCACCGCTCAGATATCGATCGTCCGAGTATATCCGTGCACCGAGAGGCTATGCGGCCCAAGAGTCGTGAGTGTGACTTCGGATAACGGAAAGGTTTCGGACTTCACACTACCTGGACCAACGACCAACTGGGCGCTGTTCGGCCGTCAGTTCGGCTCGTCGGTGCCCCGCTCGTCGTCCGTCTCGGCTCCGGGGTCGCCGGCTTCGTCCCCGCGGCGCGCGTGCTCGGCGAGGAAACGCTCGAACTCGGCGCCGAGTTCGTCGCCGCTCGGGAGGTCCTCGTCGCTCGCGAGCAGGGTCGACTGCTGTTCCTGTGCGGCCACGTACGAGTCGTACTGGTTCTCGAGCGCCTTCACCACCGACTGGACCTCCTCGTTCGAGGTGATGTGCTCGTCGATCTGCTCGCGCACCCGGGCGGCGGCCTCACCGAGGGCGACCAGAGGCAGCGCGAGGTCCGCGATCTCCATCACGTTCTCGAGCAGTGTCTCGGCGGCGGCCGGGTACTCGGTCTGGGCGAGGTAGTGGGGCACGTGCACGGAGAAGCCCACCGATTCGTGTCCGTGCTGGCTCATCCGGAGTTCGAGGAGCGACGACGCGCTGCCCGGTACCTGGAGTTCGCCCGACCACCGGTGGTGATCCTTGATCAACTCCTTGTTGGTCGAGTGCGCCGTCACGCTCAGCGGCCGGGTGTGAGGGATGGCCATCGGAATCGCGTTGATGCCGACCGTCCGGCGGACACCAAGCTGCTCGGCGAGCAGCCGGACCGCGGTGGTGAACCGCTCCCAGCGCAGGTCGGGTTCCATGCCCGCGAGAAGCAGGAACGGGGTTCCGCCGGTGTCCTTCAGCGCATACAGGTTCAGCTGGGGCGCGTCGAAGTCCGAGAAGTGGTCGGCCTTGAAGGTCATGGTGGGGCGCCGCGATCGGTAGTCGATCAGCTCGTCCACCGCGAACGACGCGACCAGTTCGGTCTCGAGGCTCTCGCGCAGGTGCTTGGTGGCCAGCTTCACCGCATGTCCGGCGTCGGAGAAGCCCTCCAGTCCGTGGATCAGCACCGGACCCTGGCCGTCGGCCGAGGACAGATGCGGTGCCGGGAATTCCAGCTCGTACATCTTCGACTGCTCGTCCATGACGGCTCCTTTTCCTTCGAACGTCTTCTTCCAGTGTCCCTCACGGGGTCCCGTCGTTCTAAACGGGAGCCGGGGAGGCCCGCGGCGAGGGTCGGTACCCGCCGTCAGTGGACCAACAACGGCGGCCCGCGAATCATTCCGTCCGGTCCGGCTGTGTGACAGGGTGTGGCGGACGGGCAGGACCGCGAGTCAATCGTGCAGGAGGGCGCCACATGAGGAAGCGCATGCTCTGCGCGCTCGTGCTGGGTTCGATCGTGCTCGTTGCCGGATGCGGGACGGTGGTCTCCGGCACCGCGACGCCGACCCAGGGCTCGGTCACGTCCCGGCCGCTCGGTGAACTGTTGCTCGAGCCGGCGGCCTTCCCGACCGCATACCCCGCGGTCGTCCTTCCCGCGCAAGCGGTTTCGCAGGCGGCGCCGGACCTCGCCGGGATCGCGCCCGGCGCGCGGGTCGTCCCACCGGGCTGCAAACCGCCGCAGCAGGACTTCACCCCGAACGGAACCGTGATGGCGGTCGGTACGGATTCGGTGACCCGGTCGACCGTCACGATCGAGTTGGTCCGAGTGGCGACTCCACTCGCGGAACTCGGGGCGCAACTGGTCGAATGCCCCGACGTGACCGCGACCGCGAACGGCGTCGACGTAGCGGTGCGGACCACGATCACCCCACCGCCCCGGATCGAGGCGGACGACACGCTCGCACTGCGCCGGACAGTCGAATCCGGCGGGCCGGGCGGGACGGTGACCCAATCGATGCTCACCCTGATCGCGCAGGTCGACGACGTGCGGATCCAGGCCACCTACATGTCGTTCGGTGCCGAACCGGGCGGGGACGACGCCGCGGTCCTCGACGAACTCTTCACCGCGGCGGTGCAGAAGGTCCGCGCCGGTTGAGGTCCCGGCGCTAACACATCACCCCGACAGGGGGGCGCCTCGCGCGGCCGGAAAGCCGGGTTCTGCACAGGCGTCGCCGTCATCCACAGGGCGGGCATCGTCCCAGGTCGCGGCGAACACCTCGTCCGGTTCACGCGGCATGGTCGTGGCATGACGACACCGACCTCGGCACACGGTTCACCCTGTCCACACGACCCGCGTACGGCTCATGCCGTTCGCATCTCCGATCCCGGGGACCTCATCAGTGCGGTGCCCGCCCTGCTCGGCTTCCACCCGCACCGGTCGCTCGTCGTGATCTGCCTGGCCGGCACCTCGGTCGGCGCGGTGATGCGGCACGATCTCCGGCCTGGTGAGCCCGCGGTGATGCGCATCGTCCTCGAGCAGTTCACCGCGGTGGCCGTCCGGGAAGGAGCCGACCAGATCCTGGTCGTCATGGTCGACGACCGCCTACCCGACCGTCCCGAGTCGAGCGATCTCGTGACCCACGGGGAGATCGCGGCGGCGTTCGCCGAACTGCTCGGGGTACGGGGAATCGAGCTTGCCGCGACCCATCTCGTCGCCCGCATCGCGGCAGGTGCCCCGTGGACGGACCTCGCGGGGAGCGTACGTGGAGCGCTCCCGGACCCGACCTCGTCGAGGGTGGCACTCGCCCAGGTTCTCGGGGGCCGCGCGATCCGATCCTCCCGAGACGAACTCGAGGCCGTGTTGGTCCCGGATCCGCTCGACGACCAGCAGCGTGTCGCCCACCTCATCGACGACGCGCGGGACCGGATCGCGCGCGGAGCCGGGGTGGCGCGGACCGCCACCGATCCGATCGGCGCCGACCGGCACTGCCTCGAGCGGGTGCTCGCCCGGATCGCGCAGACCGCGTCGGGTGACGAGGTGACACCCGAGGAATGCGCGGAACTCGCTCTCGTGCTGGAGAATCCGCGCGTGCGAGATGCGCTGCTCGCGCTGTCGGCCGGCGACGACGCGGACGCTGCCGAGCAGTTGTGGATCGCCTTGGCGCGCGCACTGCCCGAGCCCGAACGGGCCGAACCGCTAGCGCTTCTCGGCTTCAGTGCGTACCTGCGGGGTGACGGGCCGATGGCGGGGGTCGCGCTGTGCGCAGCGCTCACGGCCGACCCCTGCCATCGTCTGGCCAATCTCCTCGACGACGCCCTGCAACGTGGCGTACGCCCGGGCGTCCTGCGCGAACTCGCCGATGTCGGGCGCGATACCGCGGCCGACCTCGGGGTGCGTCTGCCGCCGACGGCGGACTAGCGGCGGGCGGCGTGCGCCCGGTCGCCCAGGGCCTGCAGATACTTCCAGGCGTCGGAGACGATCTCGTCGAGGTCGGTGTGTGCCGGGCGCCAGCCGAGTTCGTCGACGGCGCGGTCGCTGGACGCGATCAGCACGGCAGGATCACCCGCGCGCCGGGGTGCGTCCTCGGCGGCGATCGGCAGGCCGGTCACGCGCTCGCAGGCCGAAATAACCTCGCGGACAGTGAATCCGGCGCCGCTGCCAAGGTTGTAGATGCGGTGCTGTCCGGCGACCGACGATTCCAGCGCCAGCAGGTGCGCGTCGGCCAGATCGAGTACGTGGATGTAGTCGCGCACCGCGGTGCCGTCCTTGGTCGGCCAGTCGGTGCCGAACACCGAGATCTTCTCGCGCTGGCCGAGCGCGACCTGGAGCACGAGGGGGATGAGATGTGTTTCGACGACCCGGTTCTCGCCTGCACCCTTGTAGGCGCCGGCGACGTTGAAGTAGCGAAGGCTGGTCGCGGCGAGCGAGTGTGCGTTCGCGTACGACGTGATCGCGTGGTCGATCGCGAGCTTCGTGGCGCCGTACGGGTTGGTCGGACGGGTCGGCGCGTCCTCGGTGATGGGCGTGCGCTCCGGCTCGCCGTAGGTCGCCGCGGTGGACGAGAACACCAGGCGCGGTGTGCCCGACAGCCGCATCGCCTCGAGCAGAGCCAGCGTCGTCACGACGTTGCCGTGCCAGTACTGCTCCGGACGCTCGACGGACTCGCCGACCAACGACTGTGCGGCGAAATGCAGCACTCCGTCGAAACGGGGTGTGCTGTTGCCGGATCCGAGCACGGACCCGGCAACAGCAGCGATGTCACCCTCGATGAACTCCGCACCCGCCGGCACGGCGTCGGCGTTTCCGGTCGAGAGGTCGTCGACGACGACCACCTCGTGGCCACGCTCGAGCAGCACGGTGGTGCACACGCTGCCGACATATCCCGCGCCGCCGGTAACCAGAAGTCTCACAGTTCATCTCCTCGCGTGCCGCAACCGAACACGCGAAGCGAGGTGTCAGACCTGCTTCACCTGGACGGCGTGGGCCATTTCCTCAGGAAGGTCGAATTCGTCGTGACCGGACGCGGTGATCGTCACCGAGCCTGGTCGGGTCTCGACTGTAACCCGGGCATCGGGGACCACGCCTGCTTCGCGCAGCTGGCCGATCAGTTCCGGATCGGACTGGACGTGTTCGGCGAGGCGGCGCACCACCACGGCGGTCGGCTTGCCGGGCGGCACGTCCGTGAGCCGGATCAGCGTCTCCGCGTTGCCGGACGGCCGGTCCAGACCCAGATCCGCCAGACCCGGGATCGGGTTGCCGTACGGCGAGGTCGTCGGGTTCTTCAGTACCTCGACGAGGCGGCGTTCGACGTCCTCGCTCATCACGTGCTCCCAGCGGCATGCCTCGGCATGCACCTGGTCCCACTCGAGGCCGATGATGTCGACGAGCAGGCGCTCGGCGAGGCGATGCTTGCGCATCACTGCGACCGCGAGGTTGCGGCCCTTGTCGGTCAGCTCGAGATGGCGGTCACCCGCCACCTGCAGCAGCCCGTCGCGCTCCATGCGGGCAACCGTCTGGCTCACGGTCGGACCGCTCTGCTCGAGTCGTTCGGCGATCCGCGCGCGGAGCGGGACGACGCCCTCTTCTTCCAAGTCGTAGATCGTCCGGAGATACATCTCCGTGGTGTCGACCAGATCCTTCACTCTCACACCCCTTCGTCTCGGGTGATTCTACCGGGCATTTCGGTTTGTCGGTCCCGCTCCGGCACCGAGGCGAAACGCGTCGCGCAGGCGCCGGAGCGAGAGCTCCTCCGGACGGCCCTGTCGACACTGTTCGTGGCGCCTCGCGCGGGCGACGCCGCGCCAAGTAACTTGGGTGAATGGCCGTGTCGTCAGGTCCCGGTAGGGGCACAGCAACCACCGGTTCGGATCGCGTCGTGGTCTGGAGTCCGGACTATCTCAGCTATCGCTGGAGTCCGCAGCATCCGATGAACCCGACCCGCCTCGACCTCACGATGGCGCTCGCCGACGGACTGGGGTTGATCGACGCCGCGGAGGTCGTGCGCCCCGACGCCGCCTCCGACGCCGACCTGCTCCGCATCCACACCCCCGCCTACATAGACGCGGTCAAACTCGCGGGCGAGGCAGGCGACGGGGCACTGCCACCGGAGCTCGAGACGCGGCACGGACTCGGCACCGACGACAACCCGATCTTTCCCCGGATGCACGAGGCCAGCGCGGTGCTCGCGGGCGGTTCGCTCGCCGCCGCCAAGGAGATCGCGTCCGGCCGCGCCCGGCGCGCGGTGAGCATCGGCGGCGGTATGCATCACGCGATGGCGGACTGGGCCTCCGGATTCTGTGTCTACAACGACGCCGCGATCGCCATTTCCTGGTTGCTGGACAACGGCTTCGACCGCATCGCCTACGTCGACATCGACGCGCACCACGGTGACGGCGTCCAGCACGCGTTCCTCGGCGACCCGCGGGTGATGACCATCTCGATCCACCAGCACCCGGCCACGTTGTGGCCGAACACCGGGTGGTCGAGCGAGGTGGGAGCCGGTGCCGCCGAGGGCACCGCGATCAACCTTCCGGTCCTGCCCGGCACCAGTGATGCGCTGTGGCTGAGGGGATTCCATGCGGTGGTGCCGGCCGCGATCGCGGGATTCCGGCCGCAGATCGTGATCAGCCAGTGTGGCGCCGACAATCACCGCGAGGACCCGCTGGCGGATCTTGCCCTGACCGTCGACGGTCAGCGTGCCGCGTACCTCGCGATGCGCGACCTCGCCGACCGGTACGCGGAGGGGCGTTGGCTCGCGGTCGGCGGTGGCGGGTACGGGTTGGTCCGGGTCGTGCCGAGATCGTGGACCCATCTCATCGCCGCCGCTCTCGACCGCGAGATCGACCCCGCCACGGCGATCCCCGACAGCTGGCGTGAGAAGGCACACGCCATCGCTCCCAGCGTCGATCTGCCCACGACGATGGGCGAGGGCGGCGACACGAAGTACCTGCCGTGGGACGGCCCCGGAGGGACGCCCGAGACCGGCGTCGCCTCGATGGACCGCGCCCTCACCCGCATCGACGCGGCGATCATCGCGACCCGCCGCGCCGCATTCCCACTGCTCGGCCTCGATCCGGAGGATCCCCGTGACTGACGGCACCGCCCAAGACGGCAAGGAAGTCGATCTCGAACGCGCACGGAACTTTCCGCGGCACTGGCTCGCGGACGTGCTCGCGTCGGACGGGGGTGTCGTGCACCTGCGTCCGATCGTTCCCGAGGACGCCGACAAGCTGGTCGAGTTCCACGGCAAGTTGTCCGAACGCACCCGCTATCTGCGCTACTTCGGCCCGTACCCGACCATGTCCAAGCGCGACATCGTGAACTTCACGACGGTCGATCATCGCAACCGCGTCGCGTTCGTCGCGATCCTCGGCGACGAGATCATCGCGGTGGGCCGCTACGAACGCCTGCTCGACGTCGGCGACGGACGCTCCGCCGAGGTCGCGTTCGTCGTGGCCGACGCGCACCAGGGCCGCGGCCTCGGACCGATCCTGCTCGAGCACCTCGCGGGTGCGGCCGCCGAGAACGGTCTGAACATGTTCGTCGCCGAGGTCCTGGCCGAGAACCGCAATATGGTCTCCGTGTTTCGTGAGGCCGGATATCAGGTCAGCCGCAGTTTCGACGGGGGCGTGCTGCGCCTCGAGTTCGCGATCGACCCGACCGAGGCGCTGTTGTCGGTGCGGAACTCGCGGGAGCGCGCCGCCGAGGCCCGCAGCGTCCGCAACGTGCTCAGCCCACGATCGGTGGCCGTGATCGGCGCCTCCACCGACAGTTCCAAGGTCGGCAATGCGGTCCTGGCGAACGTGTTGCAGGGCAACTTCTCCGGCCCCGTTTACCCGGTCAACGCCGAACACCGATCGGTGCGCGGTGTCCGCGCCTATCCGACGGTGCGCGACATCCCCGACGACGTCGACCTCGCCGTCGTGGCGGTCCCGGCCGAGTCGATCGACGCGGTGCTCGACGACTGTCTCGCCAAGGGCGTCAAGGCGCTCGTGGTGGTGTCGGCGGGATTCGGCGAGACCGGGCCCGACGGAAGGGATTCCGAGCGCCGCCTCGTGCACGCGGCCCGCGCGCACGGCATGCGCTTGATCGGGCCGAACGCGCTCGGGGTCGCGAACAACGACGTGGCCGTGTCGCTGAACGCGACACTCGCGCCTGTGCTGCCCAAGCCGGGTCGGGTCGGGTTCTTCTGCCAGTCCGGCGCACTCGGCATCGCGATTCTGGACCAGGCCGCGAAACGGCACCTGGGCCTGTCGACGTTCGTCTCGGCCGGCAACCGCGCGGACGTCTCCGGCAACGACCTGCTGCAGTACTGGGACACCGATCCCGACACCGAGGTGGTGCTGCTGTACCTGGAGAGCTTCGGTAATCCCCGCAAGTTCTCCCGCATCGCCCGCCGCGTCGCCCGCAACAAACCGATCGTCGCCGTCAAGAGCGGCCGGCACGCGGTGCCCCCGGCGCTCGCCGCGACCGGCGTCGAGATGGACGACTCGATCGTGCGGTCGCTGTTCGAGCAGGCCGGCGTCGTGCAGGTCGGCTCGATCTCGCAGCTCTTCGACTGCGCGATGCTGTTCGGGTACCAGCCGCTGCCGGCGGGGCCCCGGGTCGCGGTTGTCGGCAACTCGACCGCGCTGGGTGTGCTGGCCGTCGACGCGGCGCGCCGCGAGGGCCTGCAGGTGGGCGAGCCGGTCGACCTCGGCGCGCAGGCCACCCCCGAGGTGTTCGCGGCCGCGGTGTCGACCGCGCTCGCGTCGTTCGACGTCGACGCCGTCATCGCGGTCTTCGCGCCGCCCGTCGCAGTTGCCGTCGAACCGTACGCGCAGGCGCTGCGGGAGGCCGTCGTCGACACCGACAAGCCGATCCTCACCACGTTCCTCGCGGCCGAGGGCATTCCGGACGTGCTCGCGGTCCGCGGGCCCGACGGCCATCCGACGCGGGGGTCGGTGCCGTCGTTCCCCGGCCCCGAACGGGCGGCGCTGGCCCTGGCCCGCGCGTGGCGCTATGCCGCCTGGCGGGGTCGGCCGGTCTCGAAGGTGGTCCGACCCAACGGCATCGATCCCGACCGGGCCCGCACCCTCGTCGAGGGCTGGCTGGGGGAGTCGAACGGCCGGTGGCTGTCGGACTTCGAGGCCGCGCAGCTGCTCGCGTGCTACGGCGTCCACGTGGTCGAGTTCCGTGCCGCGACCACCGCGGACGAGGCGGTCGCGGCGGCCGACGAACTGGGATATCCGGTCGCGGTCAAGGCGACCGGCGAGCTGTGGCGGCACCGCCCCGATCTCGGCGGCGTGCGGCTGGATCTGGTGGGACCGGACTCGGTGCGGCTCGCGTACCGCGACCTCGCGGCAGCGTCGGGGGAGCCGCTGCTGCACGTCCAGAAGATGGCGACCAAGGGCATCGGTTGTGTCGTCGGGGTGCAGGACGACCCGTCGTTCGGTTCGCTCATCTCGTTCGGTCTGGCCGGCGTGATCTCCGATCTGCTGGGGGATCGCGCGTACCGGGTGCTGCCGTTGACGGAGGACGAGGCGGCCGAACTGATCGACGCGCCCAAGGCCGCGCCCCTGCTGTCCGGGTACCGCAGCGCCGCGCCGGTGAACAAGCAGGCGCTCGTCGACCTGGTCCAGCGGGTGTCGGCACTGGCCGACGACCTGCCCGAGGTGCGATCGCTCGCCTGCGAGCCGGTGCTCGCGTCCGCCGAGGGCGCCCAGGTCACCGACGCCAGGGTGCGGATCGGACCCGAGCCGAGCATGGCAGACCTCGGTCCGCGTCGGCTCCGGGAGTGGTGACCCACCACTGAAGGGCCGGCAGTGCCCCGACCCGCCGAAGTGCCCCGACACAACGAAACCCGGCCGATCTCCGAACCCGAGGGGGAGGGACGGAGACCGGCCGGGAAGCCAGTGAGAAGGCCGAGAAGGTGATCGGAGGGGTCAGCTCGCGTAGGCACGCAGGCGATCGGCGCGCTCACCCTGACGGAGCTTGCCCATCACCTCGCGCTCGATCTGCCGCACGCGCTCGCGGGAGAGCCCGAACAGCTTGCCGATCTGGTCGAGGGTGCGCGGCTGGCCGTCGTCGAGGCCGTAGCGCAGGCGGATCACCTGCTGCTCGCGCTCGTCGAGGGTGGCCAGGACGCTGCGGACGTCGCTGTGCAGCAGCCCGGCGATCACCGCGTTCTCCGCCGACGTCGCCTCGGAGTCCTCGATGAAGTCGCCGAGCGGCGCCTCCTCGTCGTTGCCGACGGGCATGTCCAGACTCACCGGGTCGCGGCTGTGGTCGAGCAGGTCGGCGATCTTGTGCTCGGGGATCCCCGACTCCTGCGACAGCTCCTCGTCAGTGGCCTCGCGGCCGAGCTGCTGGTGCAGTTCGCGCTTGATCCGGGCGAGCTTGTTGACCTGCTCGACGAGATGGACGGGGAGCCGGATCGTGCGGCTCTGATCGGCCATGCCGCGCGTGATCGCCTGACGGATCCACCACGTGGCGTACGTCGAGAACTTGAAGCCCTTGGCGTAGTCGAACTTCTCCATCGCTCGGATCAGCCCGAGGTTGCCTTCCTGGATCAGGTCCAGGAGCGGCATACCGCGGCCGGTGTAGCGCTTGGCGAGCGACACCACGAGGCGGAGGTTGGCCTCGAGGAGATGACGCCGGGCCGCTTCTCCGTCCCGCACGATGGTGGCGAGGTCGCGCTTCTTGACCGCCGTCAGCCGCTTCTTGGTCGCGAGGACGTGCGCGGCATACAGCCCCGCCTCGATCCGCCGCGCCAGATCGACCTCGTCCGCAGCGGTGAGCAGTGCCGTGCGGCCGATCCCGTTCAGATAGACGCGAACGAGATCTGCTGCCGGGCTCTGGCTGTCCAGATCGGAACCGGTGGCGCGGGGTCGAGTGGTGCTGGGGCTTGTCATGACGTGCCTCCTCATCGGGGTGTCTCATATCCCTCAACGCTTCGACGGTCCGGGAAAGTTCCCCGGACGATTCGTCGTTGCCGCCCCTGACCTGCAGGTATCGCCGAGGTCCCCTGAGAAGTTCCTGAGAAGGTGCGCGCCCGGGAACGCGTCAGGCGGGTTCGATCAACCCGTGACGGACCAACGAGTGCACCAGCGGAATCGCGGAGGCGGTCAGGGACTCCTCGTCCTCGTCGTTCGCGAAGGCGAGGAGCGTGACGAGTTCTTCCAACGCCAGTCCGTCGCCGCGCATTCCCGCGAGCAGGGCCGCCGCCAGATCGTCCACTTCGTGCTGCCACCGCGGGCCGTTGCCGCGGTGCACCCGTGCGACCACCTGGTTCCAGCCGTCGTCGCCGGGCAGGAACACGCGTTCGAGGGCGGTATCGGGGCGCACGGTGAACCGTGACTCCAGTACGTCGTGCTCGCGCAGCCACGCGAGGCGGTCGAAGTAGGCGAGCGCCTCGTCGCCGAGTGGATCGCTGAAGCCGTGCCGCAGGTCCTCGCACAGGATGTCCGACGGCGCATCCGTGCGTCGCAGGTAGACGAAGCCGAACCCGACACCCTCGACGTCGGCCTCGGCGAGGTGATCGAGCCACGCCTCGGCCCGGGCCTGCACCGCAGGATCTCGCGGATCCCCGCCACCGTCGCGCAGCCACGTCCCCACGTAGAGGGCGGGGTCGGCGACGTCGCGCTGGACGATCCACGCGTCGACGCCATGGGCCGGCAGCCACGACGCGACCCGGTGACGCCAGTCCTCGCCGTCGACGTGCAGCCACGACGCGAGCATCGCGGCCGTCCCGCCGGGCGCGAGATGGTCCGCCGCGCGGGAGATCATCAGTTCGCTTGCGCCGTCGAGGTCCAGGCCCGAGTCGCGGTAGCTGTTGACCACGCGGGCCTCGCTGACCACGAACGGCGGGTTCGCGACGATCTGGTCGAACGTCCGGCCCGCGACCGGCTCGAACCACGAACCCTCGAGGATCTCGAACTCGAGTCCGTTGAGTGCCGCCGTGGCCGCGGTCAGGTCGGTTGCACGCGCGTTGACGTCGGTCGCGGTCACGGTGCCCGCGTAGTCCGCGGCACGCAGCGCCTGGATGCCGCAGCCGGTGCCCACGTCGAGCACGGTGCCGACCGGTCGGCTCGGGGTGCCCTGCAGCAACGACAGGGACGCATGCCCGACACCGATGACGTGGTCGTCGGCGGTGGGGCGCGGCCGCATCGAGCCGTCGAGATCGGACAGCACCCAGCGGGTGCCGGTGCCCAGGTCCAGTGGGCGCAGATCGAGTTCGGCGCGGACGACGTCGCCGGCGCGCGAGAGCAGTCCGGCCGCGACGGCGTCGTCGATGCCGAGCGGGCTCAGCGCGGCCGCGACGGCACCGGCATCGCAGTCGTCACCGAGCAGGAACAGTCGCACCAGCAGGCCCAGTTCGCCGCCGTCTGCGGACGCGCGGCGGACCGGCACCGGTTCGTGCCGGTCCAGGGCCGCGTGGGCCTCGGGTCCGAGGAGTTCGAGGATCGAGTCGGTGTCGAACTTGCAGCGCGTCAGCGCCGCACGAAGGGGGGCGCACACGGACAGCAGGAGATCACGGGTCACGCGAGCATTGTTGCAGCCGTCAGGTCACGACCGGCCTGCCGCGCGAGTCATCCCTCGATGGTGCGGTCGGTCCGTGATTCGATGGCGCGGGCCGAGTTGCGGTTGTCGTACCGGCTGGGCTCGTCCTTGGAGCGGGGCGGCCGGTCGTTCGCGATGAGGACCGCGATCCACGGCAGCGGGATCGACAGCGCGATGATGCCGACCGAGATCCAGGCGCTCCCGAATGCGCCGTACGCGAGGGCCGCGAGAATCAGCGCGGGAATCCGGAACGACATGATCGTCAGGTACTTCTTCACGCGCGCCCGGTGCTGATCCTCGATGGACTGCTGCGCCTCGGTGATCAGTGCCGGGTGGCGGGGTGTGCCGCTCTCTGCGGAGTCGCCGAACCCCGATGTTCTTGCCATGGTTCCACTGTTGCACTCTCGGGCGGCAATTGCACATGCGCTTGCGGCATTATTGAGGCGTGAGCACTTTGACGAAGGAACGTCCCGACACCACCACCGACGAGACGACGGACGACGATGCCCCGAAGTTCTTCCACTATGTGAAGAAGAACAAGATCGCCGAGAGTGCGGTCATGGGAACGCACGTCGTCGCGCTGTGTGGCGAGGTATTTCCGGTCACCAAGTCCGCGAAGCCCGGCTCCCCGGTGTGCCCGGAGTGCAAGAAGATCTACGACGGATTGCGCAAGGGCGGCGACTGAGTCGCCGACTCCTCGGTGGATGCGCCGCAGTCGGGCGCGTCCGCCGTTTCGGTGTCCGCGGACTGTGACCGATCAGACGTGAAGCGGATCGGTCCGGTCGCGATCCGTCGGGTGATCGCAGTGACCGGACCGGCTTCGTCGGACGCGTCGACCGCGGCCTGCGCGGCGATCCAGTCGCGGACCTGCTCCATGCGGGTGGCGCGCGCGGGCCAGAATTCCTGGATGGTGGCGTTGAACTCGGCACCGAGCACCACCGCGAATCCCAGGAAGAACGTGAAGAGCAGGAACGCGATGGGCGTCGCCAGCGCGCCGTAGGTGTACCCGGTGCCGGTCACCCAGCTCAGGTAGAGGCGCAGCACCGTGCTCGCCGCCATGAAGAACACTCCTGCCACCAGGGCGCCGGCCAGCAGACGGTGCCACGGGAGCGACTTCGGCAGCGCGACCTTGTACAGCGTCGTCAGGCCGATGATGAGCAGCAGGCCCACCGCGGGGTAGTAGAACGTGTCCACCACCTCCGACCCGAACGCATGCCACGACTCCGGGAGTACTCGGCCGATCATGGTGGGGCCGAGTGCGACGAGGGGGAGCGTGAAGACCGAGAGAATCAGGAACCCCACGTACAACAGGAGCGCGAACACCCGCTGCCACACGGGATGACGCGCGTCCTTCTGTCCGTGCGCCTCCACGATCGAGTCGACGAACGTCGAGATCGCGGATGATCCTGCCCACAGCGACAGTAGGAAGCCCGCCGAGATGATCTCGGGCCGGCCGCGGCTGAGGACGTCGGTGACGGTCGGTTCGATGATCTGGTCCACCACGTTCTCGCTGAACGCGCTGTGGCTGAAGGTGATGATCTTCGACTGGATGATCTCGACGGTGTTGGGGCCGAACCAGCCGCCGACGTAGCCGAGGCTGCCGAGCAGGCCCAGCAGTAGCGGGGGCAGCGAGAGCGTCTGCCAGAACGCGGCCGTCGCGGACTTGCCGAAGATCGAATCGCCCCAGGCCTTGCTCGCCGTCCGGCCGACAACCTGCGCACACCGCCGCAGCGGTCGGTGCCTCGTCGCTGCCGGAGTCTCGCTCATGATGCTTCCAGGATTCCTGACAACGCGTCGAGATGCTCGGTGGGGTGCGCCCGTGTCGCGAATGATTCTGCCACCGGAGGTTCGACCGGCGCGTCCGACGCCACCACGGCTGATGCTGAAACGGTCGGTGGCGGGCGCTAGGCTCCTCGGGGGTCGTTGCCGGAGATCGGGGCTCCGAGACCGTGCCGTGGCAGCAGCCGTGACCCCCGTCGGCGAAGCAAGGAGTGGGAACAACTGTGCGAATCCTGTGGCGAGGTGCGATGTGAGCGCTGAACCCGGAACTGTCGAAACTGCACCTGCTCCCACCAGCTCCCTCCGAGCATGGCAGCGGCGCGCCCTCACCAAGTACCTGGCCACCAAGCCTCGGGACTTCCTCGCGGTCGCGACGCCCGGTGCCGGCAAGACCACCTTCGCGCTGCGGGTGGCGGCCGAACTGTTGCGCGATCGGACCGTGGACCAGATCACGGTCGTCGCGCCCACCGAACACCTCAAGCACCAGTGGGCCGAGTCGGCCGCGCGCAACGGCATCGCGCTCGACTCGAACTTCTCGAATTCGACCGGACAGACGTCGGCGGACTACCACGGCGTCGTCGTCACGTACGCACAGGTCGCGTCGCACCCGTTCAAGCATCACGCCCGCACCGCGGCGCGGCGCACCCTGGTGATCCTCGACGAGATCCACCACGGTGGCGACGCGAAGAGCTGGGGTGAGGCGATCCGCGACGCGTACGGCGACGCAACCCGCCGCCTGGCGCTCACCGGAACCCCGTTCCGCAGCGACGACAGCCCGATTCCGTTCGTGACCTACGAGCCGGACAACGAGGGCCACCAGCGGTCGAAGGCCGACCACACGTACGGCTACTCCGACGCGCTCGCCGACGGCGTCGTCCGCCCGGTCGTGTTCCTCGCGTATTCGGGCGAGGCCCGCTGGCGCAACAGCGCCGGTGAGGAGTTCGCCGCCCGGCTCGGGGAGCCGCTCAACGCCGAGCAGACGGCCCGGGCGTGGCGCACCGCACTCGACCCGGCCGGCGACTGGATCCCGTCGGTGCTGACCGCCGCGAACACCCGGCTCGGCCAGCTGCGTGCCGGCGGCATGCCGGACGCGGGCGGTCTGGTCATCGCGACCGACCAGACGGTGGCCCGCGCCTACGCCAAGCAGCTCGAGGCGATCACCGGCGAGGCGCCCGCGGTGATCCTGTCCGACGACCCCACCGCGTCGAAGCGGATCGCGGAGTTCTCCAAGAGCACGCAGGCGTGGATGGTGGCGGTGCGCATGGTGTCGGAGGGCGTCGACGTGCCCCGGCTCGCCGTCGGCGTGTACGCCACCAGCGCGTCCACCCCGCTGTTCTTCGCGCAGGCCATCGGACGATTCGTGCGTTCGCGGGTGAAGGGGGAGACGGCGAGTGTGTTCTTGCCGTCCGTTCCGGTCCTGCTCGACCTGGCCAGCCAGCTCGAGGCGCAGCGCGACCACATCCTGGGCAAGCCGCACCGGGAGAAGGACGGTCTCGACGACGAGCTGCTCGCGGACGCGAACAAGCAGAAGGACGAGCTCGGCGAGGAGGAGAAGGCGTTCACCTCGCTCGGCGCGGACGCCGAACTCGACCAGGTGATCTACGACGGTTCCTCGTTCGGAACCGCCACGTTCTCCGGATCCGACGAGGAAGCCGACTATCTGGGTCTGCCCGGTCTGCTCGACGCCGACCAGATGCGCGCGCTGCTGCGGCAGCGGCAGCAGAGCCAGATCGACAAGCCCGCCGCTGGCGCGGAGGCCCCGGTGCCGCCACCGGTCCCGCAGGTCGCGCAGGTCGCGGAGCGGGTGGCCTCGGCCGGTCAGCTGGCGAATCTGCGCCGCGAACTGAACTCGCTCGTGGCGATGCATCATCACCGGACCGGTAAGCCGCACGGCATCATCCACGGCGAACTGCGCCGCGCCTGTGGCGGTCCGCCGACGGCCATCGCGACGGTGGAACAGCTCACCGATCGGATCGCGACGCTGCGGCAGTGGTGACGAAGCCCCGGAAACGCCGAAGCGGGCGACCACCGATGGTGGTCGCCCGC
>NZ_JAIVAH010000024.1 GCF_020171745.1 Prescottella equi
CTGCGGCTTGATGCCGACCAGATGCGTCCACGCCGCCGGAATACGCACCGACCCGGCGCCGTCGGACCCGAGAGGGCTGACGCGCTAGATTGCCGCCGCAGGTTCTTCGGAGTCGCTCACGATGGTCGCGTTCATCTCACGAAGGCGATCTGCATGCTCGTTGGCGTGATGCTGGCAGAAGAGAAGCTCTCCTCCGCTCGCGAGCACGGCGCGCACGCGGGCTCCTGCGCTGCACCGGTCGCACCGGTCGGCAGCGGTCAACGGGGGGCTGGTCAGGGTTCCGGGCATGACTCCTCCGAACTGGCTGTGGGCTCGCGCCCGCCGCCTGGGGTCTTCCGCCGCGTCGGGAGTGACGCGGTAGGTCCACTCTGTCAGACGTTCGACTTGATCGGGTTGTTCCCGATTCGCGCTCGGTGTGTCGTCCGTAACACCACCCGCCCTGAACTCGCACGATGCGATCCGGGAGGATACGGGTGTTCGCTAACAGCTGAGAATTGTCCCGGATGTCCGGGGTATCGGCCGAGAGGAACCGTACATGTCGAACAGCGAGTCCGCCCCTGACCCGGTGCTGGTCCACCTGTGTTCGCGGGCCGAGTGGGACGCCCTGAGCCGCACAGGCCGCCGGATCCCGCCCGGTTTCGACGTCGACGGTTTCGTTCACCTGTCGACGCCGGCGCAGGTCCACCTGCCCGCGAATCGCCTGTTCGCGGGGCGGACCGATCTCGTGCTGCTGCACCTCGATCCCGCGCGTGTCGGCGCCGAGATCAGGTGGGAGCCGGGCGTGCCGTCGGATCCTGCATCGATGCGCTTCCCGCACCTGTACGGGCCGCTGCCCGCCGCAGCCGTGGTCGAGGTCACCGACTACCGGCCCGGCGCCGACGGGGTGTTCCCACCCGTGGGCTGACGGCTCGGCGAAACGGACGGGGGCTCGCCGAGAGGGGTCGTGGTTCGCGGCCCCCGCGGAGCGCTACCGTTTATTCATGAACGTCGAAGTGACGCCGCTTCCCGGCATCGGGGTCCGCAAGGACTTCGCGCTCGCCACTGGCCGGCGCATCGGGGTGGTCACCCACCGTGACGGGCGCACCGATCTGATCGTCTCCAAGCTCGACGACCCGGACGCCTGCATGGCATCGATCCCGCTCGAGTCGGAGGAGGCGTCGGTCCTCGCGAACCTCCTGGGCGCGCCGCAACTGGTCGCGCAGCTGCGCGAGGAACACCGGGACCTGCCCGGTATCAGCACCCGCCAACTGCCGATCGGCGAGAATTCGCCGTGGGACGGCCGGACGCTCGGCGAGACCGCGATGCGTACGCGCACCGGCGTCTCCGTCGTCGCAGTGATGCGGGCCGGTCAGGTGGCGCCGTCACCCAATCCCGACTTCACCTTCACGGAGGGCGACCTTCTGGTCGCGGTCGGCACCCAGGAGGGCCTCGACCACGCCGCCAAGATCCTCGCGCACGGCTGATCCCGGCGCGATCGACCCACGATGACTGGCACTGCACTGGCACTCGTCGAACTCGGCGCTGTCTTCTTCGCACTCGGGGTGCTCGGCCGGCTGGCCGGACGCATCGGCATGTCGCCGATCCCGCTGTATCTCATCGGCGGTCTGTGCTTCGGCGAAGGCGGGTTCATCCAACTCGGCGACATCGGCGAGTTCAGCCATCTCGCGAGCGAGATCGGTGTCGTCCTGCTGCTGTTGCTGCTCGGCCTGGAGTACACGGCGTCCGAACTCGTCACCGGCCTCAGGAGATCGTGGTTCGCCGGTGTGGTCGACCTCGTCCTCAACGCCGCGCCCGGCGCCGTGATGGCATTCATGCTCGGGTGGGGGCCCGTGGGGGCGTTGACCCTCGGCGGCGTCACCTACATCTCGTCGTCGGGCATCGTCGCGAAGGTGCTCGGCGACCTCGGCCGGCTCGGTAACCGCGAAACCCCGGTGATCCTGTCGATTCTCGTCTTCGAGGATCTCGCGATGGCGGTGTACCTGCCGATCCTCACCGCGGTGCTCGCGGGTGTGAGTTTCCTCGGCGGGCTCCAGGCCGTGGCCATCTCGTTCGCGGTCATCACCGTCGTGCTCGTCGTCGCTCTCCGCTACGGCAGTGTCGTCTCCGCCATCGTGGACAGCACCGACCGCGAGGTGTTCCTGCTGAAGCTGCTGGGTGCGGCACTCCTGGTCGCCGGCTTCGCGTCGTCGCTGCAGGTGTCTGCGGCCGTCGGCGCGTTCCTGCTCGGTATCGCGATCTCCGGGTCCACGGCACGGAACGCGACGCGACTCCTCGAGCCGCTGCGGGACCTGTTCGCGGCGATGTTCTTCGTCGTCTTCGGGCTCAACACCGATCCGACCACCATCCCGCCGGTGCTGCTGCCCGCGATCGGCCTGGCCGTCCTCACGACCGCCACCAAGGTGCTCACCGGGTGGTGGGCGGCCGGACGCCAGGGCATCGGCGTGATGGGCCGGGCCCGCGCCGGAGCCGCGCTGATCGCTCGCGGCGAGTTCTCGATCGTCATCGCCGGCCTCGCTGTGTCCGCAGGGGCGGTCGAGGGGGAGTTGGCGGCGCTCGCCACGGCCTACGTGCTGCTGATGGCCGTTCTGGGGCCGGTCGGGGCCCGCATCGCCGAGCCGATCGTCCGGCTGTTCCAGCCTCCCCGACCAAAAGAGGAAGGGGCCCCGAAGGACCCCTTCCTCACGAGCTGACGTGCTGGCCGACCTCTAGTCGAGGTAGTCGCGCAGCACCTGCGACCGCGACGGGTGGCGCAGCTTCGACATCGTCTTCGACTCGATCTGGCGGATACGCTCGCGCGTGACGCCGTAGACCTGACCGATTTCGTCTAAAGTCCGCGGCTGGCCGTCGGTGAGACCGAACCGCAGTCGCACCACGCCGGCCTCGCGCTCGGAGAGCGTCTCGAGCACCGACTGCAGCTGATCCTGCAGCAGCGTGAAGCTCACCGCGTCGACCGCGACGACGGCCTCGGAGTCCTCGATGAAGTCGCCGAGCTGGCTGTCGCCCTCGTCGCCGATGGTCTGGTCGAGCGAGATCGGCTCACGCGCGTACTGCTGGATCTCCAGCACCTTCTCCGGCGTGATGTCCATTTCCTTGGCGAGCTCCTCGGGGGTGGGCTCGCGGCCCAGGTCCTGGAGCAGCTCACGCTGGATGCGGCCGAGCTTGTTGATGACCTCGACCATGTGCACCGGAATACGGATGGTGCGGGCCTGGTCGGCCATCGCGCGGGTGATCGCCTGACGGATCCACCACGTGGCGTACGTCGAGAACTTGTAGCCCTTGGTGTAGTCGAACTTCTCGACCGCGCGGATCAGACCGAGGTTGCCTTCCTGGATCAGGTCCAGGAACGCCATGCCGCGGCCCGTGTAGCGCTTGGCCAGCGAGACGACCAGTCGCAGGTTCGCCTCGAGCAGGTGGTTCTTCGCGCGGTTGCCGTCGCGTGTGATCCAGTTCAGATTGCGGCGATCGGTGGGGGTGGGCTTCTCGCCCTTCTCCGCCATCTCGCTCATCTTGTGCGTCGCGAACAGGCCGGCCTCGATGCGCTTGGCGAGTTCGACCTCCTCCTCCGCGTTGAGGAGCGCAACCTTGCCGATCTGCTTGAGGTAGGCGCGGACCGAGTCGGCCGAAGCCGTCAGTTCGGCGTCCTTGCGGGCCTGGCGGAGGGCCTCGGATTCTTCCTCGTCCCAGACGAAGTCGCCGGACGCCTTGTCCTTCTCGGACGGCTCCGCGGTCTCTTCCTCGTCTTCGACGACGACGTCCTCGACCTCTTCCTCGACGAGGTCGCCGGCGGCGACATCGAGGTCGGCCATGTCGATGTCTTCGTCCTCGCCGATGTCGTCGCCCTTGGCAGCCTTGGTGCTGGCCTTCTTGGTCGCCTTCTTCGCCGCGGTCTTCTTGGCGGCGGCCTTCTTCGCAGGCGCCTTCTTGGCGGCGGCCTTCTTGGCGGGCGCCTTCTTGGCGGCGGCCTTCTTCGCAGGAGCCTTCTTGGCGGCGGGCGCGCTACCGGTAGTGGCCTCGGCAGTGGAAGCAGTGGTCGCGGATTCGGGTGTTGAATCTGCGGTCTGACGCGTATCGGTGGCTGCCACGTACGCCCTTTCGTGACGGTGTCGTGCGGCGTCACGCCAGAGTGGAATTCCGGCGGAGAGGTCTGTCGGGTTTCGCCGACTCACAGTCGGCCGCCATCCATTGTAACGACAGCTAGGAAAATGTTACGGAGCGATGCCGGTTTCCACCGCGTCGGGCATGCCGTTCGCCGAGGCCAGTGCGGCACCGACGATGCCCGCCGTGTTGAGCAGAGCTGCGGGAACGACCGGCGTGCGGTTCTCGAGACGCGGAATCCACTTGTCGTGCTTGCGACTGATACCGCCACCGGCGATGAACAGGTCCGGCCACAACAGGTCCTCGTAGCGACGCAGTACGCGGGTCACCTCGGTGGCCCACTCCTTGTACGAGAGTCCCTTCTCGTCCTTGACCGACGACGCGGCACGGTGTTCGGCCTCCTTGCCGTCGACCTCCAGGTGGCCGAGTTCGGTGTTCGGAAGGAGGACGCCGCGGTGCAGGATCGCCGATCCGATCCCGGTGCCGAACGTCAGCAGCACGACGACGCCGTCGACGTCCTTGCCGGCGCCGAATCGGTCCTCGGCGATGCCGGCGGCGTCGGCGTCGTTGAGGACTGTGACGTCGCGGCCGCCGAGCGCCTCGGACAGCAGGGCACGTGCGTCGGTTCCGATCCACGACGGGTCGATGTTCGCGGCAGTACGGGCAACGCCCGCGGTTACGACGCTCGGGAGGGTGATACCGACCGGCCCGCTCCAGTCGGCGCGCGAAACGATCTCGGCGACGGTTGCCGCGACGGCGGTCGGCGTCGCCGGACGGGGCGTTTCGATCTTGATGCGTTCCTCGACCAGTTCACCGGTCACGAGATCGACCAGGGCCCCCTTGATGCCGCTGCCGCCGACGTCGACGCCGAACCCGCGTGCGCCCACCACCGTCTCCCTTCGATCGAGATCCTCGTCTGCCGAGATGACCGTCTGCGTCGAAACAGTAGTTGCTTCCGCAGCATTCGGCCGCGGGATAGCAGGTCCGCGATACCGGTGGTGGGGTGGTTCGTGGGTGTGGTGCGATACACACATGCACCGCATGAACAGTTCGTCTGTCGATCAGACCGATCCGAATCCGACCTCGACCGCCCCTGGAGACCTCCTGAGGGTCGCCGTCACCGTCGCCGAGGCCGCCGCTGAACACGTGCGGGTGCGTCGTCCCGAGGTGTTCGGCGTGATGGGCGCGCGTGTGGACGGAAGCGACGGGCAGTCGGTGCGGGCGAAGAGCACTCCGACGGATCCGGTCACCGTCGTCGACACCGAGGCCGAGCAGTTGATCCGGGCGCACCTCGCCGAATTGCGCCCGCACGACGCCGTGCTCGGCGAGGAGGGCGGCGGTGCCCGGGACGTGCTCGAGGGGGTGCGCTGGGTGGTCGATCCGATCGACGGGACGGTGAACTTCCTCTACGGAATTCCCGCGTACTCGGTTTCCGTCGCTGCTCAGATCGACGGTGTCTCCGTCGCCGGTGCCGTCGTGGACGTCGCTGCGCGAGTCACCTATTCGGCTGCGAAGGGGGAGGGGGCCCGGTTCGTCGACTCGGGTGCGCCGGACGGGAGCGTAGAGGGAACCCTGTCGTGCAACCCGATCACCGATGCCTCCTCGGTGCTTCTGGCCACCGGATTCGGTTACGGCGTCGAGCGCCGCCGCGCTCAGGGGCGGCTGATCGGGGACCTGCTCCCACACGTTCGCGACATCCGCCGCGTGGGTTCTGCCGCGCTGGACCTGTGCATGGTCGCCTCGGGCCGCGTCGACGCCCACTTCGAACACGGCCTCAACCCGTGGGACTGGGCGGCCGGCGGACTCATCGCGAGCGAGGCCGGTGCGCGGGTGCACCTGCCCGGACCCGACGTGGGCGGCGCTTCCGGTGAAGTGGTGGTCGCGATGGCCCCGGGCATCGCGGACGAGCTCGAGGCCGTCATGCGATCGGTGGGGGCGTACGCGCCGATTCCGTGATCCGGTGCGTCAGCAGCGCGCCGTGCGGGCGGCGTCGAGCAGTCCGCTGTCGAGCGGCGCGGGCTCGGCCCCGGCGACCGGGTCCTTCAGCGACTTGAGGACCTCGTCGGCGTCGGCACTGGGTGCGATGTCCTTCGAGTACGTGCCCAGTGCCAGGTCGACGGTGTCGTCGGTCCGGCCGTCCTGGATCAGTTCGGCGCACGGCGCGACGAGCCACAGCGCACTGGCAGCGGCCAGTCCCTGTTCGCCGAAGCGGATCTGGCCGTAGCACTGGAGTGTCTGATCGACGTAGACGGGATCGTTGCCGGCCTGGACGTCGGGCGCGCTGGCGAAGCCGTACTCGCCCAGCTGCGCTGCGACGTGCGCGGCCTGTCCGCGCTCGCCGCTCGCGTTGAACACGCGCACCTGTGTCGACGAGAGGGCTGCCGGGGCCACGTCGAGCAGGGTGGCGCGCCCCACCTTCTCGCCGAGCGGTAGTGGTGCGGGGGCGTCCGCAGATTTCGGCTTCACCGGCGGATTGCAGTCGACGGTGGTCGCGTACACCTCGGGTTCGGTCAGGATGCGGGCCCAGACCGTGATGCCGACGAGCGCAAGCACCGAGAGGAGGGCGATCGCGGGCAGAAGGCGGCGCCGGCGGAACCTCCGACCCTGATCGTCGGTCGAGCTGCCTTCGGTGATCAGGGAAACCACGGTGTCTGTCGACCTCTCCGTAGATGAACGCGGATGCGGTGGCCCGCGGGGGAATCGATGTGGTTCCGGCCACGATCCGCCTACTGCGACCGAACTCCTGATCACTGTAGATCGACGCCCCGCCACCGTCGTGCACATGCCGCGTGCAGGAATGTCTCGGCTCGAACTGTTGTTGGTGACGATTGGTGGACAGTTTCCGACTGTGTCCGGTTCGGTTGCCACTTTTCCCGGTGCGTCGGCTATTGTCTGGCGGCCCCAGTCGTGAGAACACACGATTTCGAATGGGTCCGGAGGAAGACGGAAGTGAGGCGCAGGTCATGTTTTCCGGAAGGTGTTTCGGGCACTTCCGGAAGTTCTGGGGCGTTGTTCCAGCCGCAGGAATGTATCTGCCTGATCGTCGGTTTCCCAAGGATCGTCACACCCGCTGAGGGGTGACGGCCCGGACACCGGGGATGTACGCACGAGGACGAGGGGAAGAGGAAATGGCAACCGACTACGACGCACCGAGGCGCTCGGAGACCGACGAGGTCTCCGAGGACTCGCTCGAAGAACTGAAGGCACGACGTAACGAGGCGCAGTCCGCGGTCGTCGATGTGGACGAGTCAGATACCGCGGAGTCTTTCGAACTCCCGGGCGCAGATCTGTCCGGCGAAGAGCTGTCGGTACGGGTGGTGCCCAAGCAGGCCGACGAATTCACCTGCGCTAGCTGCTTCCTGGTACACCACCGCAGCCGGCTCGCGACCGAAGAGAACGGCGTCATGATCTGCATGGACTGCGCGGTCTGACGCCGGTCCCTTCGGACACGCACGAGGAAGTGGGGCTACGCCTTCGGCGAACTTCCGCTACCGATGGCGGCCAGCAGTTCGGCTGGCCGCCTCGTGCTGACAAGCCAGTACGGCGTCGGATCCTCGGGATCGTCGAGGACGATCAGAGCGGTCTGCTTGACCCAGGACCGATTGGTCACGAACGCGGCCGGGTCGAGCTGGCGGCCCAGCGCGGCGCTCTTCGCGGACGGCGGGATGGTCGCGGTCCGCGAGATCACCGACAGCGGCAGATGCGCACGACCCACACGAAGCTCGCCGTCCGGCCCGTCGAACACCTCGATCCGTAGGCGCGACACCCAGAGCAGCGCCCACACCGGGAACGGGAACAGAAGCACGTACGGCAGCCAGGCCCGGACGCCCGGAGACCCCATGTGGATCTCGGCGGCCAGGAGTCCTGCGATGAACAATCCGGCAGGCCACCACCACAACGGCACCCACAGACGTTCCGAGTAGATCGGCGCGCGGGTATCGGGTGTGGTCGCTGCGGGCTGAGACGATTCGGGCACGCCTTCAAGAGTAGTCTCGGTGCACGTGAGCGATCTTCCTGCCATCGCGTTGATGCGACTTGACTCCGGTATTCCGCTGCCCAGGCGGGCCCACGACGGTGACGCCGGCGTCGACCTCTGCACTACGACCGACGTCACGATCGAGCCCGGCCGCCGGGTCCTGGTCGGCACCGGCATCGCAGTCGCCCTCCCGATCGGCACGGTCGGTCTGATCCATCCCCGCTCGGGCCTGGCGGCCAAGACCGGACTGTCCGTCGTGAACACCCCCGGCACGATCGACGCCGGCTACCGAGGCGAGATCAAGGTCTGCCTGATCAACCACGACCTCGAGACTCCGATCGAACTCCGTCGCGGCGACCGCATCGCGCAACTCGTGGTGCAGAAGGTGGAACTCGTCGACTTCGTCGAGGTCGACACGCTCGACGAAACGGTCCGTGGGACAGGTGGTTACGGATCGAGCGGTGGGCATGCGATCCTCGACGCGCACAATGCCGATCGAGCTGTCGACGGTACGGAAGGCCGCCCGCACGAGTTGACGCGGCAGCCGAGGGAAGGGGCCTGATCATGTTCGGACGTCGCAAGAAGAAGGAAGCCGAGCAGGCGGACACCGCATCGGTCGAGGCCACCCCGGTCGACCAGGACGTCGAAAGCGACGTGGAGTCCGAACTGGATGCTCCCGTCGGAGCCCTCGACGGCGGTCCGTACGACGTCACCGAGCTCGCCGAGGGCGAGGAGCCGGGGGCGACCCGACTCGATCTCGGGTCCGTCTTCCTGCCGATGCCCGACGGCGCCCAGCTGCAGGTCGAGATGTCGCCGGAGGGTGCACCGCAGAACGTCCACCTCGTGACCCAGTACGGCCGTATCACGGTCTCTGCCTATGCGGCGCCCAAGTCTCCCGGCCAGTGGCGCGAGGTCGCGTCGGAGCTGGCCGAGTCGCTGCGTGCGGACAACGCGGAGGTCAGCATCGAGTCCGGTCCCTGGGGCCGCGAGGTGGCGGCTGCGACGCCCAACGCCGATCTGCGTTTCATCGGCGTGGACGGACCGCGTTGGATGGTCCGCTGCGTCGTGGCGGGTCCGTCCGGTGCCGTCGTGAGCGACGGGCCGCTCGTCGCGACCGCGCGTGCCGTCCTGTTGAACACGGTCATCGCGCGGGGGAGCGATCCGCACCCGGTGCGGACGCCGCTGCCCATCGTGCTGCCCCAGGTCCTGGTCGAGCAGTTGCAGGCGGCTCAGGCCCAGCAGCTGGCGGCCCAGCAGCAGGCCGCGCAGGAGCAGGCAGCCCAGTCCGCTGCGATGCAGCAGCAGCCGTCCGGGAACGGTTCCGAGCCACCGCGGCGCGGTGAGTCCGGTTCGGCGATGCAGCAGCTCGGTCTCTGACGGGCGCCTAGACCGGATCGGATGTCCGGATCCGGCGCCCCAGTGCGGTCAGGCAGGCCCGTCCGAGCACGCCGGGATCGTCTCCGATCGACTGGAGCTCCAGTTCGACGAGTTCGGCGGCCGGCATCGTCGAGGCCCACTGCTGCGCCACCGTGAAGGGATGCACGGCGTCGTCGACGGCGGCGGCGATGCCCACGGGCACTCGCAGCCGCCGGAGGGCGTCGACATCGGGAGCGTGGTAGGACGCCGCCTCCTCGAGCGCGGAGGGCAGGTCGGGCCACTGGGATCGCCACGAGCGGCTCAGTTCGTCCGCGAGCCACGGCGGGCTCGACGCGGTCATCTCGGCGGTGACGGCATCGAGTCCGTCGGCGCGTAGGCGGGACGCGGTGAAGATGGCACTGGCCGCCGCGGGCGCATCCACGGGCGATCCGGTCCACGCCGGGAGTGCCGCGAGAACGGCATGGACGCGGTCGGGATTGTCGGCCGCCCATTCGAGGGCGACGGCCGCGCCGATCGACACGCCCGCGACGACGATCGTCCCGTGTTCCCGGGCCGCACGATCCATGGCGTCGCGGTAGCTGCCGACCACGCGCCTCGGATCGGGTTCCACCGCGATCGTCGCAACTCCTACCTGCGACAATGCGGCCCGGAAGGCGCGTTCGGCGAAGCTTGCATCGGAGCCTGTTCCGGGGAGGGCGACGGCCACCGAGGGCCACTGCTGCAGCTGCATGGTTCGATCTTGCACTGTCCGTTTCGCGGGAGATCCGGACGGCTGTGGTTGTCGGGTCACTTTAGGGTTACAGTGACCCTCATGGACACGAACGGGACCCTCACCGGATCCCGCTCGGGACCCGAAGCAACACCCAGATACAACCCTTCGTGCGACGCTCGACGCGTCGCCATTTGCTCCAGGAGCGCGCTATGGCCCCCGCCGCGGCAGGCTACTTTCGCAGGCTGACTCGCCGACTCACCGAAGATCTCGAGCAGCTCGATGCGGAGGAGATGGTCGAGACCTCCCAGGCGTCCGGCGCTACCCGTGCGTGTGATTGCGCGCGAGGTGAAGAAGTCACCATGTTCGGCCGGCTCCGAAGTGTCGAGGCGTGTCCGAAGTCGGCGAACGCCAGCGTCCGGGCCGAGTTCTTCGACGGCACCGATCCGATCACCCTGGTATGGATCGGGCGCCGCCGAATTCCGGGTATCGAACCGGGCAAGACTCTCATGGTCCGTGGGCGGATCGGTGACCGCGACGGTCAGAAGGTGATCTTCAATCCGTATTACGAGCTTCGTGGCGACTCCTGACGTCAGTCCGTCTCGGCACGCGCAATTCAGCGCTGTCGACGGCTTGCCGTCCGAATGTGGCACCCTCGTCGCGTGACCGAAACGAAGCAGAAGACGATCCTCGAACAGCTCGGTGGGCTGAGCGGGCTGGTCTATTCGTCGCTGCCCATCGTCGTATTCGTCCCGGCGAACAGCCTGTGGGGCCTGGCGCCCGCGGTGTGGACCGCGCTCGGCGTGGCGGCCGCGATCCTCGTCTGGCGAGTGGTTCGGCGGGGCGCGATCCAGCCGGCGATCTCCGGATTCCTCGGGGTCGGCGTGTGTGCCTTCATCGCCTACCGCACCGGCGACGCCAAGGGCTACTTCCTCTTCGGCATCTATACGAGCCTGCTGTACGGGGCCGCGTTCCTGGTCTCCATCCTGGTGCGATGGCCGCTCGTGGGTGTCGTGTGGGGCTATCTGAACGGTCACCGGAACACCTGGAAGTCCCACAAGGGCGCCGTGCACGCCTACGACATCGCCACGGCTGCATGGGCGCTGGTGTTCGGGGCGCGTTACCTCGTGCAGTCCGAGCTGTACGACGCGGATCAGACCGGCTGGCTCGCTGCCGCGCGGATCGGCATGGGATGGCCGCTCACCGGACTGGTGCTGCTCGTGACGATCTGGGCGGTGCGCCGGGCGGACCGGCTGGTCGAGCCGGCGCCCGTACTGTCGGATGCGGTGGCCGAGCCGGGATCCGAGATGCCCGACCCCGCCAGTGAGGCGGGGCCTCCGGCCGACTCAGATATCGATCGCGGCGCGTAGCTCGTCCTCGACCTCCACCGCGGCGACGAACAGTAGTTCGTCTCCGCCCTCGACCGGATCGTCCGGCTGGGGGACGATGACCCGGCCGCCGCGCAGGATCGTCACGAGCGCCACGTCGCGTGGCAGCTTGATCTTGCGCACCGGCTTGCCGGCCAGTGGAGTGTCGTCCGGCAGGGTGATCTCGACCAGGTTCGCCTGCCCCTGACGGAAAGTCATGAGGCGCACCAGATCGCCCACCGTGACCGCCTCCTCGACGAGTGAGGCGAGCATTCGGGGCGTCGACACCGCGACGTCCACGCCCCAGGACTCGTCGAAGAGCCATTCGTTGCGGGGATCGTTGACGCGGGCGACGACCCGGGGGACCCCGAACTCCGTCTTCGCGAGCAGGCTCACCACGATGTTGGCCTTGTCGTCGCCGGTGGCGGCGATGACGACGTCGTAGGTCTCCAACTGGGCGGATTCGAGCAGGCTCAGCTCGCAGGCGTCCGCATGCACCCACTCGGCCTGAGGGATCACCTCTGGTTCGACGTGTTCGAGCTTGCGTTCCAGCAGCATCACGTGGTGCTCGCTGCGGACGAGCTCACGGGCGATGGAGCGGCCGACAGCGCCGGCTCCTGCGATGGCGACTCTCATCGGGGGCATCCAATCGGGTCGTGCGAGAAGTGGGACATCGGCGGGCTCAGTCGTCCGACGGAGGCGGGTTGCCGGCCAGGGCGACGGCCTCGGCGACGGTCCCGGACACTGCGGCGACGTACACCTGGTCCTGGGCCTGGATGACGGTCTTGCGGTCGGGAAGGATGCCCGATCCGAAGCGAATGACGAACGACACACGCGAGCTCGTCGCGGTCTCGAGTTCTGCGATGTTGCGGCCGACCCAGTCCTCGTGCAGCGGCAGTTCGGTGACGACCACGGTGCCCGACGGATCGCGCCACTTCGAGATCTGGTCGTCCTGCGCGAGAGCGAGCATGAAGCGATCGGTGGTCCAGGGCACCGTCGCGATGGTGGGAATGCCGAGGCGCTCGTAGACCGCGGCGCGCTTGGCGTCGTAGATGCGTGCGACGACACGGTCGACGCCGAAGTTCTCCCGCGCGACCCGCGCGGAGATGATGTTCGAGTTGTCGCCCGAGGACACCGCGGCGAATGCTTCGGCGCGTTCGATCCCGGCGCGGACCAGCACATCACGGTCGAATCCCATACCGACCACGGTGTGACCCGAGAAATCGGACCCGAGGCGGAGGAAGGCGCTCGCGTCGCGGTCGATGACCGCAACCTCATGGCCGATCCGGCTCAGTGCTGTAGCGAGGGACGAGCCGACCCGGCCACACCCCATGACGACTACGTACACCCGTCCACTCCGTTCATCGCACTCAGAGCCGACGGGTTGCCGCCGGCGTCGAATCGAACCGTACAGCGCACCCGGGGAAGAGCAAGTATCCGCGGTCGTGGTGTGCGGGAGGCCGCGTGTCGCCCCAGTTCGGACGCAGAGTAATGTCGATGAAATGCTCACGGCAGCCGCCCCCGTGTCGCGGAGCGCTTCGGACGGCTTACGCTTTGGCGGTGTCGAAGGTTTCCACAGCTGCAAAGCGGCTGATCCTGGGGCGGCCGTTCCGTAGCGACAAGCTCGGGCACACGCTTCTGCCCAAGCGCATCGCGCTACCCGTTTTCGCCTCGGATGCAATGTCTTCGGTTGCGTACGCGCCCGAGGAGATCTTCCTGGTCCTGTCCGTCGCGGGCATCTCCGCGTACGCGTACACCCCATGGATCGGCCTGGCCGTCGCCGTCGTGATGGCGGTCGTGGTCGCCAGCTACCGCCAGAACGTGCACGCCTACCCGTCTGGTGGCGGCGACTACGAGGTCGCGACCGTGAACCTGGGGCCGAACGCCGGCCTGACGGTCGGCAGTGCACTCATGGTCGACTACGTGCTCACTGTCGCGGTGTCGATCTCGTCGGCAGCGTCGAACATCGGATCCGCCGTGCCGTTCGTCGCGCAGCACAAGGTGCTGTTCGCGATCGCGGCGATCGCGCTGCTCACCGCGATCAACCTGCGCGGTATCCGCGAGTCGGGCTCGGCCTTCGCACTTCCGACGTACGCGTTCATCGTCGGCATGCTGATCATGCTCGGCTGGGGATTCGCGCGGATCTACATCTTCGGCGACGACGTGCAGGCCGAGTCGGCTGCGTTCGACCTGCAGGCGGAGGATTCCCACCTGTACGGCATCGCGTTCGCGTTCCTCATCGCCAGGGCGTTCTCGTCGGGCTGTGCTGCGCTCACGGGTGTCGAGGCCATCAGTAACGGTGTGCCGGCGTTCCAGAAGCCCAAGTCCCGCAACGCCGCGACCACCCTCCTGCTGCTGGGTACCTTCGCGATCGTGCTGCTGATGGGCATCATCATGCTGGCGCAGAAGATCGGCATCGTCTACGCGCACGACCCCGAGACGCAGCTCGTCGGCGCGCCCGAGGGTTACCACCAGAAGACACTGATCGCGCAGCTCGCGGAGGCCGTCTTCTCCGGGTTCCCGGTCGGCTTCTACTTCATGGCGATCGTGACGGCATTGATCCTCGTGCTCGCCGCGAACACGGCGTTCAACGGTTTCCCCGTGCTCGGCTCGGTGCTCGCGCAGGACCGCTACCTGCCGCGTCAGCTGCATACGCGCGGCGACCGCCTCGCATTCAGCAACGGCATCCTGTTCCTCTCGGGTGCGGCGATCGCCTTCGTGGTCGCTTTCGGCGCCGAGGTGACGAAGCTCATCCAGCTCTACATCGTCGGTGTGTTCGTCTCGTTCGTGCTCAGCCAGACCGGCATGATCCGGCACTGGACCCGGCATCTGCGGGCCGAGACGGACCCGGCGCAGCGTCGGCGCATGCAGCGTTCGCGGGTCATCAACTCGATCGGCCTCGCGATGACCGGCGCGGTTCTGATCATCGTGCTGCTGACGAAGTTCGCCGCCGGTGCCTGGATCGCGATCGTCGCGATGATCCTGATCTTCATCGTGATGAAGTCGATCCGGCGTCACTACGACAGCGTCGCAGCGGAACTCGAGGAGCAGGAGTGGGACGGCGTGCTGCCGAGCCGCACGCATTCGATCGTGCTGGTGTCGAAGATGCACATGCCGACGATGCGGGCGCTCGCGTATGCGCGCGCCACCCGTCCCGACACCATCGAGGCGGTCACCGTCAACGTCGACGAGCCGGACACCCGCGCGCTGGTGCGTGAGTGGGAGAGCAGCGACATCACCGTGCCGCTCAAGGTGATCGAGTCGCCGTACCGCGAGATCACCAAACCGGTGCTCGACTATGTCCGCCGAGTCCGGAGGGACTCGCCGCGCGACGTCGTCACCGTGTTCATCCCCGAGTACGTCGTGGGCCACTGGTGGGAGCAGATCCTGCACAACCAGAGTGCCCTGCGCCTCAAGAGCCGGTTGCTGTTCCAGCCCGGTGTGATGGTCACGAGTGTGCCGTGGCAGTTGAGCTCCTCGGAGAAGGTCAAGCGCGAACGGGTGGACAATGCTCCCGGCGCGATTCGGCGTGGATTCGAGACCGAAGACAAGTGATTGGCGGTACGTGGTGAGTGAGGACTGGACGGGGCGTCGGCTCGAGGTCGAGTTGGGCAATCCCGGCCACGGCGGATTCTGTGTCGCCCGGCACGAGGGCCGTGTGCTCTTCGTCCGGCACGGCCTGCCCGGCGAGAAGGTGGTCGCACTCGTGACCGAGGATCGCGGTGGCTCGTTCTGCCGCGCCGACGCCGTCGAGATCCTCGCCCCGTCGCCCGACCGGATCGAGTCGCTGTGCCCCATCGCGGGTCCGGGCGGTGCGGGATGCTGCGACTATTCGCACGCCACCCTCGAGGCGGGCCGGGCGATGAAGTCGTTCGTCGTGGCCGAGCAGCTGCGCCGGATCGCGGGTGTCGAGCAAGAGGTCGTCGTCGAGGAGTTGCCCGGAACCGGCAAGGGCGTCGGCTGGCGCTCGCGCGTTCGGCTCGCGGTGGACGCGGCGGGACGGCCGGGCTTCCACCGCTACCGCAGCCTCGACATCGAGACGTTCCTGGCATGCCCGCAGATCGACCCGTCCGCGTACGTGGGGCTCTCCGAACGGTCGTGGCAGCCCGGTGCCGAGGTTCAGATCGTGCTCGACGCGGACGGTGACCGTCACGTCGTGGAAATCGCTCCTGCCAAGGTGTCGCGCACCGGTCGCCGCAGTCCCGGACGGCGGGGCGCTACGGCGCGGCGGGCGGCGTCGTCGGGCACTCGGGCCGAACGGGTCGTCATCGGTTCCGGCCGGCCCGTCGAGCGGGTCGGGGACCGGGAATGGCATCTGGCCGCCACCGGCTTCTGGCAGGCGCACCGAGGTGCCGCCGAGACGTACGCGAACGTCGTGGGGGAGTGGGCGCAGGCGTCCGCGGGCGACGACGTGTGGGATCTCTACGGCGGTGTCGGAGTGTTCGCGGCCACGCTGGCCGACCAGGTCGGGGTGACCGGGCGGGTCGATTCCGTCGAGTTCTCGAAGCAGGCCGTGGCCGACGGCACCGCCGCGCTGGCCGACGTCCCGCAGGTTCACCTGCACGCCACCCGGGTCGAGCGGGCTCTGCACGATCTGCCCACGCCGGATGTCGTGGTCCTGGATCCGCCGCGGACCGGCGCCGGCCGCGAGGTGGTCGAGACGATCGTCGCCGCGGGCCCACAGCGGATCGTCCACATCGGATGCGATCCGGCCTCGTTCGCGCGGGACATCTCCCTCTTCCGCGCGGGTGGCTACCGGCTCGAACAGGTCCGTGCGTTCGACGCCTTCCCCCTCACACACCACGTCGAGAGCCTCGCGCTGCTCACCCGCTGACGTGTCTCCGCACACGTACCTATCGGTCTGTTTTTAAGAACCTGCTGGTCAGGACGATAAAAAGCGGTATGTCGCATTTGAGAAGTAATTGCTTGACACACGCAACTATGCATATAGTTGCGCTCTGCAAGTAATTACGAGGGATGCGGGGTGCACGGATGGCTGTGCAGGCAGACACAGCGCAGGCCCTGGTCGATGCGATCTTCCTGTTCGGCCGTTCTCTGAAGAACGCGCTCGCGAGCGCGACGGACGATCCGATCGCCCCCGCGCTGGTCGCGGTGTTGGTCGCCCTGTCGGCGCGGGGTCCGTGCCGGCAGAACGAACTCGCGTCGATGTTGTGCCTGAGTCAGTCGGGACTGAGTCGGCAGATGACCGAATTGGTCGATGCCGGACTGGTCGAGCGTCACCCGGACCCGGACGACAGGCGGGCTTTCCGCGTCCAGGTCTCCGAAAAGGGGGACGAGGCGTTGCGTGCCACCAAGGAACACAGGTCCGCGCGATTGCGCGCCCTGCTCGGGGAGTGGAGTCAGGACGAGGCGGCGGCGGCGTTGACCGCCGTCGAACGACTTACCGACACCCTCACCGGGCGCCCCGAACCCTCGCTTCTAGTAGCCGATCAATGTGGGAGAGCACTTCGATGACGACATCAGTGGGGGAGAGCCGGGCAGGTACCGGTGAGGAGGCGATGACCCATCGCCAGATCCTGGAGGTCCTGGCGGGCCTCATCGCGGCGCTGTTCACTGCGCTGCTCAGTTCGACCATCGTCTCCACGGCGTTGCCGACGATCATCGGTGACCTGAAGGGCAACCAGACGCAGTACGCGTGGGTCATCACCACCGCACTGCTCGCGAACGCGGCGTCGACGCCGATCTGGGGCAAGCTCGCCGACCTGTTCAACAAGAAGATCCTGGTCCAGACCTCGATCGTGATCTTCGTGATCGGTTCGGTCATCGCCGGCTTCGCACACAACGTGCCGGTGCTGCTGGCCGCGCGCGTCGTGCAGGGCATCGGCATGGGCGGCCTGACCGCGCTGGTCGTCGCGATCATCGGCAGCATCATCCCGCCGCGTGACCGCGGTCGCTACTCGGGCTACATGGGTGCCGCGATGGCGGTGTCGATGTCGGGTGGGCCGATCCTCGGTGGTGTCATCGTCGACAGTCCGCTGGGCTGGCGCTGGTGCTTCTTCGTGTGTGTGCCGATCGCCGTCGTCGCCCTGTTCCTGCTGCAGCGCACGCTGCACATCGCGACGGAGCGCAAGGAGGACGTCTCCATCGACTGGCTGGGCGCGACGCTGCTCACTGCCGGTGTGAGCATCCTGCTCATCTGGGTGTCGTTCGCGGGCAAGGCGGACTACTACGACTGGATCTCGAGGGAGTCGGCGATCTACGTGGGCGTCGGCGTCCTGCTGCTGATCGCGACCGTGATCGTCGAGTCGAAGGTCAAGTCGCCGATCATCCCGCTGAAGATCATCACCGAGAAGACCACGGGTCTGGCGATCATCGCGTCCATCGCGGTCGGCGTGGGCATGTTCGGTGCCACGACGTTCCTCGGCCAGTACTTCCAGACCGCACGCGGGCACTCCCCGACGATCGCCGGTGTCCTGACCATCCCGATGGTGATGGGCATGCTCGTCTCGTCGGTCGTCTCCGGCCAGCTGATCACCCGATTCGGGAAGTGGAAGCCGTTCATCGTCGGCGGCGCGGTGCTGCTGGTCATCGGGTTCGGACTGCTCGGCACGATCGATCACGAGACCAGCCTGTGGCTCATCGGCGTGTACATCGCGATCGTCGGTGTCGGCGTCGGCAGCCTGATGCAGAACCTGGTGCTCGCGGTTCAGAACACCGTCAGCGTCCAGAACATCGGCTCGGCGAGTAGCTCGGTCGCGTTCTTCCGGACCTTCGGTGGTGCGATCGGCGTGTCGGTCCTCGGTTCGGTGCTCGCCACCCGGGTGACGACGCTGTCCGCCGAAGGGTTCGAGAAGCTCGGCATCGACACGCATTCGCCGGGCAGCGGCGGCAACCTCGACCTGAATGCCCTGCCGGCCCCGATCGCGGACATCATCCGCGGCGCCTACGGCGATGCCACCGGACTGTTGTTCCTGATCGCGGCGGCTGTCGCGCTGATCACGCTCGCCTGCGTGATCTTCATCCCGAACACGCCGCTCCGGAAGACCATCGACATCCAGAAGCCGGTGGACTCGGACGAGGCGGCGGAGGCTGTGGAGTCCGCGGACGTCAAGGCCTGACGCCCGCCCGACAGCTACGAAAGCGGCCCGCAACCGGAGAGGTTGCGGGCCGCTTTCGTGGGTCGATTCCGTCTAGGTCTTGCGGTTGTACAGGCGCATCGTCAGCGGACCGAAGACGACGATGAATCCGGCGCACCAGAGCAGCACGCCCGACATCTGGCCGACCTCGAACGAGCCGTCGCACAGTGCGCGCAGAGTCGTGACCAGGTGGCTGATCGGGTTGACCTCGACGAACGCCTGCAGCCAGCCGGGCATCGTCGACGGGTCGACGAAGATGTTGCTGGCGAACGTGAGCGGGAACAGGATGAACATCGACACGCCCATGACGGCCTGTTCGGTCCGCATCAGCATCGCGAACATCGTCCACACCCACGACAGGCTGAACGAGAACAACAGCAACAGCAGGACCGAGAGAACCACGCCGACCACGCCGCCGGCCGGTCGGAATCCGAGGATCAGGCCCAGGATCAGCACGATGATCGACGCGATCGTATAGCGGACGATATCGCCGAACAGGGCGCCGACCAGCGGCGACGGTCGCCAGATCGGCAGCGACCGGAAGCGGTCGAACACGCCCTTCTCGATGTCCTTGTTCAGCGTCAGGCCGGTGTACATCGTGATCATGACGACGGTCTGGACCAGGATTCCCGGGATCAGGTACTGCACGTAGGCGTCGGTCGAGCCGGCGAGGGCGCCGCCGAACAGGAACGTGAACATCAGCGTGAACATGATCGGGAACATCGTCACGTCGAACAGTTGCTCCGGCACGTGCTTGATCTTGAGCAGGGCGCGCCAGCCGAACGACATCGAGGTCGACAGCGCGTTCGGTCGCGGCGGGCGGGGCCCCGGCATCTGCAGGACGTTGCCGACCGCCTGCGCCGAGGTGGTGATGGTGTCGGTCATGACGAGGTCCCCTCGAGGGTGTCGGAGTCTGCGGTGGTCTCGGTGCCGTGCCCGGTCAGGGCGAGGAAGACCTCGTCCAGGCTGGGCTGGCCGAGTGCGAACGTCGTGACGGCGAGGTTCTCGTCGTCCAGGGCCGCGAGGGCGCGGGCTACCCGCTGCGGGTCGTCGAGGCGCGCCGTCAGCGCCGCGGGATCGGATTCCAGGGTGACGGGGACGCCGAGTGTGCGTTCGAGGGTGGCGGCAGCGTCGGCCCGCCGGGACGGTTCCGCGACCCGGACGTGCAGCGCCCCCGATCCCACCGACGCCTTGAGTTCGCCGGTGGTGCCCTCGGCGATGACCTTGCCGTGGTCGATCACGGCGATCCGGTCGGCCAGCTGGTCCGCTTCGTCGAGGTACTGCGTCGTGAGCAGGACGGTGGTTCCCCCCGCGACCAGCGCGCGGACGATCTCCCACACCTGGTTGCGGCTGCGGGGATCGAGACCGGTGGTCGGCTCGTCGAGGAAGATCAGTTCGGGGGTGACGATGATGCTCGCGGCGATGTCGATGCGTCGGCGCATGCCGCCCGAGTAGGTCTTGACCTGGCGACCGCCGGCCTCCCGGAGGCCGAATGCGTCGAGCAGCTGGTCGCAGCGAGATCGTGCCGCGGCCCGCGAGTACCCGTAGAGGCGGCCGAGCAGGATGAGGTTCTCGGTGCCCGTCAGGTCCTCGTCGAGCGACGCGAACTGACCGGTCAGGGAGACCTTGCCGCGGACCGTCTCGGCCTCTTTGGTGACGTCGTGGCCCAGCACTCGCGCCGAGCCGCCGTCGATCGGCAGCAGCGTCGCGAGCATGCGGATCGTCGTCGTCTTCCCGGCGCCGTTGGGGCCGAGCACGCCGTACACGCCGCCCGTCGGTACCGCGAGGTCGACGCCGTCGACGGCGGTGTTGGAGCCGAATCGTTTGATCAAGCCGTGCGTTTCGATGGCCAGTGCGTTGTCGGGGATCATCAGGTCCTCGTGGTCTGCGTGGTGCGCGGTTGGTTGACGTCACTTTTCGATCGCTGACCCAGCCTCGCGGATGCGGGTGCCGGGCGCAAACACTTTTCGGTCCGCGGACGAACTCGCCGACTCGCGTACGGACCGGTCTTGCGGTATACGGGACAAGTGGATTCCGCGCTTACGTTGACCGTCGTCGTACCCGCCTACAACGAAGAAACCTATATCGGTGCCTGCCTCGTGTCGCTGCTCGCGCAGGAACGGGACCTGCACGAGATCATCGTGGTCGACAACAACTCGACCGACGGCACCGCCGGGATCGTCGAGGAGTTCGCCGAACGACACCCGATGGTGCGGCTGATCCGGGAATCGCGGCCCGGTGCGGTCCACGCCCGCAACGCCGGATTCGACGCCGCGACCGGTGACATCGTCGGGCGCGTCGATGCGGACACCCGCGTCGCGTCCGATTGGGCCCGTGCGGTTCTGGACTTCTTCGCTCGCCCCGACACCGCCGACATCGGGGCGATCACCGGGCTGAGCAACTCGTACGACTCGCCGTACCGCGGCTTCAAGGGCTGGTACGTGGACCGCCTCGTCCGGAAGGGGATTCTGGGTGGCGGGCAACGGATCCGGAACCTCCACGGGGCCAACATGGCGCTGCGCAGGTCGACCTGGGATCGGGTGCGCGGCGCGGTCAGCACCGACCTCGACGTACACGAGGACGCGGATCTCGCGTTGTGCGTCTGCGCCGAGGACATCGGTATCGTCCAGTTGACCGAGATGCGGGCCGATGTGTCGCCGCGGCGCGCGCTGACGCCGCCGTTCGAGTTCTCGCGCTACATCGACGCGGGTATCAAGACGCTCGAGCGTCACGGCGCGCTGACCCCGCAGCATCGTCGGATGCTGCGGCTGCACTGGTTCACACATCTCGGTGCGTACCTTGCATATCGCCCGTACGACCCCGATCTGGGCAGGTTCACCGTCCGACGATTGTTCTTCGGTGGGCCGGCGCGGACCATGCCGGTCGTCGCAACCGTCGACCGGTAGACACGGCGGGGAGCCGGGAGCAGCGTCAGGGCCGCCCGTGCTGCTCGAACGTCCGCAACAGCACTTCCAGCTGTCCGTAGGCCACCGCGGCGAGACGTTCGAGCAGCGCCGCCTTGACCCCCGGCGCGCTCCCGGTGAGCCGGGCGAACCCGTCCGGCGGCAGGACGGCGAGGGTGAGCGTGGTGTCGGCGCGGACGTCGTTGAGATAGGTGGACCCGAGCAGGGTCGGCATCTCCCCGAACGACATTCCGGCGGACAGCGTGGTGATCCGGTGGATCGCGCCGTCGTCGGTGGTCACGGTGGTGCTCGCCCGCCCGGACAGGATGAGGTGGATGCCCGACGCGGGTGCGCCGCGCCGCGCGATGATCTCGCCGCGCGCGCTGGTCCGTAGTTCCAATTCGTCGGTGAAGCGCTCGAACTGGGCGGCGGTCAGGTCGGCCAGGAGCGGATGTTCCTCGAGTTCGATCGACTCCGGCTGCCGGCCGGCGCCGCAGTGGCCGTCCAACAGGACGTCCTCGCACCAGCGGGTCGCCGAGTCGAGGTCCACGAACACCCGTCCGTGTGGATCGTCGGGAGTCAGGCTCGATACGGCGTGCCCGAACAGGCCGTCGGGGTCGACGAGGGCCGTGCGGCACCCGGAGGTGGCGAGATCGGCACGCAACGCCTCGATCATCCGCCGGGCGACGCCGCTGACGTCGTCGACCCGGCGCACGTCGACCACGACCACTTCGAGGTCCGTCCGCTCGGCATCGATCTCGCGGACCGCGGTTTCGGCGCCTGCGAACAGCAGGTCGCCGTGCAACTCGTAGATCCGTCCGCGATCGCCGAACGCCTCCAGGGACTGCTGCTCGGCCTCGGTGCGCCGCGTACGCGAGGGGGCCTCGGAGACGCTGTACCGTGCCCTGATCGACGACCGGGCCGCGCGGGTGACGTGCAGGAAGTGCAGTTCCAGATCGCGGGAGAGTTCACGGCACGCCTGCACTCCGCGAACGCTGTTGCCGTGCCGGTCCAGCCGGGGCGAGTAGACCGCGATTCCCAACTGGCCGGGCAGCACGGCCAGGACGCCGCCTCCGACGCCGCTCTTGGCGGGCATGCCCACCTCGGTCACCCACTCTCCGGCGGCGTCGTACATTCCGCACGTCGTCATGACGCTGAGCACCCGTTCGACCAGTGCCGGGTTGAGCACGCGGTCCCGGGTGAGTGGGTTGACGCCGTTGTTGGCGAGGGTCGCCGCCATCAGGGCGAGGTCGCGACCCGTGACGTCGATCGAGCACTGCCGGAAGTAGACGTCGACGGCGTCGTCGGGATCGCCGGTGATGACGCCGAAGGACCGGAGCATGTAGCCGATCGCGCGGTTGCGGTGTCCGGTGCGGGCCTCGGAGTCGTACACGGCCTCGTCGAGGGTGAGGCTGCGTCCCGCGCAGCGCGAGTACAGCGTACGAATGCGCTCGAACTGCTCGGCAGGATTCGCGCCCGTCACGAGCGAGGCCGCGGTGATCGCGCCGGCGTTGATCATCGGGTTGCGCGGGCGTTCGGTGTCCGGATCCAGGCTGATCTCGTTGAACGGCTCCCCGGACGGTTCGACGTCGATCTTCTCGGCGACGGCATCGACACCACGGTCGGCGAGCGCGAGCGCGTAGGTGAACGGCTTCGAGATGGACTGGATCGTGAACGGCACGGACGTGTCGCCGACCTCGTAGACGTGCCCGTCTGCAGTGGCCACCGCGATGCCGAGGCCGTCGGGCGCCACGGCCGCCAGTTCCGGGATGTAGTCGGCGACCTCGCCGTTCCGGTCGGTCCGGACGACGTCGTACACGCGGGTGATGAACTCGTCGACCACGTTGCCCATGGAGCAACAGTAGGATGAGCGAACAGTCTTGGTTGTGTCATCCGGCACGGATCGGCCGCGGCGGTGTCGTGGAATCGGTGCCGGACGGCGCCGTCTCCGGTGGCTCCGTAGACTTGTCGGGCTGTCGCGTGACAGCCTGTGAACCTGCTGGAGGGAGCGATCTCGTTGGGTGTCCTTGCCCGCATCCAGACGCCTGACGACCTGCGTCGGCTCGACCCGGAGGAGCTCCGCGAGCTCGCCTCGGAGATCCGCGAGTTCCTGGTGCAGAAGGTGTCCGCGACCGGCGGCCATCTCGGTCCCAACCTCGGTGTCGTCGAGTTGACGCTCGCGCTGCACCGGGTGTTCGAGTCCCCCTCCGACCCGATCATCTTCGACACCGGCCACCAGGCCTACGTCCACAAGATCCTCACCGGTCGCAAGGACGAGTTCGATTCGCTGCGCAAGCAGGGCGGACTCTCCGGCTATCCGTCGCGCGCCGAGAGCGAACACGACTGGGTCGAGTCGTCGCACGCGTCGGCGGCGCTGTCCTACGCGGACGGGCTGGCGAAGGCGTTCGAGCTGTCGGGACAGCGTGACCGCCACGTGGTGGCCGTGGTGGGCGACGGTGCCCTGACCGGCGGCATGTGCTGGGAGGCGCTCAACAACATCGCTGCCGGCAAGGACCGTTCGGTCGTCATCGTCGTCAACGACAACGGCCGGTCGTATGCGCCCACGATCGGCGGCCTCGCCGACCATCTCGCGTCGCTGCGCCTGCAGCCCGGCTACGAGCGGATCCTCGACAACGGCCGGCGCATGGTCAAGAAGATGCCGTGGGTCGGGCGCGCCGCGTACCAGCTGCTGCACGGGATGAAGGCGGGCCTCAAGGACGCCGTCAGCCCGCAGGTGATGTTCACCGATCTCGGGATCAAGTACCTCGGCCCGGTCGACGGGCACGACGAGGCCGCGATGGAGTCGGCGCTGCGTCGCGCGAAGGCGTTCGGCGGCCCGGTGATCGTCCACGCGGTCACCCGCAAGGGCATGGGCTACGCGCCCGCCGAGAACCATCTCGCCGACCAGATGCACGCCACCGGCGTCATCGACCCGCTCACGGGTCGGGCCCGTGGAACATCCGCACCCGACTGGACGTCGGTCTTCTCCGCCGAGCTGGTCGCGCAGGCCGAGCAGCGGGACGACGTCGTCGCGATCACCGCGGCGATGCCCGGCCCCACCGGGCTCGCGGCGTTCGGCGAGCGATTCCCGGAGCGGATGTTCGACGTCGGCATTGCCGAGCAGCACGCCGTCACCTCGGCCGCGGGTCTCGCTCTCGGCGGGATGCACCCCGTCGTCGCGATCTACTCGACGTTCCTCAACCGGGCGTTCGATCAGCTCCTCATGGACGTCGCGCTGCTGAAGCAGCCCGTGACGATCGTCCTCGACCGCTCCGGCGTGACCGGCGCCGACGGCGCGAGCCACAACGGCATGTGGGATCTGTCGCTCCTCGGCATCGTCCCCGGCATCCGGGTCGCGGCCCCGCGCGATGCGGCGACGCTGCGCGAGGAACTGGACGAGGCGCTGGCGGTGACCGACGGACCGACCGTCATCCGGTTCCCCAAGGGTGCCGTCGGCGACGACGTCCCGGCGATCCGACGCCTCGACGGTGTGGTGGACGTACTGCAGATGCCGGAGGGGGATCGCGGCGACGTGCTCCTCGTCGCGGTGGGCTCGTTCGCCGGCGTCGCGATGGAGGCGGCCGAACGTCTCGCGCAGCACGGCATCACCGCAGCGGTGATCGATCCGCGCTGGGTGCTGCCGGTGCCCGAGTCCGTGATCAAGCTCGCCGACAGCTTCCGGATGGTCGTCACGATCGAGGACAGCGGACTGCACGGCGGCATCGGGTCCACGGTGTCGGCGGCGCTCCGGGCCGCCGGCGTGGATGTGCCGTGCCGGGATCTCGGTGTGCCGCAGCAGTTCCTCGACCACGCGTCGCGCGACCAGATTCATCGCGAACTCGGCCTCACCGCGCAGGACATCACCCGCCAGATCACCGGGTGGGTCGTCGGCCTGGACCGCGCTCGCACCGGCGGCGGGATCGACGAGGACGCGGACAAGTCGAATCCCGCCATCGGCTGACCGGGCCTATCGGAAGGCAGCCTCGAGTGCCTTGACCCCGACCTTGGGGTCGAGCAGTCCGTGGTAGATCGGCGGAATGGGCTTGTCGACGGCGAACAGCGTGTAGACGGCGTGCATTGCGCCGTGGACCGAGTACTCGACGGTGAACACGACGTCCTCGGGCAGTGAGGTGAACTGTCCGAGGAACGCGAAGTTCTGCGCCCCGTCTGGGATCACCTTCGGGCGGTCCTCCGGGACACGGCGGCTGAACAGCGCGGACGCGTACGGCATCATCACCGTCGTCACGTCGGTGGTGGCGAGCACCTCGTCGAGCATGTCCTCGAAGCCGAACTGGTGGATCAGTTCGGTGAGGATCTCCTTCCCGGTGGCCTGCGACATCTTCTTCTTGATGTAGTCGCCCTCGTTGTCGATGTCGAAGCCGTATCCCCACAGCGTGGTGACGTCCTCGGGTTGCTGCGGGAAATGCGGCTGGTAGGCGATCACCGTCGACAGGTGCCAGCCCGACTCGAACCACGTGGACAGGGCACCGGTTCCGGGTTCGTTGCCGGTGTACTCGGTGATGCGGCGGAGCAGTTTGTCGCCGCGCATCGTGAGGGTGAACGACTCCCACTTGTTCTCGTCGATGTTCCCGTAGAAGGTGTTGGGCCGGCCGAAGTCGGACGCCTTCTTCGCGACCTCCTCCCACAGCGACCAACTGCGATCGACGCGGTCGCGGATCAGTGCGGGCACGTCGTCGTTGCCCCCGTAGGTGGTGTCCGCCGTGATCGACCCGAGCGTGGCGAACATGAAGTCGTTCTCGCCCAGTTCGATCGTCGAGGTTCCGTCGGCGTCCTCGATGTGCAGTCGGGTCGCCCGGCGGGGCTGTCCTGCCTGTGCGAAGTCGATGTCGACGACCCGGGTCGCGAACCGGACGTCGACACCCCGGGTCCACATCCAGCGCTGCAGTGGAACGACCATCGAGTCGTACTGGTTGTAGACGGTGCGCCGGACGCCGGAGAGCGTGTGGATCCGGGGGAACTCCTGGACGAAACGCAGGAAGTAGCGCCGGAGTTCGGCGGCGGAGTGCCACTTCTGGAACGCGAACGTGGTGCGCCACATCTGCCAGAAGTTGGTGGTGAAGAAGTGCTCACCGAACATCTCGTCGATGCGCCGGGCGCCGAGGGCGCGTTCGGGCAGGCCCAGCAGGCGCATCATCTCGAGTCGATCCCTGTTGTCGAGTCCGAGCTGCGACGCGTCGATGATGTTGTGCCGCGAATCGATCAGGCGCGCTTTGTCGTTCGTCTTGACCCTCTCGTTGAAGTCGAGGATCTCCTGCCGGACGCTGATGTCGGGATTCTCGAGCGAGGGGATCGACTCGAACAGATTCCACGTGCACTGGTACGCCTCCTCCTCGAGCATGCGTCCCCCTCGGGTGACCCAGCCGTCGGTGACGGCGGGGGAGCGGGCACCGTCGAGGGAGCCGCCTTCGATGTCGAGTTGTTCGAGGATGTGCACGTTCTCGCCCGGTACCCCGGCATCTCGGACTGCGAAGGCGGCGGCGGCCATTCCGGCAATGCCGCCGCCGACGATCCAGATGTGGGCCTGTTTCGGGTCGACGCTCATGGGTTCCTCCCGCCGCGGCACGCCCGGTGGCATTCGTCCCGACGGCGTCCGGTGCCGCTCGGTGCAACGTCGCGGGATCCACGACCAGTGTCGGCCGGGCCGTTCGGGCCCGTCAACCGGTGGTCGTGGTGGCCGGGTCGAGTATCGCTGTCCGGCAAATGATTTGCACGCATGGTCCGGATCGTGCGGAAATGGTGATTCCCGATCCGTCAGGAGGTCCCGGTGCCGGAGCCGATCGCGTCACCCGAGTTGGTCTCGGACTGCTCGAGCTGTTTCGGGCTGTGCTGTGTAGCGCTGCCCTTCGCGGCGTCGAGTGACTTCGCCGTGGACAAGCCCGGGGGCGTGCCCTGCCGCAATCTGCTCGCCGACTCCCGGTGCGGCATCCACCCGCAGCTGCGGGACAAGGGATTCGCCGGATGCACCGTGTACGACTGCTTCGGTGCCGGCCAGCAGGTGTCGCAGGTGACGTTCGGCGGCACAAGCTGGCGGGAGTCCCCGGGCATTGCGCGTGAGATGTTCGACGTGTTCCCGGTGATGCGGCAGTTGCACGAGCTGCTGTGGTACCTGGAGGAATCGCTGCGGCTGCGTGTCGCCGAGAAGCTCCGTCCCGAGCTGGCGACGCTTCGCGACGCGACACGGCGGCTCACCGGGCAGCCGGCCTCCGGGCTCGCGGGTCTCGACGTGGGTAAGCAGCGCGACGCGGTGAACGCGGTGCTGTTGCAGGTGAGCGAGTTGGTCCGCGCGCAGGCCCCGGGCCGCCGCCGCAATCATCGCGGCGCGGATCTGATGGGGGCGAAGCTGGCGGGCAAGGACCTGCGCGGGGCGAATCTGCGGGGCGCATGGCTGATCGGCGCGAACCTGCGTGGGGCGGACCTACGGTGGGCCGATCTGATCGGTGCCGATCTGCGCGGCGCGGACGTGCGCGGCGCAAACCTCGCGGACACCTTGTTCCTCAGCCAGTTCCAGATCAATGCGGCGCGCGGCGACGCCCGCACGATGCTCCCGGAATCGCTGTCCAGGCCGTCGCACTGGACGTAGCGGTCAGCCGGCCTGTTCGAGGGTGCGCCCGCGGGTCTCGGTGACGAACCTGCTGACGACGAAGATCGAGACCACCGCCATCACGGCGTAGCCCCCGTACGTGAGCGACAGGTTCCAGTCGGCCAGTGACGGGAAGGTCGCGGACACCAGGAAATTGGCGACCCAGTTGGAGGCGGTGGCGATCCCGACGGCCGCGGCGCGGACCCGGTTCGGGAACAACTCGCTGATGAGCACCCACACCACGGGGCCCCAGGACAGGGCGAAGAAGAACACGAAGGCGTTGGCGGCGATCAGGGCGACCGTTCCCGCCGCCCCTTCCAGCGTCGCGACGGATTCGCCGATCTCGTTCGTGGTGACCGTTGCCGAATGGAAACAGACGGCGGCGGTCCCGAGCGAGACGGCCATGCCCACCGATCCGACCAGCAGTAGGGGCTTGCGGCCGATGCGATCGATCACCGCGATGGCGACGAACGTGCCGACGATGTTGACCAGCGCGCTGACGACACTGATCAGCAGCGAGCGGTCCTCGCCGAAGCCGACGGCCTGCCACAGCGTGCTGGAGTAGTAGAAGATCACGTTGATCCCGACGAACTGCTGGAGCGCGGCGAGCGCGATACCCACCCAGACCAGTGCGGACACCCCGGTGCTCTTGGCGAACAGGGCGCGCACACCCACCCGGGACCGCTCGGCTCCCAGGGACGTCCGGATCTCCTCGATCCGGTGGCCGACGGCCTCGTCGTCGCCGCCCTCGAGCTCGCTGATGATCTTGCGGGCGGCATCCTCCCGGCCGCAGCGCACCAGGTGCCGGGGCGACTCCGGGATCGTGAACGTCATGACGAGATAGAGCAGGGCGGGTACCGACTCGATGGCGAGCATCCACTGCCACGCCTCGACGCCGAACAGCTCACCCCGTCCGCCGCCGGCGGCGTCGGAGATCGCGTAGTTCACGAGTTGCGAGACGGCGATGCCGAGGACGATCGCGAGCTGATACATCGAGCCGAGCCGGCCACGGATCGCGGCCGGCGCGATCTCGGCGATGTAGGCGGGGGCGATCACCGACGCGAAACCGACCGCGATGCCGCCGAGGATCCGCCAGAGCGTCAGGTCGACGATTCCGAACGGGAACGCCGAACCGAAGGCGCCGACGACGAACAACACGGCCGCGATCTGCATGACCCGGATGCGGCCGAGTCGGTCGGCGATGCTGCCGGCCACCCACGCGCCCAGAGCCGCACCGAGGAGCGTCAGCGACACCGACAGCCCGGTCGCCCCAGCGCCGATGTCGTAGCGGTCGCGGATCGCGTTCACGGCCCCGTTGATGACCGCGGTGTCGTAGCCGAACAGGAAGCCGCCGAGTGCGGCCGCCGCCGAGAACAGCACGGCCAGCCCGACGGCCGCGTGAGCGGCCGGGGGCTGGCCGGTGGTGTCGAGATTCGACATGGCTCGCCTCCCGCCGAAGAGAATCCTTCAGGCGGGACGCTACGCCGAATGTACTTGTCGCGGGGATTATCCGGACTGGTGTGCGACCCGGTGGTCAGCCGACCTTCGCGGCCGCCGCCGACAGCTGCGGGGTGATCTGGTCGATCACCCACGGGGTGGCCAGGACACCGGTGCGGCTCAGCCCGGCGACCACCTGGGTGTCGGACAGCGGCACGGCGCTGCCGCGCTGGACGGCGGCCAGCGAGTTGTAGCCGGGGTTCTTCGCGGCCTCGGCCTCATCCGAGACGAACGCGATCACGACGTCGGCGTCCACCTCGTTGATGCGTTCCGCGGAGATGCTCGCGAAGAAGCTGTCGGGGTCGCTCTCGGCGGCGATCTTCTCGACGCCGGGCGAGTTCACGAAGCCGAGTTCGGTGAGGACCTGCACGCGCGGGTCGGTCGGCTTGTAGACGTTGATCTGACCGTTGGTGGTGTCGAGGTTGATCACCGAGAGCGTCTTGCCGGCGAACTCGGGGTGTGCGGCCGCGGTGTCGGCGAGCATCTTGTCCATGCCGTCGATCAGCGCTGCGGCCTCGTCGGGCTTGCCCATCGCCTGTCCGACGATGGTGGTCTGGTCCTGCCACGTCGTCTGCCACGCCTTGCCGGGGTAGGCGACGGTGGGCGCGAGCGTGGACAACTGGCCGTAGGTGGCCTGGTCGAAGCCCTCGTACGGCGCGAGGATCGCGTCGGGGCCGAGCGTGGCGATCGCCTCGATCGGCGTCGACGTCGCGGTGTCGAGGAGCGTGGTCTTGCTCGCGTCGAACTTGTCGGACAGCCACGGCATGACGCCGTTCTCGTCTGCGCCGTAGCTGTTCTTCGGCATGCCGACGGGGGTGCCGCCGAGCGCGTACACGATGTCCTCGGCGTTCCAGCCGAGGGTGACGATGCGCTCGGGCGCCGCGTCGATCGTGGTGGAGCCGAACGTGTTCGCGATCGTGACGGGGAAGGCGCCGTCGGACGCCGCTCCGGCCGAGGTCGAATCGTCGCCGGACGAACAGCCGGCGACGAGTGCGGTGGCGCCGAGCGCGGCGATGGTCGCGGCGATCCGACGCCGCTTGGTGAACGCGAACACCTGGGACTCCTTCGTTGGGGTGAAGGGAAGCCTAACCTACCGGCTTGGCGGCGGAGGGAGGGGTCGTCCAGGGTGACGATTCGCGGGATTCACGACAATACAAACCGGTCGCTGAGTACTGTCACCGGTGATCGAGCGTGTGTCGGGGGTCCTTTTCGCGATGAGCCCTGGGGAGCGACATGGAAGCTGGATGGGGGAGAAGCCGGTTTGCGCGCGTGTGCGTGGCGTGCGCGGTGGGGGTGTCGGCGGCGATCGCGGCTCCCGGAGTCGTGTACGCCGAATCGGTTGACGGCTCGGCGAGTTCGGTGGGTTCGGTGGGTTCGGTGACGCCGAACGATCCGTCGCCGGTGCGGACGCCGCAACTCGGGGAGGTGTTCAACGGGTTCGTGGTCGGAGCGCTCGACGCCGGATCGCCCGCATCGCGCGTCGACGCGTTCAGGGCGCTGACGGCGCGCGACCCGTTCTACGACGAACCCCCACTGACCGGGGCGGAGAGTCCGGGCACCGTGCTGAAGGTCAAGCCGGTCGACGTCATGTTCCTGGGCTACCAGCCGGGCAGGATCGACGCCTACAAGTTGATGTACGTCACCACCGGCCTCGACGGAACCACCCCCGAGGTCAGCACCGGGATCGTGATGATCCCGGTCGATGGCACACCCGCGCCGGCGAAGAAGGTGGTCAGCTATCAGCAGGCCAACGACAGCGTCGGCGCCTACTGTCACCCGAGCACGCAGTGGACGGGTGGCAACCCGCTCGACGGCTCCGCCTGGTCGGCGCTCGGGCCGTTGGCCCTGATGTTCGGCAAGGGCTACGCGGTGGTCATCTCGGACGTCGGCAACGACGGTGATCCCGATCCGCATGCCGTCTTCGCCGGAAAGTACGCGGGCCACGCGCAACTCGATGCGGTCCGCGCGGCCCTGTCGACCCCGGGCACGGGGCTGAGCGCCGACGCCCCCATCTCGCTGTTCGGTATCGCGGGAGGCGGCGTCGGAGCCGGTTTCGCGGCCGAATCGCAGGCTCGGTACGCCCCCGAGTTGAACGTCCGCTCCACCGTCCTCGAAGGCATGGTGGTCGACCAGCGGAACTTCATGCGCACGGCGGACGGTTCGATCGGGTCCGGTTTCGCCTTCGCGACGTTGCTCGGTCTCGAGCCGAAGTATCCGGAGATGCGGATCGACGAGAAGCTGAACCCGGTCGGCAGGGCGATCGCGGCTGCGTACCGTACGCAGTGTCAGACGCCCGCGTACTTCACGATGCCGTTCGTTCCCCTGGAGGCGCTGTTCGTCGGTGGGCGTAGTCCCGCCGACATTCCGGAGTTCCAGCCCGTCTACGACGACAACCTCCTCGGGACCGCGGCTCCGGCGTCGAAGGTTCTCATCACATCGTGTGCCAAGGACGATTCACCGATGTCGCTCGTCCCGGCGAAGGACTCATGGGAGCTGGCCGACAAGTACCGGGCCGGGGGCACCGATGTGACGTATGCGCCGAGCGACTGCAGCATGGTTCGGATGCTGACGGATCTGTACGGGTGGGGCACCGATCTGTTCGGGATGCAGACCATCGACTGGATCGAACGGAGCTTCGTCGAATGAGCCGCAGACGACCCACGACGGGAAGGAGGTGACCGACATGGTCGACGCCATGCTCACCGGGAGCAGCTACATGTTCTCCCTGGGGCCCGTTGCATTTCTCGAGGCCTTCGGGCGCATCTTCGGTTCCTGACCGGGCGCGCCTCGAAGGGAGTTCGGGCGCAACCGGTTCCGTCTACTGTCTGCCCTGCTCGTCGGGCGTCGAGGAGTTGATACGTGTTCGCTCGTTGGGGGGATCTGGTCTATCGGGCCAGATTCACGGTTCTTGCGGTGATGGTGGCCGGGCTGTTGGCGTTGGGCGCCTACGGTTCCGGCCTCGGTGCACACCTCAGCCAGAGCGGTCTGGACGATCCCGGTTCCGAGTCCGTCGCTGCCGCGAGACTCGCGGACGGCATGTTCGGCCGGGACGCCACAGGGGACGTCGTGGCGATGTACACCGCCCCCGAGGGCAAGACGGTGGACGATCCGATATTCAGTGCGCAGGTCTCCGACAGTCTGCAGCGACTTCTGCAGGACCATCCGGATCAGGTCGCGAAGGTGAACGGCAGCTACTTCCAGCTGCCGAACACCCCGCGGTTGCCGGCGATGGCCACGGCGGACCGCTCGCACGCGATCGCGAGCATCGCGTTGAAGGGCGACGACGACACCGCGATCACGAACAACTTCCGTGAGATCCGGGACGCGTTCGCGATCGACGGCGTCGAGGTTCAGCTCGCCGGCATGCAGCCGGTGGCGAGCGCGATCAACGACACCATCGCCAACGACATCCACCGCATGGAGATCCTCGCGATCCCCGCGGTCGCGGTGCTGCTGTTCTTCGTGTTCGGCGGCGCGGTCGCGGCTTCGTTGCCTTTGATCGTCGGTGGCCTGACGATCCTCGGGGCCAACGGCATCGTGCGGGTGATCACGCACTTCACCGACGTCAATGCGTTCGTGGTGTCGGTGGTGTCGCTGATCGGCCTGGGGCTTGCGATCGACTACGGCCTGTTCATCGTCAGCAGGTTCCGCGAGGAGCTCGGCGACGGTCGCACCACGCGCGATGCCGTGCGGCGCAGTGTCATGACCGCGGGCCGGACGGTGTTGTTCTCCTCGACGATGATCATCGCGAGTCTCGGTGGCCTGCTGTTGTTCCCGCAGGGATTCCTGCAGTCGATGGCCTACGGTGCGATCGCGACGGTGTTGTTGGCGGCGTTCACGTCCGTGACGGTGCTGCCGGCGATCCTGAGCATGCTCGGCCGTCGGATCGACAAGTTCGGTCTCGAACGGTTCGGTCAGATCAGGTCGACCGAGGAGATCGAGTCGAGCATCTGGGGCCGGCTCACCCGCTGGGTGATGCGCAATCCGCTCAAGGTGACGATCCCGATCGTCGTCGGGTTGCTGCTGCTCATGATGCCGATGACGGGCATCAAGTTCGGCGGTATCAACGAGGAGTACCTGCCGCCGGACAACCCGACCCGTGTCGCACAGGAGCAGTTCGACGAATTGTTCCCGGGCAGCCGCACCGAGCCGGTGAAGTTGGTGATCCAGGGTGCCGAGGGCGCCGAGGTGGGACAGATCATGAAGTCCGCGAGCGCGGCGCCGGGCCTGGTCGAGAAGTTCGCGATCACCGGCCCCGCGAAGGACGGCGTCCAGGTTCTCAAGGCCGGCCTGGTGGACCGCAACGATGCCGCCCCGACGATCGACTACCTCCGTGCCATCGATGTTCCGGACGGCGTGCAGGTGCTCGTCGGCGGCACCCCGGCGATCGAGCAGGACAGCATCAGCGCGCTCCTGGACAACCTGCCGCTGATGATTGTCACGGTCCTGACCATCACGACGCTGCTGATGTTCCTGGCGTTCGGTTCGATCGTGCTGCCCGTCAAAGCCGTGCTGATGAGCGCGCTCGGTCTCGGCGCGACGCTCGGCATCCTCACCTGGATCTTCGTGGACGGGCACGGTGCGGGCGTGCTGGGTTTCACGCCCGGGCCGATCACGTCGCCGATGCTGGTGCTGATCGTCGCGATCGTCTACGGCCTGTCGATCGACTACGAGGTGTTCCTGCTCTCCCGCATGGTCGAGGCGAGATCGCAGGGCGCCTCCACCACCGAGGCGATCCGGATCGGGACCGCGCACACCGGCCGGATCATCACCGCGGCCGCGCTGATCCTCATCGTCGTCACCGGCGCGTTCGGATTCTCCGAGCTGGTGATGATGAAGTACATCGCCTACGGCATGATCGCCGCGCTGATCATCGACGCGACGCTGATCCGCATGTTCCTGGTGCCGGCCGTGATGAAACTTCTCGGCGACGACTGCTGGTGGGCCCCGGCCTGGATGAAGCGCATCCAGCAGAAGATCGGGCTGGGCGAGCCGATCCTGGACGACGAACTGACCGGGGAGGGCGTACCCGAGCTCGTGGTACCGGTCGACCCATCCGAAGAGGAGCGCGTCCCCGCTGAGGGGGACGCGCTCCTGTCGTGATCGGTCGGGTCAGACGCTCGCGACACCCTTGGCCAGGAACGTCTTGCCGTTCACGGCCTCCGACGTGCCGGTGCGGTCCAGGTACGGCGTGATGCCGCCGTTCCAGAAACCGAAGCCGCCACCGAGGATCAGGCACAGATCGATGTCCTCGGGTCCGGCGACGACGCCCTCCTCGAGCATGATCCGGATCTCCTCGGCGAACGCGCGGCGGGTGCGCTCGAGCACCTGCTCGGACGTCGACGGGTTGTCGCCCTGCTGCCACAGCGCGGCGACCTCGGGGTCGACGACCTGGCCCTTGTCGGTCCAGGACCACACGCCGGGCTTGCGGGCCTCGACGATCGCCTCGAGTCCGGGGGACGGCTTGAACCGCTCCGGGTAGGCGGCGTTGAGGGTCTCACCGGTGTGCAGCGCGATGGCCGGACCGACGAGCGCGAGCAGCGTGAACGGCGTCATCGGCATGCCGAGTTCGGCGATCGCGTTGTCGGCCACATCGAACGGGGTGCCCTCGTCGACCGCGTTCATGACCTCGCCGAGGGCGCGGATGAGCAGGCGGTTGAACACGAACCCGGGCAGGTCGGCGGAGCCGACGGCCGACTTCTTGAGCGCCTTCGCCGTCGCGAACGCCGTTGCGAGCGTTGCGTCGTCGGTCTGCTCGCCCTTGATGACCTCGAGCAGCGGGAGCACCGCGACCGGGTTGAAGAAGTGGAAGCCCACCACCCGCTCGGGGTGCTTCAGGTCCGCGGCCATCTCGGTGATCGACAGCGACGAGGTGTTGGTCGCCAGGACGGTCTCGGGGGAGATGTGCTCCTCGAGCTCGGCGAACACCTTCTTCTTGACGTCCATGTTCTCGAAGACGGCCTCGATGACGAAGTCGGTCTTCGCGAACGCGGCCTTGTCGAGCGACCCCGTGACCAGCGCCTTGAGACGGTTCGCGCCGTCCGGCGACAGGCGGCCCTTGGCGAGCAGCTTGTCGATCTCGCCGTGCACGTAGCCGACGCCCTTGTCGATGCGCTCCTGATCGATGTCGGTGAGGATCACCGGCACCTTCAGCTGCTTGACGAACAGCATCGCCAGCTGGCTCGCCATCAGTCCGGCGCCGACGATGCCGACACCGGAAATCTTGCGCGCCAACGACTTGTCCGGCGCGCCGGCCGGGCGCTTGGCCCGGCGGTTCACCAGATCGAAGGCGTACAGGCCGGCACGCAGCTCGTCGGTCATGAGCAGGTCGGCGAGCGCGTCGTCCTCGGCCGCGAAACCGGCGTCGAGTGACTTCGCGTCGGTGATGTCGGTGGTGCGGGCCAGCTCGAGCAGCTCGACGGTGCGGACCGCGCCCGGCGCGTTGTTCTTGGTCTTGCCGTCGACGATCGCCTTGGCGCGCGCGATCGCCTCGTCCCAGCCGGCGCCGCGGTCGATCTCCGGACGAGCCGGGGTGATGTCGCCGGCGAGGACCTTCGTGGCCCATGCGAGGGACTGCTCGATGAAGTCGGCGGAGCCGAGCACGACGTCGGCGATGCCGAGGTCGAGCGCCTTCTTCGAGTTGATCACCTTGCCGTTGTTGAGCGGGTTCTCGATCGCGACGGTGACGGCGTTCGACGGCCCGATCAGGTTGGGCAGCAACTGCGTTCCGCCCCAGCCGGGCACCAGGCCGAGCATCGCCTCGGGCAGACCGAGGGCGCCGACGTTGTCGGCGAACGTGCGGTAGTGGCAGTGCAGGCCCACCTCGAGGCCGCCGCCGAGCGCGACGCCGTTCACGAACGCGAACGTCGGAACCTCGGACTCGCGCAGCCGGCGGAACACCTTGTGGCCCAGGCGGCCGAGCTCGATGCCCTGCTCGCGGGTGGTGATCGACGGGACGCCCTTGAGGTCGGCGCCGGCCGCGAAGATGAACGGCTTGCCGGTGACGGCGATCGCGGCCGGGTTGGCCTCGAACGCCTCGTCCAGCGCCTTGTCGAACGCCAGGAGTCCGCGCGGACCGAACGAGTTCGGCTTGGTGTGGTCGAAGCCGTTGTCGAGCGTGATCAGCGCGACCGGGCCGTCGATGCCCGGGACCGAGATCAGCTTCGTGAAGGCGTTCGTCACGACCTCGTCGGCGAATGCGGTTGCGATGTCGGTCATCTACTTGGCTCCCGGCTCTTGGATCGACGCAGCGTAGTCGGCATGGTTGGGGTTCTCCCAGATGACGGTGCCGCCCATGCCGAGGCCGATGCACATCGTGGTCAGGCCGTAGCGGACGCCCGGGTTCTGCGCGAACTGGCGCGACAGCTGCGTCATGAGGCGCACACCGGACGACGCGAGCGGGTGGCCGCACGCGATGGCGCCGCCCCACTGGTTGACCCGCGGGTCGTCGTCGGCGATGCCGAAGTGCTCGAGGAACGCGAGCACCTGCACGGCGAACGCCTCGTTGATCTCGAACAGCCCGATGTCCTCGATCTTCAGACCCGTACGGGCCAGCAGCTTCTCGGTGGCCGGGACGGGGCCGATGCCCATGACCGCGGGATCGACGCCCTGGAAGGCGAAGCCGACCATGCGCATGCCGATCGGCAGGCCCAGCTCGGTGGCGGTGTCCTCGCCGGCGAGGATCGCCGCGGTGGCGCCGTCGTTGAGACCCGCAGCGTTACCGGCGGTGATGCGGCCGGCGGGACGGAACGGGGTCTTGAGCTTGGCGAGGTCCTCGAGCGTGGTGCCCGGGCGCGGCGGCTCGTCCTCGGTGGCCAGGCCCCAACCGGCCTCCGAGCGGGTCGCGACCGGCACGAGGGTGTCGGCGATGTAGCCGGCCTTCTTGGCGGCCTCGTACTTGTTCTGCGACGAGACGGCGTAGGCGTCGGTGCGCTCCTTGGTGATCGACGGGAACCGGTCGTGCAGGTTCTCGGCGGTGTTGCCCATCACCAGCGCGCTCGGGTCGACCAGGCGGTCGGCGAGGAAACGCGGGTTCGGGTCGGCGCCCTGGCCCATCGGGTGCCGGCCCATGTGCTCGACACCGCCGGCGATGACGACGTCGTACTGGCCGAACCCGATGCCGGACGCGGTGGTGGTCACGGCGGTCATCGCGCCGGCACACATGCGGTCGATTGCGAAGCCGGGGACCGTCTCGGGCAGGCCCGCGAGGATCGCGGACGTGCGGCCGATGGTCAGGCCCTGGTCGCCGGTCTGCGTCGTCGCGGCGATCGCGACCTCGTCGACCCGGGCGGGATCGAGCTGAGGGTTGCGGCGCAGCAACTCGCGAATGGCCTTGACGACCAGGTCGTCGGCGCGGGTCTCGGCGTAGATGCCCTTCGGTCCGGCCTTGCCGAACGGCGTGCGGATGCCGTCGACGAAGACGACGTTTCTGGAGTTAGCGGAAGCAGCCACGCTGGATTCCTCCTGGCGGGAACGATGCGGTCACGCGGGTGCGATGACCCGACACGCACCACTGTAGCGCTAATTACCCGCCAGTAACATACGGGGCGACCGACAGCTCGTATCTGCTGGTCAGGCCTCCGTGCGGATGGCGTCGACCAGGATCGGCGTCATCAGATCGCGTTGCCACGGACGTGCCCCGGCCGCGGTGAGCGCAGCGTCGACGGCGGCCTCCGCGTCGGCATCGGACATCGACGGCGTCGCGGGCGGTTCCCAGCACACCCGGCGCACGAGGTCCGGGCTGAGCAGGTTCTCGACCGGCACGTGCACGCGCTCGCTCAGCTCCGTGATCCCCGCCTTCGCCGCGGCCAGGCGCGCTGCCGCTTCGGGATCGCGCTTGGCCCACCGGCTCGGCGGCGGCGGGCCCGTGAACGGCTGGTTGATCGGGGGCAACTCGTCCTGCGGCAGTGCTCGCGCGCGCTCGAGCGCCCCCAGCCAGATCCGCGACGACCGGCGCTGACGCGGACCTCCGAATACCGGGAGCGCACGCAGGGCGTCGATGGTCTTGGGGTCTGCGGTCGCGGCCGCGACGATCGCCGAGTCCGGCAGGATCCGGCTGGGGGAGATGTCGCGCTTGCGGGCGATCTCGTCGCGGGCGGTCCACAGTTCGCGCACCGCGGCGAGCTGGCGCGGACTCTTGAGGCTGTGGATCTGCGAGGTCCGCCGCCAGCGGTCGGGTTTGGGCTGCGGCGGCCCGGCCAGCCGGACGTGCTCGAATTCCTGTGCGGCCCATTCCGTCTTGTCCTGCTCGGCGAGTTCCTTCGCCATCGCGTCGCGCAGTTCGAGGAGGACCTCGACGTCGAGCGCGGCGTAGTTGAGCCAGGCGTCCGGGAGCGGGCGGGTGGACCAGTCGGCGGCGCCGTGGCCCTTGCGGAGCTCGAGTCCGAGCGTGCGTTCCACGATCGCGGCCAACCCGACCCGATCGAAGCCTGCGAGGCGCCCGGCGAGTTCGGTGTCGAAGAGGGCGGCCGGTTCGAGGCCGAGTTCGGCCAGGCACGGCAGGTCCTGGTCGGCGGAGTGCAGCACCCATTCGAGGCCGTTGATCGCTTCGCGGAGTGGTTCGAGGTCGTCCACCGTCGGGATCGGGTCGAGCAGGAACGAACCGGCGCCCTCGCGGCGGAGCTGGACGAGGTAGGCGCGCGACGAATACCGGAAGCCGGAGGCGCGCTCGGCGTCGACGGCCAGCGGGCCGGTCCCGGCCGCGAGTCGTTCGGCGGCGTCGCGGACGCCGGCCGCGGTCTCGATCACCGGTGGCACACCGTCGGCCGGAACCAGCAGGGGCACGGGGGTGGTGGGCTCGGTGCTGTCTGGCATAGGGCAGAACTCTACGTGGGCAGGAACGATTTCCATGTCGGCGGACGCGTGTCCGGCCGGATTTCGGCAAAGAGTTGGACGTGTGACCAAGAACACTCTTCGACGGCGATTGCGCCGGTAGGCGTGGCCCGGGTGGTCGGGGGCTTCGGCCGGAATGCCGGAATGCCGCGCGTCGTCCCGGGGTATGAGGTAGAACAAGTTCCAGTTTTGCCGGTCTCGTTCGTGGGTATCGCCCGCGGGGCGGGAAACGAATCGAGAGGTAGTTCGATGGTCAACCTTGCGGCCGCCGTCGCTCCCGTCGGCGAGGTGCCGGTCGGATCGATGGTCGAGTTACCGGGGCGTGGCAGCACCTATGTGATCGACACGGGCGCCACCGAACGGAACAGTGACAAGCCGACGCTCGTGCTCCTGCACGCGCTCGCGTGCACCGGGACGCTGACGTGGTACCCGGCGATCGCCAAGCTCGCCGAGAAGTCGCGTGTCGTGGTGCTCGACCAGCGCTGGCACGGGCGCGGCATCCGATCGGAGCGGTTCACCCTGGAGGACTGCGCCGACGACGTCGCCGCGCTGGCCGACGTGCTCGGCCTCGACCGCGTCGTCCCGGTCGGGTACTCGATGGGCTCGCTGGTGTCGCAGCTGACGTGGAAGCGGCACCGCGATCGCGTCGCGGGCCTGGTGTTGTGTGCCGGTGCCGCGCATTTCAAGCGGAACTCCCGCGAGCGGGTGGCGCTCGAGTCCCTCAGCTACGGGTTGGGGGCCCTCAAGCCACGCCCCGGCCCGGTACCGGTCGGCGGGCCGCGGTTCGGTGGCGACCGGGTGTGGGCGTACGCCCAGTTCCGGGAGACGAGCTACGGCGCGATCGGCCGGGCGACCGCGGAGATCGGCAAGTTCGATTCGACGGCGTGGGTGGGCGACATCGACGTCCCGACCGCGGTCGTGGTGCCCACCAAGGACCTGATCATCCCGCCGCGGCGCCAGCGCTGGCTCGCCCGCCAGATCGCCGGCGCCGCAACGTACGAGGTGGACTGCGGTCATTCGTCCTGCGTCATGAACGCGGGTCCGTTCACCGAGGGACTGCTGGCTGCTTCTTCTTCGGTGCTTGCGCGCGTGCAGCGCTGACCAGCTCGGCGAGGGCCTCGGGGAAGGCGTCCGCGAGGTCCCACAGCCGGGGCGCGAGCTCCTTGCACGAGACGAGGCCCACGTCGAGCCGGCCCTCGAGTGACATCACCGTGACGTTCAGTCCGGCGCCGTGGAAGACCGGTCCGAGCGGGTACATCTGCTTGATGCGTGCACCCAGGAAGTAGAGGGGCATCGGCGGCCCGGGGACGTTCGAGACGACCAGGTTGTGCACCACCGGGTGCCGCTCGGCCAGCTTCAGCTTGGAGTACACGCGCATCGCGCTGCCGAACGTGGCCGGCGCGGCGAACTGCGCCCAGTCCTGCAGCAGCGTCGCGCCCAACGACTCCGCGTGATGGTTCTTGTTGATCGCGTTGTGCTCGGCGATGAAGTGCAACCGCTCGACCGGATCGGCGATCTCCGTGCCGAGCTGGGTGAACATGACCGAGATCTGGTTGGTGCCGGGCCGATCCGACTTGTCGTGCACCGAGACCGGCACCGTCGCGACCAGCGAGCTGTCGGGGAGCTCGTTGCGATCCTCGAGGTACTTGCGGAGCGCGCCCGCGCACAGGGTCAGCACGACGTCGTTCACCTTCACGCCGAACGTGTTCTTCACGAGCTTGACGTCGTCGAGGCTCAGTTCCTTGTAGGCGAGCGTCCGGCGTCCGGTGATCGCGCCGTTGAAGGAGGTCCGCGGCGCCGTGAACGGCGTCGGCATCGCCTCGCCCTTGCGGGCCCGGCCGATCCAGCGGGGGAGCAGCGTGGCGCTCTCCGGGAGCAGCTTGACCAACTTGAGGGGGCGGGACGCGAACGACATCAGACCGCCGACTGCGATGTCGAGCGTGCTCGCGCGGCCGGCGCCCTCGGGGATCTGATCGAAGTCGGGGCGAGGAGCGTCGGGTTCGAGCCCGCACAGCTGCGACATGAGGTTGGAGCCGGTGACGCCGTCGACGTTGGCGTGATGCATCTTCGACATGACGGCGACGGAGCCGTCCTCGAGGCCCTCGATGACGAACATCTCCCACAGCGGCCGAGAGCGGTCCATCGGCTGGCTGGCGATCGAGCTGCACAGCTCGGACAGCTCGTCGCGGCCGCCGGGTGCCGGCACGGCGATCCGGTGGAAGTGCCGGTCGATGTCGAAGTCCGTGTCGTCGACCCACACCGGGTGATCCAGATTGAAACGGCTGTCCGCGAGGCGCCGCTTGAAACTCGGCATGGCTTTTACGCGAATCGCGAGTTCGTCACGCAGTTTCGCGAAAGAATAGCCACCCGGGACGGTCGACCCGTCCAGGATGATCAGGCCGCACACGTGGAGCATCTGCGTCGGGGTTTCAAGGTAGAGGAAGCTGGCATCCATTCCACTGAGTCTCTCCATGCAGCTAACGGTAGAACCTGTTCCAATTCACCGTGTGCGTTGTGACAAAGGTCATGGTTGAATAGGTTTATGAGGATCAGTAACAGGTTCTTGTTACGGCAGGTGGCAACCGCCGGACTGACCGCCAATGCGCTTCGTCCGGTTCCCGGTATGCCGCTGTCGGTGCCCACATTCCTGGCCGGCTGGCTCACTGCCGAGCTTGCTCCGCAGTTGCTCGCGGCAACCGCGGCCGACGCCGCCCTCCACGTCGCCCGCCGAGGCGTGCGCACCAAGGGCGACGTCGCAGGCCTCGCGGTCGCCGGCATGTCGGCCGCGGGCCTTGCGGCGGTGATCGCGGCCGGCCGCGGCGCCCGCCTCGAGGTCGAATCGGCGCTCACGTCGGCGCTCGGGCCCGACTACCGGTCCGTCGCCGGTGAGCCGACTCCGGCCGTCGGGATGCCGTGGCGGCAGCTCGCCCTGCCGTTCCGGATGCGCCGCGACGATGTGGTCCGCGTACGCAACCTCGCCTACGCGCCGGGCGGCCGCCGGTTCCGGATCGACATCTATCACCGCAACGACGTCCCGTCGGACGCGCCGGTCCTCCTGCAGGTCCACGGCGGCGGCTGGGTGATCGGGAGCAAGGACCACCAGGGGATCCCGCTCATGCTCGAGATGGCCTCGCGCGGGTGGGTGTGCGCGGCGATCAACTACCCGCTCTCCCCGCGGGCGGTGTGGCCGGCGCACCTGATCGCGGTCAAGCAGTCGGTGGCGTGGTTGCGGGACAACGTCGCCCGCTACGGCGGCGATCCCGGATTCGTCGCGGTCACCGGCGGCTCCGCGGGCGGGCACCTGGCAGCGATGGTGGCGCTGACCGCGAACGATCCGGGCCTGCAACCGGGCTTCGAGGATGCCGACACGTCGATCCAGGCGTGCGCGCCGCACTACGGCGTCTACGACTTCACCGGTGAGACCGGAATCAAGGCGACGCGCCAGCGCGTCGAGTCCGGTCTCATGCCGATGGTGCTCGGCAAGAAGGCGCGCTTCCCCGAGGACTACGAGGCCGCGTCACCGCTGAACCACCTGCGTCCGGACGCGCCGCCGTTCTTCGTCGTGCACGGCACGAGCGATTCGTTCATCCCGGTCGGCGAGGCGCGGGAGTTCGTACGCCGGCTGCGTGAGGTGTCGGAGAACCCGGTCGCGTACGCGGAACTGCGTGGCGCGCAGCACGCGTTCGACATCTTCCCGTCGATCCGGAGCGCCGCCGTCGTGCAGGGGGTTGCCGACTTCCTGGGCTGGGCTCGGGCATCGCAGCGCGACGAGAGTGGGCGCGCACGCGAGGACGCGGGTTAACGACCCCGCTTGCCGAGCTTGGTGACGCCGGCCGGGGGCAGGCCCGCGGCATAGGCGAGGACGTCGCAGAACGCCTCGACATGGGACGAGAGGGCGGTCGACGTCGCGGTCCAGGACGCGCGCAACTCCAACTGATGCGCGCGCGGGGGGCCGGCGATGTCGCCGTAGCGCACCGAACTGGTGGCGGTGACGGTGCCGCCCAGCGCGACGATCTCGTCGGCCTTCTCGTCGAGCGCGTCGACCAGCCAACTCCAGGCGACCTCGGGAAGCAGAGGGTCGGCGGCGAGCGCGGGTTCGACGTCGGCCTGGATGTAGGCGACCAGGCGCATCGTGCCGTTCCAGGCCTCGTCGCCGTCGGGGTCGTAGAGCAGGATCAGACGTCCGAAGGCGTCGCCCTCCGACTGTTCCGCGACCGGCGCGGTCTCGTCGTGCCGCACCTCGGCGCCGATCGCGTAGCTGAAGGGCGCGAGACGCTGCGGCGGACGGATCGGACCGACCTCGATATCCGGGTGACCCGCGGCCGAGTTCATCGCGTCGACGGCGGCGCGGAACGGTGCGGGTTCGTTGGGTAATCCCGGGGTCGTCACACCAGCGGACGTTAGACGGCTCCCCTGGTGGCGCGGTGGAGGCGCGCCGATTCTGCCCCGGCGCCGCGTCATGGCAGCATGGACCCCGATGAGCGGCTTGGAAGATACGAATGCAGGGATGACCGGGCGCGCCGAGTACCCCGCCAGGCGGGTTCTCGACGACGCACCGTTGTTGGCGGCGGCCACGGGCCGTCCGGTGAAGCATCGACCCGTGTGGTTCATGCGTCAGGCCGGACGCTCGCTGCCCGAGTACCGGGAGATCCGGGCGGGGATCGGGATGCTCGAGTCCTGCTTCGACCCGGAGTTGGTCTGCGAAATCACCATGCAGCCCGTCCGCCGGCACAAGGTGGACGCGGCGATCCTGTTCTCCGACATCGTCGTTCCGCTCAAGGCGGCCGGCATCGACCTCGACATCGTGGCCGGGGTGGGCCCCGTCGTCGCGAACCCGGTGCGCACGGTGGCCGACGTCGCCGCCCTGCCGCGCCTGGTGCCCGACGAGGTCGGCGCGGTCGCGCAGGCCGTCCGGCTGCTCACCGCCGAGCTCGGCGAGACGGCGCTGATCGGTTTCGCCGGCGCACCCTTCACGCTCGCGTCGTACCTCGTCGAGGGCGGTCCGAGTCGCAATCACGAGCGCACCAAGGCGCTCATGCACGCCGACCCCAAGACGTGGCACGCGCTGCTCGGCCGCATCACCGACATCACGATCGCGTTCCTGCAGGCCCAGTTGCACGCGGGTGTCGACGCGGTCCAGCTGTTCGACTCGTGGGCGGGCGCGCTGTCGCTGGCCGAGTACCGCGAGTTCGTGATGCCGCACTCCGAGCGCGTGTTCGCCGAGGTCGAGTCCGCGCACGTGCCGCGCATCCACTTCGGTGTCGGTACCGGTGAGCTGCTCGGTGCGATGGGTGAGGCCGGTGCCGACGTCGTCGGTGTCGACTGGCGCATCCCGCTCGACGTCGCCGCGCGGCGTGTCGGCCCGGGCAAGGCGCTCCAGGGCAACCTGGACCCGGCCGTCCTGTTCGCCGGCTGGGATGCGACCGAGAAGGAGGTCCGGCGCATCTGTCGCGAGGCGGACGCCGCCGTCGCCGCCGGCGCCACCGGACACATCTTCAACCTCGGACACGGGGTCCTCCCGGACACCGATCCGGCCATCCTGACCGACGTCGTGGAGCTGGTGCATTCGCTGTGACCGGTGGGCGCGTCTCGGTAGCGGTCGTCGGTGGCGGCGTCACCGGGCTCGTCGCCGCATTTCGGTTGCGTCAGCTGTTGGGCGCCGACGCCGAGATCACCGTCGTGGAGGCGGGATCGCGGCTCGGCGGCAAGCTGCGGACGGTCTCCCTCGGTGACGGACCCGTCGACGTCGGCGCCGAGGCGTTCATCGCCCGGCGGCCCGAGGTCGCCGAGCTGATCGTCGAACTCGGCATCGAGGACCAGCTGGTCCATCCCGCCGGCCGGAAACCGCTCCTCTGGTCGGGGGGTGCGCTGCACCCGCTGCCCACCCGGACGCTCATGGGTATCCCGTCGACCGCGCAGTCCGTGGCCGGGCTCGTCGACGCGGACACCCTCGCGCGCATCACGGCGGAGCCGACGGTGCCGCTGGACTGGGATCCGTCCGCCGATGTCGACGTCGCGACACTCGTCGGCGACCGGTTCGGCGAGCAGGTGGTGCGCCGGTCCGTCGACCCGCTGCTGGGCGGGGTCTACTCGGGACTGTCCGACTCGATCGGCGTCCGGGCCGCGCTGCCGACGCTCGCGGCCGCGCTCGACGGCGGTGCGACGAGCCTCACCGCAGCCGTCACGGCAGCGCTGCCGACGCCGTCGCCCGGACCGGTGTTCGGAACCCTGCGCGACGGCTACGGCACGCTGCTCGACGCGCTGCGCGCCGCGGGCCGGCCGCGCACGATCCTGGACGCCGCCGCGACCGGTCTGCGCCGGGACGGCGACGGCTGGTGGCTCGACCCGCTCGGGCACGTCGACGGCGTCGTTCTCGCCGCGCCCGCACCCGACATGGTCGGTCTGGTCGCCGACGCGGTCCCCGGCCTGTCCGACGCGGCCGCCGGTATCGAACTCGCGTCGTCCGCGGTCGTCGCGCTCGCGCTGCCGGACGACACCGGCGTTCCGGAGAACTCCGGCATCCTCGTCGCGACGGGGGAGTCGTTGGGCGCCAAGGCCTTCACGCTGTCGAGCCGCAAGTGGCCGCACCTGGCCGAACGGGACGTCACGCTGGTACGCGCGTCCTACGGCCGGTTCGGGGACGCCGCGGTCGTCGACGCTTCCGACGCCGACCTCATCGCCATGGCCCGCGCCGACCTCGAGACGGTGACCGGTGTGTCGACCGTGCCGGTGGAGGCGTTCGTCCAGCGCTGGCACGGTGGGCTGCCGCAGTACGCGCCCGGACACCTGGACCGGGTGGCCGCGATCGAGTCCGCGGTCGCCGACATCGACGGCCTCGAGGTGGCGGGTGCCTATCTGCACGGGGTCGGGGTTCCGGCCTGCGTCGCGTCGGCGACGACGGCCGCGACACGGCTCGCGGCCCGAGTGGCAGGATGAGGCCATGGCACGCCTCGATTTCGACAAGCTCAATTCCACCCTTCGCTACGCGATGTTCTCGGTCTTCCAGGCCCAGCCGGGTGTCCTCGGTGAGGACCGCGCCGCCGCGGTGAAGAACGCGCAGGACTTCTTCGCGTCCTACGAGGACACCGACACCGTCGTCCGCGGCATCTACGACGTCGCGGGTGTCCGCGCCGACGCAGACTTCATGATCTGGACGCACGCGGAGCGCCTCGAGGATCTGCAGAAGCTGTACGCGGACTTCCGCCGCACCACCGACCTGGGGCAGTCCTGCGATCCGGTGTGGTCCAACGTCGCGCTGCATCGTCCCGCCGAGTTCAACAAGAGCCACGTCCCGGCGTTCATCGCCGGCGAGGAGCCGGGCGACTACATCTGCGTGTACCCGTTCGTGCGCTCGTACGAGTGGTACCTCCTGCCCGACGCCGAGCGTCGCAAGATGCTCGCCGATCATGGGATGGCCGGCCGCACCTACCCCGACGTCCGCGCCAACACGGTCCCGGCGTTCGCACTCGGCGACTACGAGTGGATCCTCGCGTTCGAGGCCCCGAAGCTGGACCGCATCGTCGACCTCATGCGCGACCTGCGCGCCACCGAGGCCCGCATGCACGTGCGCGAGGAGACCCCGTTCTTCACCGGTCCGCGCGTGAGCGTCGAGCAGCTGGTCAACTCGCTGCCCTGACCTGATACGAGAACACCCCGCACCGGAAAGGTGCGGGGTGTTCTCGTTTGTACCTCGATGTCGTGGCCGGGCTCGCGGCAGGTTCGATTCCCCACGCTGCGGCCGCGCCTGGGCGTGCACCGTTCGGCGACTGTCTTCACGGGAGCCGGGCTCGTGACCGCGTCGACGGCGGCGCGCGACCAGGCGATGGCCGGAGCGGGCGTCTTCGTCGTGCCGTGAGACCGCGTGGTCCACGACCCGCGACTTCCGTCGAGTTGGCAGCGAGTACAACTCATTTGGGCCCGCACATGGGTATGACCGAAGTATGTTTTTACCAATCGATGGTGTTCGACACCGTCCGCAATTGGAAGGACTCCACATGAAGCCCTCTATCCGACGTGCACTCGTCGCCTCGACCACCGCTGTCGCCGCGGCCGGCATCGCACTTGCCGCTCCGGCTTCCGCATTCGCGGTGCCCGAGATCATCCAGGAGGAGGGGGGCGTCGTGGTGACGTTCGACGATGTGGACGAGCGGACCGAGGACGCGATCGAATACGTCGTCGAGGCCGTCAACACCATCACCCGGCAGGACTCAGGGGTGATTTACACGAACCTCCGTGGCCCGCGCTCGGCCGCGACGTGGACGTATGATCCGCGGCTTTTCAACAATGGTCGGCCACTCCACATGGAGTGCACCGTCGAGGAGGATCAGAACCCGAACAAGGGGTACGACTGCTGGTCGGTTTTGGACGACTGAGCCCCGGCTTTCCGAACGCCCTCCCTCCCCCTGGGCGGGTTGTAGTGGCTCGTCGCGAACGTCGCTCGACCCGACGACACCCCGCACCTCACAGGTGCGGGGTGTTTTCGTGTACCTCGATGCGAGGTGGGTCGGCTGTCGTACTCTGAGCAAACATGCGGGCCCACGATAGGGGCATTGCGATGCGACGGTCACGGCGGTTTCTCGGTGCGGGAGTAATTGCGGCCGGCGTCGTGGCAGGTCTGGCGTCAGGCCCGATTCCCCAGGCATCGGCCGCGCCCACCGTGAACACCTTCCAGATTCCGATTGTCGCGAATTGCAGCACATTCTTTCTCCCCTGCTCGTTCACCCCGGTGGTGATCACCGGTGAGGCGCCTGGGACGGTGACGTTCCCCGCCCTGTATCCGCCCGAGCCTGGACAGCCGACAGTCAAGGGCAGCTATTTCGTCCACTGGAGGAACCTCGGCACCGGCACCTCCGGGACTTTGGTGGTTCAGGTCAGCGAAGCGGTCAGCGTGTACACCGGACCGGGGCTCGCAACGGCTTCGATGACGTCGGGCTTCGATTTCATCGCCGGAACGGGCGTCTTCATCGTGCCCTGAGTCCCGCTGGCAGACTGGGCCCGTGAGTTCGCGGTACCAGCACATGGCGCACTGGGGCATGTTCGAGGTCGAGTCCGCCGACGGCGACGTGAGCGCCGTGCAGCCTTACGCGGGTGACGCCGATCCGTCCCCGATTCTCGGCAACCTGCCCGGGTCGGTGCGGCACCGCGCCCGGATCACCGGCCCGGCAGTCCGGCGGGGCTGGCTCGAGTCGGGTCCCGGCCCGTCCGACGTCCGCGGCGCCGACGAGTTCGTGGCCGTGTCGTGGGACGAGCTGACGGAACTGCTGGCGCGCGAATTGCGTCGCGTCGTCGACCAGCACGGCAACCGGGCGATCTTCGGCGGTTCCTACGGCTGGGCCAGCGCCGGCCGATTCCACCACGCGCAGAGCCAGGTCCACCGGTTCCTCAACATGCTCGGCGGCTACACCCGCTCGGTGCACACCTATTCGCTGGGCGCGACCGGCGTCATCATGCCGCGCGTGGTCGGCACCCACTGGAAGCTGTTCGCCCGCTCCACCAACTGGGACGTCATCTCCGACCACACCGATCTGATGGTGTGCTTTGGGGGAGTACCGCTGAAGAACACGGCCGTGAACGGCGGTGGCACCAGCGAACATCCGACCCGCAGCGCGCTGGATCGGCTGCGCGAGCGCGGCGGTGAGGTGGTCTCGATCAGCCCGCTGCGCGACGACCTGCACGGTCGGTGCGAATGGATTGCGCCGATCCCGGGATCGGACGTCGCGATCATGCTCGGCCTCGCGCACGTGCTGGCGTCGGAAGGACTGCACGACAAGGACTTCCTCGACCTTTACTGCGTGGGCTACGACCGGTTCGAGCGCTATCTGCTGGGGATCGACGACGGCGTCCCGAAGTCGCCGGAGTGGGCGGCGGCGCTGTCCGGGATGTCGGCCGAACAGATCGTCGCGCTGGCCCGCCGGATGGCCGCGGGGCGGACGATGGTGACGGTGACGTGGTCGCTGCAGCGCGTCCGTCACGGCGAGCAGGCCCCGTGGATGGGGGTGACGCTCGCTGCGATGCTCGGTCAGATCGGGCTTCCGGGAGGCGGATTCGGGCACGGCTACGGGTCGATGAACGAGCCCGGTCTGGCGCCGGTGCCGTACCCGCTGCCGACGCTGTTCCAGGGCGCCGATCCGGTGTCGGACTTCATCCCGGTTGCCGCGATCGCGGACCTGCTGCTGCATCCGGGGGAGGAGTTCGATTTCGACGGCCGGCGTCTCACGTACCCGGACACCCGCCTCGTCTACTGGGCGGGCGGCAACCCGTTCCACCACCACCAGGACCTGGCCCGGTTGCGGCGCGCGCTGTCCCGGCCGGACACGATCGTCGTGCACGAGCCGTACTGGACGCCGATGGCCCGCCACGCCGACATCGTGGTGCCGTCGACCACGTCGCTCGAACGCAACGATCTGGCCTGCACCCGCAACGATCCGCTGCTGGTCGCGATGCAGCAGGCGGTGCCCCGCTACGCCGGCGCGCGCGACGACTACGACACGTTCTCGGCGCTCGCGCACCGGCTCGGGTTCGGGGAGCGGTTCACCGAGGGCCGCACCGCGCAGCAGTGGATCGAGCACCTGTACGAGCAGTGGCGCGCCTTCGTGTTGACGGACCCGGCGCATCTGGAAGCGCCCGCGTTCGACGAGTTCTGGCGGCGCGGCCACGTGCGGATGCGCACCGAGGACGGGTTGTCGCTGTTCTCGGACTTCCGCGACGATCCACGCAAGAACCCGTTGACCACGCCGAGTGGGCGGATCGAGATCTTCTCCGCCGACATCGACGGCTTCGGTTACGACGACTGCGCCGGCCACCCGCGTTGGTTCGAGCCCGACGAGTGGCTGGGTGGCGAACGCGCGCAGCAGTTCCCGCTGCACCTGATCGCGAACCAGCCCCGCACCCGTCTGCACGGGCAACTCGACCACGGCGCGACCAGTCAGGCGTCGAAGATTCGCGGGCGCGAACCGATCCGGCTGCACCCCGACGACGCCGCCGAGCGGGGGCTCGCGGCGGGTGACGTGGTCCGCGTGTTCAACGATCGCGGAGCGTGTCTCGCCGGCGTCGTCATCGACGCCGATGTCCGGGGCGGGGTGGTGCAGTTGTCCACGGGCGCCTGGTACGACCCGCTCGACCCGGCCGATCCCGACTCGATGTGCGTGCACGGCAACCCCAACGTGCTCACCGCCGACGTGGGTGCGTCGCGTCTGTCGCACGGCTGCACCGGTCAGCACGTCCTGGTGCAGGTCGAGCGCTTCGATGGCGATCTGCCCCCGATCAAGGCGTTCGATCCACCGCTCTGACTTGTTCTATTTGAACTAGAACAATAGGGTGGGTGTGTGCTCATCCGTATCGATCAGTCGTCCGCCGTACCGCTGTACGAGCAGTTCGCCGCTTCCGTGCGCGGTGCCATTGCCGACGGCTCGGTCGCGGCCGGGGAGCGGCTGCCGTCCGCCCGGGATCTCGCGACGTCGCTGGACGTCAACATCCACACCGTGCTCCGCGGATACCAACTGCTGCGCGACGAGGGCCTCATCGAACTTCGCCGTGGTCGCGGTGCCGTGGTCGCAGAGGACGCCTCGATCCGCGGTCGGTTGCAGGAGGCGGTCCGCGGCCTCGTCGCGGAGGCGAAACGTCACGGCATGAGCGCGGCCGACCTGCTGGATCTGGTGAAGAAGGAGATGGCATGAACGACTCGATTCAGGCGCAGACGGTTTCGTGGGTCCGCGGGCTCGCCGGTGCGTTGCTGATCCCGGTTGTCGCGGCGGCGGGTTCGATCGCGGTACTGGCGGCGTGGTCCGGAGACCTGCCCGATCCGGTAGCGGTGCACTTCGGGCCCGGCGGGGAGGCGGACGGATTCGCCTCGAGCAGCGCCGCGCAGTGGTCGCCGATGCTCGGTCTCGCGTTCGCAGTGCTGCTCGGCGGAATCCTGCTGCTGCTCACGCGGCGCGACGTGCGGGCGGCCCGACTCGGGGCGGCGATCGCCTCCGGCACCGGAACTGCCGTCGCGGTCCTGCCGGTCGGCATGCTCGAATCCCAGCGCGGGCTCGCCGACGCCGCCGCGGCATCGTTCGCGGGGTGGTGGCTGGTGCCGACGGTTCTCGTCGGCGTCGTCGCTGCGGTCGTCGGGTCCGCGCTGGTCGGGCGCCCCGACCCGGTAGGCGCCGTCGTTGTCGCTCCGCCGTCGGATGCGGCGCGGATGGATCTCGCCGACACCGAGACCGTCGTGTGGACGGGCACGGCGTCGATGCCGCGCTGGCTCGCCGTGGTGCTCGCGCTGGTGCCGGTCGTGATCGTCGTGTCCGCCGTCTGGATGGCGTCCGAGGACGCGGTGCCGATGCTGCTCGTCGCGGCGGTCGTCGGCGCGATCCTGATGGGGCTCGCGCTCGCGCCCGTGCACGTCGTGGTGGACGGCCGCGGGCTCGAGACGAGGTATGTGCTCACCGGGGGCCGACGCCGGATCCCGCTCGACGAGATCGCCCGCGCGGATGTCGTGAAGATCGGGCTGATCAACCGCTACGGCGGCATCGGCTACCGGGTCGGCCCCGACGGTGTCGGACTACTCGTGCGACCGGGTGAGGCGCTGCGCGTGACCCGCGGTGACGGTTCGAAGTTCACCGTCACCGTCGACGGCGCGGATCAGGCTGCCGCCGTGCTCAACTCGCTCGCAGCACGGGGGCGGGTCGCCCAGTAGCGGGCCGCGGCCGCCGTCGCCGCGAGTGTGATGCATACCGCGCCGATCGTCGTGACGAAGGTGATGGGCTCGGTAGTGAACCCGAGGGCATATGCCACCCCGACACCCGCCGCCGTCGCGACCGCGGCGCCGGCGGGCAGGAGGGCGGCGAGCCACCGCGTGGTGCTGCCGGAGCGGGGATCACCTACCCAGCGCAGCATCACGAACGTGCAGTTGACCGCTAGTAGATACGCGAGCAGGCCGGCCGCCGCGTACATGCCGACGATCAGGTACGTCGGCTCGATTTGCAGTTCACCCGTTGTGAATCCCACGTAGAGAATCACCCCCAGGAATGCGAAACCGACACCGACGCCGATGAGTCCGGCGGTCAGGACGATGCCGAGGCGCAGCGCTCGCCCGGACAACCCGCGTTCGTCGGCCCACTGCTGCAGCGTTGCCGAGGGGTCCTCGCCGACAACCGCGCTCGCCGGCAGTCCGTCCGCGTCGGCCGCGGCGAGTTCTTCCGACAGTTCGGTGAGCAGGGCGCGGCGGTCGGCGGGTCGCACGGCCGCCCGGCGCCAGACGCGCCTGGCATCCCGCTGGATCTTCCGAGTCGAATCCGGCCCTGAGGGGTCCGTGTGCTCGCTGTTTACCTCGATCATTCAATTTCCTCCCCTGATGTGGTTTCCGAGATCGGATCCAGTAGTGCGGTGACACTCTTGGCCACGGTGAACCACTCGGCGGTGCCCTCCGCGAGCGCCGTCCGGCCGTAGTCGGTCAACGAGTAGTACTTCCGTGGCGGCCCCGCATCGGATCGGCGGCTTTCGGATTCGACCAATCCGGCCTTCTCGAGACGGGCGAGCAGCGGGTAGGACGAACCTCCCGCGACCAGTAGGTCCCGCTCGGCCAGTCGCTCGGTGAGTTCGTAGCCGTAGACGGGTTCTTCCTGAAGCAGAGCGAGCAGGCAGAGATCGAGCACTCCCCGCAGGATCAGGCTGCGGCGCTCGACCGAAGGACTCATGCACAGCAAGATAGCACTATCTTGGTAAGCAAGATAGTGTTTCGGAAAACTGCCCCGCCGATCGCCGGGATCGACGGGGCATCAGTGTTCGGGCGGAGCGGTTATCCCTCTCCCTCGGCCGGCTGCAGCGTGAGCGAGATGCTGTTGATGCAGTACCGCTGGTCGGTCGGGGTGGGGTAGCCCTCACCCTCGAAGACGTGACCGAGGTGGCTGTGACAGTTGCTGCACAGCACCTCGACGCGGTGCATGCCCAGCGTGTCGTCGGCGCGCAGAATCACCGCGTCGGAGTCGGCCGGGTCGAAGAACGACGGCCACCCGCAGTGCGAATCGAACTTCTCGGTGCTGCGGAACAACTCCGCCCCGCACGCCCGGCAGCGGTAGACGCCCTCGGTCTTGGTGTCCGTGTACTCGCCGACGTGCGGCGGCTCGGTGCCCGCCTGCCGGAGGACGCGGTACTCCTCGGGCGTGAGGTGCGCGCGCCACTCGCCGTCGTTGCGACGGAACTTCGGTTCGGGCAGGCCGGAATCCTGTGTGGAACTCATGGCACCACGCTAATACGTCCGGCCCCGCGGCTCAGACCTTCGCGGGCACCGTGGAGTCGGGACGGCCGTCGGCGTCGACCAGGAAGTCCGGATCGATCCCCTTGTCGAGCCGACCCTCGCGCTTCGCGGTGAAGTAGCGATTGACCAGCACCGAGAAGATCACGATGATCAGCAGACTCCAGCCGTACGTGGGCTTGAGGTACTCGACGGCGCGGCCCTCCTCCACGAACCGGGTCGAGAACCAGGCGTCGGCGCTGAGGAATCCGTACGCCGCGAGCCACGCCGGCCAGTTCCGCATCACGCTGTTGCGCAGCACCACTGTCATCAGCAGCGGGAACAGCAGCATCGAGTAGTACATCTGTCCCAGCGACAGCAGCAGGAACGATCCCACCATCAGCAGGCCCGCCGTCGTGGTCACGTAGAACAGTTCGTCGTGGCGGTAGTAGCGGTACAGCAGCCACAGCGACACGGCGCCCATCGCCGCGAACGCGATCCGAAGTGCCCAGATCATCGCGTCCGGCAGTCCGAAGTAGGTGCCGTTGCCGACGATCGCGCTGTTGAAGTAGTCGCGGGACTCCGACAGGTACGGCAGCGTGTGCTCGATATACGCCATCGGGTCGGCGGCCAGGGGCCACGCCACCGCCATGAGGACCAGCGGGATGCCGATCGCGGTGACGAACACCTTCCACTGGCCACGAACCAGCGGCAGCAGCAGCAGTGGCGCGAGGATCGGCTTGATCGCGAAGGTGAGTCCGATCGCCGTGCCCGCCCACAGATCCCGGCGGCGCAACAGCAGCGCGAGGAAAGACACCTCGGCGAGCAGGACGAGGCCGTTGATGTTCGAGAAGATCAGGGTGTTCGACACCGTCTCGGTGGAGAACGCGGCGAAGATCAGGATCGGCGCGGCGATCGAGTTCCACGCGAGGTCGAACATCTTCAGCAGGACGAACAGCGCGATGATCACCGCGATCGCGTTGGCCAGGATGAACAGCCAGCGGGACTTCTCCGGATCGAGGACCGCGATCGGCGCGAGCAACATGGTGCCGCTCGGGGGGTAGAGGTAGTGCGGGTCCACCGAGTTGAAGTTGGCGGTGTAGACGTCCTGACGATTCAGGAAGGCCAGTGCCGCGTTGTAGACCGGCGCGTAGTCGTCGGTGATCGAACCGTTGACAGCCTTGACGACTATCCGGTGGATCACGGTCATGACGGCCAGAGGCCACATGACGAAATTGATGACCTCGGCGGTGGTGCGGCCCGTACGCGGCTCGAATCGTCGAAGGAACACTACGGCACGGTACACCGCCGCCGTGATTGTCGGGGTCGGCCACCCCGTACGGTCACGCGGGGCACACACCCGCGTTCGGCGGCAGGGCTCCGGATTCGAGGTAGCGCGAGAGGAATTGGCGCGCACAGTCCGAATGGGTCGTCACCGGATGGCCGTACCCCTCCCACGAGATGCCGGACCACTTCGCGCCCGCGCTCGTGAGCGTGCCCGTCACGGTCGGCAGCCCGGCGTTGCCGACGATCGGGTCCGCCGCGCCGGACAGCACCAGGACCGGGATCGGGATGCTGCTCGGCAGCGCCGGCGGGGGCATCGTCGGCCATGCCGAACACCGCAGCAAGGCGAGGGCCGCATCCGACCCGAACGTGGGGTAGCGGGCGCCCCACTCGGTCTGCAGTTCCCGGACACGGCCGGGCCCGGGCCACTGCTGGCCGTCGCTGCACCGGGCGACGAACTGGCCGTCGGTGCCGACCGTCGCTTCGGTCGCGGCGACCAGACCCGACAACGGAGCCGGGTCGCCGGACCCGGCAGCGGCGAGGACGTCGGACAGCTCCCGGACCCGGTCCGGCTGATCGCTGCGGGGCGAGCCGAGGAACGCCGTGATCGTCGTGAGCAACGCGCTCGCCGACACCGTCCCCACGCCGCCCGTGGCCGCCTTGTCGCGCAGCGAGATCACGGCGGCGGTCGGATCGGGGCCGAGGGAGCAGGTGAGGGCGGCGCAGCGGCGGGCGAAGGCCGTGAGTGCGGCCTCCTGCCCCTGCACGCGCTGTTCGCCGACGGTTGCCGCGTTCGCGGTGGTCGCGGGCGGCGAGTCCAGCACGAGCCGCCCGACGCGGTCCGGGTAGCGCGCGGCGTACGCCAACGTGACCGACGCCCCGTTCCCGGTGCCGATCAGCCCCAGCCGGTCGACCTGCCACGTGCGGCGCAACTGTTCGAGGTCGTCCGCCGCATGGCCGGTGTCGAAGGCGAGTTCGGCGGGTTGCAGCGTGTCGGTGCAGGCAGTGGTGGCGTGACGACTCGCTTCTGCGACCCGATCGGCGTCGGCGGGGCCGCCGCCGGACTGGCCGAGATCGGCGAGGACACGACGATCGAACGTCCGGCCGCAGTCGATCGGCGTCGACGACCCGGTGCCGCGCCGGTCGATCGCCACGATCGGATGCCGCTCGAGCAGGCCCGCCGCAGGGCCTGCGGCGAGTGCGGCCAGCGTCGTCGCCGACGCGATGTCCGAGCCGGAGGTGAGCACGAGCGGGGCGGCATCGGCGGGTGTCGCGGCGAGCCGCGCGCGTAGCGCGCCCACCTCGATCGCGCCGGAGGCCGGGCCGCTCGGGTCTACCGGCGCGGTGTAGCTGCCGCATTCGAGGACGAGACCGGCGGGTCCCGCGCCGAGCCCCAGCCGCGTGAGTGTGGCCGCGGTGCAGTCGGACCACGCCAGATCGCGGGTCGGCGTCTGCAACACGGGCGCGTCCGGCGTCGAATCCGACGTCGGCGCGGATCCGCTGCCGTGCTCGACGACCGCGACGTCCGGGCGGATCGACGGTCCCGCGCCGCACGCGGTGCACACGGCCAGCACGATCGCGACGATCCCGATTCTCCGCATGCCGGACAGCCTGCCAGGTCGGTGACCGGTCACGCCCGTACCCACCGGGTCAGTAGCGTGCCGTCGGCGTCGGCCAGCACGTGCCCTCGGGTCATCGCCGTCGGAACGGCAGTGGGGGAGAGTGAGATCCGGCCGGCGTCGCCGCCGACCAGGAACGGCGACGTCGTCAGGCACAGCTCGTTCACGACGCCGTCGGCGACGAGGTTGCCGAACAGCCCGGGACCGCCCTCGCACAGCACGCGCCGCAGCCCCCGGCGGTCGAGGGCGCGCACGAGATCCGTTCCGTGAACCTCATGCTCGGCGACGATCTCGACGTCGGCGCCGGCGTCGCGAAGGCGCTGCAGGCGTGCGGCATCGGCGCCCGCGGAGGTCAGGACCAGCGGTGGGACGGTGGTGTCGGTGAACAGCCGCGATGCGGGATCCAGTCGGGCGCCGGCTGTGACGACCGCGATCGGCGGGACCGCGGACAGGCCGGATCGCTCCCGTCGAGCGGCCAGCTCGGTGTCGGTGCGGGCGCCCCCGTAGTTCTCGCTGCGTGCGGTGCCCGCGCCGACCACGATGACGTCGGCGAGTTCGCGCAGCACCGTGAACACGCGCTTGTCGGCGGGCGTGCCGAGTCCGGCGCTGACACCGTCGACGGACACGGCGCCGTCGACGCTCGCGACGAAATTGGCGCGGATCCAAGGGCTGCCGAGTTGGTCCGGATATCCGTACAGTGAACGGAGGTCGTCGTCGCTCAGCTCCGGCGGCCGCGCGCTGCTGCCTTCATCCCGTGTGAGGTAGGTCGCAATATCGAGACGGTGCACGTGTTCGATCACAGCACGTCGATACGCTCAGTGCATGCATGCACGTCTTGTCGATCGCAATCCGGTGGTGCCGGCCGATCAATTGGTTGCTCAGATGGTGCCCCCGGCGATGTTCGACGAGGTCAGTTTCGCGTCCTACATTCCCGATCCGAAGGAGCCGAGCCAGGCCGCCGCGGTCGCCAAGGCCGAGGAGTTCTCGGGCAAGGTCGCCAAGATCCGGAGTGGTGGACGCCGTGGACTGTTCGGCAAGAAGGCGCCGTCCACCGGTGCCGGTCTGTACCTCGACGGCGGCTTCGGTGTCGGCAAGACCCACCTGCTCGCCTCGATCTTCCACAGCTCGCCGTCGCCCAAGGCGTTCGGCACGTTCGTCGAGCTGACGCACGTCGTCGGTGCTCTCGGGTTCAACAAGGCCGTCGAGGAACTGTCCTCGCACAGCGTGCTGTGCATCGACGAGTTCGAGCTCGACGATCCGGGCGACACGATGCTCGTCTCACGTCTGCTGACCGAACTGTCGGCGCGCGGCGTGTCGATCGTCGCGACGTCGAACACCCTGCCCGGTCAGCTGGGCGAGGGCCGCTTCGCGGCGCAGGACTTCCTGCGTGAGATCAAGAAGCTCGGTTCGATCTTCGAGACCATCCGCGTCGACGGTCCGGACTACCGCCACCGCGACCTGCCGCCGGCCCCCGAGCCGACCGACGACGCCGATCTGATCGAGCGCGCCGACGCGATCGACGGGGCAACGCTCGATGACTTCGACGAGCTGTGCGCGCACCTGAGCACGCTGCACCCCTCGCGCTACGGCAAGTTGATCGAGGGCATTCCCGCGGTGTTCATCAAGGGTGTCCATCCGGCCTCCGACCAGTCGGTCGCGCTGCGCCTGGTGGTCCTCGCCGACCGTCTGTACGACGCCAGCATCCCGGTCACGGTGTCGGGCGCGAAGCTCGACGAGATCTTCACCCCGGAAATGTTGGCCGGCGGCTACAAGAAGAAGTACCTGCGCGCGACGTCGCGCCTGCTCGCGCTCTCGCGTTTCGAGGTCGCGGCCTGATCGAACCTTCGTGATGCGGCGCGGCCGTCAGAGGCTGCGCTGCATCACGAAGTCGTGGTGGGTCTGGGCGCCCACCCGGAAGGTCTTGGTCCCGACCTTCTCGAATCCGTTCTTGACGTAGAACCGCTGCGCCCGCTCGTTCTCCTGGTTGACGCCGAGCCACACGCCGGCGCAGTTCGCGTTGCGGGCATGATCGACCGCCGCATCCATCAGCGCCACGGAGACGCCCGAACCGTGCCGGTCCGGCAGCACGTACAGCTTGCTGATCTCCGTCGTCGGGCGCAGCGACAGCGCGGACCGGATGTCGTCGTCCTCTGGTGTTCCGTCGACGAGCATCACGTAGCCGACGATCTCCCCGCCCGTGGTCGCCTTGAGGACCGTGCGCGACGGGTCGGTCAGGTATTCGCTGAACTTCTCGGCGGAGAGCACCTCGTCGATGAACGCCGCGATGTCCTCCTTGGTGGCGTGCGGGGGGCACGCGAGCGGGAAGGTCACCGCGGCGACGTCGGCGAGCGCCTCTGCGTCCCACAGTCCGGCGCGGTCCACGGAAATCGTCACAGCTTCACCTCGGGTCCGTCGGGTCCGTCCCGGTAAGTACACCACTTTCCGGGACGGCTCCGGTCACGCGCCGGTGGGCGCGGACTCGGTCTCGGCGTCGCCGGACCGGGAACGCGTCGGGGCGAAAGCGGGCGCGAGCAGGAACAACGCGACCGCGAACAACAGTGGCGCCACGAACCCGATCCGGAGGTCGGACAGCGCCGCGATCCCGCCGATGACGCCGCCGGCGATCACCGTGCCCGCGTAGTTGAACAGGTTGATGCGAGCGATCACGGCGTCGGTCTGATCGGGTGGCGCCAGTCGTCCGGCGGCACTGAAGCTGAGCGGCGCGATGACGGGGGCACCGAGGCCGACGATGAAGAATCCGGCGATCGCCACCGCGGGGGAGGGCGCCAGGACTGCGACCAGCAGACCGGCCACGCTGATCGCGGCACCGACTCGGACGACCGCGATCTCACCGAACCGGCGCACCCAGTAGTCGCCGGTGAGGCGCGAGATCAGCGCGGTCACCTGGTACGCGCCCATCGCGAGGGCCGCTGTCCCGGCATCGGAGAGCAGGACCTCCTTGAGATACAGCGGCGAGTAGGTGCCGATACCGAAGTCGATCGCGTAGAAGAGCATCATCGCGATGCCGAGCGCCAGGAACGGGCGCAACGGCACGGTCAGCGGTGCGGTCACCGACGTCGCGGCACGTTCGTGCCCGGTGCGCAGCAGGCGCGGTCCGATCCCCGCGCAGATCGCGGCCACCAGTGCGGCGCCGACGAGGACGGAGAGCTCGACCGACAGGTCGAGTGCCGAGCATGCCGCGACATAGCCGGCGCCGACGATTGCGCCGACGCTCCACGACGCGTGGAACGACGAGAGGATGACCCGGCCGTAGGCGTGCTGAATGGACACCGCCTGCATGTTGGCGGCCGCGTCCACGATGCCGAGCCCGATGCCGTACAGCGCGAACGCCGCGAGGAAGGCCGGTGTCGACGTCGCTAGCGCGATGACCGCACCGCCGACCGCGATGACGAACAGGCCTGTACGCAGCGTCGTCCGGCTCGAGGTGGCCTTCGCGAGTTGCTCGGCCAGGACGCTGCCCACGCCGGCGACGATCGAGATACCGACGACGGTCACGGCGACGAGGGTGTCGCTGAAGCCGAGGTCGTCCTTGAACTGCGGAAGCTGGGTGAGCAGCACGGCCAGCAGGAACCCCTGCAAGCCGAACGCGACAGCCGCCGAGACTCTCGCCCCACTAAGGGTTTTCGTGTTTCGAATCACTGAACGAGTGTCCAACAATCAGCTCCGTTTCGTGGCGTTCTCTGCTTCACTGCTCATCATGGCGGCAGAGCATTCGTTTCCAGAGTTTCCCGGCGACTTCGTTTTCGGTGTCGCGGCAGCGGCATACCAGGTCGAGGGGGCGGTCGGCGAGGACGGCAGGGGCCGTTCGATCTGGGACGAGTTCTGTTCGATCCCAGGGAAAGTCGTCCGAGGTGAGACCGGCGACATCGCGATCGACCACTACCACCGCTACCGCGAGGACGTCGCGCTCATGCGCGATCTCGGCATCGACTCCTACCGGCTGTCGGTGGCGTGGCCCCGGATCCAGCCGGACGGCAAGGGTGCGGTGAACGCGGCCGGGCTCGACTTCTACGACCGGTTGATCGACGAACTGTGCAATTCCGGCATCGCTCCGGCGGTCACGCTGTTCCACTGGGATCTGCCGCAGGCGTTGCAGGACGCCGGCGGCTGGCTGAACCGCGAGACGTCGTATCGGTTGGCCGAGTACGCGGCGATCGTGGGGGAGCGGCTCGGTGACCGGGTCGGTATGTGGATGCCGCTCAACGAACCGGTCGTCCACACCCTCTACGGCCACGCGCTCGGTGTCCACGCGCCGGGACTCGAACTCGGGTTCGGCGCTCTGCAGGCCGCGCACCACCAGCTGCTCGGACACGGACTGTCGGTGCAGGCGCTGCGCTCTGCAGGCTGTTCGAACATCGGGATCGCGTCGAATCATGCGCCGGTGCATGCCGCGACCGACGCCGAAGCGGATGTCGAGGCAGCGGACATCTACGACCACATCGTCAACTGGACGTTCGCCGACCCGGTGCTGCTGGGCAAGTACCCCGCGGACGAACTCGCGGCACTGCTCACCGGACCGGTCGACGACGACCTGGCGGTCATCGCGCAACCACTGGACTGGTTCGGGATCAACTACTACGAGCCGACCGTGATCGGTGCCCCGAAGGAGGGGGAAGGCTCGGAGGGTGTGCTCGAGGTCGACCTGCCCCCGGGCATGCCGTTCGCGCCGGTCGCACTCGAGGGATACCCGAAGACCGATTTCGGGTGGCCGATCGTCCCCGACGGACTGACCGAGATCCTGACGATCTTCCGGGACAGGTTCGGCGCGGCACTTCCGCCGGTGTACATCACGGAGAGCGGATGCTCGTTCCACGATCCGGACCCGGACTCGGCAGGCCGCGTGCGTGACGAGCGTCGCATCGCCTATCACGCCGACCATCTCACCGCGGTCCGCGCGGCGATGGATGCCGGCGTCGACGTCCGTGGGTACTTCGTGTGGTCGATCCTCGACAACTTCGAGTGGGCCGCCGGTTACCAGGAGCGGTTCGGCCTGGTGCATGTGGACTACGACACACTCGTGCGGACCCCGAAGGATTCGTATCGGTGGTTCCAGCAGATGCTCGCGGCGAGGAAGGATTCCTGAGCCCGGTGCCCCCTAGGTGATCCGGAATTGGATGAGCCCCAGCCGTGGATGGGGGGTCATGGCTGGGGCTCCGCACCATCGGGGGGATGGTACGGACGACGATACCTGAGGGATTCCTCATGTTCGAGTCGGGCGCAGCCGACGAATCCGGCGTCACATACGAAAAGAGGCACCTCCGTGGGGGAGGTGCCTCTTTTCGGTGGTGCGCGATACTGGGATTGAACCAGTGACCTCTTCCGTGTCAGGGAAGCGCTCTCCCGCTGAGCTAATCGCGCGGGACTTGATCGAAGGCCCCGAGTGATCGGGACCCTCCGACCGGCCCGGGGGCCGATCTTGGAGCGGATGACGGGATTCGAACCCGCGACCCTCACCTTGGCAAGGTGATGCGCTACCAGCTGCGCTACATCCGCATGTTGTAACACTCAAGTTCCTCAGCAGCATACTGCCTCGAAACTTGGTGCGCGATACTGGGATTGAACCAGTGACCTCTTCCGTGTCAGGGAAGCGCTCTCCCGCTGAGCTAATCGCGCGAGGTGGAGACGGGAATCGAACCCGTGTGCACGGCTTTGCAGGCCGTTGCCTCACCACTCGGCCACTCCACCATAAAAGGTCGAGTCCAACCTCTCGAGCGGATGACGGGATTCGAACCCGCGACCCTCACCTTGGCAAGGTGATGCGCTACCAGCTGCGCTACATCCGCATTTCGCTCCGGTGGGGCGTTTCGGCCTCTCCGGTGCTGCTCCGGTTCGGCGTTTCCGCTTTCCCGGTGCGGTGAGAACATTAGCGGACCATTTGAGAAAGGCACAAATCGCGAGGTCAGAGCGGAAAACGGGGATCTTCAGGGCTCTGCGCGAGGGTGTTTCCGCGATGGATCTGAGCGATAACCGACCTGTCGCGTCGAAATCCGCCCTCCACGGCTTCCGGAGGGCCCTCCTGGCGGAACTCCGCGGGAGTCCAGGGGCGAGGTGCTGCCGGGAGACGGGTCGCGGGGAGCGAGCGTCGGCCGGCTTCTCGAAGGCGCCCCACTCGAGGCGTTCCACTTCCAGGGACCGACGAGTCGTCCCGTCAAGCGGGGCGGCCTGGCGTCCTCGGTGAATCCCGCGGGTGCGCTCCGCCCGGGAAATGGGGGGGCAGGAGGTGCCCGGAGTTCCCCCTGCACGTGCGCGTGTACGTGTGCGGGCGTGCGTGAGGAGTGCCGCGTGAGGTGTCGAGGCCGGCTTCCGGCCGGGCGGGCAGCGGCCGCCCTGGCGCCGTCGAAATGAATGACAACCAGGTGATTCGTGTTCGGCGCGAGTGCGTGTTAGTGTTTCGTCTCGTTCGACCGCGAGCATTCGGCGCGGTTCGGTCCCGTGGCTCAGTGGAAGAGCGTCCCGTTCACACCGGGAAGGTCGCTGGTTCGATCCCAGCCGGGACCACAGAAGAAAGGCCCCGTCCGCATTGCGGACGGGGCCTTTCTCGTTCCCGCGGCTCGTTGCAGGTCCGAGCGCGTGCGGGGATCAGTCGATGTCGTAGGTCACCGCGACGTTCACGGTCAGTTCCTGCGAGCCCGCCTCGAGCGGTACGGCATCGAACGCCATGGCGTTGGGGCTGCGCATCATGTTCGGGTTCTGCGCACCCTGTGCCTGCGGCGGTACCTCGACGATCGAGCGCACCTTCCCGAGTTTCACGCCGGCCGCGTCCGCCATTTGCCGAGCCTGGTCCTGGGCCTGCTGGACCGCCCGACCGCGCGCCTCGGCACGCAGGTCGCCGTCGTCGGAGATGGAGAAGCTCGTCTGCTGCACCCGAATGGCGTCGCCGGTGGCGGCGGCGGCCGCGTCGATGACCGCGCCGGCCTGGGATATGTCGTGCAGCGTCGCGGTCACCTGGTTGGAGACCTGATAGCCGTTGATCCTGCCGCTCTGTTCCCAGGTTGGATTGACCGACAGTTCGCTGGTCCGGATGTCCTCGGCGGCGACACCCTTGCTCTTCAGGGTGTCGATCAGGGCGGTGGCCGTCTGCGAGTTGTCCTGCAGCGCGGCCTGCGCTTCGGGCGCCTGGGTCTGCACGCCGAGGACGACCGTCAGGGTGTCGGGAGTGCCCGTGACCTTGCCGGTGCCCTGGGAGCTGATCCCCGTCGGTTGGCCGCCCGAGGCGTCGGGCGATCCTGAGCCGCAGGCGGTCAGGACCAGCAGGCCGCCGGCCGCGGCGGCTGTCGCGATGGCGCGTTTCGTCTTGATCGTTGGCATCGGCTCACTATTGCCGAACGGGCATGCCGGGGAGTCCGCTTCGCCCGAATCACCGCGCCGGCAGGCGTACGAGCGTCGGTACGCTCGAAGTACGCCGGTGCGCGAACCGGCGCGGACGACGACGCGACGGCGGGTAGAAGAAGCATGGATGGTCAGGCGGTGAGCAAGCCGGTGCACGACGGCGAGCTGGAGGCGGCGTCCGACCACGACGGATTCCACCCGATCGAGGAAGCCGAGAACCGATGGCTCCGGTGGCGGCGGCGGATCGCCGGAAACACCACGTTGAATCTCGTCTACCGGATCGGTGTCGGGATCGTCGGCGCTCTGGTTCTCGCCGCCGGAATCGCGGCGATTCCGTATCCCGGACCGGGATGGCTGATCGTGTTCGCCGGGCTGGGCATCCTGGCCTCCGAGTTCGCGTGGGCCTACCGGCTCCTCCACTGGGTCCGGGCCCGCTACGACCGGTTCATGATCTGGTTCTCCCACCAGTCCACCTTCGTCAAGGGCCTCGGGCTGCTGTTCACCACCGTCGTCGTGCTCGCGACCCTGTGGATCCTCGGGACGTTCGGATTGATCGGTGGTTGGGTGGGCCTCGAACAGTCGTGGTTGGAGAGCCCGCTGTAGCGCTCGAGCAGCCGGGCCGCGGGACGGTTCCACGGGTTGATCGGCCGTGCCGATAACATGGGATCGCCCCTTATCCGGGGGCGCACCCTCATACCTAGGAGCGCATCGCCGTGACCACGCCCGCATCCGTTACCCCCGCCGCACGCATCCAAGTGCCCGCCGGGACTACTGCGGGCACGGCGGTGCGCGACGCAGGGCTGCCCGGCAAGGGCCCCGACGCGGTCGTCGTCGTCCGTGATGCCGAAGGCAACCTCAAGGATCTGTCGTGGACGCCGGACGTCGACGTCGAGGTCGAGGCCGTCGCCGCCGACACCGAGGACGGACGCAGCGTGATCCGGCACTCGGCCGCCCACGTGCTGGCGCAGGCCGTTCAGCAGGAGTTCCCCGAGGCGAAACTGGGCATCGGTCCGCCGATCAAGGACGGCTTCTACTACGACTTCCAGGTGGAGCGCCCGTTCACTCCGGAGGATCTGGCGAAGCTCGAGAAGCGGATGAAGAAGATCGTCAAGGACGCGCAGCGCTTCTCGCGCCGCGTCGTCGACGATCTGGACGACGCCCGCACCGAACTCGCGAACGAGCCGTTCAAGCTCGAGCTCATCGACGACAAGTCGGGCATCGACGATCCCGAGGTCATGGAGGTCGGCGGCGGCGAGCTGACGATCTACGACAACCTCAACCCGCGCACCGGCGAGGTGATCTGGAAGGACCTGTGTCGCGGTCCGCACATCCCGACCACCAAGTACATCCCGGCGTTCAAGATCACCCGCAGCTCCGCGGCGTACTGGCGCGGCGATCAGAGCCGCGAGGACCTGCAGCGCATCTACGGCACCGCGTGGGAGTCGACCGAAGCGCTCGACAAGCATCTCGAGCTGCTGGCCGAGGCCGAGCGCCGCGACCACCGCAAGGTGGGCGCCGAACTCGATCTGTTCTCGTTCCCGGACGCGCTGGGCTCGGGCCTGCCGGTGTTCCATCCCAAGGGCGGCATCATCCGCCAGGAGATGGAGAACTACTCCCGCAAGCGGCACGTCGAGGAGGGCTACGAGTTCGTCTACTCGCCGCACATCACCAAGGGACATCTGTACGAGGTCTCCGGTCACCTGGACTGGTACAAGGACGGCATGTTCCCGGCGATGCACATCGACGAGGAGCTGAACGAGGACGGCACGGTCCGCAAGCCGGGCCAGGACTACTACCTCAAGCCGATGAACTGCCCGATGCACAACCTCGTGTTCGGATCCCGCGGCCGTTCCTACCGTGAGCTGCCGCTGCGGCTGTTCGAGTTCGGCTCGGTATACCGCTACGAGAAGTCCGGCGTCGTGCACGGACTCACCCGAGTCCGCGGCATGACGCAGGACGACGCGCACATCTACTGCACCAAGGAGCAGATGCGCGACGAGCTGACCACGACGCTGAAGTTCGTGCTCGGCCTGCTCAAGGACTACGGCCTCGACGACTTCTACCTCGAGTTGTCGACCAAGAACCCCGACAAGTTCGTGGGCGACGACGCGCTGTGGGAGGAAGCCACCGAGACGCTGCGCGAGGTCGGCGAGGCGTCCGGCCTGAACCTGGTGCCGGACCCGGGCGGAGCCGCGTTCTACGGCCCCAAGATCTCGGTGCAGGTGCAGGACGCGCTGGGTCGCAGCTGGCAGATGTCGACGATCCAGCTCGACTTCAACCTGCCCGAGCGGTTCGACCTCGAGTACACCGGCAGCGACGGCACCAAGCAGCGTCCGGTCATGATCCACCGCGCGCTGTTCGGCTCGATCGAGCGGTTCTTCGGTGTCCTCACCGAGCACTACGCGGGCGCGTTCCCGGCCTGGCTCGCGCCCGTCCAGGTGGTCGGCATCCCGGTCGCCGAGGCGTTCGAGGATCACCTGTTCGACGTCGTCAAGCAGCTCAAGGCCGCCGGCGTGCGCGCCGACGTGGACGTCAGCGACGATCGCATGCAGAAGAAGATCCGGAACCACACCACCCAGAAGGTTCCGTTCATGTTGCTCGCGGGCGAGCGGGACGTCGAGGCGGGCGCGGTCAGCTTCCGCTTCCGCGACGGCACCCAGGTCAACGGCGTTCCGGTCGCGGATGCGGTCGAGACGATCGTGGCGTGGATCGGTCGTCGCGAGAACGCCTCGCCCACAGCAGAACTCGTGGGTGATGCGCAGTGACCGACCAGGCGAACGGCAACACGGACAACGGCACACTCGTCGATACAGGTCCGGGTGATCCGGACCGGTTGCAGCGACTGTGGTCGCCGCACCGGATGTCGTACATCGCGGAGGCGCCCAAGGCGTCGAAGTCGAGTGAGGGACCCTTCACCGAGATCCCGAAGATGAGCGATGAGGAAGGCCTGATCGTCGCGCGTGGCGAAGCGGTGTACGCGGTTCTGAACCTGTACCCGTACAACCCGGGCCACCTGATGGTGGTGCCGTACCGCCGGGTCGCGGCGCTCGAGGATCTCACGCCGGCGGAGAGCGCCGAGTTGATGGCGTTCACGCAGCGGGCGATCCGGGTGATCAAGCGCGTGTCGAATCCGGACGGGTTCAACGTGGGTCTCAACCTCGGTGCGGCGGCGGGCGGTTCGCTCGCCGAACACCTGCACCAGCACATCGTGCCGCGGTGGGGTGGCGACGCGAACTTCATCACGGTCCTGGGGGGCGCGAAGGTGATGCCTCAGTTGCTGCGCGAGACACGGGCATTGCTTGCGGGGGCCTGGGACGAGTGATCGCCAAGGGCCGGCGGGGAAATCGCATGGCAGGATCGGATGCGGGGTCCGCTGGGGCGCGGTACCGCCGTAGGTCGCGAAAGGGGGGAGAGGGATGCTGAGTTTCTTCGGGCGTGCGTCGGTGTCCAAGGTGACGGCGCCGATGGGCAAGGCGCTGGTGAAGACGGGGCTCACACCCGACGCGGTGACGGTGATCGGCACGGTCGCCAGCATCGCGGGCGCACTGACCCTGTTCCCTTCCGGCCATTTGTTCTGGGGAACCATGTTCATCTGGTTCTTCGTCATGTTCGACATGCTCGACGGGGCGATGGCCCGCGCGCGTGGGGGCGGAACGCGTTACGGCGCAGTGCTCGACGCGACGTGCGACCGGATCGCCGACGGAGCCATCTTCTCGGGACTCGCGTGGTGGGCCGTCTACCACGAGAACAGCAAGAGCCTGTTTATCGCGACCCTGATCTGTCTCGTGAGCTCGCAGGTGATCTCGTATGCCAAGGCCCGTGCCGAGGCGAGCGGTCTGTCCGCGGACGGTGGCCTCATCGAGCGGCCGGACCGGCTGATCATCGTCCTCGTGGGCGCTGGGCTGACCGGTATCGCAGGACATTTCGACATCGCGTGGCTGCACTGGGCGGTCTACGTCGCGATGTGGATCCTGGCCGCCGCGAGCATCGTCACGGTGTTCCAGCGAGTCCTCGCGGTGCGCAACTCCGCGGGTGCGCGTGACCTGCTGCCGATCGCGCCGAAGAACGACGAGCAGACCCGCGGTGCGGGGGAGGGGTCGTCGTGAGTCTCTCCGAGCGGGCTGCCGACCTCGGTTACGCGGCCGGGTGGCGGGTGGTTCGGGCGCTGCCCGAACGGCTGGCCGTCTCGATCTTCGATGCGGGTGCGGATTTCGCTGCACGCCACCACGGCGGACCGCAGCAGTTGCGGCGCAATCTCGCCCGCGTGTTGGCGGTCGCTCCGGAGGACGTGCCGGACGACCTGATCCGGGATTCGTTGCGGTCGTACGCCCGATATTGGCGCGAGGCCTTCCGTCTTCCGGCGATGGATCTGGTGGCGACCGCCGCGGCGATCGATTCGAGTGTCGAGGGGCAGGAGTACCTCGAACGAGCGATGGCCGAGGGCAAGGGCGCGGTCCTGGCGTTGCCGCACAGCGGGAACTGGGACATGGCCGGCGTGTGGTGCACCCAGAACTGGGGCGGCCTGTCGACCGTCGCCGAACGGCTGAAGCCGGAGTCGCTGTACCAGCGTTTCGTCGACTACCGGGAAGGTCTCGGATTCGAGATCTTCCCGCTCAGCGGTGGCGAGACGCCGCCGTTCGGGGCACTCGCGACACGCCTGCGCGACAACAAGGTCGTGTGCCTGCTGGGTGAACGTGACCTGGCGGCCAGGGGCGTGCCGGTCACCTTCTTCGGTGAGCCCACCCGGATGCCTGCGGGCCCGGCCAAACTCGCGATCGAAACCGGCGCGGCGCTGCTGCCCGTGCACTGCTGGTTCACCGACGGCGGCTGGGGTTTCTCGGTCGATCCCCCGATCGACGTCTCGGTCGGGGTCGACGGCGCCACGCAGGCGCTGGCCGACCGATTCGCCGCCAACATCGCCGCCCATCCCGCGGACTGGCACATGCTCCAGCCGTTGTGGCTCGACGATCTCTCCGAGTCTCGTCGTGCCCGCATGGAGTCGCGATGAAGATCGGAATGGTCTGCCCGTACTCCTTCGACGTGCCGGGCGGTGTGCAGGCGCATGTCGTCGAACTCGCCCAGGTCTTCATCGAGCGCGGACACAAGGTGAGCGTGCTGGCGCCGGCGTCCGAGGGCACGGAACTGCCGGACTTCGTCGTCTCGGCGGGCCGTGCGGTCGCGATTCCCTACAACGGATCGGTCGCGCGGCTGACGTTCGGGCCCGTCTCGTACTCGCGGGTGCGGAGGTGGATCGCCGACAACGACTTCGACGTGCTGCACATCCACGAGCCGAACGCGCCGAGCCTGTCGATGCTCGCGATGAAGATCGCGGAGGGGCCGATCGTCGCGACTTTCCACACGTCGACCACGAAGTCGCTGGTGCTCAGCACCTTCCAGGGCGTCCTCCAGCCGTACCTCGAGAAGATCAGTGGCCGCATCGCGGTTTCGGAACTGGCCCGACGGTGGCAGGTCGAATCCCTGGGCTCGGATGCCGTGGAAATTCCCAACGGCGTCGACGTGCCGGCGTTCGCGAACGCCGCGCCACTGCCCGGATACCCGCGGCCCGGACGGACGGTGCTGTTCCTGGGCCGCTACGACGAACCGCGCAAGGGCATGGCGGTGCTGCTCGGCGCGCTGCCCGCGCTGGTCGAGAAGTACCCGGACCTCGAGATCCTCGTGGTCGGGCGCGGCGACGAGGAGAAGCTCCGCAAGGAGGCCGGACGCCACGCCGGACATCTGCGCCTCCTCGGTCAGGTGAGCGACGCGGAGAAGGCGTCGGCATTGCGCAGCGCCGACGTGTACTGCGCGCCCAACTTGGGCGGCGAGAGCTTCGGAATCGTGCTCGTCGAGGCGATGGCGGCGGGAGCTCCCGTCGTCGCGAGCGAACTCGACGCGTTCCGCCGCGTTCTGCGCGACGGCACCGCGGGTCTGCTCGTCCCGATCGGTGATTCGGTGGCGCTCGCAGCCGCGATCGATTCCGTGCTCGGTGACGAGGACCGTCGACGCTCCCTGACGGACGTTGCGAGTGTCGTCGTGGGCGAGTACGACTGGCCGGTGGTGGCCGAGCAGATCCTGCGGGTGTACGAGACGGTGACCGTCGGCTCGACCGGTGTGCGTGAGGTGCGTTCGTGACCTTCTCGGCTATGACCATCCTGGTCCTCGCGTTGATCGCGGCCGTCGTCGCTGTCGTGGGGGCGTGGGCGTACGGCACGGCGAACCGCCTGGACCGCCTGCACGTTCGCTCCGATCTGTCGTGGCAGGCGCTCGATGCTGCGTTGGCGCGCAGGGCGGTCGTCGTCCGGGCGATCGCGGCGGCGATGGCGTCGACGCCCGCCGAGAGCAGGCGTCTGTCGACGCTCGCGGGCCAGGCCGAGCGTGCCGAGCGAACGCAGCGGGAATCGGCGGAGAATGCGCTCTCGGGCGCCCTGGCGACCCTCGATCCCCATGCGCTTCCACCGCAGTTGGTAGCCGAACTGGCGGATGCCGAGGCGCGCGTACTGATCGCACGGCGGTTCCACAACGACGCGGTGCGCGACACTCTCGCGTTGCGGACCCGGCGGCCGGTCCGATGGCTGCACCTGGGCGGCACGGCGCCACTGCCGACATACTTCGAGATCGCGGAACGGTCGGAGCCGTCGGGCCTGCAACTCGACGAGGTCCGGACGTCGGCTCGCGTCGTGATGCTCGACGATCGCGGCCGGGTGTTGCTGGTGCGCGGCCGCGATCCGGAGAAGCCCGACACGGCGTTCTGGTTCACGATCGGTGGTGCCGTCGAGTCGGGGGAGACCCTTCGCGCCGCCGCGGTTCGCGAGATTCACGAGGAGACCGGTCTCACGGTCGAGCCCGATGCGCTGCGGGGGCCGTTGTGGCGCCGGGTGGCCATCTTCCCGTTCGCCGGCGAACTGATCCGATCGGAGGAACTGTTCTTCGCGGTCCGGACCGAGGAGTTCGTCCCGCATCGCGGAGGCTTCACCGAACTCGAGCAGCGCACGATCATCGAGCACCGGTGGTGTACCGCGGCCGAGATCCGGGTCATCCAGAGCGGCGGCGAGGCCGTGTACCCGCAGGACCTGCCCGAGCTGCTCGACGAGGCCAATGTGGCGGTGGTCCGGCTCGACGAACCCGAGGTTCGCGCGATCCGCTGAGGTGTGTTCCCGAGGAGCGTCGTCCTATGACGGTCGCCACAACAGGCCAGGTATGGGGCACTGGCTATGGGGCGGGTCGGGGCGTCGTCATAGAATTGGCCACGCGCTGCGGCAGTGCGAGTCCGAGGTGGGCTGAACTGGTCCCGGCGTGTCAGATACTTTCCCGAAGCCGGCGAGAACCCAGGAGTTTGCTGTGAGCACCCCCGACACCACCCCCACTACCGGCACGGCACGCGTCAAGCGGGGCATGGCCGAGATGCTCAAGGGCGGCGTCATCATGGACGTGGTCACCGCCGAGCAGGCCAAGATCGCCGAGGACGCCGGCGCCGTCGCGGTCATGGCTCTCGAGCGTGTGCCCGCCGACATCCGCGCCCAGGGCGGCGTCTCGCGCATGTCGGACCCGGACATGATCGACAGCATCATCTCGGCCGTGTCCATCCCGGTCATGGCCAAGGCCCGCATCGGCCACTTCGTCGAGGCCCAGATCCTGCAGTCCCTCGGTGTCGACTACATCGACGAGTCCGAGGTCCTCACCCCGGCCGACTTCGAGAA